>NZ_CP120416.1:370000-1840000 GCF_032773895.1 Teredinibacter sp. KSP-S5-2 | reverse complement strand
TTTTAGTCAACTACTCAAAATTTGTACATTTTTTTATTCGAGCACTAATTAACAGAAACGGTTTATAACGTCCCGAACACAGACTAAACGTATTCCAAATCGAATGATTTGAGAGGTTTTTCAAAAAAGATTTTAAAAACAAGGAGTTAAGATGGTACCAGAGGCCGGACTCGAACCGGCACGCTTTTAAGGGCGGGGGATTTTGAATCCCCTGTGTCTACCAATTTCACCACTCTGGCACTTCAGATGCAGGTTTTGTTTGCTGTCCTGCTTGAAAGAGCGCGGAATTATAACAGCGCTTTTCATAAGGTCAACCTAAATATTTTTGGCTAAAAAGCAAACAACCCTGCAAAAGGAGCAAGGCACTATAGCTTTAATCTCAGAATACAATTAAGTAAGAAGTTACACTCCACAGGAAAAATACAATCGATATTTCCGACGATGATGAAGAAAGCTATAAACTGAGAATATAAAGCTGTGGCTGGAGATTGAAACCACAGCAGCGTGCTATGCACCTATATTTTAAAACCAACTACCATTCTTTGCTTTCACAAAGCGCTTAATGAAAAGAAATCCAACATCAATAAAAATGTTGTTTAACGAGTATTGGACAATATACTGCAAACCAACTGAAAATAATCAAGCCCCTTCTTGGTTAACGTTTTTCTGTCACGTCAAAAACAGTTTAAGGAGCCTCGATTTCTTTCGCTGTGAATCAGCAACGTGAAAGCTACTGAGTTATGGTCGTGATGGATCTATTCACGCATTGAATCATTGGCGTCGCAGTCTGTCGCATGCTTATGCAATTCGATATAAACAAACACTACCAAAGAATTTAAGATCGGATAACGACCCAATTTTTGAATTTCGTTATTGGTGGACAAATATCAACATAATGGATATAGAGGAAGTTAAATCTATTCCTGGTTTTTCGACCTCTCATCCATTTATTGAACATATCACCAGCATCACTCAAAGAGGGTTTCTCCACCACACTTTACTTTGGACTAGCCCCCACTTACAATGAAAACTCAATCAATTTAAAGACTATTACAACCAAAACAGAACTCGTTCTCCCAAGTCGGAAAAACCACCAACAATTGAGCATTCCAAAACCGAAAATTGTTCAAATTATTTATAGAAAAGCTACTTCCAAGGACTCTTTCGACTACCAACTCTTTCTTAAAACTATGAATTCGTCAGGAACATCTGATATTAGCTTCCAGAATTACGCAACTGATCTAATTGTTCTCGTTTCGTTCGTGAAATCCTGGAAGAGATCATCAAAAAGCTAACAATCACTCCAATAAAAGTGAAAAACACAGTAAATAACACCCAGGAACCAGGACTATCTGAAAAACGATGTGTTAACCAACCAAAAACAACCAGATACACACACCAACTGACGACATTGGCTACCAGTACTGCTGAAAATAGCTTTTCAGCCGAGCCAAAGTCCTTAAACACAACTACAAAAACTAGCCCTAAGACTCCCGATACAACACATCCAATAAGGCTCGCTTTTAAAATAGTGTAAGCTTTATCAACTCGGCTAAAGTTAATCTTTTTATCCCTCTCATCAACTTTGCGATGCTTTCCAACAAACGAGTAATATGCACATAAAAAGAAAAATCCTGAAACACCAAAAGTAATACTTATAAAAACACCAGGACTGGGAATAGGATCAGACACAAATAAACTTCGGATTAATATCCATGACGCAAGCAGTAAAACCGCACCTCCCATTAGGGAACACAACCACCCAACTAAAGAATGCTTAAAAACCATGAATTACCCCCAAGTATCAACCAATCCCCAAAAGTCCAAATCTGAGAGAACCTCTAGAACGGACTCTAAATTAAAAACAAAAACCTTAAATCACTGCTATAGCAACTATTTATCCAGATTGAAGTGTTCTGTACTCTCATCATATATTCTTAGCAGCAAAATACTGCCTTCTTTTAGCTTATTCAAGCCCTCATAGATATGAGAAGCAATTTAGTTATTAGAATGCAACTCGTCCGATTTAAAGTAAAGACTATGAGTTATAGCTTCCTTTTGCACTGGTCTTACCCACATAACGCCGTCAACACTAGCGAGTGTCCGCCCCATGCTCAGTAAAAAGATAGCCTCTGGCTTTGTTAGATACTTTTCTTACGCAAAAGCAAATATCCTGCTATAGCCCCAAAAACTGGCATAAACTGTACCACCAATACATGCGGCCATTCGCGTATTAGCTCGGAGGGTATTGGCTCCTGAAAATAGATGAACATTGCAGGCACAAACCAGCCTATCAAAAATACCACTAACAAATAAACATTTACCTTGCCAAGAACTCGACATAAGGTATTGGTTATAACAACAAAAGTTAGAAATACGGGTAATGAAATTATGAACAGATCTACAGCTACGACAGCAAGCTTTCCATTGGAACTCATAAATTCTTTTAGAAATTCTGGCAACGGCCAGCTCCCCATTACTCCGCTCCAATAATGGGTCGGAAGATAACTTACGACCCCGACCAAAATGGATAAAACACAATCCAATATCCCTATCTGGTTTTGCCTCTGACTCAAACCAACCCTCACCTAGCTAATCCAAATTAGTTGCATAAGACTGGCCTATTTTCTTCAAACTTCTTTAGTACGTTCCTTTGGTAGCCTTCAACGAGAACTTCACCTGAAACGAAATGCTCGTACAAAACACCTTTTTTAAGATGCATTTCTGATAAATTTTGCGCCACCAAATGTGACCATTGTGAAAGCCTACACTTTCTCTCAATTGGTTCTAGCTCAATTAACTCCAAGTAAGAAGACAGATTTGTAGACATCTCTCCTACTTTATTTGCTTGAATAGTTTCCATTCGAAATTCTTCCATAAGGCTATACATAATAAAAGCCCCAAGAAGAACACCAACGGACAAGACTGAAAATGTATATATAAGCTTTTTCATAAGTAACGCTCAACGGGTCGAGGCCGCGTAGCGAGCGAAGCCGTGTATCGCCTCAAGCAATGGTGCTTAGAACCCAATGCCTTGACTTGTTCTACGTTTTTTCTAACTATCATCGGAACACTGCTCATGATAGCGAATTAATTTTTTTAAAAATTTAATATTATCTTCACTAAGACTTGATGAGCAATCCACTAGATCTTGTTCTAAATGTCCGCGTTCTAGATTATCAAGTGCTGCAGCAACGAGATGAATTAGCCCATTGAAATCATATACCCCAACATCTGCTCCATAATCTCTTAAATAATTTTCTACTTCTTTATAGTCCATAGTATCATTTTGTACTTTTACCTTGAACGCCGCTATTTGCGACAAATTTAAAGTGGAGTAACTTGCACTAGTGTAGCGTTAAAGCACAAAACGAACCACGAAAAATTTTTCCAGCCAGATTGCAGGCAATGCAACATGGCCTTGTTAAGGCTGAGACTGATACTTGATAAATTTACAATTAACCGAACCAGATTCATATTTCGTACAATTTAACTCGACTTTACGACCTTTGTGAATTGGAATATTAGCCGGCAAGTGAATTAACACATTTTCAACACCCTGTATTTCTACTGTAGCTACAACATCAGATCCAGTTCTTCCTTGGTATAAACTTGTCCCTACAAGAACACCAACATTAGCGAATGACTCTACCTTATCCCCTCTATACACGATGGCGAATATTGTAATTGAAATTACCGAAGCAAGAATAACAAAACCAAATATCGTAAAATTTCGTTCACTTATATTAATTGATCGCGCCCTCTTACTCTTCGATTTGCCTTGTTAACTATATTTTACTTTTTTAAACTTAAGCTTGTTGCTCCAGTTGGATTACAAGATGTTCCAGTGCAAATTAAATTATCCGCACGTAAAATCTTTCCTGTTGCAAAGGCTGCCATACAAAGAGATAGGTAGCGATCTAATACGGCCTCTTTCAAGCTGCTGCTTTCTGTAAATACCAAATCTCTATTCTGATTATCCGTAGAAGATACTCCTCGGAGCAATATGTTTCCAGAAGGTAAGGCTCTACAAATGCTAATTTCAAGATCATGATGCTCTTCTGCGTAAAGACCGCTAGAGACGCCAAGTAAAACTAGAATAGATAGTGTTTTTTTGATCATTTTTAGATTTTTCCTTTATGTGCTTTTATGTTCGACTTGCTGCTTAACAGTTTATTCTACGCATCATGTGCTGATACCCCCTTGTGTGCATATTTCTTTTCTGCATTTATATTTTTCTTGAAAATCAAGGGATTAACTATATCATACGGTCAAAAAGCCGTACACAAAGTATAAAACCACCTGGATTTTTGTCGCGTAAAACACCTATCCGCTCAACAACGTAATGACATAATCCTTTGATTTTAATAGACTTCCAATGAATACTGATAAATAAGCTAGCAAGTTTTGCGCATTAGGTACGTATAACTCCAGCGAACAAGCCCCTCAAGAGAGTTGAAAACGGCTCAAATTACTACATATTTAAACAGACCAATTTAAATACAAGGATTGTCATGGAAGATATCCCAATAAACTTGGAGAACGAACCTAGTCCTTTTTTCAATGTACTCGTGACGCCATTCGTATTAAAAGCATGGCTTACAAAACAGAAAAGACGTATTCAACTTGGCTTAGACGATTTATCTACTTTATGAGAAAGTGCCGCAGGAGTTCTGTAGACTACACGAAGGAATCTAGTTTTCTTACATATCTTGCTCTGCAACGCAATGTTTCTCCAAACACATAGAAAACCGATCTCAATGCTTTAGCCTTTTTATATCACGATGTATTAAAAACACCCTTATCTGATATAGTCCATACCTATCCAAAAAACCCAACCGAATTCCCATAGCTCTGACACACAGCGAAGCGCTTGAAGTAATTTGTCGGCCAAAAGACTCCACTAAACTCATCGCAGAACTCATGTATGGCTTAGGATTACGAATTTCTGAGTCTATCCGCTTCAAAGCACCTGACGCTGTCGCCGTATTCAGCTTATTTAAAACACGATTATCAAAAACAAAAAGCAACTGTCTCGCCGCATATTATTGCTACAGCCAACAATGGGACAATAGAACAACTTTTATCTTATGTTTTCACCTGCAGCTTTTAACTTTAATACATATTCCATTTGCCATTTTCCCAAAAAGTTGATATTTTTTAACAACTCCTCAAGGAGTGAAGGAAAACGATACAAACATACGCCGCTCTCACTTTCAGTAAAAAATCAGTCCCCTATCGAAGTATCTTCATTGGATGGAGATTTTACTTTTATTGCAAATAAGTGGTCAGCAAAACTTACAGGAAGTTTTATATGTCTATAAAAAAAATGCTTAAATATATTGGATCTGCTCTCGCATTATTACCTTCAGCGGGAATCGCCGGGGTTATTATTCAAGCTCAAACGATTAGCTCTAACGCCCCTATCTACGACAATACATACAACTTAAGTAATGTAATAGATCAAAGCGGCTTGAGGTGGAACTACACCTCTGGCGTGACTGATTTTGATTTTTACCTATCATCAAATACAGATGGCCGCCCGCCGATATCTCACGAAAATGTAGCAGAATATGGGCTGGGTTTTGCAGAAGGAGTCTCGGATATATCATTATTATTGGGTTTTGGAGAATTAGTAACCATCGAATCTCTTGCTCTTTGGAATCGGGCCACAGGAAGTCAGGGAATTAAGACATTTAGTTTGACAGCATCTACAGACGCTAGTTTTTCATCTGAAATTTTTATCGGTAACTTTTTTGCCGACACTGGGTTAAATTATTCAGGAGATTCTCTCGCTCAGACCTTTGAATTCACCCCTGTGAGCGCATCTTTTGTCAGAATGGATATCTCCAGCCACTATGGCAATCTTGGTGTATCATTCGATGAACTCGCATTTGAACGCCATGTCAATGTTCCAGAACCAAACCCACTATTTTTGTTTGTCATAAGTACACTGCTAATTTCTGTGAGATATAAGCTAGCCACCTGGATAAGCACCAAGTGAAATAGGATTTTCACTAAATGGTATTTCAACTAGCCTGCTAGTATTCAACCTAGATGCCGAACCCGGTCGAATAGTTTTACTATAGGAATAGTTGCAACATGGAAATCGGTATAAACCAGTTATGATAGAGTTTAATAAAATTTATTCCTTAACCCAAAGATAAAAAGGCCGTGGGATATTACACTCTCCCACGACCTAAAAATAATTGATTACCTTGGCCTAACCTTTACTTATATAACCCAAGCTTGGTTTAAACTAAATTGAAAATCCTTTCAATTATCTATTCTATATTTCCCTAAAATCCTCCACAGCAATGAAACACTCGTCATCAATTGTATCTCTCCGCCAGTCGATATCCACCTCAGATGGATAGCCGATATCACTGTAGGTAACATCCAACATCTCGGCACTTTCAGATATACGTTTTATCTCTTCAAAAATTCCCAGTATATTGCGCTTACCAGCATCACAACCAGGTGATTCTTCGGGATCACAATAGAGTTTCATATCAAAGAAAAGGTCTTCGCCGTTTTTATGTATTACTTGGTAAGAACGAAAAAGCATACACCCTTCGTGAACGACATATGAGTAAGCATTGGGCTCGTTCTTCAACCACACGCCCAACCTTTCATCAATTCTGGCTTTTCGATTTTCAATTTCTAACTGAAGATAGAAGCCATAGAAAACGTAGACAAATACGACGCCTACCACGCCAATTGAAATAGACGAGAAGTAGTGTTTTAAGTCATTCATAGTAAGCACTACAAATCATAAATGACAAAGTTAGTAACGAACTCCAAAAGTAGAAGTTATAGCAGTAATAAAGTTTTAAGCGGCTGCTAAAAAAACTAACCTTTTTCCCGCATTCTTTTACGCTTATTTGACGCGTTTATTTTCGGCTTTTCCGCCGCCAATCGGTGTTCGTGAAACAGGTGACGCAAAGCCAATATAGGATGCGATAGCAGCATTCTTGGACCGCTATACTTCATAACCAGACGCATCTGCTGCTTCTGTTCTGGCTTATAACAATGAATGGGACAGCGATTACATGTCGGTTTATCTTGCCCATACGGGCAGCAGTCTAGTCGATGGGCGGCGTATTCAATTAAATCGCTACACTCAGAGCATAAATCTTTACCGGGGTCTCTATCTTGCTGGTGATGGTCGCGACAATAGCGAAGAACCATATAATAAACAGTTTTAAACTCAGTTTTTAATGAACCTGTTAGTAATTCACCTTTATCTCTAGAGTCGAAAACCATTAAAACATCCTCTACCATCTGTAAGGTAGATTATAGAATAATGATGAAGTGCATGGCAGAGGCTACTTTATATAGGCAACTACTTTTCGGCACTCAGATCAAAGACTTACTTGATAGGGGAACCCCAAATACTAGAATACAACTAACGAAAAGTAGCAGACGAATCAAACCCCATAATCATGCTCTACTTTTGCGACTCTGACTTTAAATGTGGAATACCATCTTTCATAACCTAGCTTTTGAGCCACTTTATGCTCCAGATTGGCTTTCCACCTTTTGATGGATTCAAGGTTAGACCAATATGAAACCGTTAACCCCAATTCTTCCCTCGCAGATTCAACCCCCAAAAAACCAGGTTGCATCGCGGCCAACTCAAGCATCTTTTTTGCCATATCACCATAACCGTTGTCACCCTCGGTACGATGTGACGTGAAAATTACCGCGTAGTACGGCGGCTCTGGTGTTTTCGCTATTAGAGACATGTGATCACCTCACTTGCCAACCTTAAACTAATCGAACTCGAGCATTAAGTGCCCGCTTTATGAATATCTATATACTGGCCAGCCCAAGTGCAAAACCAACAAAAACACACAATACCCCAACGAGCATACTGTATTTGGCAAAAAGGGCTCTGGTCAGATCAGATTTACCTTGTTCCTGAACCTTTTTACTGGGTGAAGCTTCGAAACCACGACTTAGAACCCAGCTAAAAATACCAATAGTTTTGCCCAAATCAACAAATGACGTTCCACGGGGTGATCCCAACTTTAGCCATTGGACTTTATCATGCTCTTCCAGTGTTTTAGCCAGAGAAACAAAACTAATGGAAACAGCGCCTACTACAATTAAAACAGAACCGATAACAAGAACAATCATTACTCGCCCCTCTGACTACAATTTTTCATATAGTATAACACCGCTATTTTATACAGTTGAAATGTCAAAAGCTCATCGATACCGGCCTGGCGATACACATAGAATAAATATACTAAGCACCAACAATAGACTGGATTCGTTTTCGAAGTGCTCGAAAACCAAGACCTATAAACAATAGAAATAAGGGCCCAACTAAATGAGGCCCCCTGTGTAGAACGGATACAGATGGAATAGAGGGTAAGTAATAAACATTTACAACACTATAGAACTCTGGCACTTTCATACCAATTGGGAAGCAGAAACAAACCAAATTACCTCGATACTCTTCACCATGAACTGAATAAGTGTACTCGGCTTTAACCCAAGAAAAAGAACCACTAAATCTTCCTAAGTTCCCATTTGGAGCGAGATTAAACGCCCCTCCGTTATACCTCCCTTCACCACTTCGCTCAACCCTCCCATCCGCTTTAGTCCAACATAATGTACTTATACTAATGAAAGCAATTAAAACGGCAAAAATCATTAGTAGGAACTCAATGGTTTTTATTCTTATTAACGCTTTTTCCATAGCAACGACCTTTCAAACATTTTTAACCAAAAAATTATAAAAATCACTCTGAACAAACAGAAAACCTGATAAATATAATTCTACTTACTACTGATATTCCAATCACTATACATCTTTGTACACTCATTCGACCCCGTAATTATGATACGCAAAGCGACAACATTCTTGGAGTCACACATTGATTAAATTCATTCGTTTATGCAAACAATTAATGAAGTAATATTTAACATCCAGCCATTCCTGACAACGCTAAAGGGAAAGACCCAGCTCTTAACTATAAGGAGAGTTTCCCATACTCCACATTTATTTTAGTTCCGAATACCACAGTTCCCGCTGAGAACATACTCCCTTTAAACCGTAATGATTAATGCGCGTTTTGTACAAAGCATCACACTAAAACTAACCCTCTTCCCTCGCCCGATATAGATGCCATGTTTTTACCATAAATTGCAAAAAATTTAACCACTACCCATTTTTGGCTTCTGCCCATACCAGATAATTTGCCTTCTTTATCTATAGAAGCATGAACTTATTGAATGCAGCACTAGCAGAAGCGAGCAAAATTGGTTGGTGCACAGGCCAGCACAAATCAAATAACGAATACATTAATTTATATTCTATCTGCTTAAAAGCATCTTACCCACCGCTTTAGCGGTGGATTTTTAGGTTGTTTAAGTCACGACTGGTATGCAAGTAGAAATGACTTCCCCCGGAAAATGGCACCCACTGGTTCTTTCTTCTACTATTAGATAAATATCCAATAAGAATAATAAGCGTTTAAATAATTAGTTATGAAAACAACGCTTGTAAACAAAAAAGTATTATTAAAAACTGCCGCCTTATATATGTATTGGGGTTGAACAATGAGAACTGTAGACCGCTTGTATCCTTGCATTACGTTGGTATTTGCATGCAGCCTTACCTATGCAGCCGCAGGTAATGCACAGGAAGGCTCGAATTCCTCGGGCCTATCGGGCAATACCGAAGAGGTAATTGTCACAGCCCGAAAACGGGAAGAACGGTTACAAGACGTTCCCATTTCAATCAGCGTTTTCAATGAGCATATTCTGCAAAGCCCGACTATTGAAGATATATCGCAAGTTGCTAACTTCGCACCCAATGTCGAATTCAGTTCATCGCCCCCTATTTCCGGTACAAGCAATGCTGCCGCGGTGTTTATTCGTGGTATTGGCCAAAACGACTTTCTGGCAACCAATGACCCCGGTGTGGGGATTTATCTTGATGGTGTCTATATCGCTCGTTCAGTCGGAAGTGTTTTAAAAATAAACGATATTGAGCGAGTTGAAATTTTGCGCGGCCCGCAAGGCACACTGTTTGGAAAAAACACCATAGGTGGTGCAATCCAGGTTATTTCTCGCAAACCAACAGAAGAATTTAACTCAAGTATTGAAGTTACCGGTGGCAATGAAGATCGTCGAGATTTGGCTTTAAGTGTTGAGGGCGGCTTATTTGGTGGTTTGAGTGGTCGCTTATCGTTACTTGATGAAAACCGGGACGGTTACGTAAAGCAGAATATGGGTGATGAGTATTTTGGTGATATTAATCGCACAACAGCAAAAGGCATACTTCACTGGCAGTTCAATGACGATTTTGAATTCACTCTGACCGGAGACCACACTGCACAAAGGCAAAACTCGGCCGCTGAAGTACAGGTGGAAATTCAGGATTCCCGTGATGTCAGCACGGTTCCACCCTCAGAATGGAAAAACTGGGAAACATTTAACGCACTTATTGCTGAACCTCAGTTCGGCACATCCTGGGATTCGCGCTGGCTCCCAAGTGCAAACGACGATGGCTTTAACAACTACAGCACCGGACCAAATTACGACAACCTGGATATCTCCGGTTTAGCTCTTACCGGAAACTTCGCTCTTTCCGATTCGATGATACTGACATCCATTACCAGCAAACGAGAAATGCAAAGCAATCTCGGCCGCGATGCGGATGCTTCCCCCCTCGACTACGGCCACCAGGTAACCGAGGATGAGCAAGACCAGTTTAGTCAGGAGTTGCGCTTGTCCGGTGAACTCGATGACACTTTAGCCTGGACAGCTGGACTCTATTATTTATCGGAAGGCATTGAGAATGCTCAGGATGTTGTTTTTATGGATGGCTTATATGATGTCACCGGCGGTGCTGCCGACGCATCGTTTAGGGTCTTCAATAAAATTGATGTGGAAAGTCGAGCGGCTTTTGGCCAGGCAACCTGGAATCTGCATGAAAAAGTCGCCCTAACTGGCGGCCTGCGTTACACCAAGGAAGAGAAAGACTTTTTTATCGACATATCAACTGCAAACTCCGGACAGGCAATCATTGGGCCGATGGATAACCCGTCCGATTCATGGACAGATACCTCGCCAATGCTCAGTGCAAATTATTATTTCTCAGATAAGTCGACTATGTACTTTTCCTACAGCGAAGGGTTTAAAGGCGGCGGCTACAATGGGCGACTGGTTAATCCTGTTCGCGATGAATCCGGTGAACCAATTATTGACAAATTTGATCCGGAAGAAGCCAAATCATTCGAGTTAGGGTTTAAACATCAATTTGCGCAAACCTACGTACAGGGCTCCGTATTCACAACTGACTACACCAATCTGCAAGTTTCCGTCTTAACTGTTGGGGCGAATAATCTGATTGCGGTGACCATCGACAACGCAGCGAAGGCTCGTATTAATGGTGCTGAACTCGAGTTAAATACCACAGTATTTAATAATCTGGATCTGAATATGGGTGTCGGTTACCTCGATGCCAGCTATACCGAGTTAAAAAGTAACACTTTGCTCAACAAGAATCACGAACTACAAAAAATCCCCAAATGGAATGCGCATTTAAGAACCGAATATCAACTCCTAACGCAGTCCTTCGGCGAGTTCACGTTTGCTATTGAAGGCAGTTACAAAAGCAAGACATACAATGATCCTCTCAACACAGAATCCGTTGCACAACCAAGATATACTCTATTGAATGGTTTCATTCGTTGGGCAGATCAATCTGATCACCTGAATTTGACATTATTTGTTAATAATCTGACCGACGAAAAGTACTATCTCAGCGGTGCCAGTGAAATGGCATCCGTGGGGGCCTCAACGGCAACCTATGGAAGACGGCTGGAATGGGGAGCAACACTTGGTTACAGCTTTTAATAGGCACAATAACGTAGTATTAGCCAAATGCATCAATTCAGGTTTTGACTTGTTCCAATTCTATGCAATAACAACGAGGGATCTCGATAAAAGCGACAATTTGGAGCACCTGTGAAGAAGCTTGTTTTTTCTAGCTTAGTATTATCACTTACCGTGTTTGTTCTATGCTCCTCAGCAAGTGCTGAGCCCACACCTGTTATTACGATTGCAGGAGTACATCTCGAAACCAGGCTAACCAAGGGGAACAGCTCTCAGTACAATCTGCTGTGGAAAACAATGGCGAAGAATGGACTGAACTACGATATGACAATTCTCCCCCTTTCGCGTACAGCAAAAATGTTTGCCACAGTATCGGACTGCGTTTTCCCCTCCTCACTGAACTCTGTCATGAATCACTTTCAAATTGGGAAAAGTGAAAGTGAGTTCCTCGCTTCTGAGCCTGTTGATTTCATCAGCATGCGTTTATTTACTCGACAAAGTAACGACACGTTATCGTCATTCAAGCAATTACAAAATAAACGAGTAGCCATCTGGTTGGGCTTTGACAAAGACATTTTCTTAAAAGGAATAACAGCAACCATTGATGAAGTTGAGTCGGAAGAGATTCGATTGAAGATGCTGATGGCCAACAGAGTAGATGCGATCATTGGGTTTACACCCGATGTCATGATTGAAGCAGAAGAACTCGGTTACCCTATTCCGCACTTTGATGAAAGCTTATTTGTTTTTAAAGGTGAAGGAGCCTCATTGATTTGCCATAACAATGCGCAAAACCAAAAGTTCGTTACCCGGTTTAACCAAACACTGGAAAGATTGAGGGACTCTGGCGAACTGCAAAAAATATTGGGGCCACACGCCAAGCTGTATCGCGATTAAGCCCCAAAACGAAGATATCCGGCTAAAGAAACATCGCATCCCTGCGACTTATTCCAATACTTTTAATAGCGCCACAGCATTGCAGCAGCATATCCACCAGCTGAAGGCGCCATAAATAAAAGCACTTCATCTCGTTTTATTTCACCTTTTTTACTCCAGTAATCAAGAGTTACCGGAATATTTGCCACCGTCATATTGGCATACAAACCAATAGTATGTTTTATTTTATCTTCTTCAATACCCAACTTATCGGCCCAGGTTTGCATCATCTTATAACCAGACTGATGCATAATGGCACAATCTATTTCGATATCTTTGTTTCTGTCCACTAATGTTTTAGCCACTGAAGATGGAAATAAAATTAAATCTTTTACGGTGGTTCGACCTTTAGGTGGCGACACGGTGAAAAATTCTTTTTTCCCAGTAAATTGTGGGTTTTTCATCACCAACGCATCAAACACTTCAGGTTTACTGTTGTTCAGTTCATTCTGGTCAATAAACGAATTATATTCTCCATCGAGAATCACCGCCCCGGCACCATCACCAGCAAAAGCATAGTTTGGTTTTTCTGTGTCCAGCACAGTATTCACCCAATCCGTTGATGTGACAACAAGCACCACTTTGGCTTTACCCGTTCGAATATACGAGTCGGCAATACTCACTGCAGAAATAAATGTCGCACACGCAGTATTTAAAGGGTAAACACTTGCGTTCCATGCCTCTAACTGATGTTGCATTAAGTTAAGGTCATCACCGTAAAGGTTTCGGCTTGGCTGAATAATACCGATAATCAAATCAATATCACTGGCACTGTATTTACTGCCTTCAAGTGCATCTTTCGCTGCTTCAACTCCCATCATGAGCGCCGTTTCGTCACTGTTTGCATGACGACGTTCTTCGAAACCCGAAAAGTACTCATCCATTGAATCAAAAAGCGCATTACCTCCAACGAATGTACTGTTAGGCACAATTTTAGATGGTAAATAACTACCTGTAGCTTCTATACGTGACATACTTAATTCCAATTTAAAGAGAAAAGACAACACAGGCGTTAAAAACAGCCTGTGCTTTGAAATGTACAACAATTTGAATTTTAGTCGAGATTACCCACCTGGGGTGGCGGATTCGTTATCGGCCAAGCCTTTTATTCTGTCGCCCATTGGCGGAACTTCTTCGGGGTCGACACAGACGTCAATAATTGCGGGCCGGTTTTTCTTCAATAACTGTTTGATATTCAGGTTGAGCAGTTCTTCCGTAGATTCAATGCGAATTCCTGTTACACCCATACTCTCTGCCATAGCAGCATAATTAATTTTATTTAATTCCCAACCAATGGATTCCTGACCACCCAAACGCTGGCCGTGCTTAACCATTCCCAAGGCGGCATCGTTAATCACAACAAACACCACAGGCAAAGAATACTGAGCGGCAACGGTAATTTCCTGAGCACTCATCAGATAGGAGCCGTCGCCTACCAAACATACAGTGGGTGCAGAAGGATTCCCCATGGCAGAGCCAATGGAGGCACCGATTGACCAACCCATTGAACCATATCCCATAGCGATGCGGTAATAACCTTGGTCATTTGAACGAATAAAATAATGTGTCGCCCAAGCCCAGGCATTACCGGCATCAATAAAAAAGCGGGTATCTTCCGGCAAATTTAATGCTAAATAAGAAACCAACCTTTGTGGTTTAACCGGGGTGCTGTGGCTAAAACATTTTTTTACATCTTCAATGGGTAATAAACTATTTAAACGATTAGCAATGCCCTTCATAGGCAAAGCATTCCATTTACGTCCCCATTTCCGCGCTTCCCTCACGTTTTTTACCAATTGGGAAAAAATCGCTTTTAAGTTACCAAATACATGCAAGTTAGCCATGGGTGAGCGAGTAAAATGTTCTACCGATGCATCAATATGAACCAGCTTGGTATTTAACAGCTCATCGTTCCAACCGCTTGTCCCAATTTCACTTAAAGTTGCACCAACCGCCAGAATCAAATCAATTTTTTCGCTTCGGAACAGTTGTTTTGCACTTTCGTGTCCGGCAAACCCGTATACTCCGTGATATTGCGGATGCATTTCATCCACCCAGGATTTACCAACAGGCCCAGTTACAAACGCTGCGCCAGTTAAGTCGATAAATTCCCGAATCTCTTTTATCGCTTTACCCGCACCACTTCCAATATACATGGCAATGGTGTCCACTTTGCCCAGCTTCACACACAGTTGTTTGATCGCCAGGTCGTCGGAAACATAAAAGTCGTGAACAAATAAATCTGAGTGGATATGCGGTTTTATTTGGGTTTTGGAGCGAAGAATGTCCGAAGGAATACTAATGTGCGCAGGACCATTTGGAATTCTGTGCGCAGACATAATAGATGATACTAATTTACTTTCCAGCTGTTCCTGGTGCGAAACCAAGGTGCTGTAGCGAGTACAGTGACGAAATAGACCGACAGTATCAATCGCGGTACAGCTCGACTCCTGAAGTGCGCGTCGACCGAATTTCGGTAGTGGCGTTTGTGCGGTAATCACCAGCATCGGAATTTCATCACTGATGGCAGAACTGACACCAGTAATTAAATTGGTTGCTCCCGGCCCCGTTGTCGCACAGACCACAGCCATTTTTCCCGTTTCGCGGTAATAGCCATCGGCCATAAACGCCGCGCCACATTCATGCCGTGCAACAACCAGTTGCGGCCCTCCATTACGCTCCGATCGAGCTAGCGCATTTAGCAAGGGTTCAATTGCACCACCCGGAACCCCAAACACGTATTTAATGCCCAATCGCTTCAAGTACTCGACAATCATATCTGCGTAGGTTGCTTCTACGACTTCTGGTCTGACAAGTGGCAACACAGGTACATTTTCGTGCATAGCGCGTTAATTCCTATTAAATAAGTGTGTAAATACCTCCCCTTAGTACCAAATACACCTCCCTTAAAGCTGAGTACATTTTATACAAACAATGAATAGTGCGCCATGATGGTTAGAACTTTTAGAACTTAGACCAGTACTACTTTCGTCTGGATTTCTCAGGTAAGAGGTGAACTGTCAAGACTTCGTCATCCCCTCAATGTCGTTGCGGCAATTCACAAAAACTTTCACTACATTTGTTGGAAATGTATTAAATTGCGTGTGAATTTCTTCGAAGAATAAAACCTTAAAATTAAGAGGATTAATCATGACACGCAAGCCAAAACCAAAATAGGGCTCATAAAACAAATATACGTGCCAATATAAGCGCTATTTATTAGATTTTGAAATCAGAAGTTAATTATTTATAACGAGAATGCTGGAATATTGACGATGCTTTGGTTTACAGGCTTATATCAAATATGAATTATATTTCTCTGAATAATATTTCAAATAAATATAAAAATAGAATTAGAACGATCGTCCAACAGGTACAAAAGCAGTACTTTTAACTTAAGCTAACTGGACAAAGTCATACTTTTATACGGAAGCAAATATTTACTGTGAAACTTATCGAGGCTTAATGGCCTATCACCCAGGTACCCCTGGTAATACACACTCCCGTGTGCGTTTAACCACTCGACCTGCTCTTGAGTTTCAACACCTTCAGCAACGACACCAAGCTTAAGCCGTTTGGCGATCGCAATAATAGATGAAACCAATGCATCGTCTTGAGGATCGTGAACACAGTCTTTAATAAAAGACTTATCAATCTTAATTTTATTAACGGGTAATCTTTTTAGATAGCTTAACGAACTGTAACCTGTACCAAAATCATCCAAAGAAAAAGTAATACCTTGAAGCTGCAGTACCCTCGCCTTATCGATTACTTCGTTCAACCGCTGTAATGCCGCCCGCTCGGTAATTTCAAATTCGATTGAGGTACCTTTTATATCGTGGCTATTTAAAATGGCCTGCACATTCGACACAAAAACGTGCTGATGCAAAGTGTTTGCACTCAGGTTAACCGATATACGTAAATTCTTAGGGAACAAGCCCTGGGCTTTCTGCTGCTTAATAAACTGACAAACCCGATCCAGAACAAAGTAATCGACATCCACAACCATTCCACTTTGTTCGAGGAATGAAATAAAATCATTGGGTGAAACCGTGCCTTTCTCCGGGTGATTCCAGCGAATTAAAGCTTCGGCAGACACCAGATCTCCTGTTTTCGCATCGAGAATGGGTTGTAACTTTACTTCAAATTGTTTTTGCTTAATTGCAATGCGCAACTCAGATTCCAGCGCCAACAGACTTTGTGCCTCATCCGCCATGGAATCTTCAAACACTTTATAACAATTTCTTCCAAGTTGTTTTGCTTTGTACATCGCGGTATCAGCGAACGAAAGCAAGGTTTCCAAATCGTCACCTTCCAGCGGGTATAAAATAATACCGATACTGGCACTGATAATAAATTCGCTATTGCCGATCGAAATAGGCTTACGAATATTAGCTAGAAGTCTTTCCGCCAAATCCACTGCAAGTTGTTTGGCAACGTCCAGGTCTTTATGCAATTCAGGCATACAGAGGACAAACTCGTCGCCGCCTAAACGAGCTAACGTATCTGATTCTCGTTTATTACTTTCTATTTCTTTAGCAAGCTGAATTAATAATTGATCGCCAGCGGAATGCCCCATTGAGTCATTGATGCGTTTAAAGTCATCCAGGTCAATAAACATCAACGCGCCGTATAAATTTAAACGCCTTGCACGGGAGATATCCTTTTTAAGATACTCGTACAGCATATTGCGGTTTGGCAAGCCGGTTAGCGTGTCAAAAAATGCCAGGTACTCAACACGCTCTTCCGCTTTCACCCGCTCGGTAATATCGACACAGACAACCAATATGCAGTTTTTTCCATGCATATTAAAAGCGATAAAGCTAATTTGCATCGTATGAGTTTCATCATTGGCGTCCGTCAATTTCTGTTCAACAGAAAAACTCCCCTGCTTCATTTTAGGCAGGCGCTTTAAACAAAAATTTAAACTTTTTGCTTCTTCAGGGTTAATCGATTTATGCAGATGAATATACGATTTACCGATCAGCTTTTCTCCCGAACAGCGGTAAAATCTTTCTGTCATGTTATTCACAAAGATAAACTCACCATTGCCATCAATCGCAAAAATCTGATTAGGGCTTGCATCCAAAATCAACCGTAGTTGCTGTTCCCGCTGACTTAGTTCCCCTTGCCAATTTTCAATAGCCGAGATAAAAACATTGGCACTGTTAACAATGTTCCCCAACTCATCATTTTGATGACGGCTCAAATGCATTACACGCCGACCTTCGGTTTGATCTGGACGGATACTCGCAAGCCTCGCGGAAATAGTGGTAAGTGGGCGGGTTAACATGTAATGGAAAATCAAAATGAGCACAATAGCCATGCCCATATTGCGTAACAGACCAGAAACAAAAATGGTAATTGCGCGGTTGTAGAACGGAGCCAATCCCCTATCGCTATTAATATTTAATACCAAACTTCCCTCTTGTACATTGTCATCATTGACTAAAGGGAATTCGTACTCAGCAATTCTGTCTGTTAGCAGTTGGGTAAACCATTGTGTCGAAGACGTATAATTGTCCGATGCTATTTCATACTCGGCCATAATCTGATTATTATCGTCTTTGATCGCTGCGTAGGTGAGGAAACGGTAGTTATTTAACCCTTTGACCACTTCAGTAGCTAAGCGACTGTCTAACAAATGAACAGCTCGTTGCGCAGAGTTTTGCACAACGAGGAATATCTCCCGAGCATTGTTATCAATCTGCTTGAACTCATTGCGCAGATCCATAGCAATCTGAATAAACGCAACCAAGATCCCGAGCATAAGCGCAATACCCAAGCTCGCTCGGGTCAGGCGGAAGGCAATTTTCTTTTGAATGTCTTCTGCCAAACTATACGCTCCCCTCTATGGTAAGAACACCCAGGCCGCTTTGAAATATCACAAGCATATACGAAACAATATCAGCAGATGCTGAGGCTTTACGACAAAGGACAGTATAAGACTGATCAAGCATAGCGTTTCATTTTGTAGAAGTGGTTTTAATTATTATCCTGATACAACCTCTTCGCTTTATAGCAACCCCCACAAATTCTGTCGTAGGGCTAATTCGAGGTTAAAGCGAGAACTCCTTACATATCTATCTCGGCACACTGCATACACCGCAAAACATCAGATCAACCTAATGTACAGAATGCGATCCCTGCCTCGCGCAGCCAAGAAACTAGCTTAAACCAACGTTTAGTATAGTGCCAGATGGAGTCGTTCACAAAAAACCGCCGGCCAAATAAGCAAAAAAAACGGAGAAAAAGATCAATATATTCAAATAGTTAGACATACAGAAAGAAAGGCGACTAACCGAAAGACGGAAGTTTCCTCTACCCAAGCGGTAAACTGCCTCTGCGAGAGACTTGGGAAAGAAAGAATAGGCACGGAGCATAAGGCACAAATGGACATTTTTTGTACTAACTCCTGTATTTTCAGAGCAATGATTTTAGGCGTTGGGATAACCTATTCGCTGCTAGATTCGCGATGAAAGCATGGCAAGAAGTGTAACTAAATTTATATAGTAACCTTCCTTTGGAGTTGATCCTTACCGCTGTTGCTTGTTAGATGTACTGCTGTGGTGGTCAAGTATTTTTGGCCACTACAGCCGGGGAATCCCTGAAGTGGCCTGTAGCCTAACCGCCGGCTACCTAGACTTGTTAACTAAAATTTCGCGTACCGTATTAACAATAGCATTTATTCGATTCGTATTTTCCTGAGTGCGGAACGCAGCCCTTTTATTTCTTTCACTAGCGTTAACCCCATATTTACCACTATAAGGATTGTGCAAAACACAGAGTTCAAATTCCTTCGATAGCTCATTTATTTCTTGATTAAGAAACCGTTCCATTTCGTTTATCTGATCGACAAGCTGTTTTCGCTGATGCTCGTCTTCGGTATAAGCACCGAAATGATCAAAAACATAGGTATATTCTTTGTTTTCATGATCAGGAATTTTATTTCTTACCTGGCTGTGAATCTTGTTGTATGAAAAGTGGTTTCCACATCGAGAGATAATAGGGTTACAACCTTCTCTATTATCTCCAGTTTTTCCTACATACAAGTCTATTTCTACATCATTGGAAGCAATTACAACATATACGGAGAACTCTCTTTTAATAGCTTCAGAGTTTAACGTGAACGTATGGGCCATATTTCTCCCTATGGTTAACAGGTTGGAGCTCACCATCACGCAGCAGGAATAAGCTATTTGGGCAGATTGATAGGCGGACGCGCTCGCCCATTCTTACCAACTACGTCTTAGTTTAAAATTAACTCCCTTTCAATTTGGACGACATGTCATTTTAGTAGTGTAGCCGAAGGCGAAACGGAGAAAATATAGGCCAGCCTACGCTTGTTAGAGCTCGCTACATTCTTGTGTTTTCATAGATAACACCTTCATGGCAATCGTCCCCAGCCTGCTCACAATCGACGTCATGAATAGATATTTTCATATAAGAAGCAGTAAGGGCTAGAATATTGTATACCTGTATATCAGGTTCCAATAATTCTCCATTTAACTCAGTGTTTGATATATAAAGATTTGTTCCTATGCACCACCACTCACCGCTTTCTGTTTGAGCCGACTTACCAGAGCCACTAATATACTCGAAAGAAAAAGAGTACGTCCCATCAGCTCTATACTTAGAGTATAAGGTCCTCTGTGATTCCATAACGCGGTCATATCTTTCTCCGATCCATTCTCCTACTATATCTGAGCACTCATTATTCTCTGCCCATGCAAAAAAAGGAAACAGCAACATTATTAATAAGATACTTTTCACTACTACTCCAATATTCATTAGCTCTAACGCCCTAAACAGCAGCTTATCCGCTGCCTTTGCTTGTTAAGAGTTTTTACTTGCGAAATCAAGGCAATCATCAAATAAATCCTTAGCAGATTCAAATCTGTAGTCTTTGTATTTTTCACAAAGATCAGAATGCACTTTCCAGAAAGCATCTTCATCCATATATTCAAAATCATTAACATTTTCATGCATTAGTACTTCAAGCCAGCTGGATAAATCCTTTGAAGCCTGAATATTTTTATTATGAAAATCGGAATAAATGTTAAATATCCCGACCTTTGTATTCGACAGCATATTATTAATTGATGTATATCCAGTCAGCCCCAAATGCCTGTAAGCTTTCTTTTTCGCCTCTTCCATTCACACCTCTTAACGTTTAGCTAAGCCGACAATTTTTGTTATGCGATGAATCTTCCGAAAAGACTTTATGCAGAAGACCTGTTTCAACAAGATAACGTCTGCCTGGCTCAGCCAAGGCATATAATCGTTCTTCCTCGTCAGGATCTGGATTATTGATTACTCTAAGAAACCCCATTTGAAATAGCTCATCCAAACAATACTGAGCATCTTGATAATGAAGGCTGTCTTGATCTTCAATCAACGTAGAGGCACATTGTCCGTTACCTAGAGGTACATCTTTATGCATCCATAGTACATATTCCATATTATCCGTTAGCTTGGGATGTTCATAGCTACGTAGTCGGTCTGACATTCTCCTGATTTCAAAGCCTCCTAAAACAGATAGCAGAATTAGAATCGCTACCACTGCATTTGGGACTTCCAGATACTGTAAATAAAATATCGATACAAGCCTCTCATATATAGCCGTAATGGACACAGACCCAGCAACGAGAGCGATTATTTGAATGCGATATTCATTCAACAGTTCAGAAAGGATTCTCATAGGTTTATTTTTTTGCATAACTGGTCGGGCTGTTCAGCGGCTCTTTAGAACCAGCTTTTACTCTGGTATTTGTGGAGACCTATCTTTTAGGCCGGAGCAAATACCGGTCGCTAAACAGCCTCTTGTTAGAACTTAACCACGACTCGCCTTAAAACCTCTACATTATTAATATTGCATTGACCGGTACCTATTAAGCTTACTTTCTTTCCGGCAGCAAATGCCATAAGCAATGTACTTTGAATCCTTTTTCCATACTCTGTAGTCAAGTCGATAGCATACTGGTAAGTTGGATTAACGCAATCTGCCGGCCTGCTTTGGACCTCACCATTAATACCTAGAGCCATATAATTTTGAAAGTTTTCATCCTGAAATATCTCAACAATATTTACGTCATCAGAATACCCTGCGAACGCAGAATTCGTTAAGAATACAAATAATAAAACCACCAATATCTTCACAACTCCCCCAAACTAAAACTAGTTCTAACAGTTTATTCTACGCATCAGATGCGTATATCCCTTTGTGCACATATTTCTTTTTTGCATTTATACTTTTTCTTCAAAATCAAGGAATTAACTATATCACATGCTGAAAAAAGCGTACACGAAGTGTAAAACCTCTTAGATTTTTGTCGCGTAAAACTTCCCGCCCCTCGAAAACGTAAATACATAACTCTTTGATTTTAATAAACTTTCAACGATTGTTGATTAAATAACTAGCAAGTTATGCGCATTATGTACGTATAACTCTGACAAACAATACTCTAAAGAAAGTTGAAAACGCCCTCAACTACTGTGTATTTAGACCGCACAAATTAAAAGCAAGAGCTGTCATGGAAGATATCCCAATAAATCTGGAAAATGAGCGTAGCCCATTTTTTACGACATGTTCGTGAGGTGATTCCTATTAAAGGCATGGCTTACAAAACAGAAAAAACGTATCTAACATGGGTTAGGCAGTTCATCTCCTATACCGAAAAGCGCCACCCGAGTTCTGTTGGCGCCGCAGAGGTATCCCGTTATCTTACTCACCTTGCTCTGCACAAAATTGCTTATATCTTTATCACAATATTCTTTCGGTATAAAAACAAACATACCAACCAGAAGATGAAAACATGAATTAATGCATAAACAAGGGAGGCATTTATCGGTGTGAATATATGGCTCATATGCTGAAATAGCCATTCACGCAGCATTCCAGTTCCGCCGGATGGAAGGGACATGTCGACCAAGCGATAACAATCCGTCCAGACTGCGGCAAAAACATAAATAAACAATGGGTTCATGCCATATACCACCAAAGGTCGAACCGATGCGTGATAGCCTTGAATATCGACAAACCAGATAAACAATGCCAGTACCCAAAGTGCCACAGCCGAGGTAACCAGCACGTAAGAACTGGTCCATAGGTATTTGTTAATCGGCATCACTATGCTCCATAGGTAACCCAGAGCAAATGCAGCAACACCCCATATCAATAAATATTTTACAACCTGACTTTTTTCCGAACTTGTTGCCACTAAGCGGCCAACTTCAAAACCAATAAAAATACTGACGAGTGACGGTAAAGTACTGAGTATTCCTTCAGGGTCAAATGGTATGCCTTTGCCCTGCCACATATGCCCTTCCCCAAGAAGCATTAAATCCACTTGCCGAACCAAATTGGTTTCCAGCGTATAAGCGCCATCTCCTACACTTTGCAATATCAACCAATATGCCACCAATAGAATGATAGATAAGATTCTGATTCCAGTTGGTTTGAGTAAGAGCACCAATATTGCAGCCAAAGCGTAAGCTAAGCCAATTCTGCCCAATACACTCATAATGCGTAAGCTGTCGAAGCTTTCGTAGGTAGGAAAGGCATTTAAGGCTAAACCAAGTAAAAAGATAATGAGTGAACGCCTGAGTATTTTTATTATCGATACGGTATTCAACTGAAAGTTTTGTTTACTAAAGGAAAAGTACATCGCCACACCGATAATAAACATAAAAAACGGGAAAACTAAATCCGTTGGTGTCCAGCCATGCCATTCAGCGTGTAATAACGGAGGGTATACATGGGACCAGGAGCCAGGTGTAATAACCAAAATCATCAGGGCAATGGTTAGCCCTCTAAAGGCGTCTAAAGCTAGGTAACGCTGCATTGTATCTCTCTATTGTTATTGTGAAGTATGCGCATAGCGAACGGGCTAAAACACTATAGACCAGCTCACAATTTAAACAAATTAGAAAGAGTACGTAAACCTCGATAATGGAAAGGCCTGTCCACTTAAAGCAATCAGCACACCTGCTCCCCGGTTGTTTTAGTCATGTTATCAGGAACAAGGTCATTAATAGATGGTGTAGTTTCAACCAAAGGAATAAGTAATAGGATAGAAGGCAATAACAGTAATGTTAGACCCGTACTTAATAGAATCCCGATTCCCAGAGAAACAGCAATGGGTACCAACCATAAAGCCTCCGGGTCAGACTCCCAAAGCAAAGGCATCAAACCGGCAAAGGTGGTAACAGCGGTCAGAAATATGGGGCGTAATCTTCTAACACAGCATTCCATTATGGCCTCTTTCTTGGATAACCCCATTTGCATATTTTGCAGAAAATAATCTACTAATAGTAGTCCGTTATTAATCATAACCCCCATCAGTGCGATTAAACCAAACATGGATATCAAACTATATTCGATGGGTACGATAAGGTGTCCAACAACGGTACCAATAAAACCTAAAGGAAGAATCAGAATAATCGCAAAAGGATAACGATAGGATTTCATCGGAATCGCCATAAGCGCAAACATAACAAAAATGGCAATTATGCTCGCACTTATTAAGCTGGAAATAGATTTAGCGGCATCTTTTGCTTCACCTTCGATACTATAAGAAACCCCTGGATATTTCTGAGCGAGTTGAGGTAAAAAATCCTCAACGACCGCCTCCGCAACACCTTCGGCATCGACATAACCAATGGTATTGGCGTAAACAGTAATTGCACGTTGCGCATCGATACGTTGAATTAATGTATCAGTTTGGGTTTGTTCCAGTTTGGCAATAGTATTTAGCGGCATAAAATGCCCGTCAGGTAAGGCAACGTCCATCGCCGACAAATCGCCGATGCTATTTCTGTTGGATTGATCATAGCGCACCATTACCCGCCACTCTTGCTCATCAAGTTGAACACGTTGTGCTTCAACTCCGTAAAAAGCGGATCGAATGGTATTCGCCAACCAGTTTTGCGTTACACCGTAGGCTTCACCAGCAGCAGTTGCATGAACTAAAATATCATGGGATTTACTTAATGCGTTATCACGAATGTCGACCACCCCATCAATACTCGATAAATACTTTTTAACTTCGTCTTTGGCCAGGAGTAACGCCGTCAACTCATCTCCACTTAACTGAATTGCCACCTGTTCGTCACCATTCGGGCCTGACGCAATATTTGCGGATTCCAACTCCGGCATCAAGGGCACTTTGTTTCGCCAGGTATTGGCAATAATATGCGCGTCAAAAGGCGCATCTTCTCTATGACTTATTTCCACATCGAAAATAATATCCGCCCCGTCAATATGCATTCGGTGCATAATAATGGGTTCGTAATCCAGTTTATTTTTTTCTTTTACTTCTCGATTGGTTTGCAGCAACGAATCCGTAAGGCGTTGGGCAATCGCTTGTTTTTGCTCTGCAGTTAAGTTGGCATCCACATTAAACAACGCTTCTACTTCGTAGTCCGCAATATTCGGCAAGGTAACCATGCGAATAGCGCCAGAAAACATAATAACGCCACTTAACAAAAATAGTGCTAATGCTATGCCAATTACACTGTATGGCTTAGCCAGACAACGATCCAGCAACCGACGATATGGACCTTCTGAAAAAGCCACCAGGTAAGAATTGGTTTTCCCACGTAACCTTTCAAGCCGACTTAAATTTAGCTTCCTGCGTTTTTTATGTAATAAATGGTTAGGTAAAATTAACTTCGATTCAATAATAGAAGCAATTAAACAACATATCACCACTAATCCAATACCCGCCATTTGACTGCCCATTTTCCCTTCGGTCAGGGTCAATGGAAAAAACGCCACAATGGAAGTGAGTGCACCAAAGGTTGTCGGCATTGCAACCTTCTGAGCTCCCCGAATCACATTATCGACTGAATGGCCATAGAGCGTGGTTTCCTGATGAATGCTTTCGCCGATTACAATTGCGTCATCCACGATTAACCCGGCAGCAATCAAAAAACCAAATAGCGTAATGGCATTCAAACTAATATCGGCACCACTCATATAAATAATGCCCAAGGCACCTAACATAGAAACGGGAATACCAATTGCGGTCCATAATGCAACCCGGAAATGAACAAACAATCCCATAAAAATACAGATAATAAAGAACCCGGTAATCCCGTTTTCTAACAACAATCCAACGCGGGATGAAAATTCGCGGGAATCATCCATCCACACCTGAACCGTTAAATGCTCGCCTAATTGTTGTTGATATTGCGTTAAATAATTTCTTATCTGATTACTCGCCCTGGTCAAACTGACATGCTCATCTCGACGAATAGACAGGGATAAGGCATGTTTACCGTTAAAAATGGTCGGTGAATAGCTGGCCACTGGCTTGATAGAAACAGTAGCAATGTCACCTATCGTCAGTATCCGTCCGTTTGCATACGACCGAATAACAATATTTTCAAAGTCTTGCGTATTCAATGCCAAGCGTTCACTACGCAACAGCAACTTGCCATTGGCAGTTTCGATATTGCCAGCGGACAAATTAATAGAGGTATTACGAATAGCTTGAGCAATATCGGTCATGCTTAGACGATACTTTTGCAAAGCCAACGGAGTAAGTCCGACTTCCACTTCCATTTCTGGCGCATCGTCAATTTCTGCCAGTGTGATACCCGGCAAAAGAGAAAGCTGTTTTGACAGATCCAATGCCTGGTTGTACAGCACGTTAAACGGCACATCACCATATAAACTCACCAACAGTAAAGGCCCAGTGGTTTCCGGCATGGTATAAATAGGTGGTTCTGCGTATTCAGGAAAGGTGCTGATACCATCCACTTGCGACTTAATGAGTGACAGGGCCTTATCCGGATTAACCTCAGCCATCAACTCTAATTGAATATAAGCATGATCCTGATAAGCATTGGCGATAATACGCTGAATTTCCTTCACATCAGCGAGTTGTTGTTCAATCTTTTTTACCACCAAAAGCTCAACTTCTTTCGCTGACGCACCTCTTACTGCAACACTGATGTCAACCCGGTTAGGTGCAAATGGTGGAAACACTTCCTGCCTTAGAAAAAGCATACCCACAACGCCCATAACCAAGATGATCACCAGCAATGTTTTACTGGCAATGGGGTGTGCAATAAACTGTGCGAGATAGCTTTTGTTATTGATCATGATACGTCACTCTGGGTTGTGCCGGCATGCCATCCCAGATTCTGTCTATGCCCGAAGAAATCAACTCAATTTTATCCTGGTTGGGAATATCCACAATCAGCGTTTCATTCTGGGTAAATACCAGTTCAAATGACAACTCTTTTACTCGACTATCATCGAGTACAAAAACCTTACCTTTATTGTTCACGGAATCTTTCGGTAACGAGAAATAGTTTCCACGTTGATCAAGCTGAATTTCCGCACGCAAAAAATTTCCAGGGCGGATTTTACCCAGAATATTTTCCGTTAAATGAATAATGCCTTCGGACATCACCTGACGTGTATCTTTATCCTGAATTGAACCTATCTTTAATCCAGTAAAGCTCACCGTCATTGGGTTACTGGAATCCAAAGAATAGAGAACAACTGAAACCTGATCTGGAACATGATGTCGCATAACATCGTTCACTTGCTCTGGCGTGAGGGGAATCTGTGCGATGACTTTATCTGAGGGAATAATTTCTGCGAGCGACACAGATGGGTTCACCATATTGCCAACACTGGCAAAACGATGAATAATCCAACCGTCAAACGGCGCTGTAATTGATGTTGCATCCAGGTTGTGTTGAGCCTGCAAGACAAGATATTTCGCCGCGGACAACTCAGCTTTTGCCACATCGACTTGCGGCAATCTCGCAACATAGGGAGACGGTTTACTGGTATGCTGAGAATTCCATTCATCAATCGCACGCTGACTTAATGTTTGCTCTTCGATGAGATTCAGTTTCGCTTGCGCAACCGCCTGTTTTGCCTGAGCAAGCTGATACTCAAACTCGGTTTTATCCAACTCGACTAATACCTGCCCTTTTTTTACTTGCGCCCCTGCTTCAAATTCGGGAGCTAGTCGTACAATTAAAGCGGTCACCAAGGGGTTAATCAAACTAACCTGGTGCGGCAACAATTCTGCGTAGGAACTTATGGTTTGTTGATACTGTGCGCGTGTTTGAGTTTCGGTATACACCTCAAAACGCCGTACTTTTTCTACTTCTACCTCCGCAGCGGTAGAGTTTGAGTGAAGAACCAATAGCATCCAGGTAACACACGCGCTCCTTATCCAACCATTCTTGTTCGTCATAGGATAATACCCCACCCATTTACCGCCGCGTCGATTACACGTCTCATACCAGAAATCAAAAACTGTATCCCATACCAATAAAGCCTGTAGTCTGAGAAGATGTCTCAACAAGCGGGCTATCTTCAATTTGAGAGTCATAGTATTTGTAACCAAGCTCCCCCACGATATGCCAGTGAGCATTAAGACTCCATATCCCAACCACGCTGAACTCTGCATCAAAATTATTTGTCGCTTCGTACGCAGGTCTGTAGCTCCTTGCGTCCTCCGCATCCACGCCGAAATAGTAATCGGATACTTTATCTTCACGATAGGTAAGCATTAAAGATGGCATCACAATGAAATTATTGATTCGATAGGGTTTGGATATTTCCAGTTCCGCCAAACTGGCACCGTGACCATTCGCGACATCGGTCAACAGGTTCAATTCAAATTCAACAACCTTTACATCCAACATCAGTTGAACCCCACCTTCATAACCAAACCCGGTATCATCTAAACCTTCGTATAGCAAGGAACCGTCTTCCGCATCGGCCACTTCATAGCCGGAATCAGGGTCGATCTTAAACATGGGGGAAATGGCAAAATAGTCGTTTTTCCAGGCATAGTATCCATACCGGGTGCCACGAAACCAAAAACGTTGATAGTTACCAATAATAAGGGGAATTAATTCAGCTTCTTCTGACTGTTGCTTATAAATTTGTGTATCAAGGGAAGCTGCCAGACCAAAAATCACGGGCAACCCGCCGCCTGTTCTGCCGTCATCTTTATAGTTTTCTATTAGCGTACCATCAGGTTTTACAATCGCTTCATATTCCTCACCATTAAGGACGTACTCAATTTCATAGACCTGCGTGCCTTTACGTTTGTATTTTCTTACCTCAGTAGCTTTACCACCAAGATTCAAAGCATCAATTATTGACTGTGCTTCTTCCAATGACATAGCGAATGATTGCAGCGGTATTAACAACATGTTCGCCAAAATCAAACTAATCAAAAATTTCATGATGTCGCTCCTAGTTTTTTCTTATTTTGTTATCACAGAGGTGACAAAACGGTAATAAAAAACAAATAAAAACACTAAAAAGAAAGTCGATATTGCAGGATCAAAAAGTGGTTAAAAAATAGCAACCTGACTCTATTCAGGTTCATCGAGCAGTGCCTGATGTAGCAGATTAATGAATGTGGGACAGGACCACAGAAGCCCCCTTCCCGACAAGAAGAAACCTTTAATGCCAAGAATGAAGAAAAAGAACTAGAAGTGAATAATTAATAGGCTGCCGACACCGCATTCACTACGAACATCAAGACGCCAACCGGTCAACTTACAAATTCGTTTAATAATATTCAACCCAAGACCAACCCCTTCGCCGTGAAACGTCTCATACGGCATGGACAGGCGATCGATTGCAGACTGATCAAAACCCCGTCCCGTATCCGCAATCGAGATAAACTCCTTATTGCCTCGTATAGTGACATTGCCCTCATCAGTATATTGAAAGGCATTACGTAAAATATTGTCTATCACAACCAGTAACAGTTTTTTTGGTTGTTTAACTTCGATTTTTTCATCCACATGACTCACGACATCCAACTTTTTAACGCCAATCAAATACTGGTTTCGTGTTATCGATTCATGCACCACATCATACAAATTGGTTTGAGTGACAGAATCTTTGGGGATGTTTTCACGGCCGATTAACATAAAGGTTTCAATCAAGTGAATCATATCCCGATTCGCATCGCCAATACGTTGCAACACACTTCTCAGTTTGGTATCACTTTCTTTGGTCATTTGCATTGCCAGTTCCAAAGACACCTGACTACTCGTGATGGGCGTCCTCAGCTCATGGCTGACATCTCTTGAAAAAGCTTTTTCCCGATCGATAAAACCACCGATCCGGGCAACAAGTTGATTAACCTTACCAGCCAGAATACCCACCTCATCTGGGTAATAGCTATTCAATTTGGTTCCAACATCAGCTTTAGCCACTTCATCCGCAAGCTGTTTAAGCGGTGAGATAACTTTTTCCGAAATGACTTTACCGCTGACAATGGCGATAATAAAGAATAAAAACAGTAAGACAGAAAGACCGAAATAGGTTCCCTGAACAGCGGAAACGGCATAGGTGTTATATCCGCTGACATCAATTATGTAGTAAAAAAACTGATTTTTATTAAAGCTATCCCGTAACGGAATTTTAACCATATGGTAGTTTTTGTCTGGTAGCGTCAGCTCATAAACCTCATAACGACCACTGTCGCCGCGGGAAACGTGCCGCACATGATCCCAGTCATCAAGAGACATTGAATCAGAGATCGTGTTTTCATGATTATCGTGTTCCGCCAGAACTTTTCTGATGACTTGGGCATCCGTACCGACAAACATTTCGCTATCTGCTATATAAAAATCGGTTTGATGCAGTAAATCGTGTTGGTTATACAACCCTTCGGCGAGCCGAACGATGTACCAGTTAAACAGCTCGTCATCGCTTATTTTTAATACTGTAAGAGCACAGATCGAATAGCATACCGTAGTAACCAGGCAAAAAATAACATAACCAGCATTGATTCGAAAACGCAGGCTCTTACTTATATTCATTTTACAGCCATCCTGAATCCCACGCCCTGAACAGTATGAATCAGGGCACTATCAAACGGTTTGTCGATTTCCTGTCGCAAGCGATAGATGTGACTCTTAAGTGAATCACTATCTGGAAATTCGTCTGCCCATAATTCATGATTTAATGTTTCGCGAGTCACAACCGCTGGAGCATTTTTCAAGAGTATTACTAACAGTTTGTAGCAACTCTTGGTCAGGGAAATATTTTTGTTATTTCTCTGCACTTCACAGGTATCCAAGTTAACATGAAGGTTTTCCAAAGTAAGAACTTTTGTTCCCGGCCCGGTACAACGGTTATATATAGCCTCGATTCGGGCTTTAAGCTCTTCCAGGCGAAAAGGTTTGACTAAATAGTCATCCCCACCACAGGAAAAACCAATCAACTTATCTTCAAGCGTATCCCGGGCGGTCAAAAATATTACACCAGGGTTTCTGTCACTGATTTGCTTTAGTTCTTTACATAGATCCAGACCATTCATCTTTGGCATGGAAATATCCAGAACATATATATCATATTCATTTTGACGAGCCATTTGTAACCCGGCCAGCCCATCATAAGCAAAGTCACAGACATAACCAAACAAGTTCAGGTATTCCGAAATGCTCTCAGCAATAGCGCGTGCATCCTCAACTATTAAAACTCTCACCCTACTCCCCTTTTAATTCGCCTTAGCCATAACACAACATCGCTTTGTAGACCGTATAGTATAAAAAAGCGTGTAACAATATTGTGATATTTCATACAGTTAAAAAGGTGCCACCGTTTTATTAAAAGCATAGAAAACAAACTGCGTTTCAAAACAACAATGCGAGGCCACAAAAAAGATTTATACGTCAAAAAGATGAATTTGTTCGGGCTTAGATATAAACCCGAACGATAAGTTAAGCGGGTTCTGAAATTGTTACATCATCCCAGTAGGTCTTTTCAACCATTTTCCCATAGAGCGCTGTATCAACTTCCACACCCAAACCCTGCGACTGAATAATATTTGTATTAAGAATACCTCTTCGGCCAAACATTAGCGGTTGGCATGTCAGGTCATGAGATAAGAGCATTGTGCCAAATGCACCTTCATGATAGACACAGTTACCCAAGTGATTGGCAACGATGATTCCTGCACTGGTTAATAAGGATGTTTCCCCAACCTGAGATCCGAGTTGACAGGACAGTCCTGCCTCCTCCGCAATCAACCCCAGAGAAATAACATTGAGTATCCCACCGTTTTTAGAAACACGCAGATTAAAAATATCCGCGCCGTCGTTATCCACAAACCAATGCGCGTCTTCGATGGTACAAAGAGACTCGTCAATGCAAATATTCATGGCTGAATCCAGGGATTTTTTCAGCGCAGGATAATCATGCTTTTTTTCTGCCGGCATTGGCTGTTCGCAACTGGTGACACCCAGTTCGGCTAACGCAGCTAAACGCACTTGAGCGGTAGCCAAATCCCATGCCTCATTTGCATCAACCCTTATGGCAATATTCTCGCCACAAGCATCCTTAAGCATTTGAATATTGCGTAGATCCTGCCCCCAATCGCCACCGACTTTCACTTTAAACTGCCGAAGGTCAAGTTTTGCATAGGCAGTTATGTATTTTGAAACAATGTCAGGGTTACCTGCGGTAATAACACCGCTATATACAATATCGCGACCGGTGTTACCACCTAGCAAGGTGGCAACAGGTTGTTGAATTGTTTTACCGTAAGCATCGAGCAAAGCCAAATCAAAAAGAGTTCGAACACATTGTTCATGCTTTAACACATCAGGAAAACGCTGATAAAAAACAGACAGCCAGGTGGCAATCTCGGAAAAGTCTGCAAACTCGGCCTCCGTCAATGCAGGTAGTACCGATTGCACGGCATGTTCAATTACGGATTGATTCGTTTCCCCGGTAACATAATCCCGGGGAAGAACTTCACCATAACCAATCACGCCAGCGTCCGTATGAATCTCAAGAATCACCGCTTCAACATGGGCCCGGCTTTTGGTTGTATGATTAAAAGCGATGTTGAACGGAAGACTGGTTTCATGCAGTCGAAAGCCAACTATTTTCATTAAAATACCTCTGCACCAGCAACAGTTTGCCCGGTTAAAAACACATCAACATCATTCAACACCTGTTGGGCATCTTCGGTAAAAGTCAGAAAATGACGATTATCTGCACCACCGTTATATAATTTTAGTGTTGCATTCGAAGCATGCTGAGAAACATAATCGATGGTTTTTTGCGTGCTCATCATTGGATCACCGTTAACAACCAGGTAGAAACGCTTTGTCTTATCCAAATAGGAACCCGGTTGGGCAGCTTTACCAAAATGGTAGTTTTGTATACCCAGAATATTAAAATAAAATTCCTTAGTAAAATCTCTTTGCGAACGTCTATCCCGTGTAATGGCGTTTTGATACTCGGGAATAGAGGTAAAGAGATACGCGCCCTGATCACCATTTTGCTCCGGGATAGTGGTAGGAAAATAGGTGCCAGGTTGGGAGTTAATTAGATCATCGATAGGAAATGGCAGCGGCAAAATGGAGAAAAGGCCTGGACTTGTGAAAACGTAAGCGGAAACATCTTCCGGTTCATATTGCAGGATATACGCGGTGACAATATTCGCCGCATAGCTGTTTGCCCAGATGTTGATCGATTTTCCCGGATTTTGTGCTTTGGCCAGCTGTTTCATCAAGTGAATAGTTCGGGTATACACTTTCCAGTTACCGGTGTGACCAGCACCCCGGTTTAACATTGTCATTCCCTCATCTGTCTGGTCGGCCGTCAATAGAGATTTACCATCACCGGAGGTGCCTGTGCCAATACGATCGAAGGCATAAACCGTATAACCTAAAGCTGACAGTTTTTCCGCCGTTTCATTAAACCAACCGGAATGACTTTGTAAACCGTGGTTATATATCACAACCTGATTGTTCGATGTCATTGGTGTCCATTTGGTGTAACGAATTTTGTACTTAGTAAAATGAGGCATTCTGGGATAGGAGATATCAAGAGTATCTGTTTCCAAATCATGAATAAGCCCGCCTTCCCAAAAAATATCTTCATCCTGCTGAATGAAACGATGGTGCTCTCCCGTCAAATTATATTGATCGAATACATTGCCAGCTGAAACCAGCAGTGAAATCTGCGCCAGAAAAACGAAAACAGTAATTTTTATTGCCTTTTTCATTGTGACATCCTTATTTAATTTCAATTATTTTTGTTACTGATAAAGGTTCTACCAAACTGATATCTGACGAAAGAGGTACATTTTTTATTTGAGCCTCACGCACACCATTTTCAACACGCCATTTTCTGAAAGACTCAAATGAATTTTCGCCAAGAACATGTAGCTGCATAGGACTCAATCGCAAAGAATCTCTCTTGGTTTTATACTCGAGATTCATTTCCCGCATAAACAACTCGACTGTTTCAATAAATTCTCGAAGCGTTATATCTTCATTTACTACCGGCCGTTCAAATTCACAGAAAAGGTCGTAACGGCTCAACTCAACTCTCGCCTGCATTTGGAAGTACACCACTTTGACGCCCACCGCTTCCGCCGCCCTATTCATGACATCCAACACTTGCTGTTCGTATAGTTTTTCTCCAGTAATACTGGTGACGCCTTTTCCTTTTTGAATAAAATCTATTTTTGGTATGCCATTAAAAAAGCCTTTGACCTGTATAATGTCGTTAATATCGTAGCGATATAGCCCGCCTCGATTTGTGAAAAATAATCGATAACGTTTTCCCACTTCCAGCTGATTGATTAATTTATAGTTTTCGTTGTATAAGGTGCTCTCTCCCTCTTCAACAAATTCAAAGAAGTTTTCATCAACGGTTAGCACACCCTCACTTTTATTAATATCCAGAGGCACAGAGCCACGAATTTCTGAAGCCAGGTAACCAAGGTCTTTGATATTGACCTGGCCATACCATTGGTGCATACGGTCAAGGAATACCTGAGAATTCCCCCCGGTCCAACACGCCACGACAACCAAGTCACGCCAGTAGTGTTTTGGTCTTAACAAAGAATCCGGGTCTTTTTCGATACAGGAAAGCAGATAATCCGCCCGCTCAGGATTTGGCGTTAAGCGTGATTCCACCAATTGTCGAATATGCGGTTCCAACTGCCACCTGGCATTCAGTCTTCCATATCGAATATCTTCAATTAATTCATCACGATGCTGGTTACCTTTCTCGCCAAGCAAGCTAAGTGTTGAAGGATTAGTTGACGAGAGCATGGTGACATTTTCAGCAGCCATACCTAATAGCAAAATACAGTAGTAGCGGGTTTCGTAATCCTTAACTTCATACAGTTCATAGGGAACCGCATATTTTGAACGAATATTTTCATTGAGGTTCTTTATATACTGGCCAGATATTGAACCAAAGGGCACGCCCCCTTCGGTATACCCCTCCACCGCAGGCGAAACAATCACAACAATTTGTCCGGAATAGGATTTGGACTCATTCTTATACAATGAATAAGACCAGAGCCGCGCACTGCCTTCATGCGCATCTTTTTCAATTTGACGGGTAACGGGAATAAACTTTGGTTTACCGGTGGAACCGCTGGTTGTGGCGTAATAACAAGGGCTTCCTGCGATAAGCGAATCCGCTTTACCCTGAAGATGCGCTTCAATATACGGCATTAGATTTTCGTAGCTATTTATCGGAACTTCATTGCGATACTGTTCAACAGTTTTTATCCCGCTAAAGTTATGATCTTTTCCATATTGGGCACAACTGTTCTCGGTGATAATCTGCTTTAACAAATTCAGTTGGGTTTCCATGGGGTGTTTAGATACCAACATCAACTCGGAAAATAAACGTTCTCCACCAATCACAAAAGTGGTCGCTTGCCGATAACGCTGAAAAAAACCAGAGATATAACCCCGCATTTCGCCTTTCATCAAAGCAGAAGGCGCTCTAAATAACTCCATCAACAAAATTACTCCGTACATACATCCAGATTTTGCAGCAAACAGCACTTGAGATATTAATCTTCTGAATTTATATCCTGTGCTATACCCTTCTGGTAAAACAACTTCACTCTGACGCTCATCAAACATCGAAGATTCAGGCTTATCAATTATTATCGAATTCTTTTCCATAAAATGTATCCTCAATAATGTTTTTTCTCGCTGTATTCAATCCGCAAACTGACTCACAATCGAAAAAATGCTTTCCGGTGGTGAATGAATATAAAAGTGGTCACCTTTAACACTGTGTAATTCAAACGATAATTGCGTGTAGTCTCGCCAGGCACTAATGCTTTCAAAACTAACCAAGCTATCCTGTTCAGCACTGATCGCAGCAATGGGGCTATTGATTTTTATTGGCTTCACCATGTTTTGAGCACTTTCCAGCACACTGAAATCGGCTCTTATGGTTTTCATAGCCCGATCTAACAACGCCGAATCGTTAAAAATCGACTCAGGTGTACCCCCCATTCGTTTTAACTCTTGAATAAGTTGAATTCTGGGCAAGCTAGAACGTTTTTTTTGTCTGGAAACGTGGGGAGCTGACTTTGCTGAGACAATCAAGCCTAATGAAGGTAATTCGTAATTCTCCAGCTCCTGCTGCAGAGAGTACGCCAAAACACTGCCAAAACTATGACCAAATAAAATGAACGGTCTGGCATCCTGAAAAATAAACGGCACAATATTCAGAAGCACATCATCAACTGACTGACACAATCGGTCATTGCTTCTATCTTCTCGTCCGGGAAGTTGAATGGCCGCCACCTCGATATTATCAGTCAAATGACGATGCCAGTCTTTATAGGTTGATGCGCCTCCACCAATATGCGAGAAACAATACAAGCGTACTCTCGCATTTTTTCTCGGTTCATATATTTTCAACCAGGGCGAATTTGTCTCTACGATTGTGCTCTCGGAATGCAACTCATCATAAGGGTCGATTAGATCGTACATAGCATCACTTCATTCAATTACTTTTAAGTAACATGCATGATGTCGACGCAGTAACGTATATATTACCGTCGTCATCACGTAATCGACCGCTGGCAAACCCTATTTGTGCAGTCATTTCATCAACCTGACCTTCCGCGTAAAGATCCATATCTACAGGAATAGGCTTCACATATTTAAGGCTGAGATCAATCGTACAGACACCCGAATTGGAATTAAGCATGGTATGCACCGCACACGCCATCGCGGTGTCCAGTACCGTTGACGCAAATCCACCGTGGACGGCATTCTGACTATTAAGATGATTTTCATTGGCACGCACACGAATTGACATTTTTCCTCGGGCGGCTTGTCCATCCAGCATGGGAACAATGTTCGCAATATTGGGCAAAGGAATTTCTCTGTTCGCCATGGCTTTCATTAATTGTAAACCGTTCATATCACTCACGTTCATATTCATCGCTCCTTCTTATGTTCATTTGAATATCGGTTAAATATAAAAATCAAAAACCCCCAAGCCAGGCATCTACGATATTTGTCGTAGACGCCTAGCTCTGCATTAGATGCTAAATATCAAAGAATCAGGTGGGTTCAGCTTCCATTTCATCTTCTTCAGTGAAGTTCATTCGAACCAACTCGAAAGATAAAGCCGAGATAGATGGGCTATTCAGTAGTGTCATGCTGTTGACACTTAAACCGTAATCTTTTTTCAATTTACCACTGAGTTCACCAGTAACAATTGAATCAACCCCCAAATTAGTCAAACTACTACCGGAATCAATCCGATCCATCGGCATGCGTAACAACTGGGAAATTTTTTCTTTAATGACATTTTCAATGGACGACTGGCGCTCCTGAATCGACAGCTCTTTTAATGAGATTAAAAACTCATTGAGCCCTTCTTCTTCGCCTTCCGTAGCCAGCCCTTCAATTAGATATTGATAACGCGGTGAGTTTTTGGAATTGGGATTGGACTTAAACCACGCATTCCAGTTGATATCCAAAATGCCTACCTGGGTAAGCTGCTGTTCCAGCGCGTTTTCCATTTGCTGTAACGCATAGTCGTTGGCAATACCAAATATGCCCTGCTCTTCCAATACGGTTTTCACGCCAGCATCTCTCGCCACCATACCGGTTTCAGAAAGTGCACCCCAATTAATGACGGTAGACGGTAACCCCAATGCACGTCGGTAGAAAGCAAAGTTATCAAAAAATGAGTTTGCAACAACGTAGTTAGCCTGCTGTTGGTTACCCATCATCGAAGACACAGAAGAAAACATGACAAACAGTGCCAACTCAGAATGCTTGAGACTTTGTGTCGCATAGTGCAGGTTCCATGCACCTTTCACTTTAGGTTTGATCACTTTATTAAAGCGTTCAGCAGTCATACTAAGTAACGGGCCATCATCCAGAACACCCGCGCAATGGAATATGCCTTTTATAGGTGCAGCCACTTGATCGTATGAGGCGACAAGATTCGCAACCGAGTCTTGGTCACAAATATCTGTTTTCTCGACAATCACCTTACAACCTGTTTGTTCGATCTGATCAATAATTTTTTCTTCAGAATCACCAGGTATACCACTGCGACTGACCAGTATTAATTGCTCAGCACCCAATTCAGCTAACCGCAATGCAACAGATAAACCAAAGCCACGAGTACCGCCCGTCACAATAAAACTACCATTTCGCGGTAGCCAGGTATGGCGCTTAACGACATTTACCGGAATGCGTTTATCTGAATATTCAATACGCACCACTTCAGCGCGTGCTCTGCCATCCTGAAAATATTCGTAGGCATCATTCACGTTACTGGCATCATACGGTGATTGCATAAGCACATTCAGATTGTTGTTTTCACATAGCGACACCGAACTTGTAAGACATTCATGAACAGAATCCGGCTGTGAAGCCAACCATTGACCGAGATTGACAGAATGGTAATTGAGCTGTTTAGCCAGTACGGACTCAGGTATGGTTTTGTTTGCGTTGTTTGCCACAACATCCAGGTCAATAAATCGTCCAAATGGGCTGAGCACTTTGAATACGTTATGCCTAAGCGAACCTGACGCCAAGTTGACCACAAGCCTCACACCTTTCCGGTGCGTACTATCGAGCAGCTTCTCCACATACTCCAGACTATCTAAATCGTAGACGCCACCAAGATGTTTGTTTTCCAGTAGATTTTTATTTGATTCATCCACAGTCGTTACATGAACGTTTGCCCCCATATTGACTGCGAAATCAATTAAGTACATTCCCAAATAGCTATCTGCATTGTGGATAAGGATGTCGTCGCCCTGACCTAGCTGCCCCAAATTGTTTAAACAATAAAAAGCACAGGTAGACCAAAGCGGATTAAATGAATGAATACCAGCAGGTTTTAACGCGACATAGTTCTGCCAAATGACAAGATTAGTTTGCGCAGCTTCAACACCGGATATTGCGACGACCCTGTCACCCACCTTAAATTGACTGCTCTCACCAACGGCCACGACTACACCCTCACACTCGTAGGCAAGTTGCTTATCTGAAAATAACGGTAACGCAGCATCTTTCATCTGGTTAATCAGAGAGAGTTGGTTATCATTCAATAATGATGCCTTAACGGCGATTTCAACTTGTCCTTTCTTCACTGAAAGCTTGGGCTGGTCATAAAGTTCAAGAGTGGCAACACCGTCACGTTTTACTTCTCGCGCAACTGCTGGTGTGGAGGTAGAGGATTCAATTATCGTATATGGGCTGGTATCCGCGTGACGACGGGTAACTTTGCGTAGATATCGCGCTCCATCCCGATAAACCACTTCCGTTTCATTTGATTTGTCAGCCAGTTCACTGAGAATGATGTCCGGTTCATTGCCTCCGTGATCAAAATCAAAGTCAATCATTCGGCATAAAATGTGGTTAAACTCATTGATAACCAAAGGCCCAAGTCCAAGCAATGGCGCAACGGCAATATTTTGCTGCTGAGTTGAACTCGACATAGATTGCGCGCCACGGGTAAACTTCAACCAATTAATTTTTTGTGTCTGAGATTTCAACACATCTAACATATTTCTTAACGACATGCTTTGTTCAGTAAGATAATCGGTTGTCGCATCGACCTCAGCAAAAGACTCACAAGACCATAGGTCAATCACGGTATTAATTTTAATATAATCGAATTCGGCAATCGCTTTCTCAAGTTGCTGCACATTCAGCGGATCCACTATGATGGTATTAAGGTCGATTTTCCGATACTTGGCACCACGATATAACACAGCATAATTCAGCGAGGCATACTCTAACTCTGAAACCAGAGATTCGGTCAACGAATTATCATTTGCCAAGACCAATATTTGTTGATTGTTTTTCAAACTTGGATCGCTAAAATCAATTTCACTGGCTTGCCATTCAAAGCCGTACAACCATTTTTGTTCTTCATCCTGTTGACTATTCTGGCCTATGCTCTGGCAGGTGAGATTTTTTATTTCTGCCAGGGTTTCTCCCTGTTCATTAAATAACTGTACCCGACACGTTATGCTATTTCCTGCCCTATGGGTGATCTCGCCATAACTCCAACAACGCCCTTCAGGTGCCCGATAAAAATCCAATCGCTCAAAACCAACCGGAACAAACGCTTGGTTGCTATTTATTAAGGTAATAAGTGATTGAAAGCTGGCGTCAAGAATCGTTGGATGAAGCAAGTAGTCTTTAGGCTGAGAGTCGAGTTCCTGAACAGGAATAATTTCGGCCAAAACACAATCGGAGTTTACAAACAAGGATTTAATCGGTTGAAAATAATGGCCATAGGACAGACCTCGTGCCTGCATATTTTCATAAAATTTCTGCGTATCTAACGCTTGGCTAACCTTTGTTTTAATATCAACAATGTTCACAACCGGAGAAGTCGAGTGGAATTTTCCATCGATCACCCTGCCCGACACATGTAAATTCCAGTTATCCGATATGCTTCCTTCATCAGAACTGTAGATGCGAAATTCATTGCTTTCTCTATCTAACGAGGAACGCATAACGGGCACTTGTCCAGGCTGAACAGCAAGCATTTTATGTATGGCAAAATTTTCGATTGAACATGCAGTACTCTGATATTGTTCATCGTGCATGACCAAAGCAACATCGATATAACCTGCTCCAGGGAATACCACCAGACCTTCAACTTTATGGTCTTCCAGATAGGGCAATAAGTATTTATTGACCTCCATTTTCCAGGTTGGAACAGGAGATCTGACCTGTTCGTTGAGGTAAACATAACCCGCACGCCCGAGACGCTTCTCCATAGAGGTTTCCGTTTCGTGCCAATAGTGTTCCCGTTGCCAGGGGTAAAGTGGCAAATCAAGAAACTGGGGATTGTGATCGAAATAGTTTTCCCAGAAAATTTCGATACCGTTAGCGTGTAGCCCCGCCAACGTTCGATAAAAGCAGTCCAGCTCCGGAAGTTTTCGATTTAACGTGGAAACAATTGAAGAACCGGTAATACCGTGATGATCCAAAAATTCTTTAATCGATGCTCGTAGTACTGGATGCGGCCCTATTTCAATAAAATGATAGTCACCAGAATCGGTAACTGATTTGATTCCCTGAGCAAACCTTACAGGTTCTCGGACATTTTTACACCAGTATTCTCCATCGACCGCCTCTCCATCGATTAACTCACCGGTCACGGTTGAGTATAGTGGCAGGTGCGTTGAATTTGGTTTAAGTGAACTGAGTTCCGCCAACAGATCAGCCATGATGGGATCCATTTGACTCGAATGGTAGGCAATATCGACGCGAAGGAAACGATTAAAGATTTCCTGATGGGTTAACTCTGTAGCAATCAACTCCAGTTCACTGCTGTCCCCCGACAAGGTGACTGCGGACAGGGAGTTGATTGCCGCAATAGCCACATTAGGGTAATTTTTAATTAGGGCTAATGCTTCTTTTTCTGCCATACCGACGGCGAGCATACCGCCACCCATGTTGGCACATCGTTGTTGTTGCTGACTGCGAATGCAGCTTACCAATACAGCATCTTCCAGAGAGATTGCACCGGAGATATAAGCCGAGGAAACCTCACCGACACTGTGTCCGATAACACAATTTGGCGTTACGCCCCAGTACTCTAGCAACCGGGTCAAGGCTGCTTGAATGACAAAATTTGCGGGCTGAGCAATGGTTGTAGATGCCATATTGGATTCGTCTTCCGGCTTCATCATCTCATCCAGAATTGACCAACCATTTACCTTTTTAAATACGGATTCAATTTTATCAACTTCCGCTTTGAACACCGGTTCGGAGGCATAAAGCTCTCTACCCATTGCCCACCACTGGGGCCCCATCCCGGTATAAACAAAACACAATTTCGTTCCAGACTGGTGCGCCTTGGCTTCCACCATATCTTCATTAAAATTACTTTTTGAATAATCCAGCAACTTACGTGATAAGTCTTGCTTGTCTTTGACAACAAAAACTGTTCGCTCAGCAAGCTGAGTCCGCCGCCGACTTAGCGAGTAGATTAAATCCTCCATAACAAATTCAGGAGTGGAGCTCACGTAATCGTGATAACGTTCTGCCAGTGCTTGTAAGGCATCCATACTTTTAGCTGAAACAGGCACCAACCAATGAGATCGTACTTCACCTTCTTTTTTTACAAAAATACTGTCTTCATTTTCCTTGGGTGAACGCAAAATGACATGACCATTGGTGCCACCATAGCCAAAAGAGTTCACACCGATGTAATGAACTTTTGATTTGTCCAGTTGAATCGTTTCAGTGGGAACCTGCAGCGGAATAGAATCGAAAGGAATGGCTTCATTTGGTGTATTAAAATGTAAATTCGCCGGAATGGACTTTGTTTTTGCAACCAGAGCCGCCTTCATAATACCAGCCATGGCCGAGGCCGCTTCCATATGCCCGATATTACTTTTTACAGAACCGACATAACAGGTGTTATCCAGGCTTCTTTCTTTCATGGATTCTGTTAGCGCTTTAATCTCAATCGGATCGCCGGCCTTGGTTCCGGTCCCATGTGCTTCAATAAAACTCACATCACTGGGAGCGATATTGGCCTTACCGTAAACATAACGAATTAGTTTTTCCTGCGCTTTTGCATTGGGTTGGGAAATGCCATTTGTTTGGCCACCATCCTGGTTAACGCCCGACTCAATAATAACACCGTGAACTCTGTCACCATCTTCCAACGCTTTACTCAGTGGTTTGAGTAACAGTACCCCGGCACCTTCAGCACGAACATAACCCGCAGCTTCATTTGAAAAAGCTTTACACCGACTATGGTGTGATAAAAATTGACCTTTACACATAGCAACAGGATACCCTGGTGTCAACATCGCATTCGCGCCACCGACAAATGCCATTTCGCAATCGCCATTTCTTAAACTTTGAATCGCATAATGTGTCGCCACCATTGAGCTGGAACATGCCGTGTCGATGGATAAACTTGGCCCTGTCAAATCGAACACGTAGGACAAACGATTGGATAACATAGCCAAAGTTATTCCAACCGCAGAGGTAGCATTAATAATCTTTTGATTTTCAGAGTCCAGTTGAATAACTTTGTTATCCTGAGCAAACCCGCCGACAAAAACACCCGTTTTTACTTTCTGGAATTCCTCTAACGGTATTCCTGCATGTTCCATTGTTTCCCAGGTAACTTCCATGAGTAGACGCTGCATGGGGTCTATGACATCGGCTTCACGGGGAGAAATGCCAAAGAAAAGCGGGTCGTAAGTTTCCAGGTTTTGCTTTAAAAAACCCGCCTGTTTTGTGTACATTTTCCCAGGTTTTTCTTTGTCTTCATCGTAGTATTTGCGAATATCCCACCTATTCACAGGCACATCCGATATCCCGTCCACTTGGTTTAATAAACTTCGCCAAAACTCTTCGGGTGAGGTTATATCATTGGGAAAGCGACATCCCATACCAATAATTGCTATCTCTTCACTACCAATATCAACTTGTTTTTTTGAGGCTAGGATATTCATAATCGTCCTTTTTTTGACATTTAGACAACCATCTCCATTACGGCCACGAGACCAATTGTCTTTGGGTTGACACAAACTAATACGGAAAAAGTCAGGTCTTGCATTAACAAAAACTAATACATGACTCTTGATATACGGATATAAGACCTATTACCCGCACAAACAGATAAACTAGAAATCAATTCATTAAAATCCCTTAATTAACGCTTGTGCAATCACTTGCACACAATTAAACACATAAGAATTCTCATCTAGAACAAAGAATACCGAGCAACAAATAGGTGAACTTTTTATTTTTAGTTTTTTGTATTTCACCAAACTCTTATATTTACAAAAAAAATAGAGTAATATCTATCACTCAATTTTCACCGGCAATTTACTTTTCAAGAAGTGACAAAATAGTGAAAAAAAATCCTTTCTTAAATTATTCATAAAACAATAAAAAGAAAATAACGACTCAAAAATATTTGCCACGCCAAGGTAATTAAAACTTTATTTTATTTTTACCAATTTATAATTAAGCTGAGAAAAATCTTTAAATAAGCACACAAAAAACAGGCGAAAATCACTAAATAGAAACGTCACCACATTATTTTTTTGACGAAAATCAACTATTTTTCAGATAGGTTATTTATCACAAAGAAGTGAAAACAAACGATTGACCAATATTAAAAAGGCGAACGAGATGGACTTGATAACCAAAACACCCATTTGGGTTTACCCACTATTTATCGGGCTTTTTTTCTTAGGTATGCAACAAAGAAAAGATAGAAACGTACCAATAGCGATGGCATTTTTATTTCCAGTACTCATGTTTCTATACTCTGCCTACGAATCAACCAACCTTATTCAACTGCGGCTGCAATCCATCACACTCTGGACTGTTGGCTTCGCTGTTGCCTGGTTTGTTAATGATCGTTTTTTTCTTAGTAAGGAAATCAGTTACAGTAAAATAACTGGAAAGTTTTTCATCCCTGGCAGCATTATTCCGTTTATTCTTATTATGGCTATTTTTACATCAAAATATATCCAGGGTGCGATACAAGCCTTGTATCCAGACACTTTGAAAACGACAGCATATATAAGTGCCTACACCCTGTTAAATGGTGTTTTCTGCTCAGTTTTTCTCTCTCGAATTCTGCACTATCTCAAAACTATACGACGCTATATGTCTGAAGAATTTGACATAGTAGATAATGAAGCTTAACAAGGTGACAATCTACTTACAGAAAAGTGACGGGATGAAGTGATGGAAACTTATGGTTATGGTGGTAACTTACTTAAGCACAACCACATCCAATTTCCATCAAATTGAATCCTTAACACAAAAGAGTGAACGGGTGGAAATGGATGTTTCAGCAGGATAACCATACGCGCTATTAATATAGCGTACACCGCCAATGGTGACATTTCTGTTCACATGACTGTGCCCATAGATATGAATTTTCGATCCTGCCCGCCGAAGTTGCGCATCTAGACGTTCGCACCCTAGGACCGGGTACACCATTCGGTGCTTTTTCGGAATAAAAGACGGCATGATATCCAGCCTTGGCAAAAAATGAGAAAAGGAAATGACATCTACTGCGGAAGGCATTAAATAGTCACAATTTTGTTCTAAAAAGAATTCTGTGATTTTATTGTGACAATTCAGTTCTTCTGGCCATTTACAGGCCCGAAAGTCCATCCAGGATTGATATAAATTATTGCATGGCTGACCAAAACTCATATCGTACCAGGCATAAAGAGGGAGAATATCTGTTTGCCCCACTCGTTCTCGACGGGTACGGACCTGATATTGATCCGCAAGCGCGATCACTTTTTGAAACTTGTCTATGGAGTGATCTGCTTCCCCCTTTAACACCCACAAATCATGGTTGCCAGGTACAAAAAATATGCGGTTAAACTTTTTACTCAGTTGATAAAAGCACTCCTCAAGTAAGGACAAGGAATCCGAAACATCACCAGCAAGAATGACGCAGTCGTTAACATACTCACTATTGGATATTTGCTGCAACCATCGAAGGTTGGATTGGTAATCAATATGAATATCAGAAAAAGCAAAAAGTCGCATACACACTCAAAAACAATGATTAAAAACCACATATCCCATATAAGGGATATATGGCCAAATTACGGCATATATGGCTTTTTATATCTTAAGACTGCGTGTTAAGCAACTGCAGCGCGCTCAGATGAGAGATTATGCAAGATATGAATCACGTCGTTTATGCGGTTGGTTCGGGTAAAAATGTCCAGAGAGTGCTGTATCTCAAGGTTACCCATAACCATAGACACCACTTCGGCATAATCAATTGAGTTAATACCAAGGTCAATTAGGTATGTATCTTTTACTACGTCCTTTTCCTTGTTTTTAAGAAACTCGGCAGCATAAGGTGAAACCTCCTTAATTGCCGACTCAACCAAACTATAAATATCACTCTTATCCATGAAAGCCTCCTTATTATGGCTACAGTACCTTGCAGATTTTAACTGGCAACTATGACAAATTATTAAAAGATGGCGAGAATTATGATGCCTTTCTTGTTATAAAACACAGTTTTGAAAATTTCATCCTCTATTCTGTGAGAATGAGTGATTACGTGTTTCACATCAAGTTTTTTATCGTATCAGCGATGCATTTTTATAAAACACAGCCTGCTTCGACACCCTATACATCACAATGAATTATATGAAATATTTATTGTAAATATGAATTCGTATCCATCCTTGCAGACATCATAACCACTGCAGTAAAACCAAAACCATATTGAATTCACTAACGCGTACTACTGCGCGCATTTAGTCACACAGAAAAACACAAAAACAAAGGCGTCATTTTTACGGGGGAACTGGCATTGTAGAGAAATAACCATGTCACTTTGATGACGAGACTTAAGATTAGAAGAGTCTAATTTTACTTACCGAAAGTAGCACATTATTGTTTTAGCATGGTCTTTATTGATTTTATATTCCACCCGACATTCCGTGCCGGCATTTACAACGGTCTCTTCGCCAATATCTTTTAATAAGTGAAAGACGAGCATGGACGAGTCCTCGTCCCAATGCGTTAACTCAGCATCCAAAAAATCAAAATACACCTTAACACTTGGGTAAAGCGCTTTAAATAGCGCTTCTTTAGCAGAAAAAATAAGCGTAAGGATTTGCTCTTTCGAAAAGGATGATGAATTCATCAATGCATGTTCTGCATCTGTCAGTATGTGGCTGTTGATATTATGGTAGGTTTCTTCCTCGACCCAATGCTCAATATCAATTCCTATGCCCTTGCATTGCGCGGATTTGGCAACAACGGCACTGGCCATTTTCACCGTGTGTGTTATTGAACCGATTACGCCCTCAGGCCAGATTGGCGCTCGGCGATTTCCCACAGGAAGAGTAAAACCAACTGATTCATGGTTTAACAAACCAGCGAATTGAAGGCAGCATTTTGCCGCGATACGACCACATAAAAAATCCGCTTTGCGTTTTGCAACTGCATTGCTTAAATTCTCGGGGAACGATACACCATACTCATCGTATAGCGAATCCTGATAGTGTTGAAGATCGTAGTGAATTTCACATTCATAATATTGATCGAACTGGCGCTGTTCCATCTGTTGAATAAAAGCCTGTTGCACAATTTTCCCCGATTTTTACGCCTATATAAAGATCGGGGATTTTAAACGATAACTCAGTTGCACAACAGGCTTATGTTTTTACTTATGAAGGTATCGTTTTTTCCATAAAAAGTAGATAACCGGTAACACCATCAGCGTAAGAAGCATAGCACTCACCATGCCCCCAACCATAGGCGCGGCTATTCGGCTCATCACTTCGGCACCCGTACCGGAACCGTACAATATCGGCAGCAAACCAATAATCACCGATATGGAAGTCATCATCACCGGTCGCACACGCAACCCGGCACCGGCAATAACCGCCTGATTTAACGCCTCCGTATTCAGCGTGCCTTTACTCGTCAGTCGATTCCATTCCTGATTAAGGTAGACCAGCATAATCACACCGATTTCCACCGCCACGCCGGCCAAAGCAATAAAGCCAACGCCCACGGCAATGGAGAAGTTAAAGCCCATTAAATACATGAGCCAAATACTGCCTACCACGGCAAAGGGTAACGTACCCATTAAAATAATCACTTCGGTAACACTTTTGAAGTTCATATAAAGTAACAACGCAATAATTGCGAGTGTCAAAGGCACCACGTAACTTAATTTTTCCTTGGCACGCTGCATGTATTCGTATTGGCCAGACCAGTTTATTGAATAACCTGCCGGTAGATTCAATTGTTCTGAAATTACCTCCCGCGCATTATTGACATAACTGCCAATATCAACATTTTCAATGTCAACAAATACCCAACCATTGATTCGAGCATTTTCGCTTTTTATTCCCGGCGGCCCATCTTCGATATACACATTCGCCACATCACCAAGCGCAATTCGCTGTCCGGTTTGGGTCACGATAGGCAACAAAGCAAGTTGTTCGGGCGAATCACGATAGGATTGCGGATAGCGAATATTCACGGGGTAACGCTCCAAACCTTCTACGGTTTGGGTCACATTCATCCCCCCGATTGCCGATGCAATAACCTGTTGTACATCAACGATATTCAAACCAAATCGGGCGGCTTTTTCCCGATCAATGTCCACTTTAAAATAGCGGCCTCCGGCAACCCGTTCAGAGTAAACAGATGCCGTACCAGGAACATCTTTTAGAATTTTCTCAATATCCAGACCGATATTTTGAATCACATCCAGGCTGGGTCCGGCTATTTTAATCCCCACCGGGGTTTTTATGCCTGTTGCCAACATATCGATGCGGGTTTTAATGGGCATGACCCAGGCGTTGGTGACACCGGGTAATTTAACCAACCCATCCAGTTCCTTTTTCAGGCTTTCCGTAGTCACCCCTTCACGCCACTCATTTCGAGGTTTTAATTGAATGAAGGTTTCGATCATGGTTAATGGTGCCGGGTCGGTTGCTGTTTCCGCTCGCCCTATTTTGCCAAAAACACTTTGCACCTCAGGTACGGTCGCAATTAATTTATCTGTTTGCTGCAAAAGTTCCCGTGCTTTACCGATGGAGATGCCTGGGTAAGTGGTAGGCATATACATCAAGTCACCTTCATCTAAAGGTGGAATGAACTCGCTGCCGATCTTGCCCATTGGCCAGTATGTTGACAAGGTGACTAAAACCGCAATGAGCAACGTTGTTTTAGGATAAGCCAAGGCTTTTTTCAACAGCGGAACATAAATAGCGGTAACCACTCGGTTAATTGGGTTTTTATGCTCAGGCAATACATTACCACGAATAAAATACCCCATCAGAACCGGAACCAATGTCACCGCCAACGCCGCAGATGCCGCCATCGCGTAGGTTTTAGTGAAAGCCAATGGGGAAAACATTCGCCCCTCCTGCGATTCCAAACTAAATACCGGAACAAAACTGACGGTAATAATCAGCAAACTAAAAAACAGCGCAGGGCCAACTTCGGTTGCGGATTTGGCCACTATTTTCCAGCGATTTTCTTCCGTTAACGGCGTTTTTTCCATGTGCTTGTGCATATTTTCAATCATGACGATTGCGCCATCGATCATTGCGCCGATGGCAATTGCGATGCCGCCGAGAGACATGATGTTGGCGTTTATACCCTGAATATGCATCACAATAAATGCTGCAAGAATGCCGACTGGTAAGCTGATAATCGCCACCAGTGATGATCGAACATGAAAAAGAAAAACCACACAGACTAGAGCAACAACAATAAATTCTTCCAGCAACTTATGCCATAAGTTATCGACTGCTCGCTCGATAAGTGCGGACCGATCATAAACTGGAACAATCTCCACGCCTTCCGGTAAACTATCTTTTAATTGTTCCAGTTTTTCTTTCACTCCGTTAATGGTTTCTTGTGCATTTTCGCCAAAGCGCATAATGACAATACCACCAACGGTTTCGCCCTCACCGTTTAATTCAGCAATACCGCGACGCATTTGCGGCCCGGTGCCAATATCAGCAATGTCTTTCAAAAGCACAGGCGTACCGTTTACATCGGTGATTAACGGAATATTTCCCAGATCTTTTTCACTCTGAATATAACCGGATGCGCGAACCATATATTCCGCTTCGGCCATTTCGACCACCGAGGCCCCAACTTCCTGGTTGGCCCGCTTTATTGCCATTTGCACATGAGCGAGCGGAATACCAAATGCACGCAGTTTTTCCGGGTTAACAATAACCTGATACTGCTTGACCATACCGCCAACCACCGACACTTCCGATACACCAGGCACGGTTTGTAATTCGTATTTTAAAAACCAGTCCTGCAAGCTGCGGAGTTCACTGATATCCATGTTGCCGGTTCGATCCACCAGAGCATACAGATATATCCAGCCTACTCCGGTTGCGTCCGGCCCTAACTGCGGTTTGGCGTTCGAGGGTAACGAGGGAGCAACCTGACTCAGATATTCCAGCACCCGGCTTCTTGCCCAATATAAATCCGTGTCTTCATCAAAAATGACGTAAACATAGGAATCACCAAAAAATGAATAACCGCGCACGGTAACCGCACCAGGAACCGACAGCATTGCGGTGGTTAATGGGTAGGTAACCTGATCCTCCACCACTTGCGGTGCCTGTCCTGGATAGGAGGTTTTAATAATAACCTGAACGTCTGATAAATCCGGCAGTGCATCGACGGGGGTTTTCTGCACTGAGTATAAGCCCAATGCAACCAACAATATGGTGCTAAGTAATACCAAAAAGCGGTTCTGAATCGACCAGAGAATGATACGCTCAATCATGATGACCTCCATGATTCATGTTCTGCATATCATGGTTCATATCCGGCATATCGTGATTCATTTGGTGTGTATCATGATTCATGTGCTCGTCAGACATACTTTCCTGCCCACCAGACATCACATGAACATTATGAATCACATAATCACCATCCGTATTTTTTTCAATAGTGATATGGGCATGCATCCCTGCGGATAAAACTGACAAATCCACTTGATCGGATACAAGAAAATTCATTGTCATTTCCGGCCAATTCCATTCAGGAATGGATTCATGTTTGGCTTTTATCATGCTCATGTTTGGCATCACATCGATTAAATCGGCAAGTACTCGCACTTGCTTTGGCATATTTTCCTGACTATTTAATCGTTTAAAATCCGATGTTTTACTGGATTCCGAGTCCAACAAAAATTGAGCGGAAGACACAATGCTGTCTCCGTCATTTAATCCTGCAAGAATCTCAGCATAGTCCTCGGTTAACCGCCCCAATTTAACTTCGACAGATTTAAAGGCACCCTTCCCCAAATTTAAAACCACACGATCCTGGCGACCGGTTCGAATCACAGATTCTCTTGGAACAATTAATGCGTTTTCGACACTGTTTGCATGAATGACAACTTGAGCAAACATGTTGGGTTTTAACTGGTGATCGATATTTTTAAATCGCAACCTAACCCGAGCCGTCCGGGTTTTTTCATCCAGGGTTGGATACACGTAACCCACTTCTCCCGACCATACTTTACCTGGGATATAATCCAGCGTCATGGTCACCGGCAAACCAACGTTAAGCAATGATGTTTGCCGTTCAAAAACTTCTGCCTCAACCCACACTTCATCCAGGGTTCCAATGGACATCAATGTGGTGCCGGGTTTTACAAAAAAACCTTCTCGAATATTGAGATTATCCACAACACCAGATTTAGGCGCATAAAAAGTAACACTTTGTTCCACTTGACGATTACGCTTAAGTGTATTGATAAATGCACTGGGAAGCTGCAGCGCTTTTAATCGATCCTCTGCCGCCTGAATAAGACGCTGGTTATTTCGATTCAGGGCCAGAATCAGCTCCTCCTGAGCATTCACCAACTGTGGCGAATACAAGGTGTAAAGGGCCTGCCCCAGATCCACGGGATCACCCGATGCCGTGACATACAGTTTTTCAATCCACCCCTCTACTCGCGGGTGAATATGTGTGAGTTGATCTTCGTCGTACTTAACGTAACCCACAGTACGAATTTCCGTATTTAATGGTGCTCGCCTTGCCTGCACACTTCTCACCCCAAGGTTATTCACCACACTGGGGTTAATCTGAATGGTGCCGGGGCCTTCATCGACACTATCGTTACCACCAGCATAAACAGGGATTAAATCCATGCCCATTGGCGATTTACCCGGTTTGTCCCGCTTATAGTTTGGATCCATAGGGGCAACCCAATAAAGAATTTCTTTTTCTTGATCCGTACCCGATGCGCTGGAGGTTTCATCTTTACCTGAGAATAAACTCGTGCCGACAGCAAGCCCCAACAGCAGACATACGGCACCAACAATATAAATAGAATTAATTTTTTTCATCATGCTCTCCAGCGTAATTCACGGCCTCTGCCCCCGCCAAAAAATAATTGAGTTCTGCAATGGTTTTTAATCGATCCACGTCGATATTCAGCGCATCAATATGCGCATTCAGTTCCGCAATTCGTGCTCGTACCACTTCGGAAAAATCACCATCGTCATTGGTGTAAGCCGTGAGCGAGGCCTCAGCCTGTTCGTGCATTTCTTTCAGCAATCGAGCGGAATACAATGTTTTTCTTTGCTCCATTCGTTGCAACTTCGCCTGAGCCGATTCAAAACCGGAGACTAGCTGACGTAACTGCAATGCTTTTTGTGTTTTGATGGATTCGGTTTTTGTTTGCGCAGCTTTTACTTTTTTGCTCTTTTTACTTCGGGAAAAAATAGGCATATCGAAAGACACACCAACAGAAAAGAAGTCTGCCCTATCTTGTCCTGTCGGATCAGTATCGCGATACCCATACCCGGCATTGATTCCCCATTGGGGTTTGTATGCTTGTCGGGCAAGTTCAATATCGGTACTACTTGCCTCAATTTGCGTATCCAACCCCATCAGTACAGGATGTTGTTGTATATAGTGTGCCAACAGATTTGAATTTTCTGATGTTGCTGAAACGGATTTATAATTTTGCGACACAGCTATTTCTGGTAGTTGATCGGTAAGTTTAAACACCTCACCTGTTACACCGACTTCCCCCGCAGATAACCACTCTTTTAACCGCGCCTTTTTTTCATCCTGATGCTGGTGTAAACGAAATAATCGGTCTTCCAGACGGGTGAGTTCTAACTGAGCACGCACCAAATCCTGCTGTTTAGTATTTGCCATTGCTGTGGAATAGCTGGACTGAGCCACATCCACCAAGTGCTCAAACAAACTGCGGTCTTTTTCAATTAATTGAATCGATTTGGCCGCCCGAAATGCTTCCAGCCAAAGGTGTGTAACCGTCACCTTCACTTTCTGTTTGCGATCTTCCCGTTTAAAGGGTTCTTGCTGACTCATTCGCTGCAGCTTTTCTTCCCGCAGGCGCAAAGTCGCTCCACGGGGAAACATTTGAGCCACGCCAATTTTTGCCTGAGTCATCGCTTCCTGGGAAAAATCAAAACTATCCAAAGGTAAATTCGCAACACCCACGGAGACAACCGGGTCTGGCAAAGCACTTACGAATTCACTCTCCGCTTTCTGCGATTGTTCAAGTAAAACACTTTGTTGAAGCCAGGGGTCGATTTCCTGCGCCCGTGCAACAGCCTGCTCAAGAGATAACACCTCAGCAGCATGAACAAAACCGGTAAGCAGCCAGGTAAACACCAAAGGCACACTAAAAAGATACTGCCGTTTCATTAATACTGATCCTTAGCTGCATGAATTTCGGCATACACCTTAGTACTGCCGTCAGTGTTTATCTGGTAGATGGTGTAAGCAGAGAAGGTGTCTCCATACTCCATACCAGGGCTGCCCATCGGCATATTGGGCACCGCCAAGCCTTTAGCATGTTCGGGCACATTGGCTAAAAACTGACGAATAAATTTGGCTGGGATATGGCCCTCAAAAATGTAGCCAGACTGGGTTATTGCCGTGTGACATGACCAAAGGTCGCTACTCACCCCCTGCTCCGACTTGAACAAATTCAGGTCTTGAGGGTGATGAGTACCCACAGTAAAGCCGGCATCTTTAAGGTGATTAATCCACAGCTCACAACAACCACACGTGGGACTTTTGTAGACGGTAATATCTGTTATCTGGGTTCCGTCTTCTGATTTTCCTGCCTCTGGTGATGAAGAAATAATGGAAATAGTGACTACGGACGCCATACCAATAATAAGAATGACGAACCCTAACCAAGTCATAGGTTTTACTTCTTTGCGAATAAACACGCTGCCTCCCTAATCCCATGGTTATGAAATATAAACCCTGGGCAAAATAGCGTTTGAAGAGTTAAGTATATGATTTAAAAAGAATTATAGCGGCTCAGGGAAAAACCCCAGGCGCAACTTGGGTGTGTTAGCAAAAAACGGGGGGACGAAAGAGAGCGGAAGCGTCAGACTCGTTATCGGAAAAACGGTACAGATCAATTTTGCTTTTGTTACAGCTAAAACCATTTTCCCTGGAAGATGACACAACGGAAATCAGGGACAAGCAGCCCTTCATTGTGCATACGCCAGCATCATCACAGCAGTTATCCACTGCATCATCATCGGCTTGATCTACCATCATCTGATGCATAGCCGCCATATCACCGCTATCCATTTGACAGGGCATCTCCGCCGCCAGAGAAACCTGGGTAACCAGGCTAAAAAGCAGCAGAAGGATAAAGGTGTATGCGGTTTTGCTGGATCTCATCGGGATAACGGTTTATGAGGTTACAAGAACTAGGGCTCAGACTACTAGATTATAGGAAAAGTTCAAGCCCTCTACACACTTCCAAATCATATGGGCAAGCTCCGCGTGAACAAGAACAATATCAGTACAACCATAACCGGCAAAACAAGGGAACCATTTAGTCTGCACTAAAGAAGAACTAGCGTTAATGTAGACTAAATAGCGAGCTTATCTGAGTTTTCTATGCTTGGTAATATAAACACCTTCAGTTGCCACTATAGCCCAACGCCGTACTTTTGAGCTTTTTGCTTGTCGAGCAACTACTTTAAGGAACTTATAGTTTTGGTCGAGATCTCCACCAAGATATTTGCATGCCCACGCTTGAAATTCTAGCGCATCATGGTCATATGTTTTCGTCTTATACATGCCCTGCAAACGATCCCGAACCAGTTGAGAAAAAACTTCATCTTCATAGCTAAAGGCATTATAAGCACTACGAATTGCATGGGCCCACATTGCCGGGTCATCTTGATGCAGAAAACGCATCCACAACGCCTGCTCTTTTGTTCTGTCATCAGTCAGAAATTCGTCACTGACGATAACAGGGTTCCATTTTGAAAACTTAACCAAGTCCTCTCTTGACGCTTTCGCCACACGTTTTACTTTAGTGTCTTTTGCCTTTTCCGCCAACATATCCAAAGTGTTTTGATATTTTATATTTCCAGAAGAGGCTAAAGCTTTAATCCCCCAAATAGTCTCTATCTGCCTACGATCATCGGAAATTTTTCCATAACCAAACTTTTTTAAATCTAGTTCAACCAAATCAAACAACTGCGGATCCGAAACGCCAGACATGTCGGCAAGTTCTTTATACAGATTGGTTTTTGCAGCCCAATTATTTCCCTTTACAATATCAAGGTACCTGAAAAGGTCATTCTGCTCACTTGCATGTATAAAAACACTTATAAAATAGAGCACAGAAAATAAGAAATACTGTTTTTTCATTTTCCCCCCAAAAAAACCACCCAAATTTATGGATGGTTTTCTGTTAACCGACTCTTCAGTTTATTTAAGCACTTTTTTAGCCCAACGTTGCACCGCAGGGTTAGGGCTCTTGTTTGCGACACTAACAACAAGTGGTCGATGTTTCTCCGCCTCGATATCAAGCATCAAATACTTACACACCCACGACTGAAACTGAACCGCATATTTTTCATTTGTTTTATGAAGATACATATCCGTTAACTTCGTTTTAACAACGTTAACAAACTCTCTATCGTCAAATTTCAAATTTTTATATGCCTGACTGACCGCCATTGTCGCCATTTCAAAATCACCGTTATGAATGTATCTCATCCATAGGGCTTCATCTTTCGTTCTATTGGGGGACTCATATTCTTTGCTATTAATAACAGGGTTCCATTGACTAAACTCTGGCAAACGACGACTGGCCAGTACGGCATGACGCTTTGTTTTATTACTATTGGTAGTCGATGCTATTCGATTTAACACCGTTAAATATTTTGGATTGCCTGAAGATGCTAAAGATTTTATTCCCCAGTGAAACTCTTCCTGCTCAGGCTTCGTGACAAGTGCAACACCTATGCTTTTTTCGACCTGCTTTTGAATTTCATCGAACAATCTTTCGTCAGTTACGCCGGAGAACTCATAAAGCTTCTTGTAAACAACTACTTTCTCAGCCCAACTACCGTTTTTTACAATATCGATATATTCATCAATATTGTGGTTTTGGCCGAAGGAAAACATACTGAAACACACCAACACTATAGCTAAAAGCACCCTACTCATTGGACCTCCCAAATAAAGCCACATATTTTTTAATACCAGAGGCACTATGCCATAAGTCAAATGTAAAGAGAATAAGTAGCAACGAACAGGTATTAAAAGCGAATGAGTCGCTTTTAATACCTCACATTCCACTACTTTAATTCAAAAACAGGCAGCCTTAGAATAGTTTTTAAGCGCTCTGGAGGAACACGCCTCGGATCAGAAATGTACACTTCACAGTGCTGAGGTTTTACCTTTAGATTATTTGCTTGCGCAAACTGTATCATTTCATTAACAGTACGGAGTTCGTCTTCATAAGCGCCAATGTGGAGCATTTGAATACAGGGGCCCAACTCAACCTGCTTTAGCTGCACATCAGCCACTTTAGGTGTTTTCTTTTTTGACAACAGAGCTTGTCGTGCTAAAAACAGGTCAGCACTTTCTACACATTCAGGTGTTCTAATCATCAACCTCCACTGCCACTGATCCTGAGGGATCGCCTCCAATATAGTACCTTCGTCAAACTGATATACACACTCCAGTTTACAGACAACATAATCTCCCTTGCCCTGTTTTTTCCTAGTCATTTTGACGGTATAAGCAACGCCATATAAAGCCTCAATTGCGGCGATAAACTCACTCTCACCCGGCGCACCCACGCCATCAATGGCGAGGTAAGTCGCCATTGACACATCGACTAGCTGGGGACGTTTTGCAGCCACATACTCGTCTTTATGTAGCTTAAACAAATCCAGCTTTTCCATTACTTTTCTCCAAGAGGAAGATAGATATCCGTGACTAAATCTTCCGGCGCTGTCGACTCAGGGTCGTTCATGTAGATTTCTATACAAGGTTTATCGGCAGCTTCATAGCCACTGTCTTTTAACCATTTACCATAGAGCGCTCGATATGTATCCGATAATTTTTCATAAGGGCCAAAATGTGTAATGGTTGCGTAACGTCCGCCTTCTAGAGTTTTTACATCTACTCCCTCACCAGAGGCTTGGTAATTCTGCGGTACCGTGACACAAGCGTCATAACGAATTTCTTCACTCGGAGTTTCATCGGGGTCGTCATAACAAACCCCCAGGAATTTTATATCGCCCGCCAGCATGCCTTCAGGACCCAACACCGAACACAGTTGATCCCAAGCTTTACTGCATTCTCTATAGGGGCCGGTGTGGCGTACACAAGCCACATGGATATCGTTCATTTCTTTAATTACTACATTCATTACTGCGTCCTCATATTGAATCGGTTTAAACGCGGTAATTCGCTCGGAAGTACGATAGCGAATACCGTTGTCGATCAAACAAGGAAACATCCACTGTGAAGATGCACGGTATGCGGAAGGTGTTATGCCGACAATTGCTTTAAACGCACGGGAATATGCCATGTCACTTTCATAACCCGCGCGCTGAGCAATATCCAAAATCGTATCCTGGGTTGCCCGAAGTTCAATTGCTGATCTTTCCATTCGTAAGCGCCGAATCAACTCCTTGACTGACTCCCCGAGAAACCCTTTAAAAATACGATGAAAATGATAACGAGAAAAACAGGCGACGCTGGCCAACTCCTCTAACGCTAACGGCGAGTCCAAATGCGAATAGATATAATTCAACACGTGAATTAAACGTACCTGATAATTTTTCTCTGTTGCCAATTTCAAACTTCACCTCTACCTGAACCATCACACAAATGTTGTTTAACCTTGCTGTGTACACAGTAAGGAAAATCGCCTCTAAGAGCCTGACCGTTTTTGCGCATTTTTGTTAAAAATGTTTTTTCCAAGAACCAATATTCATGGCAAAAAATGACATAATCAATTATTCATTGTAAATTTATTCGACAAAAATATTTTTGTTTTAAAAAAATTTTCCAATAATAATTCCAGTTTAGATAAACAATCTGTAAAAGCCTTCGACACTTAAAATTCATTAATAAAATGCCTTTTTTCTACGCTAAAAAAACACGCAAAATAGTGTGACACAGTTCAAATTTGCAAGGGTTTAAAACGCTCGCTCCAACTGCATCAAAAACAAACTGTGATACATTTGACGACGTATTTCACACTCCATGTGAACAAAATTTAATCGGCACAAAAGCTCTCTTTTTGTCACCATGCTAACGGAACGTATTACCTGGATCTATGACAGCTCAAATTCGCAAGGAAGATAAATCCTACACACTGCTCACACGGAAAAACCTATCCAAAGCCACTGACGGCTGGGAGGTAGCACCGGACAAGTTGGCACACTTGATCAATGGCGCAAAACCGGAGTCTCCCTCCAATTGGAAAGCCATATGGTTAGCCCTGCAATTCGACGACGACCCCACGCTTACCGAGCAACACATTAAACGTCGCCTGCAGGAAGAGCTAAATCGCAAAAACCTGTTTGCCCGACGAGTCCGTATCGTTTCCACTGAAGCCCTCACAGGCAACACCAACTCCGGAGGAAAGCAAGGTTCTGGCGGCGGCGCAGGCGGTGGTAGCAGTAACAGCGAACAACAAACAGAAAGCGTCAGCAAAAAAGATAAAGAAATTGCGCCACCACCACCGGCTGACAATAACAAACAAAAGCCGGTAGAAAGCAGCAAACCCGCGAAGACAGAAAAAAACGCAGAAACCGGTGCGGCACCAGAATCCGAAACCGAAACCCGTGGCTGTCCCATCAGCATGGTATCCGGCGAAGAGCTGCTATCCATTAACGATGCCAACCTACCCGGCCCAGTCCCCTTTACCTGGAAACGCACCTACCGCTCCAGCCATGCACGAGATATTGGCCTTGGTTGCGGTTGGACTCACAGCGCATGTGAACGCCTGACCGTTACCGCCACCGATGTAGAATACTATGATGACGAAGGTCGATGTGTCCCCTTTGCTCGCCCGAGAGTTCATCAAGACAGCCGCTACATTCCTGGCGGCATGACACTGGAACACCCGAACGCCGAGTGCTTTATTCTGAAACAACCCGGCAAACCGGATTACGTGTTCACCACCTACGGCGGCACCACAGCCTTCCGCCTCAGCCAGATACGGCACCATAACTATCAACCGGCCAATAGCGAATTAAAAACCCCGGCACGGGGTTACGCCATAGACCTGCACTACGACGCGCAAAACCGTCTGCGCCGTTTAGCCGGCAACTGGGGCAAAACACTTTACATAGAACGAGATCACCAAGGCCATATCAGCCAGGTTGAACTCGTCAATGAAGCAACTGGCGACCGCAAGCAGATGGCGGAGTACCACTTCAATGCCAACGATGATCTGATCGCCCATCGCAACGCCAATAATCTTGGCGAAGATTACAGCTACGACAACCACCTGTTGTTACAACGCACCTTAGTGACCGGCTTCAGCTACTACTACCAATGGGATGGTAATGACCACACCGCCCGCTGCCTGCGCAACTGGGGTGATAATGGCATCTACGATTATAAGTTTGAATGGGACCCGGCCAACAACACCAGTAAAGCCACCGATAGCCGAGGCTACACCACCACCTTCAAATACAACGACTACGGTCAGATAACCGAAGAAATCGATAACGAAGGCGCGCTACATCAATACCGTTATGATAACGGTCGAAAAGTCAGTTACATCGACCCGGAAGGTAATGAAACCCATTACTTCTACGATGGCGACAACAACCCGCTGGGCTACCGAGACCCCTTAGGCAACCGCGAAAGCTACTCTTACTTCAAAGGTAAAGTCACCGGCTATACCAATAAAGAGAAAGCCCACTGGAAACACGAATACAACAACCTGGGCCAACTGGAAACCACCACGGACCCTTACGGGCTAAAAACCCATTACAGCTATAGCGCCCAAGGCTTACTCAGTAAAGTGGTCGCCCCCGGCAACAAAACCACAATCTACCAATGGAATGCTGAAGGCGATCTAAAAAGTATTACCGACCCGCAAGGCCATAAACGACTCTTTACCTACAACGGTTTTGGTCAGGTGGTGGAATCCGAACTCCGCCTCAAAGGCGCCATTCTGGCTGGTGTAACCCGCTACACCTATACGGCGACCGGTTTAGTGGACAGCATTACCGGCCCCGACGGTAAAACCACCCACTACCAGTACAACGAAAACGATCAACTGGTTAAGCATACTGACCCGCAAGGTCGTATTACCCGTTTTGAATACGATGGTTTAAGCCAGGTCGTTAAGCGTATCAACCCAGAAGGCCACAGTCTCAGTTACGAATACGACAAGGAACGTAACCTCACCGCGTTGATTAATGAAAACGGTGAACGTTACGAGTTCAAATACGACGGCAACGAGCGCCTGATTAAAGAAACCGGCTTCGACGGACGCATCCAACACTACAAATACAACCAGGCGGGTCAACTCATTCGCCATATGGATGCCGGTTCCGTTATTACCGAGTTCGAACGCGATGCCCTCGGCAACATGCTGAGTAAAACCAGCCGTTCCGTCACCGGTGAAAACAGCTACCAGGAACAAAACCGCTACACCTACGACGCCCTTGGCCGCTTAAAAGAAACCTACAACAATCATCAGTACCTGGCATTTGAGTACAACCTGCTGGGCAACATCACCAAAGAGCACAGCTCAGAACTCAACAACCAAAAGCAGCGCATTAAATCGTCTATGCGCGATATTGCTTACCAGAACGTATGGCCGGGCCAGCGCTCCCAAATCGCCCTGCCCGATGGCCAACTCATTGATTACCACTTCAATGAGCAACACCAACTGGACAAGGTATCACTTAACGGCCGAGCGATTACCCAAATCGAGCGGGATGATTTCGGACGGGAAGTTTCGCGTACACAAGGGGCGTTAACCACACACACCGAATATGACCCAAGTGGTCGATTGCAAAAACAATACGCCATAAATAAAGGCAACAAACAACCCTCACCGATACTGCGTGAATACGGTTACGATGAATTCGGTAACCTCAACCGCGTACAAGACGGCCCGGTAGAAACCAAGTACGTCTACGACCTGCTTAACCGCTTAAAACAAACCGAAGCGGTTAACGATGGTCAACTCAGCAAAGAAGAATTTCACTTCGACCCCGCAGGGAATTTGTTGGATAGCCCGAACAACCAAAACACCGGCAACCGATTAACCATTCAGGGTGACCGTAAATTTACCTACGACAAACGCGGCAACTTAATACGAGAAAATCGGGGCAAAGACGGCAAACTGGTTACCCACTACCACTACAACCTGAACAACCAGCTGGTTAAGGTAGAAAAAAACGGCCAGAGCATCGAATACAAATACGACCCCCTTGGCCGGCGCAACAAAAAAATCGACGAATTTGGTACCACCACCTACCTATGGGCTGGCGACCAACTTATTCAAGAGGAACGCAACAACCTCAAGAAAACCTATATCCACGAACCAGAAAACTTCAAACCCGTGGCCATGGTGCAGGATGGCGAAGTCTACCACTACCACCTAGACCATCTGGGCACACCGCAAGAACTCAGTAACGCCAAAGGCAAAATTGTCTGGAAAGCCCGATACAAAACCTACGGTAACGTCGCCTACAAAGAAGTCGACGACATCGACAACAACATCCGCTTCCAGGGCCAATACTTCGACGAAGAAACTGGACTACACTACAACCGACACAGGTACTATGACCCCAGTGTTGGGCAGTTTATAACCCAAGACCCAATTGGGTTGTTGGGTGGGGTAAATAATTACCAATATGCGCCGAATCCTACTGGATGGATTGATCCGTTTGGGTTGTGTAAGGAACAAGGCGACAAACCCGCTAGAAAAAAACCAGATTTTTATGTTGGGCCTGCCGGACCAGAAGCGACATTACCAAGCACTGGTTACAGGTACATGAGATATAAAGACGATGATGGGAAAGTTAATAAATTCGCCCCAATGACAGTGGAAAACAAATCTGCCCCTACCACCTATTTTGGGTTTGAGAAGTATGACACAGGCACTGAAGCCAGAGATGCTTTTCAAGTAAAAGGACCTGAAATAGGATCAGATCACACAGGTGAAGGATCTTGGAGTGATGCAAGGCTTAGGGGAGAATTTGACACGCTACAGCTGTATGAAAATGGAGAGCCTCTGGTTAGAGTGCCTTATATGTACGGAGACACAGACAAAACACAGCTAGAACCTATTGCAGAAGCTTACCCCGAATATGGGAAAGGTGGAGCAGCCCAACTACATGCTGAAGGGAAAGTAATTCAGTTCGATAAGGTCGACATTTTGCCGGAAAAACAAACATGAAAGATAGTTACTATGTCATTGCAGAAATAGATAAGAGGCGGCCAAACGAATCTAATAGTAGTACCTGGCCCAAGTTGGTTGCATACTCACCTAAATGGAAAAAATTGTATATCGAAGAGGGCTATGGACATGGTTTAATGGGTGGAACTATTTCCCTCTCTAACTTCAACGTATCTGACTGGCTAATAACTTTTGAAGAATCAGGGTGCGAGTGGTTTGGCAGATGTATTTCCAACGGCACTTTAGAAAAAATACAAACAGAAAAAGAATTAGAAAAGGAGTTAATTGCTAACGGGTGCGAAATAAAAAAAATAATTAAATAATTGTCGACATATAAATAATCCAATTCAATAACACGCAGATAGAGTCACATACATATTCAGATAAGCAGCACATAATTTGAGGCCGACATATCTGTTAAGCTCTCTGAGGATAAAATCAGTAGTATAAAACAAGAACCTGAGTAGGTATCAGGGCTTATGAAATTATTTAAGAGTGATCAATCTTTATACGACAAAAGAAGAGTTATCCCATCCAAAAGACCGAATAGAAGTAAATAAAGATCAATTGGAAAAGCAATACAATAAAAACCCATTATTATTAGATTATTGGGTTGGACAAATAACTACTAAATATGCGCCTAACCCTATCTCCTGGATTGATCCTTTTGGATTGACATGTAAGGAAGAACAAATAACAAATTCCTCAAAGAGGTGACCAGATCCAAAATCATTCTGGATAAGGGGTATTGATTCAATACTTCAAACCCTAAACACTAATGATACCGATGCTTTAAAAAAAATCGTTTAACACATATATCAATATGAGTTCAGGAAAAGAAAATTTTACAGACTACTTCTGTTGGGATAGCAACAAAGCGCTTATGCAACAACATAATCAAAGCTGGGATCACTTAAAATAAAAATAAGAGAGACATTCTCTGTTTGCGTAAAAACGTCGTAACATTGAATTAGTTGAGCTTAGGGAGCTGAAATAATGGATATATACATAGAAAACAAGGCCGTGTCATTTCTTGGCAATATAACGGGAAAAAAATAGAAAAAACTACACTGAACCTCTTATGGGGTATGAACTACTTCCCGACAATTCCGGCATTATTTTACTAGAATCATACACAGTAGTTGGCAATAGAAACGCTGTCATAATTAATCTAAATGGGACAGAACGTTGGAGGCTTGAATATACAAGAGAATCTGGTGAGGGAAAATTATTTGACCGTGTTGGCTTGTCAAACGGAGAGTTAATTGCAATAGCAATAATATCAAATAGAGATGTGCTCTTTTCTATTGATTATAACAACTGCAAATATAACAAAATTTCTGCCACTAGGTGAATCCGGCATAAAAAAGGCAAGCTTTTAATTAAATCCGTTACGCTCGCAAAACTTGCTGACTTTTGTATAGATGTGTTTATAGTTCGTTGTGAAATCAACTGGGACGTACCCAAAAAAATCTGGGACGTATCCCACAAAAACATGGATGTTCGCATAGTGCCAGTGGTGGTACGGCATAATTATCAAACGCCTAGTCACCTGCCTAGTGGTGGTCAGCCACAGGGAGGCTAACACTGACTTAACCCCGCAAGCTGGATTGGCGGTGGCTCACTAATCACATTTAAAGACAACAAAGCATGGGAAAATGCTCGACCAAACAAATACAACAGTAATACGATAGATCCGTTTTTAGAGGTGGAACCAATAAAACCACTATAGTTAAAAGTATGAAAATTTATTTAAGAAAAAACCAGACCACCAATGAATACGACACTATTTCATGGGAATCGAGTAACAAAGATATTTCTCTTTCCTTTCCATTTGAGATTAGCGCTGTATACGCAGACAAGATATCCAAAGTAATTGTAGAAAAATATGAACTGCAAAAAATCGGCTTTTACGTCCTTAACGGCGAACTGGAGTTTGAAACAGACATACCAAGCATAAAAGGGTACAAGTTTAGAGGGTTAAATAAGAACTTATCCTCTAAAACAGGAGTTTCCTTACTCTTTTACCCAGATGAACCAGGGAAAGGAAATCAGTGGGGGGATATAGAGCAATATGAATTAGTTGAGGGAGCTGATTGCTTAGGTAAATACTTAGATATTTATAGATAATAATATACTCAAATCGTTTACTAATACAGCGCGCACAATTCCCGTCATATCTTGGCGGCTTCCACGACACACCTAATCAGGAAAAATCATAGACTGGTTTTACCCCGCTCTAGCGGACACTTGGTTAAGAGTGGATAATCCACATTAACGAGGTGTTACATGACAAGAACAAGAAAACAATATACTCGCGAGTATAAACAAGAAGCGGTTGTGCTGGTACAGCAATCCAAACAATCTATTGGTCATATAGCCAATAGTCTTGGTATCAATGACAACTTGCTAAGGCGCTGGGTTAAAGAATTTTCTGAACCCACTAAGACAGCTTTTCCTGGTCATGGCAATGCAAGGGATGAGGAAGTCACTCGCCTTAAGCGTGAGTTAGCCGAAGTAAAACGAGAACGGGATTTTTTACGAGAAGCGGCAGCGTACTTCGCGAAACACCCCAAGTGAAGTACCACATGATAGAACGCTGCCGCGATGCCTTTCCTGTCAGAATGATGTGTCGCTTACTTAAGGTTTCTCATAGCGGCTATTACGATTGGCGAGATAGAAAACCAAGCGCCAAAGCCCAAGATGACGCTCGCTTATCCAGAAAGATTGCACAAATACACCGTGATAGTGATGGCGTGTTTGGCAGCCCCAGAATTTGGGAAGAATTACGTTACGCAAGCGAACGCTGTGGTCTAAATCGCGTTGCTCGTTTGATGAGAGTGAATGGCCTGAAGGGTATTCCTGCTGTCAGACAATGGCGCAAACGCCCATCAGCAGATCGACCAGCCCATGTACTCAATCACTTAAATCGTGACTTCAGTGCATCAGAAGCCAACATAAAATGGGTAACCGACATTACCTATATTCGAACGGGTGAAGGATGGTTATATTTGTGTGTTGTCATTGACCTGTTCAGCACAGTGGTGGTCGGCTGGTCTATGAGTCATGTAATGGAAAAGCAATTGGTTCTTCAAGCGGTTTTGATGGCAATGTGGCAGAAAAGTCACGATCGACCGGCAGTACTTCATTCTGACCGGGGCTCACAATTTACCAGCCACGAATATCAGAAATTCCTGAGGGACCATAATCTGATATCAAGTATGAGTGCAGTTGGCAATTGTTACGATAATGCGGCAGCGGAAAGTTTTTTCGGCCTGCTGAAAAGAGAAAGAGTTAATCGGCGACGATATCTGACTCGATCAGAAGCCCGAGCGGACATTTTTGATTATATTGAGCGGTTTTACAATCCAAGAAAGAAACGTAAACTGGGGTTACCCCATCAAACTGCTCTTAACTGACTGTCCGCTGGATCGGGGTAAAACCATAGATCTTGGTGAAGACGAACATAAGCATTCATCTACTCAACTGACACTAAATCGCATTCTTCCCGTCCTTGTTGTAACACAGAGAAAACCACCCAAATCTTGAGCCTACAGAACACTCAAGCTATATTATGCGACAAATCAAGAATAATTAAAGGAGAGGTATATGCGAAAAGATATTGCGGAGGAACATATCATCCAAAAATTGAATAAGGATGATACCTTAATCGGTTTCTTTCAGGCAATTACACCAATTCGGTTTTGGATGTTTTTGGTTATCGGCCCCTTTGCTGCACTAGGGATACGCACATACTTCGTGGCTGTTTCTGAGCAAGGTATCTACTTTCACTTACTCAGTATGTTTGGCAAGATTCGACACATGGACTTTTTCACTTTTGATGAGATACACAACCTAAAGATTGGAAAAGGAATGATCCAACGCCCCATGCAATTTAGTTTTTTTAATGGTCGCCAGTTAAAAGTCAAAGCCCAACTTAAAGGTTTAGACAGAGTTGCCAAGATAAAGCCCGAGGTCCAAGCATATTTAGAAAATAAGGTGAGGATCGTTCAATGATTATCTTCATCATATTCCTATGCCTGTTCACTGGATTACTGTGCTTTATTCGGCCAGCACCAATACAGCTAAGAGCCCCCATGCCTTCATACTATGAGAATAGTAAGCAGATAGTGGGCACACTATCGCTTGGCATATTGGTTATGGGTTTATTTTGGTTCATGACGGATTTCACCTTCCTAAAAACCAACCACACCCTCTATACTCTGCTTTGTTTGAGTATTCACAAAGAGCTTTTGACCTATTTGCCTTTACAGCTAATCAGTCATAGTTTTGTGCATTTTGATATTTCTCATCTTGCATCTAATGTTTACCTTCTGGCTTTACTATCTGTTTATGAACGACGTGTCGGCACAAAACGCTTTTTAGCTGTTTTTATTGTTGCTTGCATAGCAGCCACACCCTCTGTGCTTTTTTATCCATCAGGCACCGCAGCAGCAGGGATGTCAGGCGGTGTAATGGGGTTACTCGCAGGCTACTTTACAGATGACGAAAAAATGGACTTTAAAGAATGGTCTGTAGCTTTAGCCACTCTTTCACTAGTTTCCATGTTTCTAACATTTAGATCCATATCCCATGAGGAACTTTCTTCCAGCATGGAAGCTATAGGAAAAATTGACCATATAGGTCATGCTCTTGGAGCAATTGGTGCTGTAATTTATTGTCGATTTATATCGGCAAAGAAAAAACAAACGGTGAAAGAACATAACATTCCGTCCTCCCCTGGCGCCGAACCAAAGCAAATGGCGAGCAATGCGCAAGCAACTCCCAGTAGTATTATCGACACACATCCTATTCAGACCAAAGTAGCGAACAAACCGTTAGTACAGAGTAATACCCAAGGCCAAGCTTCAGAAGATATTAACGACCTAGTACCAGAACTCTCGCCCCCATTACTTAAAGCAATGGAGCGACACCAAGAAAACGGTAACGAACATCAATTAAAAGAAGCTGTTTTAAACATGTTTTTCAGGTTGGAACACAGACTAAACAACAATAGAGAGAATAAACTTAACTATAAAGAAGTGATCGACCTGTTAGAACAAACAGAATTAGCTATGCACGTACCATTGTTTAGAAAAATTCTCCTTTAAAATAGTAGCGTTAGATATATATTCACTGTGCTAGAGTTTATTTCTCTAGCACATGTCTGACATAAAAAGAGAACAGACAAATGTCATCATCGTTCGATACGGTATGTATACATCTACAACCTATCATTAATCTTTTGGAAAGCAATCAATGTCGGTTTGACTGGAAAACTGGAGTTATCCCAGATCGAAATGACGGCAGCATTTTTCTTAGCGTGGACGAGATTGATTTTGATTTAATAAAGAGTGAAATTGATATACCTAACTTTGTAATACTCTCACCAGATAAAGAACGAGTATCTTGTTTAAAATGCTGGTGCAGTGTAGAAAGAAAAATTCCAGGAAAAATTTATTCATCATCGAAGCAGCCAAAGTAACGTAAAAACTGAAATTCTCGTACAGAAAACACTCTCGCTCTTAATATAACCAGTAGCCAACCCCCAAATTAAAGCTTGCAAGACACTTACACTCTGTCTCCAGCAAAGAATGCATACGATTGAACACTGCGTGACACTTTTGTGGCAAAAACAGGCCATCAGCGTGACATGATCCAACAATAAACAGGCAAGCACGTCAAAATTTGGGCTCTGGGATTATAATTTTTCAATTTATGATTCAAAAACGGCCTAAGACGTGGTTTAATCAGGCGTGACACCTTGTTCTTTTTGCGCAAAATGAAGCCAGATTCAGACAAATCAGTAGCATTACCGGTAAACCGCATTACATTTGTATGCGTAATAAACGAAGTTAGCGCATATATTAGAGAATACTAAAGCCTAAGTTATGGAAAGGCTTTACTGAACTGAAAGGCGTTCGCATGTTGCCTGTTATCGTTACGGCATAATTGCCTAACGCCTGCGCCACCTGCCTAGTGGTGGGCATGTCGGGGGCACCCCGACACCCATTCTCTCGACCCATGACCTTATCGCGGGTTTGCTTGAATATGTATTAACCTCCCCTATTTCGATTCAACCCCAGCAAGTACTTAAGTATCTTTTTTTAGCTCATCCAGACCAGCTAAAAGCAATCTATATTTTGTTCAGACCCCAAGTAATTACCTTACAATATCTTGCCAAAGGTTGGTTGACATCCCCCCATACGCGAGTTCTAATAAAATTCATCGATGCCATATTACAGAGCCGAGGTTACGCGACAAAACAACTGTAAACCGTGCCATATGTTCTGAAAGTATTGCGGTGTAAACGAATAAACCTTTTACTGAAGAAAGTGATTTCGCCTGACGAGAAATGGATTGAACAAGGAAGCTATGTCTGCCGACGACGGAAAAACCACAATTAAGCCCCGCTCTTCTTCCACTGCCCCTGTTGACGAAAAAACACGGTTTCAAGCCAATAATCGTGCAGCAAAAAAACCCGTGGAATCTCAGCAACAAGACGCGCAACTCCCGGCATCCACTTCCACTGAAAAACTTCTCGCTGACGAACAAAAGACGCAATATAAACCGAGAAAATCGACAGCCGCACCAGCAGATAATGCACTTACCCGCATTGGCGAAGCCATTCGCTCCCACCGAGACAACAGTCAAGGCTTTATTAAGGCGAAAAAAGCCGCTGACAAAGCATTAGCCAATAACAAAATTGTTTTGAATAATCGTTTCGTTCTGGAGTCTACCCTTGGTGCCGGTGGAATGGGTACGGTTTATAAAGCCAAAGATTTACGAAAAGTCGAAGCCGAGGATTTAAACCCTTACGTTGCAGTGAAAGTGTTAAGCGATGACTTCAAAGACCACCCGGATGCTTTTATTTCCTTGCAACGGGAAGCCAGTCGCTCGCATTTACTCTCCCATCCCAATATCGTGAATGTGCATGACTTTGACCGGGATGGTGATTCAATTTACATGACTATGGAGCTGCTTAACGGTCAGGGGCTGGATACGGTATTAAATCAGCACCGAACCACCGGCCTCGAAAAAGAAGAAGCCCTAAAAATTATTGCTGAGTTTTGCAGTGCTCTCTCCTATGCTCACAACAAGGATATTGTTCACAGCGATTTAAAACCAGGAAACCTTTTTATAGATAAAAACGGTGCAAAAGTACTGGACTTTGGTATCGCCAGAATTGCTAACGACTCCTATAACGAAGAAGATTTTGATGCAGGAAGCCTGGGAGCCCTAACACCCGCCTACGCCAGCCTGGAAATGCTTGAGCGACAACCGCCTCACCCTGCCGATGATGTCTATGCAGCAGCCATCATTGCTTACGAATTACTTTGTGGCAAACACCCTTATGATCGCCTACCTGCCGATCAGGCTTTACAAAAAGGGCTTAAACCCAATCGCATTGAAGGCTTGAGCAAACAACAATGGAACGCGTTAGACGCGGCACTTAAGCTAAGAAGAAAAGATCGAACCAATAATATTGATGAATTTGTTAACCATTTAACCAATAGAAAACGCATTCCTGTTTTTAAAATCAGCAGCGCTCTCTTAGCTATTATCATTATGGGTTTTGTCTATCAGTACTATTTTGCTCCTGATGAACTCAGCGCCTTAGTAGACAGCACCATGGATAAAGCTGATCGCTGCTATCAAAATCAGAATTACAGTTGCGCCATTGAAGCAGCCAAATCGGTGCTAAATATGGACTCCAATCATTTCTCAGCCAGGCAACTGCTAAGCCAGGCAGAAACTCAGTATCAGAAAGCCCATATTGCCACCATATATAGTCGAATAGAAAACTGCCTGAAAAATGACGAAAGCATCACCTGTGCGGAAGCAGAACTCATCAACATGAGAAAACTAAGCCCGGAAAAACACTGGCTGGAAAAAGCAGAGAGCACCATCAACCAATTTCAAATCGAGCAGGATATTAATAACAAATTAATTCAGGCCGAATCCTGCTTGAATAGCAATACACTGGATTGTGCGATTTCTTATTCGGAGCAAATACTTGAACTAGACGCTGCTCATGAGCAGGCTTTGAGCATACTTCAACAAGCCCAGATTCACAAAGAACAGCAACAGCTTGCAGAACAAAAACAGAAGCAAGAGTTGGAGCAGTTGTTCACACAAGCTGACAACTGTTTTAAGCAGAAAAACTATACATGCAGTATAGAACACGCAAAACAAATACTTCGCATACAACCAAACAACTCAACAGCAGAAGCCTTGTATCAAAAAGCACTGTTCGCCCAAGTTCAGGATGAGAAAAACAGAGAAAAAGCCCAGGCTGTGCTAGAAAAAGGTGAGGCGTGTTTTCGCAAAAAGAATTATAGCTGCGCGCAATCGAATGCGGAATCCGCTTTAGCATTTATGCCCGGCTATACTCCTGCCATACAGTTGCGGGAAAACGCGATATCAGCATTAGAAAAAGTAAAACGGGATTGGTCAATTGAATAAACGTAATAAGGACGAGTTATGAAAACAAAATTACAACTACTATCTGTCGCTTTTCTGTCTTTCTTTTTGCTAACAGGGTTTGGCATTAAAGACTTAAAAGATAATATCAAACCTAAAACCGACAAATGTCAGAACTCGGATAACAAAAAAGACTGCGAGTCACGTAAACAGCTTCAATCTGCAGCAAAAGTGGCTGCCATTGGTATTGCAGCCAAGATGATTTACGACATGGCCATTGACTACAAAAGCGAAACCACCAGCGAAGAGAAAGCAGTAATCAACGCCTATAAGAAGCAAAACAAACGTGTCCCAAGAGACAATACCGTGGTTTCTTATGAGTCCAGTTTAACCCCAGGGCAAGTCGTAAAAGTTGGTAAAAAAGTCGCGGTTGTTTCTGACTTGAAGGTAATTCGGGGTAGAGATAAAAAAGAGGTACTGATTCAAGAACGGATAGAAATCTTCGACAATGAAGACCCCAAGCGTTCAATCAAAACTCTGCTAAAAACCGTTAACAAGGAAACCAAGAAAGGCGGCGCTTTCAAGAACTCATTTGCCTTTGTACTTCCCCAAGGTATGCCTCAAGGCGTCTACCCCATCAAAACCAACCTGGTTATTGACGGAAAGAAATCAACCATAGAGAAGAATGAAATGCAGCTCGTTCTCCACATTATGGAGAACGGTGACTATAGAATCGCGCAAGCAAACAGCCAACAACACTTAGCAAGCTTAAACTAGCTTACCCAGAGAGCATAAACCAACCTCCCCCGGTTTATGCTCATCGCGCCTTTGCCTATTTCCAAAACTGAAAGAGCTTGCCTATCACGCTTCTGTCGTGTGTGGTGCTGGCTCCGCATCGAATAAAATGTGGGGTATACAGTTTATCTTCCGACATGATGTGCTTGGTTAGCCAGTTTTTTAGAAAGTGCAGCAATTCAAAGCCTAGCTTTTTGTTGTCTTTGATCACCTTCTGGTGCATTTCCAGCACTTGATCAATTAATTGTTCATGATGCTCTTTATGTGTTTCAAAATCGGGATAATTCAAGATACGCATCAAACTTTCTTCCACAGCAAAATGTATGCGCGTGTATTCAATTAACCGATTCAAAATCGGTAGTGCCACGTCGTTGCCTCGCCGCTCATGAATTGCAGCATGAAGCTGGTTCAACAGATCCACCAACACCTTATGTTGATCGTCAATTTCTTCAATACCAACGGACAACTCATCAGACCACTCAACTAACAGATCGCCTTTTACTTCTGTTGCGTTTGTATTCATTTTGCCTACCTCAAAGTCTATTGATCAAACTCTATACGGTAAGCAAAAAGACTCTTTGACGGGCGTCAAATTCGGTATGCATGGCACAGGTAGAACAAATTTACGACATCAAAAATGTACGAAATTTGCAAGCAGCAGATAGAAAACGAACTCAATACCAAAATTATTCCTGCTGAATATTTTTGATTAACTGAGCGGCAACGTTTTCATTCTTTAATATACCTGTGTGATCGGCCTTATAACCGATAACTCGTCTAGCCTGTTCCTGAGCCTTAGGCTGTAGCATGCTTTCAATGGTCACCACACCATCATTGCTCTCAAATACCAAAGTGCTTTGTGGTTGATAACCAAACATTAGATAGTGAGGTAAATGCGATGGGTAAGGTTGGTCAAATAACTCAGTTAAAAACTGACTGTTTGTGGCCATATCTTTCCATACTGGAAAAACAAAGGGAGAACGACTTGCGCCCTTAGTCGCATCCGCATTGCCACCCCAAGGTGTTGAGATACTGGTAAAAGAATGCACCTTGTTGCAGTTATCATAGACATTACAGCGGTTAATATAATCTCGCACCACTAACCCTCCCATGCTGTGGGCAATAACATCAATCTTGGGAATACCATAACGTTTTTGCAACTGCGTTACTTGCGTAAACAACTCCCGGCCATTAATGGCTATCGACTCCCCTGATGGGTAAAAGTAAAACCATATCTGGGCATGTTCGTTCTGTAGTTTTTCAGCAAAATAATTAAACGTCAGTGGGGAATCATTAATCCCATGCACAAACAGAATTACGGGTTTATTGGTGTCTACTTCAGAGGTTGAATAAATCCCCCGCATACCTTGATGAACAAAATGGACAGGCTTCCACATCCCCAGCTTTATTACTTCGGCATTAAAGATTGAATGGTGTGGCGACGCTTCGTATACAAATTGTTTGACTGATAGCTGCGCAAAAGGATTATGAGATTGATTGACTCGTGCGTATTTCTGATCGACTTGATAATTAGGCTTTTCCCTATGAAGCTGCAATACTGAGGTCAGAGGTTCATCCGTCTCAATCGACTGATCAACGCGAACCAGAGCATGGGGTTCATTCAATTGAAACACCATATCCCGGTTTTCATCACAAAAGCCGTGAACCCAACTCGGCACGGAATGACTGCGAAATACTGTGTTTTGCACTTGCTCCAGGTACACTGGCGTGGTCACAACATGATTTAACTCATAGCTGTAAAACGTTAAGCCGAGAGGTGAATCACAAGTGTCAGGGTTTGCAACTTCAACTTGAAGCTCCAGACCAAAGTCGATAATTTCGTTAATCACACCATTTTTTATAAACTTAGGCGTGCAAGATATAAGAAAGACCGTAATACAACTCAGTCCGAATAGCGCTGCCTTCTTAGGCAAAGAATTTCCCATCGTCATAAGTTTCCTGAGAACCAGTAGGTATCTAGGGAGTATATCCAAGTTCTCAGGAAGATGAATATACCCGGCTCGCATTATTCAAGAAAAGCGTACTGTGTGTTCACTACCGCTTTCATTTCCTTAAGAATATTGGTTAAGCCCATGTATCCCCGATCATAACTTAACTGCTCTTCCCTGAATGCCTTCATAAACCTCGAATATTTTTTGCCTTCATTTAAGGTATGACTTGGATGACTGACCATATTGGTAAAATCAAATGAAGAATGAACATACGGCTCAATAAACCATTCACACACTTCCGCCATCATTGGTTCTAGGTATTGATTAAACGTTGCAACATCCAGGTCGACCGCCAACATATTGATCTTTTTTAACCCATCCAGAAGCACCTGAGCATTCTTATTCAGGTGATACTCTTTAAATGAATGAAAGAGTTGCTTGAGTAAGCCCCGATATTCTTGATCAAAACTACGGACAAAACCAAAGTCCAAAATACCTAAACGACCATCCGCCATAAACAGAAAATTACCCGCATGAAAATCCGCGTTAATTTTTCCATGCACAAAACAAGTTTCATGAAAATAATCAAACAATAATTGACCAAAGTGATTTCTATCGGACTGACTTGGATTGGTTGCCAACCATTCTTTCAGATGTTTTCCATGAACAAATTCCGTTGTTAATACTCTCTGTCCACTGTATTCGGAATAGATTTGAGGAATACAATATTTTTCAGCACTCAGCTTTTTCTTAAACCACTCCGTCTGCTTAGCTTCCAGCGTATAATCCACCTCTTCATACAAGCGTGTTTCCACCTCCTTGAGCAAATGATCTAACACCTCTTTTTTGGGGACATAGCTGGTGGTGGTAGCCAGAGTTTTTAGCAATCCCTTCAATAATGAAATATCACTGGCAATTGCAGTAGCAACACCGGGATACTGAACTTTCACTGCCACAGGCACATATTCATCGTTAATAACAACAGTAGCCTTGTGCACCTGACCAATACTAGCCGCAGCAAAAGCATCCGCTTCAAATGTGTGAAATAAATGACTAGCGGAATGACCAAACTCCTGAACAAAAACTTTTCGAATATGCGCTCGGTTAAGGGCAGGCACTTCATAACAGGCTTTAGCCAATTCAGACCTTACTCCTTCAGGCAAAAACTCGGCTTCGGTACTCAGAATTTGAGATATTTTTAATGCCGTCCCCCGCAACTGGCTCAGCACGGAAAAAACAAGTCGCCCCAGGTCTTTTTCATGAGAAAGTTTCAACGCCTCGCGCCGTTCAGGCGCACTTAAGGCCACGCGGCTGACATAACTCAGGTGCTTAACACCGGTTTTTGCTGCACCGACACCCGCAATCATTCCCCGAGCAAATCTACGCTCAGGTAACGTGCTTTTATCGCTTACTTTTCCCATGTATTCTCCGCCTCCATTGAATTCATCTTGTCGGCAAAACCGCGAAACATATGCCCACCATTTTGGATAAATTGAAATAGATGACGCTTAACAAAAAAGCCAACAAAATCCATCAACTGATTAGCAATACCACTTTGTAGAATATTTACTCCAAGGTTTAATGACATATCCACCATTTGTGTCGTATTACTGAACTCTTCTGAGTCATCTTTAATCCAGTACAGTAAAACCCCAATTAGAAATTCATTCATCAACCCAACCAATGCTCCACGAAATGGAAAGGCTGGAATCTCCTGATCAAACTCTGCTTCATCCAGAAATCGATTGATAATTGGCGCGAACTCCTGCCGAATGGGTGCAACTTCCTGCCACATAAACGACTGAGAAGTAAGAATATACTTGGCAGAGGATGCCACAAACTCCCGATCCGGGAGCAGTTGCTGCAGATAGATGTCGACTAATAGTTGGAGCTTCTCCCTCAGGCTATACTCATCAATCTCTTCTTCCCAGAGCTCCGCCAGGGTGTCATCAGCTTTAAGCTTGTAGTACCCCAGAATCAGCTTTTCTTTGCTCGGGAAATACTTGTAGATAGTCGCATCCCCTATTCCCGCCTTACGGGCAATTCCTTTCATCGTTGCCTTATCAATTCCTTTCTCAACGAACATGTCTATAGCCGTATCGACAATGAGCCGGCGGGTTTTCTCTTTTTGCTCTCTTGATACTTTCATCAGCCACCTCCTTAATTTATATACATACTATCCTTTAGGTGCGATTTTTTCAAACATTAATAGATAGCCAGTATCGTTTAACAAGAAAAAAATGATAAATTTCACCATTAGGACGACCTTGTTTCATGCTTATAGCCCTGCTTCTTAGGAGGGCCGTTAAACAGCCAGTGAAATAGATACGGCTGCTAACAAAGAGACTTGCGATGGGTCAAAGTATGCTCAGGGCTAGCCCCATGATTACCTGGGCTCGGGTATAATTGCCGCCGACGCGTACATGACTAAAACCAACCATATTATCTTTGAGTATTCTGCAGTTGATTCTACGCAACTTGCCCCCATACTAAGGTTGACGTTTGGTTCTATTACTGTACATTAGCGACCGAATTTTTTAGCTCCAATCACACACCTAATATAGGGGATTCTAATACCATGACCATCAAACTAGGTATTAATGGTTTTGGCCGAATTGGCCGTTTTGTTTTCCGTGCTTCTTGTGAGCGTGATGACATTGAAGTTGTTGGCATCAACGACTTGATCGACGTTGAATACATGGCTTACATGTTAAAGTACGACTCTACTCATGGTCGTTTCAACGGTACCGTTGAAGTGGATGGTAATAGCTTAATTGTTAACGGCAAAAAAGTACGTGTAACTGCTGAACGTAACCCAGCTGACCTAGCATGGGGTGACATTGGTGTAGACGTAGTTGCTGAAGCAACTGGTATTTTCCTAACTGACGAAACTGCACGTAAGCACATTGAAGCTGGTGCGAAAAAAGTTGTTCTTACTGGTCCATCAAAAGACGCAACTCCAATGTTCGTTATGGGCGTTAACCACGAATCTTATGCTGGTCAGGAGATCGTTTCTAACGCTTCTTGTACTACAAACTGCTTGGCTCCAGTTGCTAAAGTATTGAACGACAAGTGGGGCATCGAATCTGGTCTAATGACTACTGTTCACGCTACTACAGCAACTCAAAAAACTGTAGACGGTCCTTCTGCTAAAGACTGGCGTGGTGGTCGTGGTGCTTCTCAGAACATCATCCCATCTTCAACTGGTGCTGCTAAAGCTGTAGGTGTTGTACTTCCAGAACTAAATGGCAAACTAACTGGTATGGCTTTCCGTGTACCAACTGCTAACGTTTCTGTTGTTGACCTAACTGTTAACCTTAAAGAAGCTGCAACATACGAAGAAATTAAAGCTGCTATGAAAGCCGCTTCTGAAGGCGAGCTTAAAGGCATCCTAGGTTACACAGAAGACGCTGTAGTTTCTCAAGACTTTATCGGTGAAACTCAAACTTCTGTATTCGATGCAGACGCTGGTGTAGCGCTTACTGATAAATTCGTTAAAGTTGTATCTTGGTACGACAACGAAATCGGTTACTCCAATAAAGTATTGGACCTTGCTGTACATATTAGCAAGTAAGCTTCTAGCTCCGATAAAAAAACCCAGCATATGCTGGGTTTTTTTATGCCTGCATAAAATGCTATTGCATACTTGTCGTACCAAAATCAAACTCAATATTTCCAGTAGAAAATTCAAAGACTCTCCCATCATCTAAAGAAATATTTAAAGTTAAATTCAATGGACTTGTCTCTGGAAATTCAATAGGAACTATACGCATTCCCAGAGAAATTGTATTTTCATTGGCCACAAACTCTATTATATTCTCACCAAGATTAGGGTATTTATTTGTAATAACTGAAATCAACTTTAAAAACCCCAGCCAACTCATTTCCAGCAAGGAACTGAGCCGAATAATCAGTATTACTTGTAATAGAAAACCCTGTCACAACCTGATTGCTGTATGGTAAAACCGATGAACAGGCATAAGCCTTTGGGAACAGAGAAAACTCTAACTTTGACTCAATTTTACTATTTTGCGTGATAACAACCTCCTTATTTCCATTAAGCTCAATAACCAATAGCTTTGGATCAAACGCTACATCCCCATCTCTCCAGAGAGTATTTTCAGCATGAACATCCGCTTTCAGTGAAGTAACAACATACTGCGGATAGTAGTCTCCTTCTACACACGAATCCATGCTATCACTTTTACACCCAACCAAGACAAGAACAACGTATCCAATTGAAGCAAATTTTACTATTGAGTTCATCCACAAATCCTTCCTATGAATATAATAATACGTAACTGATTCTAACAAACATCAATATTCAACACGAATTATTATTCTAAAGCTTCGACCAACCAAGCTACTCCAGTTTCATACATCATGATTTAATGTACAGCCTACCTTGTCGTATCTATATAGTTCAGAAAAAACTAACCAAAATAGATATAGCTATAGTTTCTTTGAAGATCGAGAAGAAATTAAACAGGAAAAATAATCAAATGTACTAACAATTTAACTTTAGGAAAAAGTATTAAGCTTGATAGCGCCCTCTCTAAAGAAGGCGCTTATAGAAATTAGCAACTATCAGCACCAACAGATGTTGTACCAAGAATTGCTTTAAAGTTATTAAAAGAATTAATCCGACTCTGAACCTGAGATGGGTTACCACCATTGCATTCCAACGCACCATTAATTGAACGAATGGTACAACCGAACCCATTATTGCCCACGATACATTGATGCGCAGGCATCGTGCCGGGTCCATTTTGCGTCATCCAATACCAAAGCGCGGTTTTCCATGCAACAGCGGGATCTTGTGCGACCAAGTCAGGGTTACCCCATAAATCAATTCCCAACGCTTGACCCGCTGAACAGTAGTTGTAGTTCCAACTTAACTGAATAGGCCCACGGCCATGATACTGCTTACCGGATGCGCACACACCACAAGGTGTGCTGGTTCCAGAACAGTATGTACCACCGGCAATTTCGTTAATGTAAACCAAGTTTCCTGTTTCGTGGGCAAAGTTAGCCATCGCAGCAGCCGCTTCACGCCTTCTCATGGCTATATCGCCGGTGCCAGCGAACTCAGGATAAAAAGCTGCCGCCTCAACTAAACCTTGATAGGTATAGAACGGATTCCGATTCGGGAACATCTGATCAAACTGCGCTGAACTCACTACATCGGAAAACCCACCCGTGGTACCGCCAGAACTTGAAGAAGAACTGCTGGAACTGGAAGAGCTACTGGATGATGACGAGCCACTTGAACTACCACACTGTGCTGCTGAAATATCGGTCCAGGCGTATTGGTAGGCCCAACCAACGCCAGGCTCATACGCAGCAGAGCCAGAGGAACACCAACCGGCAACGGTACACTCATAATTCCCGCCCGCGTTCGTTACCTTATCGCCAACGGCATACGTCGCACCCGGAGAATACGCAGCGCAGTTACTGGAGCCTCCGTTAGAAGAGGAAGACGAACTTGATGAAGAGCTGGATGATGAACTCGACGAACTACTGGAAGAACTTGAAGAAGAACTGGATGATGAACTACTGGTACTGGAGCCACATACACCCAGATTATTCCACACCTGCCAAGGGCCCGAGTTATCAGACGGATTAGCATTTTGATTCCACCATCTGGCTTGGTACTTGGAGTTGGTATGCACCACTTCCTGACCGCCAGTATACACAGCCGATGCTGACCAATTGCTTACGCCTGTGCAATCAACAGCATTCACCAGAGGCGAAAAAGTCATTACAGAAAAAAGGCCCGTAGCAAAAACGGCGATCTTTTTCTGTCGAGAAAAAAAATCATTATTTATTCGGAACATCGTTATACCTCGTAGCTTATTGTTATTGGTTTTGGATAAACGAATAGAAATATATTCAAAAAAGAAAAAAGCAGCCCACGGATAAATTACCATTTAGAATATAAACCGTTACGGCTGACAAACCTTACCGTGTAACCTTCAACATGTACAGCATGTTCAAATTTTTACTGTCTCCAGAGCCAAATAAATATTACAGAGAATAGGCAAGCTAATAACCATACAGATGCTAGACTTTTAATAAGCAAGAACAAAAAGCGGGTATCTATGATCGAGCGCTCGGTGATCAACGGCCTGACGGAAAACGAATGGCACTTCATGTATTTTGCTGGTGTAAGCGAAGTTTCACCAGAACAACTCACCATCAGTCAAAATCAACTATGTGGTCTGCTTTCTGTACTTGATATCCACTCAGGTATTGGCTGTGGTGCAGCCATAAATCCACTCTATTTGTACAACGAAAAAAAGGCTACCCCATGGCATGCCGCCTTTGCTCTTATTTTTTCACATCAAAAAACCGCATTAACAAAAGCCGCCAACTGCAATGCTCTGCTATATATACCGCCCGATTATTTTCATAAAAGCTTCCATACTCATATCAACTGGCCGAATGAAGCAATTCGTAAATATGATCTGCATTTAGAAAATAAATATTTGTTTCTTATCCCATTTATGGTTCACGCAAATATTCCGGCTATCGCTAACTTGGCGCAACCATTAAAAACGGCGGATGAATTATTTGAAATCTATGGTGCATATGAATTTATTGAAGAGGAAGCAGATAAGTTACTTGCCGAGTTTGCCCAAATAGCCCATCAGCAAAAACAGTGTTAGCACTTGGCCTCATTGTAGAGGCCAAGTTTGTGCCCTAATCAAATCCACCACACGCGCAAACCTTTTATTTCCGTAGACCAACTTGCAGGAGGATTACCATGCGCTATTGCTTCACCAATTAGCCAGCTATCAAAGTATTGTGGATTGCCAAACACAGAAGTGTCATTACCTTCCCCAATAGGAATGGACTGAAATCGATACCCGACCAAATTTCCCCAGGTATCTTTTATCTGATACGAAATCCAGGTTTCATGAGATTTAACCACCACGCTATACCAGGTATTATCTGATAAAGATGTACAAGTATTCGGGTATAACTGACGAGGCAGAGGAAGCGGGTTGCCATTGGGATTGGTAACGTTTCGGTAGGCGTGCTCAACTTGACTGATTGTACCGTATTTACATGCATCAGGGCTCGGGTGCATAGTCAGGCCACCAATAATCAGACCGCGATAATTATATGATGCATTCAAGCGGGCATCTTCATTACTAAAAGGTATGTGCACATATTTTCCACGTAAACCAATGAAAAAGTGCGCATTGCTATTGTCTGTAAAATAATTATTGGACCGAAAACGAAACGACATCACCTGAACCGTTTTACCAGAAGGCTTAGGTGTCCGACCTTCCAGCGTTCTGGATGCAGGAACATGTCCCGTTGAAATTCGCTCGTAAATAGGCTCAGACGGGAAATCGTCCCCGTGAAACACTTTCTGCGATACCACTTCCAGGTAATGATGTTTAAATACTGCATCGACAGGAAAAGCATAATTCGGTGTCGAAAAATCCGAAAAGCTTTGACTACTAAACATCAATGTAACCGCTAAGAAAAATATTTTCTTTAACATGCTGCAATCTCCATAAAACCAATAAATGACGGAACTAATTTCTGTCGACCCAGTCTTTCAACTTAAGAGTTTGGTGGGAACCACACGTCCTCGTCGACAGTATGAACATCGTCTCACAGCGCTCAGAGTAACAATTGATACATCGTCTAAATGAAAATACTCAAGGTCTACAATAATGACTGAACTAATCGATCATCTACTGAATGATATTGAGTTATCTGCCAGGATTATTCAGAGTGGCCAACTCAATCATTCAGCAATCTACGATGCCAAAACTGGATTCAGTTTTATTCATGTATTAAAACAAGGCAGCATTCGATTTCAGTCACCGAAACATAAAACCATCCACCTGAGCAAACCGACTTTAACCTTGTACATCCGGCCATTAACTCACAGCCTAACGCCCGTCTCCTGCGGTGCAGAGCTGCAATGTGCATCGTTTAAAATTATTAATACCCAACACCCGATAATCCAACTCCTACCCGATGTAGTGTGTATTGAGTTAGATGATCTTAACCAGCTATCACCAACATTGGCACTTATTGAAACAGAATCAAAAAATACAGGTTTTGGCGACAAATTTATCTGTGATCGCGTCATTGAAATACTGATAGTCAAAACCCTCAGACTTTTAATTGAACAGGGAAAAATCAGCACACAAGCCCTGGCAGGATTTTCTCACCCCAAACTTGCCAAAGCCTTATTGGCCATTCATCAAAATTACGAAGAAAATTGGACACTGGAAAAACTTGCCAACTTGGCTGGCATGTCCCGCGCCAGCTTTTGCAAATGCTTTCATGAAGTATTAAGCGACACACCTAATATGTATTTAGCGAAAATCCGCCTATCACAAGCGAAAAACCTATTAAAACAGGGCATATCACTAGAATTAGTGGCGGAAAAAACAGGATATGCTACGGCCAGCTCATTATCCCGCAGCTTTAAAAAGCGCTACCAACACACTCCAAGCCAATGGATAAAACAATCGCGAACGTTAGCTTAATTTACTGCGCAAAATAAATCATATTGTCGCGATATTTATTTTTTAATCTACCCTAAATAGATATATCTACATTAGACACTTATAACATAGTGTTTTTTTGCGATTAAACCTCAAGTATTCATTTTGATTCTTTGACAAAGAAAGAAACACAAGGAACAATCCCTCTTCTGGTCTTATTCAAAAAAATCGGGCATTAATTACCTGGCTCGACATGAATAGTCTCTATCGCAATAAGGAAGGTTCACTGTGTTATTCCGCTCATTATTTTCATACATACACCTGATAACGCTTTCTGTTTCCTTCTTTTTCCGATCACTCAAACTACGCAACCAAAACCGTGTGCATTCACTGGGTGTCAAAGGCAAACTTATCGTCCCTCCAGGCACCACTTCAGATATATTCAAAGGCTTCGTTTCGTCAAAGTTTAATCCAGATGGGTTACAAGTACAGTTTCATCGAAATGAACGAGGCGGCGTCTGTTGTGACTGGAAAAGTAAGCGTCAATTTGAAGGCTATCCCAACATACTGCATGGCGGCATTGCAATTTCTCTTCTCGACGAACTCAGCGCTTACGCGGTGTTTGATGCGTTTGACGCCTACGCCCTGTCCGTCTCCTGTAAAGTTAGATGGCTAGGTAAAGTTCATATTGGCAAAATCATTCACGGTAAAGGCCGTGTTCGTAGACGCCTTGGAAGATTGATAGAAGTGGACAGCGTACTGATGAATTACGATGGACGGGAGTTGGTAACCATGACCAGTGTTTTTATCATTCCGACCAAAACACAATTTAGAAAGTTTATTGATATTTCAATTCTTCCGGAAGAATCTCATCCCTATTTTGGCATAGATCGTTTTTAATAATAATTACTGAGCTGAGGAGTAGAGAAATGCAGGGTGTTTTTGAACGTATTATGACTACGCCCCACAAGCCACAACATCTGTATCCTAGATACAGTCAACGAGACAAATCCGAAACCAACTCTCCACGCTTTGTACCAAACCCACACTTTTTCACCACCATCGTTGGAGGACAATGGCACACCTATTCCTGCTCTGTCTGGCACGGTGCCAGCACAATTACTCAGGCACAAGAAAACAAATTAAATATCTTTGCCAAAAAAATGCAGCTGAAAAAAGGGGACCGGATACTTGATGTCAGTTGCGGTTGGGGTGGGCCAATTAGCTATTTTTGTAAGCAATTCGGCGTTGAGGGTGTTGGTATTACCACTGTCCCGGAGCAATACATCTATGCGGAACAAAGGGTAAAAGAAAATCGGGTTCAGGCTGATATTCGTTTTCAGCATTGGCAAGAACTACCTGAGGATGAAATCTACGATGCGATCTATGCCGATGAAGCCGTTGTTAACCTGGCCGATGCACAAGGTTTCTTTGAAAAATGTAAACGCCTGTTAAAGCCGGATGGAAAGCTGGTCATTAAAGAACTTCACTTTACTCATTCAACCCACGCCCCCAAAAAGAACAAACCAAGATGTTTGGCTAATGCCATTTACGGTTTCACAGGTAAGTATCGAACACTTCATGAAGAACTGCAGTTAATCGATAATGCCGGCCTGCAGCTAGAAAACATTGATCAGATTCCAATACAAAATTATTGGATAACCGTTCACGACCAGTGGTTGCGTGCACTGGAAGACAATAAAGGATTTTTATGTCACCTTACCAACGCGAAGTATGTAAAGAATTTCTCGCTTTGTCTGTATGGCTATTTACGACGCTTCAATAATGACGTATTTCGCCTTCATATGATAACCGCCTCCCCCAAAGGGCAAGCAAACTAATATAGAGAAAAACCACCCAGCTACACCGGGTGGTTATGTCTAACGCTTTTTATGTTGTCGAATCCGATGCTTCCCTGACAAACCAAAATCCCCTACTGTTCGATTCACTCAACCTCAGTATTAAAACCGATACACACCCCATAGCCGCGCACAAAGCAACGCAGAGCATACCGTATTTAATGGAAGAGGCACCGGAGATAAAACCAATCACCGGAGGCCCAGCAAGAAAGCCTGCTGTCCCCATTGAGGCAACAGTTGTCAGCACAAACGCGCTTCGTTTTGCCGCTGCAGCGTAGACACAGGGTGTGACTGGTGCCATCCCCAAACCGACTAAGGCAAAAGCGATGAGCGCCGAATACAACGTGCCTAGGCTAACACCAACCAATAAACCGATCGCGGCAATAAAACACCCAGCTGAAATCATCGTATGATCGTCAATACGATCACGAATTCTATCGGAAAACAATCGGCCTATTACCATCGAAAGGGAAAAAATTGCAATACCAAAAGGCATCAAAAACGCGGAGGCTTCCACTTCGCGAGCAAGATACAACGCTGACCAGTCATTCATCGCCCCCTCTACGATAGTGCCAAAGAACATCACTGCTCCCAATCCCAATACAGCGCTAAAAGCGGATTTCTCTGAGGGAGAAACACGCTGCTCTGAACTTGGTTTTTGTGGCAAAAGCCCTCGAACGCCAAAAATCAACACAATCATTAGCAGGGCCACTGAGGAAAAATGAATTAACAAATCCGAAAAGAAATAGACAACAAAAGAAGAAAACAGTGCTGACGCGAGTAAACCAAAGCTAAATGCGGCATGCAAAATCGACATCCGTTTGCTCTCCGTCACCTCTTCCAAACGCGCTCCCTGTGAGTTCATGGCCGCGTTGAGGAATGCACAGGCAACGCCTTCGAGAAACATCCAAATAATGCCGACATAAAAGCTATTCACAAACGCCAAGCCGCTGAGCAATAACGCTAAGGTTGCTACGGCAAAATAACAGACGATATGACTCCCCCACCGGTTTAAAGAAAACGCAATAAGCGGGAAGGAAACCACTGCCCCAATACCACATGCAAGTAGAACCATCCCCATTTGCGCGGTATTAATGCTCATTGCATCCATTAATTGAGGAATACGCGACGCCCAGGTTGCAGCGTTCATCCCCAAAATAAGGAAAAGCAATAAAATTGAATAATGTGTCCGTCTATACCGGCCACTAATTGATTGAAATTTCATAAAATATTCCGAATGATTTATTGTAAGGTTAAGGTCATGTAATAAGCATTACTGCCGTAACCCAAACTTTTAGATGCTTGTTTTTCCAAACTAAAACCTTGCTGCTGCCAGTATTTTTTTGAGTTATTCACAGACACCAGAGAGGCGGTTAAAAAGCCATTTTGCTTTGCTTGAGAAAGTGCATTAGATAACAAGCCTTTTGCCACACCCTGCTGACGATATGACGTCGCCACCACAATATCGTGAAGATGCAGATTGAAACGCTCATCGATTTGTCCACGGTCAGTCAGATGTGGAATCTCTCCCCGAGGAAACGGGTACGCAATCAGATAACCCACAACATCATCCGCTTTTTTTGCAACAAAACATCCCGGTGGATACACCAGAGTTTTTCTTGCTAAAGCAGATTCACCTTCCACCAAGTCTGTCGGGTAAGCCTTCGTTTCCAGCATCGCTATGCCAGGCCAATATTTTTTGTACATTGGTTGTATATCCCAACTCATACCATTACCCCACACTCGCAGCATATTGTTCACTAACAAATGGAGACTGCAGAGATGACGGAACCGATGAGGTGTCCTGAGTAACAATGGGTAACTGAGTAAAGGAGATAGGTAAAGGCGCAAATCCGTTAAAGCCTTGTGTTGAGTAACTTGAAGCATAGGCACCGCAAGACAACACCCACACCGGATCGCCCGATTGAATCGACGCTGGCACGTCAATTAAATTGTGCTTAAAACAAAATACATCATCGCTGTCACAAGTTGGTCCGGCAACAACAGCCGGTAACATTTTTTGATCGCTGTGATGTGGAAAAACCAATCGATAACGCAACTCATCGGTTTCGTATAATCCATTAAATTTTCCGCAACTTAGATATAACCAGTACTGATGACTGCCATCCAGTTGTTTACGTAACGTTAATCGGGAAACATGCGCTCGAATTGCGCCCTGATCAGCCACCATAAATCGGCCTGGCTCGACAATAAACTTAAGTTGTTTTCCGGCAACACTATTCAACCGCGCCATTCCCTGCTGCATAGCCTGAAAAATACAGTTGAGCGATGGGGTTAAAGGCGACCCGGTTTTATCCAGATAACCCAACGCAGGTAAACCGCCACCCAAGTTAATATACTCCAGCATAATTCCCTGTTGCCTTAACTGGCCCACCGTTTCTTCCAAAACCAAAAAGGTCTCATCCCAGGAGGAAGCCTGCATTTGCTGGGAACCAATATGAACCGACAACCCGGCCGGATTAACGCCCAACGTTTTGGCTTTCAGCATGACCTGAATTGCCTGCTCTTGGGAACAGCCAAACTTTTTGCTTAACCCCCATAACGCACCGCTACCGGTTGTCGACAAACGACAAAATACATTAACACCGGGCGCATTTCTGGCGATGGCAGACACATCCTCCATCGAATCTGTGGCAAAGTCTCTGATCCCCAACCAGTACGCATGTAAAATCTGCTGGTCGGATTTAATGGTATTGCCATAATGAACACGATGTATATCCGCACCGTTACTCAGCGCCTGAATAATTTCATTTGGACTGGCTGCATCGAAGCCCGCCCCCTTGCGCCTTAAACACCGAACAATCTGATCGACCGGCCCAGCCTTCATGGCAAAACGAATATCCACTTCAGGTAACGCGTTGTGTATTTGGTCATATTGTTGTTGTATACCACCAAGATCGTAAATAAGACGGTCTTCGTCGGCCAAGGTCAACGCCTCTTTCATTGCTGCTGAAATCATAATTTTTTCCTCTTAGCTGACAGCTTGTAGTTCTAGTTTTAATGCATAGCTTTCGGCACTGGACATCAATCCGCGCCAGGATAAAATCAAGTGAATATAGTCTTTAAAACCCTGCTCGGTTTTTTCTTGCCACGCCTCACAAAGTGCAGGAATAGTTTTAGCAAACTCCGCATATCGCCCACCTAACCTTTGATAGGTTTCATAAGCAACGGTGAGTTTTTTGCGATTTTCCGCATCACCTAAGCGCAACGACTGCTTGATAAAACGGGTTAACCTGGGAATATCAATTTGGCCCGACTCAGTAAGCAGCTGTTCACCACACCTCTCCAAACTTGAATAGATGCTGTGAAAATATGGCATGGACATAAGAAAACGGACATAACGAGTGTGATACTTTATAAAACCCTCATCGGTTTTTCGTTCTTTCGTATAATAATTTTCGATATGACGATTGTGGTACACACCCGGTGTTTGAGTGTGCTTTAACACATGCATCAAAAAGTAATCACTACCAATGGTTTCGGTTACCGGCGGCAGAGGCAGCTGTTCCTGAATATCAAAGAAACAAATATTGCACATATCGATACGCATTGGGTCGACCACGCCAAGCAGACTGTAGTCCTGCTTAAAACGTTCAGTTCCAGCTCCTTTAAACGAAACCGAAACCAACTCATTTTTTTGTTCCTCTGTTGTTTCAGAGTCCGCCCATAAGGCCACCAAAGTACGATAAGCTTCTGCATCAATACTCTGTATATCGGCAAGGTCAACAGACATCTCACCAATAAAAGAGCCAGCCACCATGGCAACACGTTTATCGTTAAGTGAACCAGATAATGTGTGCTCAGTGACGTTATCCACACAGGTTGCGGCAACTTTCCCAATCGAATTCAGTTCATGATAAATGGGAAACATATACTGACCATTGTGCTTTTGATAATGACTGTCTGAATCCCGTCGGTGTACACTGCAACAGCCTAACGCTTTAGCCAATAAAAAAACGCGATTGGTACAAGCTCCATACGATACGGTTTGCGGCAACATTAACTGAATTAACTCTTCCGTTTTTAAACCACACCTCTGTGCGCCTTCAGTCGCATCAATAATTGCTCGCAAATGTGTTTGCTGTTCTTGTTCATCCATATGAATAATTTGCAAGCCCGGAATGCTACTCGTACTCAAAACTGCATTGCGATTATCGATCAGATCATTCCCCTCTGATGTATCCAAAACCAGTAAACAAACTTCTACGGCAAAGGTATCGATCGCGTATTTTGCTTCTTCGGCTAACAAGGCAATTGCTTCGACACAACGCCGATTAGTTGGTAAACTCAAGCATATTTTTTTCATTATTAGCTCCTCAACCTGCCAACTTTTCTTGTTCAACCCAGGAATCCAGCCCCAATATTTTCCTGCCAAGCGCATTCAATGATGCCCTGCCATATCGTTCGGATTCATGAAGTCGGGAGTCACCAATAAGTGTTTTATTCCACTCCGGGGTCTGCAGGTTTTGCCAGGAATTGATTCGGGACTGTCGCAAACCATGATGCGTTTCCAGTGCAGGCATCATCGACAAATACTGCACAGAGCGTACTTTTTCATCGGATACATTTTCACCCACTCCGTGAGCAAGAAGTCCGTTAAATATCAGTAAATCACCGGCTTTAAGTTGAGGAGCAATAACCGGGTATTCATTCCAATCTATTTTTGGACGAATCGGATCTCTATCAGCCGGCTGGTTTTCCCGCCATTGCTCAAACTCATTAAACAATCTTGGGCAGCACTGAAACCCACCGGTTTCAATACAGGTATCATTCAGCGCAATAATTCCCTGAACCCGCTGCGGCGGTATGGGTTGAGAAGTGTCCACGTCCCAGTGCAGATTTATATCAAACCCTTTTTCTGTGGTTGCAATAAGAGATCGACTTCGATTGTGACGATTCGGCGGATTAAGATTCAACCTATCCAGTGTTGTCCAAAGTTCTTCACAATCCCAGATATCAACAAATGCGTCATAAACTCTTTGGCTCTGACGACTATCCCAAATTAATTGGTGATGATAGGCCTCAATAAATCCATAGATGTATAACTCACGTTCCAGATCACCAGTAAAGGACTTCTCCTCATACCATGATGCAGGATCCTCCCGTCTTAAGCCTTGAAACTCCCAAGCGAAATCAAATAGCTTATTAGCGTGTTCAGTGGAAATAGCATTGCGAACGATAACGTATCCATCATTAATCCATTGATTCCAGTCGCTCTCAGAAAGAACTCTCAGCGGCAAACTTTTTTTTATTTTGTGCAAATAAAAATCACACGCATAAGTTTCACCATCACTACTGTAAAATTCACGCTCGGTGCAAGCACGATGCTTTTTTTGTTTTTCGGTATTCATAACCTTTTCCTAATTAATTAATTTTTAGAACTTTGACAGCCCTACCATCAAAGCCCCGCAGCAAACGCCACAAATTAAGAAATACCGACACACTTTTTTTTAAGCGACAAAACAAGGACAAAGCTAGCACTTTGTATTTGAAAAAACACTTTTAAAAACAGCACAAAATAAGTAGGAATAAAAAATAAAACTACCAACTTTGTATCAATTAATTTAATAAAAAGAAAACTGAAAAAAGAAAAAATAAGACAATTTAATTACTGAACACTCATTCAATAAATTAAAAAACACACAAACAAGACACAAAAGATTCAAGCAATAAAAAACCAACTAAAACAATCAAAAATAATTATGCGATTTTTGTACAATAAGAATTAAAAAAACATTAACCCTGGCAGAGAAAAATTTATTGATACCTATATACGCTTAGTCAAATAAAATAAGCGATATCTAAAATACTGCCTTTAAATTTGCAGAAAAGCTTTAGCGTAAAATACGTAGGAAGAGCAGAAGAAATATCGTCCAAAACTGAGTCAAAAAAAAGCCCGCTATAGCGGGCTTTTTTTACGGGTTGTTAAGGTATTCCGGCACTATATAAATAGCAACATAACGCCGAGCACCATGGCAAAAGTTGCTACACCGCCGATGATTGCGCTGAGTAGCGGATGCTTGGTATAAAATTGGCTAATGGGTACAGGAATCCAATCTTTTAATGTAACTTCGGCACTCATCTGCTCCGACCTTTTCGATTCAACATCGGTACGGAATTGGAAATTGACCCTGCCCAGTAAAATCTTATCTTTATGGCGTAAAGCGGATTCAGTCTTTTCCACACCGTTTATCTGCAGTCCGTTGCTCGCATCCAGTGCAGTGATCTGATACCCCTCGAACACACGGGTAATTTTTGCATGGTGACGGGATACTGTACTAACATCAACCTGGCAATCGGCATCCTCTGCTCGCCCAATAACCCAACTGGCACCATGATCGGTACCTTCCAGGTTATATACCTTGCCACGTATAGGCGCAGTCATCACAATCAAACGTGGACCGCTGCCCAATGTAAGTTCACTGCCATATTGTTCATTGATTGAACGAATACTGCTGCGCTGCCCCAGACTTAACATCTCTGTTTTATCCGAATCGTCTCCCCTTGCTTCCATACGGGCAGAAACCTCGCCAGAAGCCACCTTGGAACGAAGCATCTCAGCGAAAGGATCAATATCCTCATCCAAAGATGTTTCAGGCTGGGCAACCGGGGACGGTTCTGGCTCAGGTACAGGCACGGGCGCTGGGATCGCTTCCTTTCGGTTTCGGGAACTCTTAGGTGGCGTAATTGCAGGAATAACAGAGGAAACGACTTCGTCCGTTTTGCGGCCTTCAGAAGACAGGTTCATCTGAGTAATATCGGCATCCCCTGCGATTGCAGTGGTAATGCGAAATTCAACAGAATCGAAACGAATCTGGTCTCCCACGCCAACCGGTGTACGTGAATGTACTCGCCGTCCGTTGACAAAGGTACCATTAGAAGAGCTTAAGTCCTCGACATAAATGCTGTTTGGTGCAACCAGAATCTTGGCGTGATAGCGGGAAATATTCAGGGATCTCAAGACAACCGTGCAATCGACCTCCCTTCCTATCAACATCTCTCTCTGGATGGCAAAAGACTCTCCCGTCTCTGACGACCTTAAAAACAATGACGTGATCATAAGTTTTTTATGTATATGTCTGAGTGTTGCTGTTCTGAGAAGGCTCTCAGGGCTTGCGCGCCATTAGAGCATATCTTTATCGAGGTGTCATTTTTGTCATCCAAGAAAGCAGACAAGGAACACTCAAGACCCGGCACATGAATAAAAAACGCTCAAACATACCCTTTGGAAACCCGAATGGAGCAGCTCCAGATTTTTGCTGTTTGTCTATTGACCAGTCTTTCTGCCTAGCAGCTTTTGATTAGAGAGGTAGGATAAAGCCTATATCTTTAAAGCGCGCACAAAAAAGGCCACCCGAAGGTGGCCTAGTCAGGAGATACCCTGCTAATTAATCGTCATCACCTTCGAACTCTAATAGAGTACGACCGTTCAAATCTTGAACAGGACGGTAGTTATTGTGATAAAACTCGGTGAATTTTGCCAATTGCTCAGCAGAAACTTCGATACGGTCTTTCATCACATACCACTTCACACCCTCTGTACATGGAGGCGTTGTAAGAGAACCGTCGAAGTGCACATAGCCCTTCTCTTCAGGAAGAAGCTCGCGCGCGTTAATAAATTCACCAGGGACAGTCACTGTTTCACCATGATGGTGAGGCAGGTTATTGAAGAAGGCTTCCAAAGCTTTATTGTGCTGACCAACTTCAAATAGCACACCCACAACAGCCAAGTTGGAATCTGCATCAAAGTGGACGATATGCACTTCTAAAGGATACTGAACACCGTTAACTGTGTTCTCACTCATAGCGTGAAAGTGGAACTGCAATACCTGATATTTCTCTTTACTGGAAACCTTAAGATAGCTGCCAGGCTCATAGTTAACTTGAAACGTGTGACCGTTATTTACAATACCAAGAGGTGTTGGCTTATACTTGAATTTTAAAGCTTTAAGCTCATCGTCATCAGCTTCTTCAGTATAAGAAATATCAATTGGTGATTGCTTGGTACCAATAGAGCACATTTGATAGGAAGGATCCAGATCTCCCCAGTGCTCAGGACCTTCTTCTCCTTCATATCCCCAATGTACACCAGTACCAGCAAAAGCTGCGGCAGATAATGAGAAAGCTAAGGTACTTAGCGTTGTTTTTATTATTTGATTTTTCATGAAAAACTCCCAATTTCGTATTAACACCGAAATCAACATATGTTCCCGGTGCCCAGATTATGATGGGTAGTTTTTTTTTGACAAAGGAAAATAGATTTTTAAAATTTGACGCACAACAAAAAACGGAGGGAATAGTCGCCGCATAGGCGGTTCATTTTGATTGAAAAACACTTTAAATGAAGAATTGAAATAAAAAACAAAATACCGTGTTTTACAGGCTAATTTCTCACAACGGTTGTATTTTTTCTACTCCTTTTAAACTCTTAATGATTTCCCCGACCTCATTTATTTCTGTGACAAAACGCACACTTATCACAATGTAAATTAAATTTTACAAAGCAATGAGCCAACCGAATAATGCACCAAAAAAAAGCATTTAACCACAATTAATCTAATATTTTTTACTGTGGACTCAAACTTTATAACCACAAAAAATAGAAAAACATCCCAGGTACAGCATCACATATTTTTAATATTTATCCACTCAACTTCACATCAGCACTCAACCATCAATAAAACAACTGTTTAAAAATTGATAATTTATAGAAATTTTACAAATGAGAAAACAACAAACGATCAGACATGAATAAGGAAAAAATCACTGATTGAGGTGAAACCAAATCGGCACAAGAAAACAAAACAGCGGAAAATAACCGAAAAAAAAGCCATCTTACAAGTAAGATGGCTTTATCAAAAAAGAAAGCAATTCTAGAATGCCAGCTTAGCCGTAAACTGCACTCTGGTCATACTGCCTTCTGCGCCTGTTTCTATTTCGCGGTTCGCCAGTGCGAGCTCGCCACCAAATGATAAGTTTTTCACTGGGCTGAAAAAGATATTGGCCCGATAGCTTTCTGTACTGCTAGTGACAAACTCTCCGGTTAGATCCGTATCATTGTCGATATCAATGGCTGAATAGGTAAAGTTACTGCGCCACTTGTCGCTCCAAAAATGACGATAAGCAACATAAACCGCGGTGGAATCAATCGCTTCAAGGTCACCGTTATCATCGATCACCGCACCATTAGCGACGTTCAAACCAATGTAGCGCCCCATACCCTTACCGGTGTTGATACCAAAACGAATATCGTCTTTACCGAAAGCATATTTTCCCGAAACACTTAAACCATAGGATGTGGTAGTGCTGTCAATTTCTTCATCACCAACAGCCGTTGCTTCATTGTTATATGCCAACTGTCGTACCAATACCGCAGTCGTTAAATTCAAGCCGCCAGCAGTCAAGTTATGACGTGCAACAAAATCCGGCAATGGATTATCGTCAGCCACGATACGGGCACCACCGTCATTCGGCGTAATGGTTGTTTCCGGATTTTCGATAGAGAACTGGAAATCCCCTGCGGTATAACGAATTTGTGTTTGACGAACAAAAATACCAAAATCGGTGTTGCCAATAAAATCAACGGTTTCTGGCAATGCACCAACGTTCTGGAAGGTAGACCAGGTTTGACCGAACAACCAATTATCGTAGGTTAAAAATGCATGACGTAATCTTGGCGAGTAGGAATTCGAAACTCGTTCATTACCATTACTGGTCGTCATAAAATCCATTTCGATGTAGGTTTTTAATGTATGCCCGTCAATTTCGGTTTCTGTTCCCAGGTTAAAACGACTTTGGCGAGCATGCATATCAAATGTCATACCTTCAGATTCTGTCGTATCACTTTCAACAGGAACAGTAGAAGGTACGTAAAAATCACGATACCAAGCGTTTGCTGGCCAGGTTCCCTCATCCAACTCGGTAAACATTGCATCCAGTTTTAAGTAGCCACCCACTTTTACTTTGGTATTATTATAAGTGCCAAGCTCAACGGCTTGTGCAAGCGACGCGCCGAGCATTCCGGCTGCGATTAATCCCCCGTGAAGCACAGTTTTTTTGATATCAACCATTAGTCGATTCTCCTGTTGTTATTCTCAAGGCCCGAGGTTCCGCTTTCACGGATTCCCTCACAATTAGCTTTTAGTCTATGTTCTACTAAAGTCGAACCAAAAAACTGATTTAAGTGCCAGCTTTTTGTATTTTTGTGTTCGACATAAATTGATGAATGTCGATATATGTGTCAGTGGAACTATGATAAAATTTGCCACCGGAATATCGATCTTCTAGACAATAGTCTAATTGCGCAAAAAGTGACAATATTCTTAAATTAAATATATCTTGCACGGTGTTTTACGCAGTGCTTTACCAGTCTCCGATAGTCACAGTAACTATCGATGATGCGGCAGTTCTTAGGAGGAAAGCATCACCATGTACCATTTCCACGTGGCAGACGATCACCCACTCTTTCGCAATGCCATCTTGGAAGTAATCCAGCACCACTACCCGAATTCAAAAGTCAGCCAGTCCATTAACCTGGACAGCACCATTACTGAATTGGAAAAAAACGAAGATATCGACCTTCTGTTGCTGGACTTACATATGCCTGGAAGTACGGGTTTGTTTGGTTTGATTATGGTTCGGGAAAAATTTCCAAGTATTCCGGTCGCCATTATTTCCGCAAGCGAAGAAATTAATACCATTAGCCGGGCCATGGGCCACGGTGCCTGTGGTTATATTCCGAAATCCTGTTCACCACAGGACATTCAACAAGCCATCGAAGCCATTATGAATGGCAACCGCTGGGTGCCGGAAGAGTTCAAAAACAACCTCACTCCGGTTAACCACGAAGAGAAAGACCTGGCCGCCAAAATAGCCACCCTGACACCACAACAGTATCGAGTACTGTGTTACATGCGCGAGGGTTGGTTAAACAAGCAAATTGGTTACGAAATGGGTGTAACGGAGGCCACAGTCAAAGCACACATTACCGCAGTATTCCGCAAACTGGAAATCAGTAACCGCACTCAGGCGGTTATCCTGATGAAAGATTTTTAGAACGCTTAGCCTATTTAAGTTACAACGACTTACGTTGACGATACCGCTCCATTAACGCCCTGAGCTTACTGGGTTTTAATGGCTTGCGGAGAAAATCAAATCCACGCTCGTGCACGCCTTCCGTCAACGCATCATCCGGTGCAGCAGAAACCAAACATACCGGCAGCCGCCCCCACAATTGCACTAATGCGCTCGCTACATCCAGGCCATTAATATCCGGCCCCAACTGATAATCCATAAGCAGTACGTCGGGCGCTTCATTGTTATTAGCGTAGTCTTTCGCGGTTTCAACATCCGTTACACCAACAAACTCACAGCCCCAGTTTTCCATTAGCATTTTCAATGCGTGAATGTTTTGCTCATCATCATCAACATAAAAAACTTTAAAACCGACCAAACCAGATTCAATATTGGTCGTAATCGAAGTCGACGAGGTATCCAGGCGTTTTTTCCGTCTGGGCACCAATACCGAAAACATACTCCCCTCTTTTTCTTTCGAGTGAACATTAATTTTGTGATGCAACAGTTTTGAGAAACGCAGTGCAATACCTAACCCTAACCCAGCACCTTCCAATTCAGATTCAATACGATAGAAGTCTTCAAATATACGTTGCCTGTGAGTTTCTGAAATACCCGGCCCGGTATCCAAAACACATATTTCAATTAAAGACCCTCGGCGTTTACAGCCTAATAATATTTTACCTTCCCGAGTGTAACGCACCGCATTCGACAAAAAGTTTTGTAGAATTCTACGCAAATATTTGGGGTCTGACTCCGTCCACAAATCAGTGCTTAACCAACGTAACTCCACCTGTTCTGCTGTTTGCACACGAAATTCGTTTGCCAGTGGTTCAAGTATTTCCTTTAACGCAAAAACACGAACTTGCGGCACTAACGCACCGGTATCCAGGCGCGCAATTTCCAGCAAGTTGGAAATAATCAGTTCGGCGGAGCCAATTGCGTTGTGCAAATGCCCTAAGTTCTGTTTTAACTCCAACTCCAGGTTAGGTTTTTCCAATAATGCACTGGCATATAAACTGGCGGCATTCAATGGTTGCAAAATATCATGACTGGCAATAGCCAAAAATTGGGTTTTATTGGCATTGGCAGACTCGGCCACAGATTTCGCTTTAATTAACTCCGCTTCGGTTTGTTGACGCTTAATAATTTCTTCACGCAGGCTGGCATTTATTTTTTCGATTTGCTCGGTACGCTCCTGTACACGTTGTTCAAGGTTTACGTTGGCCCGTTCCAAGGTGTTTTGTGCATTAATAAACTCACTAATATCATCGTAAGTCGTGACATAACCGCCGTTAGGCAACGGCCGCCCTTTTATTTCAATCACGCCTTGATTGTGTTTACGTACTACACGGTAAGGTTTACCCGCCAGCAAATGATGCAAACGAATTTGCACTTGTTGTTCAACGGCACCCGGCCCCAACATTCCCCGCTCAGCATTAAAGCGCACCAAGTCTGCAACGTGACGACCAACCCGCAGCATGCCTTCGGGATAATTAAACATTTGCTCGTAACGTTTATTCCAGGCGACCATTTTCAAGTCTACGTTGACGACGCTAATGGCAGACGAAATACTCTCGAAAGATGCGAACAACATGTCCTGATTAAATTGTAAGGTGCGCGTGGTTTCCTCAAATATATTCACCACATCAGCCACATCAAGGCTTTCACCGCTGCACAAACTCAGTAACATCGCCCGGGTGGATGCCACACCAATCACACCGGCTAAAGCCTGTTCAGCGTGAGCCAACATTTCCGAACTGACAAATAACTCATCAGGCTGAGGGTCATTTTCCAACAAACGGTTGGTTGCAGACTCCCCCAAGAACTGGACAAGCAACGCAGTAAGGTCACTGCGATTCACTTTGAGATCCTGAACTGCAGTGTCCTGTTTAACCCGTTCACGGTGAATAAAAGCCCCGGCCTGAATTCGGTCAGCCAGACGCGTTTTATCCCAGGTAGATACCCAATACAGCGCCGCAATATTCGCCGTAATACTCAACACCACACCACGGGTGTACGAATCACTATAAGTCAAACCAAATAATTTATCGGGAATAAGAAATTCCATTCCCAAAAATCCGTTCACCAGTATATCTGGCGAAATAAAACCGGAATTCGCTAACAGCGGAATCATTAAGGTGATAAACCAAATCAGTGTTCCTGCAAATAACCCGGCAAACACACCAGTTGCATTCGTTCGCTGCCAATACAAACCGGCAATCATTGCTGGTGCCAATTGCACAACCAGAGCAAACGCAATCAAACCTATTTCAGTCAATGCAGCATGTTCGGCCAAGCTGTGCTGATACAGCCATGAAAGCGCAATGACTGCAGCCGCAGTTGCTCTTCGAGTGAATATTAGCGAACGGGAATAATCAGGAATTGGCCCACGACTTTTACTGGCTCGAATTAACAACGGTAATATGACATCGTTACTAAGCATTTGGCTCAGTGTTAATGTGGACACAATAATCATAGCGGTCGCAGCAGAGATACCGCCAATAAACGCAAGAAGCACTAGAGATTTATTCGACTCGCTGAGTGGCAACGCCAGAACATACTCATCATTTTTAACGCCGGTTCCCGCCAGAGCTTGATTACCTACCCAGGCGATAATAAATACTGCACACGCAATGGCAATTAGATAAAAACAAAAGCCTTTACGGGCGAATATCAAATGCTTATCGCTAATACATTCAACAAAGGTCACCTGGAACATACGAGGTAAACACAAAATAGAACAAGCAGACACCAGAGTCATCACCCAAAAAGATGGTGTAAGTGTCGAGTTGGAAAACACCACATTCGCACTATTGCTTAATTTTTCCGGATCGAAGCCTTCCGAAAGTACCAGTGCAAAAATGGCAATCGCAATAAGCGCAATCACTTTGATAGCGGATTCAAACGCAATCGCCACCATAATACCGGAATGGTAACTGGCGACATCCAAACGATTTGCGCCAAATAACCAGGCAAATAGCAACATACTTCCCGCAACAGCTAAAGTAATATCCTCACTGGCAAACGCTTGAACATCAACGCTGATTAGTATGGCGTTGGTGACCGCTTTTAGCTGTAATGCAATATATGGAACCGTGGCACACAATAATAAAAGCGTGACAACAACCGCTACTGATTGACGCTTACCATAACGGGACGATAGAAAGTCAGCCAAAGAATGAATATGTTCTTGACGACAAATGCTTGCAATACGTTGCAGTAATGGAAAACCGAAACTGAATAAAAGTAACGGACCGAGCAAAATTGGTAAATAATACCAACCACTGGATGCCGCCGTGCCCACCAAACCAAAGAACGTCCATGAGGTACAGTAAACCCCCAGGGCAAGCGTATAAATCAGCGGATGTCTAAACCAACCGGATAAACTGTAGCGTCTTCGGTCGGCCAACCGTGCTACCCAAAATAAAGCGACAAGATATGCGGCGAGAGTCGTTATTAATATTATTGGTGACAAGGGAGAACCTCTTTGTGTTTATGCCACCATTTTATAACCAGGCGACTAAAGCATTCCAGATAAGAGTAAAAATAAAAACAATACTGACGTCAATATTGGAATATTTGCGACCTTGGTCGACGTTTAGACTAAAGTAGCAGATCAACCCCCTTGAACACCTGCTAATCTCTTTTACGGATAAATCCCAGGAGAAAACCATGGCAGAAAATAAAACAGATATAACAAAAGCCTACTGGCAAGCCAACTTGAAACTAATGGCTGTCTTGCTGGTTATCTGGTTCGCGATTTCCTACTTGTGCGGTATTTTGCTGGTTGATCAGCTTAATGCCATCAGAATTGGAGGGTACAAATTAGGGTTCTGGTTTGCACAACAGGGTTCCATGTACGGTTTCGTGGCCATCATCTTTTTTTATTCGTACCGAATGGCTGCGTTAGATCGCAAGTTCGGCGTAGACGAATAGGGAGGCACAAGCATGGATTTACAAACACTTACCTTTATCGTAGTTGGTTTCACTTTCGCTGTTTACATCGGTATCGCCTTTTGGGCTCGCGCCGGTTCAACTAGCGAGTTCTATGTCGCTGGTGGTGGTATTCACCCCGTTGCGAACGGCATGGCAACCGCAGCCGATTGGATGTCTGCAGCCTCATTCATCTCAATGGCTGGTCTTATTGCATTCTTTGGTTATGGCGGTTCGGTTTTCCTGATGGGATGGACCGGTGGTTACGTATTACTGGCAATGCTTCTTGCACCCTACTTACGTAAACACGGCAAATTTACTGTGCCGGAATTTATCGGTGACCGATACTATTCTCGCACCGCACGTATCGTTGCAGTTGTTTGTTTAATTGTCGCGTCGGTTACTTACGTTATCGGCCAAATGAAAGGCGTTGGTGTTGCCTTCTCCCGCTTTCTGGAAGTCAGCTATGAAACCGGCTTGTTGGTTGGTATGGGCATCGTTTTCGTATACGCCGTAATGGGTGGAATGAAAGGGATTACCTATACACAAATCGCACAGTATTGTGTCTTGATTTGCGCATACACCATCCCCGCCATATTTATTTCCCTTCACCTGACAGGCAATCCAATTCCACAATTAGGCTTAGGCAGCACCCTTACCGGTACCGATACCTTCCTGCTGGATAGGTTGGATCAAGTGGTATCGGAACTCGGTTTTGCCGAGTACACCACGGCCAAACGTTTAAGTGGCTTGAATACCTTTGTCTACACCCTGTCGTTGATGATTGGTACTGCGGGTCTTCCCCACGTCATCATCCGTTTCTTTACTGTATCGAAAGTTAAAGACGCGCGTACTTCTGCGGGCTGGGCTTTGGTGTTTATCACCATTCTGTACACCACAGCTCCTGCAGTTGCCGCGATGGCACGTTTAAACCTGCATCAGACTATCGAACCCAATGCGGGCGAAAACCTGGTGTACGAAGAGCGTCCTAACTGGTTCAAAAACTGGGAAAAAACCGGCCTGTTGCAATTTGAAGACAAAAATGGCGATGGTCGCATCACCTACTCTGCGAACAAAGAAACCAATGAAATGGTGAAAGTGGACCGCGATATTATGGTACTGGCCAACCCTGAAATTGCTCGCCTGCCAAACTGGGTAATTGCTCTGGTTGCAGCGGGAGGGCTCGCAGCAGCACTCTCCACAGCAGCAGGATTATTACTCGCTATTTCATCGGCGATATCCCATGACCTGATTAAGGGGGTGATAAAACCGGATATTACCGAGCAACAGGAACTCATGGCCAGCCGCTTGGCGATGGCAGGAGCCATTATGCTCGCCGGTTACCTCGGCTTTAATCCACCGGATTTTGCCGCAGGAACGGTTGCATTGGCCTTTGGTTTAGCGGCCTCTTCCATTTTCCCTGTACTGATGATGGGCATCTTCAGTAAGTCGATCAATAAGGAAGCGGCGATTGCCGGTATGATCGCAGGTATATCGGTAACACTACTATACGTATTCCAACACAAAGGGATAATGTTTGTTGCCAGTACTGCGTTCCTTGGCGATATGCCTGCGAACTGGTTCTTTGGTATTGAACCCAACGCCTTCGGTGCGGTTGGCGCACTGGTTAACTTTGTCGTGGCCTTCGGCGTGTCTAAAGTTACCTCTGCACCGCCTGCCGAAATTGAAGCAATGGTGGAAAATATTCGCATCCCTGCTGGCGCAGGCGCGGCAAGCGACCACTAATTTCTTTTTAACCCCCAAGGAAAAAACACAGCGTACTTCGGTGCCTGTGTTTTTTCCTCCCTCCTCCTGCAATAAGAGGTACCAACCTTGCAGTTCTTAAAAAATAAACACATGATCATAGCGATGTTTATCGCTCCGGTGCTGGCCATTGTTGCCTATTTCGCAACGGATCATATGGTGGCTGAAAAGCCCCAGGCGGCAACACCTGGCCACAGCTACCCGCTTGCAGCGAAATCCAACTGCCGCTATCAAAGTGGTGCCTGTACACTCAAAAATGGTGATATTGAAATTCATCTGACTGCCGACCGCATCGCAAGCAATACAATTAGACTCTCACTGAGTTCCCAACTTCCGATAGAAAACGCGTTGATCGCACTCTATCTCGAGGGTCAGGAAAGCGCCCCGGTGTCAATGCAGCACACAAATACTGATGCATCCATACTCGAAGCTGAGCTACACTTAACAGATCCGGAAAATACTAAAATGCGCATTGCAGTCAAAATTAATCAAGCAACGTATTTTGTTGAAACGAGTGCAATTTTTGTTGACCTGGAAACCAGCTTCTCCAGAGAGAACTTTTCTTCATAACACTTTTGGGCAAAATGATCTCTGGCCGTAGGAGGCAAATTTAAAAAGTAACAAATAGAACAATAATTATAAAAATGAAAAACGAGAGCACAACATGGTGAATGAATCGGGTGAGGTAAAAAAATTTCTCTCACAGCAGGCCCTATTCCAACACTTAAGCGAATCCGATGTTGATGCGCTTTGTGCAAATACATTTACCTCCTTTGCCAAATCCGGTACACAGCTTATCCCCCATAACGAAACCGAACCACTCGCACCCGGTTTAATTATGGTTCGTACAGGTTCAATCGAAATTCGCAACACCAATGGCGTGCTCCTGGATCGTCTCAGTGCAGGCGACTTCCTTATACCTGAAGCAGTATTCAAACAAAACCCTGCAGAAAATTATTCTGTTACCGTTCTGGAAGACTGTCTGTATTATGAATTAGAAAAAAAAGCATTTAAGAATTTACGTAAACTCGATCGAGATATTGAATTCTTATGCGAAAGCTATACCCGCCGTTTTACAACAGAAAACAATCCACAAAGCGTATCGTTACGGCACAGCTTACGAGAAAGCTATCTGGACCAGAGTGTATTGGATTACATGTCCAGCCCGGTTGTTTGCGCTCCGCCGAATTTCACTATTCGGCAAGCCGCGCAACTGATGAAAGAAAAGAAAATTTCTTCCTTATTAGTGACAGAATACGATCAACTCATCGGCATTATGACCGATAGAGATTTGCGTATTCGCGTACTAGCAGAAGGCGTTTCGGATCAGGAACCGATATCCAGTATTATGACCACCAACCCCATCTGCATTGGAACCAATAAAAAACTGCATCAAGCTCAATTGATGATGATGTCGTCCAGTATTCATCATTTACCCATTATTGAGAACCAAAAACCCATAGGCCTGATTGGCGTTAGCGATATTATGCGCGCAAACAATCTGGAACCGGTTTCATTAGTTCGAGCGATTCATAATGGCAGATCAGTTACGGAATTAAGCAATATATCAACACAGTTTCCCAGTTTGGTCGCCAGTTTAATTGAGCGGGAAACGCCCGCTGTCAGTATTGGTGAAATTATCACTTCTCTAACCGATGCATTAACCAGGCGTTTGCTCATTTTGGCTCAGGAGGATTTCGGCCCAGCCCCCTGTGAATTTTCCTGGCTCGCATTTGGTTCACAAGCCCGCCAGGAACAAGTTATTGGTTCAGATCAGGACAACGCCATTATCGTAGAGGATGGCGCACTTCCTGAACACGCAAATTATTTCCGCCAGCTAACAGAATTCGTCAACCTGGGGTTACATAGCTGTGGCGTTGTTTTGTGCCCTGGCGATGTTATGGCTCGCAATCCGAAATGGAGATTAACGCTCGCCGAATGGCAGGCCTGCTTTGCTCACTGGATAGAACACCCCACCCCCAAAGCCTTAATGCATGCCAGTATCTTTTTTGATATGCGCCATATTGCCGGCAATGAAACCTATACAGAAACCCTACGCCAATATGTATTAAGTAAAGCGAAACTCAATACCATATTCCTCGCCTTGATGAGTGAAAACGCATTAAAGCATTCCCCTCCTTTAGGCTTTTTCAAAACCTTTGTTTTGGAGAAAGACGGCGACCATAATCGCACGCTGGATTTAAAAAAACGTGGCACCATTCCCATTGTCGATATTGCCCGGAATTATTGCCTAGGAGCAGGCCTTAATCCCGTCAGTACAGTATCGAGACTGGAAGCTATTGAGGAACAGGGCTTGATGTCAAAAGCATTAGCTTCAAGCCTGCTGGATGCCTTGGAATTTATTTCGGAAATACGCCTGGAAGCACAAGGGGCAAAATACCGTAGCGGTAGTAATGTTGACAATCAACTGGACCCCAACACCCTATCTCCACTGGTGAGGCATCAACTTAAGGATGCATTTCACTTGGTCAGACAAGCCCAGTCCGCAATGAAAGTAAGGTTTAGCGGTGGTCTTATATAAACTGCAATTTCTTTATCGCAAGTGGCAACATAAACAATACGCACAAAAAACGGCGTTAGCCAACTTATATCAACAACGCCCTCTATCGGGAAAAAGCACCGTAAAGTCAAACCGGTTTTTAGTGTTAGATTGTGAAATGAGCGGCCTTGACCCCAAAAAGGCGCAACTGCTCAGCATTGGCTGGATTTTAATTGAACAGGGAAAAATCATTAACAACAGCGCACGCCACATACTTGTTCATGCTGAAAGTGGTGCAGGAGAAAGCACCAAAGTACACGGACTGTTCGACGCCGAAATCGCTGGAGCAAAAAGCGTTGCCTCGGCTTTAATGTCACTGATTAAGCTTATACCTGACAGTATTTTGGTCTTTCACCACGCCCCCATCGATATACAATTTCTACAAACCGCCGCCAGAGATATTTTTCGCACGCCACTATTATTTAGCTATATGGATACCCTGGCCATAGAACAAAGTCGAATGGCGTTACAGGGAAAACAAAAAAGTCTGCGTTTACCAGAATGCCGCAAACGCTATGGACTACCACCCTCACAAGAACACAATGCGTTAACCGATGCAATTGCCACCGCAGAACTATTTCTCGCACAAATCCATTATTTAACCAACTCGACAAACCCTAAATTAAATCAGCTGCCTTTGGAATCGAGTTAGGTACTCGCATGGATTGAACTACACTGAGGAGGTATCCAAAGAAAAATACTTCCACATGAAAATAGCGCCTATACCCGAAAACGAAGCGGAACGATTACAATCCCTGGAAAGCTACAAGATACTGGATACGGACCCCGAAGCCAGTTATGACGACCTGACTCAGATCGCTGCCGAAATATGCGGCACCCCCATCGCTCTGGTGAGCTTGATCGATGGAAAACGCCAGTGGTTTAAATCCAGAGTGGGTCTCGATGCCCACGAGACACACCGCGACCTCGCCTTTTGTGCTCACGCAATATTGGAAGAACATATTTTTGAAGTAAGCGATGCGTCTCAAGATGAGCGTTTTTTTGACAATCCTCTAGTAACAGAAGATCCAAACATACGTTTTTACGCAGGAGCACCCTTAATCAATACCGAAGGCTTAGCGCTTGGCACCCTTTGTGTGATTGATTACGTTCCCAACCAACTCACTGATGGACAAAAAACAGCGCTCAATGCATTGGGCAGACAAATTACCTGCTTAATGGAGTTGCGTCGTCAAACGATTCGACTGCAACAGATGAATCAACTTCGTGACCGTTTGTTGGCATTGCTATCTCACGATCTCAAATCTTCATTCAACGCCGTTATTGGTTTCTCCACGCGCTTAAAGCAACGCGCTAAAGACATGGACACACACGCCATTGTCCGATCTGTGTCCCATATTCAGCAAGCCGGGCAGCGTGCGCATCAGCTACTTATGGCGATTTTGGAGTGGAGTGCGGAACACCTGGAAGAAAAAAAACATGCACCTGAGCGAGTCGATTTAAAACAAGTGTGTGATGACACCGTTATTATGATGGGCGATTTGTCCGACCCGAAAAATATTCGTATTCAAGTTCAGGCCGATGAAGGAGTAGAAGTTTTCGTTAACCGCTGTTTGCTGAATTCCACGATTCAAAACCTGCTCTCTAACGCAATTAAATTTTCCAACGAAAACACCACCGTCACACTACAAGTTGAACACTCTCCAACCCAGGTTAGCGTTACAGTTGAAGACCAGGGTGTTGGTATGACACAAGAAAAAGCGAATAAACTTTTTGAAGGAGGAAGTAGCAGTAAAGGCACAGCAGGAGAAGAAGGATCGGGCATTGGCATGCTGTTAGTTAAAGATTTTATTACCAGTGCCAACGGCACCATGATAGTAAAATCAGAACTCAACAAGGGCACAAGTGTCAGTTTTACCCTTCCCCGGCTTTTACTGGAAGACGGTAGATAACCCCCCTGCTCCAAGCTTGCTCAGCGTGACACCCTGCCCGCACCTATATCAACATCCTTGTTGTAAAAATACTATTCAGTAATTTTTGCCATAGTTTGCCGGGCGATTTCCGTAATTGCCTGCCAGTCTTTATTTTCAACAGCCGCTGGTGGTACCAACCAGGTTCCACCAACACAGGCAACATTTGGCAGTGCCAGAAAATCGGTAAACGTATCCACAGTCAAACCACCGGTTGGACAAAAACTCACTTGAGGCAAAGGTCCGCCAATGGATTTTAGTAGCGGTAAACCACCCACAGCGACAGCCGGGAAAAGTTTAAAACAACTTAAGCCCAACTCCATACCCATCATCACTTCCGATGGACTGGCCACACCCGGTAATAAATCCACACCTAAATCTTGCGCCGATTTAATTAAATTAGGCGTGTAACCTGGAGAGACCGCAAAGTCCACACCGATTTCAGCAATGTCTTCCAGGTTTTGTGTGTTCACGACGGTACCCACACCAACAGAAACACCTTCACACTCATTTTTAATCGCGCGAATCGCATCCAATGCACAAGGGGTACGTAACGTCACCTCGACAGCATTAATACCGCCGGCTTTTAATGCATTAGTAATAGGTACGGCATCTTCCACATTGTGAATCACCACTACCGGCATAACACCAAAGGGTTGAAGAAATTCTTTTGTTATCGCCATAACGGAACACTCTTACTCAAAATAATTTTTCGTTTCTGAAGAAGGAGTCACTTCAGAACGTTTTCGTGTTTTTAATTTTTTAGTGAAATTAAACATGGTCGCACCATGTAATGAATCACCGGAAAGCTTACGAATCCCGGAAAACAAATTACGACCAAGATTTTGCGAGCGCTTACCCTGTTTAACCGGGTCCCTTCTCGCCAGCACTTCTTCGCTTACTTCTAATGCCAGCACACCTTTTTCGGCATCAAAATGAATCAAGTCGCCCGTTCTCACCTTAGCTAACATGCCGCCGTTTTTGGCTTCTGGGGACAAATGAATTGCCGCAGGCACTTTGCCCGAAGCACCTGACATTCGGCCATCGGTAACCAAAGCGACTTTATAGCCTTTATCTTGCAATACACCAAGAGGTGGCGTCATTTTGTGTAACTCAGGCATGCCATTTGCTGAAGGCCCCTGGAAGCGCACCACTGCAACAAAGTCTTTATCCAACTCACCTCGTTTAAATGCCTCAATGAGTTCGTGCTGGTCTTCAAAAACAATACACGGAGCCTGAACAAAACGATGCTCTTTGGCCACGGCAGAGATCTTAATCACGGCATCACCGAGATTACCTTTCATCACCCGCATTCCACCTTCTTCATCGAATGGATTATCAACACCACGTAAGACTTCCGTATCACCGCTGGCTTTGGGTGCGGTGTTCCATACAACGCCAGCCTTTCCATCCAGCTCAGGTAACTTGTCGTATTGATCCAGCCCCTCACCCATGATGTTTACCACATCTTCATTCAGCAACCCACCAGAGCGCAGTTCTTTTACCAAGTAGGTCATGCCTCCAGCTTCATGGAATTGGTTAACATCCGCCTGACCGTTTGGATAAACACGAGCGAGTAATGGCGTGGCACTGGAGAGATCATCCATATCCTGCCAATTAATTTCGATCCCACAGGATTTGGCAATCGCCACAATATGCAAGGTGTGATTAGTCGAGCCCCCAGTTGCCAATAGGCCGACAATCGCATTAACCAAAGACTTTTCTGTCACCACATCATAGAGCGGACGGTATGTACCCGCACTTGCGGTTAGCCCAATGACTTTGCGCACCGCCGCTCGGGTTAATGCTTCACGCAAATCCGAATGCGGATGCACAAAGGAAGAACCCGGTAACTGAACACCCAGTAACTCCACCATCATTTGGTTGGTATTGGCAGTACCATAGAAGGTACAGGTTCCTGCGCTGTGATAAGAAGCGGTTTCGGCTTCAAGCAACTTGTCCTGCCCAACCTCTCCCGCGGCAAACTGCTGACGAACTTTAGCTTTTTCTTTATTGGGTAAACCGGAATGCATTGGGCCAGCAGGAATAAATACAGCGGGTAGATGACCAAACTGCAATGCCCCCATCAACATTCCAGGGACAATCTTGTCACACACACCTAAAAAGACATTAGCATCGAACATATTGTGGGTCAGGCCAATTGCGGTAGACATGGCCACAATCTCACGGCTGAACAAACTCAACTCCATACCTGCCTGCCCTTGCGTCACACCGTCACACATGGCCGGAACACCACCCGCTACTTGCGCAGTACTTCCCATTGAACGCGCTTCATCTTTAATGATATTGGGGTAGGTTTCGTAGGGCTGATGGGCAGAGAGCATATCGTTGTAGGAAGTGATAATGCCCAGGTTGGCACTCTGCATTAAGCGAATAGTTTGTTTATCTCCCTGCCCGCATGCGGCATATGCATGGGCCAGGTTACCGCAGGAAAGCCGTTTTTTGGGAGGGTTTTGCTCCATCGTATCCCTCATAGATTTTAAATACGCTTTGCGCTGGTCCTGACTGCGTAAAATAATCCGCTGAGTAACGGCTTCAATGAGGGTATTCATAGGGCAAACCTTAAATCTCTAAATTACTGGGTAGAGGCACGTATTGTTAACAGGAAAAGCCGGCATTACTGACCGGCTTTATCGGAATTTGCACACCGCTAAAACCAGTTTAGGCAATAGCGGCATTAAACGTGGAGAACGTCTAGCAGATGTCGTTGTTCCAGGAACGACAAGGTACTTTGCCGATCATATCGTCCGCAGCTTGCGGGCCGAAGCTACCCGCTTCATATGGTTCAGGTTTTTGGTCCACCGCTTTCCAGCTGGCAAAAATCTGATCGATCCACTTCCAGGCTGCTTCCACTTCCTGTGCACTGACAAAAAGTGTTTGGTCATTGCGTATTACATCTGACAACAAACGCGAGTATGCATCATGCTTCTGCTGCTTATTCTTCTCGAATGACAAATCCAGAAAACCGTCTTCCAACGGAATACCCGCATCCAAGCCAGCCACTTTGTTCATCACACGCAAACGAATACCTTCATCTGGCTGCAACTGAATAATCAGCTGGTTAGGCTTGTGACCAGTGTGTTCCTGCTTATCAAAAATCTGATGGTTTCGTTGTTTAAACTGCACAACAATTTCAGAATGACGCTTGTTCAAACGCTTGCCGGTACGTAAATAAATTGGTACACCCGACCAACGCCAATTGATAACCTCAGCCTGAATTGCAACGAATGTTTCCGTCTTACTGTTTGGATCAATTTCGTACTTATCTGATTCTTCTTCTAAGTAGCCAGGTACCGTCACGCCATCAACTTCACCCGCTTGGTATTGACCGCGAACAGTGAGTTCCTGCACACATTCCGGAGTAACCGGACGCAGGCAATTAAGCACTTTTAATTTCTCAGTACGCACAGAATGTGCATTCATTACCGCTGGCGGCTCCATCGCCATTAGACATAACACTTGTAATAAATGATTTTGCATCATGTCCCGCGTTGCGCCGGTTTGGTCGTAGAAACTCCAACGGTTACCCACACCCACAGTTTCGGTCACAGTGATCTGTACGTGATCAATGTATTTAGAGTTCCACAAAGGCTCAAAAATATCGTTAGCAAAACGCAATGCAAGCAGGTTTTGTACAGACTCTTTGCCAAGATAATGGTCGATACGGAATATTTGCTCTTCAGGAAAAACCCGGGCTAACTCATTATTAATGGCCATGAAAGATTCACGACTATCACCTAATGGCTTTTCCACCACTAGGCGGGTTGTCGGTTTTGCCAGCCCACAAACTTCGAGTGAAGTGGTTACCTTGCCAAAAATCATGGGAGGAATAGCAAGATAAACGATTAATACACTGTCCTGATCAAGGTGGGAATCTTTAAAATTTTCCAATGATTCAGGGTTGGTTGCGTCCCCCTGAATAAATCGCATTTTTTGCGAGAAAGCCTGCCACTTTTCATCAGAATACAATTCATCAGCAACATTTTCTTTCAACCATTTTTGGACTTTACCCAAGAATTCTTCTTGCGTCTGACCGGTTCTTGCCATACCAAAAATACGTGTATTTTCAGGCATGCAATTATTTAGTTCTAAGTAGTACAAAGAAGGATAAAGCTTACGTAAAGCTAAATCCCCGTCTCCACCGACAATCAAGAAATCTGTGTTCATAACTGAATGGCACCTTCAGATTTTTTCAAAAATACACATTGCTACTTACGTGTCCACACAGGGACAACTATTATCTCTGCAAAACACACTATTCCAATTCGATGATGTATTTATTAAAAACACACATCCGCTTTGAACTAGGCGCTTTTACATCTCTTCTGCAGCCTACATTCTTACTGAACGAGATTTATGAAGATGATTGAAGAGAGTAACGGCACTCACCGCCACGTCTTCATATGAGAGCAACTCGCCACCATTTCACCTAAAGTTCAGGATAGCAGTTGCTGCGATTGATTGAGCAGTATTGCCCTGTAACACTATGGGCCAGCCCTCAAATGCGGCGTATTTTAGACCGCGCACGGCGTAAATTTCAACTATGAAGACGCCCCTACACCGGAAAACGAGGGCTCCTGTGCCATATCACTAGGCTCATTCGAGCCATATTGATCAATTTACACCCAACCATTCAGCAGGCCTTCTCCTTAATTTAATACGAAAAGGCCGGCCCCCCGCCTAATTCAGTTTGAATTCAGCTCCTGTAGTATACTCTGAGGCTAATATGAATAAACAACGAGCCAAATTGGAACCATGAGATTTCTGTTAACACTTTTCGTTCTTCTCACCTTTTCCAGCAACCTGTTCGCTAAAAATCAGGTTTTGTACTCCGCACAATACGAAGGTGAAATTTCCGGTTTTCCCGTTGACTTAACACGTACTTTGTATAAAACCGGTGTCGATCAATATCTCTCCCAATCGGAAGCATCGAACCTTCTCGGCTCAATTAAAGAAAAAAGTGAGTTTTTTATAAAAGAAGGGATTCTTCACCCAAAGTATTACGAAGAAAGAAAAAAAGCCCTGGGCATTTCTCGCATCGAACGAATTCAGTTCGACTGGAAAACACTCACAGCACAATACACCAGCAAAAAGAAGCCAGAAAAAAATACCACACATAACATATTCAGTGGCGTACTTGACCCAGCAATATATCAATTGCAACTTCAACGAGATGCATTTAATCAAAAGAAAAAGTTCAACTTCAAATTTGTAAAAAAGGAACGGATAAATGAAAGAAATTATGTATTAATTGGGCAAGAAGAAATTTTGGTGAAGGAAAAAAAATATCTCGCTCTAAAATACGAAAGAATTAACCTCGATGATGAAAAACAAACCCGAATATGGTTTATTCCTGAACTTAACTATCAAATAGGCAGGATTCAACATCAAGAAAAGGACGGTAAAACATCTGAATTAAACTTGGTCAACTATAACGGTTCCAAGCAGCTCACAGATGAAATCTATAAACGCTGAACACGAGCTCAAAGCAGGTAAGGTTATAAAAACCACTCAGCTATGCCTTTTGGTTATTACTATTACCCCAGCCAGTAAATATGCCGAAGAAGCTACCCACAAACAAATTAGACATTTTCGTTATCATGTCGCCAAAATCGACAAGGAGTAATGCATAAAAGAAAATATTAGACAACGCTTACGTTAGCAGTCGCTAACCTTTAGATAATGAGCCAAACTGATCTCCTTACCCACCCTCCTCGTATATTAAATGAAGCTGCCATTTTTTATCAGAATTCATGACAATTTGATCTAATTCTCACCACCAAATAAACCTAGTTTTTCGATAAGCTTGGACCATACTTTTAATACCGGAGGTGCAAAAATGGTTTTATTTCGCGCACTAAAAAAATGTATATCTCATTGTTTGGCATTTGGTTTGCCAATTGTGAGTATTGCATTCTCTTCGGTAACTTATGCCGCGCCAGCATTAACAGAGTTCGGGGTAACACGCGATAATTGCAGTGAGATTCCACTCACCCCAATACGTATGATGGATAACGAAACACTTTTTCTCTCTGCAGCAGCAGAAAAAGATTCGAGCATGTCGTTATCCCAAAAACTGGCTAATAATCGATGGCTAGCCAATACACATGGGAACAATTATTCAGGTACAGAAGCACTACGTAAGTTCCTTAAACTAAGCGTGGATAGCTATTGGAATGCAACTGGTCATACCAGTAAAAAACCTTATCGAGTAACTCGCTTTTCATCCCCTAAAAGAAGTGCATATACACAGTTCACCGAATTAAGAAATTACGATCTGCATTTATCCGAAAATAAAGTAAAAGTGAAATTTTCGTACGCTTTTTAAGCTTTAAAAAATAAACGCCATCCTCCACCAAATTGCAGGGATCATAATCTTTTATTTGGCATGCAATGATCTTTCTATTGTTCATTACATAAATAGTTAACAGAAAAGCAATAGGAATGTCACTTCTTATTAATCTTCAGGCCGTACAAAACTGCTTCCACTTATTTCGGAGCAGTTTTAATGAGAACATCAAAGATTTTTTTTATTGGCATTTTTTTATTTCTGGCAGTAAATGCTTTTTCCGAGGCCCCTTCTAGCTACTACAACAGTGCAAATCCATCAAGTGCTTCCAGCCTTAGATCATCGTTGCATAACATTATTGATGACCACACCCGATACCCTTACACCTCATCGGCAACAGATACCTGGGACATTATTGCCGATGCAGATGAAGACCAAACAAACTCGGGGCAAGTAGCCGTAATATACAAAAATTCTGCCTACCCCAAAGCCTCTGGTGGCAACACAAACTACAACCGCGAGCACTCCTGGCCAAAGTCCATAGGTTTTCCCAACGATAACAGCAGCAACTACCCCTACACGGACGTTCACCACCTGTTTGCCGCCGATGTGTCTTATAACTCTTCTCGCAGTAACAAATACTTTGACAACTGCACCAGCGGATGCAGTGAAAAAGCAACCGCATATAACGACGGTCGTGGCGGCTCGGGAGATTCCAACTGGACGGATAGCGATAGCTGGGAAGTCTGGGACGAACGCAAAGGCGACATTGCCCGAGCCATGTTTTACATGGACATTCGCTATGAAGGGGGTTATCACGGAGTTACCGGTGCTTCCGAGCCCAATTTGCAACTCACCGACAACACCAGCTTGATACAGGGTACTGGCTCTAATGCTTCATTAGCCTACATGGGCAAGCTGTCCACGTTAATTCAATGGCATAACCAAGACCCGGTAGACAGCAACGAAATGCTACGTAATGACAAAGTCTATGGTTACCAAGGCAATCGAAACCCTTTTATTGATCACCCGGAATGGGTTGCCTGTATTTACCAAAATAACTGCTCAGGCAGCAGTTCATCCTCCAGTAGCAGTAGCTCCAGCAGTTCAAGTAGCAGCAGTTCATCTGGTGGCACAGGAACAATAAGCAATGGGCAAACAATTGCAGGTTTATCCGCATCTACGGGCAATTGGGTGGAATATAAAATCAATGTTCCCTCAAATGCCTCGGATTTAAACATCGCTATATCTGGAGGGACAGGCGATGCAGATTTATATATCCGCTACGGCAGCAAGCCCACCACATCCACATACGACTGCCGACCTTATGAATCCGGTAATGCTGAAAGCTGTTCAGTCTCTTCGCCCAGTGCGGGAGACTATTATATTGGTGTGAGAGCTTACGAGAGCTTTAGCAACCTCAATCTGACGGCAAGTTTCATAACTGGTGGTTCCTCTTCCGGGCAGCCCGTAGGAGAAAGTCACACCAATATATCCGGCTCTGCAGGTCAATGGCGTAATTACACGATTCAAGTTCCATCGGGCACAACAAAACTGGAAGTATCAATGAATAGCGGGACTGGTGATGCCGATTTGTATGTACGAAAAGGTAGTTACGCGACACTCAGCACATACGACTGCAGACCATATCTTTCTGGGAACAATGAATCCTGCACAATCAATACGCCAGCTCAAGACACATGGTGGATAAGTATTTATGGTTATTCAGCATACAGCGACGTTAACCTCGAATACTATTACCAGTAATCTTTCCATTCAACATGGAACCCTGCTTTTTCGCAGGGTTCTTTTTAAGATTAAAAACGCCACAAAAACCGAGACGAAGAAATAACACTTTCCATCAATTATTTTTTTCACTATCATAAAAAACAAATAAATATGGACGAACGTAAAAAAATAATCCTCAACAAAAAAATACCGTTGAAAATGGTTTTTTTATTTATTACATAAATTAGATGTACTAAATAAAAAGGTAAAACCTTGTAAAATTCAGCACCAGATTGATTCACGTCTAAAATCCATTACACGCAATAAAAATATCACTCTCACGCGTATTGATTTTTTCCTCCCAAAGAAACAACACTAATCAACACCTCAAACTGGGAGATAAAAAATGAAATTTAAAATAATTAAATCCTCAATAAAAAAATTAAAAAACATACCTTTTTTCCTTCTTGCCATCAGTCCCCTATCACCATCCTGGGCACAAGACACTATTCAAACAAGGGTTATTGGAGGAGGCTCATCCAATTTCTCTCAGAGAAGCTACCAGGTTTCCCTACAGGATGGATCGCAAAAACATAAATGCGGTGGAACCTTAGTTGGAGAACGTTGGGTAATTAGTGCGGCACATTGTATCGATCAAATAAGCGGTTTAAGCATCGTTGCAGGAACTGGAGATCTAACAAATGGCGGCCAACGTTTTCAGGTTGCCCAAACAATCACTCACCCTAATTACAGGAATAGTTTTTCCGGCTACGACATTGCCTTAATTCAGCTTAACAGAGCGCCTAGTAGTCAACTGACACGCTTATCCATCCCACCTGAAAATACAATACGAGCCGGTCAAACTGGTGTTGTTAGCGGATGGGGGTTTTCAGGCTTTGGCAACCCGAACCCAAGTAACACCCTACAAGAAGTCAATGTCTCGGTTGTCAATAAAAACATTTGTGTCGACACATTTTTCACCCCATTTGGTTTTTCAGGCAATAACAGCATTTTATGCGGAGGCGAAATTGGTGCACCTGGCCCCTGCGGTGGTGATAGTGGCGGCCCACTGATGATTAACGCGAATAATACATCTTACTTAGCCGGTGTTATCGCCTCAGGTAATCAATGTGGAACCGTTAGCGGTATTGGAATATACGTTGATGTACAACACGTTCGTCAATGGATTATTGATTCTACCAACGGTGAAGTTGGAGGAAATGGCAGCAGTAGTTCTACAACAGATTGTGGAATTCCGTCATTTACACTAGGTAACTCATACAACACTGGAGATCTCGTGGTAACAACAGACAATACCATTTACAAGTGTTTACACGGTCCCTGGTGTTCGTTAAATAACTCAGCTGTCATTTTTCCTGGCAGCGGCAGTCATTGGCGACAAGTGTGGTCCTATACTGGTGTTTGTTTTTAATAAAAGACTTTAAACATAAACGGCATGATATAATTTCGCACAGTTGAGCCCACCCAGTGGGCTCTATTTATATACGTATATAACATATACCAACCTGACTCTGATTAATTAAGCCAAACGAGCGCCATTTTGAATTTCTGCGTCAGGCACAGCCAATACAACCGCCCCATCCTCACGATGAAAACCTGTAACCAAGCACTCGGACATAATCGGTCCAATTTGTTTTGCCGGAAAGTTAACAACCGCCACAACTTGTTTACCGACTAAACTTTCTCTGGAATACAAATCTGTTATTTGTGCACTGGATTTTTTAATGCCAATTTCGCAACCAAAGTCAACTTGCAATATATAGGCGGGGTTTCGGGCCTCGGGAAAATCCTGAACTTCTATAACAGTACCAATTCGCAATTCAACTTTCTGAAAATCGTTCCAACTTATTTCATTCATTTTCTTATTTATACCTGGAGTTTTAGAAGAACACTGACCAAGTATCAACGTAGAAAATCACCGTATTCTTCAATTTTTTTTCGTAACCGGGAATGTAAAATGGCATTACATTCTCCCAGCTCCGACAATATGAACTGAGATTCGTCACGGTAATATGAAATTCGCTCCTGATCCCAGAAAAATGGAGGACGATATAAGTTGCTCACTCTATCGGCCAACTTCACGATCCAGATTTCTTTTGGCTGTTGCTGAATTCTCTTCACAGAATCCGCCATCTGTTCGCGCTTTGTCGTCAGTTGAAAATCTTTCGTTAATGCCTGAACACCATCAGCAACAGATAATCCAAAGCTATCTACTAGCTCATGGTATCCAATGGAAGTATCCTCCACCACATCATGCAATAACGCACACTGTACGGCGAGATTGGCATCAAGCTGCTCATCAGTATGAATCAACGCACATACCACTTCCATCGCCACGCTCGCCACATGATTGATATAGGGAACCTGCACACCCTCCTCGGCTCCGCCGTACGTTTGTCCTTCATGCGCTAGAGTTGCATAGTCCCACGCTCTGGAATAAATATCCGGGTCCCAGGAATTCGGCACAAAACCTCCGTTAGGTCGGTGATTATTTAACGTTGTATTTCTTATTAGCTTAGGAATGAAAAAAGACTCTAGCAATGATAATTCGGTTGCGTTTCCCTATTTCCTTCGACAATCCCCAACGACCGCATTGCGATCACACGTTTAATAAACCAGGAAAATCGGTAAAATACCCGCCTCACTATATTCCGGGTTCAATATGTATCAGTCTCCACACTATCAAATACCTCTTCCCGTCGCGCCAGTCTGGCGACGTATTGCTGCGCTAGTATATGACAGCTTGCTGTTATTGGCCCTGAGCATGGCATACGGTGGTATTGCACTCGCGATCCATGTCGCTTTGTTTGGTACGGGCTCGGAAGAGTATCAACCTCGACTGACACACCCGCTCTTCCCAATCGGCTGGTATATTTGTCTCAGCAGTTTTTACGTGTTTTTCTGGTGCCGAGCCGGCCAAACGGCAGGTATGAAAGCCTGGCGACTCACTATAATTGGCGAAGAAAACCGACATCCATCAGTTAAAGCAGCCTATATTCGAGCAGTGCTTTCTTCATTTCTTGCCCCTTCCCTGATTGGCTATGTTTGGACATGGCTGGATAAGGACAAGCTCTGCTTACATGATCGCTTATCGCAAACCAAGGTATTACTAGAACCACCCAGGAAGAAAAAGAAAAAAGCGAAGTGAGTTACTTCGCCCGTTTAATCAAAGCGCCACCAATAACAAAACAGCAGGCAATTGGGATCAAGACCGCAAGCATGGGCGAAAACCCCCAGATAATACTCACAGGGCCAAGTAGCTGTTGTGAGGTCTGAAAGACGAGCCCAATCAGCACGCCAACAAAAACCCGAAAGCCCATTGAAACCTGACGCAGAGGGCCAAGGATAAATGATATTGCAATGACCACCAGACTAATGGTGGCTAGCGGCTGCAGAGCTTTTTGCCAAAACGCTAACCGGTACTCACTGGAATCCAGATTTTGCTTGTCCAGGTAATTAGAGTACGAATACAAACGCTGCATGGGTAACTCGTCGGCGTCTAAAACCAGAATATTCAGCAGATTCGGTGAGACTTCAGTACGCCACTCCCGAAAGGTAAACCCGGAGTTTTGAACAGAATCCTGATTGAAATATGTCACCACACCATCCTGCTCAATCCACAACCCTTCCCCCTGGTAAATAGCAGAATCAACAAAACTCGCTTCGATTAAATTCTTCTGTTCATCAAAGATATAGCGTGTCACCCCATACAATTTACCGTTGGGTAATACCGCGTTGAAATGCATGTATTCATTACCTTCGCGGTTCCATACCCCACGCTCAATCCGCATGGCACTTTCGTGTCCCTGAGCCAAAGCCCGGCGGCTGTCGGCGTATTGGTCGGTATATGGTGCAACGTATTCCCCTAGCAGAATACCCCCGGCAATAATCAACAATACCGGCCGGGTTACAGCCCAAATGACCTGTAGAATGGATACACCAACAGAGCGCATCACCACCAGTTCACTGGTGTTGGCTAACGAACCCAGGCCTAACAAACATCCGACTAATGCGGATAATGGCAGAAAATCATAAGTACTGGATGGCACATACAAACCAACATAAATAATCGCTTCCAGAAAGTTATACCCTCCTCGAAGCTGATCAAGCTGGTCGATTAACGCGGATAACACATCCAAAGAAAGGATGACAAATAATACCCCGACAATGGATTTAAGAATGGTAGTGGCAATATATCGCTTTATTTTTTTCATAGGTTACCGGTTGCCTATACTGCCGTTTTAACGTTTGCTGATTGGTTTTTCTTCTGCAACAGACGCTTGATACTGGAGGCTTTATACAAAAATATGCCCAACAAGAAAAAGCCGGAGTGCACGTACCATATCACGCCGGAAAAAGGCGCATCACCACCTTCCTCCATTCCCCGGGCCGCGTTGATAGCAACCAGATACAGTACGTAGATGATAATTGCAGGCAGCAACTTGCCGTAGCGCCCGCGACGAGGTTGGGTTTTACTCAACGGCAGCGCGATTAACGACACAATCATCACCAAAACGGGTAAGGAAATACGCCACTGAATGGCCGCCCGTGCCTCTTTGCTATCGCGCTCAAGCAACTCAAATGTGGATAAACCATCCGTTTCCCGTTTGGGTTTGACGTTATAGTCCGGCTCTGGCAGTTTTTGCGCATAGCTGTTAAAACGGATTATCTGGTAATCCTTATCGCCGGGTCGTCCGATATACCGACGACCATTTTTCAATAACAGAAACTTGTTGCCGGTATCCTGATCAATGACAGTTTCACCCGAGGAGGCAGTCAATACTGTTAAGCGCTCGTCGGTATCGTCCAGAGAAACCTGAGCCATAAACACCTGAATCAGCTCGGTTTTGTCCTCCGATACCGATTCCGCATAACTGATCCCACGACCGTCATCCAGTTCATGAAAACGTGCAGGTTTCAAAGTTTCAAAATCCGTTCGATTACGTTGTTCTGCAAGCAGAGCCTCTGATGCACGCACACCAATAGGGCCGAGATAGGTGCTGAACAAGGCGACCAGTAGTGCAACAAAGGAAGACGTCATCAGGGTATAAACCAAAAAGCGACGCTCACTGAAGCCGCAAGCGGAAAGCACTGTCAGTTCGCTGTCCACATATAAACGGCCGTACCCCATAATAATTCCGATGACCAACCCCAACGGAAGAATCAACTCGAGATACCCCGGCAAACGCAGGGCCATGAGTGTCAGAAGCACACCGGTATCCAAACCACCTGCTGCAGCTTCTGCCAGATAAGAAACAAATCGTGCACTGATAATAATAAGCAAAAGTACAAAACTGACAGCAAATAAACTGCCCAGTAATTCTTTTGCAAGGTAACGGAAAATAATCAAACAGCTAATCTCAATTTTAATGAGTATTTATTAGTACCTGCTGCCGGAGCGCACGTTATCCCCAGCCACGCGAAATATGCGTAGTTTAGTGACTCCCAAGGTGTCTGAACAGGTCTGATCACAAGCGGCGCATTTTATCAGTTTTCACAATGAAGGCGATGTGCATCTGTTCTTGTGACGATTTTTCTTTACAATTGCCACTATAGTAAAAGAAAACATCGAAACTCAACTCTTCGCATCAACAACAGGTTGCCAACTACTTATGGATTTGATCGTAAAACGCGCAAATGCTAACTCTCTAAAAACTCAATGTGCCGTGGTATTTGCCTTGGACAACACATTGCAATCAAGTGCCCAACTCATCGATAAAGAAGCTAACGGCACCCTATCACACATACTAGAGAGCAAAGCGCTTAAAAATAAAGCAGGCAGTCACTGCTGGGTTCATCTTGCCCCCAATAAAAAACGCGCATATGAACATGTGTTACTGGTATCACTTGGGCAAGCAGAAAAGAAAAGCAAATCCAGCATTTCAAGCAAAGACTACATTTCCAGCATCCAATCTGGGTTGAAAGCATTAAAAGGCTCGCACATTAAAAACGCTGCGGTTTATTTGGATCAGGTGAATCTGTCAGACACAGACAACTCTCCATCAACCATTGCACAACTATTTGCCACAGAAGCCAAGAGAGTCGATTACAAATACGCCACAACCAAAGCTTCCGATAAAGATTCCTCCAAGTTAGAGAAACTCACATTGGTTGTTGATGACGCAAAACAGGTCAACGACGCAAAAAAAGGCCTCAAACTGGGACAAGCACTGGGTAACGGCATCAATACCACTCGGGAGCTGGGTAACCTGCCCGGCAACATCTGCACACCGGAATATCTGGCCAACCAAGCGAAAAAACTGGCAACTTCTTCGACCAAACTCACCACCAAGGTGTTAACAGAAAAACAAATCGAAAAATTGGGCATGGGTGCCTTTCTCTCCGTGGCCAAAGGTAGCGCCCAGGACGGCAAACTCATCATCATGGAATACCGTGGTGGCGCAAAAACAGCAAAGCCCAATGTTATTGTGGGTAAAGGCATTACCTTTGACACCGGCGGCATCAGCTTAAAGCCCGGCCCTGCCATGGATGAAATGAAGTTTGATATGTGTGGTGCGGCTTCTGTAATGGGTGTGATGACAGCCCTGGTTGAACTACAGGCATCCGTTAATGTGGTTGCGATCATCGCTGCCGCAGAAAATATGCCATCTGGCCGCGCGTCCAAACCTGGGGATGTGGTTACCTCCATGTCAGGGCAAACAATCGAAATTTTAAATACCGATGCCGAAGGCAGGCTGGTATTATGCGACGCCCTGACCTATGCCGAGAGATACAAGCCTAAATCAGTAGTGGACATTGCCACGCTAACTGGTGCTTGCGTGGTTGCGTTGGGTAATCATGCAACTGGACTATTCAGTAACGACCAAGCCCTCGCTGACAAATTGTTAGCCAGTGGCGAAAAGATGCATGACCGCGCGTGGCAAATGCCTTTATGGGATGAATACCAAAAACAACTGGATAGCAATTTTGCCGATATGGCAAATATTGGTGGCCCCCAAGCAGGAAGCGTGACCGCAGCCTGTTTCTTATCCCGCTTTACCAAAAAGTACCCTTGGGCACATTTGGATATCGCAGGAACAGCGTGGGTACAAGGCGGAGCCAAAGGGGCAACTGGGAGACCTGTCGCACTGCTTTTGGACTACCTGCTGAACGCTTAATACGATATTGCCATGACTTTAATTGATTTTTACGTACTGCAAAGCCAGGACATTAATGAGCGGCACCGTTTTGCGTGCCGCTACATAGAAAAAGCTGTGCGTCAGGGCAACAGAGTTCTTGTGGCCACTCAAGACCAGAACATGAGCCAGGCCTTTGATGAATTGCTCTGGAGTTTCCGACCTGAGTCATTTATTCCACATCGCGTGCTGGGAAATGAGCCTTCAGCGGAAAACCTTGAACCAGTTGTCATTAGTCATGATCAAGATGATATTGAACATCACGATGTACTGGTAAACTTAACGCAAGGGCGACCTGCTTTTTTTAGCCGGTTTAAACGGATGGCAGAAATTGTCGTACAAAACGAACCTATACTTAGCTCAACGCGAGATAACTTTAAATATTACCGCTCGCGAGGTTACCCACTAAAAACCCATACAATGAAATAACAGTAACGAGATCCTTTCCTTGGAAAACGGCAAACCAAATAAGAACGACCTGCTACTTGAACTGGAAGCAATTCATGAGTCTCTTATCAATGGCAGCATTTTTTCCGACCCGAACAAAACACTGATAAGAGACGCCATACCGGATAACTCTGATCAGGCTGAAAAAAAACCAAATTTTATAACAAATAAGGACCTAGGTACCCAGTCCATGCCACGTACACAGCCGCCAAAAGTGCTTCCCGGCCAACGTTCACTATTTGAAGAAGCCAGCGCCACTCTGGATAACATCTCAGAAGATGACCTTGACTATGAAATCACCATTGATGGTAAGGAAGACGATTCAGAAATAAAGCTGGAACCCAAAGTGGAGTTAACCCCAAAAAGTGAAAACCCTTTTTTGCCAGCCAGTATTCGACAAAAACTGAATCAACACCGCTCCAAGTTAGTTAACGACCTGAATATGGTGGGTGAAACTCTTTCAAGGTCAGTTGAAGACTCCAAAACCCTGCTCAAGTCGTCACAGGCAATCCACCAGAAGCAACTGGCTCAGTCAGCTAGTCAGCAGAACAACAATTCGAATGAGGAACTAGTGGATAAACTGGTTAAGCAATTCTTGCCGCAAATTGAGCAAGAACTGCGAAAAGAGCTAAGTAAACGTCTTACGCAAAAAAAATAACGGTATTTTTCGCCCTTTTTCCATACTCCCCCCACATAATTCAGCATTTCCTGATAAAGCCCAAAAAATCAATAGCTTGCGGCGCTGCAGAATGCAGCGCTACAAGGTATAATTCGGCGCTTTCGACCTAACTAACATAGATTCAATAGAGAAAGGCTCCAGAATACGACTATGGATAAAACCTACCAGCCGTCATCCATCGAACAAAAGTGGTACCAAACTTGGGAAAACAGCGGTTATTTTGCCCCCAGCGGTGAAGGCGACCCATACTGCATCATGATTCCCCCACCCAACGTCACTGGTAGCCTCCACATGGGACACGGTTTCCAGGAAAGCATTATGGACGCTCTGGTTCGTTACCATCGAATGAAAGGCAATAACACTCTTTGGCAAGTGGGTACAGACCACGCAGGTATTGCCACGCAAATGGTTGTTGAGCGCTTGCTGGATGCCGAAGGCAAAAGCCGACATGACTTAGGTCGCGAAAAATTCATTGAACGCGTTTGGGAATGGAAAGAAGAGTCCGGCGGTAATATCACTCGCCAGCTTCGTCGTTTAGGTGCATCACCAGATTGGAGCCGCGAACGCTTCACCATGGACGACGGGTTTTATAAAGCCGTGCAGGAAGTGTTCATTCGCCTCCATGAAGACGGATTAATCTATCGTGGCAAACGTCTGGTTAACTGGGATCCGAAACTCCATACCGCCGTTTCCGATCTGGAAGTCATCAGTGAAGAAGAAAACGGTCACCTGTGGCACTTCCGCTACCCCCTAACGGACGGCTCAGGCCACTTGGTTGTTGCTACTACCCGCCCAGAAACGATGCTGGGCGATACCGCAGTTGCAGTACACCCTGAGGACGAGCGGTACAAAGACCTCATAGGCAAAACCATCACGCTACCGTTGGTTGGCCGTGAAATTCCGATTATTGCCGACGATTATGTAGACAAAGAGTTCGGTACCGGCTGTGTAAAAATCACACCAGCCCATGACTTCAACGACTACGACATGGGCAAACGTCACAATCTGGATGTCATCAACATTCTTACTGATGATGCAAAACTCAATAACACGGTTCCAGAAAAATACCGTGGCATGGATCGTTTCGATGCGCGTAAACAAGTGGTGGAAGACCTGGAAGCTTTGGGTCTGCTTGAGAAGATTCAAGATCACAAACTGAAGGTCCCCCGCGGCGATCGAACCGGCGTGGTGATCGAACCCTATCTCACCAACCAGTGGTACGTAAAAACCCAATCCCTTGCCGATGAAGCCATCAAAAACGTTGAGGATGGCTCCATTCAGTTCGTGCCCAAACAATACGAAAATATGTATTTCTCATGGATGCGTGACATTCAGGATTGGTGTATTTCCCGTCAACTCTGGTGGGGACACCGAATCCCAGCCTGGTACGACAATGACGGCAATGTTTATGTTGCTCGTAATGAAGAAGAAATTCGACAAAAGAACAACATTGCAGCCGACGTAGAACTACGTCAGGACGAAGACGTACTGGATACCTGGTTCTCTTCCGGTTTATGGACATTCGGCACCTTGGGCTGGCCTGAAGATACCGATTTCCTTAAAACATTCCATCCGTCCTCGGTTCTGGTAACCGGCTTTGACATTATCTTCTTCTGGGTTGCACGCATGATTATGCTGACCCTTTACTTCAAAAAAGAAGTGCCCTTCCACACCGTCTATGTTCACGGCTTGGTGCGTGACAGCCACGGCCAGAAGATGTCGAAATCGAAAGGTAACGTACTCGACCCTATCGATCTGATCGACGGAATTGATTTGGAATCTTTAGTACAAAAGCGTACCGCAGGCATGATGCTACCGCATCTGAAAGAAAAAATTGAAAAGATGACCCGCAAGGATTTCCCCGAGGGCATTGCTTCGTACGGAACAGATGCCCTGCGTTACACCTACTACTCACTGGCCTCAACCGGCCGTGATATTAATTTTGATGTGGGCCGTATTGAAGGCTTCCGTAACTTCTGTAACAAACTTTGGAATGCGTCCAACTACGTGTTCATGAATACAGAAGGCGAAGACTGCGGCCAAGATGGCTCTGATGACTATCAATTGAGCCTTGCTGATCGCTGGATTATCGCCCGCTTGCAGCAAGCCGAAAAAGCCGTTATCGAAGGCGTGAATACTTATCGTCTGGATTTAGCCAGTCAGGCGCTCTACGACTTCGTATGGAAAGATTACTGCGATTGGTATTTGGAACTGACCAAACCTGTACTCTGGGATGAAAACGCTTCTGCCGCAATTAAAAAAGGCACACGCCGTACACTGGTTCGCGTACTGGAAACCACATTGCGTTTAGCACACCCACTCATTCCGTTTATCACCGAAGAAATCTGGCAACGAGTGAAGCCGCTGACCGGCGCCGAAGGCGACACCATTATGCTGGCTCGCTACCCTGAGCCCGACGAAAGTAAAGTGGATCAGCAGGCACTGGCAGATATTGAATGGGTGAAAAATGTTGTCGTGGGTATTCGTAATATTCGCGGTGAAATGAATATTGCTCCATCCAAACAATTGCCAGTTTATTTCCAAAACGGCAGTGTGAATGACAAACGCTGCATGGAAGAAAACCTGCAATTCCTCAAGAAACTTGCATCACTAGAGCAGCTTGAATGGTTAGACGCTGGTCAGGAAGCACCGCTTTCCGCGACGGCCATTGTTGGTGAAATGGAAGTACTTGTGCCAATGGCTGGACTGATCGATAAAGATGCAGAATTAGCTCGATTAAACAAAGAGCTGGAGAAAACGCAAAAAGAAGTAAAGCGTTTGGAAGGTAAGCTAAATAATCCCAAGTTTGTCGATAAAGCCCCAGCGGATGTAGTGCAAAAGGAAAAGGACAAATTAACGGAGTACCAATCTTCGGCACAAAAACTGGAAGAGCAAAAGAAGAAAATCAAAACACTATAAATGATAAAAAAAAGCCGCCTTATCAGGTGGCTTTTTTTATTTCCCTCTACTTTAATACACTTCTCGAATTAACCGCATACACTGTTGACCAAGAATAATTCATATCACAGCGTATTTTTGAATAAGCAAAATTTTAAGCATTCCCTTCCTATAAAAAACTGATGACCAGAATACAAACCGTCGAGTTTTATGTGTATGGTGATAAATCAGAATACTTTTTTTAAAATCAGATATAAGCAAAGCTTACAGACAATCGTCATTTATTTGTGGCTAACAAAAAAACCCGCCATAAGGCGGGTTTTTTAGAGGTCTTACTTTTTGGTATTAACTTACAGGCCAGATTTCATCGCACTGATCAGTTCACCATTTGCAGTATCACCATTAGTCTCCCAGAAGAATGCACCGCCCAGGCCACGACCGTTAGCATATTGCATCTTCGCACGGATGGTCGCTGGATCGTCATAGGACCACCAGTTGTTGCCACAGTATGCGTAGTTGGTTCCCGCAATTTGGCCGGTGATAGGACAACTACCTTTCAACACTTTGTAGTCTTCAATACCGGCTTCGTAAGTACCTGCTGCTGCACCGGTTGCCGTTCCACCAGGCGCGGCTTGCGTAACACCCGTCCAACCACGACCGTAGAAACCAATACCTAACAATACTTTGTTCGCTGGTACGCCCAGACTAAGTAGAGTGTCGATACCGTGGTCTGTGCTGAAGCCTTGAATTGGCATGCCAGCCCAATCGTTCAATGGTGAGTGAGGCGCGGTAGGACCGTTCTTCGCCCATGCACCGAAGAAGTCATAGGTCATGATCATGTAGAAATCCAGGTACTGAGCTGCACCGCCGTAGTCTGCTGCCAATAGTTTGGATTCACCCGCACCAATCGCAGAAGTCACAAGCTGGTTGCCGAATCGAGCACGCAATGCTTGCATCAATACGCGGTAGCTGTCGAAACCAGACGTGTCACAGGTTAGACCACACTCGTTTGGATATTCCCAATCGATGTCGATACCGTCGAATACACCCGCCCAACGTGGATCATTGACCAAACCATAACATTGATCAGCGAATGCTGTTGCGTTTGCTGCTGCTTGACCGAAACCACCAGACCAGGTCCAGCCACCGAAAGACCATACGATCTTCAAGTGTGGGTACATGGCTTTCAATTTCTTGAACTGACCAAACAGACCACGTACTTCAGTGCTGTTCCAGTCATCGCTGGTGCCGTCTACAGATTCTGCAGCAGAGTAGAAACGATCGTAATCGGCATAGGAATCGCCAAGTACACACTGACCGTTAGTCACATTACCAAACGCGAAAACAATGTGCGTTAGCTTCTCGGCAGAACCGCTGGTGACCAAATTTTTAGGATGGTAGTTACGGTCGTAGATACCCCACTCGGTGAAGTAACCCGCTAGAAGCTTGCCACCAGTACCACCAGAAGAACTTGAAGAAGAACTACTGGATGATGAAGAGCTTGAAGAACTGGACGATGAGCTTGAGCTGCTAGAACTTGAAGAAGAACTGCTTGAGCTGGAAGATGAGCTTGAGCTGCTTCCACAATCCGCAGGAGAAGTCCAAGCATATTCCCATGCCCAACCTACGCCAGGCTCGTATGCACCGCCAGAAGAACACCAGCCCGCTACTGTACACTCGAAGGTGCCACCAGCATTACTTACTTTATCGCCGACTTGGTAAGTTGCGCCAGCTTGGTAAGCTTCACAAGTACTGCCACCAGAAGAGGACGAAGAGCTAGATGAGCTGCTTGAACTTGAGGACGAGCTTGAGCTCGAAGAACTGCTAGAGCTGGAAGATGAACTGGAAGAACTTGAAGTTGAACCAGAGCATACGTCGTTAAAAGTCCACTCTTGCCATGGACCAGAATTTGTTTCGGGATCAGATTGAGTCCACCAATTAGCTGTGTACTTACTGCCATTTCTCTGAACGGATTGACCACCGGTAAATGTATCGCCGTTTTGCCACTCCGGTAAGCCAGAGCAGTCTACAGCTGCCATAGCTTGTCCAGAAAGCATAACAGCACCAGCGGTGATAGCTGTAGCCATTATTTTTTTCATTATGTATTTCCTCTTGATCAAAAGAAGCACATTGGGTTTCATTTTTATTATCTAACCTCAATGCTATTGCATTTTGGTTCTCGCATGCGTGACTTAACCAACCACATTCACGCGGACCAAAATTCTGACCCTTCAGCTCAGGGTATAAACCTTTTAGTATTACTACACGTTTTGTGATAGTTAACGCATTTTAATTTTTTTCATGCGTCGTAACGTGTCCAATAAAGCTCTAGTCGCATCCTTATGTTTTTATACAGCCACTCAGAGCAGACGGCTTTCGCCAACGATGGTTGCCAAACCAGTAATAGATTTTTTCTGTTATATCGATTAGTAAAATCTATATTAGCCCGCAACAATTAAAACTGAAGTTATCATCGGATTTTTTTTCCGTCAATGTGATTTTGCACGAAAAATCCTCAATTACTGTTATTTTCTGAGAAATAAAGATTCTTATTATTCTAAATTGAACTAAAGTCTGAAATTTTAGACGACTATAGAATTTAATTGGATTCGTTTAATACCTCTTTGAAATAAGGTAAAAACGGTCAATTTCTTATTATTTCTTTTGTGGCACAAAAAAGCCCTGACTAAAAGCAGGGCTTTTTAACATTAGACAGGACAGAGTTTAAAATTTTATTTCTAACCCTACACCAGCATAATCATTTTCTACGTCAAGATTCCCGTTCTCATATTCCTCATGGGTAAGATAAGCAAAAACTTTTGATTTCTTACTAAGCTTATAATCCACGCCAACGTTAGAAGTTACTGCATCTTGATGAAGGATATCGGATTCACCTGCCTGAAGCTTAATAAAAGTTTTATCTGAGGCTTTAAACATAACAGAAACCAAAGAACCATCTTCTGAATTATCATTTTGTTCGTCACGCTCAAATAGTGCGCCCAGTTGCACAGGACCAAATGTAAATTGGCCAACAACACGCAGGACATTAATGTTTTCGCCCTCAACGTTACTATCGTAAGCTACAGCAACATAAACATTTTCCTGCTCATATGACAAAGATGAAGAGACACCGTTTTCAACGTTTTCTTCTTCAGAGTTCAAAACATTTACTTTTGCTTTAAATCCGCTGAAATCTGGAGAGGTATATTGAACACTGTTTTCTCCGCGATTTTCGCTACGTGTAATGACGCTTTTAATATCACCTTCAAGGTCATTAAACAGATCCACTTTTTTCTGAGCCTGCTTTAACGGAGTATCAAAATACCCTGCGATAAACTCACCAAACTCACCCTCGACGCCAATATAGGTATTTCTCTGCTTAAACAAGTCGTCAGAGTCACCGTCTTCGTCCACTTCAACTTCGACCTGATAAATACCGGTCAAACCACTGTCCAGACTGACACTACCCTTCACACCCAAGCGAGAAGCATTAGAAACCAGTTCAGTATAATTATCGTCATTTTCGGAAACATACTGCCAAGACAAATTAGCTTTACCGTAAAACTGGGGTTGATTAAGTTCACCTGCATTGGCAAAAACAGGCATTAAAGAAACAACAGCAAGAGAATGTAATATTTTATTCATTTCGCAGTAACAAATTGTCGGTATGATTAGGATAATGTAGGGGTAAGTTTACCCCTACAATTCGGCGGGCGAGGTTACCATAAATCCGCCCTGAAAATGCTACTTGTTTAGCAATTAGCTAAAAAAAGCAGACATTGAGTAAATTATAGACAAACTATGAAAATGTTGTCGGTAGGATATTTTTAAATCGTTGCTTACGTTCCACAACGTTGTTTGCCGACATAGTTCCAGGAATTTAACCCCTTCTGAATAAATCGGCCTGCTTCTTCTGGTGAGAACTCGCGCGTCAGAACCTTCTTAAACGCCTCAGCCACTAAGTCATTGTAACTTGGCGAGCCTTTATTAAGCCGGTCGGAGGTAAACAGACTCACAGTATAAGAATTATCTGCAAGCAAACTGGACATACGCCTGAGTATTGGGTTCGATATGGATATACTGCCACCGTAGGCAGGAATCTCTTTTACATATTCAGCAAATAATGTGGCAAACTCTTGAGTCGCCGTAAATTGAAGAGCTTTGTAGGCGGCCTCAGCACGAGAGGAGGTATGGTTCACCTGATAAGTGCCGTCACCCAAAGCATAGACTTTGGCAACTTTTCCAGGAACCGCCCAAAAGTCAAATTGAAAATCCGCATCAACCTCCCAAAAATTCGATGCAGGCCCGGTTTTCCAACCACCGTCAAAAGCCATCGCAGAGTTTCCAAGAGCAACACTGTTATTCATCCCAGCATAGCCCTCTTTCTCCCATTCAGTATTGAAATACCCTTTATCCCGCCAGGTTCCCATTACTCGAAAAATCTCGGTGTAGTTCCTATCGGTAAAACATGCCTGCCCTTTCTCCAATCGATCTGCAAATTCTTCTTCAACCAAACCGGCCATCATCACTTCGGATACAACTTGATTGAGCAGCCAGTTAGCCGATCCGGCAAGATGTAACGGTGTTACACCGTTTGATTTCAACTTCGCAAAATTTCGATCTAGCTCATCCAGACTACTAGGTTGGCCATCTATTCCAGACTTATTAACTTGTTTACGATTAACGAGCAATGACTGCAATTGCAGGGCAAAAGGTACACCGTAATACCGCCCATCCGGCCCCATAGAAGCCAGTAACGCGGCTTTATTGATGTCACTTACGTCGGCTTGGTTTGGCTTAATCAAGCCTTTGTCGATAAGCGGTTTTAAATTAGAGGCACCGGGAGACCATTGAAATAAATCTGCTTCGTCGTGCAACATCTCTATCGTAACGTGCGGTTTAAAAGACTCGTGAGCCTGGTAGCGCACCACTCTGACATTGATCTTTACGCCAGGAATCAAATTACGATTAGAGATCTCTTCCCACAAAACCTGCTCTTGAGCACGCCATGTGTAATAGTTAATCGTTGTTACAGCGCTAGCCTGTATGCTTGCAAAAATCAGTATCAGCAATAGCAAAGCATAGTGTCTCATTCAAACTCTCCCACCAAGCCAGGTTAGTCCAACTTAAATTTCTCAACAATGGATTCTAATAAATGGGCTGATTCAACCAGCTCATTCATACGGCTTTCATTTAACTCCGCACCCTTCTCGGTACTCTCAGCCAAATCCAATATTTTGGTAATGTTTTTCGTTACTTCTTCCGTAACAGCACTTTGTTCTTCGGATGCTGTGGCGATCTGCATGTTCATATCTTTTGTTTTTGTCATTATCTGCACAATATGTTCAATTTGTTCATTAATCGCTTGTGCTTTCTCAACGGATTGACCCGTTTTTTCCTGTGAACGGTTAATTGAAGTGACGGCTTGTTCTGAGCTTTCAAGCAAGGTTTCAATGTTCTGTTTTATTTCTTCGGTCGACTCTTGGGTTCGGCTCGCAAGCGTTCTCACTTCATCAGCCACAACCGAAAAACCACGACCATGCTCACCCGCTCTCGCAGCCTCAATTGCAGCGTTGAGCGCAAGTAAATTGGTTTGCTGGGCGATCGCATCAATCACTTGGAGAATTTCTTCAATTTTTCTCACATCATGATCAAGCTGTTCAATAACGGTTGAAGCGGAATCCATATCGCCTTTCAAAGTAACGGTCAGCTCTTTATTTTGTTGAATATGCTCCTGACCATGACTGGCATAATCATGAGCTTCAACCATTTCGTTAAAGGTATCCTGTGCAATATGGGAAACTTCTCGAATCGTCGCGGTCATTTCCTGCATTGCGGTAGCCACCATATCAATTTCTGACTTTTGCCCGGAAATGGCAGACTTGGTTTCTGTGGTCACAGCTTGGGTTTGTTCAATAGACTGCATGATGAAGTGAGACTGGTTTTTAATTGCTTCAATCATGTCTCGTAGATAGTTGCTTAGAGTATGAGCTGATGATCGTAAACGACCAAACTCATCATCAGAATGCTTACTTAAATCTTCCGTAAGATCACCAGTAGCCATTCGTTGTAATGCATTGAGAGTGCTGTATAACCCTTTACGAATACTTGAGATCAGTAATATGGCAATCACCACACCAAACAATATAGCGATGATACTAATAATTATAATAATTCGTTTATTCTCTGAGACCGAATCACTGGCATCCTCTGCAACGTTAGTGGAGAACTGCTGAGCAAACTCGTTCACGCCCTGCAACTCCTCACGTATTTCACCCAAAGCCTCCTGATTACTGGCCAGGTTTTTTGACAGAGTATCTTTTGTGGAAAGATGGAGATCCTTAACGTTTCCATAGCCTTCCAAACTACCAAACAGCCCTATTAAATCGCTGACTAGTTTATTCTGCTCTAATAGAGCACTACTCACATCAGGGGAACTTCTTTTTATTAATTCTCTTAACTTAAAAGCAAGAATGACATGTTCATCTAACCAAGCAGTATATTCATCGACAAATAAACGAAACTGCCCTATATCATTGGTGGTACTCACCAGTTTCACCAGAGATATCCCTTGAGAGACAGAAAACACACTGTCATCAACAATTTTTTTATCATTCCCGGTTATATTTAATGCACGAACTTTTTTAAAGATAGGAACACTCTTTTCCTGCAATTTTTTGACTTCGATATCCAGCGCTTTAAGCTCGTGCGCCATATCAAACGAAGAACGATAGACACGCATGGTCTGCGCAATTTCCGCAAAAACTTCAGGAACCTTAACCAGTAAAGCTCTTACCTGTTCTTGCTGCGCTTCAGTATTTTCTGTTTTCCTTAAACGCTCCATCAAGTCGTTCAAATTATTTTGATAATGGGTATTTACCCGGTTAAAGATTTCTTCTGATTGGTCTAACTCGTTAAGATCGGATGCATTGTAGTGACGGTACATTGCAAGGTTGACAGCGGCGAACGCAGTAGCAAGTTCAGTAGTATCTGAACTAATGGGCATAGCCTGACTAGTTACTTTTTGCAGGTTGTCATTGATACCTATAACACTGGCGATTCCGGTGTAGCCAATCCCAACCAAAAAGACTATCAACAATAAAAAACCGACACTGATACGCTGGATAACCGTTAATTTCATAGAAACTCTCTATTACCTAATGATCATTTGGCCACAGAGCAGCGGCACCTCTCCTGCTTAACTTCTCCTGTAAAGCTTTTCCAGTCGCTTTTTTAAACCATGCCTTATTAATAAGGTTTAGCACAGTTTGCCTATTACCGTCTTGCACGAGTCTTGTAGTCTCTAATCCGGTTATCGGCGAAATATCATAAAACATTATTTTGCTATAACTTTTTCGATTAGATTTTGTACAGATTAAATTAACTAAGGACAGATTTGGGTCAACATAAAGTATGAGAAAAAGAACAAAAAAGAGGAAAAAACGCTCAGAAAAACTAAAAAACAACCAATACTGACAGGGATTGCGCATTTTGTATGGCACTAAAATCAACATAAACCAATTTTATATAGCCAGACAGTCTAAAAAAAGTTGGGAATAAGGATTAATTGGCGAGCTTCCCTGCCCCTACACACGTAGAAGCAGAGAAAAGAGAAACGACTACTTACGGACACCTTCAACTGAAAGCATCAGCTCTACTTCAGCCGCTGTTGGACCAAGTTGAGGAACCAGGTTCAAACCAAAATCTGCCGGCTTAATCACTGCTCGCCCTTCAAAGCCCTCACGGTGCTCTTTCGGATCCCAGGGGGCAGCACCACCACCAATATGCTCAACGTCAATAGTGATCGACTTGGTGGTTCCGTAGAACGTCAGGTCACCGGTTAACTTGGCAGTTTTGTCACCGGTTGGCTCATAGTGTTTGGTCACAAATTTCGCTTTAGGATACTTTTTTACATCCAGATATTTGTCAGAACGAAGGTGTTTGTCCCGTTCAGCGTGGTTACTGTCTAAGCTCTCCATGTCAATTTCAACAGCAAAACGGGTGTCTTCCGGTTTTTTCGGGTCGTAGGAAAACTCGCCAGAGAAATCATTGAAACGACCATATAGCCAACTGTAACCCAGATGCTTAATTCGAAACTGGATAAACGCATGCGATCCTTTGGTATCAATCACATAACTTTCTGCCCAAAGTTGCGAAGAGCTCAGAGTGAGCAACACCAAAGCTATTCCAAATATTTGTTTCATTGTTATTTCCTCTTAAAGTTTTTGTTATAAACAAAATGAGACATTTTTATTCACGTGCTGACGAGTCACCTTTCGCCAACATACGCAGTAATGTCTTATCCCGATCAATAAAGTGATGTTTGACTGCCGCTAACGCGTGAAGTGCTGCCAAACCTATTAAAGAAAAAGCAATAATTTCATGAAATTCACCAGCGTAGTCTTCGAGTTGATCTATGCCGGTTATTAAGGCCGGTATTTCAAATAGGCCGAAGACTTCGAGACTCTGGCCTTTCGCTGTAGTAATGAGGTATCCGGTTGGAATCATGGTAAACATTAGCAAATATAAAAACACATGCACTGCTTTCGATAACCGTTTCTCCCAAGGTTTATGGGTTGTAATCGGTGTCGGCTGTTGTGATGAGAGGCGCCATATTATTCGGGCAAGTAGAACTGCCCCGAAAAGAATGCCCAGGCTTCGATGTAAATCCGGCCCTTTACGATACCAAGGATCGTAGTAATCCAGACCCATCATCCATAACCCTAAAATAAACAAGGTTATAATCATGCCCGCTGATACCCAGTGAAAAATCAGGGACAATATTCCATAGGAAGAAGAAGTGTTTTTTAGATGCATAAAACCAACAACGCCTCAAAGTTCTCTGAGGCGTTATTGTGCTTAGATTTCGTGATGTTTGAGTGAAATAGTTCTAAGAATGAATACTCTTTGTCACAACTTCATACACATCTTTTGATAGATCGGGAAGCTGTTCAATTTTCTGTAGTTCCGCAAGCATAAGTTTCTGCCTCCCTTCGTCAAACTTTTTCCATTTGGTCAACGGAGTTAACAAGCGTGCGGCAACTTGAGGGTTTTGACTATTTAGCTTACGGATTTGCTCACCCAAAAATCGATACCCTGAGCCACTCTTATCATGAAAACAAATCGGGTTTCGCATCGAAAAACCACCTATAAGCGCACGAAGTTTATTCGGATTTTTCAAATCAAATGCTTCATGAGTAAGCAGTTCGTTTACAGTTTTGTTGGTTTCTGGAATCGGTGCTGTTGATTGCACCGCAAACCACTGGTTGACAACCAAGGGTTCGTGTTTCCATTTGGCATAAAAACTCTCCAGCACTTCCTGTTTTAAATCTTTAAGTGATGCTTTGGAGGAATGCACAATTGCCTTTAACGCGCCATACTCATCCGTCATATTATTCGCGGTATAGAACTGCTCTTTACACAACTCAACATGCTCCGCAGAGGCATGTACCATTAAATAATGTAAGGCTGCATTTTTTAAACTGCGCCTGGCAATGGATGCCGAATCAACAGCAAATTCAGTTTGCTCATTCATACGCAGATAAGTAGACATAAATTCGTCTTTCAATGCTACGGCGAGCTTTCTTTCCACACGAGCACGGGCATGATGGATCAAATCCATATCTGCCACCGTTTGTAATTCAGCGATATAGCCTTCCGAAGGCAGCTTTAACATCAAAGCAACCATAGCCGGGTCCAGCGTTTCGTCCGTAAGTAAGCGTTTGTAACCCGTTATAATTTTTTCATCAACGGAAGGGGCCGGTTCCGTCGTTAATTCAGTCATAACTTCCTGGATAACCTGGATCGCCAACTCCTGACAGGCATCCCAACGACAAAAACCATCTTCATCACGACTCATCAGAGTCAGCAACTCATCACGGGAATAACGATAGCGCAGTTTTACAGGAGCAGAGAAATTTCTCAACAGAGAAGGCACGGGACACTCTTGCACATTCTCAAAGGTAAAACTTTGTTCAGCTTCAGTGATTTCCAATACACAGTGGGTGTTGTCATTGGTTTCCGGCGATACAACGCCATCACATTTAAGAGGTAATGCCCCGGCCTCACCAAGTAACCCCATAGCAACAGGAATATGGAACGGCTTCTTCTCTGCTGATTCAGAAGTCGCTCTACAACTTTGTTTAAAATTCAGAGTGTAAGTTTTTTGTTCTTCATCGTATTTCGATGTTACTCGCAGGTCCGGCGTACCAGCTTGTCGATACCAATTCATAAATTGGTCGAAGTCCCGCCCGGACACGTCACGCATCGCGGCCACAAAATCCTCAATCGTGACAGCCTGGCCGTCATGTCGTTCAAAATATAAATCTGAACCTTTGCGGAATAATTCAGGGCCAAGCAACGTGTGGATCATACGCACCACTTCCGCCCCTTTCTCATAGATGGTCAAGGTGTAGAAGTTGGATATTTCAATAAATGACGAAGGCTGAACGGGATGCGCCATAGGACCAGCATCTTCGGCAAATTGCATACTTCTAAGCAAAGAAACATCTTCCACTCGCTTAACCGTTCGTGACCCCATATCGGCAGAAAACTCAGCATCTCTGAAAACGGTGAAACCTTCTTTCAAACTCAGCTGAAACCAATCCCGACAGGTCACCCGATTGCCAGACCAGTTATGAAAATACTCATGGGCAACCACACCTTCGACGCGCTGAAAGGCTTCATCAGTTGTAGTTTCCTGAGCCGCCAAGACACAGGAGGTATTGAAAATATTTAACCCCTTGTTTTCCATCGCCCCCATATTAAAGTCGTCGACAGCAACGATCATAAAGATGTCCAGATCGTATTCTCTACCATAGACTTCTTCATCCCATTTCATCGCATTCTTTAACGAGGTCATGGCATGAGCACATTTTTTCTTATCTTTTTCTTCAACAAAAATCCGCAGTAAAACCTCTCGCCCGGAAGCCGTCACAAAGTGATCATCGATATGGATTAAATCCCCTGCGACCAGAGCAAATAAGTAACAGGGTTTTAAATGCGGATCGTGCCATACAGTTTTATGTCGACCATCAACTAATTTTTCTTCCTGAATTTTGTTACCGTTTGACAATAAAACAGGATATTGTTTTTTATCAGCAATAATAGTTGTTGTGAATTCACTCAATACATCAGGACGGTCAAGATAATAGGTAATCTTACGAAAACCCTCTGCTTCACACTGGGTGCAATACATCGTATTGGATTTATACAAGCCTTCCAGCGAAGCGTTATTTTGCGGATAAATTTTTGTTACACATTCAAATTCAAAGACATCCGGCACATCAGCCACAGTAAGAAACTCATCATCCTGATCGTACTCTTCCTGGCTAAGCAACCTGCCTGCAACCTTGACCGATACAAGTTCAAGTTCCTGACCATGCAAACGCAAAGGCTGGCCCGCTTGCTCCCGCTTTATCGAGAGAGTTGAGGTGACCAGGGTATATTCGTCTTCCAGCTCGAAAGTAAGCTGCGTTTTTTCAATAGAAAAATCAGGCTTCTTATAGTCTTTAAGGTAAATCGTTTTAGGTTGATTTTTTGACATGATAGATTCCGGAAAATTAGTCATCCGCCCACTTTAATGGCTTTTCTTGTTCTTCAGACGAATCACAGGGACTTTCTTTGGGAGGAACGTACCCTATTCTTTGATCTTCAGCGAGATACTTTGCATCATAGGCAATAATGGCCTGCAGACAAATTTCTTTTTGTTCTGCGGATAGCGGGTTTCCATCCGGCCACTTACCAATTTCAACTGCTGTTTTAAACTTTTCGTATATATCTGGCGTTACCGCCTCAAGCATTTTCTCTATGTACATACTCACCCACTAAACTTGTCGTTGAGGCCAGATAAGGCTGTATATTTTGGCTAAGGCAACCCCTCCAACCAAACCACCGAGGTGCGCCCAATTTGCGACGCTACCAGGAATAAATAAATCGATTAAACCGCTGAAGCCAAGCACCAGCCAAACAAACATAAACATGAAGATCCCCTGGGGAATCATTCTGTAAAAAGCCACCTGATGGAATTTGGCCATGTACCAGACAAACCCCATATAACCGTAGACCACACCGGATAAACCACCAAAATAGCCTGGCTCTTTCATCGAAAAATATTGAATCAGGTTTGATGTTAAGGCAATTAGCAAAAATAAAACAAGCGACTTAAACTTCCCGATATGCGCTTCGATCTTACTACCAAACTCCCAAATCCACAGGGTATTGAAAATTACATGCATCCACGAGAAATGCACAAATGCAGGCGTAATTAGCTTCCAGTAGTGATGAAAATGTGTCACTTCTGCAGAATGCACAAATAATAAATGCTTGGCTACCCACTCGCTTGAAACGAAATTTAAAATAATAAAACCGGCCCATCCAAGCAAGACAGTCAAAATACATATGGGAGAATGGAATAGTGTTGTTAAAAAGTTGGCAAAGAAGTTAGATGAAGCCCCTTGTCCACTGCGCCCAATAATATCAGAGGATGCAGCTTGAACTTCACCCTGCAAAATCTGGTTAATAAGAGGAATCGTATTCGGATCAGTAATCCAAAGAAGCTGCTCGCCCTGCTCTTCGGTAAAACGATGTGGAATATTATGCTGTGTTAACAACGCATCAATATCCGATAAATTCGCATCAAGTGGAAACTTGGCGTAACAAAACCATTCCATAATAAAAAACCAATCAGTTATTAACTGGGATCAACGTAAACCCATTCAAATTTTTCATCCCGCAGCTCGGTTTCACCATCATAACGATAGGCAGCCAAACGACCATATTTTACGGCGCTGTAATCCAGGCAGGCCACGTTCTTACGCAGGGGTTTGGGTTTACCGTGCAACCAGTAGTGCCCGATGAAAACGGGCGGTTGGTCAGCGGCATAAGAAAGGAGCGTACCGCGCTCACGCTCAACAAGCGGCTGGTCTAGCAAATCTTCCGGCAACGGATCTGGCTGAAAAACAACATCCTTATAAAATTCCGGCTGATGTGCCCAAAACTTGGTACGGAAGAAATTCCGCTCAATGCCATCTTTACTGCGAATAACGCGGTTATCCGGTAATTTAAGATCCGTTCCACGGGTTAAGCGATCGACGCACTCAAACTCAAAAGACTTTCGATCCAGACACGCGAGAATATAATCTTTATTTATCTGATTACCGTTATATTTCTCTTTAAACTGAGAGATATAGCGTTCATCCCAGCAAGCATGCACAACCCGAAAACCCGGCATTTCTAAAAACAAAGGCAGTGTCACAAACCAATCGAGAAAAACCCGCCACTCTTCTGGATATGGGGAGAATTGGGTAAGAGTTTCTGCAACCAAACGGTTATTTCGTACATTGTGTGGTCGAATAAACCGGGTTTCTTCCGACTCATGAACTTTAATTGGAGTTGTGTAACAGAGGATATTAAATTCGTGATTTCCCATAACACATTGAGCGGTGCCGGCATCCACCATTTTTTTAACAATGTGTAAGGTTTCCCGGATATGGGGGCCGCGATCAAGAATATCGCCGACAAAAATCGCCTGCCGCTGCTGGTGATGGAAGACACCGCTATCCAACCGATAGCCGAGTTTATCTAACAGTTTCTCCAGAGTGTTTGCACACCCATGAACATCACCAATTATGTCATAACCACTAAAGTTCACTACTACGCCTTTCGGTTATTTGGCTGCCTGACTAGCCCATCCTAATTTGGTTCGGCAAGTATCATAAAAATTATGGCCGACAGGATGAATTAATTGTAATTTTCTATCTGATTTTTTTACCAGAATTTCGTCCTCTGGCTGGGAAACAACGTGGGTTTGTCCATCACAGGATACATGTGGATTCAAATTGTTTACCTTACTGACCAATAACCTTACCTGACTATCGCCTGATACCACAATAGGACGACTGGTTAGTGTGTGGGGGTTCATTGGTGCCAAGATCATCGCGTTCAATTGCGGATGCATAATGGGGCCACCACAACTCAATGCATATGCCGTTGAACCTGTTGGTGACGAAATAATCAAACCATCAGAACGTTGCCGGTAGACAAACTCACCATCGATATAGAGTTCGAATTCGATCATACGGATAAACTTGCCCGGATGGATGACAACGTCGTTTAACGCCAAATCTTTGGATATTAACTCGCCATCCCGGTACACCTCGGAATTAAGCAAAAAGCGCTGCTCACTGGTGTACTCTCCTTCCAGGACTTCCCCGACTTTATATTCAATTTCATCCGGGCTGATATCCGTTAAAAAGCCAAGCCGACCACGGTTAATACCCAGTATTTTGACATCGAAGCCCGCAAACGCTCGTGCCGCTGCCAATAAGCTACCATCGCCACCAACAACAATAATGAGATCGCATTTCTTCGCCAGCACACTGCGTGGTTGAATTTTAAGCTCAGTTCCCGGCAAAACAGAGGAAGTTTCCTCGTCCAGAATGACTTCCACCGTCTTCTGCTTTGAAAGGTAGCTTACCAGGCGCTGAAGGGAGTATTGCGTACTCTCGCTCGCCAATCGCCCAATAAGGCCTATACACTTAAATTCACTCATTCCAGGTTCTCTGCCAAAAAATTGCTATTATAGAGCGCATCCGAATATCTGTCTGTGCCTAAAGTTCATGCCTATCATTCCCTGGCCACATTTTCCGTTTTCCATTCTCACTGTTGTTGATCTGGCATTTATTCTCTCATCTAACAACATTATTTACGATCTGGGCGGCATTCCCAGCCTTGAATACCCATTTAACCAAGACCAGAAAAGATGGTTGAGTGAGTTGGATACACACAAAAACGCGCAATTCCCAGAGAGAAAACACTTTTCCCGAGTGGGGTTATATTTTGAAGCCTTAATTGAATTTTTAACCACACGGGGTTTCGAGGATGGCATATTTCCGTACAAACTCATAAAAAAGAACCTTCAGGTTCAACACAACAAAGTGACCCTAGGTGAGTTTGATTTTATTTTAGCCGATAAAAATAACACACCTATACACTTGGAAACCGCGATTAAATTTTATTTGCTCAACGACCGGGTTTCACCAAACGAAACTGCACACTGGCTTAATTGGATAGGCCCCAACAGCAAAGACCGACTGGATTTAAAACTGCATCGCATGCAGAATCATCAACTACGATTGTCTTCGCACCAAGCCACCAAGGATGCACTTCATACGTATGGCGTCGACAGCGCAAACTTACAGATAAGGCATTTAATTAAAGGGTGTTTTTTTATTCACTTAAATCAAGCTACGCAACGGGAAGATTTGTTTCCTGAGAAATGTGAAAAATCTTGTGTGAGTGGTTATTGGTTGCGAAGATCCGAGCTTCAGCAAAAGCTCAAAACCAACGTGTTATCCATTTGCTTTTTACAGCGTACTGCCTGGATCACGGGGGACAAGGCGGCAATATTTTCTAATAATGCGGAAAACGAACTAATCCCGAATCAATGCATGGCGAGATTAACCCGCCAACCACATGTCATATTTCGTTTAATGATTGTTCCAGATCATTGGCCATCCGCCAATTAACTTGCCGCGGCCAGCTCACCGCCACGTAGAATGTGTCCTTCCTCAACCACCAGTTGATCAGACATTTTGGCACCGATATAACCGCCTTTTAAGGCCATTACGTTGTATCCTTGCTTGCCCAATAAAAAGGCGGCGGCCTGACTTCGTCGACCGGTATCGCAGTAACAGATATACAGTTTTTCCGGCGATAAAAGACGCTTTTTCATGCTCAACAAATTCAGTGGTACATTGGCTGAAAAAGCCAAATGTCCCAAAGAGTATTCATCGTCTGTTCGTACATCAATTAAAATAGGAGATTGCAGCATTTCTGCAATTTCCTTTTCGGTGACTTCCTCTATGGCGGGTTGTTTTAATAGCAGAAGAAAATCACTTTTCTCCAAACGCATCAACACCCCATCAGTTTTCATTTTAATGCTGGCATTACGCACGGTTTCGTTGACCAAAGCGTCTTCACCGAAACAACGTCCAATACCAATTTCCGCCACTTTTTCCGGTGCACTCTTTTCGTCATTTCTGACAAGCACATCCGCATCACCTTCTTTAATGAAGTAACAACAATCACCAATTTGCCCCTGACGAATAATTACTTCATCTTTATGCACAACCATCGGGGTCAATCGCGAAAATATCTGTTCAACATTGACGGGTGGAACTTTGAAAAATAAATTGGAATTTAAAACGGTTTGCATCCATTCAACATCCTCATCCAAATCCCGCTCTATTGCGATTTCTGACAATAAGTATTCGGCAATCTGACTCCAGCTTAAGGTGCGATCCAGACGCTCGCTGTCGATACGCAAGATTGTACTGTCTCTGTCCACAACCGCCTTACATGGTCGAGGCTGCTGATGGGCAATGGGTAACATGGTGTCTCTCGCCCGTACAAGCTCCTTGTAGCCATTTTCATATTCCAGCATGACTTGGCCAGAGATAAGAAAAATATGCTGCCTGTCGTAGCTGCCGTACTCAAATAAGGTCTGACCGGCAAACACGCTTTGCACGGCGATATGATTAAACAGATCCTGTAAGAAGGACGGTTTTAACGCTTTTAACGGCACCAAAGTACCCGCGGTACTCAAGGCATCCAGATCCTGCTGACTCTTCATTCTGGGGGAACTCATATCATTAAACATCGCTCATCCTTTGTTCTAGCTGTGGAACGCCTCGCCGCCCTTGCAAACCACCGGAATGCAGGGCCACAATTTTGGTTCCCTCCTTCCAATAGTCCTGTTCAGCAAGCTGGCAAATAGCCCACATCAGCTTACCGGTGTACACCGGGTCCAGTAGAACCCCTGTCGATGTTTCAAAATCTCGCATAAAATTCATTAAGTATTGCGGAAATTTGGCATAACCGCCGCAATGATAACCATAGTTAATTATTAGATTAGTCGAAGATAGCCCATGTTGAGCAAATACCGAGCTCAAATAAGCATCAAACATGCCCTCGCCTTTTAAGGCGGAAACCCCCAACAAGGGTATTTCCTCAGCCATACCAATTCGCACGCCGGCAAGGGTAGTTGCTGTTCCACACGCCATACACACAACACCATTCTTCCCCTGTAGGTACTCACCCAGGACGCGCCCTAGACCGATACATCCTGTAATCCCCTGAGATCCAGAACCACCTTCCGGCACCCAAAAACACTTTCCGAGGCGCGATTCTAACGTATCTTGAAAAAAAAGCTCGTGGCGATTCTGGTAATCCGACCGAGAAACAAACTCCAGGCGCATTCCCATTTCCTCTGCATCCTGCAAACTAGGGTTTAATGGCGTTGTTCTCTCACCACGAATAACCCCGACGGTGGGTATTCCCAACAGTTTTCCAGCTGCTGCTGTGGCGTGAATATGGTTTGAATAGGCTCCACCAAATGTCGCCAACGGCGGCTTTGTCCTGGATTCAAAACAGAACTGCTTATACGCCTGGAGATGCCCCCAGAGCTTATAAAATTTATTCCCACTGATATTGGCGTCCAGCTGGTCTTCTCTTTTAACCACCAGCGACAGGCCACGCTTCGCCAGCACAGGAAAGCTAACCTCCTGAAAAGGGGTACATCTGGAAATAACATCTGGTTCAATATCTAACCAGTCTGGAGGGAGAAAACTTTTATGCACCTGCACGAACGAGCTTGGTAGCCCCTTGAAGGTCTTTGTGCGTTGCGCAACGGTCACCGTCACCAAGAATAAAGTCTACGGGAGAATTAATACGTGGAATATTGGCACCACAGATGGAACCATCCGCCCCTTTACAGTTGCAGACCGGTGCTTGGTAATGGGCTAGCCAAGCGATGTAGTGCTGCTCATTCACGCCACAGTGTTTTGCCGCATAGACAGCAGGGCTTTCCATAAAAGTAGAGACATCGGTTGCAGGAATGGTGATATGGCCAGCCCCAGGCTGATAGGTCACAAAGCTAATGCCTTTAGAGACCATCTTTTCCAGAAGCTGGTCGCCACTATTGGAAATCAGACTATGATTTTCTTCTCTCAGGTGAGCAATCTCCACCTGAAGATGGGCTTCCTGCTCGTTACGATAAAGCAATTCGACTTCTCGCATCTGCAAAGTCTCTTTTACTTCTTTTACCGCCGACTCGATTTTGGCCGCCATTTCGGCTTCGTAATTCTCTCGTAAGCGCTCGATATGAAACTCTTCCGCGCCCTGAGCCTGCTCAAGCTTATGCTCGAAGTACTCTCTTAAACCTTCGATCTTCTTTGCCTGCCCGTCGATGGTTTCTTTCAACTGAGCATTTTTTTCTTTCTCTTCATGAAGAATACGGTCTTTTTCTTCCAGCATTGCCCGGTATTCGTCAAGCCGTCGAGTATGCTCAGCTTTAAGTTCCTGAATGCTCTTCTCACTTTCCGTAGTTAAGGTGGAGGCTTTTAATCTCTGCTCTCGCAGCATCTGCGCCATATGATCGCGAAATTCTTTTTCGTATTCCTTTCGCAAACGGTCAAACAGGCTCTTCTCGAGAAGATCACTACTCATGCCCGATTTAACGGAGTGGCCGGCGGGAAAACCCACTTCGTGATCCGTTCTGTATAGGTCTGGCTCACGGAACTGAATGGCAAGTTTATTTCGCTTACAAGCAGTATGAAGTTGTTTGAGCTGCCCCTTCCCCATACGCAGGTCGGGATCCCATAAGAAGTCACGGAAGTGCTGAATTGGGCATTGACTGGAGCAAGCCAGACGAATTGGGCCTGATCCCAAATCTGGACCCGCTGTAGCAGCCCGCGCCAGTTGATCTAAAGGCAAGTTCCAGGAAGGATCAACCTCCCCCTTTTTAGTGAACGACACATGGAAGAAAACCGCAGAACGAACTTCGAAGTCAGAGTCAATTTCAGCATAAACAGCTTTAGCCGACCGGCCAGCCCATTCAGCTGCGGGAACGTATCCGTCCAAAACAGCTTCAAACTCTGAATAATGCATCTCCTTCGCGACCTTACCATCATCGCCAAAGAAGAAAATTCCGGGTGCAAGTTCGTCGTAATCGTGAACCAAAAGAAACGCCTTAATCTAAGTGAGATACACGTACTGAACTAAATTATCGGACATTATTTTTGTTTTAAATGTGACGGGCTCTCAAATATTAAGATCAAATGCTAATTAAAAGGTATTTTTGTTATATTTCGCACATCTGGAGAGAAAAAGTTTCGCGAAAAAAACTTATTTTTAGCGAAAACAGGAGGGAAACAAGCGTTTAAATCTATAGGTCAGAACGGAATACTATAAAGGGGTTAGTTCGTCTTACACTTCTGCATAGTCATCAACAAAACGATCATCATCAAAATCATCATCAAATTCGTTTTCCAGCATACCTATCTCAATCAGCTCTTCCAAATAATCTTGCATAAAGCACCTCAAATAATTTTTTTTAAAACGTTAATTAGATTTTAGATGCATAAAATGACTGTTATTTGACAAATACTAGAATAATTGGTGAAGTCGCAACTTTATGCATTAACTCCAACGCCATTCAAATTCAGGTTGTGCCAACTCTTCCCAAAAAACCTTTGTAAAAATGACAGTATTCCCACATCGCTCTTTGAAGTGGACACCAGATAAGCCAAAAGGTTTTTCAAAAAACTAAAATGGAGAAGGGACAAGTTTTATCATTGATAAAATATTGAACGTACCTGACTACACGCCCCACTTCTATCCAACTCAGCCTATTCAATGTGATGAGCCATCACCTTACAAACAAGCTGTTCCCCTTGAAATTAGCTTTCAACACGACTGGAGTGTGGCCTGGAATGATTTTTAGGTTGTGCGCCAGACATAAAACTCAAAACGCTAAAACTGAGCAGTATTAACGTCTCTGTTTTTCAAATTGCAGGCAATAAAAAAGCCTGTACTGTAAAGTACAGGCTTTTTTTAATATGGCGACCCGGAAGGGACTTGAACCCTCGACCTCCGGCGTGACAGGCCGGCATTCTAACCAACTGAACTACCGGGCCGCAGTAGTTTCTTCATTACAAATTCCTAACGGAATTTGGTGGGTGGTACAGGGGTCGAACCTGTGACCTACGGCTTGTAAGGCCGTCGCTCTCCCAACTGAGCTAACCACCCATTGTGAAGAGGGGCGCATTCTACCGAAATAAGACGCCATGTCAACAATTACTTTCAGCTATACATACCAAGCCATGACCTGATTAAAAACTAATCGCTACACCCCCATATCGAGAAATAACCATTATGACGATCGAACATTTTTTTGCTCATGCAAATATTACCGATCAACCTCGTCTTATCATCAAATCAAGTAAAAGCTTGATACGGCCGACACCAATGTTAACCCCCAGCTCTCGAAGAACAGATTACCGGCTGTGAACCCGCGGCGACACCTAAAATTTGATTTTGGCACTTAAGTATTAATTGTTTTATATTACTGCTTTACATAGAAACCCGAGCCACCTAATACCAACCGCGAGTACCGGAGATCTCATGCTGAATAGCTTACGAGTGAAACACTTCCCCCTGTTGTTAGTTGCTATAACGATATCCACCATCTTAGGGTGTAAAACAATCAAGCAAGAAACGGTAAAACCGTTATCAGTCGGCACATTCCTCACCGATACAACAGGCAGTAAACTGGTCGATGGCGGACAAGTAGATCTCGAAAATGCAAAAGTCTGGAACATTCCTCTAGACCAGAAACCACAATGGTTACTGTACACAACGTTAAATGGCCAGGCGGTTTTGGTTGCGACATTGGAAGATGGGTCTGCCAAAGCATGGGTCAATAATGGAGGGGAGCCTCACCCCCTGGAACTGACTTTCCAAAGCAGTGGAAAGCACGTAACTGAAACAAAAAACGCCTTTCTACTCAATTCTGCGGTTGTTCCACCGGTAACGTTTGTCAAAAATTCAAAAGTGCATATTGAAGTTCCCCCCAAGGACATGTCTCCTCATTCCGTTCATGCGCTTTTACCCAAAAGTGGTAAGACAGCGTATATCCGTAAGGACGGAGCTTTAGTCATTCAGGGTAATGGAACCAATAGCGAGCTAATGGTAAATGCCCTTCCCGATGCCCGAATCCTTGTCGATCAGAATGACAAGATTGCGCTTTACGCTGCGCCTACCAACAGGTACCAGCATGCGGTTCTGGGCGATGATATCGAATCTGCGCGTTTACTCGTGATAGAAACGGGGACTGAAAATAAGGTAGTCACAACGATTGAATTGGAAAGCCCTTATGTTTTTGAAGGCTTAGCGCCGCTTTGGGCGGATATTCACGAATCAGAAGGCCGCGAACTTATCACCACCATCAGCCATATTGATATGGGTTCCTATCTTGCAGTGTACAGCGAAGCTGGAGAACTGCTTGCCAAAGGGCCAGCTATTGGAACGGGTAACCGATGGCGGCATGTTATTTCTGCAGATACAAAAAGCAATTCTATTGGCGTTGTTTCCATGCCTCATGGGCCAGGGGACGTGGAACGCTATGAAATGAAGGACACCACCCTTGAAATTGCTCAAGCGAACTGGACGCAATATACCTCACATGCAATGCACTCACGCAATCTTGGCAGAGGCTTGGGGTTCCACACCCCCAAGGGCGAGTTTGAAATGGTGCTGGTCAACCCCACTCGAGATACCATTGCACTGCATAGTATGAATCCCGTCGAAGTTATCGCAACAGCTCCCGTAGGTGGAGAGCTTATTAGCAACATTGTTGGCGTGGTTGACGCAGGTGGAAACACATTTTTGGCGGTTGGTTCGGACTCAGGGATACGAATTTGGCAAAGCGCCCCGAATAAGATCATCCCCAATTAAGAGTCTCCCGAATAACTGACTGATTAGACAGAACGAATTATGGGGGATCTACGTCAAAGGTAATTCAAACATCTTTGCTGTTGTGGCTTTCCCCCAGATATCCGTTGAACCGCCAAGAACATAGAGCTTGCCATCGACAAAAACCGCACCGTGGCCATGCCGAGGTGAAGGTGTGCCATGGTCATTCAAACGTTGCCATTGCTGTGTTTTAAGTGAATAGAGCCATAGCTCGCCGTAAGTTTTGCTAACAAGCTTGGGTTCATTATTATCGTCCATGTCATAACGATAGTACTCCCCGCCGAATACAAATAAGTCGTCGTTATAGGCCGCGCAAGCTAATCCTGCGCTGGGAATGGGCATTGGGGGTAAGGTCTCCCACGAATCCGTTTTGGGGTTATAACACTCGAACAAACTCTGGTTTTTGGGTTCAGCGCCATCTAATCGCCCTCCTGCAACATATATTTGCCCATTAACAACGCAACTGGCAGCAGAGTTCCTCGCTAACTTAAGTGGTGCTGCTTGGTACCATCTGTCTCCATCCAATACCCAATGGCTTGAAGTATCCTGCAGCTTCCCGTTTTTAATTGCACGCCCACCAATAACATGAACCTTGTTTTCATACGCGGCATAAACCGATTCGCCTTGAGCTTGTGGTAATGGTGTATGAGAAAGCCAATCCCCAGAAAGGGAATCCAGTACAAAACAGTCCGCTTTGATTTGCCATGCGTTGCTAGCATCTGCGGCAAAGCCGCCTACCCCAAATAAGTTCGAGCCTGTTGCCGCAAGGCCTAAATGATGCCGTGCGCTGGGGAGCTCTGGGCCGGATGTCCATTGAGCACTGCGAGGATCAAAAACATGCATATGCGACGATGCGCTGAGCGGCCCCATGGTTCCTACTCCATCTCTGGCAACTTCAAGAGCACCCGCTACGCAAATGTGATTTTCAAATAGCGCGGGATACATTTCCTGCATAGCGTTGGGTAACGAAGGACTCGCTTGCCATTGGTATCGTCTTGTGTTGCCGGATAACGCCAAGTGGCATGCAGGGAAAGCGGAGACAAAGCTTAATCCCGCAATGGATTTTAAAAACGTTCTTCTGTGCATAGATGTTTTATCGGGCACTTGCATAAGTGCTGTGCAGTGTTTCGTGTCTTACGCTGGCGTGTAAATTCAGTGGCGGGATGATAGATGAATGGGGTGAAATTTGGGTTAAGTCAAAGCGAGGAGACGGGGGTTAAAAATTGCATTTTCATGGCCCCCTTACTTAAGATCTCATGGAGAGAGGACCATTGATTTAGACGAAACAAAAAAATTAATCACGAAAATTTGTGATGTTGACATATGTCTTTTTCTTAGCCATCTAGGCCAATGTAATAGTCGACAAGGATGCATTTTAAAAATCTAAAACTCGACCGACATAAAAAGCTGAAGCCCATCTATTTAAGCTTAGAAAAGCCTTAAAAAACCTTTATGAGGTAATTAAAACTGAAAAATTAAAAGAACAGTCTCTTACGACGAACAATTCACTGATCCAGGTTTTGTTCTTTAAGTAGTCAAAAACTGCATGTTTGGCTTTTTAGATTTTTTGTCTATGTTTGACCAAAGTTGAACACCGATTTTTACCCCCCCCCAATGCACATACCCCTATGAGCCTCACAGAGGACCAAACTGAATTTTTAAACCTAACCAGTTTCGTGAACAGAATAAAGCTATGGCCTCAACCCCTTATAGAGTTATACACTAGGTGTCAGTTGCGAACACAAACAAGAATATGCGCTACTCAAAACGAAAAACGGTATCAACCAATGCTTCATCCCCCGTCTTCGCATGGTTGGGGATTAGCCTGCCTTTTTTCCTGTATCCCTCGCCCTCGCATGCTGACCCATTCATCCGAGAAGGAATGGCATACACTCTACTGATCTGTGCGTTGATTCTGATTGTGCTTCAAGCAGGAATCATCATGCTTTTATCCAAACGTAACAGGGAGCTGGAAAAAAAGCCTGGCAGCAATAACCCACAACCCCAAATCCTGGCGAAAACGAAACAGCAGCTTTACCGGGAAATAGCCAGGCATGAAGCTACCGAAGAACTCTTGCGCGAAACGCAAGAATATATGCAGTGTATCGTCAACTCCATGCCCTATGTTCTTGTGGGAATCACCCCCGATGGTTATGTCACCCACTGGAATAACGCAGCAGAAAAAGCAACTGGCCTCCCGGCAGAGGAAGCGCTTGGCGCTCATGTGAATCAGGTTTACCCCAATCTACCCATAGATGTGGAAACCATTGAATCCATATTTTCCAGCGGCCTCCCCTTCCATAAGGAAAACGTCCAGGAAGGACAAGGCTCCAATGCCACATTTATCGACATCACTTTATTTCCATTAAACGCTGTCGACATCGCCGGAGCAGTAATTCTGGCGGAGGATGTAACCAAGCGTGTGCGCGTCGAAAGTATGATGATCCAAAATGAAAAAATGCGAAGTCTTGGGGAGCTTGCAGCTGGCCTTGCCCACGAGATCAACAACCCGCTATCGGGTGTTCTGAATAATGTACAAAATATATTTCGCAGAACATCTCTTGAATTGGAAGCGAACAAACGAATTGCTGACGAACTGGGTATTGAGCTACCCAAATTGCAAGCCTATCTCGAAGCTCGCGGAATATTTGGCTTCCTGGAAAAAATTCGGGAAGCCGGTGATAGAGCCGCCCAAATCGTTACCAACATGCTGGAGTTTTCCAGAAACAACAATAGCACCCACGTAGCAACCAACCTCCTCCATCTGGTAGAGCATTCATTACAACTGGCACAAAACAACTTTGAACTTGAAACCGCAGAGGGCGTAGAAATCCCCCGCGTTGAGCTGAATGCCCAGAAGGACCTTCCCCTAGTAGTCTGCTCATCCAGCGAAATCCAACAGGTGTTGCTCAACCTGCTATCCAATGCCGCCCAGTCATTTCAATCAAACGAATATGGTCCACCACTCGAACCAGTTATTCGAATCAATCTTTCAACACAGAACAATACAGTGATACTGGAGGTTTCTGATAATGGGCCAGGTATTCCTGAACCCGTGCAAAAGCATATTTTTGAGCCTTTCTATACAACAAAGGATGTAGGCAAAGGCACTGGATTAGGTTTATCTGTTTCGTATTTTATTATTACAGAGCATCATCAAGGAACGATTCAGGTTGAATCAAAAGCAGGAGAAGGAACCTGCTTTACTATAAAACTCCCTATATCCCCATCCCCAAATAGGCTCCCTCATATACATCCAACACAACATTAGGATTAGACGCTCTTTTTAACACCGCAATAACCACCATCAAGATAAAGTAATGGTGCGGCTTCACGATCAGTAACCTGCACACCACATATATCGCCAATATAGATGTTATGAGTACCGTAGACATGTTTAGCTGATAACGAACAAATAAATACAGACTCAGCATCGGCGAGATATGGCAACCCTGACTCCGGCGCAGTATGCCAATCACCAACAGAGAATCGCTTGTCACTGTCTTCCGACGAAGCACAAACCTGGGAGATTTGTTGCTGGCTTTCGTGCAGAACGTTTACTGAAAAAAAGTTGGATTCCGCTATAACACTATTAATTCGAGCATCTTTATGAATGCAAACCAATAAAGATGCTGGCGTATCAGATAGAGATGTCACCGAACTAGCCGTCATGGCACACTTTCGCCCATCACTTCCACGAGAAGCGATAATTGACACGCCTGACGCCAACCGTCTCATACCGGTTTTCATAGCTTGTGCTAAATCTTGAGTAAGCATGCTATTCATAGATAATACTCATTTGAACCAAAATGGCCGCCCATTATAACTAAACGAGACATAAAACCTAGCGGATTGACCTGCATCAATCGAGTTAATATAGGTGCTCTCTAAACTTGCAAAAGAATCTAACTAACAGAAATGAATATTCAATGACTATACACTCAAACACCCTACAAAATCTGTGGAATGCTGAGTTAATTAAAAAATATAACTTGTCTGGCCCCAGATACACATCGTATCCAACCGCGCCCCAGTTTTCGGAAGACTTTGACGAAAACAAGTGGCTTGAGGCCGTATCTAGAAGCAATAAAACCAAACAACCATTGTCGCTCTATTTCCACATCCCTTTTTGTGACACGGTTTGTTACTACTGTGGTTGCAACAAAATTGTCACAGCCAACAAAGAGCGTGCAACACCGTATTTGAAAGCACTTCATAAAGAAATGATGCTGCAGGCAGACTATATAGATACTCGACGCGTAGTAGAACAACTCCACTGGGGAGGTGGAACACCAACCTACATTAACGACCAGCAAATGGCCCGGTTAATGGAAGTCACTCGTGATATTTTCACCCTCGCCGATGACGAACAAGGGGAGTACTCGATAGAAATACATCCCCACGGTGTAACCCCTGAGCGAGTTGCATATCTTCGCAACCTTGGATTCAACCGCATAAGTATGGGTGTACAGGATTTTGATCCAACGGTACAAAAAGCCGTAAATCGCTTTAACTCAGAATCAGAAGTTCGGGATCTCGCCGATGCGATTAGGGCAAACAACTTTAAATCGTTTAGCCTGGACCTTATTTATGGCCTCCCCCACCAGACTAAGGATTCTTTTTTAGCAACGCTCGATAAAGTCATACATATATCGCCAGACAGGCTATCTGTATTTAACTACGCCCATATGCCTCACCTTTTTAAAACGCAGAAACAAATCGACGCACAGTATCTGCCAGAACCTCAGGAAAAATTAAAAATCCTTCACGCCACGATAGAAAGACTTCTTGAGGCAGGCTACGTGTATATTGGTATGGATCATTTTGCTAAACCTGACGATGAACTAACGCTTGCGCAACAACATGGCAGTTTGAATAGAAATTTCCAGGGCTACGCAACTCGTGCAGAGTGCGATCTATTTGCTTTTGGCGTTTCATCAATTAGTTTTTTTGGTGACACTTATTGCCAGAACCAAAAGAATATTGATAACTACTATACGGCTATTGCAGATAACCGTTTACCACTTACGAAAGGTATTCAACTTACGCAAGACGACCTGATCCGTCGATACATCATTAATCAACTTATCTGCAACTTTGAACTGAACTTCAAAAAAGTTGAAACCCATTTCAATATCCAGTTCGCAGAATATTTTCAGTCAGAGTTAACTGCCCTGAAATCTCTTGAGGAGGATGGATTGCTAATTTTGGATAAAAACGGAATTCGAGTCGAGTTATCAGGCAGACTGTTGATCAGACACATATGCATGACTTTTGACGCCTATATCGATAACACTACAACCACTAGCCAACCCAAATATTCTCGTATCCTTTAAAATGCAAATCGTGGTTGCCTCGCTCTCGGAATGCAACCACGATTGATTCCACACGACCTAAATACAACTTCCAACATACAACTCCGTTGCAATATCTAACGAATAAAAAAACCAGTCATCAAACGATTCCTTTTGTCTTCTAACAAATCGAAATAAAGAATCTTGTAGAAAAAAGATAAATGCTTAGAAAATAAATCTATTAGAATGGAGGTGGATTAGAAACGAAGCCACTCCTTTACAGCACGCAATAACTGACTATTCTATTATTTGATTTATACTACTTATGCGCTCAAATCTTGCCCAGAGGTAAAGGACAACAAAGGAACACCCAGTGTTATATAAACAAAGAGCATATTGGTATCGGTGCGAACTCCGAAGAGAAACAGCAAGCGGAATGATTGTGGAAAAGGTGTATCGAGAAATTTGCGTCACCAAACCTCTCGGAACATTAAACAGCTTAAAACAAGCTAAGCGCATGATACTCGGGGAAGATGCAAACTTATCCGATTGGCTAATTGAAATTGACTTAATTAATATTGTAACGCTGGACAGCAGTGATACCGCGTAAGAAATAATCCTCAATCAGTCGTAGATATGGATGTCAGACTACTTCATAATGCGCTCTTATTCGGATGCACTATAATAGAGCACAACTATGACGGCGAACGAAAAAAAACTCCATATTGCGAACTGCCTTGGCTGTGGCAAACCCCCATTCCTAGATCTTTCCTTGAGCGATACAAGCGGTGAGCAGTTATATAAGCTAATCTGCCCCACACCTAACTGTTGCGGAAGAACCGCGACAAACCGCTTGAACCCTGTTGACGCTTTATCAAAATGGAATCAGGAGAATAGTCAAAAGTAGATTGCCGTCAAGAAGCTTCGTTCACACACACCTCCTCTCAAGAACCACATTACGCTATTCCGTCAACCAACCTCTCTGCAACAAACACACAACAAATACGCATACATTTGGCAAATGATAAGTTCGACTAAAGTCTGCTACTAATTTTTGGCGCCGTATCGTTGCATTACTGCCATTTCTGCCAGTTAATTAGAGTGTGTATTACGCAACTAATTAACCTCGGAGAAAACATAATGAAAACAAGTAGTGGATCAAAAATCACTGGAATTGGCGCGTTTTTACCAAAAAGCATTGTGACGACAGAAGAACTTATGCACGAAGCCCAATCCAGAAAATTTGGCGTATCCGAAAGTTTTTTAAGTCGAGCGAGCGGTATAAAACAACGACGCTTTTCCGACCCAAATCAATCCTACGGATATCTTGCTATCCAGGCAGCTAGAGATGCAATTATTGACGCAAGAATTAACCCGCTGGATATCGATCTCATTTTATTTTGCGGAATTGACCGGGATAAGCCGGAGCCCTCTACTGCTCACGAAGTACAAGCAGAGCTGGGAGCATGGAACGCAGCCTGCCTTGATGTCAGTAATGCCTGCATAGGTATGCTATCTGGTTATTCTGTTGCTCATGCCTATATTAATTCGGGCATGGCGGAAAACATTCTTATCTGCACAGGAGAAAAACCCAGCCAATTATCAATCGACGCGATAAGGCAATTACGGAAAAGCAATGACAAGTCGCTTTTCCGTAAACTCCTGGGGGCTTTCACTGTCGGAGATGGCGGCGGTGCCTTTGTTGTCAGTAAATCCACTGACGATACGGGGTGTAAATATATTCATTTTAAGGCTGACGGGAAGTTCCGTAATCTCTGCTATTACAGGCATACCCCAGAAGGCATTGACTTTGAGATGCGAATGGAGGAAATCAGCGGTGCTATGGTGGAAAACCATCAGGAAATGATTGGCGAAACCTATAAAAAAATTGGCTGGAAATCTGAGGAAATAGACCACGCCTATTTCCATCAAGTCGGCGAAAGACCCCATAAACAAATGATAAAACTGACGAATTTGGCGTCAGAAAGAGTATCCAGAAGCTATCATTTGTTTGGGAACTTGACTAGTGCTACACATGCTGTAAACATGTGTTTTGATCGACCTAAAAAAGGAGACAAAGTATTGGTACTCGGGGCCGGAAGTGGGGCTTCAATGTGCCAAGCGGCTTTTCAATTCTGATGTCTATTGTATATTTATTTGCAGCAATTAGTATCCTGGCTATCTCGTTGAAGGTGCTGATACTAATTCAGAGTGGTAACTTTTTGAAGAAAGCCAGCCCTTTTTTTCTGGCTTTCTTCACGGGTCTTTTCTGTGCAAATATTCTAGAGATTTTGGTTTTCTTCAACCTTCACAATACCTCAGGCTCTCTACCTTTTTTAAAGACTTACTATTTCCTTCTGGTACTGACCTTCAACGGTTACTTCCTTCTAACATTGGAAACCGCTAATTACCTCAACAAGCTGATATTAAGAATCGTTGGAACCCTATTCTCCCTAGTTACAGTTTCAATATATTGGCCTGACTTTGCCATAGTCGGCGTAAAAAGCCTCGGCTACTCCCTAACACGCGAGCCAGGCAAAGGCTATTGGGTTATTCAGCTAGGCCTGTTGCTTCCTTTGGTTCTAAGCTTTCTGATTGGATACTTTTCATGGCAGCGAAATAACGATCAGCTGTTACGACGCAAGTCGCTCAGCTTATTGGTCGCCGGCCTCCCCATTATTGTATCGATTCTTGCTATCGTGCTTCTTATGGCTGTTGGGATCAAAGTTAACGCAACGGGTATATTCTCATTATTTGTATGTGCCAGTTTATGGTTCCTCATTTATATCGAAACTCGCGAAAATCAATACAAATTCATGTATTGGCTACCGAAGTCCCCGCAAAAAGAGTTTATGAAATCCTTTGCAGAACAGATCTCCAACCCGTCCGGCAACATGAAAGAAATAACCCGCCTGGTGGAAGCTGAGATAATTCGCGAAACCCTACTAAGAACCGAAGGAAACCGTCAAAAAGCGGCTGACTTATTGGGGATATCAATCACTACCCTAGGAAGAAAGATCCAGCACAAGCAAGAAGAAACCTGATCTTTCAACCCGTATTTATTTTCCGTTTAGCTCGTTCTTTACTTGACGAATAATGTCCGCGTGCCTATTGCTAAAATGACGATTCTCCGCCTTGCTTAGGATTTCGCGCAAAAGCTGATCCGCCCTTTCGCTCTGCCCCTGACACCTTAGAAACATCGAAAAATAAAACGCAGCATCCGGACCGGGGTAATAGGTATATAAAACTTCGTATTCATGCAACGCTGAATCTACCTCACCAAGCCTCTCTAACGACCTAGCATAAAGAAGATGTGCTTCGGCATTCTTATAATCTGGATTGCTCTTTATAAGCTCATCCAGAACCAGTTTAACCTGCTCAAAGTTACCAAGCCCAAACTCTGCTTTAGCCAGACCAAACATCAAGTTTGGATCGTCTGAATACGCCCCACTCAAACTCTTTTTAAAAAGCTTCTTAGCCTCTTCATACATCTTTCTATCTAAACAAGCCTCAGCTAAACGCATAGAGGTCTCTACAGTATCGGAAGAAGCGTAGTTGCTGGCCGCATGCTTAATGTCTTTATTTGGGTTTATGGCGGACTGCAGTTTTCTATTTGCGTTTCGCCCCACTCGGGAATTGGAAATATCCGGAAGAACCTCAAGAAAAACATAGGCAATAGCTCCTGCAAGAGGAAGCATTAAGACAATCCATATCCAAGTTGTACTTCTACCTGTTTTGACGATATGAACAATAAAACATACCTGTATAAATATGGATATCAATAAAATCGGCACAAATCCCTCTCTTTATCTTAATAACACTATGAACACGCACATCAGAGGATGTTACATCAGCAGACCAGCCTCCCAAGCGACATAAGGCACAAAAGATGCAGCCCAGGCCATTTTCTGGAAAACGATAAAAGTGTACACCGACACAAGAGTATAGAAAGAAGTATGGAGGGAATAATGGGGTGACCGACCGGGATCGAACCGGCGACAACTGGAATCACAATCCAGGGCTCTACCAACTGAGCTACGGTCACCATTGTAGGTGAGCTTTACTTTACGCTTCTGGGAACCTTCTAGGATGGCGCGCCCGGCAGGATTCGAACCTGCGACCCACGGCTTAGAAGGCCGTTGCTCTATCCAACTGAGCTACGGGCGCATCGTAAATGCAGGCCCGAAAATGGTCGGAGTGGAGGGATTCGAACCCCCGACATTCTGCTCCCAAAGCAGACGCGCTACCAGGCTGCGCTACACTCCGACAACTGTGGTATGCACCACGTTTCGAGGGCGTGCATAATACCTTCGAGCTAAGGGATCGTCAACGAAAAATCGATAAGATTTTTAATAAAATCCTTAACGCTCAAACGCTTAGCCCCTATTGCTCATTTTATTAACACCTATCGCCGATTTTTGCCTCAATTGTTTGGCCAAATGCCTCCTCTATGGGAAAATAACGCCCCATTTATCCAGTACCTCATTAGTAATCAGGAATATCGGCCTATGTCTGCGCTCATTCTCGACGGCAAAGCTCTCGCAAAGAAAACTGAAGAAGAACTTAGTCAACGTGTAGCCAAGATTAAAGAAAAATCTGGCAGCACCCCAATTCTCGCGACCATTCTTGTAGGAGGCGACCCCGCATCGGCTACCTATGTAAAAATGAAAGGCAATGCCTGTGAGCGCATTGGTATGGAGTCCCTAAAAGTCGAGTTAGCGGAAAGCACCACTACAGAGGAGCTTCTGCAAAAAATACAGGAGCTCAACGATAATCCGAATGTGCACGGCATCCTGTTGCAACATCCCGTCCCATCACAGATAGACGAGCGCGCTTGCTTTGATGCAATTGCACTGGACAAAGACGTAGACGGTGTAACCTGCCTCGGCTTTGGCCGAATGGCAATGGGCGAGGAAGCATACGGCTGCGCTACCCCTAAAGGCATCATGCGCCTGCTAGAGGCCTACAACATCGAACTGGAAGGCAAGCACGCTGTAGTAGTTGGCCGCAGCCCTATTTTGGGTAAACCAATGGCCGCAATGCTGCTTAACGCAAACGCCACAGTAACCATATGTCACTCACGCACTAAAGACCTGGCCAACTATATTCGCCAGGCAGATATTGTGGTTGGTGCAGTTGGACGCCCTGAATTTATCAAGGCAGACTGGATCAAAGAAGGAGCCGTCGTTGTCGACGCAGGCTACCACCCTGGTGGTGTCGGTGACATTGAACTTGGCCCCCTGGCTGATAAAGCCAGCGCGCTCACCCCTGTACCCGGCGGTGTTGGCCCTATGACCATCAACACGCTTATTTACCAAAGTGTTGACTCTGGCGAAAAGAAACTGGTTTAACTCTAGCGTAGGGGCTTATAGCCCCTGCCTTGCCCCCTTCCTATGCGACTCGATAAATTTATCAGCAACAATACTGATCTGACCCGCTCTATTATCAAAAGGTTTGCCAAAGATGGCCTTATCTCCGTTAACGGCAAAGTGACCAAGGATACATCAATCCATATTAGCGACCTTGATACCATTCTTGTCCGCGGCACCGAAATCCGCCCGGTTGGCAAGGCGTACTATATGTTCAACAAACCCTCTGGGATTGTGTGTGCGAATAGTGACGGAGAACATCTGACGGTCATCGATTTGGTCGCAGAACAAGAACTGCAGAGCTACGAAAAAAACACCCAGGCTCCCTCCCCTTATGATCTCCAAATTGCTGGAAGGTTGGATCTCGATACAACAGGGCTGGTGCTACTTACCAACGATGGTGACTGGAACCATAAAGTTACCTCTCCCAACTTTTCTTGCTTAAAGTGCTATCACGTAGAACTGGAACAGGACATTTCAGATGAGGTTAAACAGTTTTTTACAGACGGCATCCTGCTGGAAGGAGAAAAGAAAAAAACCAAACCTGCCTCTTTAACTATTGAGGCTCCTCGAAAAGTCCTGCTCGAAATCAGCGAAGGCAAATATCATCAGGTAAAACGCATGTTCTCGGCTGTCGGCAATAAAGTGGTAAAACTACATCGCCAATCAATAGGTGAGATACAACTCGACCCGGAGTTACCTGAGGGAAAATTACGGCGCTTAACCCTGGAGGAAGTCAACTCCGTCTACGCCTTGAAAAACCAATCTGACAACAATACCGGGAGCAATAAATGATGACGCGGGCGAATCAAAACAACTTACTGGTTGTTGGAGAAACGTCAGAAAGCCAACTCGCTGAATGGGTTCGCCTTTACCAAATTACCCATTTATTAAGTAACCGCTTTGATACCTGTCAATCTGCGCAAAAGGCTGGCATAAACGTCACTCTGGCTGATTTCAATTTATCGCTATTGGATACACACGGTTTCGATTCAATACTTTTCCCAGTGTCAAAAGAAAAAATGGTTAGTAACCATGTCCTCAACCAATGCGCCAAACACCTAACCCCATCAGGACACCTATTTCTATTCGGGAAAAAGAACCAAGGCATCAAAGGCTATTACGACAATTGCCGGAAAAAGCTGGGGTACAGTGGGCAAATAGTTAAAAACAAAGATAACTACACAGCGAAACTCGCACCACCAAAAGACGAACACCCCAACCTTCGAGACGACGACTACCCTCAATTGAAACAAACTTTCTCCCTATGGGGGTACGACGTATTCAGTAAACCCGGCATTTTTGGCTGGAATAAAATAGACGCTGGCAGCGAACTGCTTGTTGAAACGCTCACAAATCACATTAAGCAAAATGATGCAGATATAGAAGAGGCGCTGGATTTAGGCTGCGGCTATGGCTACCTCAGTTTAGCGTTAGCACATATGGGAGCAAAGCGTATTACCGCCACAGATACAAATATTACGGCACTGAATGCGTGTAAAAAAAACCTGGAACAAACTCAAGTGGAATTTAGCGTTGAAGCTTCCGATGCAGGCATGCAGTTAACAAAAGCTCACGACCTTATCATTTGCAATCCACCCTTTCATCAAGGTTATGATGTAGCAAATCATCTTACAGAAAGATTTCTCGCACAAAGCCACAGACTATTAAAAGAAAACGGGCATGCCTACTACGTAGTGAATGCATTCATTCCGTTAGAAAAAAAGGCCCAGTCCTTCTTTTCTAACGTTCAATGCCTAGCAAACTCAGGTAGTTTTAAAGTGATTCAACTATCCAAATAAACAGACGTTACTTGTTATTCGCACTTTCAGCTTTCTTTACAGACTTCATCACTTTATTAACCCCGCCTTCATTTCTAACATTGGTATAACCCATATTTTTTAATGTCATTTGGGCTATTCCGGAACGTCGACCAGAGCGGCAATAGAGACGAATATCCGCATTTTTGTCTTCGGTTACTGAAGCAATTTGGCTAGCAATAACATCGTAAGGAATATTCACTGCTTCTGGGTGATGACCGGTACTAAATTCGCCAGCGGTACGAACATCGATCCATATTGCAGAGGAATCCTGCTCGGCATAACCTTTGTTGAACAACGACATAAGAAGCACCAAGATAAACGATATTTTATACATAATACGCATTATTAATTTCTCCCCCTCTGGATTATTTTTAACTCATAGGCAAGCCGGATTTTAACGGCGGCTTTACCCGCAAACAAATAAGACTGCAGGTTATCATCGAACGTTCTTTTTGAGATAGCGACTTTGGTAAAAACTGCAATGCAGTTTTCATATTTTGGATGCTTTAAAAAAGCAACACCGCCCAACTTACCTAACCGACACAGTTCTTTAGCCTTACGGCATGTATCACTACGCTTAAACTGCTTTTCACTTTCAAAATTCATCACCAGAATACCTCGAACAGAGAGCTTCTTTAGCAGAGTTTCAAACCAAGCGGTAGATGGTTCAATCGCTCTCACCGCATCCTGGCTATCCGTTTCTGGTAAAAACAAGTCCTCCAGAACAAAGTCATATTTTGCCCTACCGGAATTTGAAACCCAGCTCTGTGCTTCCGCCCTATGTAAATAGGTGTTACTGCCGTTAATACCAAAAAACCGTTTCGCGATATAAATATGTGTCGAATCAAGGTCCACACCATCAATACAATCCAGGGATAAATATTGATTAAACAAATTGATTATTGCTCCACCACCGACACCTAAAATCAGAGCCTTATTAAGTCGATCAACCTGAGGAGAAAAAAATACAGGAAGGAAAAGCAAATCCCAAAGGCTGCCCGCTATTGGAGTGTGTGGGTTCCATTGGCTATGAAACACATTATTTGAATATAAACGAATAGAATGGCCTGCAGTTCGAACCTGATATATCTGATTTGCCGTTTTCTTTTGCCAAATAATTGCCATAACATCAGGCCTTTACAAATATTTACTTGGCAACACAGGCCACTTATATTCTTCATTCTCCCGAATTTTCGCCGATATGGCGTCATGGAAAAACTCAACCCCAACTTCCGGTAAACAGGAAAAATGGAACTTCTCTCCACTAAAAGTAAATGCCAACCGATAAGCATGTAGGTAAACACGATCTGCCTTTTTACCAGAATATAACGTATCTCCCAATATTGGAGATCCTACAGACTTTAAAGCAACTCGAATTTGGTGGGTTTTCCCTGTATACGGCTTCAACAAAAAACCTCTCAAAGGCTCCCCATTCTCCGTCTTCACCCCCACCCCAAAACTAACAAATTGAGTAACGGCAGGATTATTTTCCGTGCGCAACAACTTCCAACCACCATCCCGGCTTTTTTCCATATCCCCCGCAAGTAGCCCCATTTTTTTTGCCGGTTTTTTATGGGACAAGGCAATATACATTTTATCCACTGTCCGCTGCTGAAAGGCTTGCGACAGCTCAGAGTTTGCTGTCTGAGTTTTCGCCAGCACCACCAGGCCAGATGTAACTTTATCCAGTCTATGTACAGGAAACAAACACGGTAATGACAAAGCTTTTTTTACCAGAGAGACCAGCCCTTCTTGAGATTGGTCTCCCTGAACACTGACGCCGGGATATTTATGTACAACTACAAAGCAATCATTTTCAAAACAAACTTTAAACATAGAGCGTTATTTAAATAGCCCTTTCAGTTCTTTATAAGTTTTTTCCGCTTTTTCGCTCGCGCCCTCTCCTAGTTCCTCATTTACTTTCTTACTTACTTCGTCCTCTAGTTTATCTCCCACCTCTTTCTCAAACTGTTTTTTGGCTTCTTGCTCAATTCGTTTTTCCACTGCTTTTTGTGCTTGCTTCATTAACGGTTTTAACACCGCACTGCCAAACTCTTCTGGCGTTAAGCCTTTTTCAGGATCACCGATATTATTCAACTGAAACTCGGGAAGAGGAACCGTATATTCGCCATATTTTTCTGTGATTAACTGGATAGAGCTTCCAGAGAAGTTGAGATATTTCAAAGCCAAACGAACATCTGAGGCTGCCGAATCGCTGGCAGTTTCTGTTTTTGAGGAATCAGAAGGCTGCTGCTTGGAGAGCGTTTTCAAAAGGGTCTGAATATTTGTGGTCAAACCCTTTTGTTCAGCAACAATTTTTACGCCTTGTATATCCAGCTTATTGATCACCACCACCTTGTTTTGAATCGATTTTGGATCAATCTCCATCGCCAATTTTTTTGATTCAAAGAGATAAGGCGATTTATAACCAGGAGGATTATCAATCACCAGATTATTAAACTCACCACCACCTTTTAAAAGCTGAATATCAACAGACTGTAAATCCACTTTGGTTTCAGTTACTTTTGGACCAACAGTTTCCACAGCATCTTCGACGATACGGTTAATATTACTCAGAAAAAAAACGCTGACACCGGCAATGATAAGGACGAGTAACAGTAAAGGTATAAAAATCCACTTTAACATTTTCATAATATAAACCTATGTTCTTTTTTGGCCTGGTTGAATCTGAGGTTCTTTCCCTGGTGTTTTCTCCTCAGGCTCCAATTGAGACTCTAGCTCTTCTTTGATCAAATCGCCAAACTCACCAAGTTGATTTTGCAATGTGTCAATGAGTGTATCCCAGGTTTGTAAAGCCTTGCCATTTGCTTCGTGAATAATATTGTCAACACTTTTTCCCTCAGCAATTTGCAGCTGCTGCTTTAAGGCGACAACACTTTTCTCCAGCTCTTTCGCGTGATCTTCCATTATCGACAATTTGTGAGACAGCTCTTCAGCCCGCTGATTGGCATGTAACCAGCTAAACGCCAGAAAAGCACACAGAACAGAAAGTACTCCGATGATCATTTTGTTTTGCATATTTTTTACTCATAAACAAGTCAAGCAACAACGCGGTAGATTCCACCCAGGCAGTCAGATCAGTATACTTAACCAAACGCTTACACTGCCAGGTTAACCGCTACAATGCTGGAACACACTACACAACTTATCTCTGACATTTTATCTACAGTTTTTCTCCTTGGTCTGGCTCTAATTACTATTGCCATTATGTTTTTATACATAAAAGATTCAACACAGGTCAAAAGCGCGATTCGCCGCAATTATCCTGTCATCGGTCGTTTCAGAACACTATTTGAACATTTAGGCGAATTTTTTCGCCAATACTTCTTTGCCATGGACAGGGAAGAAATGCCATTTAACCGGGCTCTGCGCACATGGGTATATCGCGCCAGCAAGGACAAAGACATCAACATTGCATTCGGCTCAACTCGCAACCTGGACAAAACTGGCGAGGTGTATTTTCTGAATTCCGCCTACCCAAAACTCAGCACCGAAACCACTGCGTCGTCTCCGCTGGTCATTGGCCCTGACTGCCCTCAACCATACGCAGCACCGTCGTTCTTTAATATTTCAGGCATGAGCTACGGGGCTCTATCTGCCAACGCAGTCACCGCCCTTTCCATGGGAGCCGCTATGGCCAAATGCTGGCTCAACACTGGAGAGGGTGGCCTGTCCGAGCACCACCTAAAAGGAAACTGTGACATTGTTTTTCAAATCGGCACAGCGAAGTATGGAGTAAGAGACGAACACGGCAACTTATGCAAGCACAAGCTGCAGGAACTGGCCGCCAACCCACAGATAAAAATGTTTGAAATCAAACTAAGCCAGGGTGCTAAACCGGGTAAAGGCGGCATACTACCGGCGGAGAAAGTCACCGAAGAGATTGCCCAAATTCGAGGTATACCTGCGGGCCACGCATCCCACAGCCCTAACCGCCATCTGGAAATAGAAGACAATACCGGGCTATTGGAAATGATTCAGCTGGTACGTAAAGTTACAGGTAAACCCGTTGGTTTCAAGTTAGTCATCGGTGACACAAGCTGGTTCAGCGGTCTCTGTGAAGACATCGTTAAACTAGGCTCCGAAGCAGCCCCGGATTTTATTACCATAGATAGCGCCGATGGCGGCACTGGCGCGGCTCCACAACCCCTGATGGACTTCGTCGGGTTGCCTCTCAAGGAAAGCTTACCTTTTGTGGTGGACGAACTCTCTCGGTTTGGCCTAAGGGATAGAATCAGAGTAATTGCATCAGGCAAGCTCATCACCCCCTCATACGTTGCTATGGCCCTGGCTACTGGAGCCGACTTTGTCACCTCCGCAAGAGGATTCATGTTCTCTCTTGGCTGCATCCAAGCACTGCAATGCAACAAAAACACCTGTCCTACGGGTATCACCACACACAACAAACGCCTGCAAAATGGCCTCAACCCCATAGAAAAATCTGCCCGTGTCGCAAACTATCACAAGAACATCATCGAGAGCGTTGATATAATTGCCCACTCCTGCGGCGTTGCTGAGCCTAGAGGCTTGAGCAGAGAACATGTTCGAGTTGTCACTCAGACCGGCTACTCTCTCCCTCTGAATGATATTCTCAGCGCTCGGGTAAATTAACACTTATTTGGTTTTATTGGTTTTCTCACTCATGAAAGTATTCCCCGTTGTATCTCTCGTACTCACCCTGACACTATCGATCCAGGCCAGCGCAGACTCGTCCATTTATGCTAATGACGAATCTGCCAGCCCCATAAGCGAATTAAACTGGCTGAACCAAAATTTCTTGGAGAAGCAACGCAAAAAGGCCAATGAGATAACCCGTTCAGAATTTGGCAGTCAGTTTCACGGCAACCTTAGTGACTTGAGTTTGCTGCAACGCGTAGTCGATGAGAAAGTCATTAAGCGAGATGATACCGATTCGCTGCAAGCAATCGGTGTAATTTTGGGTGATGTATACGCCAGTCAATACAAATCGCTGGAGTGGAAAGTCTACGAAGACGAGCTTGGCAAGTCCCACGCTGTGTGCGTTAAAGATACACAAGAATGCATTTTCCCCATCACAATGCTATCTCGTCGTCTGGAGGCAGGCCTAAACCCGAACGTTAAAATAGTATATGAAAAAGGCTTAGACCTTGTAAAAAGTCATATGCCAACCCTACCGTTCAGCGATGACCCCTATTAACTTGTCGCCGAAATTAACACATATTGCACCCACGGACACAATTACAAACACATCCACAAATTTGTATTGTTTTCGTAATAGAAGACTCCTAGAATCCAGTGTACGTTATGTAGGAAGCACCCAAGTTTATCTGTATTTCTGCTGTTATAGCTAAACCTTACGTGACTGTAATCTAGCAATTGCGTAGACGACAAAAGCACGTAGAGCCTCCAGCATAGCTCAGTGATTTCAATAGAATATAGAAAGGTCGTTAGTACAAAATGTCAGACAAACTTACTGGAACTGTTAAATGGTTCAATGAAAGCAAAGGTTATGGTTTTATTAGCCGAGAAGGCGGTTCAGACTTGTTCGTGCACTTCAGCAATATTCAAGGCTCGGGATTCAAAACATTGAAAGAAGGTCAGTCCGTCACCTTTACTGAAGGTGAAGGTCAAAAAGGCCCTCAAGCAGAAAATGTTGAACCTGTTTAAATAACGTAAATTTTCTCTCCTTTTCGCCCGCTCTGCGGGCGAATGGTTTTACCCTCGCTTAACACGGCACATACTACGTATGTGTCATTGGGTTTCTCTGTTCCCTGACATATACTCTTATCTGAACCTTATAAACCGATGTTGAGGTTAGATGAAACGTATTTGCTTAATTGGTACCGGCTGGTTATGTGTTGCTCTGGGCACCCTGGGCATTTTCCTTCCCTTACTGCCCACGACAGTTTTTCTACTCATCGCCGCCTGGTGTTTTGCACGCTCATCCAGCTCTTTCCACAACTGGTTAACAAGTCACCCCAAACTGGGCCCGCTAATAAATGCCTGGAGCTCTGGCCAACCCATCCCCAAAAAAACACGCAATAAAATTCTTCTCAGTTTGTGGTTATGCTTGGCGATTTCTGCATTCATTGTGCAAAAACCGCTGGTTACAGCCATATTGATTGTCATTGGTTTAAGCGTAAGTATTTATATATTACATCGCTCGCGCACAAGCCCGACAGTGGTGCCAGTTGTTCCGAATAACAATCCAACCATAAATAATACACATGAAAATGGAGAGTAACGCCTAGATAAAAATATCAAGTGGTACCAGGCATATACCGAGAACAAAAGAAACTCTTTCAACATCAGCTGCCGCTTTCGTCATCGCTTGACTCATAGTCCAAGCCGTCTGATGGTGGTAGAGGGAATGTACCACCATCTGGTTTTCTCGCGTAAAGGGATGGGGCTCGCCCTGGTGTGCTGGTGGATAACTCGAAAACATCTGCATTTCCCATTCCAGTGGGCACAGTACGGCCTGTAGGTCGACCATGTCCTGCCTTTAACCGTGCCATATGGCGTTGTAAGGTGGAGGCGTTTCTTACCGTAGTATTCACCATTGCACTTGGTTTACCGCGCCTTCCTTTTACTTTTCTTGGGACTGTTGTCTGTTTCTCTTCGGCTCTTTTTGTGTGCTTGTTCAAACCACCCATTCCCATCATAAAATCTGTTTCTGGAGGTGGAGCCATTGCTCTAGGTGAAGGGTGAGATGCCGCTGCAGCTGAACTACTTGCCGCTGCAGCGGATCGGACTCTTGGTGACGACGGTGGTGTTGATAACGCAGATGATAGCCCAGCGGCCGCTGGGCTTGGCATAGGGGAAAGTGATTCATCAGACGAAGAAGCCCTTCTGGGAGATGGTCTGGGCTCAGGTGTTGATGGCCGGCTTCGCGGAGGGGAATCAGACATTGCAAGCTGCTCATTGTTGTTATTTTTATTCAACATAGCCCAGCAGCCGGCGTATGCAATTGTATGGCGTAAATTACATCAAAAAAATACAACAGAGTAATTTTGAAGAGGAAGCAGTAGAAAAAGAAAGTATTAAATAAACTCTGATGTCATTCCCACCGGGATCAGGACTTAACAACCTTCAACAGCAGTTTATCCATTTGCCTGTAAGAAAGAATGTGCCTTAGATAAGCAAATAGGTAGGTAGGAAAGGTTACGTAGTAACGTACCTTGGGCCTGGGCGACTCCAAAGCATGGATCAATTTATCCACCACCACCTCAGGCATAAGGGTAAACTTTGAACTCGGCCCTTCTTTGGTAAGGCGAGCCAAGGCTTCTTCGTAACGCTGGCGATGACGACTTTTAGAAAAATCAATATGACGCCTCATAGCCGCAAGTGCGTTTTCCCGAAAACGGGTATGTATTGGGCCAGGTTCAATCAAACTGACTTTAATATTGGTTTCAGACAGTTCAATACGCATGGTATCGGTCAAGCCTTCCAGCGCAAACTTGGAAGCATTGTATGCTCCACGCATCGGCATAGCCGCAAACCCCAGTACAGAACTGTTTTGAACAATCCGGGCATCCTTCTCCTTAAGTAAGGTCGGAATCAACTTTACAGTCAGCTCATGAGTTCCAAATAGATTTGTCTCAAACTGCGTTCTGAGCGCTTCACGACTTAGATCTTCAACCGCCCCCGGGATACCATATGCCCCGTTATTAAACAGGGCAAATAATTTACCATCGGTAATTTCGAGTACCTGCTCAATCGCCGAATCAATGGATGCACTCGACTCCAGATCGAGTTGAACAACATGTTGCAAGCCTCTTTCTTTTAGCGCTTCAACATCTTCAGGTATACGAGCACTGGCGACAACTTTATATCCTCTTTTTTGCAGGATCTCAGCCGCACTAAGCCCTATTCCACTGGAACAACCTGTCACTAAAATAGGTTTGCAATGAACCGTCATTAAAAGCCTCTTGGGTTAGTTGGCAAACGAGGTTTTTCACTCTCGTCCTGCAAATAGGTACGTAAATAAAATGCAATTCTTTCAACAGCCAGGCGAGTACGAGTGGTAACAATAAGCTCAGCCACTTCCTCGTATTTTTTGCTGGGTTTAACCCCTTCTTTCAATCTATAGACATCTGAAGCGATATCATAGGATTCCTGAACCCATAGCTCGGGCTGGAACCAAACACGACGCAGGAACTGATCACCGATGTTATCTGCCAGCGGTGCATCTTTATCAAAAACACCAAAACCGCCATCCCAGAGTTGATGTAAATTCTGCTTACATCCAGATTTCTTTTTGACCACACAAAAACCATTGCCTCCTCGATCATGCTTTCCTGGAGCAGTCATTAAACTCATGGCATGCAAAGGCTGATGCGCATCTGCTATCAAGTGAACAAGAAAGGCAACAACCAGAATTTTTTGTTTCTCGTTAATCGGTTCCTGCAAGGCTTTATCCAATGCAATTAATGCTTGAACCAGGTTGCCTTTTTCCTCAATTTCGCAGGCTTGTTTTTCACAGGCTTTAGAACCGTCCTTGATATAAGGAGTATTGGAATAGTGCCAATCAGAAGTGGAGCTGTCAGCATATGATTTCAAGGCGTTTGGCACTGCCACATCATACCTGGCAAAGACATCACCCAAAGGTTCTTTACGTACTTGGTCTGGCAACAAAGCGAGGTCAACGACGTCACACTTTTCACTGACATTTTTCTTCGTCTTATCTCCCTTTTTTATTTCTTTACCCGAATCGTTCCTGAGATTTTCTGCCCATTGGTGGTAGGTTTTTTGATATTTCTCAGGTAATAGATGCATTGCATCTTCAGTAATTTTTCGATGCCCTTTTTCTGACCAGGCAAGCACCTGAGTTGATGCCAGTGCAAAAACAGTGGTAACGATAATAATCTGTATGTTTTTTATCATAGGTTTCATATCAGACCTCGATTTGAATAATTATTGTTATTTTTTTCTGGATTTTTTAATCAGGTCATAGGCTACCTGAATTTCTTGAGATCTTTCTGTGGCAAGCTTCACCATATCATCGGGAACCCCCCGGCCGGCCAGTTTATCCGGGTGATACTCACTCATCAATTTGCGATATGCCTTTTTCAATTCAGCATCAGTTACCGATTCGCTCACACCAAGAGCATCATATGCGAGCTTTAACTCATCTGCGCCAGTGGCACTGTAGCCATGACCACCCCGAGCTCGCTCCTGATAATGGTAACCACTCTCCTGCTGCTGCCCACGGTAAAAATGAGCCTGGGCTCGAATCATGCCCAGTAGATGGTTAAAGGCAAACCGCGAATAGCCAAGCTTTTCGGCTGTTTCGCCCAAAATTCGTTCTTCAGCTTCATGCAAGTGGCCGTCTGCATAAGCCAGGGTAATCAGGTATACCAGGAATATTTGTTTTAGCTCTCTGCGTCCACCACATTCAGAGTTGAACAACTCAAGCGTCCGCGACACATCAAAATCAGGGCCAGCGCCTTCCTTAAAAAGGTTGATCGCCACCTTACGCTGTTCGGAGTGCAACCCCATCTGGGTCATTAGGTCTTCGGTGTTCTTGATTTCTTCCTCAGAAATTCGGCCATCCGCTTTTGCTATATGGCCTAAGATAGGAAACAATGCTTCAAAGAAAGCTTTTTCCACACGCGCTTTTTCTTCTGCCGACATACGATTTGGTACGTGTTTAATCCCTTTATCCAAGAAGTGTCCTACCACCAAACCAATCAGTACCCCCCAGAAACCGAGAGAGAAAAAACCGATTAACGCCCCAATTAATTTACCCATGCAATTATTTATAACCTCGATATACTAGGGCGAAAAAGGCCTCAGCAAATATGATCCAGCACGAAGATTGGAATCCCATTCTGCAACAGCTTTCCACTGCTTCAGATTCCCCCATTCAAATAAACAAATTAACCCCGGTAACCGGCGGTGATATTCATAACAGTTACATACTTATAACAACGGATGGTAAGCGCTTTTTCATCAAAACCAATACCGTTGATTGTGAACCCGTGTTGGCGACGGAAGCTGAAGCACTTGAAGCCATTCGCGAAACACAATGCATCAAAACTCCCTGCCCCTTTACCTACGGCACAACAAACCAGTGTGCCTATTTGGCGATGGAATACCTGAGCTTTACAAGCCATCCACAAAACCAGTCCACCCTTGGCAAACAGGTGGCTATGCTACACCGTAACCTGTGCAAAAAATATGGCTGGCAGGGAGATAACTATATAGGTAGATCCCCTCAATTCAACCTCTGGCATACAAACTGGTGTGAGTTTTGGATAACACAAAGGCTGATACCGCAGCTAAAGATGGCATACCAAACTGGGTTCAGCTCGCAACTGGCCCCTTTTGAGCAACAATTAACCAAAGCGATTCAATCTGTATTACAGGATCACCAACCTGATCCTTCACTCCTTCACGGAGACTTATGGAGCGGCAACGCCGGTCATCTAGAAGACGGAACGCCCGCCATCTTTGACCCTGCAAGTTACTATGGTGACAGAGAAGCGGACATTGCCATGACGGAATTGTTCGGCGGCTTTTCTCCAGCGTTTTACCAAAGCTACCGTGATCAATGGCCAATTGACGGGGAGTACAAGAGAAGGAAACCAATCTACAATCTTTACCACATGCTAAACCACCTCAACTTATTTGGTGGAGGCTACCTGAATAGTTGTTTATCATTGATCAACACGATTATTCATTCAGCTTAATAGAGTTAGAGCAATTTCGGTGCTCAAAAAACAAACTAGGAATAGCAAACAAATGGAAATACGTTCTTTACTTTGTGCCTGTTTAATCACCATCCCACTCACCAGTCAGGCTGGCGAGATCTACACCTGGAAAGATGAAAATGGCAAAGTGCATTTTGGCGACCGACAACAACATAAAGAAGCCCAAAAAGTTGAGCAAACCGAAACAAACTCGTCTGAAGCAGTAGAATTTCGCCCTCCTCTTTACAATACCGTCACCACTAAACCTGCCCAGCCAGTTGAACAAAACGAACTCGTGGAAATCTGCAAAAAAGCAGCGGAAGACTACAGGAAATTGTCCAGCTCTGAGTTTAAAGAAGGTGTCCGTCACGTTCTGGTATTAGAAACAGATGATGGCAAGATGCTTACACGACGGGAACAAAATCGGTTGGCAGAAGAATTCAGAAAACGACACAACGCAATGGGGTGCGATATAAAACAAGCGGAGAAATTAAAGCTTTAATCCTCCGCTTTTAGCTTTGATGGCAATTCAGTAACCAGATAAAAATCTAAAGATTACTGAATACGTCGTAAAAACAAACACAGAGCACCAATAAAAAACAACCCCCACGAACCAGGCTCCGGAACACTGACACCAGATGTTGACATGACTAACGACGTGACATCAAATGTTGCGCCAATACGTGGAATTGTTTCCATAATATAGCCATTAAAAAAATGACCACTTGAACCAGTTAACTGATTGGCATCGTCAACGGATATCACCCCATCTCTGAGTAGATCCGCAGAAACCAAATCAAGAATAGAACTGGTAAAGGTTGTAAAAATGGAGACAAATGCCAAGTCGTCCCCATCATGACGACCATCATAGACCTCAATGGTGTCGCCCGACGAACCGTTATCCGCAATTCGAAAACTATCGAGGTTAGTGGCCACCTCAGGCTTACGCCCACCAACATAATCGGATTGAACCAACCATTGGGTATACTCGGAGCTATCAGAATACTCAAGCCAGTTTGATCCACTCTGTAAAAAACGGTCGTCCAGAGTTATGGTATAGGTTGACGAAAAGACATCTCCGACAGACCACTCTCTATCAGCATAGGTATCATAAGGAAAGTATGTATCCGGCCCTTCAATATACTCGACATCAACAGAAGTAATTACCCCTTCGTACTGAATCTCAACAATCCCTGAGTTCGATAACAGAGGCAAGAACAAAAGAAAGCATCCCAATAAAAATGACTTTTTCATTTTCGTATCCCTCAAAAAATCCACAAAAAAAAGAAAAAACGACTTACCTGTCATCCATACTAAAGACAACAAATAGACAAAGCAAATTTGTAAAATGTAAATAAAATCGACTAATAAATTATAAAGAATGTGAACCAGGCTTTAAAAAATAATTAGATACGCCAGAAAAAGCGTGTTCCATGTAAACAAAAGGCATCATCAAAGCGAAATAAAACTCATTCCAATCATAAAGATGTAACATTTTCCGACGAAAACTGTGTTTTATTTTTTTAAAATTTTTGAATTTTTTGTCATCTATTAAAACAAAACTTCATGAACCACCAATTCTGACGCAGATTTAATTACTTATTGATATAACGTAGAAAGTATAGCCTCTAACGCTTTCCAGATAGAGGCTCTAACCATAATTAAAAAAACAGCTGCATCAATTGCATGACAAGAAAAACCATTATTCAGCTTTTAGAGCTTAAACCCCGATGCCAAGTTACTTAACTCACCTGCCATAGATTTAACTTGGGCGCTGGCTACTTGTGCGTTGCTTGTGCTCTCGGCAGTATCATCCAACGTGTCTGATATATTCGCCATGTTTTTTGACATATCCTGAGCCACCGCACACTGCTCCTCAACAGCAGCGGCAACCTGAGTGTTCATATTCGAGATTTCGCTAATTACATTATAAATTGCGGCAAGCGCGGTATCTGTCGCCTCGGCTTTCTCGACTGTTGATATGGCTTGAGTCGTACACTTATCCATTGAACTTACTGTATTTGCCGTACCGGTCTGAAGACTCTGAATAATGTCCTGAATTTCAGTTGTCGATTCTCGTGTGCGCTGAGCCAAAGTACGAACTTCATCAGCAACCACAGCAAAGCCTCGACCTTGCTCACCCGCACGGGCTGCCTCAATGGCGGCATTTAATGCCAATAAATTTGTCTGTTCGGAAATACTTTGAATAACTTCCACGACGACACCAATCTGCACACTTTGTTGTTCCAGATCCTTAAGCACCTGCATTGAGTTATTTAGGCTCGAGGACAAATCGGAAACGGAAGTGACAGTATGCTTGACTGAACTACGTCCCTTTTCCACTTCCTCCATACCCGCATCGGATTTAGCAGCAGAATCGGACGCATGCTTTACAACCTCATTAAAGCTTTGTGACATTTCTTCGATTGCAACAACAACTTGGTCCGTCATCAATTTTTGTTGATTAACCGTTTTCACATTTTGTTCGGCCAAACTTGAACTCACTTCCGCTGACTCAGAGAGCTGCCTGCTCATGGAAACCATCGAACTGATCAAGCTTTTTAGCTTCTCTGACATTTCACATACAGATAGGTAAATACCGCTATCCTGATTGGAGCATTCGAGGTTCTGACTCAAATCACCGTCAGAAATTTTATGGACAATGCTGGCGATTTCCGCTGGTTCTCCACCTATTGGGCGACGGATAATACGTGCCATAATACCGGAAACAAGAATCCCCGAGATAATGGCAACAATAGAAACAAAAATTACCATAGTCACAGCCATTCTCGATTCTTCCTGCACAATAGGACCAAGTCTGTCCTGTTCTTCTTTTATCGATAACTTAACTTCTTCAATTTTATCCGCCACCTCGGGGCCAATCCGACTAAGAGAATTTTCGATCAAACCATTTCGCTTTTGAATAATTCCTTTAATTTGATCAAAGGTCTGTTGATAGGACTGATGATACTTGTCTAATGAGCTTAACAACTCCCTTTGCTCCCGACTTATCAGCTCCTTATCAAGCAAAGCAATATACTTAGGCATATTTTTACTTAGTTCTTCATTCGCTCGCGTTGCATCTTCATCCTTATTGCTCACCAGATATTTAGTGACATAAAGCCTTCCTAATAGCAGATGCTCCTGTAACTCTCCAGAATAATTCATTGCCTGGACGTTATTTTCCGAAAAAGTGGACTCCCTTATCTTGGTAACGGTTTTCCTCATTGCCAGGCCAGCTGGATCCAGCTGTTTAAACACCAAATCATTTCGCTGCTGAAATAGGCTCACAACCTGCTCAAACGAATTCTCATATTCATCAACACCTGTGGCAACATCACTAATAAGCCCTGCACGCTTAGGGTCAACAATTTCACTTTTCGCTTCAGACAAAAACTGCTTCATTTTATCTTTACGCGAGTGGTATTGAGCTACGGATTCCTCTGAACCTGTATTGATAAAACCCAGTACTGACAGTCGCATCATCAGCATATTCGCCTGAACCCGACCAGCCAGATTGGTATCCGTAGCCAAGGATCGGTACTCTACGAAATTGCTATATCCATTAGAAAAACCATTGTAAGCGATCAATGCAACGATAATTAACAACGCCAATATCAGGCCAAAACCAACATTCAACTGTTGAATCAACTTCATTTTAGAAAACACAGCACTATCTCGCTCAAGTAGAATTATTACCAGCCCTAATAGGGCTCAGCGTTAAAATGAATACTTCGAAAAGAACATAACAGTATGTAATCCTGATACATCACTCGTGCAATACGAACGATCTACTCCCGAGCTTCAGGCAAACGAAATGCAAGCAAACTCGCTTTGAGTATAGATGAAGTGGCACAAATAACTTCCTTTAAAAACAAACAGGAATTAATAGACAATGAACAAAAATCGAGATTTTTATAACCGAATAATCATCTTAATAACCAAAACACAAACACATCCGAACCACCTATTCCGTTTACTCCTGACATATTCATAAATAGCTTATAAAGAGAAGGGCTTTATCACATGTAGCACATAAACCCAGTTCACAATAAACGTAAAAAGACATGAGAAATATTTCATATGCAGGTAGTTAAGAGGGCACAGGTGAGAACATAAAATAAATCATTAAATCAACTTGGCCATATAGATTTCATTAAAGAAGCGGCCACCGATTTTGAGTGCATCCCGCTTTAAGCCTTCTTCAACATACTGACACCGACGATACAAAGCACGGGCAGCAAGATTCTCTTCTACCACGGTGAGTTCAATTCGATGTATGCCATGATTCTTTGCCCAATCTTCCATAAAACCTATCATTGCTCCGGCAATTCCCTGTCGCCAATAACGTTTCTCAACACCAATAACCATATAAGCAGAATGCTGGTTTCGCTGGGCAAAACCGCCAACAGCAACAATAAAACCGGCGACATGCCCTTGAATTTCAGCCACAGCCATCAGTTTGGATGCGGTATTGGCAAAGCTCTCTATCTGTTTCTGCTGCTCTTCCAAACTGGTCTTTCTTTCCCCTGGTTCCATTAGCATGAACGATGTTTCTGAATCCAGCTTTTTAAACAGTTCAAGCATTGCCGCGGCATCATTCACTTCAGCTTCTCGTATTTTCATTCCCTAATCCTTTCTAAAACGTTTTCGGTTCCTGGAGATAAAAACCAACGAATACCCTACAAAAAATCCATTCATCCGTTTTGACCGCGGTACTGCCTCGGGCTGACTTTCCAATATTTCTTAAATCGAGCGGAAAAACCGGCCAAGTCCTGATACCCCACTAATTCGGCCACATGTTGAACTGGCATATCCGTATCGGCCAGTAACTTACTGGCCATATTCATTCGCATTTGGATAATCTTTTGCTGTGGGCCCATACCGTAAAACTGCATACACAAACGGTGTAAATGGGCTTTGGACCAATGCACCCGGTCAGTGAGATCTTCAATAGACCATTGACACTGCAGCTGCAGGCACACTTCATCAAAGAGCCTGTTCAAACGTCGTAAATTATTAGATTTAGTACTATTTTTTACTCCATCTTCTTTCGTTAATGACGTGGTCAATATATGTCTGCACACATCAAGTTGTGAAGCAAGCAACTGCTGCATAACCGTGTCTGTGAATTCTGTTGCAGAGTAAATATTTTCTACCGAAGTTTTAAATACCTCGCCCTTGGGGAAGTCCAGCATGTTAAAAACGTCAAATAAACTATTCCAGGTATCCCCCGGCTTGAGCATGGCCCACACCAAATGCCATTCCTTTTCAGCGACCTGAATTTTATTGGTTGTGCCACTGGGAACACAGACTAAACTACCTGGCACCAGGCTGTGTGTGCAGTTATCCAGAGTTAAGGTACCAAGGCCACCAAAGGTATAAATCGCCATATGGTTTTCCGATGAACGTCGGGACACAGTGAAAATATCAATCGCATTGCACACCCCAAGCTGCATAAAGCCCATTTCCTCCATACCACTGACATCACTGCGATTAACGATACGTTGAATGCACGGCGAGGAAATTTCTATCTCTTCGTATTCCATCTCTCCTCCGGGAAGAATGAGCGATTCACACAAGTTTTAGAGATACTAGCATAAGACATCACTCCGGTTTAACCAGATAATAATTCAAAGGCTATCGGAGGTAATATGGCATCTGTATTTCGTTTATGGTTATGGGTTGGAGGAGACTTTTGGCGCAAGCTGTTAAGCCTCTCCACTCCCATCATGGCTCATTCACTCACCTTTGCCTGCTTTGGCCTGGCCGACGCATTTATGGTTGCCCAAGTTCACGAGACCGCCGTCGCCGCTACGGGGCTCGCAGGCCGAATGATGCTATTCAATATTATGCTGGTGTTTGGCGGTGCTGCTGGCGCTGCAATTTTTGCCGCACAATTGTTTGGGGCAGGCAAAAAAGATCAAGTGTGGTTTCCCCTGACTCAGGCCATTTTATTTTCGTTGGTACTCACCACACCATTTATTCTTATTTATAGTTTCTACCCGGAACAGATTGTTCGCCTGGCGTCAGATGACGGTCGTTTTGTTGCTGACGCATCGCTGTATATTCAAATTACAGGGTGGACATTAATTGGAACTGTTTTCGTGGTGCCAATTGAATCTGTTCTGCGCTCCCTGGAAAAAACCAAAATTATTTTACTCATCAGTGCGGCTTCCGTTTTCGTCAATTTAATATTGAACTACGTTCTGATTTTTGGTCACTGGGGTGCCCCGGCTATGGGATTAGAAGGTGCCGCCTGGGCCACCGCTATTTCCAGAATGACGCAAACTCTATGGCTGGTTATACATGTTGTTATCTTTGATAAGTACCTGCTGCCCAAAAGACAACAACTGTCATCGCTATTCAACCGAACTCGCTGGCGAATTTTCCTCAATATTGCAATACCACAATCTATTCAACAGTGTGCCTGGGCTGGGGGCGCATTAACCTACGGTTTTATTATTGCCCGCATGGGCGTGGATGTTCTGGCGATTGTCTCTATCGTCTTTCCACTGGAAGTCGTATTGCTTTCTCTTTTTATTGGTTTGCACACCTCCAGCGTGACCATGCTTGGTCAGTTGCTAGGGGCGAATAAGCTTAAGCTCGCGTGGTTGCACTCTCAGGTTTTATTATCCTTCAGTAGCGCATGCGGCTTTCTTATTTGCCTGTTACTCTGGTCAAATATATTCGATTTAAATCAGTTTTATTCTCTGTTAAATCTATCGGACACGGAATCCGCCAAAAAAGCCACTTTGGTTATGGCACTTGGTTTAATCCTAAAAGCATATAACTTAATGGCCATGGAAGGCGTATTAAAAAGCGGCGGAGACGTTCGTTTTTCCATGAATGCCAGTTTGATTGCCTTGTGGCTGGTAGGCATTCCAAGTGCACTAATGGGGGCGCTCTACTTCAAGCTCCCATTACACTGGGTAATGCTTTTGATATTAAGTGAAGAGGTGGTTAAGGCGCTAAGCTCACTTGTACGCATTAAGAAAAAGAAATGGATAAATAATCTGGCAATCGACGCATAATCATTGACCGCACAGGCCAGCTCCTGTGCGGTCAAAATAGATTAAGACTCTTTCACCTCATCTTTACTTGTATTCTCACCTTCCGGCTTTTGCTTTTTTTCCGTTGTCGGCCATATTCCCTGATAGCTCAATTGCGTCCAGGCCCACTTTATCCATTTCATTAAGGCAAAAGCCAGCCACAAAGACCACAACAACATCGCCAGACGATATGCCCACATAGGTAAGGAAAACACCCAGGCGGTTGGCAACTGGTCCAGTGCGACATCTTGATACCACTGCAACGCATAAGCCGTGGAGTCATTGCCAACGATATGCATATTCGGGCTGGACAAGAGCCCATGAGGAACCGTCCCCAGTAATGCAATCAAAGCTAAAGCAGACAAACCAAACAAGCCGATCTGCATAAGCTTGTAGTACCCCGCCTCCGGCAGATGGGTTATGCCCCCTCTCTTGGTCAACAATAAAAGCCACACGACCACAATTAACGGCGCATAAACATTGGCTGTGCCCATACCAATACCAAGTAATACCCATTCATAGGTTTTTAACGGCATTCCCTGAACACGCCCCAGTCCCACGGCCACAGCAATAACCACAAACAGCACCCCCCAAAGCAATACAGCTGGCCCCATAGCCGGGCCACCCACAAGCAGCGGCCAGCGATCGCGAGGCAATTGGATTTTCAAGGTTGCGTTATGAATATGCTGCTCCAAGTGCAACAACGGCGTAGTCACCAATGTGGATATCCCCTCACTCGCCTGCCAACGCAACTGCACATTTTGCTGACCAGGTTGTATCGGGATCTTTATCTCGGTCTCCTGCTTCGGTAAAGGTTGTACACGACCATTCACTGTCAGCGACTGCAACGTTGCCCCTTCCGGCAAAGCAAAAGGCAGCTCTCCACCTTTACTGGATCTCACTGACAATGACACATCCGCCGTATTTGACCGTCGCCCAAGGTTGTATTGCGCTTCCATACTTTCGATAGTCAGCTGCTTGCCTTCCACCGCTTTAGGCTGGCTGACATGAATGGTAAGTTGCTCCCCAGGCCAGGGACGCCAAACGGGGCGCGCACCCTGTTCTTGCGTTAATACGGGAATACCGGAAAACTCCGTATGCCATTGACTGGAACTGGACAGCCGCCAAACCTCAACCCAACTGTCTCCCTCTGCGGCGGTTAACTGAAGTGTGTCCGTTTTACTCAGCAACGAACGCCATTGCACCACCTGCTGGTTCGGTGAAAAATTCACTTCCACCTGATTCTCCCGCACCGCCAATTCATTGATTGGCGATTCGCCGGCCATCATGGGTACACGGAGGTTGATCGCTCCATTCACCGGAGTTACACGGCGTACACGAGTCACCACATGCCAGTCCATATCCAACTGCAACTCTCGCTCGATCATCACAAAAACAGGCATAGGGTCAGGCAACATTTTTTCCCGCGCTTGTTCCACACTGGGGTTAACCCGTTGCATTAATAACGTGTTGCCTTTTAGTACGCCCTGTTCAAAACCGGTTACCTGCCAATGCGCAATTTCGGTGGCCAGGTTGTGAACATTCAAATGGAAACGTAGATTTAGTGAGTCAAGATGACGGACATCCCCAACAACATCGACAAGATGTCTCCCCTTGTCCAATTGAATTAACCAGATACCCTGTTCATTCTGCTGCAACTTGGCAGGTTTACCATTATCGGTAATATTTTTCGGCGACCAACTGCGGCCCTGCAAGGGCAGTGGCACAGCGATATCGGCCAACGCGTGATAATGTACACGGATAGCTAACTGATCGTTGTCAGCTTCAACTTTCGCTTTTTCTATACTCGCGCATTGCGGCAAACACTCTGCCGAGCGGGTTAGGCGCTGTTCAAGTGCGCTCAGAATTTCTGAGTCAATGGCCACTTCCGCATCTGCGGGTTGCGGTGTAAACATCGCAGGTATCATCAGCAAAGCCATTGGAAGTGCATTGGCCCGCGACAGCAATAACCACTTCGGTAAAGCAATACCGGGAAAGCTACGGGCAAACAGTAATACCGCAAACCCCATACAAAACAACACAGAGATCACGTGCCCTAACCGATTCAGAACCGGCGGCACCAATGTGAGCCCAACTGTTTCACCCGGCTTCACCGGGCCACTCCAATTCAAGTATGCCTCTCGCCAACGCCATTTGGGTACGCCGGGGCCAGTCTGAATGATCTGATTAGAGTCGTAACGTTTTTTCTCAATCGGCGCACTGGGTGCCCAGGATTTCATTTTGGACACAGGCATTCGAGAGGACACCAGCACTTCTTCCTCCGCCAGCATATCGGCTTCAACGGCTTGATTTAACGCATATTCCTCAACTAGAGTATTCGACGAATGACCATATGACCACATACTCTGATTCGGCTGCTCCAGCTGAACGTAAACAGCCTGACGCAAATAATCCACGGAAAACGGCACCAGCATAATGGCCAAAATAACAAAGCTGACCATTTGATACCGCTCTAACCAGGTTTTAAATTTGCCGGAAACAACAGGCAATAACGCCATTACAGCAATAATATTCAGCCAGATAAATAACGGCGCACCATAACGGTGGTAGGTAAATAAAAGCGTCACTAACGCCACTGCACCAAGTAACTTACTGCCGACTCGGCTGGCCGAAACAGTAATAATCAACAGTAGAAAAATATCCCATAAGGACCATTTGGAAATCCAGGAGTCACTGACGGAATCGGCTCCGGAAACATGGAACAGCGACCAACCGGGTGGTAAATGTAAAACGGTTCGCACCCTGTCAAAATCTTCCTGCCAACCGGTTGATGGCATCACCGATGTACGCTTCAGATTACTAATTACATCAGCCTGAATATCGGTCCTTCGTATTTCAAACCCTTGTAACCCCCCTTCCGCTATGCGAGAAATCATCTGTGGCTCACCATTTAAGGTTACTCTACCCAGCTCATATTCAGGTTCTGCATTAATACGCCAATGCCGGTGAACCTCGCCGGCAATTTCATCTTTTACCGTAAACTGCTTGCCATCAAAACCTAACCACATATCTTTGGTTAACGAAAGTTTATTTGCAGATGGTGATGTATTGCCTCGATACTGCTCTTCAACCTGTAATACGGTTTCTTTATCCAGAATGTATGCGGGCAAATTTTTCCACTGCTCCGGTAATTGAGTTCGCTGTGGATCGACAGTATCCGCACCGGAAATACGCACCATATGCAATTGAGGATTGGCCTGGAAAACCCATAATTCCTGCTCGGGCCAATTATCCGTCATAGCCTCAATAGAAAAGGTCTCCATTTTTTTCTGCGCTCGTGCACTCAAGGTCACTTCCCAGAACCCAGGCTTAACTTGAATACGCATACTGCCGTCTTTTTCGATACGCGCCGGCAGAGGGCTACTCAACTCCATGGGCTTGAACCCATCCAGCAAAGCCCGTCCCAATATAATTTCGCGCTCACCACCACTGACATTGAGATGAATGCGGGTTGTCTGCATCAAGGGAACGTCATCTTTTAAATGACGGTACACCTGTATATCCAACGCATCCTGCTCCTGAACTTTTTGCGTTTTCTGTTCTCGCCCCAACCACAGTTGATGTTGTTCATCGACAATCGGCGCATGAATGCTTTCACCATTGACTCTTACACTGAGTAACCCCGTTGCTGCGGGCAATGGTAATTTACGCGGCATACTCTGCCATTCAATCTCGCCTCGCACATGGTAAGTGCCAGCAGACACATATATTTGTGGTTTCTCATTTACTTCACGAACATTAACCGGCTTGTCATTCAGCATCACCTTTTGAGGCCAATACCGGTTACTGCCAGGCAAGTTAATCCAGCCTTCCTGAAAAGCACTAACCTCAAGTTCAAACCGTGCAGAATGGGCTTTTACATCGAAAGCCAAACTGGATGGCCATACACAAGAGTAATTCGCTTCGTTATAGAGAAACGGACAACGTATTTGCCCGTGGTCTTGCAACACCCACTCTTTCCAAGGCTGCAGCTCTGGCGGGATATACACCTCTTTAGAAAAAGCCGCAGGGGAAAACAACATCACTCCCACGAAGTAAATAACAATGGGAAATTTGGCAATGTGGCTCAACATAAGCGCTTCCTTGGAACATTTTTTTCACTGATCCAGCTATTAAAGAGCAAAGCCCCGTTTCTGTCCAACATCGCACACTCTTTTTGCGAATGATGTATACAACGCCGGAGCGAGTAAAAAACATCCAAAAGCAATATAGCCAGATAAAAACAAAGTAAAAAACGCATCACTATGATGTTAAGCTTGCACACAAATTAAGCGTACCCAAAGGGTTCGATAAAATAGCAGCGAAAAATAATCATGCTTTCCATTTCAACAGAACACACCGTTATCCAACGCACAACCCTATTTCTAAGTCTGACTCTAATCACGCTGGGAAGCATATTGTGTTTTTTGGGGCAGCTACCCTATGCAGTATTAATCGCATCCGGCTTGTTATTTATCTGCTGCTATTTCTACACCATAACAAAAGGCGGATTACATTATTTATTATGGGGTAGCGTTATTATCCTAAGTGTTGGTATTGGTTTATACCGGCCAGAAAGCTTTCAATACCCTCTGCTATTTTCAGTCGATTCCTTACATCATAATGGCAAGCCTTTCTCGCTTGATCTTAACTGGGCGAAGGCCGTTGCTGGCTACGGATTATTGATATGGTTTTATACCAGACAAAAAAGTCTTTCCTTACCGAAGATAAACCCCATACATAGTACAGGCATGGTTATCCTCGGTGTAACAGTCACGCTTATTGCAGCTATTTACCTTCTTAATCTGGAATATCAAATCAAACAGCCGCAATACATCTGGTATTTTTTATTACACAACTTTTTTATTACCTGCGTGGTTGAAGAAGTATTTTTCCGTTTAGTCATACAGCAAAAGCTGGAAACTATCGCCAACAAACAATTTAAAATGCAAATTACCATTGCCAAACTACTTGCACTCTCCTTAACCACTCTGCTTTTTGTTCTTGTGCATCAACTGAACTCGCTGAAGCTTATTGTGGTTTATGCGCTTGCTAGCCTGTGTTACGGCTTGGTATTCACATTCTCTCGACGCCTACATTTAAGCATTGCCATGCATTTTCTGGTCAATGCTTTCCATTTCAGCCTGTTAACTTACCCGCTATAACCCCTGGGAAATCAAGTACTTAGATAACCAAAACCACAAATTGCTAAATTTGTAGCAATTAAGGGTTGCTTTATCGTTTTTCATCTGCTAATTTTTTAGCATGTGCTACATATTTAGCATCACAACAAAAACGACGTATCACGTCGAACTTTAGAGAAGAAATAATGCCACCAGAAGAATACGCTCAATTAAGCCGCAGGGAACGCCAGATAATGGACGCCCTATATGAAATGGGCGAAGCATCAGCGCAACAAGTGTTGGAGAATATGCCAGAGCCTCCGAGCTATTCCGCAGTACGAGCATTAATTGCCCGACTGGTGGACAAACAGGTTGTTGCTTTCAAGCGTGATGGAAATAAGCATATTTATTTTCCTATACAGAAAAAGACCAATGCATCCAATACCGCCATTGACCGTCTAATTAAAACTTTTTTCAAAGGCTCAAAAATTAATGCCGTCAATGCCCTACTGAACTCAAAAGGCAGCGAACTTACTTGGCGAGAAATCGAAGAGCTGGAAAGAACCATCGCCAAAGTAAAAGAAAAGCAAAACAACAAAGGTAAGTAATTGTGGTAACGATTGACCTAATAAACACGTTCTTGGCACTATGGGTAAAACCTTTTATTGTGCTATCCGTTTTTTATTGGTTTGTTAAGAACTCGTTTCGCAAATCTGCTAGTTCCAGCTATTCATTTTTGCTTTTGGGAATAATTACCTGCCTGATCGTTTTGTTATTTGGCCAAACATTACAACCTATTTATTTTAACTTTTTGCCTCAATTTCTGATTCCCGGTTTAAATTCGACTATTTTTGACGCAACATTAAGTTTTTTTAGCGGTCCGAATATTGTGACATACACGATATTAGCGGTGTATATTTTTGTTTGCCTGGCTCACTTGTTTAACATCTGGCACGACTGGCGTGTTATCGAGCGACTTATTTCACAAAGTGATGCACCAATTAACAATCACGTATTTCCAATACTCGACGAGCTGAAGGAAAAACTGGGCATTAAACGCAAGGTCGTGATCTGGGTTAGCCACGACGTGGCCTCACCTCTGACCTGTGGTTTTTTTACACCCAAAATTCTGCTTCCATACCAATACATTACCTGGAATTCAGAAAGATTAACCCGAGTACTAACCCACGAACTTGCCCATATTAAAAGACATGACTGGGCGCATAAAATACTCGTCAAAATAGCCTGCGCCTTACTCTGGTTTGTACGCCCGATCTGGACAGTGGCAGCAAAGCTAAACTGGTATGCTGAAATTGCATCAGATGATTTAGTCATCAAAACTCACAACTGCAATGCCGAGTATGCAGAAGACCTGCTCGAACTCTCTGCCGACCACTCACACGGCGATTACGCTCTGGGATTTATTCGAAACTCCGAATTATACGAAAGAATTCTATTTGTACTGGACATTGATAAGAACCGGAAAGATATTTCCCAAACACGAAAAATTAATGCGCTGCTGGGTTTTATTGTTATTGCGTTTTTTGTCTCAAAAATCCATGCCACAGCGATACCAACATACTCCGAAATGGATGCCAAACAACATGATCTCATCGTTTATGAAATTGAAGATCAAGGAAACCCGGAAGATAAGAGATCTGCGCCCACGTTCAAAAATATCCATGAACTGAGAAAAGCGATAGAACTACAAAAAGACAGCCCTCTGCCTTCGGAAGAGCATTTAATTAGCCTGTATGAAATTCCAGAAGTACCACAATACAGCGTAGGGCTCGCCCCTAAGGAGCTTCCGCTAGCAGAAGACTTTATAGAATCTCCCTCTGTTTATATCCGAGGGTATTTACCCCGCTCGATCGTAACGCCGAAATACCCATCGAAAGCGTTAAAAGAAAATATTGAAGGCCGGGTTATCGTCCAGTTTGATGTTTCAAGTACAGGAAAGGTTATTAACCCACGCATAGTCAGTGCAGAACCAAAGGAGCATTTTGATAAAGCAGTGTTAAGTGCAATCAAGCGTTTTCGCTTCTCGCCCTTAACCATAAACGATACACCAATAATAACGAAGAATGTGACGGAAACGTTTGTTTTCACACTATCAGGCACAACGGAACCTAAAAAAACAACGACAAAACCAAAAGCGACCAAACTCGCATTAAAGCAAACTCATTAACGTGAGATTGTCTCAGGAGGCTGTTATGCATTATTCATTGTCACATCATCAAAACCCCATTCCAAAATGGCTAGCGCTAGCGCCTATTGGTGCTTTGGTTACACTACTAATGTTTGTCTTTATGACAAAACTCATTGCCTACTCCTTTATTGAACCCGTGGATGTTGTACCACCAAAGTTTCCATCAATTATTTTTGAAAACAAACCGTTAACACCACTTCGACCAAAACCGATTGAAAAACCAACAGACATTGAACCACCACCTGAAGTGCCACCACAAGCACAGGTTGACAATAAATATACAGGCCCAGGAATTACGTTTAAAAAGTATGTGCCACCCAAAAACACAGACCCAAGTATTTTCGGTGACGCCTTCCTACCTGTTCCCCAAGTTCGAGTGGCAGCAAGATATCCGATAACAGCGTTAAATAGAGGAATTGAAGGATTTGTCGATGTGAAATTTGATATTACATCAATAGGTTCAACGGAAAACATTGAAGTGCTCTACGCCGAACCTGAAGGAATATTCGAAAACGCCGCGATTAACGCTGTAAAACGCTGGAAATATCAGCCCACAACCAGCAATGGCAAGGCCACTCGTTTTAATGGTCTTACCCAGCGAATACGTTTCGAATTACAAAAATAACGAGTTCTAGTTGTGCCTTTCGCCACTTCGGTGGCGTTTTTTTTATTTTCGTTTTCTTCATACATAAATACGATTTCAACAAATGTGTACGAAGTGTATAGAAAGCAATGTTTTCCTACATCAACACTATTTTTAGGTATCCCCCAATAAAAAACCGCCTTTATGGCGGTTTTTTATTTATACAAAGCGTTGCGACTTACTAGTCTTTCAGTTGTTCAAGCTCTGTCGTATTTTTACTTTCCTCTTCTTTACTATTAGAAGCAAATTTATCAGCCAGCCTGAACACGACCACAAAGAACACTGGGACAAAGAAGATCGCCAGTACCGTTGCAGAAAAAATACCACCAAACACGCCGGTACCAATGGCATTTTGACTACCCGAACCCGCTCCAGTACTTATCACCAGCGGCGTTACACCAAGCATAAATGCCATGGATGTCATAATGATGGGACGCAACCGCATACGCACCGATTCCATAGTCGCGCTGATTAAATCCTTACCCTGCTCGTGCAATGTTTTGGCGAACTCAACGATCAAAATCGCATTTTTCGAGGACAAACCAATAGTGGTTAACAGGCCAACCTGGAAATAGACATCGTTGGAAAGCTCTCTGAACATGGCAAAAAGCACAGCGCCAATAATACCGAGGGGAACAACCAAAATAACGGCAAAAGGTACAGACCAGCTTTCATACAGCGCAGCCAAACACAGGAACACGACAATAATCGAGAGCGCATACAACATCGGTGCCTGATCGCCGGAGGCTTTTTCCTGTAATGACATTCCAGTCCATTCCAACCCGATCCCCGGCGGTAATTTGGCAACGAGCTCCTCCATTATTTGCATAGACTCCCCCGAGCTTACACCCGGAGCACCCTGCCCTTGAATACTTACGGAAGGCGTACCGTTATAGCGATCCAATCTTGGAGAACCATACACCCAACGACCATCCGTAAAGGCGGAGAAAGGCACCATCTCACCTTTATTGTTACGCACGTACCAGTCACCAACGTCTTCCGGCATCATCCTGAATTGCGCATCACCCTGGACATAAACACGCTTGATACGTCCACGATCAGTAAAATCGTTCACATAGGTTCCGGCCCATGCTGTAGAAAACACATCGTTTAGGTCCTGCAGACTGACGCCAAGTGCCGCCGCTTTTTCCTTATCCACATCCAGCTTAAATTGCGGGCTATCCTCCAAACCATTAGGTCTCACGCCTACCAGACGGGGATCACTTGCCGCCATACCAAGAAGCTGGTTACGCGCGTCGATTAACGCATCGTGCCCCATTCCCCCCAAGTCTTTCAATTGCATATCAAAACCTGAAGCGGTACCCAAAGAAGGAATAGATGGCGGCGTAAAGGCAAACACTAACGCTTCTTTTATTTGCGAGAAGTAGCCCATTGAACGGCCAGCAATGACCTGAGAGCGTTGATCTTCACGCTTACGCTCATCCCAATGTTTCAGGTTAATAAAGATAAGACCATTATTTTGCGCTACACCACTAAAGCTCCAGCCTATTACCGAGAAAACAGACTTAACATTCTCTTTTTCCTGCTTGAGGTAGTAGTCCTCGATTTGATTCATCACTTCAACCGAACGGTGCTGGGTTGCACCCACAGGCAAAGTCATTTGCGTAAAAATAATACCCTGGTCTTCTTCCGGTAAAAAAGAACCAGGAAGACGATTAAATAGAACACCGAGCAATACAACGATAAGCCCGTAAATCAGCATATAACGACCGGTTTTACCAATCATTTTCTCGACACTGAACTGATATTTATTTACTGCACGGTCAAAGTTACGGTTAAACCAACCAAAGAAACCCGTCTTTTCGGAATGATCCTGATCCGGCTTTTTCAGTAGCGTTGCACAAAGTGCCGGACTCAAAGTCAGTGCCACCAATACGGACAAGGCCATTGCCGATACAACCGTAATCGAGAACTGCTTATAAATAATCCCGGTAGAACCACCAAAGAAAGCCATAGGAACAAATACTGCGGATAACACCAGAGCAATCCCCACCAGAGCTCCTGTAATCTGCTTCATGGATTTTTTGGTTGCTTCCCGTGGCGATAAACCTTCGTCGTGCATAATCCGCTCGACGTTTTCCACTACCACAATGGCATCATCCACCAGCAAGCCAATGGCGAGCACCATACCAAACATGGTGAGTGTGTTAATCGAGAAACCAAAGGCATATAAAATGGCGAATGTACCTAATAACACAATCGGAACGGCAATGGTGGGAATCAGTGTGGCCCGGAAATTCTGCAAAAACAGGTACATCACCAAAAATACCAGGATCACTGCTTCTACCAGCGTCTGTACTACACCCTCAATAGAAAGCTTAATAAACGGTGTGGTGTCATAAGGGTAAACAACCTCCAAACCTTCCGGAAAGAAAGGACGTAAATCCTCAATACGGTCCCGGATAGCCTGGGCAGTATTCATTGCATTTGCACCAGCAGCCAGAGTAATTCCCAACCCTGTTGCAGGTTGCTGATTGAACTCAGTTTCAAATTGATAGCTTTCCCCACCGATTTCGACACGGGCAACATCGCCCAGGCGTACCTGAGCCCCATCAGGGTCTACCCGAAGTAAAATATTCTGGAACTCTTCAGGTGTTTCCAGGCGGGTTTGAACAACAATACTGGCGTTTATGTCTTGCCCCGGCAGAACCGGTGTGCCACCAATTTCCCCCGCAGCAATCTGCGAGTTTTGCGCACGAATCGCATAAACAACATCATTGGTTGTCAGGGAATAATTCGCCAACTTGTCGGCATCTAACCAAACACGCATCGCATATTGCGAACCAAATAAGGTAATCTGCCCAACACCGTTAACACGGCTAAGTGGTTCCCGAACATTGGACGCAATAAAGTCTGCAAGGTCAAACTTATCCATACTGCCATCGCCAGATACAAACCCCAGCACCATTAAGAAGCCAGCGGAAGATTTGTTCACCGTCACACCGCGCTGTTGCACTTCTTGTGGCAGTAGTGGCATAGCAGACTGGAGTTTGTTTTGTACCTGTACCTGAGCAATATCCGGGTCTGTACCCGCAGTGAAGGTCAAGGTAACACTACCGCCATCACTGGAATAACTGTTGGACCCCATGTACATCACATTATCGATGCCCGTTAGGCTCTGCTCGATAACCTGAACCACAGACTCTTCAATGGTTTTGGCTGAAGCGCCAGGATAGGAAGCGAAAATCGTTACCGATGGTGGAGCAACCTCTGGATATTGGGCTACAGGCAACTGCCTAATTGCCAACACCCCGGCCATCATAATAATGATTGAAATAACCCAGGCGAAAACCGGGCGATTAATAAAAAAACCGGCCATGATGAATTATTCCTTATTAGCAATCTGCGCTTGAGTTTGCTCAACCGCCTTCACCAGCGCCCCGGGAGACACTTTTTGCAGACCAGCCACCACAACCGTGTCACCACTGGATAAACCTTGTTCAACTAACCAGTCCTGCCCAATAGTACGGGACACGGTGATTGAACGAATCTGAGCTTTGCTTTCTGAATCAACCACCAATACGGAAGCCTTACCGGATTTATCCCGTGTAACAGCTCTTTGTGGCACCAATACAGCATTGTCCAGCATACCCTCTTCGACTTCTGCCCGAACGAAAGTACCGGGAAGTAATAGGTAATCGGGGTTGGGGAACAGCGCCCGTAACACCACAGTGCCAGTCGACTCGCTCACGCTCATATCGGAAAACTGCAGTGTTCCCTGATGTTCATAGACACTGCCGTCTTCCAGTATCAAATTCACTTTGGCACTTTCCTGCGCCGCAAGTGTGCCGTTAAGCAATTTCTTTCTCAGGCCTAAAACATTTTTTGCTGACTGGGCAACGTCCACAAAGATAGGGTCAAGTTGATGAATAGTCGCCAATGGCGCAGCCTGTTCAGCAGAAACCAGTGCACCCTCAGTGAAATCAGACTTACCAATTTGACCATCGATAGGCGCATGCAGACGTGTATAGCGCAGATTGATTTCCGCCGTGTTCACAGCGGCCTTTGCCACAGCCACTTCCGCTTTCGATAACTGCATGGAAGTATTGGCATCATCATAATCCTGCTGGCTCACCGCTTTGCGCTTAAGCAACCCTTTAAAGCGTGCTTCTTTCGACACCGCCAATTCCAGGTTGGCATTGGCTTTCGCAAACTGAGCTTTCGCATTACGTAAATTTGCTTCGTAGCGGGAATCGTCAATTTGATAAAGTTCCTGCCCTTGTTTAACTCGGGCACCTTCGGTAAATAAACGCTTTTTAATAATCCCACCAACCTGAGGGCGTAACTCAGCCTTGCGATATGCAACTGCGCGCCCAGGTAACTCCGTCGTCAGCATTTGAGGTTTCGCTTGTATAGTGACAACGGAAACTTCAACTGCCGGTGCAGCTTGAGCCTGAGTATTGGATTCTTCTTTGGGACCACATGACGACAAAATAAATGGCAAGAAAAGAATACATATCTTGATAGTCAGTCGATCGGAAAAACGTAACATCCTTTAAGACCTCAAAAAAAAAGTCCCCGAAGCAAGCAACTTCAGCGACCAATATGGAATAGAGAAAGTGCTATTTTATTGCCGAGTCAGTGAAAGCAGCGTAAATACTAACGCGCCATCCACCCACATATTTAACGGAAAGAAAATATTATTAAATTATATCGATCAAGTAACCGTTAGTACTTGACTAAAGCACGACAACTGTGAACAAAGAGAATCAAAAAACGACGATTTGAAACATGAATACAACCATATCAACCCCAATTATGTTTGCCTTATATATTAGCAAAAATAGATGTTTAATCTTATTGTAATCAGTTGCATTATTGTTATAACAAGTTCACATGCCAGCAACCAAATAGAAAACGACTCCTGGCCTTGCTTTGTCGGAAAATTGTAACAATTTCTGTAAAAGCCCGATAGGTTATCGTCGCCTGAAAGCTGATAGTAAAAACGAAACCAGTTTAATATTTAAAAATATTCTGTCAGTAAGTTCCCAATTTTTGACACACAAAAAAACCGCACATCTATCAACGTATAAATAACTCACACACCGACAAATTCCGTAAAAAAAACAATGTATTCGCACACATACCAGCCAAAAACCGAGTAAATGGATTGGCATGACAACAGATAAATATAACCATCACGCTAAAATACCTCTTCCCCCTCCAAAAGAAATCCAGTAGTATCCGCTCCAGCTCTCGGGGTGCCTTTAGGCTGAGATGTAGTTTTACAAACCCGCAGAACCTGATCCGACTAGCATCGGCGTAGGAAAGAGCTGAAACCTTACCGGCCTAAGCCTCGCTTATCCCTTTCTGGTTCAAGGTTTTTCCTACGCAAAAAAATAAGGTAGGAATAACAGTGAAACAGACACCACCGCAGTCATCATCAAACAGCACCATTACAACCGTCCCATTAAGCGGCAGCGAAAAGATTTACGTCACATCGTCAAATACACCGGATGTTCGTGTGCCAATGAGAAAAATTCACTTAACTGACGGTTCTCATTTCACTTTATACGACACATCAGGCCCATACACAGATAAACAGTACGATATAAACCTATACCAAGGTTTAACCCCATTACGGAAAAACTGGATTGAGCAACGCAATGATTGTCAAACACAATCACTTACGTATAAACCATCCCATAATGTCGCTGAAATATCGCCGGAGCAAAGTCAGTGGCTAAACAACACAGGTTTACAACGAACGCCGCAGAAAGCGAAAACAGGAAAAAATGTTTCTCAACTGCATTACGCCCGAAACGGCATCATCACCAAAGAAATGGAATTCATTGCCTTACGGGAAAATCAGAAACGACAAGAACTTATACAAAATACGCAAGAACGTGCTCAGCGATTAAAAGGAAACCCCTTCGGTGCCAACTTAAAATTCATTACACCGGAATTTGTACGTAAAGAAGTCGCCGAAGGTCGAGCAATTATTCCCGCCAACATTAACCACCCAGAAGTTGAACCGATGATTATCGGCCGAAATTTTCTGGTAAAAATTAATGCCAATATTGGTAACTCTGCGCTGTCCTCTTCCATCGAAGAAGAAGTGGAAAAACTCGTATGGGCGATACGCTGGGGTGCCGACACCGTAATGGATTTATCCACCGGTAAATACATTCATGAAACACGGGATTATATTATTCGAAACTCCCCCGTCCCTATTGGCACCGTCCCAATTTATCAAGCGTTGGAAAAAGTGAATGGCATTGCCGAAGATTTAAACTGGGATGTATTCAAAGCCACACTGATCGAACAAGCTGAACAAGGTGTCGATTATTTTACAATTCATGCCGGGTTACTGCTTTCTCATATTCCGCTCACCACCGAACGGGTAACCGGAATTGTTTCCCGTGGCGGCGCCATTATGGCCAAGTGGTGCATCTCCCACCATCAGGAAAATTTTCTATACACCCATTTTGAAGACATTTGTGAAATCGCCAAGGCATACGATATCAGCCTTTCTCTGGGTGATGGATTGCGACCTGGCTCGATTGCTGACGCGAACGACCAAGCCCAATTTGCCGAATTAAAAACCTTAGGCGAATTAACCAAAATTGCCTGGCAGCACGATGTGCAAGTCATGATTGAAGGCCCCGGCCATGTGCCCATGCATATGGTTAAAGAAAACATGGACAAGCAACTTGAATACTGCCACGAAGCACCTTTTTATACTTTGGGGCCACTTACGACAGATATTGCACCGGGCTACGATCACATTACCAGCGGCATTGGCGCTGCCATGATTGGTTGGTACGGTTGTGCCATGCTGTGTTACGTCACCCCCAAAGAACACCTTGGCCTGCCGAATAAAGACGACGTAAAAAGCGGAATTATCGCTTACAAAATTGCTGCCCACGCTGCAGACATTGCCAAAGGCCACCCGGCCGCAAGGGCAAGGGATGATGCATTATCCAAAGCCCGTTTTGAATTCCGCTGGGAAGACCAGTTTAATCTGGGACTTGACCCAGATACCGCACGGGAATACCACGACGAAACCCTACCCAAGGACTCGGCAAAAGTTGCCCATTTTTGCTCCATGTGTGGTCCGAAATTCTGTTCGATGAAAATCACTCAAGAAACCCGTGAATTCGCCCAAAGCATAGAAGCTGGCATGCAACAAAAATCTGCCGAATTTAAACAGTTAGGTTCTGAGCTCTATGTGGCGGAGGAAAATTAAATGAATATTGCCATTGTTGGCGCTGGCCTAATGGGGCGAACCCTGGCCTGGCAGCTGTTACAAGACACACAAAATACCAATCAAAAGATGACGCTCACTCTCTTCGATAAAGACCCAATCGAAAAAGGTGGCGCAGCAGCGTACACCGCTGCCGGCATGATCGCGCCCTACAGTGAAGTGGAAAAAGGTGATCCAGAAGTCTTTGAGATGGGTGTTCGTTCCCGCAACATGTGGCCGCAATTCGTTGCCTCGTTAAATGAAGATGTGGACTTCTCTCAATACGGCACGCTGGTCATTGCGCATAAGAATGACCGCCCGGATTTTCAACGCTACAGCCACCAACTTTTCAAAAAACTGGGGGACAAAGCTGAAGGTCGAATTGCATATTTAACCGAGGACGAACTAAAAGCACATAGCCCAGAGTTGGTTCCGCAATTTAAAGAAGCGCTCTTTTTAAAAGAAGAAGCGTTTGTCGACCCGGAAAAATTTATGGCGGCGCTCGCCAAGCGGTTAACGCAAGCGGGAACCACCTGGCATACAGAAACTGAAGTGCAATCGATCTCAACCATCGAAGAAAATGGCATAAGCCGATCCGCAGTAACCTCTAAATCCGGTACTCAACTATTTGATTGGGTAATCGACTGTCGGGGAATGGGGGCAAAAGCAGATATCCATGACTTACGCGGCGTTCGCGGCGAAATTATTACCGTACACGCGCCAGAAGTTCAGTTAAGCCATCAAGTTCGATTAACCCATCCTCGTTACTGTATTTATATTGTGCCGAGAAAAAATAATCGATTTGTTATCGGCGCCACTCAGATTGAAACTGAAGACGATAGTCCCATTAGCCTTCGTTCAACATTAGAGCTTCTCTCCGCCGCCTACAGTGTGCATTCCGGGTTTGCTGAAGCCCGCATACTGACAACAGAAACCAACTGTCGCCCCGCATTGAAAGACAACGTGCCGAGAATTCAGGTTGAAAACAAAACTATGCGTATTAATGGTTTATTTCGGCATGGATATTTAACCGCACCCTATTTTGCCCAACAAGCCAGTCATATGATTTTGACGAACAACGGCGCGAGTGTCACTCAACACTCGACTGAAACAGTGAGCGAAACATGAAAAATATCCATTTAAATGGCAACGCCACACAAACCTCGGCACAGACTCTGGCGGATTTATTGTCTGAAATAAATATGAACGACGAGTCATTTGCTATTGCCATTAATCAACAGTTTATTCCGAAAGAAAACTACGCCAACAAAATAATCGATCATGGCGATACGATTGAAGTCTTATCACCTATGCAAGGCGGTTAAATATGACCTGGAAAATTGCTGACACACAACTACAGAGCCGCTTTATTATCGGCTCTTCGTTATATCCCTCTCCGCAAGTAATGCAGAAGGCAATACAAAGCTCTGGTGCTGAAATTGTTACCGTCTCACTACGCCGACAAGCTATGGAGGCAACCAATAAAAATATTTTTTGGCAGCATCTACAAGAATTGAATGTCAAACTTCTGCCCAACACCGCCGGTTGCTATTCAGTAAAAGAAGCCGTAACCACAGCACAAATGGCCAGAGAAGTATTTGGCACCCACTGGATTAAACTGGAAGTACTTGGCGATGAATACAATCTTCAACCTCACCCCATTAAACTACTGGAAGCAACAAAAGAATTAATTGCCCAAGGCTTTGAAATATTTCCGTACACCACTGACGACCTGGTTATTGCAGAACAACTTGTTGAATCCGGTTGCAATATTCTTATGCCCTGGGCGGCACCGATAGGTACGGGGAAAGGAATTATTAACCCTTATGCCCTCAATGTACTTCGTCAACGACTCCCGGATACTGTATTAATTGTTGATGCTGGTATAGGTGCGCCCTCCCATGCGGCACAAGCAATGGAAATGGGCTATGACGGAGCCTTGTTAAACACTGCAGTGGCAGAAGCCATAGATCCGGTTGGCATGGCAAAAGCATTTAAGCTGGCAATTGAAGCAGGCAGATGCGCCTATGATGCTGGTTTAATTCAACAACGGGAAATGGCCAAACCCTCCACCCCGGAAATCGGCAAACCGTTTTGGCACCAGTAGAATTATGATTCACTCACCCGCTTTAAACACCAAACCCAGCGTTATCGCAATAGGCGGTAGCGATTCCTTTGGCATGTCCGGCATACAAATGGATAATCAGGTAATCCGCGCAATGGGCTGTCATAGCCTTAACGTGATTACGGCAACCACGGCACAAAACAATCAGTCGGTTTTGGCTTTTCATCCGGTTGACGAAAACACGCTCCAAACACAGGCACAATCGTTATCGTGTATGAAAAACTGGCCAATAAAATCCGGTTTAATATTACCGGAACATATTCTTTGGCTTGCACAGTGGGTCAAGCAATCCCATTCACTTTATATATGCGACCCCATTTTCACGACCACATCTGGACTGAGTATCAAAACCAATCAGCATCTCCAGTTACTCAAAAAACACATACTTCCTCTGTGTGACTTAATTACCCCCAATATTGATGAAGCAGAACTGCTGACAGGCAATACCATACACACTCAGGAAGACATGATAGATGCCGCAACGGCCTTGACCGAACTTGGTGCCAAAGCAGTGTATATCAAGGGTGGACATTTACCTCATTCCAAGCCTTACATTCAGGATTTTTATTTCAGCAAAGAAAAACAGTTTTGGTTAAGCCAAAACAAACTGGATGAGCGAAACAGTCGCGGTACAGGCTGCGCTTTTGCTGCTGCTGTGGCCAGTGCAATTGCGTTGGGATATAACATGCCGGATGCGGCTGTTATCGCACGAATGGCGATAAGTCAAGGTTTTCGGCAAGGTTACGCCATCAAAAACCAGTCAACCGGGGAACTGGAAAAAGGTCCTGTATTGATAAACCGTTTCCCAAACAAGCAGGCAGATCTACCCTTTTTAACCAAAAAATACAATTTTGATTTAGATAGCGATGCATTTCCAACCTGTAAACACCTTCCGTTAGGCCTGTACCCTATTGTTGGCAGTTTCAGTGAACTAGAACAGATCATCAACTCTGGAATTAAAATCGCGCAATTACGAATTAAAGACGTAAACCAGGAAGAACTGGAAAACGAAATAAACCGAGCCGTGAATTTAGCCCAAAACTACCAATGCCAATTGTTTATCAACGACCATTGGCAGTTAGCAATTAAGTACGGCGCTTACGGTGTCCACTTGGGGCAGGAAGACCTAGAATCTGCGGATATTCAAGCATTAAAAAACGCTGGGCTGCGGTTGGGCATAAGCACCCACTGTCATTACGAAGTCGCCCGAGCCCATAGCTTTAAACCCTCTTATATTGCTTGCGGCCCGGTCTTTCCAACACAAACCAAAATCATGCCGTGGACACCCTTGAAGCCAGAAGGATTAAATTATTGGACCAAGCTACTCCACTACCCAGTGGTCGCCATTGGCGGTATAAAGAAAAACCAACTGCAAAACATACAAAAGCAAGGAGCATCTGGCATTGCCATGATTACGGCGATTAGCCAAAGTGAAAACCCACTCCACACTGCAACCCAATTTGTTGAATTACTTAACGATCATGTTTAACGGCGAATTCTCAGCCACCGAATGGCAACGGTATCAACGGCAAATTCAAACTCGCTCGTTTGGCGCCCGAGGGCAACATGCGTTAAAAAAAAGCACCGTTGCGATTATCGGGATAGGCGGATTGGGCTGCCCGGTCACACAAATACTAGCATCGGTTGGTGTAGGCACCCTATTGCTGGTGGATGATGATTTGGTTTCCAGAAGCAACCTGCACAGACAATTTTTATTTAACGAAGACGATGTCGGGCGTTCAAAAAGCGACACAGCGGCAAAAAAAATACAGGATATAAACCCGTTTATTAACGCCATATCGATTAAGGAAAGGTTATCGGCAGAAAATATTACTGACATTGGCCAACAGTGTGACTTAATAATCGACTGCACTGACAATATGGCAACACGTTACTTAATTAACGATTACTGCCAACTTAAACAAAAAAGCTGGATTTTTGGCAGTGTTGAAGAGTTTGCCGGGCAAACCAGTTTTTTCTCACCAGAAACAGCGTGTTATCGGTGTGTGTTTCCTGAGGCCCCAACTGAGTTAAAGGATTGTAACAGCCAAGGGATCGTTGGCAGCATCCCGAGCCTATTAGCCAATATTCAAGCTAATGAGGCCATTAAATACTTATGTGGTTTGCCTCTAGCCTTCCAGAATAAGTTATTTATTCTGGATGCTTTACACCACAAATCGCAATCAATTTCACTCACCCGTTCTGCGAATTGTATTTGCAATACTCCCCATTTAATTCAGCTGTCCGCTGCCACTTACAATACCTGTGAAACAGACCTGTCTGAAAAAAAAGAGCTTACTGTAGAACAGTTCCATAAATTGAAAGAGCAAGAAGATGTAACCCTGATTGACCTTCGTTCAGAAGAAGAGCACCGAGCCTTAAATATAGGCGGGAATAACCAGCCCTATGATACATTTATGGATAACTTCAAACCCGATGAGAATAGTATGACCATTCTTTATTGCCATAGCGGGCAACGTAGCCGTCTGGCACTACAGCAACTAACACAACGTTCACATAATATCTATGCGCTTAAAGGTGGGTTGAGTGCCTACCTGGAATACATCCATATAATACAACAAACTCGCTAAAAGCAACCTGACTAAAACTAACCACACTTACAGGTAAAAACTTTTTTCTAAATAGTCAGGTTCCTTTTTATTCGCCCGTGAATGATCAAGAAGAAACAGAAACCCAAGTATTTACTGCCGAAAGAATCATTAACGTCTTTTCCAGCCTTGCCTGATCGTTTTCGTATGGTTTTTCTGCTTGATAGATTTTCTGCATTTCTCTTTGAACTTGATCAAAGGTTCCGGATGAGCTTGGAATCACGCTGAGGAAAAAATACACCTCGCCCAACCACTGCCTGACGGCTCTTTCTGATGAGGGTTTTACCAGTAAAGCTTGTCCTTGTTTTTTGTATGAGGTCAATGCTTGCGACAGTTTTTTATTGACTTCAGTTTTTTGGTTCGCCACAGGCTGAGGAGCTGGCACCTTAATATTTGCCACCCTATCGGACAAACCCGCTATTGCGACGTTTTGATTTTCTAACTCGCCCTGTATTTGATCCAGAGCAGCCCAGCGCTCGACTAGCGACGAGTTAAAATCCTCAATTCGATTTAACGCATCTAAATTTTGCTGCTCCATAGAAATCTGTTTTTGGCTGGACTCCAGGTTTTGCTGTATTAAATCGCGGCTATCACTTTCTGAAACAGCCGAACTTAATCTGGAAGATAAACTGTCAAATTCATCAATCAACTGATACTTGACCAAGTAAGGGGTAAGAATAGCAACCACAGTGGCGACCAACAGCGCCATCACCGTCCGCCCTATTCGCTCAACCTGTTCATTAAACCACTCAAAAAATATGGTTTTAAACCCTCGTTTAGGTTTCTCATCCATCGCCGAACGAACGCTCTCTGCAGTATCCCGCGCTATCGACCTGAGCGTTTCTTCAGTAATTTCAACCGCCGCCTGCCTGGCCTGGTTTATCTGCTCATCCGATGTATCCGATGCAGACGCGCGCTCCATATTGAATTCAACGTTAGACATGATGCTTCCCCTGGAATTATTGTGTTTCTCCACCGAAGGCTGATTATCAACAGAAAAGCAGGCGAGTAAATAGAAAACTATGTAATACGCTAGATTGACGTCTATAATTTTTTAATGGCGCCAACAAAACAATAAACATACGTATGTAAACCATTTAATTATTTCGGAACTCGCCTTATAACCCGTTAGGTTATAGATGCGTAGCAACCCAAAGCTCATATGAAATGAATGCTATATTTAAAATACACACGTAAATTTTTAATTGTAACTTGTTTGGCATACGCAACTACCAAATAAGAGGCATATGGAAATTGCTTAATATTGATTGAGCGATAACGATGTTCCACTACACCTTGCTGTTCATCCTCCTGTGTGCATGTTCATACAGCTATTCTACAGAACAGAAACCTGCAGAAATTATCGCCCGTATTTCAACTGATGCAGACAACCTTCCCGATTATTTAAAATTTGTAGACGGCAGAAAAGTCGCTGATATAAACCATTATTCCGGCCCAGGATCGCGTAGAGATGTAATAGAAACAGTGCTATTGCTACAAGCACTGGACTTAGGAGGGTTTAACCATAAAGTCGAAATCGTCACAGACACCAGTTATAAACGTATCTTACGTAGCGTTGAAACCGGCTCGATAACAGCTGCCGCCGCAACAGTCTGGGGAGTGGACCTCGATAAATATGAGTCCTCAATCTGGAAAACAGCACCACTGATTAGAAAGAATGAGTTCATTGTTGGCTTTTATACCAGCCCCAAGAACGTGCAAGCACTTTCTGCTAACTCTCTTGAAAAGCTATTACGTTTAAGCGTGGTATCCAACCCTCACTGGGTAAGAGATTGGGAAACCTTGATAAAACTTGGATTTAAAACGCCTTTTCGATCAATCTACTGGCCACAAATGGTAAAAATGGTGTCTTACAAGCGCGCGGATATGACTCTAGCCCCCTTCCAGCCTACAGATGATATGTACATACATTTCGACGGTTTTGACCTCATTCCCATCCCTGGAGTAAAAGTGGCATTAGATGGAACCCGACACTGGGCCGTTAGTAAAAAAGATCCGTTAGGTGAGGCGTTTTACAACGCATTGGAAATCGGACTAAAAGCCATGCGAAAAAAAGGCACGATTGTCCGTGCCTATGAAGAATGTGGTTTTTTTAATACCAAAGTAAAAGACTGGAAATTAATCCAACCCGCTACTCCATAGATAAAATAACTGTATTTATAAATACAAAGTGAAATAACTCTCGCGGTACTTTAGTAACCATCCACAACGGGAATGCTTTTCACCTGTTCAGCCGCATCCTCTCTTGACTTATAAAAGATTGCTGAGCGTTTTTGTCCTTTTAAACCTCGTTGCTGAACAACATCATTGTAATTCACAAAGTGAACACGTGACTGCATAGCTGCCAGTTGCTCATCAGTTAAGGCTTTTAATTCTGCCGCACGATGTTTCGACATTGTGGACAGACCAGAAAGTGGATCACGCATTACCATGCTGTTCATATCCAACATGCCTTGCAGCTCCGGCGTATCTCTACCGGGATGCATCACAAACATATTAAGCTGATTTAAAGGTAAGTCTTTTAAATTTTCAAAAAAGGCAGACGCTTTCTCTTCTGCTTTGTAGTGAAATAAATCAAAAGGCTCTTCGTTATAATAACGGGACACAGCAACATTATATTCTTTGGCTACCTTTTCAACGACAGTAGCAATTTCCGGGGTTGCTCTGGCGATTCCCATATGGTGGTCAAGATAACGCACTTTCAAACCAGCCCGAAGAGCAAGCTCAACCTGCGCTCTGATTTCTGTTTCTATTTCCGACAGGCGATAATCACTTAATAAAAAACCACGCACGGAATGACGAAAGTACCCCATATCGTCCACCAGGCTAGGCACTTCGTTACGACCAGCAATGGGTCCCCAGCGATACTCCTTAAATTCCGAAGTCAATGTTAAATGCACCCCCACAGCCACATTATCCTTACCTTTTAGCATTTCAACCGCTTCACTAAACCAGGGAGTGGGCACCATCACTGAAACAGAAACAGGTATACCGGTTTCAATCACCTCGCTCATCGCCTGATTCACACTGTGGGACATTCCTGCATCGTCCATTCGTATCAACAACTGCGGCTTGGCAGAAGCAAAGGCCAATTCACAGAAAAAGAGTAAACTTACAATTAAAGCCTTGTGCATATCATATGTTCCTTGCTGTTAATTTGAGCAAACAAGTGGATAGTATGCTGAAAAGACAAGAATAACAAACGCCTTACATCACTTAATGCATTCGCTAAGTACAAAAATCAACAAGAGCCCAAAAGAAGCTTTGTACAGAAGGTGAAGCCCGAACGGGCTATCAGGTATACGAACCAAGATATAGCCAAACAAGCACAAACTAAACTGGGAAGGATCAATCAATATAAAGCCGAGACTGATTTAGATAAAAACTACATGCATATCTTTGTTACGTCGGAGGAAATACTATTGAGGTATACCATATCAGAACAATAATGCGGTATTACCGCATGCTGCTTTATTGTTCTGATAATTAGGGTACTTACATAGCATCGATATCGGATAGAAAACGAATGACAATTTCTTTAATCGCCGTTCGCATAGATAAATCAATGGCGTCAGCATTTTGTTTTAGCTTGTCCAGCTCTACACCTTCGTAACTAGAATCTGGAAACTCTTCCGGGTAGGCATATACCTTATCGACTTCTTTGGCAGTAATCTTTAGACGGATTTGCGGAATCGCCAAATCATCCTGCCCAATCTTGGCGATATAACCATAGGACTCAACATCAATATTCACCTGCCCGAGTTTAGCATCCACACTACCAAACTCCTGCTCAATAACATTAGCAATAGAAAACTGCCCATTGTCTGCGGCTGTGCGAATATCCTTCGCAATCCCTTCATCAATCGCCACGCCAATCGCGATTCCCATTGGCCCCATTGCTGACATCAGCATCATGCCTGCACCGGCGCCTTTGCCTTTGTAGGTTAGCTGGCTGGAGTTATTTACTAGTATGGAGGTTCTATTATCAGAAACATGCACGCAGGATAATAGAAACATCGTAAACAAAAAAAATAGACACTTTTTCATCCTTCACGACCATCCTATTTCAAAATTAAAAAAAAGCAGCCTTCAAGCGTACATTCAGAAAACCACATATAGAATGTCCAAATATTATACGCATATAAGGCTCTACTCAAGCAAGTAGTTATAGCAAATATCAACGACTACAAGCAAACAAAATAAGGTATCAACAGTTTGTTTATAAGACCGATAGTTACATGAGATTAACTTTACCACCGACAGTCAGTACCTTGTCGAGCAGCAAAGCAATAAATTGATTATTACTTTGCTGAAGAAGAAAGGTGAGTAAATATCCGTAACCAAAAACAAAAAGCCCGGCATCACACCGGGCTTTTTGTTTAATTAGGGTCTGTCCCGTATATTTCGGAGTTTAACCCAGAGCTTCTTGTTTAATTAGAGTCTATTCTCTATTCTTTGTAGATTTCATATATTCAAGAACCTCTTCTCCATTTCTCAGCCCACAAATAGTAATATTTAGCTTCTCTCCAGAACCAAAAAACTTCATAAAATCAAACATTCCGTCGCCGATGATCAAATCCATTACACCATTTTTTCGATGTAAGGGAGTTAAATGTTTGTTTCTATATGAAAATTTAAAGTTGGGATTAGATTTTTTTAAAATCATTCCATCCTTGATAAGAAAACTCTCTTCACTCAAAAGGCTTTTAGCTCTGTTATGCGCAGGTATAAACCCAAAGGAAACTACAGGGATCAAAAACACACAAACCAAAACCAGCAACTCAATATAAGCCCGAAATAAAATAAGCGGCAAAGCTAATACCGATGCTATAACCAAGATAACAACCAAAAATACTTTCTCTTTTGGCAGAAAGTACAAAGAACCACTCTTTGTAATATGTTCAGTTAAAACACCATCATTATTTTTATTAGTCAAAATTAAAACTCCCTATTAGTTAACTGCCAAGTATGAGTTAACTCCGCTGAGATGGAGAATTTTCCTCCAAACGCCCAACCAACGTAAGCACCACTGTTTCCACCAGAAAACATAAACTCCCCTTCAGCTCCGACTAAACCTGATACTGCCGATGCATTTATAGAACCGCCCCAGCCACTCAAACTATTTCTTGAACCAGCGTACTCGATTACTCCCACAGTCAATGCTCCCCCAATGCTTAACCCCCCTTCCATACCGGCAAAAGCATAGGTCGATGCACCCGTTTTATCTACTGCGAACATTCCTCCCCCAACAACACCAACTCCAGCAGCTAGAGCAGCTTCAAACAAAACCCCATATGTATAACCGCCATCCATAATTTTATCTATGTTAGCCGATATGGTTTTCATTGCTGTTGAATAAAACTGTTTGGAGTGATCACCTAGAGCAGATTTGTTTGTTTCAATAAACTCCTGGAGAGCTTTACCAGCATTACTTAGGAATCCCTCTTGTGACCCAACTGTTGCCAAATCACTGCTAATCTGCGCAGATTCGACGGCGATATCTTCTGCGACAGAAGCAAAGTCTCCTACCGACATATTTCCAGGATTTACCCACGTACCATTTCCAATATATATCCATCCATCGCCTTTTGGCCCCCCCAACCACTCCATGCTATCCGTTGTATTTGGATCATTTCCTTCATCACTATCACTTTGACGTTTTAACTCCTTTTTTAAAGCTTCAAGAAGCTTTTTCCAGGCCTCGTTCACCGCGGCCTGCTTCTTTTTTAACTCCCTGATTTTTTCTCTTAATTCCGATGTATACAGAAACATCTTATGCCCAACTTCTGAAGAGGTGCGAACGGCCTCCAACATCCCCCACTCCAGCGGTACACCTCCACAAGAATAACCACTGGGATCCGTTAAGCTCAGAGGGTTGTTCATAGTGTAAGAATATCGATTATAACTTTGGGTATTATTCGGTGCTTGAATAAATATATCCGCATTCAGAAAACGTCCGATATTGGGGTCATAAACGCGGCCATTCATGTGAATGAGTCCCGAGTTGTCCAACATTTCATGCCCGGTAAAGCCTTTTGTCGTAGGTAACGAAACTAACTCCCAAATAGGAGGAACCCCTGGCTCCCAGTTTTCCTGACGGCGCTGCCCCCAAGGGTCAAAACTCATCCTTTTCACAAATTTGCCTAACTCATCCGTAATGGCGTCTACAGACCCTAAATGATCGCGGTGTAAATAACGGGACTCGATTTGTTGTCCTTTTTTTGTGTAAACCAAGAAGTCCCCAATATATGTTTTTTCCTCAGTGACACTCTCCCCAACAATCTCTTCATAGGAACCTGCGCCAAAGTAATATGTTGTCTTACCTGCACTTACCTGCTTGAAGCGTTTATGATCTGGCCCATAATAAAATTGATCGCTTCCAACTTTACTCAGTTTATTAAAAACATCGTATTCCAATTGAAGACCTTCACGAAGGGTCATATTTCCATATGCATCATACTGAAATACTTGATTCCCAGCTTTTGTCACAGCATGGATGCTCGCCCCATTTATCTGCTCATACTCTAGATTACCTACTGAACTTTTAAACGTAAGGTTCCCTAAATTGTCGTAACGATAGGTTTCTGTCTCTACTATACCCAGAGCATCAGATGTATTTAGGCTTATCAGGCGATTTAAGGCGTCATAACCAAAATCTTCTGTTATATATTCAATTGCATTTCCTTGATTGTTTGTGCGCGCTGTTCGGCGGAGAACCAAATTACCAATACTGTCGAACTCATAGTGCAACTGCTGTACATCGCCAACTAAAGTAGAAATTGTACCGCCAATAGAATGACCGGTAGTAATACCACTCAGCATACCCGTTTGTGGGTTAACAGAGGTTTTGGTAATAACGCCATTACCAAAAGCTTTGTACGTATAAGTTCCACGCGAATCTTGTACATTACCTAACCCAAAAAGAGTTTTGGGGTTCATTGGATCTGATGTATCAAGCGTTTTTACTGGCAAACCAGCTGCATGATATTCAGTTTTTACAGACAAACCATTTGGATATACTATGGTTTGAGGACGGCCAAACTTATCGTAGAAATGATAAAAATCCCTACTCCCCAAACCACTGATGTTGGTTTTTGTTTGATCGAGCTGAGAATGTTCATTGTAGTAATAATTTTCTGCAAAACCATTCCCACTTTTACTTGATAACAATCCGATTTTTTGCGTATCCCAAACCCAAGAGAAACTTAAAGCTGTTCCTGTTGTTGGACTATCTACGCGAGAAATCTTTCTACCTAATATATCGTAATCATAGGTAATAGACTTTTCATCTACGGTATTTTTTTGCCAAATTTGCTTTCTCAACTCTCCATAGCCATTATATTCAAAATTAAGTATTCCAGCGCTTGGGTCATCAATAAAACCCCTCTGCCCCGCAATATTGTATCCAACATGAATGGTCGTATCCGGATCTGAGTTCACGGTGGTAGACGTTAGATTTCCCCATAGGTCGTAACTGTATTCCACGGGAATAGACAATGCATCAACCACTTTTGCTAATTGTCCAAGTTTATCTTCGTATTTGTAATGCGGACGTTCCGCATTGCCCACGCCACCAACTACGCTGATTGTTTTAGTGGTTTTAAACATACCGCTTTCAACACCATAGCTAAAACTCGCCGCCCCTCCTCCTGGCAAAGATACATTCCTGGCCCTATTTAAAACATCAAAATTTGAATAGTAACTCCAATATTCTGCAGTTGCAGTGTACGGTTCGGATACTCGAATTACCCGCCCTAAAACATCGTATTCATGATCAACTTTGGAACTTCGACCGGCGAAACCAAATGATTCTTCTCGAACCACCCGCTTAAACTTATCTAAGTATTGAATTGAGACCGGGGAACCATAAGCATTACTAACAGATGGATTTTTGTGTGTTGCTGTAACCGCCGTAATGGCGTTTGAAGGGCAATTAACAGCTGTAGATACCGTACAGTCAAGTACATATTGGGTCACAACTGAATTATGTACATCATTCAATGTGGCTGCTCTGGCAAAAGCGTCATAGCTAGACGTTAGTGGCAATCCATTCGCATCGGTTACACTTGTTGCTCCACCGAAGCGATCATCAAACACAGTGGATATTATGTGTCCTTTAGCGTTTTTCACACTTGAAGGATATAACCCATTTTGAAAACTTAGCACCTCACTTGCTCTTTCCGCTAACGCCGTTCCGTCAAAGTCTTTTGCTAGTGTTCTGGTTTTTACAACCTGACCCCGACTATTACGTTCATTTATTACTATTGTTTGAAGTGCGCTACCTTCGTAGTTTGTTGCCTGTTTAACATTCAGTGTTCCCGGTTCTGCCACAAAGCTACTTGATACAGTTTCCGTTCCAAGTTCAGGCGTACTGCTCGTAATGTCATTCTTTGTAACAAAACACAGCAACCATGTTGAAGGGTCCGACGCAATAATATTATCTTGAACTACAGTTTTAATAGCATTGGTAACGGAACCACTAATTTCATTATCTCCAACAATAGTGGTTTGTTTTGCTAAGCAACCATCGGAATCATAATCACTTTGAGTGCTTGTCACAGAAAATGGTTGATTCATATCTATTGTTAATAAACGATAATCCTTCGATATTTCCTTATTCTTATATACATAACGTGGATTTTGACTGTGAACTTGATATGTATATTCAGACAAACTGATAAGCTCGCCTGTGGTTGCTTTTGAAATCTCTTTCTTTAACGTTCCCGTATATGGAAAATATTGGTTAAACTCTCTCGAAACTTCCACCCCTTGTGCTTCATTTACGATATCAACCTGCTCATACCCTAAGAAGCCTCGACCTGTAAGGCTCTCTTTCCCGCCACGATAATAGTAGTAGGTATTGTTATATGAGCCAGCATTGTTTTCTACGGATAGCTTTTTAACAACATGGCGCTTACGTGATGCGTGAGCATAGGGATATACAACCGCTTCACTTGAAGGTAGGTAGAGAGGACGGCCATTATTATCTGCACCAGATAAAGTACTAAATTCCAGCTTAGTCTCCACACCAAAACTATTGATGACAGATTTTAATAGGCTTGGCTTTTTAGCTTTAGCAAGTCGGATATAAGTACTGCCAGTCCATATTTGTTCGGCCGTATATCCTTGATAGTCAGTGTAACCATCATTATTTACGTCACCTGCAAACATTTTGGCACCAGGAAAATTATGGTACACAGTGGAAAGCCATTTACTCCCTCCATTAGTAGGATCGATACCTGAGTCAACAAGACGAACCTGCCCTTGGTCATAAGTCGATAAGAATAGCCTCCAATCACGATCACGACTCCCTTCTACACTTGTGGCAGACTCTTTCAAGAGAAGCAAATCCTCAAGCCCATCCTGGTTATAATCGTAACCGTATAAATACTGAAAATACCTTTCTCGAAGAGGATCCATTGGCGACGGATTGCCAATCGCAACGGGTATTCCTGTGGAAACCTCATCGGTATAAAACGGCGCCTCATTTCGCCCTGTCATTAACCTAACTTGCCACCCCGATTTGGGGTATATAAGGTCTAGCTTTCCATCATTGTTTATATCAATATCTTCTTTTAGAAAACCAGGTAACCCCATTGTTCTGCCACAAGCCCCAGCAACAACCGCGTACGAAAAGCCATAGGCTAATTCATAAACAAAAGCCTCGTCGCTAGAAATAGTTTGGCCTGTATTAATATGTCCAACAGCCAAATTATGTATTGCAGCAGAGTCATGAGATTCGGCAAGATTCAGCGCTGCGGATACGTCTAGTAATCCATCACTATTAAAATCAGTCAAACATGGACTCGTCAGATAATCCACTGGTTCACCCCACTCTGAACCATAGGTCACGGAAAAGGAGTCAGTGTTATTCTGATATCGAGTTAGATGTATATGAATATCTGAAAGGCCATCATTATTAAAATCAGCAACTACGGGGGCAATAGTTTGAGCAGAAGGCACTCCAAGATCTGAAACCTTTGTTTTAGTAATACCTCCAGGTTCTTGAGATAAGTTTACAAGATAAACCCCATCACCTCCGACAACATGTAGTGCTTTTTGCCCATTGGGAGTCGTTATGTATTGAAGTTCAGGGTCGTTGTACTCCAAAGGCCCATTATACTGACCGATGTCTCCATTTACTGCCCGATTAAAACACCCTTCAGCTGTACCCCACGCACCAATACCATATGGCAAAATAATATCTGTGTAACCATCACCATCTACATCACTATATGAATTAAAGAAATGTGACAGATTTTCTCCGGTAGAACACTCTACAGCAGTGAAAGTAGTATCTTCAAAACCAAGCTCCGACACTTCGTTACTTTTTGACAGTTGCCAACTAAATTGAATCGGAGCTGCACACACTCTTGTATTGAAATTATCAAATCCACATTTACTAACTGAATCCATCAAATAATGGCCAGTTATTTCACTTCTAACATGCTGAATATCGTATTCATAAACAGGCGTACCCGAGCTCGGCATAGACCTATCTGTAACATTAACAAAGGTATTAATTTTCTTCAGTATTTTATCTTTAATATAGGTTTCACCATTATCATACCCCCAAGGAATACTCGGTATACCTGAAAAATTAAAACCACTGGCAAAGTCACCGCTTCCAGTTTGAGCACGATCGGTATAAGTAAACACAATAGAGCTTGCAGACTGGGAGACACCTAAGTTATACAGGATATGAGATACGTAATAATTATTAACCGTAGAGCTCAAACTATAGTAGACCAACAAGTAATTTCCGTATCTATCTTCAACCTTATCCAACAACCATTCTTTTATAGTATTGTCATTTTTCCCTGGGGCCAAATGGCGGCTATTCTGTTCCGTGTAGTGTGTTCCATAATGATAGATAAGCCCATCTTTTCCATAGACAGTAAAGTGACTATGCCCACTTCCTGAATTACCATGAGCCACTATCTTTTTAAAGCTTTCTGCTTCTGTTCTATATTCGGAGTCAATAGCCCAATATACTGCATCCCCTTCACTACCATCACCATTTACCAACTCCAATCTTGAGCTACCTAAACATAATCGATCCGAATAGGTATACCGTGGATTCTTATCTTGGGCGTTTGCACCTTCATTGGCAAATATGGGAGAACATCGTGATATTGAATCTAATCCAGTGATACTCCACCCAAAACCTGCAATACCGTCACCGGCATCACTACTGTATACCAACTCAATTCCCGGTTTTATATTTTCAATCGCAGGAGGAGTATCAATTGGAACAGAGTATACTGCCACACCATTATTTACAGATAAAACCCCTTCTGTCTCCACCCCTGCCACATAACCATTTTCATCAAACCTTGAAGCTCCAGAAAATTCAGGCAAACCACTAGTATCAGATAAACTATATTTAAACTCATCAGGTACTACTTGATCGAAAGGATAATCAGATTCGATACTTCCAACCTCTACAACTTCAGTTGGTAAAGTTTCTGAGTTACTACCATAAACATTTAAATCGTAGCTTTCATTTGTAAGAGAATTAACACGGACATCAATCACCCCATCCGAGTTTATATCTTCAAAGAAAAAATCAGTATTTAAACTGGCTTTTTGATAGGAGGTAAGTAGAGCTTCTTCCAGGTTAAAAGGGTATGCAGTATTTCCCTCGCCCGCATAATACACAAACCCGTTATCTTTATTTAACGAGATAGGTATAACTATGTCACCATGAATTAAAACAAATTGCTCAAGAGAATGAAAATAAATATCACCACCATTTCCATCCCCATTAAAATCGCCGTAGTAAACGTCGTATTTATCCTGATCAAACTCTACACTTAACGTAGAACCAGACAATAAAACTAACGCACAAACACCTAAAAAACGGCCTGCGTTCCCCAACATGATGCCACCTCATGCAAACAAAAAGCCCTATACAAACACAAAGAAAAGCACCACGACCTAGGGAGAAACAAGCAGACAGAATAAGTGCAAAACCTAAATTATCGTATATCCCTCAAATCTTTAAATTATTCTACTTTCCTTGCGTCATTATACGAAACATTGTACCAACCCCGATTATGCACTCCAGTTATTGACAATTCAAGATCAGCTTTTTACGGAAAAGCTGATCAACATCAAAGATAAAAATAATTTATTCTTTGGTATTTTTTAATACTTAGACCGTCCAGACACATTTTTTCCCGAAGCCCGCAATTTCCTTGCATGCCTTTCCTGCGCTTTTTTAATTAACGGTGAGAATTTTTGTTTTCTTGGAACATCCAAACTGGCGGTTTGGTAGAGTGCGCGAATTTCTTTGTCGTTGAGTTCGATCCATTGACCAACTCGCACATGGGAAGGGATAAAGATATTGCCAAAACGGACACGTTTCAGGCGACTGACGCGAACACCTTGTGATTCCCACAGGCGACGCACTTCTCGATTGCGACCTTCCATGACCACACAGTAAAACCAGGCGTTACTGTGTTCTTCCTCTTCGTTGTTTCCAGGTTGGATATCGGTAAACTTGGCCATACCGTCTTCCAGCATAATGCCGTCACGCAAACGTTGCATCATGTCGTTATCGACTTCACCTTGAATACGCACTAAGTATTCTCGATCAATATTGGAAGACGGGTGCATAAGCTTGTTAGCCAACTCACCATCATTGGTAAATAACAATAATCCACTGGTATTGAAATCAAGACGGCCAACAGATATCCAACGTCCATTTTTAAGACGCGGTAAATTTTGGTAAACGGTGCGACGCCCTTCCGGGTCCGAGCGAGAACAAATTTCCCCTTCGGGCTTGTTATACAACACTACTCGCAAGCGTTGAGATTCTTTTTGTGTAGCGCGAACTTTTTTACCGTCGAATTCAACAGCATCTTCAGGAGACACTCTATCCCCTAATTTCGCCACTTTGCCATTAATTTTTGCTTTGCCAAGAGAGATTGCTCGTTCCATTTCTCTGCGCGAGCCAAAACCGGCGCGAGCCAAAACCTTTTGTAGCTTTTCGCTATTGTCGAAAGCTTCGGTTTCAGGAAGGTCTTGTTTTTTAGTCATTTAACTCTCGGCTTTTCTCGTTATCTTGTTCTGCTTCTGCTTCTGCTTCTGCTTCTGCTTCTGCTTCTGCTTCTGCTTCTGCTTCTGCTTCTGCTTCTGCTTCTGCTTCTGCTTCTGCTTCTGCTTCTGCTTCTGCTTCTGCTTCTGCTTCTGCTTCTGCTTCTGCTTCTGCTTCTGCTTCTGCTTCTGCTTCTTCTGCTTCTGCTTCTGCTTCTGCTTCTGCTTCTGCTTCTGCTTCTGCTTCTGCTTCTGCTTCTGCTTCTGCTTCTGCTTCTGCTTCTGCTTCTGCTTCTGCTTCTGCTTCTGCTTCTGCTTCTGCTTCTGCTTCTGCTTCTGCTTCTTCTGCTTCTGCTTCTGCTTCTGCTTCTGCTTCTGCTTCTGCTTCTGCTTCTGCTTCTGCTTCTGCTTCTGCTTCTGCTTCTGCTTCTGCTTCTGCTTCTGCTTCTGCTTCTGCTTCTGCTTCTGCTTCTGCTTCTGCTTCTGCTTCTGCTTCTGCTTCTGCTTCTGCTTCTGCTTCTGCTTCTGCTTCTGCTTCTGCTTCTGCTTCTGCTTCTGCTTCTGCTTCTGCTTCTGCTTCTGCTTCGTCAGTGTTATCGTTATCTGCGTTTATGTCATTACTTTCTTCTGACGATACATCATTTTGTACGGACTGTTCTTCGCTATTTTCAGAAACAGTTTCGACATCACCCGATTCTTCAACTGATGCTGATCCCTCATCTGTTTGCGCCTCACCTTCGGCATTTTCACTGCCGGCCTCTGGCGAGGTTTCTGCCTCATCGAACTCAAGTGATTGGTTTAACCCATCAATATCTTTTAGCTCACTTAACGTGGGCAATTCTTCCAGGCTTTTTAAACTGAAATAATCGAGGAACTGTTTCGTCGTGGCATATAGAGCAGGCCGACCCGGCACATCACGATGACCAACAACCTTTACCCATTCTCTTTCAGTAAGTGTCTTAATAATGTGAGAACTTACCGCAACACCACGCACGTCTTCAATATCGCCACGGGTTATTGGTTGCCGGTATGCAATTAACGCCAGGGTTTCCAAAAGCGCCCTAGAATATTTTTGCGGCTTTTCTTCCCATAACCGGTTCACCCAAGTGGCCAGGTCTTCTTTCACCTGAAAACGCCAACCACTGGAAACTTCTTTCAGTTCATAGCCTCGTGGTTCACAGTCCTGCTGGATTTGTTCCAACGCCTGTTGCACGTCTTCTTTTTCAGGCATGACATCTTCATCGAACAACGCTTGAATACGGTTGATCGATAAAGGTTCTCCGGCAGCCAGTATTGCGCCTTCAATAATTCGTTTTAATTGGTCTATTTCGTAACTCATAGTATTCGAGTTATGCTCTATTGAGATTTAGCTTTAACGTGGATAGGCCCGAACGCTTCAGACTGTACAATTTCCACCAGGGATTCTTTTATTAATTCCATTACGGCCAGGAAAGTTACCACCACACCTAAGCGACCTTCTGACACATTAAACAAACTGACAAAGGGGACAAATTGTCGACCGCTGAGCTTATCCAATACCTGCCCCATGCGTTCGCGGGTGGATAATTTTTCTTTTTCGATATGGTGACTGACAAACATATCCGCACGGCGTAATACTTCCGACAACGCCAGCAAGACTTCTTTTAAGTCCACATCCGGGTCAGGTCGCGTCAGGTTTCTGTCCGGCCCTTGCGCTTTGGCGATTTGCACATCACGGTGCATCCGCGGTAATTCATCAATGTCCTCAGCTGCCTGCTTGAAACGCTCGTATTCCTGCAAGCGACGAATCAAGGTTGCCCGAGGATCTTCTTCGTCTTCATCCTCTTCTTCTGCTGCACGAGGCAACAGCATGCGGGATTTTATCTCTGCCAACATGGCAGCCATCACTAAATATTCCGCAGCCAGCTCAAATTGCATGGCTTCCATCATTTCGACGTAAGTCACGTATTGCCGTGTAATTTCGGATACATCAATTTCCAGGATATCCAGGTTTTGCCGACGAATAAGATAAAGTAGTAAATCCAGCGGGCCTTCAAATGCTTCAAGAATCACTTCCAATGCATCGGGCGGAATATAGAGGTCTTTCGGAAGCTGAGTGAACTCTTTCCCCTGCACAATAGCAAAAGGCATTTCCGATTGCTGAGGGTGGTGATCAGACTTTTCCGCGGCAGGTTCTTCTTTGGCCTCACTGGCCTCGACGCCAGCCCCTTCGGTCTCATCAACTGAAGGCAAGCCTTCAGACACAGAGCTCTGAGCTTCAGCGTCAGGCTGATCAATCATATCTGGATCTGTGTCTACTACGGGTTCAACGTCGGACAAAATGTCGCCTCAACTAAAATGAATACTGCCTGCACCGCTACGCTCACGGCATGAAACCGCGCATTATACCGGTACCTAAGCCAGGAAGAATACACTCAGCAGAGATTTTTATGCTTCGAAAGGAGCTGGGTCACCACAACCGTGACGGGCAATGACAGGCTCATCGCCCGTAAGATCAACCACCGTAGTGGCTTCAAGGCCACAAAAACCGCCATCGATGACCAGTTCTAACTGGTGTTCTAGCGTTTCACGGATGTCGTAAGGGTCGGTCAAAGGTTCAACATCTCCAGGCAGAATCAACGAGCTGGTCATAATTGGCTCACCCAACTCTTCCAATAAAGCCAGAGCAATAGGGTTGTTGGGTACACGCATTCCGAGCGTTTTACGTTTTGGGTGCTGCAACCTGCGAGGCACTTCCGATGTTGCGTTGAGGATAAAGGTGTAGGCACCAGGAGTATGGTTTTTGATCAGACGAAATATGGTGTTATCAACCCGCGCATAATTCGCTAACTCTGAAAGGTCACGACACATTAACGTGAAATTATGACTTTTATCCAACTGTCGAATAGCACGAATACGATCCAGGGCAAACTTGTCACCAATATGGCAACCCAGGGCATAGGCGGAATCAGTAGGGTACGCTATCAGTCCACCGCGCCTGACAATATCGACAGCTTGTGAGATAAGTCGACCTTGAGGGTTTTCGGGGTGAATACTGAAAAACTGCGCCATAAGTAAACCTTGTTTTTGCTGCTGTGTCCCGTCAGCTCACGTTAGAGCCCACGGCATGGATAGTTTCCAACCGGAAAAAACGGCCGACTATTCTACCCTTATTTTAGTCTGGTTATGACAGGTTTTAATAAAAAGAATGGCTTAGACGATTATTGCCAAAGATCCCAGACGGGTTTTACCCCTCGAGCCATGGAGCCAAAGGCACCCAGTTCCTGCCAGTGCTGGCCAGGCACGTGAAAATCACTGCCGCAGGATGCATGTAGCTTCATGTTGTTGGCAAGATTGGCCATATCCTTGGTGATGTTTGTCGCCTGCTTACCACTGATAATCTCCATAGCCTGGCCACCAACATCGATAAAGTCATCCAGCAAAACTCTTAACTTGGTCCGCGTCATTTTATATTTCGCCGGATGTGCCAACACGGCAACGCCTCCCGCGGTGCGAATCCACTCGGTAACATCGCCTATTTCCGGCCACACCTGTTTGATATCCCCAGGTTTACCCGCACCCAAATAGCGCTTGAACGCTTGGTTTATATTGGCTACCACACCCGCTTTCACCATATATTTAGCAAAATGCGGTCTCCCCAACACCTGCCCGGCTTGATTGCCCCCCTCTTCCTCAGCTATCGACATCGCACCTTGCAGGGCATTCTCAACCCCATTTTTCTCTAACTTCTCTGCAATTTTTTCCGCTCTCCACAGTCGAAGTCGTGCCTGATGGTCGACCGCGTGCAACATTGCATCACTGTGAATATCAATATTCAGACCAACGATATGTATACCCCGCCCTCCCCATTGACAGGAGAACTCAATTCCAGTGATTAAATGAATGCCTTCCCTCTCAGCCTGAGCCTGAGCCCGCTGAACTCCCGCTAGAGTATCGTGGTCTGTTAATGCTAGAGTGCGCACAGACTGCAATTTTGCTCTCGACACCAGCTCTTCAGGGCTTAAAATACCGTCAGAAAGGTTGCTGTGACAATGAAGATCGTAAATATCTGTCATGAAAACTACTTTAAAATTAACGTCTTAGCGTGAATATAGGTGGGCAAAGCGCTCGGTCAAAAGACGACTAAGATACCGAAAAGATGTACTGTAATGAAACAAGATAACGAAAAAAAAGAAAACTTATTACTGAATCTACTACTAAACATCGTGATTCCCACGGTCATTTTGACCAAATTCAGCGGCGAGAATTATCTCGGCGTAAAGATGGGAATTGTGGTTGCCCTGGCCTTCCCCATTGGTTATGGGGTAATGGATTTCTTCCGAGCCAAGAAGGTTAACTTCTTTTCCGCTCTCGGGGTAATCAGCATCCTTCTCACTGGCGGTATCAGTTTATTGGAACTGGACCCCAAATATATTGCGATTAAAGAGGCTGCTATTCCGGCTATTCTCGGTCTTGCAACCATCCTTTCTTTGAAAACCAAATATCCTTTGGTGAAAACACTTTTGTTTAACGACAAAATTATCCAGATTGACCGGGTAAACCAGGCACTGAAAGAACATCAAAACGAAACGGCATTTGGCCGAACGCTGGTCAATGCATCTTATTTAATTGCCACGTCTTTCTTTTTTTCCTCCTGCCTGAATTACATCCTGGCTAAAGTCATTATCGTCAGTCCTCCGGGTACGGAAGAATTTAATGCCGAGCTGGGAAAAATGACTGCGTTGAGTTATCCCGTCATTGCTATTCCATCCATGCTGATCTTAGTCGGTGCACTTTTCTACCTGTTTCGCAGTATCAAACGCCTAACTCAGCTACCCTTGGAACACGTTTTTATTGAACCCGAACCGAAAAAATAATGACAGGAATCCCCATGCTTTACGCCATTATCAGTCAAGACGTTGAAAACAGTTTGGAAAAAAGAAAATCCGCACGGGCAGACCATCTGGCCCGTTTGAATGAATTGAAGAACCAGGGCCGTTTAATTCTCGCCGGGCCGCACCCAGCTGTTGATTCCAATGAACCAGGGGAAGCCGGTTTTACCGGGAGCTTGGTCGTGGCGGAGTTTGATTCTTTAGATGCTGCGCAAACCTGGGCAGATGCAGACCCGTATATTGCAGCCGGGGTTTATGCCCAGGTCACGGTAAAACCGTTTAAATTGGTTCTTCCTTAATTTAATCATTACATTAGCATTTTACCCAGGTCAGTCATGTCAAAGTTTCTTATCACACTTATTGCATCCGGCTTAGTTTTACTAACATCAAATCTTCAAGCTCAGGATGGCGGCAACCAAAAGCGCTATGTTTCCGATATGCTCTATGTCCCATTGAGAAGTGGACAAGGTAACGAGTATCGGATTGTACATAAAGGCCTTAAAAGCGGAACCGAGATGACTCTGCTGGAAGTCAGTGCGGATCAGGAATGGTCGAGAGTCAGATTACAGAATGGAACAGAAGGTTGGATTCGCAACCAGTACATCATGGAAGAGGAGTCCTCACGTACTGCCCTCGCCAAAATGATTGCGCAAAATGCCGAGCTTAAACAAAAAAATAAGCAACTTACCCAAGCCAATAACGTGTTAACTCAAGCGAAGCAAGCGACAGATAAAGAGCTGAAGAAAACCAGCCAGCAGGGTGAAAGCCTGCAGGAAAAATACGAGAACTTAAAGAAACTCAGCGCAAACACCATTGACCTCGACAGACGCTACCAAGAGTTACTTGAGAAGCACCAGATAATGCAGGCAGAAAACGAAAGCCTCACCATTGAAAACGATAAGTTAAAAGACGACAAAAGTGCCGACTTCATGTTCTATGGTGCAGCCCTGTTAATTCTGGGGATGATACTGTCTTCATTACTGCCCATGCTAAAACCCAAAAGACGCTATTCTGACTGGGCCTAATATAAAATTCCCACACAATAAAATCGGATGAAAATTGAATGAAAGCGATAAAATCTGTGGCTTTACTGGCCGCTTTTAGCGTTATTTTTTCCTTTGCAATCAATGCATTTGCAGAGAAAAAATCCAACACTGTAGAAGTGATGCTAGAAACCGACCTCGGTACAATGAAGATTGAACTCTATGCAGACAAAGCACCAATCACCGTTGAAAATTTTCTAGAGTACGTCGATTCAGGCTTCTATAACGGCACAATTTTTCACCGTGTTATCCCGGATTTTATGGTTCAAGGTGGCGGACTGACCTATGACTTCGCCCGTAAGCAAACACGCGATAACATTAAAAACGAATCCAAAAACGGCTTAAAGAATAAAGTCGGCACTCTTTCTATGGCCAGGCTTAATGACCCGGATAGCGCCTCAGCTCAGTTCTTTATTAACGTAAAAGATAACCCCCATTTGGATGCCACCACGTTTGGACCCGGTTACACAGTATTCGGCAAGGTGGTTGAAGGTTATGAGGTAGTTAAAAAAATAGAAAAGGAACCACGCGGTCTTTATAACGCCTACCCGGAAGCCCCGAATTACCCGGTGCGTATCCTTAAGGCTTACCGAGTTAAACCCGTGAGTAATACAAACACGCCTAAAGCGCCAGCTGCAGTAAAGGTACAGTAAATCGATGGCAATCCAACTTAGCGTAAACCTGAACAAAATCGCGCTATTACGCAACTCCCGAGAAGGCGATTTTCCCAATGTTGAAACCTACGGCAAGTTAGCGCTTGATGCCGGAGCCAACGGGTTAACTGTCCACCCTCGCCCGGATCAACGGCATATACGACCAGAAGACACCCGATCACTGGCTGAGCTGGTAAAAGCATACCCGGGAACAGAGTTTAATATTGAAGGCAACCCCACTGCCCCCGCAAGCGGCAGTTACCCTGGGCTGATCGAGCTAGTCAGAGAAAGCCAACCAGATCAGTGTACCTTTGTACCAGATAGCGATGGTCAGAAAACATCGGATCATGGGTTTGACCTTAAAAAAGATGCCGAGTTAGTCGCCCCATTAATTCAGCAAGTGCAAAATCTGGGGGTACGGGTTTCTTTGTTTATGGACCCGGACCTAGAACAAATTCAACTGGCCAAGGACATAGGAGCAGACAGAATCGAGCTTTATACCGGCCCATTTGCCTGGGCTTTTGAGCAATCTGAAGCTGAAGGGCAAGCCGTATTCCAGGTTCATAGCGAAGCTGCCGCCTTTGCACAAAGCATCGGCCTGGGTATTAACGCAGGCCACGACCTGAACCTGGAAAATATGGTGCTTTATAAGAATTTGCCCGGTTTACAGGAGGTCTCCATCGGCCATGCCCTGACCGTTGATGCGCTAAATATGGGCTTTACCCCCGCAGTTCAGGCATACAAGAAGGTTTGCAGCTAGACTCAAAATAGAAGACAACTATTAGGAGGCTGGTGTCATGCAATCGATATTGATTAAAGATTTCATGGATAGCAACCCTCATGCCATCCATCAGGATACAAGCATCAGTGAAGCAGTAAAAATGCTTGTTACTCAACAAATTACCGGCGCACCGGTTATTGATGATAACAAGCATCTAGTGGGGTTTGTTTCTGAGCAGGACTGTATAAAAGAAATGCTCAATGACGCGTTCTATCATAACGAATCTCCGTCCGTTAAAAACGTGATGAGCACCAACGTTAAAACAGTCACACCTGGGACGTCACTGCTGCATGTAGCAGAAACCATGGCCAAATCGCCACCCAAAAACTACCCGGTAGTTGAGGAGAGCAAACTGGTTGGCGTGATATCAAGACGTCTGGTGTTGAAAGCACTCTGCGAAATCAGCTAACACACGGTATTAAGCCTGCAAGATAGCGATAGTTGGCAGCTCAAACCTATGGCTGCAATGCAGGCCCCCTTTTATTCCGGGCCCCAATAATAGCGGCCCGCACTCAAATATTTGGCTTAATTCCATAGCTCTGACATAATCCCGCCGCAAACAGTTTGGCCTTTATTGAACACTCCACACCTTAAAACCGGATATTTCATGCCCTCAGACTCCGATAAATATATCGAACGGAAGACGTTTTTTAATAAGTTATTGACCATCTATGGGCGAAAACCAGTACTAGAGGCGTTGCAGGATAAGGACTTATCAGCCTACAAACTGCACTTGGCAGATTCCAACAAACCGGCTTCCATTCTGTCCGATATTCTGGCACTGGCAGAACGTAAAGGTATTGAAATTCAATACCACGATAAAAAAGCACTGTCACGTATATCCAAAAACGGCAAGCAAGACCAGGGCATCGCCCTGGATATCCATATGCCCGGCTTTATGGATTATCGAGAGTGCCTGGAAAACCCTCCGGTCGCCGCCGAATTTATCGCTGTCGATTCAGTTACCAACCCTCAAAACCTGGGCATGATCATACGCTCTGTCTGCGCCTCATCGTTTGCAGGCCTGATTATCCCGGAGAAAGGGTGTGCCAAGCTCGACTCCCTGGTGATAAAAGCCAGTGCCGGCACGCTTTTCAAAACCCCGATTATCCGCTGCGATACCCTGGCCTCCTGCCTGACGGCTTTCCGGCAAAACGGGTTTGATGTGTTGAGCTTAATGGTAGATGCACCAACGCCATTACGAGAATGGCGCAATACTAAAGGAACGGTTTACGTACTGGGGAATGAAACTCAGGGCGTATCCGATGCCGTACAAAAACACTGTAACCATGCCGTAAGCATCCCCATGAATAACGGGGTTGAGTCTCTCAATGTCGCGGTTACGGCTAGTCTTATCTGTTTTCGTAACCAAGTCTGAGCCGGGTTATCTCGGCAAATACTGCTAAGTCGCTATTTTTTATCTTTTCTGGTCATAAGAAAAACACGCTCAAATTCAAATTTATTCTTTTGCTTGAGAATAAACAGCCTCCTTTAAGAATTTTTTAGCATTAACAGAAGAAAAGCATCTCAGCTTTCGAAATTTCGAACAGAAAAGACAAAAAAGATCAATATTTTGACGTTTTAATGCGTCTTTCGAACATTTGTCCTAAAACGCTCTTCTACAAAGAAAAATAAGATTTACCCGCCACAATTCGTGACATATATCACACTTTATATGCTTTAAAGCTTTATTCGAAATAAAAAATAGATTTTTTTATTCTTAAAAAACATCCAACTCCACACATTGACGGGTTGAAACAATGATTGATATTTTGAACACCTCTTTGCGAGACGGTCAAAAAACACACAAAATCATGAAGGGTTTGTGCTGTTTTTGATTAAACAACATATAAATACAACAGAGGGTAAAACCAATGTCCAACAAATTGACCCGCCCCGCTTTTCTTCTGGCAACTGCGCCGCTTTTATTCTTAACTAATAACGTTTTTGCTTACGACTGCTCCAACCTGCCAGAGTACGTAAGTGGCAGTACCTATTCCACTGGCGAAACTGTTCAAGCTAGTGGCAATGCATATACTTGCACTGTTGGAGGATGGTGTTCTTCCGGTGGTGCCTACGACCCCGGCACAGGCTGGGCATGGAGTTACGCCTGGACCGACGAGGGTGCCTGTACAACATCCAGCTCTTCTTCCAGTTCCAGCAGTTCATCTTCAAGCTCCAGTAGTTCATCTTCGAGCTCAAGTAGTTCCAGTTCCAGCAGCTCATCATCAAGCTCCAGCAGTTCCTCCAGCTCAAGCAGCAGCTCAAGTTCATCATCCAGCAGTTCTTCCGGCGGAACCGTTGATGGTCCAGCGCCGGCAAAACCCGCAATAGCCTGGATGGCCGACCCCAACTCCGTCACATTCTCAGTAAATTGGAATATGTGGTCTGGAGAGAATGGCAGCTCATGGAAACTGCTCGACAATGGCACCGTGATTCATGAGGCCAGCCTTACTGCAAATTCCCCCTCAGCACAGAGTGGCAACGCGACGGTGACGGTATCCACTGTCGGTAGTCATACGCTAATAGTCAGCCTCTGTAACGGCAGCGTTTGTACTGATTCAGACCCCAAAACGGTCAACGTCAGTGACCCGAATGTTGCGGCCTCTCCGTGGGATTACCTCGACAATGCCGACTGGTTAACCCGTAAAGCCAATGGTATGGGTGGCCTTAACCAGCCATATAACAACACCTCCGGCAAGATGGTTGGAGCCTACTTTGTTGAATGGGGCGTGTATGGTCGTGCGTTCTACCCCAAAAACATTCCTGTAGAAAACCTCACTCACATTTTCTACGGTTTCATTCCAGTTTGTGGTCCGAATGACTCACTTCAGGACTCCAACCCCTCAGGCTACGGCGTGCTTGTACAGCAATGTGAAGGTAAAGCCGATTACGAAGTAACGGTACACGACAAGTTTGCAGCATTGGAAAAAGGTGATATGGATGGGACCGGTCAATGGGATGACGAGGTAGCCGGTCTATTCGCTGAAATGTATCGCATAAAAATGACCTACCCGCACGTTAAGATCCTTCCTTCAGTTGGCGGCTGGACGCTATCAGACCCACTATTTGAGATCGGTGTGAACCCAACAGCTCGTGCAACCTTTATCGCATCCATCGTCGATTTTATTAAGAAATATGACTTCTTTGACGGTGTGGATATCGATTGGGAATTCCCTGGCGGTGGCGGCGCAAACCCACTACTGGGTACAGCTCAGGACGGTGATGGCTTCGCAACGCTCATGATCGAACTACGCGCAGCACTCGACGCTCTCGGTCAGGAAACAGGGCGTACCTATGAGTTGACCGCCGCCGTTAACGCAGGTGTTTCCAAAATCAGCAAAATCAACTGGGAGCAAGCTGCCCCGGCCATGGATTACATCAACTTGATGAGCTATGACTACTACGGTGCCTGGAATACGCAATATGGTCACCAAACTGGTATCTACGATACTAACGACCTGAGCACACCCACTGATGGCAACAACATTCACGACACCGTAACCCATCTACTAGGTCGCAACGTTGCCGCCAGTAAGATCGCAGTTGGTGTCGCCATGTACGGTCGAGGCTGGGAAGGTATTCAAGGTGGTGACGCTACCGGCCCATTTGATGGCACGGCAACAGGCGGTACAGCAATCAAAGGCACGGGTGCGCAAGGAATCTGGGAAGACGGCATCATCGACTATAAGAGTATTGAAGCCGATATGATGGGCGGTGCAGACGGAACTGGCGTAAACGGTTTCAGTGTCTTCTTTGACGACTCCGCCAAAGCCAGTTATGTCTGGAACCCCAGCACAGGCACCTTTATCACCATGGATACCAAAGCATCTGTAATAGAAAAAGGTACCTACGTGAATACGCATCAACTGGGCGGTGTGTTTGCCTGGGAGATTGATGCAGACAGCGGCACCATTCTCAATGCTATGCACCAAGGCTTGGGACACCCCCAACAATAATAATCCATAATATCCAAGCCTCCCCTAAGCTACGCCCCGTACACAGTGCGGGGCTTTTTCTTTTTCCTTGAACGATTTTCCCCAACGACGTCACAATGTCGCAAATAGCTCCGGCCAGAAAGGTGCCTTAAGAGAGATTAGTACCTCTTCCTCCCAAGTCATCTGGACGCTATTCTTCACTTCACGCGCCCCTAAATTTACCGCTTACAATCGCACCAATAAAAAAGAATATTCAGTCCACAATATGTCACATAACCACTCAAAGCCGCTGTCATTCCACAGTTTAAGTGTTAAGCTGAAATAGTCTTTTCTTCCCGGTGAGGCCTCTAACATGAATAGCGATAATATACTCACACAACTCTTTTTCTACGAAGAATCCAATGAACTGGTTGCCATTGAAAACTTACCACCTCTCAACGATACCGGCCTAACGCGTTACAACGATTGGATTGAAGGCAAGCGAACTTTTGCTTTAGAAGAAATATGTACTCAACACTGGATTAAAACCTGTTCTGCTGGCTACATTACTGAAGTCATTTTCCACCCCGATGGCAGCTTGGAAGAATTTACACTGTTCGAACGAAATAAAACCACTGGACAATGGTTTTTGGAAGAAGGCATTTTGCATTTAGAAATCAGAAAAAATGAATCGCTTTATAAAAGCGCGGTAATCGCCGATTGGAGTTCGCCTATACACACAGCCATTGAATACAAGGATGACGAACTACACAGTTATCTAAAAGTTATTCAAACACGTCCGCATTTAACCGACGACTAAGACTTACAAAAGCGCTGGAAATCGTAAAAAAAGCCACCTTAAAAAGGTGGCAGTTTCTTTTCTCTGAGCCAATCCAGAAATCCCTTTTCTTATCAGGCGTGCTCCCGACTCCATGCTTTATTATTTTTTATTTCCCTACGACTGGACTGAATGAGAAAATATTTTCAGCTGACCAATTTATGAAGTACGGCCGCCCTCCCTTGGCTTGTATCTCCTTCACGCGACCATTTAGCCCACTCCCTCGGACAAACAACCGCATTTGATTACTCCCAAATAGAACTCGTCAGACCTGAACCTTGGGAGCGATAAACCATACTTTAGATATAGGTGCGCTCACCTACCCCTCTCATACATTGATTACATGAGAACATCCAATCTGTTCCATTCACTTCCTGTGTTAGACAGTATATAAACGCCCTGTCTCAAATCATGAGACACTGAAAAAAGAACGGGGAAAATATGTAATACCAAAGACACTAACTTCGAATATCAATATATTCTGGATGTTTTTTAGCGGCTCTAAGAAGGATAAATGCAGGGAAAACGAAAGTGTGTTCTGAATATAGAACTACGTTATAAGATCTACCGAGTATGACCTTCCAAAATTTGAATGGCCTGTTTTAGCACAGGGCCGCTGCCGTCTAACCAATGAATGGTAATGCCGTTGCGCTCCATACGCCGAAACCATTTCTCCTGCTGCTTGGCAAATTGACAAATCGACGAGTTCAGCTTTTGATACATGTCGTTTTTATTTAACTCACCCTGTAGATAGCGAGCCACATAACGATATTCCAAACCGAAAAAATGCAGCTTTTGCCAACTCACGCCTTGTTTATACAGGTTATCCACTTCCTCAATCAAGCCACCATCAATCCGTTGTCTGAGACGCAAGGCAATCCGTTGTTGCAATTTTGGACGGGGCCAGCGAAGCCCTAACACAATAGGCGAAATCGTCTGTAATCGTTTATCGCAATCCATCTCTTCCATTTTCGTCTTGGCATAAGCAATTTCTATCGCTCGTAACGTCCGATCTCTATCCAATAAGTCCGTTGTGTTATGTAATGTCTGGTTTAATTGCGACAGATACTGCGCTAACTCGTTGTCGCTATAGGGTTGCAACCTTTCTCTTAAAGACGTGTTCCTAGGTACTTCAAGAAAATTGTAAGCCTTTAAAACAGAATCCAGATACAAACCTGTGCCACCAACAAGCAATGGCATTCGACCACGTTCCTGTATGCAGGTATAAGCATTAAGAAAATCTTTTTGAAACTCATAGACATTGTATTCGTCTTCGGGGTCAGCAATGTCTATCAGGTGGTAGGGAACGTCACCATACTCTTCCAGATCCTTTCCGCTGCCGATATCCATACCACGGTATACCTGCCGGGAATCCGCAGAGATAATTTCACCGTTCAAAAGTTGTGCGAGCAATACTCCCAAATGGGTTTTCCCACTGGCAGTAGCTCCGAGAAGGACGATAAGGTTATGTTTGAGCTGTTGCGTCATTTTTCGCCGAAAAAAGTTGCTTTGTATTTAGGGCCCGTTACGCGCAACAGCTATTCTGGCTTCGATTAAGCAAAAACGGTATGCTACAAATCAAATATAAAGTTTAATTTCTCTATTCAAATCGACCAATCCAGCATACGGGCTTATAACATCAAGGTACTAAACAGCCTCCCATGAAAAAACGCCTCACATGCAGTCACTGTCATCGACCTGTAGTTACCTGTATCTGTCGTCTGGTAAAAAAAATAACGAATCAAACCCAGTTGATTATTTGGCAACATCCATCGGAATATGGGCATCCGAAAGGCAGTGCACAATTACTCCACCTCTGCCTGCAAAACAGCGCAATATTTGTTGGCGAAAAGTTCTCGCCATTAGAACTCGGCATTGTTCCCGAACAATGCGCTTTGCTCTACCCCAACGAAAATAACGCAGTAGAACAACAAGAAACAAAATTACAGATCAGACAGTTGTTACTCATAGATGGAACCTGGAGGAAAAGCCGGAAAATTATTTACACTAACCCTTGGCTAACACAGCTCGCAAGAATCACCATACCGGCGGAAGAAAACGATTATCGAATACGTAAATCGGAGAGCAGCCAACAGCTTTCCAGTTTTGAAGCTGGGGCCATAGCCATTGACTTATTAGACGAAATGCAAAATTACAATATCACCCTCAAGCACGTTTTTGAGGAATTTGTGCAACAATGGGAGCATTTTTTACCTAAATAAATGCTCCCAAAATAGGAAGATTATTCTTCGTAGCCTTGGGGTAACGAATGCACAACACCTTTATGGCAGTCTATACAGGTTTCACCTTTTTTCAGTTTTCGTTCGAGTGTATGCCGCTTGCTCGCACTTCGATCCTGCATGTCTAAATTCATGGACTCCAAGGCATGGCAGTTTCTACATTCCCGTGAATCGGTTTCCACCATTTCATGCCAGACTCTTTCTGCCATCTCTAACTTTTTCGCTTCGAATTTTTCTGGGGTGGAAATTGTACCCATAATTTTGGCTGGAATTTCGGTAAAACCTTTTTTGATTTTTTTTACCACTTTAGGCCCCCAGGCATGAGGTAAATGGCAATCTGCACATTCGGCCCGGACACCGCTGGCATTTTTAAAATGCGTACTCTGCTGATACTCCTCGTAGACGTATTTTTCCATTTCGTGACATGAAATACAAAATTCCATACTGTTAGTTTCATGCAACACATAATTAAACGAACCAAGAAAAATAATTCCCAGAATGAACCCAGGAATTACGGCAAGAGGAATTCCCCAATACGCTCTTGCCAACCATTTCTTCCATTTGGATTGTTCTTCAGGCATGGCACTCACCCCCAATGGGATACGGTTTAGTTAGTTCAATTACTGTAGACTGCCGTAATAGTTCAGCAATGCTTCCACATCTTCCGCAGAAAGCTCTTTCATTTTGGGTTCCATTTTTTCAGGCATCGCCCGCTTACCGGAGAGATAATCATCAAACTGAAGCTTTAAGTACGGCATCCACTGTCCAGCAAGCATACCGGCGTCATCATCCGGGGAACTACCGCCATCTTCATGGCATTTTTCACATTTAGCCTGATGAAGTTTTTCACCCTTTGCAGCGAGGTCTGCTTTGGTTTCCTGCTTGGCAGGAACAAAATCTTTTTCCTCGTAATAGGCTGCAATGGCTTCAAAATCATCTTCAGAAAACCCCTGACTTTCCTGACACATCGTGGTTTTCTGGCCTTTTTTGCTTCCTTCAGGATACGTAATTTCTGGACATGGCCGCTCTTTACCTTGGTATAACGCCAGGGTTTCCGCCAGGTAATACGCCGAATAACCGCCAATTGTGGGAACATCCGGGTGAGAAGAAACACCGCCATCACCATGGCAGCTGTTACAGTTTTTAACGGCCTCATCAACACTTCCCGCCGAGGAAAACAACGCAATTGAAGTGCCACTTATAAATATCAAACACGTTAAAAAATGACTCAATCGACCAAACATGACCATACCCCATTCCCCTAGAATTGGTTGTTAACAAACATTCATAAGTATTGACCATTAAGTAGACAATTTCCTTTGCGGAATCAGTATATTTTTTGCTGTTTATGCTTTACCCACTCCTGTTTCTTGCCTATACCTTTACTTGATCCCTTATTTTATCTAACCGTTTTGCGTGAAAACGATGCTTAATCGTAGATATGGGTCGCATATATCGTCTCAACTGGCTAGCTAACTAACGGTCTGCCCATAAAAAAACAGGAGACAACTCCATGGCATTCACCACACTTCGCAGAGTCAACTCGGTGCTATTCCCTCTTTTTCTTGTGACGCTATTTGGCTGTAGCGGTGGCGATGACGGAGCTCAAGGGCCAGCTGGACCTCAGGGACCGGAAGGCCCTCCAGGGCAATCCGCTACAGGAACAGATGAAGCAGAAACCCTTGCAATTACTGTAACTGGTGTCGAAATCAATAGCGCACCGGTTATCAGCTTTACCGTTGAGAATGAAAAAGGCCAAGGCTTCAACGCCATTGGAGACTCCGATTTACGTTTTAACCTGTCCAAGCTAATTCCCTCAGCCAACGGAAACCCAAGCCAGTGGCAGAACTATATTGTTCGGGCAAGCTCTGGAGCAATGCAGGGTTCCCAGGAAAGAAATCGCACAGGCTACCCTTGGGGAACGCTGACTAATAACGGTGATGGCAGCTATGTGTATACATTCGGGACTGACGTAACTGCTGTAAGCTGTCCTGCGCCTTGTACCGATTTAGACGGTAATGCGTTGGATGTCAGCTATCAACCCAGCCTGACTCACCGATTAACCATCCAACAGGGAAACAGCGCAATACCACTGGTGAATGCGGTGCATGACTTTGTCCCCAGTGGTGGTGATGTGGTTCATACCCGGGAAATTACCAAAACAGAAAATTGTAATGAGTGCCACGACAAAATTACCGTCCATGGAACACGGTTTGAAATGCAGTTATGTGTAACCTGCCATAACCCCGGAACCTGGAATGCAGGAAGTGATTTAACCGTAGACCTTGGACCAATGGTCCATAAGATTCATATGGGTGAAGACCTTCCCAGTGTTCAAGCCGGCGGCAGCTATGTAGTTCGCGGCCACGACTTTTCCAATGTGGTCTTCCCTCAAGACATTCGCAACTGTACGAAATGTCACGATGGCAATGACACGGCAACTCCCGACGGCAACAACTGGATGACCCCCAATATCGCAGCCTGTGGTTCCTGTCATGACAATATCGATTTCTCACTTGACGGCGCAGTCGACCCCAACGGCCACTCCGGTGGTGTGGTAACAGATAACAGCGAATGCTCAACCTGTCACGCTGAAGGACGTATCGCGGGAAGCGTTGCAGACTCGCATATCATTCCTGACAAGGTTGCTCGGGATTACTTCCAATTCAATATTCTTGAAATATGCGGTACCGCAGTGGATCAAAACCCGGTTTGTGCTCCCGGCGCTAACCCAACGATGAAGTTTTCCGTTACTGACCCAAGTGGAGCAACAGACCACGCATACGGTAATGCTTACAATATTCGCTCAACCAGTACAGATGGAGAGTTCAACGCTAGCGGCGCATCATTGAACATGCTGGTCAGCTGGAGTACTTCAGATTACACCAATGCAGGTGGTTCCGGTTCACGACCTTCTCGTGCAGACTCGGTTAACCTCAGAACATCTGCAGCGGTAACCGACAATATGGACGGTACCTTCTTTGTCGATGGCGCTCTGGCCTCACTCACCATCCCTGCCGGTGCTACAGGTTCCGGCGCGGTTGCCCTCGAAGGTCACCCTGCTGCCGAAGATGAGTCCGGTGCCTTTAGTATCCGCGTTCCGGTGAACAGTGAGGTGGACTATTTTGCCATCACAGATACAGAGCCCATGCCCAGACGGCAAGTGGTTGATGTCCCAACCAAATGTGACCGCTGCCATGACATCTTAAATATTCACGGTAGTAACCGAAATAATAACGGACAGCTGTGTGTGATGTGCCATAACCCAAGTGGCACGGATGTCAGCAGACGGCCTAAAGATGGGGTAACCGGCTTACCTGACGCAATGGCGACTGTAGATGGTAAAAAAGAAGAAACCATCGACTTTAAAGTACTCATTCACGGTATTCACGCCGCGGCTGAAAGTAATTATGACGGCACACAAGCGCATGGCTTCCGCGAAAAAGGTCTGGTGGTTTATGGCTATGGCGGCAGTGCGAACGACTACAGCCATGTTCGCTTCCCTGGCGTACTGTCCAAGTGTGAAACCTGCCACTTGCCGGACACCTACACCCTGGATGATCGCTCAGAAGACGGTGGTGGCAACTGGATGCTTCCTTCCATAAGCGGTATCCACGGCAGCACGGTTGATTCCTCACCGCTGGCCGCACCTGACGGTTCCGACTTTAGTGCTCAACTGACTGATCAGACAGACGACTGGAAATATTCACCAACAGTATCCGTTTGTTCATCCTGTCACGATGGCCAATTAGCGGAACAACATATGGCCACGAATAACGGTATTTTCGGTGGGACCGGTTCCAACCAAGCGGCGCAAGAAGGAAATGTGGAAGCTTGCGCAGTGTGTCATGGGCCAGGAAAACTCGCCGACGTTAAATTTGTGCATGACCAAGCATTTGCCGAGTTCCTTGGGGAATTCATCCCCGACTAGTAGCTAGTAGCCCCTTGTCTGCTAACACAAATTAGCAGGTAAGGGGCTCTTCTCGGCCGGACACAATAATTTCTTACCAGAAGCTGCGCATATTACTTTTGGTAAACAATGTAAGATCATTAGAAGGAAGCCACTGTGCGGCACGTAACCCTATCGCTAATTGTCTTTTCGCTTATACCTATCAGTTTATTTTCCCTTAATGCCCTGTCTGCGGAAGAAAAACGAGTTGAGCTACCCGCCGCCGCTATGCAATCAGTAAGTGAAATCGAATACACCCGAAAAGGGGCCGACACTTGTATCAAGTGTCATGATCAAGACTCTGAATTCCCGGTTTTTGATATTTTCAAAACCAAGCACGCCAATATCGGCGACTCACGCACACCTTTTTCCGGCTTACAATGTGAAGCCTGCCATGGGCCTGGTGTAAAAGGTATCAAGTTCATGGAGGAAGCCCTCGAAGCCGGTAGTCACGTTGGACGAGTAAAACCCGGAGAAAAGCGTCCACCAATTATGAACTTCGGCCCCAAATCGAATGAATCCGTGGAAGCACAAAATACCATGTGCCTGGAATGCCACTCAGACGATAAACATATTCAGTGGCAAGGCAGTCCGCACCAATTGGGTGAAGTCGCCTGTGCTGACTGTCACCGTGTACATACAGAACACGACCCCGCGCTGACCAAAAGTACACAAAACCAGGTTTGCTTTAACTGTCATAAAAAAGAACGCGCGGACTTTTTTAAATACTCCAATCACCCAGTGCGCTTCGGAGAAATGGGATGCAGCGATTGTCATTCCAGTCACAGCTCAAACAACAGTGGCTCGCTGGTTCATGCCACCATCAATGACACGTGTTACTCCTGCCACGCAGAAAAACGCGGTCCGTTTATTTGGGAACATGCGCCCGCAGCAGAAGATTGCAGTTTGTGCCATAAACCTCACGGCTCATCACACCCCGCTCTACTAACAAAGCGCGCTCCGATGATATGTCGTGATTGTCACTCACAAGATGGTCACCCTAGTCTTTCCGATACCCCTGATGGTTTGTCAAATAGCAACCCATCTGCAATGTTACTCGGTAATAGCTGTACCAACTGTCATTCACAAGTACACGGATCGAATCATCCATCCGGGGTCAAAATGATGCGCTAACAGAAAAGGTCTTTTATGAGCAAAATTCTTTATAGATCGCTTACATTTGGCTTTTTAACAATGAGCTTTCAAAGCTCGTTTGTTTTTGCCGATACCAGCGCACCCCGTTTTCCAGAAGGCTTGGATGTTTCAAAATGGCAATGCAAATATTGCGTTTTCCCCAAAGGGCTGGAAGGTGAAATTGAGCTCGGCGTTGGTATTCCATCAGATTCCTCCTATAAATTTGGCGAATACAATGGTCTGGAGGAAGACGACCCCTACGCTGTATTTAATGCCTCTCTCAGTTACCGGGGAGATAACGCACTTTTCTATAACCTCACCATTCAGGATCTGGGTTTAGAAACACGGGAATTAACACTGGAGACGGGTAAGCAAGGTAAGTATGAGCTTAGCTTCGCCTACGACAAATTAACCCATCATCTCAGCGATGCGGCGACACCATTCGCGTTTAGCGACAGCAGTCATCTGGTTTTGCCAACAGATTGGACTGCAATTGCTACAACTCAGGAAATGGATGAAGAGTTGTCCTCGGTAGAAATTAAAACTGAACGGGAGCAAATAAAAGTCAGCGCTTTATTTATTCCGGCCCGTAGTTGGGAAACATACTTAAATGTGAAACACGAGATCAAAGAAGGAAATAAACTCACCGGAGGGGCATTTTATTTTAATTCCGCCCAGCTTATTGAACCCATTGATTACGTTACAGATGAAATAGAACTAGCTGCAACTTACACCCTAAAAAAATGGCAATCGCGCATTGCTTATTATGGTTCCAAATTTACTAACAATACCAATGGATTGAATTGGCAAAACCCTTTTCACCCCATAGTCGACGGTGCCGACATGGGGCAACTGGCATTACCCCAGGACAACCAGGCTCACCACTTCTCCGCGGTCACTGGCTACCAATGGGGCAAAACCCGCTTGGACGGAAGTTTATCTGTCGGCCAGTTATCACAGGATGCGACCGATATTGCTGCAACACTGAACTCCGAAATTGACCCGTTAACCAATACAGCAAACATCAGCACCAAAGCGAACACTCTAAACGGGCATTTTCGCGTAAATTCGGTAATCAATCGCAAGTTTCAACTGAAAGCCAGTTACCGCCAGAATGAAAGGAAAAATAAAACAGAAAGCCACACTTACGCCTGGGTGAGCAGCGATAGCTTTGTGAATGCTCCAAGAAGGAATTTACCCTACTCCTTTAAAACCCAACTAAGTGATATCGAAGGTATCTATCGTGTCACATCAAAAATAAAACTTCGAGGCGGATATAATCATGAAGAGAAACAACGATCTAACCAAGAGGTAGAAAAATCTGTTGAACAATCATACTGGGCTAAACTTCGTTTTCGTTTAAGCAATATTGCTGACTTACAAGTAAAAACGGTGCAAAGTGAACGAGATAGCGAAAACTATTCCATCGTGTCCGATATCACACCAGAACAGAATCCATTATTAAGAAAATACAACCTGGCAGACAGAGATAGAAGCTTAAATAAGGTGTCCGCCAATTTTTTTATCAATGAACGAATTACCATTGACCTTTCCTATCAAGACATAGAAAACGAATATTCCAACTCATTGATTGGATTAACTGAAAGCGACGAACAAAGTTACGGCATAGATTTTTCTATGCTGGTCACCGATTCCCTACACCTGCATACATACGTAAATCAGGAAACCATTGAATCGGATCAAGCCGGCAGCCACGACTTTTCCCTACCAAACTGGTTCTTAACCAATGAAGACACCATTGATACCTACGGTGCAAATATCGAATATCGATTTTGGGATGAAAAAGTAAAACTGAATCTCAACTACTACGAAAGTCATTCTGTGGGAAAAACATTGATTGACGTGTACACAGGTACGGAAAACTTTCCCGAATTTTCGACAGACTTATCGTCTCTGACGCTTTCTCTGGATTATAAACTGAGTGACTCAATGTCAGTGAAATTGAAGTACCTGTATGAAGAGCTGGAAGCAGAGGATTGGACTCGGGATAATTTAACACCGGACACACTTAACAACGTTCTCAGTGCAGGCTATGTATCGCCAGATTATGATTTGTCAGTCACCGCAATATCATTTAGCTATCGTTTTTAGTCCATGCCACCCGCATAAGGTGGCGTGGTAACACTAATCCACCGCAAGAGGTTTAACAAACCCCAAGTCTGCCTTAACCTGGTTGCTGCCCTGCGATTTCGCCGCAGCAAGCGCATTGTCTGCTCGACGAATAAAATCACCGATAGATTCTTCAGGGTTCATTTCGGCTACACCAATAGTGCAACTCACTTTTATCCCCAAGGGCCACTGATGGGTTTCAGTTGCCACACGGATTTTCTCAGCCACGATAATCGCTGACTGTACCGATGTTCCTTCACAGAGTAATAAAAATTCGTCATCCCCCCAACGGCAAAAAATATCCGAGTCACGGGTTTTCTCTTCAATTAGCGCGCAAAACTGTATCAGAAACTCATTGCCGATATTCGACCCGTAGCGTTCGCATATAACGTAATAATTGTCGATGTCGATAAATAACAATGATAGTGCTGAGCGTTTAAGTTTGACCAAATCAGTTTGAACATGCAGATGTCCGCGCAATCCAAGCCGGTTATACACACCAGTTAATGTATCTCGAGTTGCCAGAGTCTCCAATTCTTTGCGTTCAATTTCCAGTGCCGCATTGATTTCCACCAGAGCTTTCTTTTGCATTCGCATTCGGGTGACAGCCTTCCTGGCAGAAGTAAAACTAAAGATCAGATATAGGGCAGCAGATGCAACCCACAACATAATAATCAAAAGCTGCAATTGAGCGTAGCTTATCCATTTGCCCATAAACCGCATTGAACGAAAATACAGTTTATGCTCAATCTCTTGTTCTGCTTCATTTAAACCAAAAGCAAAAGCCACCACATTTTTAAAATCAGAGCGAATTTTATCGGGTGGAACCTGAAATTCATTTACCCACCACATGGCAACCTGAAATTTTTCTAAGGTAGCAACAAAGGGATTTCCTTCGATTTTTGGATTGTAATGTAGTTCGTGCACACGAAAAGTTCGGACATCATCGGGGTTAGAATAATCATCATCAAAGGTATGAATGAAAATTCGAATCGGATTCTCGGCCTTGGACGTAGCCAAATTAATTTCGAAGCGATCGTAGCCGGTTAAATCAAAGCTTATTCTTCCTGGCCCAGGGCCCAACATAAACCCGCAATAGGGAAAGGCATAGGTTTTACTGTACTGACAGGTAAGCACCAACTCATTACCTTGCCGAATAATCGAACCGGAACTACCACCACCTTGTTCATTGTCTGCATAAACCCATTTTTTGAGTGGCGTATCGGCATCAATAACAATAACCTTATTCATGCCGTACTCGTGCCACACCAGTAATCCGGCAGTAACTAACACCAAGCCTAACACCCATAGTTTTAATGGCTTCAGATGAGTGGTCATCATTATTGTGAGTTCTCGTAGAATTCTTATCCCAATTTAATAGAGCTATCTCTTTTTTCTTCTAAATCCGCTACAACCTTGTTTCGCCCTGCTTCTTTTGCTTTATACAGGGAAACATCTGCCCGACGAATAAAGCTGCCGATTGATTCATCCGGATCCATTTCCGCCACACCGAAACTGCAGGTTACCTTGACGCCTGGAGGCCATTGATAATCACTTATCACCGTGCGCAGCTTTTCAGCGATGGCAACCGCTTCTGCAAGGGCTGTGTTGTCACACATAAGCAAAAACTCATCTCCTCCCCATCGACAAAAGACATCCTGAGTTCGGGTATTCGCTTCAACCAGACCGGCAAACGATTTAAGGACCTGATCACCAATGGCATGCCCGTGGTCATCATTAATATCTTTGTAATTATCTAAATCGATAAATATGACTGACAAATCAGATTTACGCTGTTTTACCAGTGCAGACTGAGAATGCAGATGTCCCCGTAAACCAAACCGGTTGTATACGCCGGTTAACGAGTCCCGCGTGGCTAGAGTCTCTAATTCTCTTCGCTCCAACTCCAACGCGGAATTGATCTCCTCCAGTTCTTCTTTTTCAGCTTTAACCGCATCAATTGCTCGCTGCGTGGATATAAAGGAAACAAAAAGATAAACCAGCGCTGAAAAAATCCAGGTACCGATAATAATCGACTGTAACGAGCTTCGACTAATCCATTTCCCGCGGAAAGTAATCGATTTAAAACGTAACTCATGCAGCTTTTCATCAGCGTTTTGACTAAAGCCAAAACCAAAATTCACCACATTAGTCAATTCACGCTCAACGAGTGCAGGAGGAATACTGAACTCATTCACCCACCAGATAGCAACCTGGAATTTATCTAACTCGGTAACAAACGGCATAACTTCTTTATTGGGGTCAAAGTGCAGCTCGTTAACTTTTAGCGTTCTGAAATTTCTCGGATCGGCGTAATCGGGATTGTAATTGCGAAGGAATATACGAACGGCGTTGGCTTTGGGCGAGGCGACTAAATCCAGCTCTAATGTCTGATAACCGGAAAGATCATACCCTTCCGTTAATGGATCTGGGCCTGGCCCCAGATTAAAACCACAAAATGGCCAGCGATAACTGCGACTGAACTCGCACCGCAATACATATTCGTCGCCCTCTTTTGCTACGCTGGCAACACTCATGCCACCAGACTCACGGTCATCGTAGCTCCATAAACGTAGTTTGGAATGCGCATCAATGCGCAACTCACGGTTCATTCCAAACTCGTTCCAGACCAGCAATACGCAGCTGACCAATATCAGCATAGCCATCCATATTTTTGTGACTTTTTGCAACACGAGTATTGATTCCTAACCTATTCGCATATTTAGAAACGACCATTTTAGCTATGTCATGGAGAGATACTTAATAAACTATTAAGTAGGACGTATCAGCATTTTAGCTCGATATGGCATAAAGCGCACAACAAAGCAGCAATGAATCTATGGTTAACACACTTATTATTGACTCAATAGGCCGTAGATTGGTACAGATTTTATCCGATTTACGCTTATTTCTGTTCAACAGCCCATAAACTGCGGCTAAACATAAAAATGACAAACAGAATACCACTCGATAGGGCCATGCCCTTGAGTATTTGCTGCAAGGAATAAAAGTTAAGGATATGGCCTGTAGCTAGCGCCCCCAATGGAGCCAGACCAAACAACACAAATTGATAGATCGACATCATCTTTCCCCTCAATTTGTGGCTGACTTTAACCTGCAGAACCAGACGACAGTGGGTAGCAGAGGATCCGGCGACCCATCCCCAGAAAAGAATTAATGTATACAAGCCAATGAGTGTTGGCTCTTGGGCCAAAGCAAAACCCACCACAGCGGAATAAAGTAAACAAAACAACGCCCCCTGCCCCGGAAATTGTATCTTGGAGCGCAGCACAAAGCCCCATTGAGCTGCCACCATTCCTATCACAAAAGAAAGTTGTAATAACCCGTACTGAACGGACGTAAAGCCATACACATCCCTGGCGATAATAGGTAGAACAACAAGAAACACACCCATGTGCATGTAGCCGTTGAAAGCAATCAACACCAACAATTGGGTTAACGCTTTGTCCGCCCTGTATGCTTTTATCGCAATGCGAATATCCGGAATAATTCCGCGCGCCTTATCTCTATGGAAATCCATCTCAAAACGCATAGACAGCACCATAAATACCGCAGCCAACGCAGCAAATACCTGAGCAGCGACAATGTAATACAAACCAAAATGATCAGAAAAAGACGCAAGAACAATGCCGGCACTTTGCGACGAGAACTGAATGATACTGGCGCCCGAAATGCGCCGTTGCAGCTCTCCTTTGGGAAACAGAGCAATAAGCTTTTCTCTTACCGGTTGAACAAAGGCATTGCCGATACCGGCAACCACGGCGTAGCACAGTAATCCCCAAAAGTGCAGTTTATTGAAATACACAACAAGCCCCAGCCCCAAATAAGCAATGGCCAGTATCGAGTATGCGGTCATTAATATTTTTTTGGGTGAATAACGATCAGCGAAAACGCCGGCAACTAATATGGCAAAGACACTGGGGATTAAAGCCGCAGCCTGAACCCAGGCGAGAGCGGAAGGAGAAAGGTGCAAATATGCGACAGATATCCAAGCGATAAGAACCGTATGTATTCCAAGTGCAAATGACGCGCCGCCATGAGCAGACAAAAATAAACTGAGTTGTCGCATCTAAATCTCTAGGCTAAAAAAACCACTTCTGAATGGAAGGATACTAGCTAAAACGCTTGCCATTTGCACTCGTCATATATTGGATGCGTGTACACAATATAATTTAGCCGAGAACCAGCTTAATGTTAGCAATCCAATACACGACCTTTAAAAACTGGGCAACAAAAATGCGTTCCCTGTCGTTTTATGACACCGCGTTCCAACTTATCCCTCTAGAGTTATACAGCTCAATAACAACAGTTAACGCAGTGCCTGGCAATAAAAAGCACCTCAGTAAACTGAGGTGCTTTCTTTATAAAACCGTATAAGGCAAAGAAGGTTACAGGGTGTAGCCGGACTCTTCATGAAGAACAACATCCAACCCCTGAATTTCTTCCTCTCGTTCAACACGGATACCCTTGGTAACCAAGCCTGTTAACTTGATAATAAGGAAGGTTAAAACAGCAGTGTAAACTATACCAAAAGCCACGCCGACGAATTGCGCCCAAAGCTGTCCACCAATAGACTGAATGCCCTCCGCAAACCCGTGACCGGAAAAAACACCCAATTCTTTGGAAGCAAAAACCCCAACAAACAACGTGCCGATAATTCCGCCAACACCGTGAACAGGAAAAACATCCAGTGAATCATCAATTTTAACTTTACGCTTAATAAACTGAGTGGCATAGAAACAGACCACACCTGCAGTCAAACCAATCACCAGAGCTCCAGCGGGGCCAACAAAACCAGATGCAGGAGTAATAGTGCCCAAACCAGCCACCATTCCCGTTACGATACCCAAAACCGAAGGTTTACTAAATTTCACCCACTCCATTGTCATCCAGGCCAGTGAACCAGCAGCAGCCGAAATATGCGTTACTAACATGGCCATGGCGGCGTCGCCGTTTGCAGCCAGAGCACTGCCAGCATTAAAACCAAACCAGCCGACCCATAGCATGCCCGCACCTGTTACGGTCATGGTCATATTGTGCGGTGGCATGGCCGTTGTCGGAAACCCCTCTCGATTACCAATCATGACAGCTGCAACCAACGCAGCTACACCCGCAGTGACATGCACAACAATGCCGCCAGCAAAATCCAGCGTTCCCATTTCCGCGAGCCAACCGCCACCCCAAACCATGTGGCAAATGGGCGCATACACCAAGGGGATCCACAATACGGTGAAAACCAACACCGAAGAAAATTTCATCCGCTCGGCAAAAGCACCGACGATCAACGCCGGGGTAATAATTACGAACGTCATTTGAAACATCGCAAAGAGAGTTTCTGGAATATCTCCGCTCATTGCATCTTTGGGCATGGAGGCAAAAAAGACTTTGCCTAAATCACCAACAAACGCATTCCCCTCAGCAAAACTTAAGCTGTAGGCAAACGCAAACCAGGATATTGAAGCGACACAGGCAATGGCAAAGCATTGCATAAGTACTGAAAGCACGTTTTTTGATCGAACCAAGCCACCATAAAATAAGGAAAGACCCGGCAGAGTCATAAATAAGACTAAAGCCGTTGCGGTTAATATCCAGGCGGTATTTCCACTATCAATGCCTTCTGCTTGAGACAATGCAGGCACACTCAATAAAAGAAAAGCGAAGAATGCTTTGAACACAACTCTATTCATAGAAGCCCCTGAACCATTTAGTATGGTTTTTCTTATGTAAACCGAAGTTTTTATTATTCGATGTATACGACAAATCCGATGAATTGTCGCCCCTGATTACGGATTGAAAAGATACCAGTATTACAGCAACAAGCAAAGCGGTATGAATTGACAAGGCCGTCCCATCGTTTTTTTACAACTTTAGGTGCAGAACTTTAAATTGACGTACGGACTCATGTAGCTTGGGTAAAAGCTCTGCTTTCCCGGCATAACAAATTTCAGTATACAAGTGTGTAATATCCCGAATTAAGCGTTGATGATAGGGAAACACCTGCACGGCCTTGTCTGCAATCACAGTAGGCGTATCGCCTTTTTCAATTTTTAAACTACCGTTTGCAACAGAAGATAATTTCGCTAAAAAGACTTGATAATGTTTGTCGACAGGATAGGCATATTTTTTTTTGGCACGGACACCACCCCACCACAAATAAATAACACTCAGACAACCGGACACTCCTAACAGGAACACAGCAATGCGCCACGCATCTACACCACCGAGCAATCGGGAAAGGAACTTCTGCTGTTCTTTATCTTCGTATTCAATTACCCAGCGGTGCCAATGGTAGTTGAAAAGATCCAGATTCTTCTGCAAAGAATAATAAAGCCGACTGAACCCGCCCCCCCAGTACATCGAAGCATCAGCTCCGCTTAAGGTTTCGGTAAAACCCTGATCTATTCTCAATGGAGAGACACTCGCTGTCGGGTCGACTCTCACCCAGCCCTCGCCAGCCAACCAAACTTCCGCCCAAGCATGCGCATCAGATTGACGAACAATCAAATAACCCGATTGCGTAAGCTCTCCCCCTTGATAACCGACAACCACGCGCGCAGGAATACCATATGCACGCATTAAAAAAACAAAACTGCCGGCAAAATGCTCACAAAATCCTTTCTGGGTATCAAATAAAAACTCATCCACAGAATCCATACCCAAGGGAGGAGGATTGATTGTGTAAGTAAAACTGGACTGGAAAAAACTGAGCGCAGCTTGTACCGCATCGAAAGACGATAGATTCTGCCTGCGCCAGGATGCAGCAAGTTCTCGTGCTTTTGGGTTTCCATCGTCCGGCAGCTGGGTATTAATTCCCACGTCACGGTTCGAAAGAGTGTATTTTGCTAGAGAATAATCAGGAGAAGACGTCACACTATACTCAATTCGGCGATTTACCCGAACGGGTGACTTAACTAAATAGTTTTCCGTAAAGGTAACCTCACCAATTCCAGTATCGGCTGAAAACGGGACTCTCATGGAAAAAAGCCAACGGTAATTATGAGGCTCCAATAAAATAGAATAGCGGTATTCTCTTAGCTGATTTAACGCTTCCAACTCCCATTCATCCGGTGGGCGATCAGCACCAAATACTTTTTCCCTATTCATCCACCCTCGATGAAAAGGTGTCCACTGATTGGCTTCGTAATGATCCAAAACCAACCCCCGCCAATACCATTCAGATTTCGGAGGAACAGCAATATCACCGTGTCGATTGGTATCGAAAGTAACCCGAAATGCAATATCGCTGGATTTTATCAATTCACTAAAACTGCCTGGTGACATTGAATCACTAAATCCAGTGGACGCATTCTTTTGTAAACTCGGCATATTCCACAATGGATTTAGCCGCGGCATAATCACAAACAGCAAAACCATTATCGGTAACGCCTGAAAAATCACCTTGATATTTACCCAGGCCGGAAACATAAAACGTTTATGACGGTTATGCTGGACTGCCGTCAAGCATGCCATGATAAAGACAAAACAGAAGGCAACATAAGCCCCGGCAAGAACATTTGTAGAAAACAAAAACAGTAGTGGTAAGGTAATAAAAGCAACAAAAATAACAAGATATAAATCATTTTGCTTTCGCACTTCCATTAATTTCAAAACAAAAGCAAAACACAGCAATGTGGACATCGAACCGACATTAACCCGAAATCCATAGGACAATAACAGTAAACCAAGACAACCAAAAGCCACACCCGTTTTAATGATGCTCGCCGGATACGGCCATACACCCCGATACACCTGAACCCGCCAGGCCAAGGTTGTAAACCAAATGACAGGCAACCATTTTGGCAGATAGAAAAACAACGGAAAGATTGCCAACGCCTGAGCAATCAACAGCCAGATTAATTGAAATCGAGTTAAATCGGCTTCTGACTTCATGCTTCCTTTTCTCACGAATAGTCAAATGTTGCAATGGCAGTTAGCAGACGATGCATATGTTCATCACCCGAGTCAGGTTGAAATGCCTGATTGGCCAATTTCAATCCGTAATCAACGCCTTGTTGGTGATATCGCATTATCCAATACGCGACACCGCTGAGTTTTAACTCAAGGTTCGGTGCCACAATACTGTCAAAATCAATCCAAAGCTCTTTTGATACCTGCTGATCGAATTCCTTGGTGTAGAGCCCTTTACCTTTTGCGTATATTTTCCAGGCCACTTTTTTTAACGAATCACCAGATTGATAATTTCTTAAGCCACTAAAATCTTCACCGCCGGATACAGGGTGATTATCAGTTCCCGCCTGCGCAATAACAATGGATTCGGGCTCCGGTACTTCAACAGGCTTGGGGTAAACCAATATATGCACATCCCAATTTAACCATGTCCAACAACGAATCAATCCATGGGGGAAATAACTCTCTAATAATAGTCTCTTCGGTTTTACCCACCCTCTTTTTTTAGCCTGCATAGGTACAGAGATCGCCGCTTTACGAACATAAACAGATGATTCTTCTGCAACAACATCAACTGAAGACCAGCGAGACTCATCTTGCCAACGAGCTTTAATACCATAGTGATTTTTATCTGCAGCCAATTCGAAATTTATTTCAACCGTATCACCAACAAAAACAGGGCTGGCCCCGGTGTACCGTACTGATATCCGGTTTAAATTAAGAAAGGTATGAAGAATGGAAACAATAAATACACTTATCATTAAAAAGACAAATGCTAGAATCAAATTATTTTGATAGTTGGTTCCCAGAACCCAGACTAAACATGCAACCAGTAAATAGGCTAAGCCGAGCCTGGAAGGAAATACATAAACATTGTGTAAAGTAAGCGTGTGCTGCGTAACCTTGGGGACATGCTTGTCTATCCAACGAAAGAAGCGCGCTTGCATAGCGGTCTGGATAGACATGGAATCACCTGTCCAATACGTCCACTTGTTGTAGTAGATATTTTACTAAGTAGCTGTGTTCGTTATCTGATTTGAGTGCTGCAGAAGCTTCGACCCCCGAATTAAGGCCATGTACTCGATGCCCAACAACAGCGGGTAAAACAACCTGAATATCATCTGGCACAAGATGAGATCGACCTTCGATAAACGCCCAGGCTTTTGCTGCATTCAATAACCCCATTGCACCGCGGGGAGATAAACCATAAGTAAAGTTTTCATCAAATCGCGTGGTATCAACCAGACGCTGCAAATAATCTAATAACTGGGAAGTTGCTTGTATGTCTTTTACTTCTTTTTGCATTGCTTCAAGAGTTTGCAAATCGGTAACCGGCTGTACAGAGCTAAGTTTCTCTCGCGGATCCAACCCTTGATAGAGCATTCGTTCCGAAGCATTAGAGGGATAACCAAGAGAAATGCGCATTAAAAACCGATCCAATTGAGACTCAGGTAAAGGGTATGTACCCGCCTGAGAAAAAGGGTTTTGTGTGGCAATCACAAAAAAAGGATTCGGCAACTCTCTCGTTTTGCCATCAATCGACACTTGTCGTTCTTCCATTGCCTCAAGTAAGGCACTTTGCGTTTTTGGGGTGGTTCTGTTTATTTCATCCGCCAACAGTACCTGACAAAAAATAGGACCGGAATGAAAAGTAAAGCTATTGGTATTCGCATCAAAGATAGACGCGCCCAAAATATCTGCCGGCAGCAAGTCACTGGTAAATTGCACACGCTCGTAACTCAACCCCAACGTTTTTGCCAAACACTGGGCCAGGGTTGTTTTACCCATTCCGGGTAAATCTTCAATCAGTAAATGTCCCCGGGCTAACAAACACGCCAGAGACAGCTTCACCTGTTGCTCCTTGCCAAGCAGAATAGTTCCCACCTGCTGAATGATATCTTGCGCAATTTTATTCATAGAAGCCTTGTTTTCTGCCGCACTTAATTCAGAGCGATATTATCAAAGTATAGAGTGTGGCTTTCTTTTGGCCTGCTCATGTAGAAAAAAACCTGATGGATCATCCCCATATTCATGTCTCGCTTTTTTGGAGCATGTTCAACGTCGTCCAAACTAACAGAATAGGAGTGAACACCAGGTGCAATATGGAATGTTCGATTGAATCGGTCACTGTGTTTGTGATTATGCAAACGGTCATGTATACGCAGAACCAATACCAGCGTCTGGTCAGAGGGGTTATACACCTCAAAATTAAAGTTCTGGTATCCCCGCCAGTTTTTTTCTACTTCAACAAGGTAAAGTCCCGGCCAGGAACCAGGACGAAAATCCAGTTTGGCAACGGAGCTATGATTACCTTCCCACTCTTCTGGCGCTTTTATAAAAGACAAGCGTCCTGAATAACGGGAATGAACATATTTGTTCAACCAAAAATTATCGAAATTGGCGATAGAAGGAAAAAGTTTTTTTCTTTGAATTTCTGCATGTTTCCACGTCAGCGGTTCAAAGAGACTGATAAACAATGGTATCGCAGCTAACAGTAATAATGCGTATCTTATTCGACCTCGAATACTGACGGCGGAAAATAACAACAAACCAGAAAGCGTGCCAGCCGTGTCTAACCAAAAGTCAGACCAACTTGCCTGACGACCGATACGAGATTGAATTAGTTCAACCAGAGCACCAAAAAGCAAACAGACAACGAAAGAAATAATAAACGTGTTGCGCAAACTCAATGTGCGTTTTATGCGCCGCAAACAATGAGAAAACAGAAATGAAAATAAGGTAAAAAGCAGGGAGTGGCCGGAGTCCTGTAGAGCTCCCCAATAGGCGTTATTTCCCGGTAAGCGGTAAAAGAATAAAACCCAAAAGCTAAAAAGGAACAGTGACATGACAGCCACTATTCCTATAACAGTTTCTATGCGGTGTTGTGATTGATACGTATCCATTATTTTATCCGCATATCCGTAAAATAATATGGGTTAAATCAGATCCAAACCTCGGCTTAAATCTTTTTGCAAATCCTCTATCGCTTCTAAACCTACTGCCACCCGAATCAGGTTCTCGCTAATCCCCGCTTCGCGCTTGGAGTCTTCATCCAAACGGCCATGCGTAGTGGTTGCAGGATGCACAATGGTGGTTTTTACATCCCCCAAATTCGCTGTCAGGGACATGATTCGGGTTGAATCAATAACCTGCCATGCTTCTTTTCGTCCACCATTTACTTTAAAAGATAGCACTCCACCAAAAGCCCGTTGTTGCTTCAACGCCAATTCGTGCCCAGGGTGGCTTTCCAAACCGGAATAATAGACCCGTTCGACATTCTTGTGCTGATTTAACCAATTAGCCAACGCCAACGCATTTTGAGAATGAGCCTGCATACGAATACGCAGGGTTTCCAGGCCTTTCAAAAATACCCAGGCATTAAATGGACTCATTGTCGGCCCACAAGTTCGGATAAAGGCCAAAACTTCCTGAATATGTTCACTACGCCCAACGACAGCACCGCCTAAACACCGACCCTGGCCATCAAGATACTTGGTTGCAGAATGCACAACAATGTCCGCGCCCAACGCCAGCGGTTGCTGTAAAGCCGGAGTACAAAAGCAGTTATCCACTACCAATAAACTACCGCTTTCTTTCGCCAGTTGTGACATTTTTTCAAGATCAGCGACATCACATAAAGGGTTGGATGGCGTCTCCAAAAAGAAGAGTTTGGTATTCGGCTTAACAGCAGCAGTCCACTGAGACAAGTCAGTCAGGTTCACCAGGTCAACCTGCACACCGAACCGTTCCATGTATTTGGTAAACAGCATAGTGGTGGTACCAAATACACTTCTTGAACAGATCACATGATCGCCAGATTTGAGTAAAGCCATGCAGGTACTCAAAATCGCCGCCATACCTGATGCGGTCGCCACTCCTTCTTCCGCCCCTTCAAGTGCTGCAATGCGCTGCTCAAAGGTTCTAACCGTAGGGTTGGTATAACGGGAATACACATTTCCCGGCTCTTCACCGGAAAAACGGTTTGCAGCTTGTTGGGCTGACTCAAAAACATAACTGGACGTGGTAAAAATAGGTTCGCCGTGCTCACCTTCCTGCGTCCGTGTTTGACCCGCCCTGATTGCCAGCGTATCCAGCTCAGCACCAAATAATGGGTGGTTCTCGTCGAAAAAATCCGTCATTGATTAATCACCATTTTGAATGCCAATAATGGCGTTATCACTTTCCCCGATCAGCTTTTCACGCTTGCTCTTGGATAGATCGTTACGCTCGGCTTCAATTCTCGCCAAATAGGCGTCATCAACATCACCGGTGATATAGTCACCATCAAAGACCGCACAGTCAAAGCGGGAAATACCCGGACTACCTTCGCTTGAGGCGGCAATCAGATCGTCAAGATCCTGGTAGATCAACCAATCAGCACCAATGGCTTCACACACTTCTTGTTCGGTTCGACCATGGGCAATGAGTTCGTTGGCAGACGGCATATCAATGCCATATACGTTCGGGAACACAACTGCAGGTGCCGCCGAAGCAAAATATACTTTTGCCGCGCCCGCTTCACGAGCCAACTGGATAATTTGTTCGCAGGTTGTACCACGAACAATGGAGTCATCCACGAGCAGTACGTTTTTGCCACGGAATTCCAAATCGATAACATTCAACTTTTGTCTTACCGATTTTTTTCGTTGCTGTTGACCCGGCATGATGAATGTGCGACCGATATAGCGGTTCTTAACCAGGCCTTCACGGAATTTTACGCCCAGAGTTTGCGCCAGAGCCTGGCCTGCAACACGACTACTATCGGGAATAGGCACAACCACTTCGATATCGTGATCAGGTTTCTCACGCATGATTTTTTGTGCCAGTTTTTCCCCTTGACGTAATCTCGCCTTATACACAGAAACGCCATCAATAATCGAATCGGGACGAGCAAAATACACATGCTCGAAAATGCAGGGGCTTAATAGTGATTTCTGGCTGCATTGTTTTGCGGAAAACTCTCCCGAGTCGGAGATGAAAATAGCTTCGCCTGGGGCGACATCGCGAATGACTTTAAAACCAAGTACATCCAACGCGACACTCTCTGACGCCACCATGTACTCCACGCCCTTATCCGTCTGACGACTACCGAATATTAATGGACGAATGCCATTGGGATCGCGAAAGGCCACCACACCGTAATTGGCAATCATTGCCACCACAGCGTACCCACCTCGCACACGGCCATATACCCCCTTCACCGCTTCAAATATATCGTCGGCACATGGCACCAATTTGCCCTGCTCTTGTAACTCATGGGCAAACACATTCAACAACACTTCAGAATCCGAATCGGTGTTTACGTGTCGAAGGTCTGTTTTAAAAAGGTCTTCACTCAACTCTTTGGTATTGGTTAAGTTACCGTTATGCGCTAAAGCAATACCATAGGGTGAGTTTACGTAGAAAGGCTGCGCCAAAGCCGGGCCGGAGCTACCCGCAGTTGGGTACCGTACATGGCCTATGCCCATGTTGCCGACCAGCCTTTGCATGTGGCGGGTACGGAAAACATCTTTCACCAAACCCACCGCTTTTTGCTGTGCCAGCTTTCCATTGTGGCAAGTCATAATTCCGGCCGCATCCTGGCCGCGATGCTGCAAAATAGTTAGCGCATCGTATAACGCCAGGTTTACATCTTGTCGCCCAACAATGCCAACAATACCGCACATAGAGTCATTACCTCAGATAATACCGGCTTACAACCAGCCACGAATAAAAGACAGAATCTCACTCACTAAAGAACGACAAAAATCCTCAAACTGGAGTAAATGAGGAATTAACGCCGATTCTTTCCACCAGGGGTCTTGGTCGATTGAAATGATTCCAGGTACAAGCAACAGTACCGCCATAACGATAATAAAACCACGCACAAAACCGAAGATAACTCCAAAAGTTCGATCGGTTCCGGATAATCCGGTAAGACGAACAACCTCACCAATAAGGTGGTTAACCATAGCACCAACGATTAACGTGACCGCAAACAGGACGGCAAATGCCACCATATCTCTCAGGGAGGGGACATCAATTTGCGATTGGAGCAGTGCAGAAAGCTGGTCGCGAAAGGTCATGGCAATAATAAAAGCGAACACCCAATTGGCCATTGAGAGCGCTTCTTTGACAAAACCCCGCTTGAGACTGATCAGGCTTGAAACACCCAGAATGCCCAATATGACCCAATCCGCCCAGTTCATGCGTGAATAGTTTCTCTGTCGCTGAAATAAGAGCGGCAATTCTACCAGAGCATGTCACCAAATCGAAACACTCTGTTCCCCTCTATTGGAATTCTTTCGGTCAGCTAAACAATCCTCACGGATAATCAGCGTATAAAAGCCCATTTGATCTACACTTAGTGTAATAAAAGCCGGACTTTTTCGTTACAGAGAATGTGCAGCAATACACGTTTCTAAAAACCTGGTCACAATTCAATCAATGAAGCAAATTGAAATAATAAAAACGTATAGCCAAAAACGTTGCCTTGTTGTAGACGATGTGCCTGATATTCGCGCTTCTTTGAAACGCACTCTGATCGATTTCGGCAGCACGGATGTGGACACCGCCGGCAATGCTGAAGAAGCCATAGATCTTTGCCGCAAATATCAGTACGACATTGTGCTTGCCGATTACAATCTCGGCTCAGCCCGTAACGGACAGCAACTACTGGAAGAGCTGCGTTACAACCAGTTACTAAAAAATACCGCCCTGTTCGTCATGATCACCGCAGAAACCGCGGGCTATCGTGTCTTACATGCTCTGGAATACCAACCGGATGACTACCTGAATAAGCCAATCAGCCGGGAGTCTCTGCGCCCCCGCCTCGACCTGGCCCTGCTGCGAAACGAAGCACTGATCAAAGTCAAAGAAGCACTGGATGAAAAGCGCATCAATAAGGCAATTGCCGCTTGCCAAAACGTGATTGAAGAAGGCGGCAAATTTCAGAATGACGCGCGAAAAATGCTGGGCGAACTACTTTGTAGCGAACAAAAATACAGTGAAGCCTTAGGCGTTTACGATCAACTACCGCTCAACAAGCAACCACTATGGGCCAAACTGGGCATTGCCAAGGCTATGGCTGGGATAAAAGAATTCACCCAAGCCGAAACCATTTTGAAAAAAATCATTCAAGGAAATAACCTCTGTATTGAAGCCTATGATTTACTGGCCAAAATCTATGAGTCGCAACACAAACTCAGCCTCGCACAACACAATCTGGAAAAAGCCATTCATATGTCTCCCATTTCCACGGTGAGACAAAGGGAACTTGGCCGTGTTGCTGAGTCAGCCGGCGATCTCAATGCCTCAATCCACGCCTATCGAGCGGCAGTAAAACACAGTAAAAACTCCAGCCTGGAAGATCCCGAGGATTATATTAACCTGGCAAATGGCCTGACCCGCCTTGCGACCACCAAACCCAGCGAAGCTGCCAAGCTGGCAGAAGAAGCCATGGAGCAAGTGAAATACCTGGAAAAAAAATATACCAAACACCCGGTGGTTCACGCCCACAGTAAACTGGTCAGCGCCGATATATACCAACTGCGAGAGGAACCGGAAAAAGCAGAACAGGCGGTGGAACAAGCACGTAATATTTCCGAAACGTTTAAAATATCAACCATTGAGGACTCCCCCGTCAGCCTGTGTATCAACTGCGCAAAGGCCTTTATGGCTCACGGTAAATATGACGAGGGTGAAGCCCTACTGCAAAAAATTGCCGAAGTAAATGAAGACCCACAACTCGCCATAGAGATCGACAAACTGTTAAGAGAGCCCGTTACAAAAGAAGGAATACAATTCGCGGCAAAATTAAACAAACAAGGAATAGAACAGTACCAGAACGGTAATCTTGAAGAGGCTATTCGCGCATTTCAGGCTGTACTACTGGAGTTACCCAACCACGTGGGGTTGAACCTTAACTTAATTCAAGCACTGATAAGTAAAAACAAAGAACACTCGCTGTCAGAAAAAGAAATCGCCATAATCGAAAGCGGATTTCAGCGTATGGGAGAGTTGAAAACCAACTCAGACTACACCAAAAGATACCTATACCTCCAAAAAAAATACCAAAAAATAGTGAAAGAATAGTTATTCTGTCATCATTTAAGGGGTTTACTTTGCAACGGGTTTTAGTTTTAAATGAGCCCCACTGACCCCTGGCTCTATCAAAAGGGTCTTTTTTACGCCACAAAATAATAAAGATTTCTTTTAATCTACTAATCGAGTCGCTGGAATTCTCTTGTTACATCATCTTCCAATTAAAAAGAAATACAGAATTACTGTATTTTATGCACTGGCACTAACATTGTATTTCGTTCTCTTCGGCGAAAGCGTTGTTCATTTTTTTGCCTATCCCGAATCATTTATTGCTCCGATCATGGCTTTGGGATCCTTTGTTGCCGGTTCGACATTTCTAGGCGGTGGTGCCGTTGCATTTCCAGCGTTAACAAAACTGTTACATACGGACCCAGTTACAGCTAAAACTTTTTCTCTCGCAATCCAGAGCGTTGGTATGACTTCCGCTTCGTTGTATATTCTGGCGAGGGTTAAGTATGTATCAACCAAATTTATTGTGGTTTACATTGGTGCTGCAACACCGGGAATTTTATTTTCGCTTACCGTATTGGAACAAGCGATCTACCCAACGGACTTGCGCATAGGCTTCACTCTTTTCATCTTTTGTTTTTTATGTGTATACCTTTGGACACTCAAGATGAAATTAAAAGGGAAATCCAAGCCTAAACTCAAACATGCACCAGAAATTTTTCTTGTGGTGATATCTGGTTTTATTGGTGGACTTATTTCTGGTTTACTCGGCTCTGGAGCCGATCTGGTTGCGTTTTCTGTACTGGCGCTCTACTTCCGAACCAATATTAAACTGGCGACACAAACTTCCGTTATCATCATGGCTGCCATGTCTATTATTGGCATATTTATTCAGGGCCCGATACTGAATAAGATCCCGGATTATGTCACACCGCTATGGTTAATTGCAGCTCCGGTTGTAATGATTGGTGCGCCCCTTGGGGCGATGTTCTGTCGACGTGTCGCACCAGAGCGCTTACGTATTTTTATTCTTGCAATTATTTTCGTAGAAATTACCACGACATTTGCACTGATCCCGATCGAGACCTACAGAATACCTTATTATATTTGTATCTTTGTGGTGTCACTTTCCTATCTTCTGTATCTTAAATACAGTTCGCATAGGAAACACAGCTAAGAGAAATCGGCCTCAGCAGAGAAACTAAGGCTCGTATTTTAAGATCATCGATGAGGTTTTATGTTTCTTTTCGATGGCTTCTTTATCTTTCAGCAGGCTCGATTTATTCATTTTCGGGCCAACAAATACTCGAACCATTTTCCCGTGCTTTGTTTGCACAACCTGAGTGTAGGCTTTATAGCCATCGGCATTCAGTTTTTCTTTAAATTGCTTGGCATGCCCTTCAAAACGAAAGCTGGCAACCTGTAATACCCAAGCGTTAGGTACGCCTTTTTCATTCAATCGTGGAATATCATTTCGATCATCAACCGGCTCGGAATCGTCTGGTAGAAACATTTTTTCTGCCGGTTTGGCTTCTTCTGGAGCCTTAGTGGGTTCCGGTTCCTGAATAATAATGGGTTCAATATGAGGTGCAGGAGGAAGCTGGGTAGTTCTATCCAACGGTTCGATACGCTCTTTATCAAACAATACCGGTACAAAAATAACAGCGATTGCAAGCAACACAAATGCACCGATGATTCTTTGTTTTAGACCGTCATCCATTTTTCACCTCACTGTTACTACGTTTGTTAATCCAGTTCATACTCTCTGCAACGGTATAGAATGAACCAAACACAACCAAACTGGCATCATCAGCCAACGCCATAGTAGAAGCCTTATCCATACCAGCATCCACAGTAGCAAATACATGTATCTTATTTTCCTCAACACCTAAAGCAACTAGTGCATTTTTGATTTCATCAGCACTGGCAGAACGAGGAATTTCCGGTAGATTACACAGATACCATTGATCAATTTCTGCTTTTAACGGGCGTATCATGTGTGTAATGTCCTTGTCTTTCATTACGCACATCAACCCATATTTTTTTCCTTCCAGTTTAGACAGTCTATCCGCCAGTAAGTTGGCTGCATGAGGATTATGCGCAACATCCGTGATACACGCCAAGACGCCCTGCTCATGTTCTACTCTGTGCGTTTGAAAACGCCCCGGTAAACTTAATGCTTCAAGGTCAGCTGCCATTTTTTGTGGATCAAATAAATTGCACAGAGCAACGGCTTGCACTGCAGCTGCAACACTAGGAAGCGGTAGATCGATTTTATCTTTTAGAATCAGCTCCTGTTTTTGCATCCCCTCACCAGTGAAACCTAATACCGTTCCGCCCTCAGAGTCATAGGCATAAAAGGCTTTGTCTCTCCCCCAGAAGTAGCTCGACTTGGCTTGACTAGCTATTGCTTCCACGACACTAGCTGGCGGCTCCGGATCTGCACATAACGCTATACAACCTGGGCGAAGAATCCCTGCCTTCTCGGCCCCTATTTTCTCTCTGTCGGAACCTAACCAAGCTTCATGATCAATGGCCACAGGCGTGATAATAGCTATGTCTGGATCGATTAAATTTACTGCATCGAGACGACCACCCAACCCCACTTCCAGCAGCCAGTAGTCAAGCTTAGCCTCTTGAAACAGGTAAAAGGCCGCCAGGGTACCAAATTCAAAATAAGTGAGTGATACATCCTGACGGGCCGAATCAATAAGGCTAAAGGCATCGCAAAGCGCTTCGTCCGTAACCGCTTGTCCGTCTATTTGTACTCTTTCGTTGTAACACAGTAAATGCGGCGAGGTATAACTGCCAACACGCTGTCCACTCGCACGTAGAAGAGTTTGCATTGTCGACACGCAGGAACCCTTACCATTGGTGCCAGCAACGGTAATGACTTGAGCAGTAGGAGTAGTGACAAGCCCTAAACGATCAGCAACGGCTTTTATGCGGTCTAAACCAAGATCAATTTCACTTGGATGGAGTTGCTCCATCCAAGATAACCAGTCACCTAGATTGGTAAAACGGCCTTTAAACTTCAAAGAATTCGTTTTCAGGTTGGTGGGTAAGTTTTGCCAATAATGAAGCAAGCGTATCGCGCATATCTTTACGATGAATAATCATATCAATGGCACCATGATCCAGCAGGAACTCGCTCCGCTGAAAACCTTTGGGCAGCTTCTGACGAATGGTTTGTTCAATGATATTCGGCCCAGCGAAACCAGCACGAGCGCCAGGTTCAGCGGCGTTAATATCACCAAGCAACGCCAAGCTTGCCGAAACCCCTCCGTATACCGGGTCAGTCATCATCGAAATAAAGGGAATGCCCTCTTGCTTCATACGCTCTAACACCGCACTGGTTTTCGCCATTTGCATAAGCGAAATAAGCGCTTCCTGCATACGTGCACCACCGGTAGCAGCAAAACATACGTATGGAATACGGTTTTCCAATGCGACGTTGGCTGCGCGAGTAAAACGCTCCCCAACCACATAGCCCATGGAACCACCATGGAAAGCAAATTCAAAAGCGCTGGCAACAATCGGCATACCCTTCAATGATCCCTTCATTGCCACCAAGGCATCCTTCTCACCGGTATTCTTTTGCGCTGTAGAAAGTCTGTCCTTGTACTTTTTCAAGTCTTTAAATTTCAAGCGATCAACTGGCAAAACATCTGTTGCCAACTCCTCTCGACCATCAACATCCAAAAAGATGTCTAAACGACGGCGAGCACCAATGCGCATATGGTGATCACATTTGGGGCACACATCGAGGTGTTTTTCCAGCTCAGGACGATAAAGGACAGCGCTGCATTTAGTACATTTTTTCCACAGACCTTCTGGTACTTTACTTGCGCTTTTTTTGCCTTCGGAACGAATTGCACTAGGAACAATTTTTTCTAACCAACTCATGATTTACCCGTTTATCTGCGTCAATTATCCAATCCGGCACGGATCGGGTGTACGATGTTTTTCAAAGATTCCAATACCTTCTTCTGGCTTCCGGAGTAACTTTCACCCATCTCCTTCACCAAAATACTACCGACAACAACACCATCGGCCAACTCGCTGACCGCTTTGGCGGATGTGGCATCTTTAATACCAAAACCAACCAGAATAGGCAGAGACGTATACTTACGAATGGTATCTACCTGGGACTTAATGGAGGAAACATCCAGGTGCCCTGCCCCTGTTACCCCTTTCAACGATACGTAATAAACAAAACCACTGGCTGCTGCAGTGATTTCCTTGATGCGCTCTTCCGTCGTTGTCGGCGCGACCAAAAATATATTTTTGATATCGACAGCCTGCAGTTCTTCGTCAAGCTTACCCGCTTCTTCCGGCGGCAGATCAACCGTTAACAGACCATCAACACCGGCTTCAGCTGCATTTTTTGCAAACTCGGCAAACCCCATACGTATGACAGGATTGGCATAGCCCATCAGCACAACAGGCGTGAACTTGTTTGTTTCTCTAAACGTTCGAACAATGTCCAATGTTCCCAGAAGAGAGGTGCCATGAGTCAAAGCCCGTTCGTGGCCTCGTTGAATCACTGGTCCTTCCGCCATGGGGTCTGAAAAAGGAACACCAAGTTCGATGATATCTGCACCGCTTTCTACCAGCGAATGCATGGCGGGAATGGTAATTTCAGGTGTTGGGTCACCATTGACGATATAGGAAACCAACGCTTTTTTGTTTTCTTGTTTCAGCGTTTCCAAAGTCTGTGTTATTCGGTTCACTCTATTTGCCTTATTTATACTTTGATGCCATCAATTTCCGCGACGGTCAATATATCTTTATCCCCACGGCCCGATAGGTTTACCACAATGACTTCATCTGGACGCATTTCTGCTGCCAGCTTGTCGGCATATGCAATGGCGTGACTTGATTCCAATGCTGGCATAATGCCTTCTTCTTTGGTCAGCATTCGGAATGCTGCCATTGCCTCATCATCATTAATAGTCACATATTTTACACGACCAATATCTCTTAACCACGCGTGCTCTGGTCCGACACCAGGGTAATCCAAACCGGCAGACACTGAGTGCGTTTCGATAATCTGACCGTTTTCATCTTCCATCAGATAAGTGCGGTTCCCATGCAGAACCCCAGGGATACCATCATTCAGTGGCGCAGCATGCTTACCGGTTTCCAACCCCAGCCCACCGGCCTCAACGCCGTACATTTTAACAGTATCGTCTTGCAAAAACGGATGAAATAAACCGATTGCGTTTGACCCACCACCAACACAGGCAACAAGGGCGTCCGGGAGCTTTCCGGTCATCTCCTGGCATTGCACACGAGCTTCACGGCCAATAACACATTGAAAGTCGCGCACCAACTGCGGATAAGGATGAGGACCGGCAACCGTACCGATAATATAAAAGGTGTTATCAACGTTCGTTACCCAGTCGCGCATGGCTTCGTTCATTGCATCTTTTAATGTACGAGAACCCGATTCCACAGGCACCACAGTCGCGCCAAGAAGCTTCATACGGTACACATTAAGCGCCTGACGTTGAACGTCCTCCGCACCCATATAGACAACGCATTCCAGCCCCAATCGAGCTGCAACAGTAGCCGAAGCTACCCCATGTTGTCCTGCGCCGGTTTCAGCAATTACACGAGTTTTTCCGGTATGTTTGGCCAACAAAGCCTGGCCGATTGTATTGTTTACCTTGTGAGCACCGGTGTGGTTCAAGTCTTCCCGCTTTAAATATATTTGCGCTCCTCCACGACGTTTTGACCACCGCTCAGCGTGATACAAAGGAGAAGGTCGACCAACGTAGTGGGCCAGGTCTTTATCAAACTCAGCCAAAAATTCCGGGTCGTTTTTTACTCGTTCGTAGATGTCTTTTAACTCATCGAGAGCATGCATCAACGTCTCTGATACATATCTGCCACCAAACTCACCAAAACGACCTTTCTCGTCCGGCATAGCAGAATAATCAATTTTTGCGCTCACTGTTGACTCCTCGGTCATTAATCGCAGGTATTTGCGTTAGTAACAAACGCCTTTATTTTATTGTCATTTTTGATACCGGGAGAGTCTTCCACTCCCCCACTAACATCAACACCATAAGGTGCAATAGTGCGAACAGCATCACCTACATTTTCCGGGTTTAAACCACCGGCCAAAACAATAGACTTTCTCAGCTCATGGGGAATGACGCTCCAATCGAAACGGCTTCCTGTTCCCCCCGGCACTCCCTCTTTGTAAGCATCGAGCAATACGCCCGATGCTGAAGGGTATTCGGCTACTTCAGCAACTACGTCAATACCGGGCTTCATCTGTATTGCTTTGATAAAAGGTCGATGAAACTGATGGCAAAAACTATCGGTTTCAGCCCCATGAAACTGGATAAGATTCAAAGGCACCTTGCTCAACACTTCCTCAACGTAATACGGCTCAGGATCAACGAATAGACCAACAACAGTTATTAAAGGACCTGCAGCAAGGGCTATATCACGTGCCAGGGACAAATCCGGGAGATACCGCGAACTCTTTGAAAAAAAGACCAAACCGATTGCATCTGCTCCGGCATTTGAAGCCGCAACAGCATCGGAGGGTCGGGTAATCCCGCATATTTTGACTCGGGTTCGAACACTCATGTGCAATAAATAACCGGAATATATTGTTGTTGAGCACAGCTTTTTAGCAAGGGCGAAATGGTAGCAGATTTTTTTGTCGGAAGTGGCCTCGGTGGTAAAAATAGTTTGATAAGATTTTGAACTACAACGCCAGGAAAAACGGGCCTGGCACGACCTCTGGCAGGTCAAAATGCTCGGGGTAAGCTACCGAAACCAAATACAAGCCATAAGCGGGAGCGGTTGCAGGCGCCAGCATCCGGTTCTTTTCCAACAATAGCTCTTGTACCCACTGCGGCTCATACTTGCCTTTTCCCACTGCCAACAGCGCCCCTACAATATTACGCACCATATGGTAAAGAAAAGCATTCGCCTGAATATCCAGTACAACAAATGCACCATGACGGGAAACCCGAGCAAAGTGTATACAACGAACCGCATGGGCCGCTTGGCATTGTGCCGCCCTGAACGAGCTAAAATCCTGCTCCCCCACCAAATAGCCTGCCGCCTGGTTCATTTTCTCCACATCCAACACGTCGGTAATATGAGTCACCTGCTTATTTAGTACCGCAGGCCGAGTGGGGTTCGAGTACAAGATATAACGGTAACGTCGGGACGAGGCGCTAAAACGTGCGTGGAACTGTTCTGGAACTACACGCCCCCATTGCACACGCACAGAATCCGGTAGACGTGTATTAACCCCATGAACCCATGCTTTATCAGGCCGTCTAGCCTGCGTATCAAAGTGCACAACCTGACCGGTTCCGTGTACTCCCGCATCGGTCCGACCAGCACAAACCAGAGTTATCTCTTCATTTGCCACAAAGGACAATGCTTTTTCCAAAGCCTCTTGAACGGTATTCGATGCAGAGGTTTGCTTTTGAAACCCTTTTAGTTGAGAGCCGTCGTATTCAACACCTAATGCCACACGATACATATTATCCGGAAAGACCATTCCCGGTTTTATTTCGCAGTTACGGGAGTATTCCGTGACATTAACATTAGACATAATCAATTATTCACAGGGTTCGGCAGAAAAGAAGCTCCCAATATAAAAGAGTTGAATCACTTCCTACCAAGTAATTTATATACACAATTAATCCGGGTAAATGATACCGCGTTGAAAGGGCGTAAACAGCACAATATGAAATGATTCTAAGCTGGCCATAAAAAAAGCCTTGTTTACCGATGGCAAACAAGGCTTTGTAGATATGGGGGGATCTTTAACCCTCTAGTCTGGCAATCAGGTTTTTCGCTTCTTGCTTCTGCTGATCATTACCTTCTTTCATGATCTCTTCAATGATGTCACGAGCGCCTTCGGTATCGTCCATATCAATATAAGCGCGGGCCAAATCCAACTTTGTTGCCACTTCATCACTGTCACTCAAGAAGCCCAGGTCTTCATCATCACCCGCCGCTTCCGGATCAACTTCAGGTATCTCAAAATCAAGATCTGAATCAGGTACTTCAGCAATTGCCTCTTGGAACATGGTGTCTTCACCCATTTCCAAATCAGACTCATCAAACTCAACGGACTCAGTCTCACGAGGCTCATCCAAATCGTCTTCCAAATCGAAATCCACCTCAGGCTCTTCCATTACCGTTGCTGTAGGAGGAGCTTCTGGGGCAGGCTCAACGTCAAAAGACAATTCATCATCAAGATCAGCCAGATCGCTATCGATGTCGCTGGTAAGCGCATCCAACTCTTCGTCAAGTGCGGACAAATCCATATCATCTGCGGCAATATCCAAATCGTCTTCTTTGCTGCTCTCAACTTCTAAATTTATAGCTGGGGAAATTAACGTTTCTTTTTCAGACCATGAACTAATAGGCTCTGGTTCAGATTCAGTTGATTCAAGTTCAAGTTCATCTTCCAAATCAAGAGAAATCTCATCTTCAGATTCAGCAATATCTTCAGCTGTTTCTTCAAGATCAAAAGAACCATCCAAAGCAACATCTAACGCAGCCAAATCAGATTCCAGAGACTCAGGTTCAGCGACTTCAGCTTCTGGTTCCTCAATATCAAAGTCAATACTCAAATCAGAAAGGTCATCCTCGGCTTCTTCATCACTGGATTCGTCCTCAAGAGAAAGGTCATCACCCAAATCCAGATCACCAAGATCAAACTCTTCTTCTGCCTCGTCGTTCTGACTCTCTTCAGGTAACTCCAGCTCCAGCTCGCTATCCAAGGCGGACAGGTCTGTCTCACCTAGTTCATCCAACCCCTCTTCGAGGTCGAAGTCGATAGAAAGCTCGTCTTCAGCTTCTTCTGATGAAGGCATTTCAGGGCTTTCAAAATCAATCGAGAAATCGTCTTCATCATCTTTGGACTCTGGTTTTTCAACAGAGTCAAAATCAAGATCTAGCTCACCAAGTTCATCTTCGAGATTGGTTTCCGTGTCGAAATTTAAATCCAGGTCATCGCCTAAATCGACATCGCTTTCATCGGTCGACTCCAGAGAAGTTTCCAGATCAAAACTTAAGTCATCCTCTTCGGCTGGCTGACTACTCCCTAAATCCAATTCCAGGGATATTTCATCATCCTCGTCAGAGTCTAGGGATAAAGACTCCAGCTCGGCCTCAAAATCTATTTCATCTTCACCACTGTCAGAGACATCTAACTCATCATCTGATTTTGCATCAGACACATCGAATAAGCTCTCATCAAACTCGCCCGCACCGGAAATGGTTTCACGCAGTTGGTGTGCGCGACTGATGGCGCCCTGGTTACCAATTGCGTAGAGCTTGGCAAACTGTGGATCGAAGCTTTCTGCATCCTGTTGGTTTGCGTAAACCTCAAGTAGCTTTAATCGTATATCGGTGTTTTCCGGTTCACGCTCCAAACCTTTAAGCAGCATATCTTCAGCTTGGTCATATTTACCGTAAGCAATATAGATATCCGCTTCCGCAACCACATCCCCCGTTTCCGGTTCAGCTGCTGTGTCATCTTCACGCTCTACGGACTCTTCCTCAGCGGCAGCCGCTTCTTCTACAGGTTCAAAGTCTTCTTCTGGAGCGGTTTCAACTTCCTGCTCTTCAAACAGTGGAGTCTGCTCAAGGAAGTCTTCTTCAAAATCATCTTCTTCAGAAGAACGCTGTTTAAGGAAATAGAAAGCAGCCCCCAGAATAGCGACAACCAACAATCCGATATAAAGGATATTGTCGAGAATCAAATCAAGGATTCCTGATTCCTTCTTAGGCGCAGAAATCACAACTTTATTTCGATCTGGTGCAGCTTCAGGCTTCTCTTCTACTGGAGCAGTCTCGGCAACAGTTGTATCCGTTGCAGGCTCTTCCACAACAGACTCAGATACATCCTCATCAGATGTATTGCTATAGAGGTCATCAACTTCTGGCGCAGTTTCTGTCGCCAAGTCAGCTTCATCCAATCCCATTGATAACGGGTCTTTGGTTCGACCAGCCATTTCACTTTCCGCAGCATCGTCAGTTTCTAATGTTGCTTGCTTTTCAACTTCAGCTAACGCTTCTTGCTCTTCGCGTTGTTTCGCCGCCAACTCAAGCGCCCGCATATCTTCATTATTTAATGCGATCATGCGCTCAAGGGTTTGAATTTGCTCTTCAAGAGATGCAACCTTGGATTGCAAATCAGAGTTTTCACGATTGGTTTTATCTAACTGCTCAAGCGTTATCGCCAGTTCATTTTGTAAAGCTTCAGTACTACCACCAACACCAGTACCTCGCCCTTGGGAACTACCTGACACATCTTCAGGAGATGACAAACTCACCCGCCCTTCTGCTCCTGACGACTCAGACTCATAGGTCGAGTAAGACTTGCTACCTTCCAACTGAGGTCCTGAATCTGCCGGTAAACTCGCACCGCCCATCCAGGCGTTATTCTGTACAGCCACCAGCTCAACAGCTTGCTGCCTGCCGGTGTCTGTTATTTCGCTGATATCAGGAATGCGTAAAACCTGCCCTTCTTTTAGCAGGTTGATATTGTTATTAATGAACGCCTGAGGGTTTTTCCGCTGAATAGCCAGCATTGTCTGCTGTACCGTTACAGATCGATTAGGCCGGACACTAGATGCAATTTCCCATAATGTATCGTTTGCATTAACGAACACCTCATCACCTGCAGTGGCACGAGGCTGTAGGGGTTGGCTTGAGGATACGCCGGAAGGCCGAGCAGATTGACCACCGGGTGGAGTGTATGCTGAACGAGGGTTGTAACGAGAACCGGAGTTATCTACTGTCGCTTTAGGTGCTGGCTGTACAGTACTGGCAGGTTGCTGCTGAACAGGGGCAGGAGTAATAGGCTGAGCTGTATCACCCGCATAAACAGGCAGATCCATTAATAAGGTATATTCTCTCAACAATCGACCACTTGGCCATTGCACCTGAACGATGAAGTTGAGGAAAGGTTCACGAACAGTTTTTCTAGAAGAAACCTGGATACTTCCCCCACCGTTGCCGTCAAGAACCACCTTAAAGCGGAGATCGCTCAAGAAGAATGGCTTATCAACGCCTACTCGCTGGAAGTCTTCGTTGGTCGCCAAACCGACAAGAATCTCCGACTCAGAGAGATCTTTTGCCTGTAACAGTTCAATTTCAGCCTGTAACGGCTCATTTAAATTCGACTGTAAGTTAATTTTGCCAAGCCCTAAAGCAACAGAGAACTGCGACACCAGAGTGGTCGACAAAGCAATAACAACAATCAGTAATCGACGGCCCATAATAGGAAGATCCTTTATTTGATCCCCAACCTGAGCCCATTTCAGTTCTTGTTGTAATTTGCTCAAGTTGTAATCAGGTTATTTGTTAGCGATATTCGCCGGCAAAAACCTCGAATAATCTTTCAGTATTGGTCGTAAGTATTCATTATAAATAGGTTTTTTTCAACTTATGCCCAATTCATTTAAGGAAAAAATCAAGTAGAAATGCGACTTTTTTATCTAAATTAGACGAAATCCCCCTGTCGCATTGGGAATTACACCTGCAGGCATAGCAAATGAATGCATAATATCGACGGCAAAGATCGGGAACAGAAGGACAACCTAGGCACCCGCTTCACCACTTAGAGCTTCAACCGAAGCACTGCCCCACACCAACGAGTATAGGTAACGAAGCGACAGAGAACCCTGCCGCACGATTTCAGCACCTACAAAAAAGCCACGGAACGAGGCATCCCGCCTTCATAGTTGGCCGTGTACCACTTTATAGACCACGCTTGCTCCCTCTCCGATTACCTGGACTATTGCTGACCAAACTTGTTTGCAAGATCTTCCGCGCAAATACCAGCAACGTGCGTATAAATTTCATTCATACGCTGGGTATCTTTATCCTTAACCTTAGTAAACTTGATTTGCAGGTTTTTATCCGCTCCCAGAGAGGCCACTCCGCAGGTTTGTCGCCATAGAACCTCACCATTCGGAGCAATTAGCTCTCCACGAAAAGCGGTGGAATATTGGTATGTCGTCCAGGCCATTGGACGGTACGCCAATTGATTGGAGACCATACCAACAGCCAATGTATAGTTTTGACTGGCCGGTACTTCATCGTAAAACTCCAGACTGTCAGGCATAGGTAGAATATTCATTCCGGACAAATCGATAAGCTCTGTTCTGAGCTTTCTAGCGACTAACTCCGAAGGGTTTTCGAGCTTTAACCCGTCAGCGGCGGACCCCAACTTATCCGCATAAAAAATGGTGTGAATGCCGAGTGTTCCACTCTCCATCAATGCTTTCATGGGTGTCGTGATATTGATTTCCGGATCAGTGAGAACCACGACATCCACTGGCTTAAAATCGATCGAATCCAGCACCGTATCGTGACTTATTTGGACTGGGGACGGCGCACAGCCCGACAGAAAAAGAGAGAAAGCCGAAACGATAAAAGCTAATCGGAGGAACATATTGCAAAAACCCTTAAGATGCATCCGGCGACAAAAGCTCTCACATCTTCAGCTTATGCGGCCACGATAGTTAAAAATAGAAACAGATATCGACAGCAAACAGAGGCACAAAGCTATCGTCGAACACAAAAAAAAGCCACCTAAAAAGGTGGCTTAAGACATATGTATAATTAATCCGTTAACTCAATCACAAAGAACATCCAGTCCTTCTAACAGCCTCCGAGCTGTGTCCAGGCGCTTGTCCAGGCCCAACCAACGCCAGGCTCATAGGGGCCGCCAACCGAACACCATCCGCCAACAGTACAACGGTATTCATTACCGACATTCTGTACTACATCCCCAGTGCTGTATGGCGAACCATCAACATAAGCAGGCGATGTACATGAACCGCCGCTGGATGAGCTGGAGCTACTGGTGGAAGATGAACTTGTGCTACTGGATGAGCTTGAACTGGACGAACTAACTAACGTACCGCGAGGGTAATCAAACGAAACGGCGTAGGTTTGCCCACCAAAAGATACAGTCCAGTTAGAGTACATGGATGTCGGCAGCTGTTGCGCGAACGTAATGGTCACACTCGCACCTGGCGCTAAAGATTGCCAAGAAGGCATTGTTAAGCGAGCCAAATGGTAGTTGCTATCTAACCCTGGCGCGCCAGTGTTATTGCCGGAATGACCATCCTGGACCAGAGTCAAAGTAAACCCGGACTGGTTCGATACCGTGCCCACATCAGACGTACCATAGTTGAACTCAAACACCGCCCCACCAGGAATCGTCATTGACGAGTCATTAGTCAGAGTCAACTTGCCAGTAATCGGGAAGTTGGAATCACCAACAGGATACCCGCCCAAGCTATAGGACATCGGCAATACCTGAGTTGGCATAGCCCGTTCGGCTTTGGTTGCATTGTAAGGTGAAGCATTAGCAAACTTGTTGTAGATGGTTGTGGTCAGGGTATCCCCCATTCCACATTCACCGCTGGCCGGACAATCATAGTCACCGGACAACTCCCAGAACATGATGCCGCCAATTCCCTTATCGATCACATAATCCGACTTGGTATTCAGTGACTGCTCATCCTCCGTCGAAAGGAAAACGCGTTTTTCCGCATTCCACAGCCAAGGCGTAACCATAGTAGCGTTGTAATAACGGGTGTAGGTTCCGGTAAGCTGGTCATCTGGATCATTGGCAGGATCAAGACCAAAGGCGCCGATGTAACTACCCGCTAAACCACGCTCCAGGTTTTTCGCATGCCACATTGGGTTGGCTCCAGCAGGCACTTCCAAACCGGTTATAGGATCAAGGTCATGCCAGATATTGTCGATACCGATTGCACCATTACCACAGGGTACGGTCGACCCCACTGTTCCACCTGTTCCTTCAGGACACTGTGTTTGATCAGGTAAAGGCGCTTTACCCCATAAGCCGTTGGTTCCGCCCTGAACATCGCGCCAACCGCGGGTGTAGTATGGAACGCCGATATTGAGTCGGCCCGCAGGCATTGAGCCACGGAAATAATGGTAGGCCCAGTCGGTATTCAAATAACCAATGCCATATACACCATAGAAATTCCAGAACACCAACTCAGGATCTTGCCCATCATCGTACAAGGCCGCATTCGGGCCGACATACTCGTTCCAGGCACCGTGCAAGTCGTAAGACATAATATTCAGGTAATCCAGATATTCGGTAACCTGATACATGTCCATACCTCGTAACATATACCCCGACGAAGGTGCGGCAACAGTTAACAGATAGTGCTTACCATCCTGTTCACCGGCTGCATCCAGTGCATTTCGCAATTTCCGCATAAGCACCACATAACTGGCCATCAAACTGGAACGTCGAGCCTCTGAGAATGGGAAGTCCAAAGGGTTACCCGCGTATGGCATTGAAGTGGCATATTCGTAATCGATATCGATACCATCAAAACCGTAAGTACGCAGGAAGTTCACCGCAGATTGGGCAAAGGTATCCATGTTGGCTTCGCTATCTGTCAGCGTATAAAAACCACCATCACTTACACGAGTGCCTGTTGAATCGAAATGTCCACCGGTTTCAGCCCAACCTCCCACGGAGACCATGGTTTTAACCTGTGGGTACATTTTTTTGTATTTGTTAAATAAGTTGAAGTGACCGTTAAACGAGTATTCTGGATCCATTTCCGCCCCAGCCACACCAGGCCAAGTCATGCCAGTCGCGGGGTTTTCCGGGTTATTCGGGTCACCAATGGAGACCTGACTGTTTTCAACATGAGCGAACGCATAATTAATATGTGTAATCTTATCCCAGGGAATATCTTTAACGATGTATTGGGGTCGTCCGTCTTTACCATGTCGCCATGCGGGGAAGTAGCCAATGATACGACGATTGATTGCCATCTTCTCCCGACCATCCGTATCGTAAACATCACAATATGCAGACTGAACACCGGGTGCAGTGTATAAGCCATCAGGACGACACGCCGCATGATCCACACCACCGGATGAACTTGAGGAACTGGAAGAGCTACTGCTTGAGGATGAAGAAGAGCTGCTACTCGAGGAAGAAGACGAACTACTGGAAGAACTCGATGAGCTCGAACTACTACTAGAAGAAGATGAAGAAGAACTGCTGGACGAACTTGAGGAACTGGAACTGCTTGAACTGGACGAACTGCTGCTCGATGAACTTGTGGATGAGCAACCTCCTAGAGAACTCCAGGCATATTGCCACGCCCAGCCAACACCTGGCTCATAGGGGCCACCCACCGTACACCAACCACCGACGGTACAATTAAATGCTTCATTAATATTCTGCACTATGTCTCCGGTGTTATAGCTACTGCCGTCAACATATTGCGGTACACCATTACAATCGTAGGCCTGTGACTCAAGAGAAAAAGCCCCAGCCGCCAGCAATAATAAGCCACCGACTTTTTTTATTTTTTCTGCCGAAATCATTTAGGTTTCTCCAATAATAGGATAGAACGTAAAAGCATGAACAATACCCAGAGACAAACACGTTCTCTGAACGGTGTTCAAATATTTTGCTGTCTTAATAAAGTGAGCAAAGTCCTTTTAAACAACCCTTACCTGTATTCATTTCCCTGTGAAGACGTATTCGTTTCCAAACAGCATTATTGTTTTGTACCAGTGTTTGAAAACTTCAGAAGAGTATGGATGAAGGACGGAACAGACGCCGAGCGGCCAGAATGACTTACACGCCATCCCTAGATTAATTCTTAATAAAAAAAATAATAGAAATTCGGATACCCCGAAAAAAATGTTTGAGAAATATCAGCCATTGATTGATAGATACAATTGCTATTACCGAGCTAACAGATTGGTTAAAAGAAGCCCCCTATCGACACAAAATAATGATACGAGCGAATAGAAAAATATAATCCAGATAGCTTTATCGATGATAAGACCTACCACTTACCATTGTTGAATATTTCAATCAACAATGCACAGCTATGCATACACAATAGAATTCACTTAACACCGACTGAGGGAAGAATACTGTGATTGTTCAACTGATTTATTTAATATACAAAATGATGTACGACTATGAAAAGATACATATTTTTACTACTAGTAGGGCTCTTTGGGTGTAGCCAACAATCCGTCCAAAATGAACAGACAAACAATACAGTTGCGCAGGGCACAGTAATTAATAGCATTGCCAACTCTACGGCCATATCCCGAGCCAAACTCCAAGAAAACCCGCTTCAGTCCATCAACATATACCTTCCGCCCAATTACAGTAAGACAAATAAGCGTTACCCTGTAATCTATTTTTTACATGGCTTTGGTGGAAGTAACGACGTAGTTACCAAAAACAAAGAAAGAATTGATCAAGCTATTGCTAATAAAGCAAAAGAATTTATTTTTGTTGAACCAAACGGCAACAGTTCTCTTGGCGGTTCTTTTTACGCAAACTCACCTGCAATGGGTAATTGGGAAGATTACATCGTAAAGGAACTTATCCCTTACATCGATAAAAGCTATCGTACAATCAACAGTAAACAAGGTAGAGGGCTCGCTGGATTTTCAATGGGTGGCACAGGTACAATCAATATCGGTTTTAAACACCCCGACAAATTTAACGCAATATACTCATTTGCCGCTGGCGTACTTCAACCCGGTGATTTAGAAAACATGATCAAATCCTGGGGCACAACACGAGAGCATTTTAATTCCTACGGCGCAGCAGCTTCACCGAACCTAAACCTGCCAGCACCTTATGCCGAAATTCCTTTTGAAACCTATACCAATCCAACCAAAAACAAACAAGTTGTTGACCGTTGGTATGCCCTATTTGGCAACCAAGAAAGAAAAATGGACAATTATCTTGAGAATAGTTCCAAACTATCGGGCATAAAAATATCCGTAAATAACGATGATTACTATCCCTGGATTGCTAACGGAAATAAGCACTTTCATCAAGTGCTGAACAAAAAGAAAATTGAACATCAGTTTGACCTAAGAGAGACAGGAAATCACAACCTGAGAGATGACTTTATCGAAAACGAGCTTATTCCATTTTTCAGCCAACACCTCGAATAAAAACCTCAGTGGAGCTAATAGCAATTAGCTCCACATTTCATATTCATTAGCACAACCAATAAAACCCAAAGCAATAACAACACAAGTTAAAAATTGCATACCTAAGTGCTTGTACTAACCACACTTTTTGCTAGACTAGGTGTTTACTTTTCCCTACCTGAGGTTATCACTTGCTCGACCTACTCTTTGATTTTATAGGAATGACCGGCACTACACTGGTGGTTGGTGCCTTTTTTCTGTTACAGCTCGAAAAAATTGCATCTAAAGACCTTAGCTACAACCTGATGAACCTAGCCGGGGCAATACTGCTCATGATCAGCCTCTGCTACAACTTTAATTTAGCAAGCTTTGTGATTGAAATATTCTGGATAGGTGCATCACTCGTTGGCTTAGCCAAGAGTTTAAAACGTGATGATGATGTCAACCCAATGACAGATTAATATAGACTATACTATTGATCACAGGACACACCATACTTGTTAAAGCTATGCTCTATATAACCCTTATGTTCATTATCTACATTCATAATATTTAGTTGAAGCTTATACTCATCATACCCCCTAAAAATTTCACACTTATATTCTTTTTCAAATTCCTCAGGATCAAGGTAATACCTCTGAATGAGCAGTACATCCACTAAAACCTTATCTTTTAGAGTCGTCAACTGATAATTATCCACCGATTTTCGTAAAAGAAAAACATAGATACAACCAAAAACAATAACCAACAACTGAACAAAACAAACTATAGACAATACTTTTATTTTCATGTCATTCACTTATTAACAGCCATACCCATCAACTAACAACTGAAGGCTTTTTTCCCGCCATACCTAGTGTAACGAAGAGGCCTTAAAAGCTATTCCTTTTGACACAACCAAGCAACACCTCCACATTGCTTTCCTTCATCAGGAAAAAATTCTTTCAACTCTGGGTTCCTGTGTAGAAGCATGCGAATTTCATCATCATCCCACTCAAACTGTTTAACTTCTTGCCACAACGGATACAAGCCAATTAATTCTATCTTCAAATAGAGGGTTCCGGACTCTATCAAATACATATCTCCCTGATTCCCTCTCCCGTCAACACGAACATAATCTTCACTTATTGGAGATTTCGATAAGACTGACCGATAAACTCGGTTGTAGCCAAAAACAGGATTAGTCATAAGCACCGGAAAAGCACACAGCAACGCCAATAGAATTAACTTACCCATAACCCCAATTATGCGCCGAACAAATACCAAACCGGCATACCCGATATATACTGATGAAAATACGCTTCCACACCATACGCCACGCAAGCGATTACAAAAACAATAAAATCATTTCGCCAAGGGATACTTTTTTTAACAGGCGGTTTATTTCGCTTATTCAAAGAAACAATTTTGAATATTGAAAACACAACAAAACCGAAAAAGAAAACAAGCGACCACAAATCACCATTTGCAACACAATGGGCAATACCCCATATTATTACTGCAATCAACATCGGATGCCTGACCTTTTGCCCAATATTATTTGGAGCAAACATAGCAACAAGAAAAAATATCGAGAAAAACATCAACACCATAGTAAACTGTTTGATAAGGGCTGATGGCTCATAGATAAAAACAAATTCGGCTTTTGCATACCCTATGCTATATAAAACCAACCCGATTAACGCAATTAATGCATACGCTCCTGCATAGCCATTTTCGCCATACTTGCTGATTAGATTATTTCTCACATTCCCCATGTTGGGCACAAGATGAACCCCAAAAAACAAAACCATTCCAACAATAAAATACACCATAGAACACCCCCATTTTCATCTGGTAACGCGAAAGGAAATAACATCTCATTTGAGATTAATTGTCATTTAAAACACTGAAGATTTTTCTCATTCACATAGATCCGTTATTTTATAAACCTAAATACAAAGAACAACAATCCGTTTCCACCACCCGCTTCAACTTTTCTCTTAATATTTTTTAAGCACAAAAAAAGGCGAGCCTAAGCTCGCCTTTTGGGTATTCACACAACCATTGCTGATTATGATTCTTTTAGGATTCTTAACATTCTGCGAAGTGGCTCAGCGGCACCCCACAACAATTGATCACCTACGGTAAACGCAGACAAGTACTCGGGGCCCATAGACATCTTACGTAAACGGCCAACAGGAATAGATAGCGTGCCTGTTACTTTCGTTGGCGTAAGCTCTTGCAAGGTCACATCACGATCGTTAGGAACAACCTTCACCCAGTCATTCGCTTTGGCAATAATGTCAGATACTTCGTCAAGCGGGATATCTTTTTTCAGCTTGATGGTTAGCGCCTGACTATGACAACGCATTGCACCGATTCGAACACAGATACCGTCTACAGGAACCGGGTTAGCAGAAGAACCAAGGATTTTGTTTGTTTCAACTTCCCCTTTCCACTCCTCACGGCTTTGCCCGCTTTCCAATTGAGAATCGATATAAGGCAACAAGCTACCAGCCAATGGTGCACCGAAATTATCAATCAACAAATCATTGCGCATCGCGGATGCGACTTTACGGTCGATATCCAGAATAGCTGAAGCAGGATCAGCTAACTCAGGCGCAACAGCATCACGAATTTGTCCCATTTGCGTGATCAACTCACGCATATTTTGTGCACCGGCACCACTGGCAGCCTGGTAAGTCATAGCAGTTACCCACTCAACCAACCCTTGCTGGAACAAACCGCCCAAGCCCATTAGCATCAAGCTAACAGTACAGTTACCGCCAATGTAGTTTTTCACACCTTTGGCTAAACCATCACGGATGACAGAATCGTTTACAGGGTCAAGAATAATAAGCGCATCATCAGCCATACGCAGTGAAGATGCCGCATCAATCCAGTAACCATCCCAGCCAGCATTACGCAATTCTGCGAACACTTTACCGGTATAACCACCACCTTGACATGAAATGATGGCGTCCAGCTGTTTTAGCTCTTCCAGATCGTATGCATCTTTAAGCGGGGGAATGTCCACGCCAATGTCTGGCCCCTGGCCACCGACATTGGATGTCGTGAAAAAGACTGGCTCTATATCACGAAAATCGTTTTCTTCCAGCATGCGACCCATTAATACCGAGCCGACCATACCTCGCCAACCTACAAAACCTACTTTCATTTTCTTTACCCTATCCAATAAATGAATATTTCATTGCGTGTTTAAAAATAATTACGCGTTGTTTACTGCCGCGACGACAGCGTCCCCCATTTCTGAGGTGGTTGCTTTTGTTGCGCCTTCAGAATATATATCAGCCGATCTTAGACCTTGATCTAGGACAGCACCAACTGCGTTTTCAATCGTGGCAGCCGCTTCTGGCTCATCCAGCGAGTACTTCAACATCATGGCTGCAGACAAAATAGTTGCCAAAGGGTTGGCAATGTTTTGCCCTGCAATATCTGGCGCGGAACCGTGTACCGGTTCATACAACCCTTTACCTTCTGCGTTAAGCGATGCGGACGGCAGCATCCCAATGGAACCGGTAAGCATGGCAGCCGTATCAGAAAGAATATCGCCAAACATGTTACCCGTTACAATGACATCAAACTGCTTGGGCGCCCTTACCAACTGCATCGCCGCGTTATCCACATACATATGGGACAACTCAACATCCGGATATTCTTTCGCAAGAGACTGGATAATCTCACGCCATAAGACGGTTGCTTCCAATACATTGGCTTTATCCACCGAGCACACTTTACCGCTACGCTTACGCGCCATTTCAAAAGCAGTACGGCCTATGCGCTCGATTTCAGACTCCGAATACACATAGGTGTTATAGCCCTGGCGCTCACCGTTGTCGAGCAAACGAATACCACGAGGCTCACCAAAATAAATACCGCCGGTAAGCTCGCGAACAATCAGTATGTCCAAACCCGCCACGATCTCAGACTTCAACGTGGACGCTTCAGCCAGCTGTGGATACAAAATTGCTGGACGAAGATTGGCGTACAAACCCATTTCGTAGCGGATTTTCAACAACCCTTTTTCCGGACGAATAGCAGAATCAAGATTATCCCATTTCGGACCACCAACAGCGCCCATTAAAACTGCATCGGCCGCTTTACACTTTTCCAATGTTGAATTGGCAAGAGGCACACCGTACTCATCAATCGCACAGCCGCCGATAAAGTCTTCCTGAAACTTAAAGCTGATTTTGTGCTTTTCACTTACGGCTTTAAGTACCTTTACCGCTTCGGTCATAATTTCCGGGCCAATACCATCGCCCGCTAATAAAACAATTTTTTTAGTCAAGGTAGTTTCCTCTATAACACCAATTAGGAAATCGTGTTAAACAGCCAGGGAGCCGTTTGCTTACGTTGCTCTTCATAGATTTTGATTTTATCTGCATCCTGTAGCGTCAGGCTAATGTCATCAAAACCATTTAATAAACAATGCTTTCTAAATTCGTCGATATCGAAGCTGTGTGCAGCACCAGATGGTGTCACCACTTGCTGTGCTTCCAGGTCGATCGTAAGCGAATACCCTTCGGTCGCATACATTTCCTGGAACAATCCTTCAACAATATCATCAGCCAGCACGATTGGTAACAAGCCATTTTTAAAACAGTTGTTATAAAAAATATCGGCAAAACTGGGAGCAATGATGGCACGAAAACCATATTCATCCAGCGCCCAGGGAGCATGCTCCCGGCTTGAACCACAACCAAAATTTTCTCTTGCAAGCAAGACACTCGCACCCTGATAGCGAGAAAAATTAAGCGGGAACTCTTCATTTAATGGACGATTGCTATTGTCCATTCCCGGCTCGCCCGTATCAAGATAACGCAGTTCATCGAATAAGTTAGGGCCGAAACCTGTTCGCTTGATCGATTTTAGAAATTGCTTCGGGATAATCAGATCTGTATCCACATTTGCCCGGTCCATTGGAGCAGCCAGGCCAGTATGTTGAGTAAAACTTTTCATTGCTATATACCTTTACTTGGCTGATTAAAACTCTCGCACATCGACAAAATGACCTGCAATTGCTGCTGCAGCTGCCATCGCAGGGCTTACCAGGTGAGTTCTCCCACCAAAGCCTTGTCGACCTTCAAAGTTACGGTTCGAGGTAGAAGCACAGTGCTCCCCTTGACCCAACTTATCTGCATTCATCGCCAAACACATAGAACAACCCGGTTCACGCCATTCCATCCCCGCATCAATAAACACCTGATGCAGACCTTCTTTTTCCGCCGCTTCTTTTACAACACCGGACCCCGGTACCACAATGACTTCTTTCACAGAGTCGGCCTTTTTACGGCCTTTTACAACTTCTGCTGCTGCACGAATATCTTCAATACGCGAGTTAGTGCACGAACCAATAAACACTCGGTCTACGGGAATACTTTTAATATCCTGATTGGCTTTCAAGCCCATGTACTGTAGCGCTCGCTCAATACCACTCTTTTTAACCGGGTCAGATTCATCAGCGGGATTTGGCACCTGAGCTGTAACCGGGAGCACCATCTCAGGGGAAGTTCCCCAGGTTACCTGCGGTTCGATTTCTTCTGCTTTCAGCTCGACCACTTTATCGAATTGCGCATCAGTATCGCTGACCAGTTCACGCCAGGACGCTTCCGCCTGAGCCCACTGATCTGCCTTCGGCGCAAAAGTACGGCCTTTAACATAGTTAATGGTAATGTCATCCACGGCGACCATACCGGCACGCGCACCAGCCTCAATGGCCATATTACATACCGTTAAACGCCCTTCCATCGACATACTGCGGAAAACGTCACCGCCGAATTCAATGGCGAAACCAGTACCACCGGCTGTACCAATCTTGCCGATAATGGCAAGTATTACGTCTTTTGGCGTGACACCTTTACCTAGCTGACCGTCCACTCGCACCAACATGCTTTTCATTTTCTTGGCAACAATACATTGTGTCGCCAGCACATGCTCTACTTCACTTGTACCAATTCCAAACGACAGCGCACCAAGCGCGCCATTGGTTGAGGTATGGGAGTCACCACAAACAATCGTCATTCCCGGTAGACAAGCACCGGATTCCGGACCAACAACATGGACAATGCCCTGTCGTCGGTCGTTAATTTTGAACTCCGTAATGCCCAGTTCATCACAGTTTTCATCCAAAGTTTTTACCTGGATTTTGGAAATCGGATCGGCAATACCATCTACGCCAGAAGCACGCTCTTTCGATGTCGTGGGAACATTATGGTCAGGTGTAGCCAAAACGCTATCCGCTCTCCAGGGTTGACGCCCAGCCAGGCGCAAACCTTCAAACGCCTGCGGAGAAGTCACCTCATGCACAATGTGGCGATCAATATAGATAAGTGCAGACCCGTCATCTCGTTCGCTGACCAGGTGTGCATCCCAAAGCTTGTCATACAGAGTTTTTCCAGCCATATGCCTCTTCCAGATCTCTCCATTAAGTTTTTTTTAGAAGTGCGTATTCTAAAAGCCAGGAACAAATAACTCAAATTCATTATTTTTATAAATTGCATTCCCTAACGGAATAGATAAACTATGAAATGAAATCCCCTACTCAGCCGTTTACTCTTCATGGACACAGATTCACTTAAAGCGTTTATCTCAGTCGCAAAACATGGCTCCTTCTCTAAGGCCGCAGAAGAGCTGTTTCTTACCCAGCCTGCGGTAAGTAAACGCATCGCAGCCCTGGAAAACGAACTTAATCACAGCCTGTTTGATCGACTGGGACGCGAAACCATGCTCACCGAAGCGGGACAGGTATTGTTACCCGAAGCACAAAGCATTATGCGAAGTATTGAGACAACCAAACGCTCAATCCTTGAACTTTCCGGTGAAATTGTTGGAACACTACGCGTGGCCACCAGCCACCACATTGGCTTGCACCACTTACCACCGGTATTAAGAAAATTTGCCGCCGCTCATAAGGAAGTAAATTTACAATTTGATTTTTTAGACTCGGAACAAGCGCATTTCAAAGTCGCCAAGGGTGAATGTGAACTGGCGATTGTGACACTGGCTCCGATTATCGAAGAACCCTTGCAAGATCATTTACTGTGGCATGATCCACTGGTTTTTGTTGTGGGCCAAGGGCATCACTTAGCGAATAAAAAATCCGTTACTCTCAAAGAGCTAAGTAACGAAACAGCTATACTGCCGAGCTTGGCAACATTTACCGGACGATTATTAAAAGAATGTTTTGATAACGCCAACCTGCCTTTAACGCTCAATATGACAACGAACTATCTGGAAACAATTAAAATGATGGTGTCTGTAGGATTAGGCTGGAGTTTATTACCAAAAAAAATGGTGGATGAGCAGTTAATCTGCTTAAACGTACCGGGAGTTTCGATTGCAAGAGAGCTCGGTATTATTACCCATAAAAAACGTTCGCTTGGAAATGCAGCTCGCGCATTTTTTGAATTATTATGCGAGAGTTCAAATAATCCGACAAATTAGATACATTAATTTACATTAATATCTGCTATATATAGTCACGATAAGCTTTTGCTTAAAATAAATACCGACTGCACCCTGGGGGAATAAACACATGAAGAAACTCATTATTGGCTCAACGTTACTTTTGACGACAGGAAGCGCTTTTGCCGATATCGTCGGTATATACGCTGGCGGTGGAGTTTGGGGCACAGAATTGAACGGTGAAATTGGTGAGACAACTGAATCAGCTCAGCCACTGGATGCTGATGATTTGGGAGTGGATGCTGAAGCAAATACATTTTTCTACGTAGCACTTGAACATCCCGTTCCCGTTATCCCGAATATCAAACTGATGCATTCAGCCTTGAAATTAGAAGGCGAAACAAATAACCTTGCCGGAACCGTGGTTGACTTGGACCCAGACTCATCAGAATTTATTGTTCCTGCGGACGGCTACGTAAATACTGAAGTCGACTTCAGTCACACTGACGCCACTCTGTACTATGAAATTCTGGATAATTACATATCCATCGATTTAGGTTTAACCGCACGTGCGCTTGATGGTTATGCCCGGGTTTCAACCCACCAGGATGTAGAAGAAGTGGAGTTCGACGGTGTGGTTCCCATGCTTTACCTTAAAGGGCAATTCGATCTACCTTTTACAGGTTGGTACGCTGGTGGTCACGGAAACTTTTTAAGTATTGGCGATAATGAATTTACTGATCTTGATGTACGAATTGGTTACTTAACCGATGGCCTTGGTCTCGACTTTGGTTTTGATATTGGTTACCGTCAAATGAAACTGGTTGTTGATGAAAGCAGTGAAGCCAAAGCAGATATTGAAGTTGGTGGACCTTACCTTTCAGTACAAATGCATTTTTAATCCTCAAAAAAAGAGCCACATACTTGTGGCTCTTTTCTATTTCTTTCAACCTAGAATTCTTTACTCTTCGTCCTCAACCAAAAGCGGGTCTACACTCCTTGGCTCTTTCATGTAGGGTTGAGACTCTTGAAGGCTGTTCTTTGCATCCCGCATCTGCTCTTCCATTAACCATTCGTAACTGGCTCGATGTAACCGCGCAGCAGCTTGGTAACGAAAATATTCGATTCCCTGCTGGGAGCTTCCTAGCGACTGCTTCTGCTCTATCAACAACTTAGTCAGGCTCGCAGCTTTACTCCAGACTTTGGCAGACTCCTCATACTGCACACCACCATCATATGCATATGCGGCCTGTTCGTAGACTTCTCCAGCCAAACGCAACAGCTTGTGCGAAAGCACACGGTTAACTTTTTTTACCGTTTCATCTTCAGCTTGCTCAAAACGCTTCCAGAGATCGGCAGCACGTTTTTCAATGTAGCCTCCCATTTCCTCCGTATCAGAGGAATAATCCCGCCATGCTTTAATCGCGTTTTTTTCTTCTTCATAGGAAACCCAGGAAACAACGACCTGGTGCTGATTTTCAAATAAATTCTGGATATTGGCTTCAACCACTTTAATGATTTGCTGAGCACGAACATGCTGCCCTTTTTCCACTTGCTCCACAGCCAAATCCACATCTGTCCTCACAGACCAATACATTGAAGCAATGCGACGATTGGTTTCCGCAATATTTTCGACAGGGATAACCTCGACACTGGGAATAGATAAAGCCAACGGTAAAGGTGTTGCATCAGGTCCGTGAAGCGCGCAATAGGTAGTTGGCTCTCCACCATTTTTCGCACAGGCCTGCTTTATTTTCTTCTCATAATTGGCACAAATAGATTGCCAGGGTTCCACCGGCAATTTCATGCAGTCACACGAGATTTTGGGGCATTGACCTTGTGCGCCAGCCTGCATGGCTAGGCATGTCAACCCCGCCAGGAGAAAGGTGTGTAAGAATGTACGTATTTGCATAGAGCCCCCTTTCTGTTTCAAGGTGTCAGAATATCGTTCAATACAGGTAAGGCGGCGGAGCTTCCAGCGCCATAACTTTTATTGCCTGTTTTACTTACCACCATATAACAAAATTAGCTTAAAACGTTCGCCATTACACATTTAATTATCGAAATATCTATTCTTTAGGCGTCGCAGGTATAATGGGAACCTCAATTTTCTGACCGCCGTTTTGGCCTCGATTACGTAAAGCATGGTCCAATATGGTAATCGCCATCATCGCTTCAGCAATCGGCGTTGCCCGTATACCCACGCATGGATCATGTCGTCCGGTGGTCACGACTTCCACCGAATTGCCGTGAACATCCACACTGCGGCCAGGAATACGCAAACTGGAAGTCGGTTTCAGCGCAATATGAGCAATTAAATCCTGTCCCGTAGAAATCCCCCCGAGAACACCACCAGCCTGATTCGATAAGAAGCCTTCAGGAGTTATTTCGTCGCGGTGCTCTGTCCCTTTCTGAGCCACAGAATCAAAACCAGCACCAATCTCCACGCCTTTCACCGCGTTAATCCCCATCAGTGCATGAGCCAAATCCGCATCTAACCGATCGAAGATAGGTTCGCCCAGCCCCGGAATCATGTTTTGCGCAATCACCGTTATTTTTGCACCAACCGAGTTGCCTTCTTTGTTTAAGGCAATCATATACTCTTCCATTTCTGCCACTTTACTTGCATCCGGGCAGAAAAACGGGTTTTGCTCTATTTGATCCCAATCGACGGTGTCGATACTGATCGGGCCTAACTGAGATAAATAACCTCGAACTTCAATTCCCCAAGTTTCTTTGAGCACTTTCTTGGCTACCGCACCAGCCGCAACACGCATGGCAGTTTCCCGCGCGGAAGAACGGCCACCGCCCCGGTAATCGCGAATACCATATTTCTGCATATAGGTATAATCAGCATGAGCCGGGCGAAATTGATCTTTAATGGTGGAATAATCTTTCGAGCGCTGATCGGTGTTTTCTATCAACAGCCCTATAGGTGTACCCGTGGTTTTCCCTTCGAATACGCCGGACAATATTTTGACTTGATCCGCTTCCCGTCGTTGTGTAGTGAAACGAGATTGACCGGGCTTTCTTCTGTCCAGATCCTGCTGTATTTCTTCTTCGCTGATTGCTATTCCCGGTGGACAACCATCAACAATACAACCCAACGCCAACCCGTGGCTTTCACCAAATGAAGTGACAGTGAATAGCTTACCTATGGTATTACCTGACATAAGATACTCTTTCTAATACTTGTTTTTATTACATGCGCTTAAGAAGCGCTATTAAAATATTCTTTAATCTGCGCAGAGGTTAACACAAACACGCCGTGCCCTCCGTTTTCAAATTCTGGCCACATAAAAGGCACATCAGGATAAGCCGCCTCCAGGGCCGGCCAACTGTTCCCAACTTCCACAACTAACAGCCCGTCATCACTGAGATATTCCGCAGCATGGGACAAGATCTGCCGAGTGATATCCAACCCGTCATCCCCAGAACCTAACCCCATTGCCGGCTCCGCATGATACTCTGCGGGCATAGAGGCCAAATCCTCGGCATCTACATAGGGTGGGTTGGACACAATAAGCTGATACTTTTTAGGTGGGATACTGGCAAACACATCCGAGTGAACAGCTTGAACACGGTCTGCCAACTCATATCGCTCAATATTACTTCGAGCTACATTGAGTGCTTTGACGGACAGATCCGAAAGGTCCACCTCCGCTTCGGGAAAAGCAAACGCACAAGCAATACCAATACAACCACTACCTGTACATAAATCCAAAATACGTTGGGGATAGGCTTCCAACCAAGGCTGAAATTCATTGACGATCAGCTCGGCAATTGGCGACCGGGGAACCAAGACATCTTCCGTTACCCGAAATGTCAAACCAGCAAATGGTGCTTCACCCACCAAATATGCCGCAGGTATGCGCTTTTCAACACGATCCCGAATGGCTGCAATTAGTAACTCTTTTTCCGCTACGGTTAAACGTGCGTCAATAACAGCATCACACCGATCCCAAGGCTGCTTAATAAGCCCTAACACCAGCATCATCGCCTCATCCCACGCATTATCCGTTCCGTGACCAAAAAACAGACCAGCACGAGTAAACTCACTCGAAGCCCATCTAATCCAGTCCCGAACGGTCAATAACTGATCCACAACATTCTTATCCATGCAATTTGTTACTCATCAGGGTCATTTGAACACCATATGTACACGTATCAGGCAAATATAACCTTCTTTATTTTTGGCAAATAGCGAAAAGCGGGCTATTCTAACGCCTTTTTCACAAGAGCCCTAACGCCTTCAGGTATTTAGCAGGGCCAGATACGAAAATATCTGCCATTCAAGGGCAGGGTTACCTCGGGATACGTATAGCTATGAAAGAACTGTTTGCTCAAATTATCGAAAAAATGGGAGAAGACCTTGCTCGACCAGGGTTGGTGGACACCCCGGATAGGGCAGCTAAAGCATACGAGTTTCTCACTAGTGGCTACAACTCAACCATTGAAGATGTGGTGAATGACGCGCTGTTTCCCTCAGACTGCAATGACATGGTGATTGTGCGAGATATCGAGCTGTTCTCGATGTGTGAGCATCATATGCTGCCTTTTATCGGTAAGGCCCATGTTGGATACATCCCTAAAGGCAAGGTTTTGGGTTTGTCGAAAGTAGCCCGAATTATAGACATGTACGCCCGTCGCCTGCAGATACAAGAGCAACTGACACATCAGGTGGCGGAAACTATTTTGAATGTCACAGGTGCGGCAGGCGTTGCAGTTATTATCGAAGCAAAACATCTATGTATGATGATGCGCGGCGTGGAGAAACAAGGTTCATCAATGAAAACGTCGGCAATGCTGGGTTGCTTTAGAAATAGCCCAGCAACCCGAGCGGAATTTTTATCGTTAATCGAGAGCTAAACCGTCTTATTTTTTTATTACCACCAATTCAACCTTGGCGCTGCCCTGTTTCCCCTGTGGCGCCAAGCCGCCTACCCCTCTCACCTCAATACGCGACTCAGGCATTCCTGCTTTTATAAGTGCTGCTGCAACTATTTTTGCGTAAGACTCTGAACTTTGAATCTGATTATCCAAACGAACGGGAGAATAATCGTGCCCCACTACGGCCACATTTTTACCAAATAACTTCAATAGGGCTTTGACGGTGTGTTCGGCATACGCTTCCGACACTTTATAACCTGATGAAGCAACCTCCGCATGTGCGAAAACCCAATAACCATGATCTTTTAATGTACGATAGATTTCTTCACTAGATGCAACCAGAGGTTCCCACGCTTCATCCAAAGGCTTAAGCGTATCGAGCTGAACATATGTACGCTGATTTCCGCGTTGCACCACATACGCAACCAATACATAAAATTGTTTATTGTGTTTTACTTCCCAAACCCGGTAGTACTGGGAAGCATCCATTCCATATAACTGTTTTACTTTAAATCGATTATTAGCCCATGCGTTGCTGCTGCCACAATCCATCAGATCACAAGAATACAGTGCCCGAGAATCTTCGGATTTAACCTGTTTTTCCAAGTCGTCAATCACCGTTTCGAGGGCAACTTGATAATCCGATGACAACTCTATGGTTCTCCGAAAAACTTCGGAATGAATCACCTCCTCCCTATCAGACACCCACTGGCCATTTATCTTTTTTAGATTCGCCAAAGAAAGTCGATATTCCTGCGCAGGAATATGAGTTTGGTAAACAACGCGTCCTTCTATAGAAATAACGTCTAAAGGGTTAGCGGTTGAAGCAACCGAGTGGGTTCCGACAACTACAAAAATTAACGAAATAAAACGCAGGTATTTATTCATACAAGTCAAAATATTTTCCAATTTTCTCCGACATCGCCAAATACTGTTGCGACATATGTAAATGATGCTCACCTTCGAGCATATGAATAACAACATTTTTATATTTACGAATAGACTCTAACATCGGTTCTTCCTGAACCATTAGCCCCTGGCTTGCGATATAAAGTTCCACCGGAATTTCGATTCTACGCATAAAGGCATGAACCTGTTCATGTGTCAAACGCAACTCAGAGGGCGCTAATAATTTTGCATCATTTCCCCAGTAAAAGCCTTGCCCGTCATTGAGCACACCCCGCTCTGCTAAGGTTTTCGCATCCGCAGCACTCAACTTAAAAAAGCCATTTTCCCTTGCCACGACGGCACGTTCAAAGCTCGTGTAGTAGTGGCGTTTTTTATGGAGCTGGTCCAGAACCCCCTCAATGGACAACGCGAGTTGCTGGGGTGCATTTTCAGGTTTTTCAACCCAGGGAAACAGGCATTCAATGGTCACCAGATGTGTGACTAACTCAGGAAATGTACCAGCCATAATCATGGCAATCATGGCACCACGCGAATGCCCAATCAAAGCAAACTTTCGCCAACCGAGCTGCTGCACGACATGGTAAAGCTCGGCGGTATCCGTCCAAATATTGTATGCACCAATGTGAGGTCTATGATCTGACCTGCCATGCCCGGCAAGATCAAGCGCAACAAGGTTCAGTTGCGGTAATTGAGCGGCAAGAAAATGAAATGAAGCACAGTTGTCTAACCAACCATGTAATGCCAGGACGGGGATACCATCTGGTGAGCCATAACGCCGAGCCCGAAGGGTAACGTCGCCGAGATCAAACTCGAGCTCCTCGTAGGCAGGAGACAAGCTGTCTATGCTGGTTCTGCCTGGTGTAGCCATCTTAACTCACCACAATTTGCAGCAACCACATCAGTATCGATCGCCGCCAATGCCGCGGTTCCCATACGATAAGCGCCAGGCTCCAACCCACACAACCTATCGACCAGCGTACCAACCAAAGGCTGGTGACTTACAAGTAACACGGACTCCACACCTTTCTGTTGTATCTCGTACAAGTAATCAATCAATTTTTGAGGGTCTGCACACGGAACCACTAACTCTGACTCAACAAACTCGTGAGCAGGAAGCGCAGTTCGCGCAACTTGATAAGTACTCTGAGCCCGTACATAAGGGCTCACCACAGCAAGTTGAATTTTTTCCAACTCACTTTTATGACGAGACAGACTGCGCGCCACTTCACTTTCCCCCTGCACCGATAATGCACGCAGGCGGTCAGAAGGCGCCTCGGGCTCTGCATGCCCGTGACGCATAACAAATATTTCCATAGTGCTACCCGTGGAGCAAAAGTTACGACTCGGAACCTTTTTCAATGATTTCCTGTTCGACGACCTTGTCTTCTGCCGGCGCGGCAACCACTGAGGATTCTGGCCAGTCAGCAAACGGGAATGGCTTGTCTTCTGTGTTATAGGTCAAAAACCGTAAGGCCTGGTAGATATATTGCGATAAAGAATCACCAAAACGTCGCAGGTTCACGTTATCTTTACCGGTTATTAAGGCAAAAAGGAACTGAACTGCAACCAGAACCCACATCACTAACGAAGAAACTTGCAAGAATATGGAAAACAACACCATATACACCAGACGTAACCAGTGCTTGCTTGAAGTTAAATTCGATTTTAACTGTTCATCCATCACACACCCCCTTGTATATCGACGTCACTACTCAGTTCACCAGACATTAAACCCTGTACGACTTCTTTAATATCCTGAGATTCCCACAGTATTGCATATAAGCCTTGCACTAAAGGCATATATACACCTAATTCATCGGCCTTGGCTTTAACCAGTTTAACCGTATTGACACCTTCCGCGGTCTGCCCAATTTCAGCCAAGGCATCTTCTAATGCTTTACCTGTACCCACCGCATACCCTACACGATAGTTACGACTTAAATTGGAAGTACAGGTGAGAATTAAATCTCCTACACCAGCCAATCCCAGGAAGGTCAGTGAATCAGCGCCTAACTCACGAGCAAAGCGCCCCATTTCCGCAAGGCTTCGGGTAAGCAACATGGCTATAGTTACATGGCCACAACCCAAGGCTACCGCCATTCCAGTAACAATAGCGTAAATATTCTTCAGCGCCCCCCCCAACTCCACACCATAACGGTCTTTGCTGCTGTATACCCGGAAAGTACCAGAAGAGAATACCCGAGACACGATGTCGACAACGTCCTGATGCTCACTAGCTATCACGCTACCAGTGTATTGATGCTGGATAATCTCTTTAGCGAAATTTGGTCCACTCAATACGCCAATTTTCACATCAGTCAGTTCCTGCTCAAGAATCTGACTCATCAAATAAAAACCAGAGGATTCAATACCTTTCGTAGTGCTAACCACTATGGCATTTTTCTTTATCAAAGGTCGAGCAAGCCGTGTTACTTCACGAAAAGAACCACTGGGAATAGAAATGACCACAATATCACTGTGACTGACACACTCTTCCAGGTCGGCAGTTACGTTTAATCGGGAATCCAATTGATACCCTGGCAAATACTCTGAGTTTTCCCTGGTCTGTTGGCACTGCTCTGCACGATCGTGATCACGCATCCACAGGTATGTCTTATGTCCATTAGCAGCAATAATATTTGCTATTGCTGTACCAAAACTGCCTCCCCCAAGAACGGATACAGTGTATACATCTTGCATATTGATTCACTCGCAGGTTAGTGCTTTAAACGCCATTCAACACGTAACTATTTGTCCAGTTAAACGCGCCATTTTAATGCTGGATTAAATCCTATAGCCGTCATAACAAAAAAGCCGCCAAGAAGTCTTAGCGGCTATTTAGTTCAGTCAAGCTTGCATCAGGTTTACTGACTCAACTCAAGTAATAGCTTGTTGAGTCTGTGAACATAAGAAGCCGGGTCTTTAAGGGTTCCCCCTTCCGCCAAGCTGGCCTGATCAAAAATCACCTTGGCCAAATCGCCAAATCTGTCTTCATCTTGCTCCGTATCCATTTTCTTTACAAGAGGATGATGCGGGTTAATTTCAATGGTTGGCTTGCTTTCGGGTACATGTTGACCAGCAGACTCCAGCAAACGCTTCATCTGTGCACCCATGTCATGTTCACCGACAACAAGACACGCTGGAGATTCAGTCAAACGATGTGTAACACGTACTGTCTCAACATCATCTTTAAGCACCTCTTTCACACGAGAAATAAAGTCTTCAAATTCCTTTTCAACTTTCTCTTGCTCTTTTTTATCTTCTTCGGTGTCCAGCTTGCCTAAATCCAAAGCACCTTTGCCAACATCCTGGAATGACTTCCCATCGTATTCCATTAGGTGCCCCATCAGCCAATCGTCTACACGATTGGACAACAGCAAAACTTCTATACCTTTTTTACGAAACACTTCCAAGTGAGGGCTGTTCTTAGCCGTATTGTGGTTTTCTGCAACCACATAATAAATTTTTTCCTGGCCCTCTTTCATTCGCTCAATGTATTCGTCTAATGAATGCGTTTGCTCTTCATTGTCATCGAGTGTAGAAGCAAAACGCAGGAGCTTGGCAACTTTTTCTTTGTTTGCATAATCTTCAGCTGGACCTTCTTTTAGTACCTCACCGAACTCCTTCCAGAAAGACTGGTAATTTTCCTTATCGTTTTTGGCCATTTTCTCCAGCATATCGAGCACACGCTTGGTTAATGCAGTGCGCATGCTGTCAATATTCGGATCTTTTTGCAGGATTTCACGGGATACGTTTAACGAAAGGTCGTTGGAGTCTACAACACCTTTAATAAAACGAAGATACAACGGTAGGAATTGTTCAGCATCATCCATAATAAAGGTACGTTGAACATACAGCTTTAATCCTCTGGCCGCATCACGGTTATACATATCAAACGGCGCTTTTTGTGGAAGGTAAAGCAAACTGGTGTAATCAAGTTTGCCCTCTACCCGGTTATGACTCCATTTAAGCGGCTCATTAAAATCATGACTGATGTGCTTATAAAATTCTTTGTACTCTTCATCAGAAACATCACTGCGCGAACGTGTCCACAAGGCGGTCGCAGTGTTAATAGTTTCATCTTCAGGCTCTTTGTCTTTTTCCTCTTCGCCATACTGCTCTTTTTTCATGACGACAGGAATGGATATGTGATCTGAGTATTTTTTAATAATTGAGCGTAAACGCCAGCCGTCTGCAAATTCTTCCTGATCTTTATTCAAATGAAGAATTATCGTAGTCCCACGTTCTTTTTTCTCTACGTTTTCAATTGAGTATTCCGCTTCACCTGCGCTTTCCCAGTGAACACCATCTTCAATATTTTTCCCTGCGCGTCTGGTCAAGACTTCAACCTTATCAGCCACAATAAATGCAGAATAAAAACCCACACCAAACTGACCAATAAGCTGCGCATCTTTTTTCTCGTCACCTGATAAGGATTGCAGAAACGCCGCTGTACCAGATTTCGCTATTGTTCCGAGATTTTCTATTACCTCTTCACGACTCATACCAATACCGTTATCGCTTATGGTAATGGTTTTTGCTTCCTTATCGAATTCAACACGGATTTTAAGATCAGTATTACCTTCATATAAATCCGGCTTTTTCAACGCTTCAAATCGCAACTTATCTGCGGCATCAGAAGCATTTGATACCAACTCACGTAAGAAGATTTCCTTATTGGAATAAAGCGAATGGATCATCAATTGAAGCAATTGTTTGGCTTCGGTTTCAAAACCTCGTGTTTCTTTTGCTGCCTCGACAGTCATCGCAGTCTAACTCCTGATATTTTGGCTAGTTCATATTCATGTTCATCTCGGATACCCCTGTATACCGAGGGTTAATCCTATACAGGAGCCAAACTTGGGGCTAAAGAAACTTTTTCAAGTTTTTCACAGGGATACGAAGATAAAATGTCAAAAAAATTGGCTATTATTGAAACAAGCTGGATGAGCGCCAGAGACGTGGGGAGGGATTCTTATACCAAAGCCTGGATGAACAGCAACAGTTTTCACAATAGTTGACTGAAATCTAAGGAATTTTGGCCAAAGACCTTCCATTCGCGGCTGATTTGATCCATATTATCGCCCGGCTTGAAACTGGCCGTTAAAATCTATCGAAATCGATTAATATTCAAACCGAAATTTACTTTCAAGTCTGTTAGGGGCTATATATGCGAGTTGGTATTCTTACAGGAGGCGGTGACTGTTCAGGTCTTAACGCAGCCGTCAGAGGTGTTGCTAAGAGTCTTATGCACCAATACGGTGCAGAAGTGATAGGTATTGAGGAAGGCTTCCTCGGTATGATCGAAAAAAGGACTCGCCCTCTTTCACTTGAAGACATAGATGGCATTCTCGATAAAGGCGGTACACTTCTCGGTACTAGTAACCGTGCAAACCCCTTTGATTTCGGGGGGAAAGACGTATCAGATCAGGTGGCAGAGTATTACAACGAGCTTGGCCTGGATTGCATTGTATCCATGGGCGGTGATGGCTCCATGACGCTGTGCTACGAAATGTCCAAGAAAGGCATGAATTTCGTTGGCGTTCCAAAAACCATCGACAACGACCTAACTGGTACAGACAGAACTTTCGGTTTCGATACCGCAGTGAACATTGCAGCTGAGTCGATCGATCGCTTACAGACTACTGGCAAAAGCCACAAGCGAGTGATGATTCTTGAAACAATGGGCCGTTATGCGGGCTGGATTGCTCTTCACGCAGGCGTTGCCGGCGCTGCAGACATGATCCTCATTCCTGAATTCCCATATGACCTGGATGAAGTTGTTCGGGTAATTAAGGATAACGAGAAGAAAAAATCATACACCGTGATTGTTATCGCTGAAGGGGCAACCCAGAAAGGCGGTCACATGGTGACAGATAAGGTTGGCGTCGATGCCCCAGACCCCATTCGTTTGGGTGGTGTAGGCCGATTCCTGCAAACTCAATTAGAAGAACGTATTGATCAGGAAGTACGTACTACAATTCTTGGTCATATCCAACGTGGTGGCGCACCGTCTCCGTTTGACCGAATTTTTGCTACCAACGTAGGTGCTTATGCCGCCTCTTTGGTTGCCTCCAAGCGTTACGGACGAATGGTGACTGTTTCTAATAATCACCTTTCCAGTGTGTTGCTTGAAGAAGTTGCTCACAACACCCGCACTGTGCCAAAAGATGACATGAGTCTTGTTGGTGCTGTAAGTATGGGCGTGTCTTTTGGTGACCCTAATCTTAAAGTTTCACTTAGCGACCTGAAAGATGGTGACGTTAAAATGAGCTAAGTGCATATTGCACGATGATCACCAAAAAAGCCGGGCAAATGCCCGGCTTTTTTATTGTTCTCTGAAAAAGCGCATGGTATATCGATGAGGCTTTTAACTACCCGCCCAACACCGCACTCTACCAATGGGCACCTTTTGAAATCACCACCCTATTCCTTCCCTGAGCTTTGGCAGAATACAAAGCTTTATCTGCTCGCTCAATAAAGTCTTCCGTTGATTCCTCACCCATCTGAGCCACACCAAAACTGCAAGTCACACTAATGCCCTCTGGCCACTCGTTGGCTTCGATCATTCTTCTCAACTTCTCCGCAATAGCCGTGATCTCCAACAAATTACAGTTCGGACAAGCAAGAATAAACTCTTCCCCACCCCAACGTGCGAGCAGTTCCGTACTGCGTGTGTTTTCACTGACGACCCGGGAAAATTCCTTCAAGACATCGTCCCCGATTGCATGACCATAGGTATCATTAATTTTCTTAAAGTGATCAATGTCCATAAAGGCTATACATAGACCATCTGTACGATTGGCTTTAATTGCGCCTTCAATAAACAGCTTTTGCAGTCCTTCCCGATTAAGCGCTCCAGTAAGTGGGTCGCGTGTAATCTTATTTTCCAGCTCCTGACTTTTCACATTGAGCAACCGATTAATTGCTTCCAGCTCTCTTTCCCGGTAGCGGGCAGCAGATAGGGCTTTCTTATATGAAACAATCCAAAACAGAATATAAATAATCCCGGAAAGCATCCAGACAACAACAATAAATAAATACAGGTGGTTCTGTTTGATTAACTTGCCCTGGAATTCTATACGCTCGACAACGAGTCGGTAGTGACCTGCTGACGCCGCTGAACCTGTGGCTATCTCAATTGAATGAACGTTGGTGAACTCATTCCCCATGTATTCGATTTCAATATTGTTTTCAACAATCCACCAGTTCGCGACACGAAAGCTGCTCAGCGGCACCCATATTGGGTAATCCTGCTTTTCCGCTACCCATTCAAAGGTGTTGTACTTAATAGTATTTGGGTCACTTAGGGTTGAATAATTCGGATTAAAATTGCGTAAATGAAAACGTATTGTGCTGGTTGCCTCTGACTCATAGCTAATCCAAAGGCCTATCTTGGAGTAGTTGGATAAATTAATTCCTTTTATATCCCCTTCATTAGTAAGGTCAGTAAAGGTAATGTTGATTTCACAATAAGGCCATTGGTATTCCCGACTAAGCTCACAGTCCAAAATGAGCTTTTCCCCTTCTCGGGTCAGAGAAGACTGGCTCACGCCCCCAGATAACCTATCGTCAACTGGATCAATCTGGATATCACTATTGCCATCGATGACAAAGCTGGTATTCATGCCATACCGATGGAGAACCAGTAATAAGGCGGTTCCTATCAATAACAGAATAATAACTTTAAGAGGTTTTTTATTCTCTAAATCCATATCAGATCACATGATCAGTCAATCTTATTGTAAGAGTAGCAGAGGAATGCCCGACTATCGGCAGTATGGACGGCTTGGCGGTTTTTTAGTTAAGCACTTGATCAAGGCTATACTTTTGCGCTTCGACTACTTGATTTCTACCTCGGGACTTGGCCTGATATAAAGCCTTATCTGCCCTTTCAATGAAGTCCTCCAAACTTTCATTATAGTCAAGCTGAGCAACACCAAAACTGCAAGTCACCGATATTCCTTTGGGCCATTGATACTCCTCAACAATTCTACGCAGCTTTTCAGCCAACATAATGATTGAATCTATTTTTGATAACGGGCAGACAAGGATAAACTCTTCTCCCCCCCAACGAGCTAGAAAATCCGAACTGCGGATATTCTCCGCAATCAGAGCACTGAACTGACAAAGAATGGTATCTCCGAAATTGTGTCCATAGACATCGTTCACTTTCTTAAAATGATCAATATCCAACATCACGATACAACAGCGCGGAAGCTTAGTTTTTTTGGACTCTTCTAAACTAAAAAAAAGATCCTTCAAACCTTCACGATTCAGCACTCCTGTAAGAGGATCCCGAATTATTTTCTCCTGTAACTCCTGACTTCGGTTATTCAGCAACTGATTGATCGACTCCAGTTCTCTTTCACGTTGAGTATAAAGCTTGATTTTATTACGATAATGCAGCCCCCAAGAAACAATATAACTTGCTCCGGCTGCCATCCAAATGAGTAAGATCCCAAAATATAACTGGGCGCGAGTGATATACTTTCCATGAAAAGCGATTTTATCCAGAAATAAACGGTGACTTCCTTCTGCAATCTCCGTACCTGTGACTATTTCAATGGAACGAACATCATTGAATTCCGGTGCCATTTGTTTAAGTGGAATATTACGCTCTACGATCCACCATGAAGCAACCTGAAAGGTATCCATGGGAATAGTGACAGGGTAATCAAAATCTGACTTAAACCATTCAATGCTATTGTATTTCAGGCTATCAGGGTTATCTTCTGTCGCATAAGCCGAATTAAAATTACGTATATGAACACGTATACCTGCGTTGTTTTTATTTTCGTAACCAATCCACAAACTCACACTATCAAAAGCACTTAAATCCAAGCCGTATATTTTTCCATTGCCATCCCGTTGACTCACATCAATATCAAATTCGCAATATGGCCAAGCATTGGAAATACGGATAGTACAATCCAAGACGTATCTACCATTTTCTATGTAATATTTGGATTGAGAAGCACCACCCAAGACACTGTCATCCAACACTTTCATTGAGATGCCAGAGGTAGGGTCAATAACCAGAGTTTTGTTGAATGAAAAATTATGCAGGATTAATAATAGTATTGTTAACAATAATAACAACGGGATGGATTTTATAAATTTATTGTCGCTGATTTCCATTTTTACGCTAGTCAATCACTCATATATTCATGCTAGCACAGGAAATTATATTTTGATGCGAACACGAGCACTCTACCAGGAATGCTCGTGTTCAAAAAGGAATTAGATCTCTACACCAAACTGAAATGCAAAACCTGAGTTGTTATCTCCCAAGGCAGCCGCGAAATCAAAATGAACAGCAATAATATTAAAACCGAACCCAAGGGTATAAGCACTGTCATCAGATTCGCTTAAATTTTCTCTAAAACCTGCGCGCAAACGAATTGCATTTATAACATCCCACTCAGCACCAAGGTTCAGATATTGAGAATCAACACCATTTACCAGAGCCTTGTTCTCTTTTAAATCCATGTCAGCAGCCAAGCTCACCCCCAAAGGACCATTCCAGGCAACACCAGCACGATATTGAGGCTCTATATCAAATGTAACTTTTGTCTGATTGTCCTCGACAGAATCATAACTATTTGAAATAAGATTTTTACCAACAATGCCAACAGTGAGAGAATCTGCCAACAATTGCACGGCAACACCAAAATCTAAATTAAAATCAGTCTCGTCACGCTCGTTGGCATCTAACCGATCGGAAAGGTCAAAGTCGTCTTGTGATGCATCACTCACTAGAACATTCGCAATACGATTTTTCACTGACACCACTTTGGGTGTAATACCAAAAGAAACTGGCACACCACCCAGTTTAAATTCTCTGGAAAGTGCGATGCCGTACTCATCCGTTTCCAAAGTAACCGCCAGGAAATTCGAGGTTAGATTGTCTTCCGGACTGACTAATTCATTGCCGACCACAATATCAATAGATGTTTCTCCATCGCTACAATTAAACCTTTCGTTGGGAAGTGTACTGGCATCATTTAATCCATCGACAAAATCCGCATAAAAATCCAGCAGTTCGCCGTCACATTCACTCACGTATGCAGTCGCTTCAGCAATCCCGCCCTTAGCGTAATAAAACGAAAAACCCAAGTGTTCATTAGGCAAAGCAACCGATAGCATTCCCTGTGCTGCACCTGTGATGGGCTTACCGGATATTTCCGCTAAATTACGATTTAGGCCACGGACGTTGGTCGAAAAATCTGCGGCAGCATTTTCGAAGTTGGCGTTTGCATTGATACTTTCTACGGCATCATTTATCGCATCAATATAGTTTTCATCGTCAATATCTTCGTATGCGTCAACAGCATCTTCGTCAGCGAAAATCGTTACCGCAAGATTGGGTACCAAGATACTAACCTTGTCACCGGTATCGGTACTGAGCAAAGCTGGGTTGTACAAGGCAGCCGACCCAGCCTTGGCAGAAGCCACACCAGTCTCTCCCATCCCCATTTGACGAACATCCAAAATATTAAACGGTGCGGCGTTTGCGGTAGCGGCTGTAAATAGCCCCAAGAAAACAAGCTTCTTCATTTCGACATACCTTTATTCATAGTTGCTCTGACTGCTTTAACAGTTTGCTATTGAGCGAAGTATAGACTCGATTATGCTGTTTATTTGTTCACTTACAGCTTTACCGTAAACCTTTCCTCACTGTTACAAAAATCAGAAAAAAATATGATGAAATATGTGCCAAATGGTTATACCCTGTGTAAGCAGATTAGATAGCCACTTAGATATGACACAATAACTTTTATAACAATGTCAGTGAGCCACTTATTTCAATTATTCACATTCACTATCTGGAGTTCGGTGCTTTTATTTATTTCGCCCGTCTCTTATGCAGCACCTTTAAATTTTTCATTCAATAACAGCATTACCATTCTTGTCCCGAGTGATGTATTAACAACGTTTCAAGAGTTCACCAAAGACAAGAAAGTCCCCGAAATAACCGACTTTTCTAATACAGCAATCTGGCGAGACGTCGCGGAGCTGATACTTCAGCAACAAGCACTACGTCTTGGCGGTTTTCAGGGACAGATAAAATACGGTGTATCAAATAGCTATTCCCGCAGCCTGAGACTGATTAGTCAGGGTAAAAACCTCATTTTGGGGACGACCGTATGGAGCCTCGACGCGAATAAATATTACGGTCTTTGGCAGAGCGAAGCGCTGGTCAGTAGAGGTGAATACAAGGTCGGCCTCTATGCCCTGCCAAGTAACTACAAAGCGATGAATGTTCGCGGAAAAGAGGGGCTAAAACAGCTCAGTGGAGTTACCAATCAACAATGGGGACCAGACAAGGAGCTATTAACGCAGCTTGACCTGAAATCTGTCTTATATGGGCCAAGTTTTCAGTCAATGGTAAAAATGGTGGCCGGAAAACGAGCAGATTTTATGCTGCTGGCTTTTCGTTCGACGGAAGATCTGTCGTTTCAGTACGACAACATCACGTTGAAACCGATACCAGGCGTTACAGTAGCTTTTAATGACAGTCGTCACTGGGTTGTCAGTGATATTCACCCAGATGGAAAAGTGATTCAGATGATTTTGAATACCGGGTTGGCCAAACTGCAAAAGGAAAATAAGATTGTGAGTGCTTTTGAGCAGGTCGGAGTCATGCACCCATTAGTCAAAGATTGGCAGGTTCTTAATCAAGAGGAGAGCCGCTAGGCACTCCCCTTTCAGTGTTTCTTAGACAGTTAAATCACGAATACTGGCTTTAACGAATTCTTTTTTCAGATCTTCGTATGTATGAACCGCCGGAAATTGTGGGAACTCGTCAATGACATTCTGTGGAGCGCTAAACAGAATACCAGCATCAGCCTCAGCCAGCATGGTGGTATCGTTGTATGAATCCCCAGTTGCAATGGTTCGATAGTAGAGGGATTTAAATGCACAGATAGCCTGGCGCTTCGGGTTGGCTTGACGGAGATTGTAATCGGTTACCCTACCCGTGTTGTCTACAGTCAACTTGTGGCATAGCAAAGTTGGGTAGCCAAGCTGCGCCATAAGCGGACCAGCAAACTCGTAAAAAGTATCCGACAAAATAACAACCTGAAATCGTTCTCTTAACCAGTTTAGGAAGTCTGCAGCACCTTCCAGTGGACTTAATGTTGAAATTACCTCCTGTATCTCATTCAGCCCAAGACCAGCTTTATCCAGCTCAGCCAAACGCATAGTCATAAGCTCATCGTAATCTGGAATGTCACGAGTTGTCGCTTTCAAAGCTTCGATACCGGTTTTTTCCGAAAACGCGATCCAGATTTCTGGAATAAGAACACCTTCAAGGTCCAGGCAAGCGATTTCCACAAAATTCTCCTTGCAATTAGGTTAAGAAACATATTTGGGACGCCAATCTACAGCGAAGCCCAAAAGATAGCAAATGGAAATGAAGCCGGTTTTATATATGAGTATTACACTCGGTTATTTCTCATATTCATAAGGGTTTGATATCCTTGCGCCCGCCTTTATACCGGGCATACGAACTAACAAACTTAGGTAATAACAATGACAACCGCCATTAACGCTGTTGATGTAGACAAACAACTACAAGAATCCTCTCCACAAGAAATATTGCGCTATGCCCTAGATCAGTTTGACAACCTGGCAATTTCATTTAGCGGTGCTGAAGACGTAGTCTTGGTTGATATGGCCAGTAAAATCAAACCAGGTGTGCAGGTTTTTTGCCTGGATACCGGACGCTTGCACTCGGAAACCTACCAATTCATAGAAAAAGTCAGAAAACACTACGATATAGATCTGGATATACTCTTCCCTAACACCCAGGCCGTACAAGAATTGGTCAAGGAAAAAGGTCTATTCAGCTTCTTCGAAGACACGCACAAAGAATGCTGCAGTATTCGCAAGGTCGGTCCCTTGAAGAAAAAACTAATGACGCTGGACGCCTGGGTAACAGGACAGCGTAAAGACCAAAGCCCTGGCACACGTGCCCAAATCCCCGTAGTACAGAATGATCTCGTTTTTGCCCGACCAGGTGAAACTTTCACCAAATTTAATCCCCTTGCTAACTGGACGTCTCAGCAGGTGTGGGAATACATTCGTAACAACAATGTCCCATATAACAGCTTACATGACCGCGGATTTGTGTCGATTGGTTGCGAACCTTGCACAAAACCCATCGGCCCAGGTCAACACGAACGCGAAGGCCGCTGGTGGTGGGAAGAAGCCACTAAAAAAGAGTGTGGTTTGCATTCCACGAATATTGAACAATAACGCTTGAATAAACCGTATACGCCTCCACTAATACAGCCAGGCAGGTTAATAAAACTTAAGGTTGGATAAATGAAGATTACCTTTGTTAAAAAGATTCTCGCAGATGGCTCCCCCTGTAAAAAATGTGCAGACGTGATGGAGAAGCTTGAATCAAGTGGACAAATCAACCAGATCGACGAAGTTCTGGTAGCAGATGAGCGAGACCCGTTTAGCCCTGGGATTAAACTTGCTTCAGACTTGGTTGTCGATCGAGCACCCTTCTTCGTCGTGGAGAAAGAAGGGGAAGCTCCGCAGGTGTATACGGTTTATATGAAGTTTGTCAAAGAGGTTTTACAGCAGGAAACAGCAGAGAAAGATGAACTAAAGGAAATCATGGAAAACAATCAGGATCTCGATTTTCTGTAAACAACACCAAAAAAGGCCGGTATTCACCGGCCTTTTTTATATCCACCTTATAAATACTTAATGCGATGGCAGCTCAATATGATTGAACAGCTCATCCAGCTCCACTTTTGAGTGTCGATTAAAGGCTTCGCTAACCAGCTCTTTGGTCAAGTGAGGCGCAAACTGCTCGATAAACTCATACATGAAGCCCCGCAAGAAGGTTCCACGACGGAAACCAATTTTGGTAATGCTTTCACGGAACAGGTGGCTTGCGTCCAACGCGACTAGATCACTGTCTTCCTCAGGATCATAGGCCATTTGAGCAACGATCCCGATTCCCAACCCTAAACGAACATAGGTTTTGATGACATCCGCATCTGCAGCCGTAAACACCACTCTAGGAGCCAAACCTCTTTCCATAAAGGCTTCATCCAATTTAGAACGCCCGGTAAAACCAAATACATAGGTGACAATCGGATGCTTAGCAACCTCTTCCAGGGTCAACATGGAAAGCTGACAAAGCGGGTGCCCTTTGGGAACCAAAATACATCGGTTCCAACGGTAGCAAGGCAACATCACTAAATCGCTGAACAGCTCAAGAGCTTCCGTCGCAATGGCAAAATCAACCGTGCCATCCGCCGCCATTTCAGATATCTGCATGGGCGTCCCTTGATGCATATGCAGCGAAACATCAGGGTATTTTTCAATGAAGGAACCAATTACCCGAGGCAACGCATAACGAGCCTGAGTATGAGTAGTTGCAATAGACAGGCTTCCCTTTTTCTCGTTACTAAACTCCTGAGCAACCTGCTTAATGCTTTCTACTTTTCGTAGTATTTCCCCGGCGGTACGCAGTATTGCCTCCCCCGCGGGAGTAATTCGAGTGAGATGTTTTCCACTTCGAGAAAATATTTCCACACCCAGCTCATCTTCCAGCAAACGAATTTGCTTACTGATACCTGGTTGTGACGTATATAAACTCTGAGCCGTTGCCGATACGTTCAACTCGTGATGTGCAACTTCCCAAATGTAGCGCAACTGCTGCAGTTTCATATGCCCTCCGCATAGCGGCAGTGAAGATTATTATTCAATCAAATGATAGACGAAAAAATCGGATTTGGACTTTTCATTATAAAAATATAAGAAAATATTCTTTTGAAGAATAGTTAGATATCCGTATATTTGCCAGCCCTAATTTCTAATTTAGCAGCGATTTCGCATTTTTCTGCATAAGAATGGACCTAATTTTCTACATTTTTGCCGGTGCAGGTGTCGGTTTAGCAGTAGGACTCACAGGTGTCGGCGGAGGTTCACTTATGACCCCCCTGCTAATCTTGTCTGGCGTTCCTGAAAAGATTGCTATAGGAACCGACCTACTTTATGCCGCGGCCACTAAAACGGGCGCAGTCCACACTCATCAAAAGCTGGGGACCATTCGCTGGCGTCTGGTGATTGTGCTATTGGCCGGCAGTATTCCAGCCTCGCTGATTACCAGCTATGTTCTTAAACATCTTGTCCCGCCGGATTTTGATTACGGCCCAACACTAACAACCTCATTGGGCTACATGCTTATCGCCACCTCGCTGGTTATCTTTTTCAAAAAACGAATTCAGGGTGAAACTTCTGACGGCGAAGTCAAAATCAACTGGTTTCACCGGCACGCCAACCTCATAACGTTTTTTGCCGGCATTATTCTCGGTGCCTGCGTCACACTCTCTTCAGTGGGAGCTGGTGCCTTCTGTGCGGCTCTACTGCTTATACTCTACCCAAGACTGCCAGCACTCCATGTCGTTGGGACAGACATTGCCCACGCAGTACCATTAACACTTATTGCAGGCCTTGGCCACTTATGGAATGGAAATGTCGATTTTCAACTGCTTGCTGGGCTACTGATAGGTTCTTTGCCTGCGGTGCACTTTGGCTCGAAAGCAGCGGCCAAAGTGCCTAACTCCATCCTTCAACCAATCCTGGCCGTGATTTTGATGATCATCGGCATTAAGTTTGGCTTTTTTGGCAGCAGTCACTAGCAAGTACAAGAATTTACTAGCAGCAAGAATCAAGTTCCAAAACGAGTTGGGATGGGAACTTCCGTCATTCCTAAGGCATGGGCAGGATTCATCATCGGTATCATAAACACCGGCACTTTCGCTAACTGGAGTACTTTACTTGCAACAGAGCCGAGTAAACGACCGTCCAACGACTCTGTACCATGACTGCCAATAACGATTAAATCCACACCCAAGCGTTCAGCTTCATACAAAATAATGCTGGCAGGGTGTCCGGGAGCGACAAAAACACCTGAAACGCGATCGATAAGAGAGCCATCGATAAATGCGTTATTTGACAAAATATCGTAAACCTCTGAACTCAACGTATCCAAGAGTCCTTCGATCCGCAGAGTTCCTAACACTTCTTTTTTTGCAGACTCAGAGCAATGGCTTTTCACGACGGAAGCAGCAAACTCACCAAGAGGCGGCACCGCATGAACCACAACGACTTCAGCATCAAAAGATTTCGCCAGCGATTCAACATGGATGAGTGCATGGGAAGTAAAGGCGCCCAAGTCCGCAGCATATAAAATTTTTTTAAACATAACCCGCCAAACAAAATCCATCATAAACAAGCGCTACAGCCGTCAGTATTTTTGTAAAACAGGAAATGAAAACGACGACCTATAGAGCCTGGAACGCGAGTACAAACTAACTTAAGTACACACTACTAGGTTAGCATTCAGGTGTCACGCTGCACGATGAAAGTCGCATTTTCCCTATACTGAATCAGTCTAGGTTTTGACTTTTTTATACGTCCCATTACCTCATTTATTGTTTGCAATACCGTGGGGTACGTGGCCCGTCGCCACGTGATCTCTCGCAGAATCACAATGACTCTGCTGATCGTCAAAGAAGACATCAGCACCGTATGCTTTGAGGAACGCGCCCTTAGGCAGACCACCAAGAAACAGTGACTCGTCAATCCGAATATCCCATGCGCGAAGTGTACGTATCACCCGCTCATGAGCAGGCGCAGACCTTGCTGTAACCAGCGCCGTGCGTATCGGACACTCACTCTCTGTAAACTCGCTCTGAAGCTCGTGCAAAGCTGACAGGAAGGATTTGAAAGGCCCACCGCTTAATGGTTTTTTGGCTGACGCGGTTTCACTTTCAGTAAAGGCATCCAATCCCTGAGTTTTGTATATTTTTTCAGCCTCATCCGAGAAGAGGACAGCATCACCATCAAATGCAAAGCGCAGCTGATCTTGATTCGCTTGATCGGGGTTAGAGGCCAACAAGGTTGCTGCGGCAACACCATGCTCCAAAGCATGACGAACGTCATCCGCATCGGTTGACAGAAAAAGGTGTGCACTAAAAGGGGCGATATAACGGTAAGGACTCATACCACTGGTAAACGCAGCCCTGGAAATATCCAAACCATAGTGATTAATACTGTTAAAAACACGTAGCCCCGTATCCGCACTATTACGGGAAAGCAGAATAACCTCAACCCGTGGTTCACCCTCTAAAAGGCTATTGATATTCAACAGTTTTTTTACCATGTGAAATGCATCACCTGGCTTTAACACTACTTCTTCGTTTTCTATTTGATACTTGGAATATGCGTCTAAACCTTCATTTTCAAATACATGATGACTATCGCTTAAATCAAATAACGCACGAGAAGAAATCGCAATGATCAGTTTTTTACCAAACCCTTTTGCCATCTAACCTTACTCCTGTTTAATTTCATTTTGTACGGAAGGAGCGAAATATTCTTTGGTTAAACGAGTAACCACACCGGACAATAAAACTAATGCGATTAAATTCGGGATCGCCATCAAACCATTTAAGATATCCGCAGCAAGCCACACAGATTTCATAGGGATGAGTATCCCAATGGGTATCATCGCAACCCACGCAAGACGATACGGAAAAGAAGTTTTCTGACCTAACAAATACCCCGCACACTTCTCTCCATAGTAGCTCCATCCTAATATGGTCGTAAACGCAAACACAATCAGAGCCATAGATACAATTTTATCTCCGTGGGGAAGCACCGAGTTAAATGCTGCCTGAGACATTTCAACACCTTGTGCCTCTCCACTCCATACACCGGTTACGATAATTACCAGTCCGGTGATAGAGCAAACAACTAGGGTATCGATGAATGTGCCTAACATAGCGACAGTGCCTTGCCTCACAGGGTTATCAGTTGCCGCCGCTGCGTGCGCAATAGGTGCACTCCCTAGCCCTGCCTCGTTCGAGAAAACGCCTCTTGCAACCCCCATTCTGAGAGCAAGCATTATCGTCGCTCCAGCAAAGCCTCCCGTCGCAGCAACAGGTGTAAAAGCACTTTTCACAACAAGGACTATCGCTTCAGGTAAAGCTGTAATATTCATAACCAATACAACCATGCCTGCCAATAGGTAGCTGCATGCCATAAATGGGACTAAATGCCGAGCCACATTTGCGATGCGCTTGACACCACCGAGCAATACTGCCCCCACGAGACAAACCAGAACCACCGCAGTGATTTTCTCATCTACACCAAACGCAACAGCCATAGATTCTGCTACTGAATTTGCCTGAACAGCATTGCCAATTCCAAAGCCCGCTAATGATCCAAATAGTGCAAAGGTTCCGCCTAGCCATAACCAGTGCTTGCCCAGGCCATTCTTTATGTAATACATGGGTCCCCCCACATATTCGCCTTTCTCATTCTGTTCTCTGTAATGAACAGCACATACCGCCTCGGCGTACTTCGTTGCCATCCCTAATAAAGCACTGCACCACATCCAAAACAACGCCCCAGGACCACCTAGCCCTATTGCTGTAGCAACGCCAACAATATTACCGGTTCCGATTGTTGCAGATAGCGAAAGCATTAACGCGTTAAACGGCGCAATTGTCCCATCACCCTTTGCTCTTCTCCCGGATATAAGCTGACCAAACCCATACGGGATCTGACGAACAGAAATAAACCGAATACACACGCTGAGAAATAACCCTACGCCCATAATTAAACAAAGCGTGACAGGCCCCCATACGAAATCAGAGACAATTTTAAGAATTTGATGGAACTCACTCATTATTTTTCTTTCCCGTCATCAGGAGAATTTAAATTCGTTTTTAAACGGAAACAAACCAAAGCCTCCGCCTGTATGCACAAACACAATATTTTCCATATCTTGAAATACACCGTTCTTTATCTCTTGAACCATTCCATAAAATGCTTTCCCTGTATACACTGGATCTAAAACCACCCCTTCTTCTTTTGCTAACTCTTGAAGTAGCGCGATCATTTCCGGGTAGGTTTTTGCGTACCCCGGACCAATAAAGTTATCCAAAGTATTAATTTCGATCTCTTCTGCAATTGAAGAACAATATCCAATATGTTCCTGATATCGCGTTTGCCACCCGTTAACGTCTTGCTTAATTTTACTCAGAAAATACTCACTCGAATCACATACTGCAATACCAAACACCTTGGTATGAAGCTGATTTAACCAACAACCGACCGTCAAGCCTGCCTGGGTTCCAGCTGAACCAGTTGCACATACGATCGCTTCAGGATTGATTGCCGAGTTTTCAAACTGATTCACTAACTCATACGCAGCATCAATATACCCCCACAAACCAACCTCATCACTTCCACCTGTCGAAATAGCATATGGAATGTCCCCCCTATCGATACAGATTTTCTTATGATGAACAAATAAATTATCCAATTGAGATATATACTTATTTATTGGGTATAAATGAATATCAGCACCGAATAATCTATCAAGAAGCAAATTGCCGTCGCCGTTCGGTTCACAATTTAATCGAGCATCGTCTCTCAAAATCAATTCACATTTCATTCCTTCCTGCGCAGCAACAGCGGCCACAGCACGGCAGTGATTAGACTGAACACCACCACAACTAATAAGAACATTGGATTTTTGAGATCGGGCATCTGCAACTAAGTATTCCAGTTTGCGGATTTTATTTCCTGAACACATAAACCCAGTAAGGTCATCGTTCTTTAACCAAATTTTTGGCCCACCTAATTTACGAGAAAAACGCTCAAGTAACCTGAGCGAGGTCGGCGTATTTGCTAACGGTGCTTTCTTTGGAAAAGAGATTCTAATCTCTGACATTTCATATCCTTAGTATGTTAATAGCTGACCAAAGCAAATCAGTTAATCATTTATTGAAACGTCAATACAAAGCATATGCTATATATTGGATCGCGGAGTCATCAAAAAATATTTTTCGCAAAATGTGCATTTTACGTATAAATAACGCCTAGCAGCTTCCGAAGGACACACTTTTCTTGCGCTTCGGACGAAATGGATAACGTATTCAGTATTATTTTGTAAGTGCTATATAGCAGACTACATCAGTCATCGACTATATTTGTCATCGCTCCTACAAGCTTACACAGCGTTGAATAGACAAAAAAAAACCCCGCTGATCAGCGAGGCTTTCGTATATTTTTCAACCAAACAAACCATTAAATTGATTTGATTGTTCCTTTGGGCAATACAGCATGGACAGCAACCTTTTGAAACTTCAATTCAACTTTATCAGCTGCACTCACAGTTACGTAATGCTCATCCACATTTATGATTTTGCCAAGCATGCCGCTATTCAAAACAACTTCATCGCCTTTGGACAAACTATCAACCAAGGCCTGATGCTCTTTCTGGCGTTTTCGCTGTGGCCGAATCATAACGAAATACATAAACAAGAATAGCCCGCCGAAAAACAGGAGCTGGACAAATACGTTAGACTTCGGTGCAGCTGCTTCCGTTTGGGCTACAGCATCAGCGATAAAAAACCCCATAGTTAACCTCTTTCACAACCAAATATTTCAAGGCTCGCTACTGTACAAGACTTAATGAAGAATGGGAATAGCGTTGTCAATTGGTAAACGAACGAAACCATTAGAACGTCACTTAACATGTAAAAAAGTGATGTTCTAATGGCTTAGTCGCGAATAACGAGCTGATTAAAAATTAAACGTAATCGCGGAAAAGTTTTCTAAACGTGCTTGGAGACAAACCAGTCCAACGTTTAAAAGCATTGGTAAAACTAGTACGGTCTGAAAAGTCCAGAGCCGCTGAGATACCGTCAATACTCATATGCTGTTTGATTAGGTAATCAATTGCATAGTGGAATCGAACCTGATCTCTTAACTCAGCGAAGTTGACATCTTGTTGTTGCAACCTACGCTGAAGAGTTCGTTTCGAAAGATTGAGTTCTTCAGCAATGTGGCCAATGCTTAGTGCCGCTTGCCCTACTCTGCGCTCTAATACTTCCACTACTCGCGCGGGGACACCAAAAACCTCTGGAATTCTGGCCTGTTCAAGGTATTCATCCAAAGATTTAACGGAACCCAAGGCAAACATGGCCTGATCAGTCAACTTACGTTGCGCATGTGCTTTCTGCAGATCAACCATAAAGGCGACTCCTTCTGCCAAAAGTTCTAGTAAAAACACGTCCTTAACAACCTTCTCTTCAACCAGTGAAGCCGAAGAAATAAAGCACAAAATCGCTGGATCAGAATTCTGTGCGTTTACAAAGGTACCAAGATACGCGCCTACTTGGACGCCATTATACGCCGCAGGAGATGGCTTTACATCCTCTGCTAACACATTGGCGTATACACAAGTCTCTTTTTCATTGAGGACTCGTTCACAAAAAGAATCTGTAATCTCGATATGCTGGTTAATGTAAAAAGAATCACCACCGCCAGCATAAGCTAGTACTTGAGCTTTTTGGCTTGATACAGGCCTTAAAACCAAGGCAATCTCTGCACCAAAACGCTTAATTCCAGATTCTAAAAGAAGTTTAATACCCTCAGTATGAGACTCTAACCGTTGGCTTGAAGCCAGAGTACGGTACAAGAAGGTTAGATACTCTTCCGTACTTTGCAAGTTATAGTTCCCAATCAAAGGGACAGTTTCATGGTGGCCGGGCTGATAACTACGGCTTTCTACAAGTTTCAATTCACTCACCTTTTTTTTAGTGCCCGAAATATGATGGCACTTATTCTACTGCGTTATTAGGGGCTCAAAAAAGCGTCTACGCGCTTATGGCGCTAAACTATGTCTTTGCACCGACTAACACCAGCCAAAACAACGTCAAAATACCACTTTTGGTGTCATTAATTTGGACAACAATGAAACTTTTGTCAAAACAGCATTCAAAATAACGTAATGACACAAAAAAAGCCCTAGATGAGTATAGATTCTTTTTAGCGCACCCGGGCACGCATCCACTAACGCATACAAGATAAGCTGCTGTATAGATCTTAGGATTTACGATCTCAAAGAATGACTGAAGCGCCATCTATAAGCGCCAACGATGGCGTTCCTTTCTCACATTTAAGGCCTGACATGCACAAGCTGCCAATTTATGAATCGTAATATAGAATTTTTGCTTTTTATCACTATGAGAATGATTTATGAGGTGCAAGAGAAATAAGTGCCGAATATCATTTAAAGACGACACTTTGAATAGATTAGACCATTGAATTTAAAGCTTATAGGAGCGCATCCAGCTCGGCTAACAAGTCGTCGTGATGAGTATTGGTTTTAAATTTATCCATTACTTTTTTTAAGCGCCCCTCTTCATCAATAATGAAAGTAGTCCGAATCAGCCCCATGAACTCCTTACCCATAAACTTCTTCATCCCCCAACAACCATATTTTTCTGCTACCTTATGGTCTTCATCAGAAAGCAAAGTAAAATTCAGATTTTGCTTTTCAATAAATTTTGGCAGGCGTTCAACTGGATCCGGGCTTACGCCTATGACAACAACATTGCGTTTATCAAGTTCTTTTTTAATATCCCTCAATCCGCATGCTTGCACAGTACACCCAGGCGTCATTGCTTTCGGATAAAAGTAGAGAACGACAGTTTTGCCAACTAGAGACGAAAGCTTAACCTTATCTCCATTCTGATCCGACAAGGTAAAAGCCGGTGCTTTATTACCAATTTTTGGAAAACTCATTTTTATCTCCGCAGAATTTTTTTATTTTAATAAATCTAAAATGTTCAGGTAAAAAAAAACGCTGCATAGCAGCGTCTTTTTTCGTTCAATGAAACATTATGCAGGAAGCAAAGATTTCACTGCGTCACGCTCTTCTTGCAATTCTTTTTCTGTCTCAAGCATTTTCTCTTGAGAGAACTCATCAATAGATAGCCCTTGAACGATCTCCCAGTCACCATCTTTACATACACATGGGAAGGAGTAAATCAGACCTTCTTCGATACCGTAACTACCATCGCTGTATACAGCCATGCTCACCCAGTCATTGTCTGGTGAACCTAAAGCCCAATCGCGAATGTGGAAGATTGCAGCGTTTGCAGCAGATGCAGCACTGGAAGCACCACGAGCCTTAATAATAGCCGCACCACGTTGCTGAACTGTCGGGATAAACTCATCTCGATACCAACCCTGGTCCACTTGCTCAACAGCAACCTTGTTATTTACCAACGAGTGGTACAAATCAGGGTACTGTGTAGCGGAATGGTTACCCCAGATAGTCATTTTAGTGATATCAGTAATTGAGTTGCCTAGTTTTTGGCCAAGCTGGGTAAGCGCTCTGTTATGATCCAAACGAGTCATCGCAGTAAAGTTGCGAGGGTTTAGGTCTGGCGCATTACGCTGAGCGATTAGAGCATTAGTATTTGCTGGGTTACCAACAACAAGAACTTTAACGTCACGAGAAGCGTGATCATTTAAAGCTTTACCCTGTACAGAGAAGATTGCAGCATTTGCTTCAAGTAAGTCTTTACGCTCCATACCAGGTCCACGAGGACGAGCACCGACCAATAGAGCGTAGTCTGCATCTTTAAATGCCACATTAGGGTCATCAGTGCACACTATTCCTTGCAACAAAGGAAAAGCACAGTCGTCCAACTCCATAGCCACACCCTTAAGAGCATCAAGTGCTGGGGTGATTTCTAGCATTTGTAGAATAACAGGTTGGTCGTTACCAAGCATTTCGCCTGCGGCAATGCGGAATAACAAAGAATAGCTGATTTGACCAGCAGCGCCGGTAACGGCCACACGAACGGGTGATTTCACAATAATATCTCCGTATGCTTTCAGTTGAACTACCCCAAAACGGGGTAAAAGTTTACAAAATGGATGAAGCCCAATAAATAAGAGCTGTAACTGTACTACCAGGTGGTCGCCATTATATTGATCTGGGTAGAAAAGTCATGCGTTGGACATCTTAAATCGAATAAATCACCCCGGATAGCGGGCTTCTAAAGCAGAATAGAGTTGCTGCTGAAAGTCATCCGCAGATGAGTCTAATTGGCTCAATATGTCGACTAAATGCTCGTTATCCTCTCTACCTGACCATTGTTTTAAATAGCTTCCATCCTGATAGCCATGATCCTGGCGGAAGAAGTTTAGTACGTTTTTTCCAACATAGCTTTTAAAAAGCTGTTCAAAGCTCAGATCCATATCCGCCATAAGCTTGGCGAACTTATCAACATGAAAGCTTTTGGAACTCAATGTAGATAACGTAAAATCTTCCAGATCGGCCCGAAAATCACTCCCTTTTTCTGCCGTTTTTAACTTGAGCTCTATTTCAGAAGCAATTGTATTATGATCAGCTCCCTCCATGATGAGAGCACTCAATCCGAAATGCCATATATCAATCAGCTCTAATATGACTTGTTCCGTGTCTGGAATTTGCTTTTTCCACCACTTCCAACCGTAATGATCCAATAATTCTGCACTTTCAATCCAAATCGCCCGGTACCATTCAAAATTCTGCTCTCGCCAGTCCGCATGGACTTTAGTATTCATGGAATCTTGCAATTTAAGCATTGTAATTATTTGATTTTGCATATCTTTTGTTCTACCGGTTGGAGGGAGTTTCAATCACTAATTCGGCGAGTATAGTAGCACATCAGCCCCCTTCCCTTTTTACCTAGCTACCCTTTGAATTCAAAACAAATCACTGTAAGATAAATGTCATATTTATCTCATATGTCTGTCATTAACGACCTCTAACGTATGTAGGGATAGAGGATCGGCCATGCGTTTATTAGAAAGTATTCATAATTACGACATCATTACTTTTAGCTGGTGTTTGAAACATAAACACAGGGATCAGGCTGTTAAAATCAGTCGTATTGTATCCTTCTCAGCTGATGGTCCCCTCTATGTTTTAGCTGGGGTATGCTTTCTTATTGCCCAAAACTGGGATGTATCTTTACTTCTGGCTCTGGGCTTCTTAATTGAGCGAACCTGCTACAGTCGATTTAAAAAATTATTTAAAAGAAACCGTCCACCGGAAGCTATACCCGGGTTTAAAAGTGTTGTTGAGCCGTCAGATCAATTCAGTTTTCCATCAGGACACACTTCAGCAGCATTCTTAATCGCATGTTCAATTAGCTTTCACTTTCCTTTCATGGCATGGATTTTATACCCTTGGGCGTGCTGCGTTGGTATGGCACGCGTGTTTCTAGGTGTTCACTTTCCTTCAGATGTGATTGCCGGGGCAACAATGGGGATCACCATCGCCGCTACTTTGATTAATTTTCTATTTTAAATGAAAGTACTTTATGGCGTTCAGGCCACGGGCAACGGCCACATATCCCGCGCACGCGCACTTAATAAATATCTCAAAGAATTTGGAGTTGACGTCGACTATGTGTTTAGTGGCCGCCCTCGTGAGCAGTTCTTTGATATGGAAGAATTTGGCAACTGGAAGTGTTATCGAGGCTTGACCTTCGTGCATGAAGCCGGCGATTTAAAGATATTTCGGACGTTGCAACACAACAACATGCTCCAACTCATCAAGGATATTCGAGAGTTCCAACTGGACGGATACGATTTGATCATCAGTGATTTTGAACCAATCACTTCATGGGCCTGTAAAACACGGGGTATACCCTGCATTGGGGTAAGTCATCAGCAAGCTTTCGCCTTTGATGTTCCTCGACGTGGTGGCGGAATCATTCCAAAACTAATTATGAAATATTTCGCTCCCACCACAAGCGGACTGGGGTTACATTGGCATCACTTCAATCAGCCAATTCTGCCCCCCATCGCTGAAATTCATGAAACTGATGAAGCCAGTGACCCCAATAAAATTGTTGTCTACCTGGGTTTTGAAGAACCAGAGGATGTAATCCAGTTACTTGAGCCCTTTGATGACCACTTATTTATCTACTATGGCCCATTCCCACAATACGAAAGTCGAGGCCATATTCAGTTAAAACCTCTTTCCAGAGAAGGTTTCAAGCAAGACTTGGCCACCTGCTCTGGAGTAATTTGCAACGCGGGGTTTGAATTGTCCAGCGAAGCAATACAACTTGGGAAAAAACTTTTAGTCAAACCATTAAAGGGCCAGCTCGAACAACTCTCTAACGCTAAAGCGCTTGAAGCAACAGGTTTAGGCATGACGATGGGTAACCTGGACTCGGGTGCGGTTAAAGACTGGTTAGAGAACTGGCAAGCAAAACAGGTTATTTACCCCAATGTAGCAAAAGCCATCGCAGAATGGATTGCCAAAGGCCGATGGCAGGACGAAAGCTCCCGTGATGAGTTGGTTAATCGTTTGTGGTCAGAAACCAACGCAGCGGGCGTGCCAAGCTTTGAAAGCGCCCCTTTGCCAAACCTATTGCAAAGAAGTTGAGCCTTCCTAAAGATCTCGTTTGGCGGTTTTGAAAAGCTGGAAAAAATTTTCGGTCGTTTGCTCAGCCAACTTTTCGAAGCTTACGCCTCTGAGATCGGCAATAAATTCTGCGACCTCCCTGACGTATTTAGGCTCATTCGGTTTCCCTCTGTGAGGAACAGGAGCCAAGTATGGAGAATCAGTTTCAACCAACAGCCGATCAGATGGAATCCTGCGTGTTACGTCACGCAGCTCTTCGGCATTTTTAAACGTGACAATGCCGGAAATGGAGATATAAAACCCCATAGCGAGAGCCTTCTCAGCCATTTCCCAGCTTTCGGTGAAACAATGCATGACGCCAGCACTTTCCCTACTGGCATATTGATCCATAAGATCCAACGTATCATGCCTGGCGTCACGAGTATGAATAATCACGGGCAGATCCAGTTCTGCCGCTGCAATCAAATGGTTCTTAAAGCTGGCCTTCTGTGCGTCTGCAGATTCTTCTGCATAGTAATAATCCAGGCCTGTTTCACCTAAAGCGACAACCTTATCTTCAGATGCCCACTCTTTTAGTGTTTCAACAGACACAACTTCGCCTTTTACATCAGAGGGGTGAACACCTACCGACGCGTATATTCCGGGGTAACGTTGAGCAATACTCACCACAGTATTTTTATTCTGTTCACTGATACACACACACAGCATGTGTGAAATATCTCGAGCCTTTGCCGCCTGAATAGCCTCTTCAAGACTATTTCCTGGATAAGAGGAAAGCTTTAAACGATCTAAGTGGCAATGGGAATCGACAAGCATAGGACAGACATACGCCTTTTAAAACGGGAGAGGAAATAGTAAAGCTTATAAGAGCCAGATAAAGCTACATGGTATGTGTGGGACGATCAGATTCAAGAGTTCCCGCAAGATAGTTTTCTATTTTGCTATTGGCCACATCATCGTCGCCGCTAAATTGCACCCCGATACCAGCTGCACGGTTTCCCTGAGCGCCCTTGGGAGTTATCCATACAACCTTACCGGCAACTGGGATTTTTTCAGGTTCATCCATCAGGCTGAGTAGCATGAAAACCTCATCACCAAGGCTATAGGATTTGTTAGTGGGAATGAACAGACCGCCGTTTTCCACAAAAGGCATGTAAGCGGCATACAAAACCGCTTTGTCGCGAATCGTCAAAGACAAAATACCGTTGCGGGCAGCACCACCAACACCTTTCATTCACTCACTCCGTATCGAGAGATTCTTATATGGGTTCGATCATACAAAAGATTATGAACCAAACAAAGTATAAAACGCCTAGAGAAAGCCTGCATGACTTTTCATGCTGCTGGCACGTAACCTTATCACAGCCGCCCAATCAAGCATTAACTCTTCCAATATCAACGTTGGGTTCAAATTCGATGACGATTGTACCAGTCGTCTTTTCTTCGCCAGATTATCTCTAAGACGGAATAACAACCCGGATTCAGCGCCTTCAAATGCCTGCTCAAGCTCACTAAGTTCAGCTAGAGGCTCATCAGCCAAACGAATCTTTATCATTTTCTCTACCCAGTACAGCATATTGGAGATAATTGAGGTCAGATCCACCTTAGCCCAGACTTTAGCGGTTTCTATAGGTGTCGTCTGCGATAAACTCAACGCAACCAGCGACTGAAGAAGCTTTTGCCGTTCCTGTAGATATTCAGAATCAGCCCATGACTTAGCCAACAAGGGAGCGCCGCCTGCCGCTTCAAGGATGGCTCCAGGCTGTTCGACGTGAACCGATTTTAACCATTCTTCAGCTAAGTGCTTCTCCGGCAAAGGGAGCACAAGTTTCAGGCAACGACTTCGAATAGTTGGAAGCACCTGACTCAGAGAGGAAGACACAAGAAGAAATACTGTGTCCCCAGCGGGCTCTTCCAGATTCTTAAGTAACGCATTCGCTGCATTGATATTCAACGCATCCGCCGGGTGAATGACAATAATTTTCTTCGCCCCCTGCTGAGAAGTCTTACCAACAAAATCAGCCAAGGTACGAATTTCATCAACTTTAATCTGCTTACCAGGCTCTTCTGGTGAGATAACCACCATATCTGGATGATTACCGGAAGATAACAACATACAACTCTTACATCGACCACAGGAGATCTTTCCCATCGGCGATTGGCACAGCAAGAATTGCCCCATAGCGATAGCCAGGGTTTCAACGCCTGTACCTGCAACCCCAGTTAAAAGCATTGCGTGGGGTAAACGATCCGCACTGATATTATCGATAAACTCTTGCCAAACCTTGTCTTGCCATCGATAAGGAGGCATAGGTAATATTGCATTACTCATATGTCACGCACGTATATTGCTGTCTAACAGCTATTTTCACACCTTAACCAACGCCTAGTAAAGTTTTACCATACATGACCCTTAGCCAAATACGAGAACCGGTCTATTCTGACGAGCATTTAATCGTTGTTAACAAACCATCTGGATTACTGTGTGTTCCAGGTTTGACTGAGCCAGAGAATTTATATGACTCGGTGTTAACAGAATTCCCGAACGCTCGCGTCGTCCATCGATTGGATATGGCAACTTCCGGGCTGGTAATATTTGCGCTCTCATATGAAGCACAAAGGGAGCTAGGCAAATTATTTGAACAACGAAAGGTCAGCAAAAAATATATCGCCGTAGTTCATGGGATATTGGACAGCCATTATGGCGAAATCCACTCACCAATGATGTGTGACTGGATAAACCGACCGAAACAAAAAATCGACTGGCTATCGGGAAAGAAAGCCTCAACTTTTTATAAGACCCTAGCAACCGACAACAACAAAAACCAAAGTCGCTTATTGCTCAGCCCACACACAGGCCGATCCCACCAACTGAGGCTACACACCCTACAACTCGGTCATCCGATCTTAGGGGATAAATTGTACAGTGGTCACTTGGAAGCAGAACTTGAAACAGCTCCGGCAAGAATGCATTTACACGCCCAGAGCTTACAATTTATCCAGCCAATGACAGGAAAGAAAATTAAAATCGATTGCCAACCGGAATTCTAGAATAATTTTTCCAGTGCAACCTGTATATCATCCTGCACCGCATTAAGCGGTTGACCTGCATTAACTACAGCGTACTTGTCGGGGGTTTCATTTACGCGCTCCAAGTAACCGGCCCTAACACGCTCAAAGAATGAGATTTGCTCCTCTTCAAAGCGATCCAGTTCAGCTCGGGCTTTTGCACGCTCCAACCCAACTTGCACATCGATATCCAGTAAAAATGTTTTATCAGGACGCAGATCGCCTTGAACGCTTTGTTCAAGCTCCAAAATAAAGGACTTTGACAAGCCTCTCCCCGCTCCCTGATACGCGTATGTAGCATCAGTGAAACGATCACACAAAACCCACTGACCACGGGCTAACGCAGGTTTAATAACAGTGTTTAAATGTTGGGCGCGTGCAGCAAAAATCATTAATAACTCAGCTTTTGCATCAAAAGGCTCTTCTCTTTTTTGCAATAGCATTTCTCGTATTTCTTCCGCGAGAGGTGTTCCACCTGGCTCACGCGTTATCAAAAGAGGAATTCCACGCGCTTCTATTTTTGACTTTATGAAATCGATATTTGTCGATTTACCAACACCTTCAGTGCCTTCTACTGTAATAAACTTACCTATCATTCGTTATCGGCCTTGTCTACTTCGTTACTACGTTCGTCCGTCAACGGGGATGAGCGATAATCCTCTCTTCGCTTTAATTGAAATTTTCTTACTGCATCTAAATGCTCATCAAGTGTTTCAGAGAAATGATGCGTACCATCACCTTTCGCCACAAAAAACAAGGTACTCCCTTTTGCTGGATTAAGTGCGGCGTTTATTGCTTTTTCTCCAGGCATTGCGATCGGCGTGGGAGGCAAACCTCGAATCATATAAGTGTTGTAAGGCGTATAAGTTTGCAAATCCTTTTTAGTAATATTTCCAGAATAATTATCACCCATACCATAAATCACAGTCGGATCAGTCTGCAAACGCATTTTTGCTTCCAGTCGACGAACAAATACGCCCGCTATCTGCTTACGTTCAAACGCTGCACCCGTTTCCTTCTCGACTATTGAAGCCATAATTAATGCTTCATAAGGTGTTTCATAGGGAAGTTGTTCGGCTCTTTTTTCCCACTCAGAATCCAACACCAAACGCATTTTTTCGTATGCACGACTCAGGATTTCTAAATCACTATCTCCGTTAGTAAATTGATATGTATCTGGATAAAACCACCCTTCAAGGTGTTCGACGTTGACACCATTTTCTCGAAACAAAGCAAGATCATTCGATGTGCCTAACAATTTTTTAATTTGCTTATGACTATGCAAACTATGGACGAAGTCTATATACGTTCTACCCTCGACCAAAGTAATATGATGCTGTACTACATCGCCAGATTGGAACCTGGCTAATAAAGAGATTGGGGATTCTTGATGAGAAAAGCGATATTCCCCTGCTTTAATCGTCGTCAAATTCATAAAGCGCGCATAAAAAACCCACAACCTTGGCCAGCGGATAATTTTCGCTTCTGACAATTCCCAAGAAACTTTTGTCAGAGATTTCCCTTTGCTTATTTCATAGAGCTGTTTCTCTTCCGGAATTTCAACAGGCGTTTCCAACCACTGCCAGACATAATATCCAGCACACCCCGCCATAACCAACAACCACAAACTAATCGCAATCACTGTGCGAGCAATATCTATTTTCATATTTTTATTTTTTTCTCAAGTAATTGGCTCAATTTAAAAGCCACATCATATTGAGCGTAGGTTTTATGCAACTCTTGCTTGGAATCCAATAAAGATTTTACCGGAACAATCCCCACAACTGCATTAGTGAGAAAAACCTCATCTGCATCAACAATATCATCAAAAGACAAAACCTGTTCTGAGTATGAAATAAAATCGTGATCATCAACTAAAGATTTCAATACTCTTTTCAACACCCCTTCAACACCACACGTATCCAATGTCGGAGTAAGAATACGATCTTTCTGCGCAATAAAAATATTGTGATGCATTGATTCGATAATCTTCTCTTCTGTGTCAGCCAACAGTAATTCTTGCTGATTACTTACCTGAGCTTTTTCCGCCGCAACGATGTAATCCAAACGATTTAAGTGCTTAAGCCCTGCAAGATAACGGTTTCCTGAAAGACGGTGTTCGGACATAACCAACTCAGTTTCAGACTGAAACCACACATCCGACTTAACAGAAGCTCTTTCATGAAAAAGCAGCACTATTTTAGGCTGCGGCTGTTTATCCGGGTAGAAGCCTTTACCACCTTTACCACGCGTTACAACTAACTTAACAACACCATTTACTGATGGAAGGCGACTTATAAATTCTGACAGATAAGCTTCTATATCAGTTTCTTCGAATTGAATAAAAAGCTTTCGAATGGAGGCAAGCAATCTGGATTTATGTTCTTGCCACAAAGGAATCAGGCCATTTTGAAACCGCATTGTTTCAAAAACGCCATCACCATACAGAAAACCCCGATCTTCTACCTCAACAAAGTTACTTATGTTTCCATTGATAGAGATAATCGGGGAGTTCATCTGGCGCTACAGTTTGGTTAAACCTTCTTAAAGAGCAAGGTTCCGTTGGTACCACCAAAACCAAATGAATTACTAAGCGCAATGTTAATTTCCATTTCCTGCGCCGTATGAGGAACGAGGTTTAAATCACAACCTTCGCTAGGATTGTCCAGATTAATAGTAGGCGGTGCAACCTGGTCACGAATAGACAGAGCCGTAAAAATTGCTTCAACAGCACCAGCTGCGCCTAGTAAGTGACCAATCATGGATTTGGTCGAACTCACAGCCAACTTCGATGCATGACCACCAAACACCTGCTTCAGCGCATTACACTCGGCTAAATCGCCTGCCAGAGTTGAGGTGCCGTGAGCATTAATATAATCCATATCCTCAGGATTAACAGATGCATCAATAAGCGCATTTTTCATTGAAAGTGCCGCACCTTCACCCGACTCAGGAGGAGAAGTCATATGATAGGCATCACCACTTGTACCAAAACCTGCGACTTCAGCATAGATTTTTGCCCCTCGGGCTTTGGCATGCTCATAATTTTCAAGAACAACAATACCGGCACCATCACCTAACACAAAACCATCGCGGTCTTTATCCCAAGGCCGACTCGCCCGTTCTGGATCATCATTGCGTTTAGATAACGCTCTCGCAGCACCAAAACCACCGACACCAACAGGTGTTGTCGCCATTTCAGAACCACCGGCAATCATCACATCAGCCGTACCGAACATAATTTCTCGTGCAGCCAAACCGATACAATGAGTACCAGTAGTACACGCTGTCGTGACTGCCAGGTTAATACCTTTTAGGCCATACTTGATAGAAAGATTGCCCGCGATCATATTGATAATCGAACCAGGAACAAAGAAAGGAGATACCCGTCTCGGGCCGCGCTCTTTGATGGTTAGTGTGGTATTTTCAATTGATCCCAAACCACCGATACCCGAACCAACAACACAGCCAATACGGTGTGCATTCTTTTCAGTCACTTCAATACCGGAATCTTCAAATGCCTGAGTACCGGCAACCATGCCATACTGAATAAACGGGTCAATTTTTCGCGCTTCTTTTTCGTCCATATAGGGAGAAAGATCCAACCCCTTGACCGATGCGCTAAAACGCGTGGCAAAGGCTGATGCATCGAATGAATCAATCGGTGTGACACCGCTTTTTCCACTTAAAATGGCTTTCCAAGTGTCTTCAACGTTGTGGGCCAGTGAGCTGACCATACCAACACCAGTAATAACGACCCGATTGCGATTCACAAACTCCTCCGATACAGATGGCAAAACTAATGAGTGCTACAAAGTAGATAGCATTAAACAGAAAATAAACACTCAGTAGCTAATACAACAAAAGCCGTACTATGAACCATAGATACGGCTTTTGGCGACAATAGGCTTCAGCTAATAACTAAAAACGGCTTATGCCAAGTTTTCGTTGATGTAGTTGATAGCAAGCTGAACTGTAGTAATTTTTTCAGCTTCTTCGTCTGGAATCTCAGTCTCGAACTCTTCTTCCAATGCCATAACGAGTTCAACAGTATCAAGGGAATCCGCTCCCAAATCTTCAACGAAGGACGCTTCGTTTTTTACTTCTTCTTCTTTAACACCAAGTTGCTCAGCGACAATTTTCTTAACGCGTTCTTCAATGCTGCTCATAATCGTAATTAACTCCTAATGGTAGTCTATCAGTGAAGCCGTAGAACATCTGACAATTGATATTCCGTAATAATCAACACACTCTGGAGAGTGCTATTTCTGGAGCCACAAACACCTACAGCTCAGGTACCCACACCGTTAAACAAAACAATGCCCAACGGTGGCTCGGGCTCACACGTGCGCGCATTTTAACTCGAAATTCTTGCAGTTGTAACGCAAGATTCGAAATTTATTACGCTTTTATAAAAAAAACCTTTATTTTCAGAAGGTTAGCGCATATACATGCCGCCATTAACCTGCAGTGTCTCGCCGGTAAGGTAGCTGGCATCTTCACTGCACAGGAAGCTTACTACACCAGCAATCTCTTCTGGCTTACCAAAACGCCCAGATGGTATGGCACCCATCATAGAATTTCTTTGATCGTCATTAAGTGCCTTGGTCATATCTGTTTCAATAAACCCTGGTGCCACAGAATTGACGGTAATCCCCCTAGAAGCGACCTCTTTAGCCAAAGACCGGGCAAAACCAGCCACTCCCGCCTTGGTTGCTGCGTAATTGGCCTGACCGGGATTCCCCATCTGCCCAACCACTGAGCTAATGTTCACTATGCGCCCCCAACGGGCTTTCATCATACCCCTTAAACATGCCTTACTTAGACGGAATACAGCGCTGAGGTTAGTATTGATTACATCAAACCATTCTTCTTCGCTCATGCGAAGCATCAGGTTATCACGAGTAATCCCGGCGTTATTTACAAGGATTGCCGGTGCACCATACTTTTCTTGAATCGCTTTGAGTACCTGAGCTACGGAATCGGGGTCAGTGACGTTTAACATCATACCTTCACCCTTGTAGCCTGCAGCCTCCATGCGAGCAGAGATCTTCTCCGCGCCGCCTTCAGAGGTGGCCGTACCAACAACAACCGCACCGCTTTCAGCCAAACGATTGGCTATTGCCTCACCAATACCACGACTTGCACCTGTTACTAACGCAACTTTACCTTCTAAGGTCATTTTATCTATCCCCCGTTCTCTGCTGTGCTCTCTAAGCACAGCAAACAATGTTCTTAATGATTGCCTTGCAAACTAGCAGAAAATAAATCTTCAGACTCTGTTGCCAAAGCCTGTAATGGTTTGTGAATGCGCTTAACTAACCCAGCCAATACTTTACCGGGGCCGCATTCTATAGTCGTTTCCACACCGTTATCGACCAAATACTTAACACAATCAACCCACTGCACTGCAGAATAGATCTGCTCCACCATAATTGCTTTAATTTTTTCAGGGTTAGCCTCTGGTAAAGCGCTCACATTGTGTACAACAGGTACTTTTGGCTGACTAAATTCGGTTTCCTGAATTTGTGCTGCCAGCCTGTCTGCAGCAGGCTTCATCAGCGAAGTATGAAATGGTGCGCTCACGGGTAAAGGCAGCGCACGTTTAGCTCCGGCCTCTTTACAAAGCGCCATGGCACGCTCAACAGCATCGCTCTCTCCGGCAATAACAACCTGCCCAGGTGAGTTGTAGTTAACCGGACAAACTACCTGTCCCTCTGCCGCCTTTTCACAAGCTTGCTCTATTTCTTCATCCCCCAAGCCAATAATGGCTGCCATTGCACCCTGACCTGCGGGGACTGCTTCCTGCATGTATTGACCGCGAGCTCTTACCAAGGCCACTGCATCTTCAAACTTAACCACTTCTGCGCAAACCAATGCAGACCACTCCCCCAAACTGTGCCCTGCCATATATGCAGGCACCACACCGCCTCGCGACTGCCACAATCTCCATAGGGCCACACTACAGGTTAGCAATGCAGGTTGGGTTACCTCTGTCATATTGAGTTTTTCTTGAGGCCCCTCTTGAATCAATGCCAGTAAGTCATAGCCAAGTACATCACTCGCCTGAGCAAATGTATTCTTCACCAGTTCTTCGCCGTAAAAATCTTCAAGCATGCCCACTTTTTGCGAGCCTTGACCAGGAAAAACAAATGCAAGGGATTGCTGAGTATTCATAGATATATCCGCTAAATTACAAAAACACTAAAATTAAGAGACTAAACACTGTTCAATTTTATTTGGGATGTCAGCCTGAACCTGCTCTAAGGCCGTTTCCAGGGCATTAACAAAGCCTTCTTTGTCTGCCTTGCCGTGACTTTTAACCACAATCTTCTTTAAGCCCAGGAGTGCAGCGCCGTTATAGCGTGAGGGATCAAACCTTTTTGCCCATGAAGCCAAAAGAGGTTTAACAAGTAAGGACAAGATTCGGCGCACAATACTTGATGCGAGATATGTTTTAAGACTGCCAAACACAAACTGCACCACTCCCTCACTGACTTTCAAAGCCACATTACCGGCAAAACCATCACACACAACAACATCATAGTTGCCGGTGTAGAGGCCATCACCCTCGACAAATCCACAGAAATTCATCTCTTTACGCTGACTCAGGATTTCGGCCGCCTCCCTGATATCGCCGCTGCCTTTTGTTGTTTCAGCACCAATATTGAGCAGCGCAACCTTAGGCATGGATTTGCCATATACTTTTGCCAACGCCGCCCCCATCTCTGCGAACTGAACCAGTTGCTGCGATGAACAATCAATGTTTGCCCCCAAGTCGAGAAAGAAGCTTTTACCTTTAGCTGTTGGCATAGGTTTACAAATTGCTGGCCTGCTCATACCTTCGTAGGTAGTAATCAAATAGCGACTCATAGCCATTAGAGCTCCGGTATTACCACCGCTCACACAGGCGTCGGCCTCCCCTTTCGCAACTAGCTCCAGGCTTTGCCACATAGAAGAGTTACGCTTGTGGCGCAATGCAACTCCAGGCTTGTCATTCATGCTGACAACATCCTCGGCGTGGACAATACGAATTCTTTCTTGCTGCTGATGATTCGGAATTAGAGAGGTAAGAGTCTGACCATCTCCAACCAGGATGATATGAACGTGGCTATGCCGTTCAAGAAATGAGAGGACAGCTTCAACGCAAAGACGGGGACCTAAATCCCCGCCCATAGCGTCAATTGACAGGTAAATCGCCTTCGACAAGCTTACTCGTCGTCAGCTACGTCAACAACTTTGCGACCACGATAAAAACCGTCTGCAGTCACATGGTGGCGACGATGCTTTTCACCAGTTACAGAATCTACAGACAAAGTAGAATTGTCAGTTAAAGCATCATGAGAACGACGCATACCGCGCTTTGAACGAGTTTTACGATTTTGTTGTACCGCCATAACAATTACTCCAAGTAATCACCACGAGACATTAAACGTCTTTTGGTTTCTTTTTCAGTTGAGCCAATACCTGAAACGGGTTTTCTCCCGTTTCCTGTTCACTGGCCTCAATTTCGCCAGCCGTCATCATCTCAGCATCAATACACTGATAATCATGTACAGCCACTACAGGTAGCTCTAGCAACACTTCTTCTTCAATTGCACTAATCAAATCAGCGTCACTTCCAGTTACTACCCAGGGATCTAATTCCTTCGGTAGCCCTTTCGCCTCGCTTTCATCCCAAACAATGCCAACCATAAAGTCTGAGCTAAGCGATAATGTCATCGGTTCCAGGCACCGCTGACATATTACTTGTACCTCAATAGCATATTCGCCCCGAAGGATCTTCCTGTTTTCTTCATCCACAGAAAAAACCAACTTGGCGGTTAAATTGCCATTAGAATGAGTGGCCGAAGCCAATCGAGGCAGTTTATCGGCTTCTATAATCCCATCGTACACTGCCCCCAAATGCGCGCATTTGCGGGGATCGAGGTGGCGTGGGAGCCGTTTTGAAGGAGCACCTTCTGACATAAGCGCGCAATGATAGGGAGTTGACCTAACTCTGTCAAAGAAAAGTGTGGATAATATGGTAAAAATCGCCGATTAATCACCAATTCACTGGAAAAAAAAGGCCCGAACTACTCAAAATATGAACACTCACATACATTGCAAGCTCATTTTGGCCTCCAGCTCACCATATAGGGCTGCTCAACTGAACCAATTACAACTTAGATTTCAGTGTTTATCACCAGATATCGACGAGCAGCCAACCCCAGGAGAGACAGCGGAAACCATTGCCCACAGACTTTCAATCGAAAAAGCCAAAGCAGTAGCCAAGCATGCCCCCGAAGCGGTCGTTATCGGCTCGGACCAAACGGCGGAACTCGACAATGCCATACTGGGAAAACCCGGCTCACCTCAGAAGGCTATCCGACAATTGCAAGCATGCAGCGGCAAGACAGTTACCTTCTATACAGGTATTGCTTTATATCAGGAAGCCACGGACACGCTTTATTCCAAGGTTGTTTCTACACACGTGAAGTTTCGAACGCTTACTAGCCAGCAAATAAACAATTACATCAGAGAGGAACAACCTTTGGATTGTGCCGGTAGTTTTAAGTGCGAGGGCCTTGGAATTGCGCTATTTGAGGAAATCTCAAGTTCCGACCCATCTGCATTAATCGGACTACCGTTGATTGCACTGACTTCCGCACTAAACAGTTTTGGTATTGACCCATTACTCACAAACAATGCTAGCTGACGTTCCCGCTTTTACCTACAATGCCTCCCCATGATTCAGCTTACCGATTTTAGCCTCCAGCGAGGCAGCAAATTCCTGTTCGAGAATAGCAGTGCAACCATTCACCCCAGCCAAAAATGCGGTGTCATTGGCGGCAACGGCAGTGGTAAATCGAGCTTTTTTAAACTGCTTTTGCGAGAAATTACTGAGGACTCCGGCTCAGTCAGTATTCCCAAAGAATGGCGTATCGCCCACATGGCTCAGGAAGTTCATGCTTCTGACCGTTCAGCCACAGACTACGTTTTGGACGGCGACCAACAATTCCGGGAAATAGAAGCCGCCATTGCAACATGTGAAGACGGCGAAAAGCTGGGCAACCTCTACGCACAATTTGAACAAGTTGATGGGTACAGCGCCCCTTCTCGTGCACAGCAACTTTTACGGGGCCTGGGTTTTTCAAGCTCGGATGAAAACAGACCCGTATCTGACTTTTCTGGTGGATGGCGTATACGACTTAACCTCGCTCAGGCACTGATGTGCCCGTCCAACTTACTTTTGCTCGATGAGCCCACGAACCACTTGGACTTGGATGCCACCCTCTGGCTTGAACAGTGGCTTCAATTCTATTCAGGAACACTCCTGATCATATCCCATGACAGGGACTTCCTAGATAATGTGATTGATCACGTACTCAGCATAGAAAATCAAAAACTCATTACTTACAAAGGCAACTACAGCGCCTACGAGAAGCAAAAAGCAGAGCGTATAGCCCAACAAGCCGCAGCCTATACCAAGCAACAGGAGCGTATAGCGGAAATCGAAAACTTTGTGCGACGCTTTAAAGCCAAAGCATCAAAAGCAAAGCAAGCCCAAAGCCGCCTCAAAGAATTGGAACGTATGGAGCAAATTGCTCCTGCACACGTAGATTCCCCGTTCAGCTTTCGCTTCCCAACGGCAGATAAAACGTCCCAAGCCTTGATTAATTTATCCGATGCATCACTGGGCTATGGCGAAACCAGCCTTGTCTCGAAAGCCAATTTAAATATTCTGCAAAATAGTCGTATTGGTTTACTCGGGCACAATGGTGCAGGCAAATCCACACTGATAAAAAGCCTGGCGAAGGAAATTCCGCTTATAGCAGGCGAGTACGCTGAAGGTATCCATCTCAAAATTGGTTATTTCGCTCAACATCAATTAGAAGCGCTTGATCTAGCGGCTTCAGCTGCTCTACATATACAGCGAATATCACCTAAAGCCAGCGAACAGGAAATTCGCAACTTCCTCGGTAACTTTGGTTTTCAGGGAGACCGAGCCTTTGAAACCATTACCCACTTTTCCGGAGGAGAAAAAGCTCGTTTAGCGCTTGCCCTCATTGCCTGGCAACGCCCTAACCTACTTCTGTTAGATGAACCAACCAACCACCTGGATCTCGAAGTTCGCCATGCATTGACCATCGCTTTGCAGACCTATGAAGGGGCGATAGTGATTGTGTCCCACGACCGTCATCTGCTTAACAATACAGTCGATGATTTTTGGTTAGTGGATTCGGGGCAACTTACCCCCTTCGATGGCACCCTGGACGACTACCATGACTGGTTGAAAAACGATTTTTCTGCAAATGAACACAACTCGCAGACCACCAAAGCGATAAATAAAGAAACCAAGAAATCCAATCGCCAGAATGCCGCTGTGATCAGAGAAAAACTCAAACCCTACACAAATGCTATTCAAGCAATAGAACGTAAACTCTCTAAAATGCAGCAAGAGCTAGAAACAATAGAAACTCGTCTTTCGGATACATCACTTTATGAAAGTAACAACAACGAACTCTCTCAACTGCTGAAAGATCAGGGACAATTGCGACAATCAATAGAAACCCTTGAAGAAGAGTGGTTATCAAAACACGATGAAGTAGAATCGCTAAAAGCCTCGCTGGAAGCTTGAAGACGCTGAATTAGTCCCCAGATTGAAAATATCGGCCATAAAACTTTTGGCCCAAATGAAAGTCTGATACGTATAGATAATAGTACGACGCCAACCGAAATAACTTGCTTTTGACTCCTGGCTTCGTATGATTAAGGTCAAAAATCAAGGACCACTTGGAGGTTACTTTTATGCAAGAACTGTATTCACAAACTGGTGCTGCGAGTCACTCGCAAGAAGTCAGCAAGGTATTACGCAATACCTATGCGATGCTTGCCATGACATTGGTTGTCAGCGCTTTGTCGGCTGGTGCAGCGATGGCAATAGGCATTGGTCATGGAATGGCCCTAATTTTTAACATTGTTGCAATCGGCATGCTATGGTTCGTTTTGCCTCGCACAGCCAACTCCGCCGCTGGTGTATGGGTAGTATTTGGCTTTACCGCATTGCTTGGTGCAGGGCTTGGTCCAATGCTGTCGCACTACCTAGCAATGCCCAATGGCTCCGCTATCGTAATGCAAGCCCTGGGCGCAACGGCTCTCGTATTCTTTGCTTTATCTGGTTACGTGCTGACAACAGGTAAAGACTTCAGTTTTCTAGGCGGCTTCCTGTTCGTTGGCTTGGTTGTAGTACTGCTTGCCGCAGTTGGCAGTATGATTGCGGGCTTTTTTGGGGTAGCCATTTCCGGTGTAATGCTTGCCATTAATGCAGCTATTGTTTTTCTTATGTCTGGTTTTATTCTTTATGATACCAGCCGCATTATTCACGGCGGAGAAAGAAACTACTTGATGGCAACAGTGGCACTATATTTGGATATTCTGAATCTATTCACTAGCCTACTTCACTTAATTGGCGCCTTTAGTGGTGACGACTAATTGAAATAGCTCTACACTATAAAGCCCCGCAATTGCGGGGCTTTTTTATTGGTGATCAGTTAAACGGTTTGAGGCTTCCTAAGTAGCACCCGTTTTATCCCCTCCTAGTTATTGTGTGACAAACAGGACTTCAAGAATGACCCTTGGGTGTGCAAAACCAGAAACCTACGAACAACAACTCCAGGATAAAGTGCAATTAACTCAAAGCGAATTCCAATCGCTGTATTCTGGAGATATCGATGTTTACGCCTCGGAACCCACACATTTCCGAATGCGGGCGGAATTTAAAATCTGGCACAAAGATAGTATTGCACACTATGCCATGTATCAACCTGGCGAATACAAAAAACCCGTTATTATCAGCGAGTTTACAATCGGCTCAGAAACAATTTGTAACCTGATGCCAAAGCTTCTCCAGGAGATAAACACTTCAGACACACTTAGGAGAAAATTATTTCAGGTCGAGTTTCTCACAACCCAGACAAAACAGTCTGTCATCACCCTGATCTATCACAAATCTCTCGATGAAATATGGGAGCAAGAAGCTCAGGTACTCTCTCAGGCACTTAACACCCAAGTAATTGGCCGTAGTAGAAAACAAAAAGTGGTACTGAACACTGACTTTGTTATCGAAGAAATGCAGATAAATCAAACCACCTTTCAATACCAACAGGTCGAAACCGGGTTCACTCAACCAAATGCAAAAGTCTGCGAAAAAATGTTGAGCTGGGCTTATGAAGCTTCAGCAGGTCTTGGCGGAGATTTGGTTGAACTCTATTGCGGGAATGGCAATTTCACATTGCCTCTATCTCAAAATTTCGAAAGAGTCTTAGCAACAGAAGTGTCGAAAACTTCCGTCAACTCAGCACTCTACAATATAAAAGCCAATAACATCGAAAACATTCAAATTGCCAGAATGTCTAGCGAGGAGTTTACTCAAGCATTGAACGGGGAAAGAGAATTTCGTCGCTTAAAAGATATTGATTTGCCCTCCTATTCGTTCTCAACCATATTTGTGGATCCTCCACGAGCTGGGCTCGATACAGAAACAGAAAAACTCTGCTCCAGGTTTGACAATATTATTTATATCTCCTGTAACCCTGAAACACTAAAGAACAATCTTTCATCCCTAACCCAAACGCACACGATTGAAAAAATGGCTCTGTTTGATCAGTTTCCTTATACCACTCACAGAGAGTGCGGAGTAATACTAAAGAAAAAACAATAGCCTCAAGCCATACAGGTTTATAATGAGCAAGGGCTGTCATATACAGGCTCTTACTCTTCTACGTTTAATCGTTCGTCTTTCAATAGGCGATGCATGGCATTTTCAACAAAGTCCTGATACTTCTCTTCAATTTTCTCTCTTTGTTTTTCGTATACTTGCTTCTCTTTTTTAGTCAGTTTTTGCCATTCATCTAAAATTGGAATATGCGATGTTGCCTGAGCAAGCTGAGAAAAAACTTTATAGTCTTCATCATTATCTTCAATAAAATTGATGGACTCCATCAACTTACTAATACGAATACAGGCTTCGGTTAAAGTTACCTGCCCCTCAAGCGTACCTTTAGCTAGCACCGTGATACTTTTCTTAGTACGCATACGCTTTTCTTTCTGTAAGGCCTCCAACACACGAACACCCTCATCATGCTTCAGCCGTTGTTTGTACAATAACCAATGCAGATAAAGCGCTACAGCAAACAACACCAAAACGACAACAACAGCAATCCCAATTAATAACGACGTCATATAACAACCTTACGCTTCATCATTATCCAAAGGCAGATAGTTTTGCACACCTTCGGGTAAATTCTTACTTGTTTTAGCTCCAAGCTCTTTCAACCCATCAATTCTGCGCAACAAGTTTCCTCTGCCCTGTGACAAGCGCTTCAAGCTTAATTCATAAGCAGCGGAGGCCTTATCTATATGCTTACCAATATCTTCTAAAGACTCAACAAAAAGAGCAAATTGATCATAGAGTTTTCCTGCACTTGCCGCGATAGCCTCAGCATTAGCGTTTTGCTTTTCATATCGCCATATGGTTTCAACAGTACGTAGTGCAACCATGAGACTTGACGGGCTAACTAATACGATATTTTTATCATAAGCCTCTTTAAAAAGCGCCGGACTCGCTTGCATTGCCCCGATATAAGCAGCTTCGATAGGGATAAAAATAAACACAAAATCCAGCGTCCGTATCCCTTCCAGATTTTCATACTCCTTCAGGGACAAACCTTTAACATGAGCTCGAATTGAATCGACATGTGCCTTTAGGTATTTATCCTGATCAACAGCATCATCATTTGAACAATAACGCTCAAAATCAATCATAGAGACTTTAGCATCAATAACAATATCTTTCCCATCTGGCAGATGCACTACCACATCGGGTTTGAAACGCTTGCCGTCAGCGTTTTTAAATGTTTCCTGGACTATGTATTCTCTACCCTTAACAAGACCGGATTCCTCTAATAGTCGCTCCAAGACAATTTCACCCCAGGTTCCCTGAAGCTTGTTATCCCCTTTTAACGCATTGGCCAGATTGTTTGCGTCTGCACTGATCTTCTGTGTTTGCTTCTGTAGCTCTACGATTTGCCCAAACAACTGATTTCGTTCACTGTTTTCTTTGTGATAAATATCTTCGACGCGCTTATTAAAGTCTTTTAATTGATCTTTAAAAGGGTTAAGAATTGCTTCCATATTTACCCGCGAAGCATGCGTAAACTTCTCTTGTTTCAGTTCAAATATTTTATTCGATGAATTTTCAAATTCTTTTATCAGTTCCTTTTTTGCTTGCTCCAAAAACGCCCGCTCGCTTTCCAGTTGCGCCAGCTTTTCGGTTAACGATGCGCGCTCCTGTATATACTCTTCTTTTAACTTTTGAAGCTGGCCAAGTTCAACTAAAGCTTTGTCGTGATCCTGCTGTACTTTCTCTAAACGAGAGGATACTTGAGCAGTTTTTATCTGCTCCTGGTGCAATTGCTCTTTCCACTGGGATTCGAGGTTTATTCGCGCAACATCATTCGCTCTCTCAAGCTCAAATAACCGAACCTCCTGCTTACGCCGTTCAGCACGAAGCAACAACACATGAAGGACAATAACGATAACCACCACAATCAGGCATACAACTATCGCCAAAACAGGATAAAAATCGGGATTTTGAACCAAATCTGATAAGAACACTTTAACTCTCTACAAAAGACGAACAATGTAATGGATACGAATACTAACACCAGAGACTGTGTTATCCTTTGACCTATCGACTCTGCCGATTAACTTCCAACCGAAACAATGACAACAAGACCTAATATTGCAGTTTTCGATTCCGGTGCCGGTGGTTTAAGCGTGGCTCTAGAGATTCTCAAAAAATTGCATCCATGTATTCTAACCTATTCTGCGGACAAGGCAGCCTTTCCCTATGGCTTGATTGAGGACTCTCTACTGATTGAGCGCATCCTCAGGATTTCCAAAAATGTCGTTGAAAACCATTCACCAGACATACTGGTTATCGCCTGCAATACCGCTAGTACGCTGGCTCTCACCCAGCTGAGAGAACAACTGACACTCCCCATTGTTGGCGTGGTTCCGGCAATCAAGCCTGCAGCTAAAAGTAGTAGCGGAGCAATAGGTTTGCTTGCAACACCCGCTACAGTGAACAGAAATTATACCTATTCTCTCGCTCAGGAGTTTGCATCAGATAAACAGCTTCTTTCCCTGGGCAGCAATATTCTTGTTGAACAAGCGGAACGTTATCTAAACCAAGAAGAAGTCGACCTTAATATCTTAAAACAGGAACTTCAACGCTTATTTGATCTGGAAAACCATATAAAAATTGACACAATTATTCTCGCCTGCACGCACTTTCCAATAATAAAAGAGTTACTCATAGAAGTAATTCAGCCCAGACAAGTAAAGTGGGTGGATTCAGGGGAAGCCATTGCGCGACGAGTTGAATACTTATTAGGAACACTCGGAGCGGATATATCAGAACAGAGATACACGCCATCTCAAATCAACTTTTCATGCACGCTGGATAGCAGTACAAATATCGAGAGCTTAAGTAAAAGCTACTATAGCTACCTCTGCAAGCACTCGGAAAATCCGCTGTGTTTAGGCACAACAACAGCCTTGAACTAAAATTTGTCGGTTAAGAAAGCTATTTTTTACCAAACGCGCTAACGCTCTGCGGCCGAAGTATCTTCAACTTTTTGCTCCGCATCTTCTTTTTCAGACTCATCTTGAACAAAAGCGGCGGCCGTATTACCAGTAATATGCCCAGGAATGGCCCCCGCAGCAAACCCCCACGATGTCGCCGCACCAATCAAGGTACCGCCAACATATGTACCGTAAGCGGGATGCAACGTCCTATATGCATGCTTTCGCTCCCTATCCATACTCTCAGCTTTCATATAGCTCAAAACATCAGAAGATGCGACAGCTTCATAATACAAGGCAGCCCCCGGCAACCCATATAAGAACGCATGCAAACCCTTTCGCTTTCTCCGACCAAGATCTTTAGCATGAGCCGCTTCATGCAGTGCTATTGCATAGTCATCAGAATATATGCTGATCGTATTAGTGTAAGGATTGTAGTGATCTCCACCAAAGAAACGGCCGGGAAATGCAGCGTACATAACCGCTGAATAAAAGCCGACAGTGAAACGCCAACCAGCACCGACCGTTCGATTACGAAAAAGACGCTTAAACTGAAGCCCAGGCTTATAGGTATTGACCAGTATTTGAACATTTTCCAGATCATTCTTATCTACATATTCCATTAGATAAGATAAAGTCTCTTCAGAGATCTCGTGACTATCAACCTTGGGATTAAGGAGTACTAGTTTGCCCAGTAAACTCCCAATCCAATACCAGTCCGAGGCATCCAAAACTTTGTGAGGGGTCCCAACATAGACCTGCTGTTGCATATCAGGAGAGAGCGGATTATCGATCTCCGCCCTCCCGGTCGTGTATGTATAGGTATTAGAGGCACAACCTGTGATACAAGCCAATACTATAAGTAGCAGCAAACGACATCGATATAAAAAGCGCATAACAACAACTTCCCTTTAGTTATGCAGACTAGTTAAATTTTGCCTCTGCTTTCTCTACCACATCAGCTTCATACGAAGCATTTTCGAATTGACCATTTTCTCTTTTCAACTGCGCGGTCATACCGAAGAGCTGTTGAGGAGGTAAATCCGTGCGAGTTCCCGCTACCACTTCAGTTAATACGGTAACAAGGTAACCTCCCGACATATCCACTTCGGCCTTGAAACTCTTACCATCGACCGCAGGCATCGCAAATACTTGTCTCAACGCGGAGCGATCAACCGTAACATCTGTTCTCTTAACCTTATCATGAGCAGAATATTCGTATTTCGCTTCATCCGCTTTTTCTTTTGTGTCCGCGCCGTTTTTGAGGTCAGCGATAAATGCTTCCGCCAAGGACTGAAGCTTTTCTTGCTTCATTTTTTCTCTTAACAGAGCCGTTATCTGCTCTTTAACCTCGTCCAACGCTTTGATACGTTCTGGTGAATGCGTTTTCTTTCTCAATACCACAGCTTTATCGGCAGAGATTTCAATAGCCTGACTGTTTTGCCCCTCAGAAACTACCACCGGATTAAACGCAGCATCCCGAACGACTTTGTTAGAAGCGATCCCAGTTCCAGAAGCGCGAGTAAACTCTTCGGACTCTTTAATAGTTAAGCCAAGTTCCGTAGAAGCAGTCCGCAAGCCTTCTGCACTGTATGTCAAATCACCCAACTCTTCCAACATCTCGAAATATGCTTCTTCGGCAGTTGCTCTAGCTAGCTGCGCCTTAATCGCATCTTTTCGATCTTCGAAAGAAGGTGCATTTTTAATCGTTTTCTTAACAACTTTTAAAATATGCGAACCTGCGTCCGTTTTAACAACAGCGGATACCTGGCCTTCGTTCAAGTCAGCAACCGCTGGAGCGAATTGCTCAGGAAACGCACCTGGAGTTAACAGACCGAGATAACCTTTCGAGCTTTTGCTTCCGATATCGTCACTATAGTTTTCAACTAGTGCGTCGAATTCCTCACCAGCATCCAATTTGGATTGAAGCTCAGCAAGCTTATCAGATGCACCGTCCCCGTCTTCTATCAAAATATGAGCAATCTCGACTTCAGGAGTACTATCAAAAGCCGCTATTTCCTGATCGTATTGAGCGCGAATATCTGCCTCAGCAATAACCTCATGTTTTGCCAGATCATCTACCGATAACTCTACATATTCAATAGACATTTTTTCTGGATCCAGATAGGTCGTCTGGTTATCGTAATAATATGCAGATATCTCTTCGGTAGTCGGTTCAAGATCTTCGCCTATAGCGCTCGCAGGAATTTTAATCATCTCAAACGATCTGGCTTCCCCGACAACACTAACAATCGCATCCAATTCAGCAGGAGTTACAAAAGAAGACGCCTGGATACCGGAAGCAATTTGCGAAATAAGAAGATCTTCTGATAAAGAAGCCTTGAATGTGGCTGGCGTATACCCGACCCCCGATAGTACACGACGGTATGCTTGTTTATCGAACTTACCATCTGTGTGGAAACTTTGCTGATCGAGAATAGTTTTATTAATAGTTGTATCAGAAACGCCAACACCACTATCTTCTGCAGAGGCAATTAATGCTGTTCGACGAATAAGCTGTTGCAACACTGGACCACGTAAATTTTCGTCTTTCAGGTAGTCAGCGGAAGGATCGACACCTTCTTGTGACAGCAAACGCTGTTTCTGCATGTAGACCGCGCGCGCCAACTCGTTATTGCTTATAGCACGCCCATCCACCGTTGCCACTTTGCCCCCCGCAGGGCCACCCAAGAAGGAGGTTCCAATTCCGGACAAAACCATGGGCACAACAAACATAAGCACGACAACGACTGCCAGAGTGCCTTTCATGTTGTCACGAATAACTTGCATCGCACACCTCGATAAAATTTATATTTTTATTTGTGAGAATATAAAAAAAGGCGCATAAGTGTGCGCCTTTTTTATTTACACGAAACACTGATTTTTATTTTATTTACTTCAGTGTTTTTAATTTTTTTCAATTAAACGTTTTTTGCTTAAATAGAAAATTAATTAACTGCGTCTTTAAGCGCTTTACCAGCTTTAAAGCTTGGAATTTTTGCTGCTGCAATTTGAATTGGTTCACCTGTCTGAGGATTACGACCAGTGCGTGCTGCGCGCTCTTTTACCAAGAAAGTGCCGAAGCCAACAAGTGCCACCTGATCTCCTTCTTTTAAAGCGTTAGCGATCGCATCGGTCATAGCGTCAAGTGCCCGACCTGCCGCTGCTTTGGAAATATCTGCTGACGCGGCAATCGCTTCGGTCAATTCTGATTTATTCACTATAAACCCCTTTTATATTTGTTTCATGTTTCACTTCGACACTCACTCTCAACAATGAGAAGTCTAGTAGTTTCGCCCCAAGCCGACCCAATAGAGGCCACCCCATCGAGTCGCTGTGATGAACTGCGATTTATACCAACTGCCCTAGGGCCGGTCAAGAATGAAATCCAGAATTTCGTCTTGTTTCGAGCAACTGCTCGCAATTCATACAGTTTTATGGTCTCAGACTCAGCATTTAGTGAGTACTTATTCTATTTTCGTCTTTTTTACTATCCTGAACCTTTTCCTGCAACGCTTCATATTCTTCGTCGCTATAGGGTGTTGGCATGTATTGTAAAGCAATTTCCAACACCTGATCGATCCATTGAACAGGTTTGATCTGTAAATCTTGCTTGATATTGTCCGGAATTTCACGCAAATCCGACTCATTATCTTGCGGAATGAGAACTGTTTTGATCCCACCACGGTGAGCCGCCAATAGCTTCTCTTTTAACCCGCCAATTTTTAAAACTTCCCCGCGCAGGGTTATTTCCCCTGTCATTGCCACATCCGCTCTAACGGGTATGTCAGTGTATACAGAAACTAACGCTGTACACATGGCAATACCAGCACTTGGTCCATCTTTTGGCGTCGCCCCTTCGGGTACATGTATATGCAAATCTTTTTTCTCGTGAAATTCAGGATGAATTCCCAAAAACTGCGCACGAGATCTCACAACTGTCATAGCCGCCTGAATAGATTCTTGCATGACATCACCGAGAGAACCGGTTTTTATCATACGACCACGACCATTTACGGCTGAAGCTTCAATAGTGAGTAATTCTCCCCCCACTTGCGTCCAAGCTAAACCTGTAACCTGACCAACTTGGTTTTCATCTTCTGCCCGGCCAAAGTCGGTTTTTCGAACGCCTAAATAATCTTCTAATTTTTCAGGCTCAACATGAGTTGTCTCATGCGATTTCTCTTTCACATTGCGCGTAACAACCTTTCTACACAGTTTTGCAATTTCTCGATCCAGGCCACGTACTCCAGCCTCTTTTGTGTAATAACGAATAACGTCTCGTATTGTTTGCTCTTCTACCGCAATTTCATCTTTCACCAAACCATTATTTTTAATTTGTTTCGGAATTAAATAACGGCTTGCGATATTAACTTTTTCATCTTCGGTATAACCTGGAATACGAATAACTTCCATTCGATCCAATAACGGTCCCGGAATATTCATACTATTGGAAGTACAAACGAACATCACATCAGAAAGGTCATAATCGACTTCCAGATAGTGATCATTAAAACTGTTGTTTTGCTCTGGGTCTAAAACCTCAAGCAATGCAGACGCTGGATCACCACGATGATCCATTCCCATCTTATCGATCTCATCCAATAAGAACAGAGGGTTCTTCACTCCAGCCTTGGACATTTTCTGAATCAACTTACCTGGCATAGAACCAATATAGGTTCGCCGGTGACCACGTATTTCCGCTTCATCGCGTACACCACCTAACGCCATACGGACAAACTTTCTATTTGTTGCCCTTGCTATGGATTCGCCGAGCGAGGTCTTACCAACCCCGGGAGGGCCAACCAGGCACAATATCGGGCCCTTAACTTTTTTGACGCGCTTTTGCACTGCCAAGTATTCAAGTATGCGCTCTTTGACTTCTTCCAAGCCGTAGTGATCTTCTTCCAGAATCTGCTCAGCTTTCTCTAAATCATGGCGAACTTTACTGCGTTTTTTCCAGGGAACGTTGACCATCCAGTCAATATAGGCGCGAACAACGGATGCCTCTGCAGACATCGGGGACATCATCTTTAATTTACCAAGTTCAGCCATGGTTTTTTCTTCAGCTTCTTTCGGCATGCCAGACTCAGCCACCTTTCTTTCCAGCTCTCCATGCTCATTTGCACCTTCATCACCCATGTCACCAAGCTCTTTCTGAATCGCTTTTAACTGCTCATTCAGATAGTACTCGCGCTGGCTTTTCTCCATTTGCTTTTTAACACGGCCACGAATACGTTTCTCAACTTGGTACAAGTCTGCCTCGGCCTCCATCAAACCGATAAGGTGCTCCAGGCGTTCACGTACATTAATAATTTCCAGCAGCTCTTGCTTCTGCGCCAACTCCAAAGACATATGCGCAGCCACTGTATCAGCCAAACGGCCAGGCTCATCGATGCCACTTAGGGAGGTCATCACCTCGGACGGCACCTTTTTACTGAGGTTAACGTACTGCTCAAAACGTGTTAACAGAGAACGAGTTAACACCTCAACCTCTCTATCCTCTTCTGCATCGGACTCGACGTACTCAATTTCAGCCTGGAAATGCCCCTCAGATTCTGTAACTTCGATGATTTGAGCGCGTTTCCCGCCTTCTACCAAAACCTTTACCGTGCCATCGGGAAGTTTTAGTAACTGTAACACCGTGGCAACCGTACCAAATTCATAGAGATCCGCACGATTTGGCTCGTCGACAGAGGCATGTTTCTGCGCAACCAGCAGAACTTGCTTATCCTCGGTCATAGCGTGCTCCAACGCAGAGATAGACTTCTCTCTACCAACGAACAAAGGGATAACCATATGCGGGTATACCACAACATCACGCAGCGGTAGTAATGGGAGTCTGTTTTCTTCTACTGTGGATTCAATCTGATCCATTGATTAAGCCTCAATACACGGGGGCAATTGTTGTTGAAAGTTTTGTTTCATTAAGATTGGGGGCTACCCTTGTAAAATACAAGCTACACAGAGCAAAAAGGACTCATAAGAGCCCTTTTTAAATCAAAGTGTCACATTAAAACGCTAGTCCTCTGGGACTGCCTTAGCTGAATCGTTGTTTTCATAAACAAGCAATGGCTCAGACTCCCCTCGAATGACAGCATCGTCAACAACGACTTTACTGACACCGGGTTCTGACGGTAAACGGTACATAGTATCCAACAGCACTGCCTCCATGATTGAACGCAACCCACGAGCACCGGTTTTTCGTTCCATAGCTTTTTCCGCAACAGCATCCAGTGCGTCGTCTCTGAAATCCACCTCAACATCTTCCATTTCAAACAGCTTGGCATATTGCTTAACCAAGGAGTTCTTTGGCTCTTTCAGGATTTGAACAAGCGCCAGCTTATCCAACTCATCGAGTGTGGCAATGATTGGTAACCGGCCAACAAACTCAGGAATCAACCCATATTTCACCAGGTCTTCCGCTTCAAGCTCTTTCAGTGTCTCACCGACATTTTTGCTGGAATTCTTGCTGCGTACTTCCGCACCAAAGCCGATCCCACCTTTTTCGGATCGATCCAAGATAACCTTATCCAGGCCGGCAAAGGCACCACCACAGATAAACAGGATGTTTGACGTATCGACCTGTAAAAACTCTTGCTGAGGATGCTTACGACCACCTTGAGGAGGAACAGAAGCAATAGTGCCTTCGATCAGCTTTAACAATGCCTGCTGAACGCCCTCTCCAGACACATCCCGAGTAATAGAGGGGTTATCCGACTTACGCGAAACCTTATCAATTTCATCAATATAGACAATGCCCTGTTGAGCTTTCTCTACATCGTAGTCACACTTTTGCAACAGTTTCTGGATGATATTCTCTACGTCTTCTCCGACATAACCCGCTTCGGTCAAAGTCGTTGCATCGGCGATCGTAAAGGGTACATTTAGCAACCTTGCCAAAGTTTCCGCCAATAGGGTTTTACCGCTACCCGTTGGCCCAACCAGCAGGATATTACTCTTACCCAGCTCAACATCATCTTTGGACTTTTTCTTTCCACCCAAACGCAACCGTTTGTAGTGGTTATATACAGCAACGGCAAGGACTTTCTTCGCACCACGTTGACCAATAACGTACTGATCTAAGGTCTCAGAGATTTCTTGAGGCGTAGGCAGTTTATCGCCAGAAGTCTCGGCACTGCTTTCCTGAATTTCTTCCCGAATAATGTCGTTACAAAGATCGACACATTCATCACAGATAAATACCGACGGGCCAGCGATCAATTTGCGTACTTCATGCTGACTCTTTCCGCAGAAAGAGCAGTACAGCAACTTGCCGTTATCGTCGTTATCACCACTATGGTCAGACATTAAGTCTCTCCAACTTTCTAAAACTTTGCTTTGATAAGCTTAAATGTAGCCCAATAGACATATTTCAAGGGCGAACTTAGCAAAATCAAGGCAGAATTGCGAATATCTATGCCACAAATTACTGGTAGCACACTATCTTAAGACGTTTACCGGCTTGATATTAGGCAAAAATCAGGCCTAAGCTTCGGTACCACGCATACTAACAACTTCATCAATTAACCCGTAAGCCTTTGATTCTTCTGCGCTCATAAAGTTGTCACGCTCAGTATCTTTGGCAATTTGCTCAATGGACTGTCCGGTATGGCCAGCCATGATACGGTTCAAATTCTCACGAATCTTAAGGATTTCTTGCGCATGAATGTGAATATCTGACGCTTGGCCCTGCGCACCGCCAGAGGGCTGATGGATCATTACTCTAGAGTTTGGTAAACAGTAACGTTTCCCCTTAGCTCCAGCCGTTAATAAGAAGGCACCCATGCTACATGCCTGACCAATACACATTGTACTCACATCGGGCTTAATAAATTGCATAGTATCGTATATAGATAGCCCCGCAGTCACAGAACCACCAGGGGAATTGATATACAAGTGGATATCTTTATCAGGGTTTTCTGCTTCCAAGAACAAAAGCTGGGCAACCACCAGGTTTGCCATATGGTCTTCGACCTGCCCAACCAGAAAAATTACGCGCTCTTTTAATAAACGAGAATAAATATCGTAAGAACGTTCACCACGAGCTGTTTGCTCTACAACAATGGGGACTAACGAATTCACAGTTTCAAGTGATTTGTTACCAAGCAAGTCAATTTTCGACATAAATTGTTCCGTATCCTTAACAAATTTTACATGGCGCCCTAGTTATCAATGCAAAAAATAATGATATTAACAGTAAGGTCGCAGGATCATCTCTTATATGCTACAGCCACTTATGCTTTAGCTTAACCTTGAACGAGATATTTCGCCAATAAAATCAATAGCTTTTGGAGGTGAAGAATTCAAATACCTTGGGATATGGTTTTTTTTAACTCAGCTTGCCCAATCATTAAACAGCACCAAAAATCCAGGGCCTGATTTCGTTTTAAAAAAATCCACACATTCTACTAAGGTATTATTATTCAGATAAAAAAAAAGCTAGGAAGCCTGACACCTCCTAGCTTTTTTTAACTCTTTTACTTTAGGCTTCTTCTTTTTCCAGAGGCTTTATAACCTCATCGTAAGAAACTGTTTTATCAACAACCTTGGCCTTTTCCAGCAGAAAATCAACAACTTGATCTTCCAGTGCGGCCGCTTCCACGCTTGCCAACAATTGCTCATTGCTGAAATAGTAATTAACAACACTTTCCGGGTCCTCATAGGATGAGGCAGCTTCTTCGATAAGCGTTTTAACCTTGTCTTTATCTGCAACAAGCTTTTCTTTACTTACGATTTCAGAAACCAACAACCCAAGAGCAGTTCTGCGTTCAGCCTGCTCTTTAAACATGTCGTCAGGAAGAAGAGACTGAATATCAAGATTTTGCGCTGCCTGACCATATTGCTGGATCATCTGGTTACGCATTGCATTAATTTCTTGCGAGATTAATGCTTTCGGAATATCAACTTCATTTGCTTTCAAAAGAGCATTCATTACCTGCTCTTTTGTTTTCGCTTTAATAGCCTTCAGCTTTTCCCGCTCCATGTTTTCTTTAACATCTTCACGGAAACTAGCTTCGTCACCTTCTACACCGTATTTTTTGAAGAATTCTTCGTTCAACTCTGGCAATTTTTGCGCGCTTACAGCATTAACCGTAATCTTGAACTCAACGGCTGCACCTTTTAGGTCTTCCGCGTGATAATCCTCAGGGAAAGTCAGCTCTAAAACTTTTTCCTCGCCCGCTTTCATCCCGATAATGCCTTTTTCAAAACCAGGAATCATACTGTCTGAACCAAGCACCAAGTTGTGCCCTTTAGCAGAACCACCTGCGAACTCTTCGCCGTCTTTTGTACCAACAAAGTCAATATTTACCCGGTCAGTCTTTTTCGACTTACGCTTTACATCGCTCCACTCAGCCTGACTTTTGCGTAAAACTTCGATCATATTGTCGACGTCTTCGTCACCGATCTCAGCGTTGTAACGAACAATTTCGGACTCTCCCAAACCATCAACCGTTACTTCGGGGTAAACTTCAAATGTTGCTACAAACTCAACATCTTTACCTTCTTCAAGCTGTTTCGCATCAATTTGAGGCTGGCCGGCTGGGCGTAATGACTCTTTTTGAACCGCTTCGTAGAACGATCGGTTAATGGTATCGCCAAGAACTTCTTGACGCACACCGGCGCCAAAACGGCTTTTGACAACTTTCATAGGAACTTTACCTTTACGGAAACCGTTGATACGTACAGTTTTGGCGGCTTCTTTCAGGCGTTTCTCCACTTCCTGGTCAACTACGTCGGCAGGAATACCTACAGTAACTTTTCTTTCTAAACCGGTAGTTGTTTCAACTGAAACTTGCATTTTGTTCCTCGTGAAGTAAGAGAGTAGTGTTATTAGTTAAATCTGGGGGACTACCTTTGCCATTCTCATTACGACAGGCATTTCACCCAGTTCAGAATTTGCTCTGACGTTTAAGGGCGCGCAGTATACACAAATGAAATAAAAAGTGCGACTAGAAGAAAGACCCAAAATTGGGGCGACAAAACTACTGAGAGTATCTATTGAGATTTACCAAGATGGTGCGGTCGGAGAGACTTGAACTCTCACGCCTTGCGGCACTGGAACCTAAATCCAGCGCGTCTACCAATTCCGCCACGACCGCGCTATGAAAAGCATTTAGCCTAATAAGCTAATCTTCAAACTTAATCTAAGCCATTGATTTTCAATGATAAATCAATCAAAAATTGGCCTCTCATTTGAAGAGGCGGGCATTCTGCCACAAGCTTTTCATCTGAGCAACAACAATTTTCAATTTCTTTAGTTTAATCGCTCTAGGACGGTGGTAATGCCCTGCCCCAGGCCTATACACATAGTCGCAACGCCAAGAGCTTTATCCTTATCCTGCATTACCGACAGTAATGTCCCTGTAATCCGGGTTCCGGAACAGCCAAATGGATGTCCCAAAGCAATAGCGCCCCCGTACAAATTCACTTTTTCATCCATTACATCCAAGAGCTTTAAATCCTTTAACACTGGTAACGCCTGAGCGGCGAACGCTTCATTCAACTCAACAATGTCGATATCTTCAATGCTCAAACCGACCTGTTTGAGCGCTTTCTGGGTTGCCGGAACTGGCCCATATCCCATAATTGACGGATCCACCCCTGCCAGCGCCATGCCACGTACTTTGGCTATGGGGGTCAAACCTAATGCCTGCGCTTTCTCCCACGATAAAACTAACATCGAAGATGCCCCATCCGTTACCTGAGAAGAGGTTCCCGCTGTTACAGTTCCACCTTTCGGGTTGAATACTGGCTTAAGCGTTGCCAGCACTTCAACTGTTGTTTCCGGTCGAATCGTCTCATCGTGTTCGACGAGCATTAACGCACCATCTTCATCGTGACCATTTAACGGGATAATCTCTCGGGAGAACTTTCCCTCTTGAGTTGCTTTAGCTGCAAGCTGATGAGAGCGAGCACCAAATGCATCCATTTGCTCTCTACCAATGCCATGTAAAAGGGCAAGATACTCCGCGGTTAAGCCCATTGAACCGGCGGCCTTGGCTACAGACACGCCCAACGCCGGGTTCGGGTCAACATGCTGATTCATATCGATATGCCCCATATGCTCAACACCGCCAACCAGATAAATATCCCCTAAACCGGCTTTTATGTTGGCTGCGGCAATATGAAGAGCAGACATAGAGGAACCGCAAAGTCGATTAACTGTTTGCGCCGGAATTTCGTGGGGAAGCCCGGCTCGAAGCAATATATTCCGGGCGACATTAAAACCCTGCTCTCCGCGCTGCATAACGCACCCCCAAATAATGTCATCGATCTCTTTAGAATCAATACCGGGGTTTCGCTCAAGTAAACCATTTATTAGAAAAGCGCTCATATCATCGGCGCGCAAGTGTCGGAAACACCCATTTTTTGCACGCCCCATTGGGCTGCGCGCATAATCAACAATAACCACGTCTCTTGCTTGTAAACTCATGCTCCGCTCCTCCTTAGGCTGCGCGATAATATTTTGCATGTGCGGCGGCCATCTCTGACATGCCCGCTGTCACCTTATATAGCTCGCCCAGATGAGCGTAGGGTTCCGCCATAGTAATAAAATTGTCGATACCCATATTATCAATCCAGCGTAACAAGCCTCCCCTAAAGGGTGGAAACCCTAACCCATAAACCAACGCCATATCCGCCTCAGCAGCCGAATCAACAACCCCCTCTTCGAGACATCGCGCTAACTCAGTTGCCATGGGAATCATCATTCGCGCAACAATCTCGTCTTCTGAAAAATCCTTTTTCTCAGCATATTCTCCAGCGAGTAATTGATAAGATTCATCCGTAACCACCTTCTGTGGTTTACCTTTCTTATCCAACTCGTAATTGTAAAAACCTTTCTTGTTTTTTTGCCCGAGACGCTGCGCCTCGAATAATATATCTGTCGCAGATTTATAGGTTCTTCCCATTCTTTCGGGGAAGCCTTTAGCCATGACCGCTTCTGCATGGACTCCGGTATCCACCCCGACAACATCCATTAAGTAAGCCGGCCCCATTGGCCATCCCCAACGCTCCATGACTTTATCCACTTCCTGAAAGTCAGCGCCATCACGCAGAAGCATGCTAAAACCAGAAAAATAAGGGAACAAAACCCGATTTACCAAAAATCCAGGGCAATCATTTACGACTATTGGCTTTTTCCCCAAGGCATTGGCATAAGCCACCGTTTTTGCCACTGTAGATTCTGCTGTTTTCTCACCCCGGATAACTTCAACTAAAGGCATTGCATGGACCGGATTAAAAAAATGCATCCCACAAAATTTATCGGGATGTTTTAACTCTGCAGCCAGATGAGAAATAGAAATAGTCGAAGTGTTGGAACAAATTATCGTATTTTCAGATACATGTTTTTCCACGTCAGCCAATACAGCTCGTTTCACTTTCGCGTTTTCCACAACAGCTTCAATCACAATATCCGTTTGATCAAAACCGCTATAAGCAAGTGTTGGTTCGATTTTATTTAATACTTCCGCCATTTTTGAGGCAGTCATCCTTCCACGTTCAACCCGCTTGTTTAATAATTTGGCCGCTTCAGATAAGCCTAAATCCAAACCATCCTGAGCAATGTCCTTCATTTTTACAGGGATGCCTTTATAGGCAGACTGGTAGGCAATACCCCCCCCCATAATCCCTGCACCAAGTACTGCAGCTCGTTTTATTTTTTCGCCAGATTCTTTTTCATACTGCTTGGCTTTTTTATTGATTAACTGGTCATTAAGGAAGATACCCACCAAGGCATGGGCGACAGGAGTTAACGCCAATTGAACAAAAGCATTCCCTTCCACAACTAACGCTTCGTCCCTCCCCATTTTTGATGCATCCTGCATTGCCTGAACCGCTGCAACAGGCGCTGGATAATGCTTTCCAGCCTGTGACTTCACAAACATTTTTGACGTCTCAAAAGACATTAGCGATTCAATGTCATTGATTGGCAACGGTGATTTTTTTTGCACTTTGCGTTCTTGGAAATTCAGCTTGCCAGCTATCGCTCTCTCCAACATATTAATGGCTGACCCACGAAGCTGCTCCGACTCAACCACCGCATCAACAACACCTGCTTTCAACGCAGGAAGGGCATCATAGTTTCGCCCACCAGCAATCCATTCAACAGCAATATCAACACCTGCCACGCGGGGTAGACGAACCGTTCCGCCCCAGCCGGGAATAATCCCCAACTTAGTCTCAGGTAAACCCACCTGTGTACCATTGCTCATTACGCGATAATCACAGGACAGACACACCTCCATGCCGCCGCCCAAAGCAAACCCGTTAATCGCTGCGAGACTTGGTATAGTCAGATCTTCAATTCGGTTAAAGCACGCATTTACCCGATTTAAATAGCCGCGAACAATGTCTCCACCCTGAGTAAAAATTGGGCCAAACTCAGTTATATCTGCCCCAACAACAAATACTGATTTGCCGCTAGTTAAAAGCAATGCTTTAGCATCCTGAGTGGTCTCAACTACGGTGAGAGCTTCCCCCAATTCATCAAGGGTTACGGAGTTAAACTTATTGACAGATTCATTTTTGAGATCAAAACACAGTTCAATAATTCCTGACTCTAACTGTGTTAGCGATAAAGTCTGACCTTGGTAAAGCATGACAACCTCAGCATTCCTAAAAAGGTTAGAAAGTAAGCAAACCTATTATTAATCGCACTCACTAAAAACGCGACAGCCACAATATACAGTCCTTTCCCGCATATAGAACGTAGCATGATTTAACTAGTATAGATTTACACTAGCCTCAAGGTTTTATTACCTTAAGGCTTAGTCAAGTATGGATCAGAACGATAATGATTTACAGTTGATTTAGGAAAGAAAATCACTGTCAATTTGCGATGTTAATCGCCAAATGAGACGCAGACCACAGTACAGTCTTTATCGGTTGCGTTTAAAAAGGAGTGAGAACGTAGAAGAGAAAAATAAAAACCATCGCCAGGTTTTAACTCATAAACGGTTCCTTCCAGATGCAGTTCAATTTGCCCATCAATAACCATTCCTCCGACGTAGCCATTTTTAACCATCCATTCTGAAGTGACTTTCGCGCCAGGAGAATAAACCTGCTGCGCGAGAAAAACCCCTTTATTGTCTGATCGGTTTATAGGCAAAACCCGATAATCAACTGCATCCTTTTCAACATGCACGAGCTGGTCATAACGAAACACCGGCGGCGTAATATCAAGCGAGTCAGAAAAAAACTCCTGCAGAGACATCGGAATCGCATTCACAATTTTTTCCAATGATGCGATTGACGGACTGACTTTACCCTGCTCAATCATGGATAAAGTACTATTGGTCACTTCAGCACGGCGCGCAAGCTCCCGCTGAGATAAGCCGTGAATTTTTCTTACAGTTTGTAATCGTGTGCCAACAGTTTCACTACAACCAGTATCCACCCCATCCGGAGTTGCTTGTTCGGACAACAGATTAGAAATTGGCATCGCCCTTTACCCTTTTGTCAGTTAGATTTTATTTATTTTTTGAAACCAGACAATCCTTCATCGTTTTGTAATGAAATTGTAGCTTTATATCCCGGCATGCATACATTTTCTTTACTGACTTGAATTGAATCCTCATCAAGCAGGTTATTACCAAATTCATATATTGGGCTTAGCTTGCCAAGATCAGCATCCTGACAATACTGACTGGCCATTGATTCCACCTGCTCTCGCTTATTTTTATACTCTAACAGCTGACTAGAACTATAGTGGTTCGCGAGATAACTGTCGACTACTGACGGTGAAAAAACTGTCGCTGTAGCGTTATTTCCGCCAAAACCTTTTGAATTTAAAAATGCGACTTGCGCACCTTTTTCACCCAACTCATTGTCAGTTTTGCGAATATCTAAACGGGCAGAAAAAACATCATCAGCAACGGAATCAATCGTCTTAATGCCAGGCAAAATTCCTCGAGCAAATACACCTAAACTCGCAGCTATTTGATCCCCACTGGCTGGCCCAAGAGAATGCCCCACATAACTTTTTACAGCCGCCACGGGCCAATTTTGAATACCAAATGCTTCTGCAACCTTATCAAATATCTTCGATTCCGTGACACGGTTTTGCGGTGTACTTGAACCATGCGCCTGAACAAAGCTTCCATTTTTTACAGCTTCCTCACCCAATAGGGTGTTTGCCAAACCTACGGCACGAGCCATGGTAATGTAGTTACCAGCACCAGGAGCTGAAATAGATTTTTTAAAGCCGTCAGCATTGACATAAACACCAGGCACAGCACCATATATCTGCGCGCCCATTTCGATAGCCAAATCATCAGCCATAAGCACGATGTATTGACTGGACTCAGCCAAGGTAAAGCCACAGTTTTCACTGAAAGGACGACTGGCTCGTCGATAATCAGGTACATCCACCTGATCCAGTTTTCTTAAATTATCATCGGTTGCCAAAGCGCTCATCGCCGCGTAACCATCGATAACTTCAGGAAGAATAGGTGCTTCGCTACATCCGACAACAGCAACCTTCTTTCTCCCCATCCGAATCTCTTCGACCGCCTGCCGCAAATTGAAAAGAAAAGTTGCACATGCTCCGGTCACACCACCAGTTGAACCCAAGCTTCCCAGAATATAGGCATTAACGAAATCCGCTGGCATGGTGTTCATGCCAAGAGGAAGCTGTTTGGACGTCACCCTCGCACCATTTTGTCTCGCCTGCATCATTCCACCAAAACCAGACTGATCCAGCTGACTCATGACACTACTGGCATAAACCGCGACCTGATCCGGGGAGATTTTCTTGGCAACATTGGACCATTTGATTCCCATGGACCGCACAGCATCTGAGGCACCCAAAACAGTCAATTGCAGGCCTCTTGGATGATGCATCGAACGATAATGATCTGCGGGATTAAAACCAGAAGGAAGCTGACCCGCGGATTGGACTGCAATTGGAGAATGGCTGTTCACCCGTACGGACTGATTCCCCATAAGGGTTACCTGAAACTGTCGATCATCCCCTGCCACTGGCTCAACGTGCCAGTGCTCAGGTATTGCTTCTGGCAGCTCACGTGCACTCAACACAAAACGAACAGGATCAGATCCAGAGCTTCTTATCGGAAAAGTCTTACCAAAGGGAGCTTTTTCAACATCAAAATAGGTTGGCTCTATACGTCGAACCAAAGAACCAAGCAAAATTTCCTGCTCGTCCGCTCCAGGCTTTCCCATTATGTGTGCTAGCGAGCTAAGTGTTTTCGCCCTATCGGCCTCACCCAGGCTTTCCAATATCATTCGTTCATATGCTCGGTGAAAAGAGCTTCTGCCCGCAGCATTGTAACCACCAAACCCGACAATTAATGGTAAGAAAGACGTCATGACCTGTGCCTATATTCGTTATTAAGCAATCAATATTGAGAATGGGATTCTATTCAGTTAAATTACCATCGTCTCGGGCATATCAGCCGTTTAACCATGGCAAAACAGCCAAAAATGCAGACTGGAGAATAACTGGAGAATATATGGCACTAAAGGTAGCTTTTGTTGTTTGCGAAAAGATGCTGGCGACCAGTCTTACCCTTCCCTTGGAGCTACTTCGGGCAGCAGAAGATATCGCCAAAACAAAACCCAAAGGCAGCACGCAACGCCAACAACTATCGGTCCAAGTGATTTCAGATATTAATGAAAGCGTAACCACTCATACAGGGATTCGCTTCGACACAGACAACAGCATTGATGACGCTGGCGAGCTGGATCTTATTTACCTGCCCGCACTATGGAGAAACCCAAACACCGTTATTAATAGACACCACAGGCTCATTGCCTGGCTCCGTGATCAATACGAAAATGGTGTCACAATAGCCGGGGTCGGAACCGGTTGCTGCTTTATGGCTGAAGCCGGCATATTAGACGGCAAACCTGCAACCACACACTGGCATCACTTCGACTTTTTTCAAAAAAAATATCCTCAGATTAACCTGAAACGCCAGTACTTTATTACCCAGGCAGGTAATCTCTATTGCACCGGGAGCGTCAACTCTCTAGGGGATTTGACGGTTCACTTCATTCAAAAATACTTTTCCAGAGAGGTCGCCACTCATGTAGAACAACATTTTTTTCACGAAATACGCCGAGCCTACGAGAAACCCAGTTCACTTATCGAAAGCAACAACAGCCATCCAGACGAAGAAATTGTTCAAAGCCAAATATGGATTCAGTCCAACCAAAGCAAACATATTTCAGTGCAAAACCTGGCTGAGCAATTTGGTATGAGCATGCGAAGTTTTAATCGTCGCTTTAAAACTGCAACCGGTGTTTCCCCCCTTACCTATGTTCAGCAAGTACGAATGGAAACAGCAAAGGACTTATTAAAAACCACCAATTTAAGCATCGGAGAAGTAATGGACAAAGTGGGTTACCATGACGGCTCTTACTTCACCAACTTATTCAGAAAAATACATGGTACTACTCCAAGCCAATACCGCACAACAGTGAGAGCAAAACTGTTCAGTTTAAACACTTAACTCATTCCTTACTGAAGATAAATGCATCATTAGCAACACGCTGCAACGAAACCCTGGCAGAAAACTGCCGCTGTAACGCTTCCATTAACCAAAGCAACGTTTCCCATGAATAAAAACTGATGTGCGTAGGGTCATTTTTATAGTGCCATTGGGAAAAACGTTCAGGACTTTCCACGAGCTTAGTCATCAGACCCAAATGGCCTCCACTATCTAATATCGACCAAAGCAAACGAAATGTCTCCCAGGGCTGGGCAAGGTGCTCAACAACTTCAGTTGCGGTAATAAAATCATACTGCGTTGTCGTTAAAGCAGAATTATCTGGGTAATAGAACTTATCGTACAACGTGACTCTATGTCCCCGCTCTTCAAACATAACCGATAACGTAGGACCTGGCCCGCAACCAAAATCCAAGCCAATAGAGTTACTCCGAAGAAGCTGATTTAAAGGGTGAAACAATCGACCAAGAAACACTCGATAGCCATTATCATCCGGCGAATTCTGGTGTTTATCATATTCCCCTTTTTCGGCATCCAGATTCAGGTGGTACTCACTCGGTACAAAAACCAAGTGACAGCGCACGCATTGACGGTAGCACCGCTTTTTATCTTGATGAAAATCAACGAGTTCAAGACCACGACACAAGGGGCAGTAATTAAACATAACGCGCCACAGCAGTAATTATGAAGTACATACAAAACAATGCTACTTAAATCAAAAAAGGCCACCCTTGGGTGGCCAATAGCTATGCAGACAACTATTCATTGGACAACAGCTTACACATTAGATGCATATTGACGTTATGCAACGCGATCATTAATGCCTTTAACTGTTGCTCCCTGGTTTTCAATTGATGCTGATGATGCATCTCTAATTTCAATCGTACGGGGTTTCATCGCTTCAGGTATTTCCCGCACTAAGTCAACGTGCAACAAACCATTCTGAATAGAGGCATTCACGACTTTTACATAATCCGCCAATTGAAATCTTCGTTCAAAATTTCGCGCAGCAATACCTTGATGAAGAAACTGCTGCTGTTCTGTTGATGGTAATTTCTTGCCTGTAACGGTTAACGTATTTTGTTTTGCTTCAATATTTAATTCAGATTGATCAAAACCAGCAACAGCCATAGTAATTCGATATTGATCCTCACCCGTTAATTCAATATTGTACGGGGGGTAACTTGGTTGACCTTGATCGTTGCGACTTAACGCATCCAACATATTTGCCATACGATCAAAACCAATAGCAGAACGGTAAAGTGGTGATAGGTCAAATTCTCTCATTGTATTATCCTCATTTGAGCAATAAATTAGGGGCTTATCAAATGATCAAGCCAGAAGTATTATGCGGACAAATCATGTTTATCCGTTAGCGAACTGCTTATCAAGCCAGCTCATTAACAGATATATGGCCACCCAAAACTTTTTCAAGAAAAAAATTTAAAAAAATGCATTTGGCGATTTTGACACTGACTTTCAGGCTCCACGGCTGCAGCTCTCTCAAAGAAAAGCGCCATAGAATAAGCGGCATAAAAGAGAAGTTCTCACGGGTTACATCAGTCGCGGGATGCGAGAGTCACTATCACGACTCCTGGCAGATGTGCGAGTTGAGTTTCGTTGCCATATCCACGACTAGAAAGACAGTAGAGTCCAGCCTGACGACCATTGTTAATTACGCAGAAAAAGAAATGGACGCAGAGTTACTCGACCATAAAATGGAGTGGATTTAAAAATTTCCTCCCTGCGAATAATCTACTCTCACCCGAGCTATTATTTGTGCTACGTCAAATCACCTTCGGACCAAAGGAGTAGCATAATTCTGACTTAGCACAAAAAGTTTTATCGCTTAGTTTATAAGACCATAAGAACATAATTGAATATTCTTAAAAAGTTCTTGAATTTTTTGTGGCAGACGCCATGATAAAGATGTGGGCCCAAGAATTTATACCTTCAATCAAAACGGCACCAATGGAGGTTTGCCTATGCTATCGAACGCAGAAGTTGTCTACCGCGACATTGATTCATCTCCTGCACTCAGCGAGGTAATAGAAAAGAAAATACAAAAACTTCATCGCTTTTCAGATTCCATCATGCACAGCCGTGTTGTCATTGACACACCGCACAAACATAAGCACAAGGGAAAGTTATTCAGAGCTTCCATCGAACTTGGAATGAAAGGATCTCCCATTACAGTTAGCCATGATGACCCATCCGTTCATGTTGCAGTAAGAGACGCCTTCTTAGCAGTAGAACAAAAGCTGAAAAAGGAAGAAAGTAAACGTAAAGTATAAACAACCATCTTCAATTGAGTTGCCAATCGCAGCTCGGGGCCTGTGAAAAAGGCCCGTCCAAAACGGGAAGTCCATAAGCGACTTCCCGTTTTAACATTCCCCTACCCCATTAAAATTCTTGTAGCACATAGGTTATTTTTTGCCTAAAATCCGCGCTCCATGACCCAGGTCACAGGTATTTCCTGCGACCTATTGTATTCACTTAAAATTCTTACCAAGAGTACGGAATTTGAACAATCCAGATAACAAAAAGTGGTCCAGCCGCCTATCAAACGAGCTCTACGGTGTAAATGAGTGGGGAGCTGACTATTTTAGCATCTCCGATTCAGGGGAGATATGCGCCCTACCCATGGTAGATGGTGCTCGAAAAGAGCTTTCCTTACTTAAACTCGTCGAAGATTTACGAGAGCGTGGGACAGATATGCCCGTTCTGCTGCGCTTTGAAGATATCCTCGAAGAACAAATCGGCCGTTTAAACCAGGCGTTTAACCATGCCATAACCTCAATGGACTATAAGGGACAATACCGTGGCGTTTTCCCGATTAAAGTCAACCAGCAATGTCATGTTATTGAGGAAATTGCCAAAGTCGGCGCAAAGTACGGCCACGGTCTGGAAGCTGGCTCTAAAGCCGAATTGCTTATTGCACTGTCTCACATTGAGTCAGAAGAGTCCTGTATTGTCTGCAATGGCTATAAAGATGAAGAGTTTATCGACCTCGGCTTACATGCCTGCAAAATGGGCTATAAATGCTTCTTCGTTGTAGAGACACCCGCAGAACTATCTATCATCATTGAACGCAGTCAAATTCTCGGGATTCAACCACTGATCGGTGCCCGGGTAAAATTAGCCTCGATTGTTAGCGGGCATTGGAACGCAACCAGCGGCGACCGAAGCATCTTTGGCTTATCCATTGCTCAGCTGGTCGAGATGGTCGACGCGTTAAAAGCGGTGGATATGCTGGATTGCCTGAAACTGTTGCACTTTCACCTCGGCTCCCAAATCCCAAATATTCGAGATATTCGTGGCGGCGTAATTGAAGCCTGCCATGTGTATATGGATCTAGTTGAGGAAGGCGCTCCGATGGGCTACCTCGATTTGGGAGGAGGCTTGGCCGTGGACTACGACGGCTCAAAAACCAGCCAAATTCATTCGAGAAACTATACCCTCGACGAATACTGCACCGACGTTGTGGATGTCATTATGTCCACATTAGACCCTGAGGGCATTCCTCACCCAACCATAGTCACAGAATCTGGACGAGCCACTATCGCCTACTCCTCGGTACTGCTTTTTAACGTGCTGGATGTAGCCAAATTTGAACCAGGCCCATTGCCAGAAACAATCCCGGAAACCGAACACAAGCTTATTCATGACTTACAGGAAGCCCTTGTTTCAGCACAAACCAAAAACCTGCAAGAATGTTACAACGATGCGGTCTTCTACCGGGATGAGGTTCGCGAACTGTTTAAACGTGGCCAAGTGTCATTGCGTACACGTTCCATTGCCGAAAACCTGTTTTTAAAAATCATGCACCGCATTATTAAGCTTGCAGATAAAAGCCAGCGAGTGCCACCAGAGATCGAAAACCTCAAGGGTCAGCTGGCAGATATCTATTACTGCAACTTTAGTTTGTTCCAGTCGCTTCCTGATATTTGGGCGATAGATCAAATATTCCCAATCGCGCCAATTCATCGCCTGAATGAAAAGCCGACCAGGGAAACCATTATTGCGGATATCACCTGTGACTGTGACGGGAAGATCGATAGTTTTTCCAATATGCATGAGACGCGAAGCACTCTGCCCCTGCACGAACTAAAAGAGGGTGAAGAATACTATATCGGTGCCTTTTTGGTCGGCGCGTATCAAGAAACCCTTGGAGACTTGCATAATCTCTTTGGTGACCCCAATGTAGCCAGTATTCGAGTGAATACAGATGGTAGCTACGATTTTGCCGATGAGATAGAAGGTGACCAAATCGCCGATGTTCTAAGCTACGTGGAATACAGCCCGCAGACAATGAAAGAGCGATTTAGAAAACTTGCCGAGAAAGCCGTGCGAAAAGGCCACATTAGCGCAAGCGAAAGGCAAAAAATCATGAAAGCTTTTTCTGACAGCTTATCGGGCTACACCTACTACGAAAAAGAATAACACTTAATGAAGAATGCCGCTGTTTGCTCGGCAAACTGGAGACAACCATGAAAAAAGTACTGATTGTAGGCGCCGGCGGCGTCGGTGGTGTTGTGACACACAAATGTGCTCAATTACCAGAAGTGTTTGGCGAGATTATTCTCGCCAGCCGAAATGAAGACAAGTGCAAAAAAATTGCCGCACAACTAAAACGTGAAATTAAAACTGCTCAAGTCGACGCCGATAACGTGGCAGAGATGACCGCATTACTTGAAAAAGAAAAGCCGGATCTCGTCATTAACGTGGCACTTCCCTACCAGGATCTTCACATTATGGATGCCTGCTTAAATGCTGGCATTGATTACCTGGATACGGCGAATTACGAACCACCGGAAGAAGCCAAGTTTGAATACAGCTGGCAATGGGCCTACCAGGATAAATTTACTAACGCCAACCTTACTGCATTGTTAGGCAGTGGTTTTGATCCAGGTGTAACCAACGTATATACCGCGTATATTCGTAAGCATTATCTTGATGAGATTCATGAACTGGATATTATCGACTGTAATGCCGGTGATCACGGCCAACCGTTTGCCACCAATTTTAACCCCGAGATCAATATTCGCGAAGTAACAGCGAAGGGTCGCTACTGGGAAAATGGTCAATGGGTTGAGACCGACCCTCTGACAGTCAACCAAGCTTACGACTTCCCAGAAGGTATTGGCGAAAAACAAATCTATCTGATGTACCACGAAGAGCTGGAATCCATCACCAAGCACTTCCCTGAAATCAAACGTGCACGCTTCTGGATGACTTTCTCGCAAAACTACCTGAAGCATTTGGAAGTCTTACAAAATGTTGGAATGACAGGAATCGAGCCCGTTAAATATGAGGGCGTGGAAATTATTCCTCTTCAATTTTTAAAAGCCGTATTACCTGACCCATCCAGCCTAGGCCCACTGACGAAAGGTAAAACCTGTATCGGCTGTGTCGCTAAAGGCATAAAGGACGGGAAAGAAAAAATCGTATATGTGTACAACATTTGTGACCACGAACAATGCTACGAAGAAGTGCAGTCACAGGCCATATCCTACACCACCGGTGTACCAGCTATGATCGGAGCCAAAATGATTCTGGAAGGAAAATGGAAGAAAGCCGGCGTATGGAATATGGAGCAGTTTGATCCAGACCCATTCATGGAAGACCTGAATAAATATGGCCTACCCTGGACCGCTGTTGAGTTGGACTCCACAGGGTTAAATTCATAAATGGGCAAATTGAAAAAAGTACATTTTGGTATGGGGGAGCAAGAACTGGTTACAGAGGCTCTCCCCTCGCCTTGCTATATCGTTGATGAGCACGCAATTAAATCTAACCTGAAAATTCTTGCAGATATTCAGGAGAGAAGCGGAGCCAAAATTCTGCTCGCACTTAAAGCTTTCTCCATGTTTGCTGTTGCCCCGTTAGTCAGTAAATATTTACATGGTGTATGTGCCAGCGGGCTGAATGAAGCAAAACTGGGCAGAGAAGAATTCGGTGGCGAAGTACACACCTACGCTGCTGCATACAAAGAAAGCGAACTTCTGGATATCGCCAAGTTATCCAACCATATGGTGTTTAATTCTTTCTCCCAATGGGAAAGATTTAAAGACACACTTATACAGTACCAAAAGCAACACCCTGGTATTGAATACGGTTTGCGAATCAACCCGGAACATTCAGAAGGGGCAACGCCAATCTATGACCCCTGCTCCCCGTGTTCGCGTATGGGCATTCCTCTAAAGCACTTCAAGGACCAGGACCTAAGTGGCATTAGTGGCATACATTTCCATACGCTGTGTGAACAAAACTTCGCACCGTTAGAACGTACACTGGATGTAATCGAACACCGCTTTGGCCACGTTTTAAAGAATATGAAATGGGTCAACTTCGGTGGTGGTCACCATATCACTCGGGAAGACTATGATCGGGAAGCCCTAATACGCCGAATCAAAGCGTTCCAAAAAAAATACAAAGTTCAGGTCTACCTTGAACCCGGCGAAGCAATTGCCCTAAACAGCGGCATCCTGGTAGGAGAAGTTCTGGACACCATTCACAACGGCATGGATTTGGCCATTCTGGACATTTCCGCCACCTGCCATATGCCTGACGTGCTGGAGATGCCCTACCGACCGAGTATTCAAGGCGCTGGCGAACCGGGAGAAAAACCCTATACCTATCGACTGGGTGGGCCTAGCTGCCTGGCTGGCGACGTGGTTGGCGACTACAGCTTTGAACATCCGCTGCAAATTGGGGATAAATTGGTGTTTGAGGACATGGCGATATATACCATGGTAAAAAACACCACATTCAACGGCATTAACCTGCCTGCCATTGCTTTGTGGAACAGTAAGAACGGTAAGCTAAAATTAGTGAAAGAGTTTGGCTATTCCGATTTTAAAAACCGACTTTCCTAAAGCCGCTGTGTTAGCCTAGTACTCTGAGCGAAAGCCAAATATGAATTTGAACTGGGTTAACACCGCCGAATGTCAGATAAATCCGAGAAGCTTCACTGCCCCCTGGGGGAGAACGATTGCCCAATATTTGAACACGTCGATCAACTTAAGCAACAGGTTGAAAACCTAAGCAACGAAGTACGCACCGACCACCTTACCGGCCTCTACAATCGACGACATCTCACCTTCGCTCTAGAACAAGAGATAGAACGAACACAAAGAACTGCCCAACCAACAACACTGGTTTTGCTCGACCTCGACCACTTCAAACAGGTCAACGATACCTATGGCCATATAGTTGGGGATAAAGTACTCATTCATTTGGCCAATATTCTCAAGGCAACGGTTAGAAAACTGGATATCCCCTGCCGTTACGGCGGTGAAGAGTTTGCAGTCATACTGCCTTCCACATCCGTATTCGTTGGCGCGCAAGTCGCGGAACGCATTCGCCAAGTGGTTGCCAACTCCCCCCTTCAGATAGATCAGGAAACCCTACACATCAGCGCAAGCCTTGGGGTGGATGCCCTTTCCCCCAACTGCCTTGAATCGCCACAAGAACTGATTGATCGAGCAGACAAGCAACTCTATCGAGCCAAAAAACAGGGTAGAAATCAGGTTTGCCAGGCAACACAAGACATCGCACCATCCGCTGTCAGTGTTACTCCAAGCGAACGGGATGCGCTATTTAATTCCCCCGAAGACTAATCAAAACGTCTTTCGCATACCTGTTTTGACATTGGCGTTTGACCAAATACATTCACCAAACGGGTAAATTCCTGATAGTTATCGCTTTTACAAACCTGCTTGGCAATATTCTCTTTCGCCAAGTCTGATAAAACCCACCCAATGGGTGCCACGCCGGCTTCTTCCGGTAACGCATTCAAATGAAAGTGATAAAAGCTGTTTAAACAGCCTTTATCAATATCTTCACAAATGTTCGTGCTTAACTCTTTGAACGCCAGAATGCCCCGCGATTCCCTCGCATTCGCTAACCCCAACACCGGAGCCAATACTTGGTTGGCGATTTTGGCGGGATTAAAATTTTGAAACACAGAGTTAGCCTGATAGTCTTCTCGCGTGAGCGTGACATCATTTGAAATCATAACCACAGCAATAGGAATCTCTTTTTCTGCGGCTTTTTTCCGAATAACACCTAACAATTGTTTTAATGTTTCCGCACCATAGTTTTCAAAATAACCCCCATCCAAAACGTGGCCACGTAATGGAGAACCGAAACCACCGGCCGGACTGACATAAGGGAAGCGCGCCGCATTATGGGCAATTGTCGAGGCACGATATTGATAGCCCGGCGCAGCGTGATAAAAATCAATCGCATTTTTAAACACATGAGATTCCAAGGTAAACGGTGCGGCAATAATTCGCTTACCGGATTCCTCATGGGTACTGTTAGAAATCATAATCGGTAACCAGGCTGGCTGGGCACTGCAATAGGTTTCTGGTTTTCCGTCATATAGTTTTAGATAAGGCTGGTTTAAACAGTCCTGGCCAAAGTGATCTTTAAGTGCAAGCGCCCATGACTCTTCCAACGCACGAGAGCGATCGGGCAATCCAATAAAAGGAAAAAAACTGTGCGCCAAATCCGCGTACAACCAAGCGGCCATTAACGGCGACAAGAAGTCCGTACCAACCGCATACTTTAATTTATCCTCAAACACGCCAATCTCTTCAGCGGTAATCGCGTGCTCAGCACCTAAGGCCGAAACATAAAACATGCCACCAACCGCACCACCGGACACACCCGATATTGCAAAGACATGTTCATGAAAAGCCTTAACATTTTCCTCCAGCGCACCCAACAATAGCGCAGTCCAATAAGCAGAACGACTACCACCACCGGCAGTGGCCACTAAAACCAGAGGCGGACGGGATTCACCCTCAACAACAGGGTGCTGCGCTTCGTAAAAATCCAGCCACTGATCCCAATATTCATGTAACGGTCTTCGTTGATCAGGCTCTCCTGGCAAGATACGGACGTTGTGTTCAAAAAAGACCGTGCCCACAACAAAGATCCAGAGAAAAATCAGTGTCACAGCAGGAACACCCAAACGATCTGAGTGATAGACAATATGGCTGCCAATTGGCACGATAGCTCCAAGACCAAAAAAGATTGTCCCTCCAGGACCCAACAACCAGCCCATGTGAACAGGCGAGACAATGGAGTAAAGCAATAAAACCAGCAATATGGTCCAAATCATTAATCGCAGCTTTAAACCACCCTTCTCCGATAACACACAAAAGCCCAGTGCTTTTATCCGTGTCCTAAAATGTGCAAATACGTAAAACACTATCCCTAAAGGCAGTAGAAACCAGCCGAGAACATCTTGCTCTGCATTAAAAGCAACATAACTAGCAACTAAATAAGCAATTAACGCATACATACGAGGAAGATGATCAATGTAAGGCGAGCTTAAATCGATTTTAATATCTTCCAGATACAGGTCCCCAGCCTTAGCTCGATCAATTAGATCATTAAGAATAAACCTGGCCCAGCCCCAGCTTTGAGTCGCCCACCAGATAATACCCAAGACAAAAAACAGACCATGAATATGCCACAGGTTCAGGCCAATAAAGATATCAAGCGTTTGATCGCCAGCAGTATAGGAGAGAATAAAAAGTAAAATAACTAAGGCGCTGAATCGGGTCTTACTGATTAAAAAAGAGAGGATTCTCAACTGCATCCAAATTGAGTAACGGGTTCTTTCCTCTTTCACAATTCAACTCCTCGCCCTGTTTTTACAAACGGTATTCAATCTAGTAGGTAGTGGGCGTCAATAATAACGTTATTGTCTCAAATGCTCCATTTTTATTACTTATTTACCGATTCGGCAGACACAGCCACCCCACTGTAAATCCTGTGCTATAAATTTTAAGGAATCATTTTTTTACGGCATGAGCTAATAAATGAAGAATACGGAAAACCAAAGCTACTTTGTCGTTGCCGCTATCGTTGCCGCAGAACTCCATAAAGCGATGAAAATCGCAAATGAAATATCACTCACAGCAAGTAATGCCAGAGCATTAGCTTTAAGAGCCGGCCAAGGTGCCGCCGGGTTTCGAGCAATCACCGATTTCATCGACGAACTTGCCCGTGTAACCGTAAGTGCCTCACAAACCATCAACAGGCAAGCCATACTCATAAGCCGTATGGCTTCCGATACGGCACGAGCTGAATCCGCTTTGGCCCGTTTCAATGCGGCAATACAAAAAGCGGAAGGTGCGAAATACGTATCAAGTATCGACAAACCAGTAAAACGTACACGTGACTATTACGACGATATCAATAAAAAATTTACCAAAGGGGTCTGGAAACTCACTGACCAGCTGAACGACTTAGCACGGGAATTGAGAACCGCTACAGTACTCTCTGCCATGTCCAGAGTTGAAGCATCTCAATCCGGCAAAGAATACGAACAATCTCTAAATGTCGTCGCCGAAAATGTCGCCAGAGCGGCGGAAGAAATTCAACATCATGTGAAAAAATCCCAATCCCTGTTTAACGCCTTAGCATAATAATCCAAGGGAATCATTCAATGCTAACAAAGCAAATTTATAACGGTAGTACACACCAATGGTTTATGTTCGGTAGAGATCCGGAAAAACCCAGTAAGATTATCGACACAAATCAGTACATGATACGAACTGCTCGCAATGCCCTGTTAATGGATCCTGGCGGTATTGAGCTTTTTTCTGCCATGCTCGCTAACATTGTCAAGCAGGTACCTCTTGAGCAAATCACGCATTTATTTGCCTCCCACCAAGACCCAGACATTATCTCTTCTCTTGGTTTATGGGACAAAGCTCTGGAGGGAAGTACACTACATGCCCCTTGGTTATGGGAAGGGTTTTTGCGACATTTCGGGATGGAGAATATTGAATACGCATCAATTCCCGACGAGGGGGAAACATTGACCATTGATGGACTGAGTTTTCAATTTATTCCCGCCCATTATTTACACGCGTCAGGTAATTTCCACGTATACGACCCACAGGCAAAGATTCTTATGTGTGGGGACGTGGGGGCAGCATTAGAAGCAGACAACGCACCATTGGAAGTCGATGACTTTGAAGAACACATAGGCAAAATGAAACTATTTCATCAACGCTGGATGCCTTCCAATCGGGCCAAAAATGACTGGGTTAGTCGAGTGAGAAAACTCGAAATCAACAAATTATGCCCGCAACACGGACGCATGTTTTCAGGTGACAATGTGAAAAAGTTTCTCGACTGGTTCGAAGGCCTGGAGGTCGGTACCGCCATATAACCATCTTAGTTATGAAATATGGCTAACCCATCGCAACGCATAAGCCAGATATAGCAATGCAGCGCCAATACTTGCCGGATACATTTTATGGCCAATGTCTTCATTGGCCATTTTCATTATGGAGGCATAATACAAAAACCAGCCAATCACAACCTGAAAAGACAACACGAAAACTGCATCATACCTTGGCGATTTAAAACTATAAGCCGCAACAATACCGAGAGCCAACACCCCAGACACAGCAACAATAAGACCGATATATTTAGAAACCTGATATTTACTCATAATGTATTTTTAACAAAAAATGATTCTATTTCACGGGGTTCATTGTAACAAGCTTGCCCGTTTTACTGCCTCGATTATTTAATAGTAAATAAATAACCCCCTTTGGCCCAACGGCGACATCTCTTATTCTTCCACGGTTTTTTAAGATGATACGGTCTTCTTCTATAGAATTCCCTTTTACGTCTAGTAAATGTAATTCTTCGGATGCCATACCACTCACCAGTAAACGATTCTTCCACAAAGGGAACGCCTCGCCCGAATAAAAATCGATATCGGAAACAGCAATTGACGGCACCCAATAGTGGAGCGGGTCCACCATACCCGGTTTTGAGGTATGGGCTGTCATCGGTGTGCCGTTATAGTTCATTCCGTGTGTCACAACCGGCCAGCCATAATTCTTTCCTTTCTCCACAATATTGATTTCGTCACCCCCACGAGGCCCGTGTTCGGTAATCCATAATGTTTTTCCATCCCGAGCCACAGTCATTCCTTGCGGGTTTCTGTGTCCGTAACTCCATATTTCGGGTAACGCACCTTTTTGATCAACAAAAGGATTATCCTTAGGAACTCGACCGTCATCGTGCACACGAAAAATCTTGCCATTTGGCTTATCCAACTGCTGCGCCAGTGCCATATCCCCCCGGTCACCAATACTAAAGAATAGATAACCATCGATAATCGCTAAACGAGAACCGAAATGCACACCAGCAGATGTGTGAAACTTGTCATCCAGTTCAAAGATTGTTTGCTGATCTTGCCATTGACCATTTCTTATCTTTCCCCGAATAATTTTTGTTATGCCTTTATCCCGGCCGAATAATTTTGGTTCGACACTGTGGCTGTATGACATATAAATCCAACCATTGTTTAGATAGTCAGGGTGTAAATATACATCTAACAAACCACCCTGCCCGTGCTGCCATACGTCTGCAACGTCGATTATCTTGCGTTTTTTCTTATCAGAGATTTGCCATAGAGACCCGGATCTCTCAGTCACCAAAATGCTTCCATCAGGTAAAAATGCCATTCCCCACAAAACGCCATTCAGTTCCGCCAGTGTGGTCAACGAATACTTGTGCCCCGAAGCTTCGATAACACCATTTTCAGGTGCAAGCTCTGCCTGCATCTGTGTTAACGATGCGGCCTTGGTTTCTTCTCGAATTAAAATCACCAGACTACGCACGTCTTCATCTGTCAGTATTTTTCCCCACGCAGGCATCCCCATATCAGGCGCGCCATATTTGATTACCTGAGCAATATCCTCATCACGACCACCATACTTCCACTCATTATCAATCAAGGAACTGCCTGAACCCCCAGATAGATTTTTACCGTGACACCCTGAACAATGGGTTTGATAAATATTGGTCACATCAGCATAACTAATGCTGGCAATCAAAAAAGAAAAGCTCAATAAAACTCTTCGTACAATACTCATCTTATTTCCCCTTCCAGGAACACCCTATTCACATAGATATGACAATGCAACTAATACAGAAGCTCAACATAAAAGCCCACACAAACCATGGAATATCGGCCTTTTCTCTAATAACTTATACCGCATTCAATCACACCCTGGGCATCTGAATCAATTGGCTCGAAACAGCTAAAAACACTAACGATTAAAATCGGCTTTATTCTCTAAAGAAAAGCCATTACTATGGCCACCGGTCACACAACGACCTATGTATTCATAGCATGTGAATATTTTTACTTCTTAAGGAGATTTATATGAAACTCAGATTAGAAATCAGAGCCGCTGAAGGTGGCGATGATAGTAAACTATTTGCCCAGGATCTTGCTAACGCTTACATTCGGTTAGCAGAAGCTCAAAACTGGAAGACCACTCGCCTTTAGCCCCCTCACACTTGATGTTTCTGGCAAAGGCGTAGATGCCTTGTTACAAGAAGCCGGCGGACATCGAATTCAACGTATCCCTCCAACAGAAAAACGCGGTCGAGTCCATACCAGCAGTGTCACTGTTGCAGTTTACGATGCCTCAATAAAAAGAGATCTTGAAGAACTGTCTAACCAGGATGTCAGAATTGAATGGTTTAGTGGTACCGGTGCAGGCGGCCAACATCGAAATAAAACCCAAAACTGCTGCCGTGTTATTCACACATCGACGGGAATGGTTGAAAGCCACCAGGGACGGAACAGAGAAACCAATAAAAAGTTAGCGTTGGAAGCTTTAGAAAGACGTTTATTCAATGCGGCTAAAGCCAGCCAGAATATGGATATAAATACTATTCGTACTGAACAAATTGGCATTGGTTTACGAGGAGAGAAAATTCGAACTTATCGTCAGAAAGACAATCTGGTCATCAACCATGTAAATGGCAAAACCACCCGATACACTTCAATAATGAAAGGTAACTTTAACAAGCTATGGGAATAATCGACTGACAGTTTGAAAATAAAACAAGCCCGGATAGTTCCGGGCTTGTTCTGACAAACGATATAAATCAGATTAACTCATGGGAGAATTAAAATCGGAAAGGAGTATTCACTTTTTAGTCTGGACGGATAGAATACAACTCATTGATATCGCGTTTTTTACTGCGAACCCACTGATCGCAACGCTCCACAAATTCATCCAGTTTTTCCAGCGCATTTCGATCAGCGCGTAAAATCGATTCCCGCAGCCCAGGTGAAGAATATACTTTTTGAATATGGGCTTCCATTAATGCTCGTGCCGCATCGCAGTTCATAGGGCAGCTAACACAATTATCACGAATATAATCACTTTCGTGATATACCTGCGTTTTCTCTTGGACAAAACCTCGCTCCCCTATCGGAGTAAGGAAGATTTCATCTTCAATCCATTCATACACCAGCGAAGCGTGAAGCTCTTTGGAATCCAATTCAAATCGCTTATCGATAGTCATCCACATATTCCTGCCAACTACTACTGAATAGGTATGGTATGTAACAAGCCTAGACGTATTCCTATCTATTTGAAGCGGTTTATTAGATGAAAAAACGATTAAAAAGACGCCGCAAACGTTGCTATTCCAATAAAAAGAATTCTGCGTCAAACATCAAAATATAAGGGGAGTTTTTAATAACCCTAGATAATACGAAGTATCACAATCGAACTCGATTACTAGTTTTCTTAAAATCGAAACCTGCTTTGCAGGCTAACCTACTCTGAAGGATATTCGTATCTGAAACGTATGACATCATCCTTTCAAGGGATAAACAACATCAGTATTTTCTATCTCTTACAAAGCTCGAAGAAATACTCATCTACTCACAACAGTCACGGACATAATTTCTTGTGAAGATAAAGAAAAGACTTACACAAACTAGTGTTGTTAATTTTTAACACCCAAAAAACAAGATTGATTTGCCTACTAGTTTTTCTTGCTCTTTGTCATCAAATCAATCAACATTTCCCAACACTTTGCTACACTGTCAAAAACGCAGGCAAACACTTCACTCTGACTATTGTTTCTTCAACACGATCAATAAAGAAGCTTTCAGTCTAAAAATTCTAATCCTTATATTGATGGTGGTTTTCTCCAATATGGATATGCTCGCTAAACGCTCTTTTTACTACGAAACCCGTCCAGCAAGACAGATGCTACCCGCTGGACAATCTTCAGTGCAGCTTCTAAGCCGCTTGAGCAAACAAGATCTGGACAAATTTGATCAGATAGTCGAACAGCATCGCCCCATTGATAAAGGTGAATATCTCTACCAAGCCAGCAAAGAGTTCAAATCAGTTTTTTTACTCAAAACGGGTGCGATAAAAACAGTTAAAAATACACACAAAGGCCATGAACGAGTAACTGGGTTCTACTTTCCAGGAGAAATAGTTGGCGTGGACGGATTAGCATCCAATCATCACAGTAACTCCGCCATCGCACTTGAACGTTCGACTGTATCTATCATTCCGTTTTCTCGATTGGAAAAAATCAGTTCAGACAATCCCGATATCCAACGATGGTTTTTCCAGGTACTCAGTAAAAGTATCATACACGAACAGCAACTCATGACGTTAATCAACACACAACAAGCGCAAGAGCGCGTTATATTTTTGTTGTTAAACTTATCCAGGCGTTATTCGTCTCGAGGCTTATCGGCAAAGGAATTTTTCTTACCCATGTCTCGGACGGATATTGGAAATTATTTAGGAATAACAATTGAGACTGTCAGCCGTGTACTATCACGACTCCAAAAATTTAATTTAATAAAAGTGGATAAGAAGCTTATTTTCTTAGCCGATATCGATAAACTCGCCAGTATGGTATCCATGAATAATGAATAAGCCATACACCCTTTCAAGCACAGCAGCATATACAGAGAAATATACGTTCGTTCTTATCCGTCTCTCAAAGAAAGTATTTGGTTGTTAAGCTTGTCAGCCCATATTGCCAAAACGAAGCTCAGTAGAAGCACAGACTTTAAAAACTGAAGTTTTAATTACGACTAAAGAGGACTTACTATCCCTTCACATTCAAATCAACCAAGTAAAAAACGGGTTTACAAGAGACTAATCCAGTTTTTTATCTCCAACTTCGGTAAGTTTAGTCTCCATCATGTATAGGTTCAGTTACCAAATTGGCTTACCTTGGAGATAACAGCAGGAGCGAAACTTAAAAAAGCTCGGGAGTAATGTAAAAAGCAGGAGTTATATAAAAAGAAAGGAGCGAGATGCTCCCTTCATTTTTAGTGGAGTGAGTTATTAATAAATGGCGTTGTGATAAACCCTCTGTACGTCATCGCAATCATTAAGCATATCTAGAAAGCGCTCCATTATTGCCACATCATCACCAGAAATATCGGTCGTTACTTGTGGCACGAACTGAATAGAATCCACTTCCAGCTCCACACCTTCAAAGGCATCTGTAAGGGCTTGTTTAGCTTTGAAGTATTCTGTGTGTGGTGCAAAGACTGTGACCATATCATCTTCGTTTTCAATGTCAGTAACGTCGACATCGGCCTCCATTAAAACTTCCAGCACAGCGTCTTCTTCCTGCCCTTTAAGCGCGAGAATGGCGCAATGATCAAACATGTGGCTGACACTGCCTTGTGTACCGATTTTGGCCTTTGCCTTGTTAAAACAGGTGCGCAGATCACCGAAGGTGCGATTTGGGTTGTCTGTAAGGCAATCTACAATCACCATACAGTTACCTGGGCCAAACCCCTCGTATCTGGCTGCATCGAAGTTCTCTCCTCCACCACCTTCCGCTTTCTTTATGGCCTTTTCAATAACATGGGTGGGTACTTGATCTTTTTTTGCTCGATCAATCAACGCTCGAAGGCTTAGATTACTATCAGGGTCAGTACCACCTGATTTGGCGCATACATATATTTCCCGGCCGTATTTACTGTATACCTTGGATTTCTGATCCGAGGTTTTTGCCATGGATTCTTTTCGGTTTTGGAAGGCTCTACCCATTGCTAATTCCTGGTTTCATACTAATTTGGGGCCCATTTTACAGGAGATGAGCCAAAACGGCATGCTACAGTTCACCCGAAAATGACGGCTTGACGGTTTTTTGAGCAAGTCGGCAGCTTTTAGAAAAGCATGGGGTTTCGTTTTATGCGTTGCGCTGAAAAACGGGAGTTCATTAAACACTCAAAGGTGGTCACGGTAAGGCTTCCGATACGGGGTGCTAATATGCTTTAACACCGTTTATTCCAGCCGTTCATGAATACCGGGCTGGTTTGAATCTACCGCTTTTGAATGGAACTGGTTTTCTGGGGGGGGGGTTGTATCTGACATAGGATGTTGTGGGTTGCGATAGATTTTTAGAGAACTGGCATACTTACAAATAGACGGCGATGAAATGGAGTCTGCCCAAATTATCAATAGCAGACAAGCTCGTCTTATTTCTTTCTCCTCTTTTTCCTAGCAGCATCTTTTTCGGCTTTTTTACGAATAGCCTCTTCCACTTCAATTAGCTCTTGCTCAATCATAGTTGGTGTTTCTAAGCTAATCGGCCCTATAGTGCAATCTCTAAATTCATGAATCAGTATTTTGCACACCCTATCAATATCAACTCGTTTCCCCCCGGTTATACACCCTCTTCTTCTACCGATGCTTTCCAGTAACTCTGTAACATCATCAGGCAAAGAATCTAATTTAAAATTCTCTTTTAGTTTCTCAGGGTAAGCTTGTAGTAAATATTCTGCCGCATAATAAGCAATGTCGTCATACTCAATAACCGTATCTTTAATCGCACCCGTAACGGCTAAACGGTAACTGCTATTTTTATTATGAATTTTCGGCCACAAAAACCCTGGGGTGTCATGCAAAACAATGTTGCTATCCAAATGTATTTTTTGTTGGCGCTTGGTAACCGCAGGTTCATTCCCCACAGTGGCAAGCTTTCGGCCAGAAAGAATATTGATGATAGTGGATTTTCCCACATTGGGTATGCCCATAATCATGGCGTTAATCGGTTTCAGGCTCGTATTACGTTCTGGAACCAGCTCATGACATAACTTCAAAAGCTTTTTTATCTGCTCAGGCTTCTTACTGGTCACGGGTATAGCTTTCGAATCGTCCAGGCTTTCAAAATACTCACACCATAACCTTGTGGTTTCCGGGTCAGCTAAGTCACTTTTATTAAGTAACCGTATAACCGGCTTCTTCTGATGCTCCTTGGCAATAATTTCTGCCACAGCAGGGTTGGTACTACTATACGGAATACGCGCATCCACCACCTCAATAACAACATCGACCTTTGGCAATGCCTCTTTTATCTCTTTTTGGGCTTTGTGCATGTGCCCCGGGTACCATTGTATGGCCATTCTTTGTTCTGCTTTCTTGTGTGATTATTGGGTTTGATGTGGGGATTATATCGGGAATTGGCGATACTCTGGTAAAACACCCGGAAGTTTGTATGAGATGGATTAGTGTAGCGACCTAAAAGGCTAGCCTCATGGATTAGGCGAGTGAGTTTGTTCATGGCGAATTAGTAAATCGATGACCTCAACACTGCCAGAGGCATTTCGCACGAACTCAGACATATTTTTTCCTTAAATTTCAATAACTTAACAAGCTGGCTTTCGTGCACCCATTCAGCTTAATGCAGGTTTGATCACATCAACTCAGAAGTGTTGTCACGTATTTGTCACGCGAACAACTAGCCATCTACAGGTTTGAACCTGATTTGAACCAGCTATCGCACTCATACCCTTCGTAACCAGAAGCAACCTGCTCTTTCTATTCCCCTGAGCTTTGCATGGAGCAAATACCGCACTTGAGCTCTTTAATGAAGTCATGTTAGGAAAGGCGATTAAAGGAAAGGTTTCAGTTATTGATCTCAGAGAGATCTGCACCATTGAAGAGGACTTCTCAGAGCTATCCCCCATTGCGCCTTCGAGCATTGGTGCAGATAAGATAGTTAAAAGGATACTTGATGTGAACCTAACAATAGAACTGTAGTTTCCCTATATTAGCTCTGAGAATAACTCATTGTTGGAGAAAGTATTATGTTCAAGCTAGCTTAATTGCGTCACGTACAGACATAAGTACCTTCCCCAAAAGATTCTTCCCTCGCCAGTTTTTCTCATCAAGTATTAAATCATCATCAGCCGAAAATCCAACGCCCCATACAAGGTCGTATGGAGATGCTTCGGCTAACACCTTGCTACCTGTATCAATTAATCTACTAGACAAATCCGCATGCTGAGAAAACTTCAAATAGTTTCCATACCATACAATTCCAATCTTATTCAGGTTCCACAACCCAGACTGAAATCTTTTAACCTCTCGTCCCAATTTTTGTTGTACGGCTGGCTCTGGCTCACTTAAAATTTTACTTGCAGTCTCCATATCCCCAAATAGAAGAGCCTTTTTATACATCATGTATTGTTCACAACAGTTATACTTTACCCCCTCTGGATCTACAATATCCCTCTTAGTCCACTGACCAAACTGATGTTTCCAAAAGAAGTAAAACTCCTCTGTTTCTCTCATAACTGTTCCTCAATGATCAAAATCCGTAGCCAATTGGTGCTCACTTCCAATAAGAATGATGGCCATTTCTTCCATTAATTTATGCTCTTTGATTTATACCACTAGATTCCCTTGCCTACTCGATACCTTTATATCAACTACGGCTCCACTATTGAACTCTATAAAATCGTCGACCATACCATCACTAAAAATCACACCATGGTTTGTCATTTGTGATTCAATGGTGAGCTTTTCCCCGCGGTTAACTCTTCCAAAAATACACTCAGCGCCAGTAATCTGGCTAACAAACGGTTCACGGACAGCATAGGACAAGTAATTCGCATCCCAAGGAATGGGTTGATGTTCACAGGATGAACCAGGGACGACTCCTTGAGCCCCAGCAATAACACTCTTTAGCCAACCTGTTGAGCCTAGCCCTGTTGAAACCAATACACCACTGGAACTTTGATGTTCAGATTTTCCATCAATGTGTAATTGGTATCTCGCAGAAATCTGCAGTTTTGGACCAATAAACAAGTCATTTACGGCCAACAGGCTTTGGCCATCATTCAAATTGGCTTGAGCCATAGTAATATTTTTAGAAGAATAACGTTTATTGAGTACTTCAGTGACAATGACTTTTACATCATCTACGGAAAAAGGCAGAAGCACCCCATCGTACCGATGCATATCCGGATTGATAGCAACTACAGGCTGACGGCTCAGGTACTTCAAAGTATTTGCGACTAAGCCATCCTGACCAATAACTAAGACAATATCTTCTTCTCCAAATAGGTAATTCGGCAGAAACTCTCTGTCCAGAAACTGCACCCGAGCCAAGTCTTTCAGTACATTTTCTACTTGTTTGAGTGCATTGCAATATACTTCATGCTCTACCTCATAATCCGAAAAGTCGCCGTTGCGACTCTCAATAACAAACTTAGCTTGAGCCTTGGTGTTGTACTGTGCCACCAATTCAGCCAACCTTGTCTTGCGAGTCACAACGACGATTTTTCTCTCCAGCTTCTTCATAACTGCATGCCCTTAACGTTGCACAGCTCCTGCCATTGCCTGAAGTAGATCTGGAGAGAAATTGAGCTGGCCGATTTTTTCTGAATTCCCTGCAAGCTCTCTTATTCCTTGAGCCAGCATTTGCTCGGGTTTAAGGTTAGACATAACAAGTGCTTCCAACACTCGAACATCTACCCCAGCTAACGCCTGCATGGTTTCAGAAATATCATAGGCTTTTGCGTCCGCTTGTTTCCTTGAGTTCTCTGTGGAAAGCTCAACAAACTCCTTGCGTTTTTCTTCCTGCTCGATTTCCGCTTCCAGCGCTTCCTTTTTCATCTGCCTACGTTGTTCAGCCAGCTGTCGCTCGGCCTTGAGCTTCTCTTCCTTGATTATCTGTTGTTTCTGTTCAACAGCAAGTTCCGTCTTTAACTCGTTTTCCTTAACAAGTCGTTCCTGATCAATAGAAGCATTTCTACGTTTGTAGATAGCTTCATCAGCTTCTTCTAAAAGCTGCTCTCGTACAGAGGCTTCAAGTGCTCGTGCAGTCTCTGGATTAGGTTTAATTGCCAAAATTGCAAAATCCAGGACTTCCACACCTAAAGCACTTAAAACATCAGAGGTCATCAAAGCACTCTTAACTCCGCTGACTAAGTCCTTCGAAGCGGAAATAGCTTCTCGTAACTCAAGTTGCTCCAAGCGAGACCGCATAATGACTTGGACCAGGCTCACCACCCTATTCTTTAGCTTCTCCGGATCCTCCGAAACATAACCAGCTCCACCTGGTTTAAGCGAATAGTTCATTATGGACGCAAGCTTCTCAGGCTCCACAATACGAAAAACGATCTGCCCCTGCACGTTGACCTCTTGAAAGTCCTTGGTTGACTCCTTAAACATAAAAGGCTGATCAACCGACCCCATTGGAATAGCAACCATTGATACGGAAGGTGAAAAGTACCAGAAAGCTAACCCAGCCCCTTTCCTTTTGAGTTTCCCACGGGAGAACTGCATCAAGTAGGTAGTGGGTTCCGATTTAATATATTTAAAACCAAACATGCTACATAACCTCCATAAATTCAACGGGCACTTCATCCGTTAACCACACACCATTCTTAGATACGTAGAAGCTATAACCACTGTTGTACATTCCCAGTGCATCCACTTTTAAAATCACCACCTTACCGTGACGCTGACCAACATTAGAAGCTGTACTTTTATCTTTGGTTAAGTGTACGTGGTGGCGGTTTCTTTTAACTAAACCTTTGGAAAGAATTTCTCCCAAATAGCGAGAAGCTGTTCCGTGATACAACACTTCTGGTGGCTCTTGCGGCGCAAGTTCAAGATCCACCTCGATGGAGTGGCCCTGGTTTGCACGGATTTTGTTACCAGAATCATTAAGAGTGAAACGTTGCTTCTCACATCCTGCAACGATCTCCTCAATCAACTTTCGGGTTAGCTGAGGCTTTCTGTCTTTTGTAAGCACTATAAGATCACTCACCAAAGCCCACCCCTGAGCATCTAATTCCAAACCTATTTCATCCGGCTTATGTCTTAGTACGTAACTCAGGAATTTGCTTCCTTTTTTCAATTTTTTGTCTTCCATCTTGTGATTTCCTACTATCAAATCAATTATCACGTTGACTTAGTGTCTATATGTCACTAACATAGTGTCATACAAACACTATGTCAACTGAATTTTTTCATTTATGAACAAAGAAGAAAACTACCAATCCGAAAAAGAGTTCCTGGAACACTACGATATACACCGGTTTGATATTCCCCTTACGACGGTAGATATGGGAATTTTTTCTTTAAGAGAAGATGAACTCTGCGTTCTTTTAATTAAACGAGCGAACTTCCCTGCAAAAGGGAAGTGGGCACTACCAGGTGGTTTTATTGATCTTAAAAAAGACAATAATTTAGATGAAACAGCTCACAGAAAACTCAACGAAAAAACTGGGGTTAACACTCCATATTTGGAGCAAATAGGTACTTTTGGCAGTAAGAAACGAGACCCTAGGGGTTGGTCGGTCACTGTTGCCTATTTGGCTCTTATATCATCTGAGGATATTGGCTTATCACTCAGTAAAACAACCGAAGACATTGCCTGGGTACCAGTAGAGGAAGCCATCGAGAAATACAAATTAGCGTTCGATCATAATGAAATCTTACGCACATGCCATGAAAGGCTGAAATCGAAGGTTCTGTACACGTCATTACCGGTAAATCTACTCCCAGAGGAGTTTACGTTAACAGATTTACAAAATACCTTTGAGATTATTCTGGGCACAGAAATCGAGAAAAAATCATTTAGAAAACGTATGTTAGATTCTGGATGTATAGAAGAAACTGGAAATATGCGCAGGGGAAGCAATCGCCCTGCGAAACTCTACAGAACAAGTCCTAATGGGGAACAGTTTTTCTTTACCCGAATTATTGAAGGCCCCAGGAACTAGCCCTTCATAGAAGGAGAGAACACTTAAGGAAATATTATGGAACTTATATTAGAAAACTATATACATCAAAAACAACACTGGCCAGATAAAGGCAAACACATAATGGCTCAATTCGACAATGAGTCCGTTGTTGTTTATCAAGCCTATCGACCAGCTATTGGAGAGTTTGCCGCAAAAAACGGTTTTTTTGGCGGCTCCTTTAGCTATACACGCATGAGCTGGATAAAGCCAAATTTTCTTTGGATGATGTACCGCTGTGGTTGGGCTTCAAAAGAAGGTCAGGAAGTTGTATTAGCAATACATCTCAAAAGAACGTTTTTCGAAAACATACTTACTTCTGCCTTCCCTTCTTCGAATACCTTAGACTTATCCAAAGAAGAATGGAATAGCAAAACGGCGTCTAGCAATGTTCGACTGCAATGGGATCCAGACCACGACCCATATGGAAACAAAGAGGAACGGCGGGCCGTTCAACTAGGTTTAAGAAATGAGTTTTTGCTTCCATTTAAAGGTGAAGGTATAAACAAAATTGAAGATATTACAGATTTTGTGAGAGAACAAAGTAGATTTGTCGAAAGTAAACAATTAGATAAGTTAATCACACCCAAAGAACAGGTTTATCCAGTGAGTAATGATGCAATGCAAGCGCTAGGAATGAAATACGAAAAGGATATGTAATGGACGAAAATAAAAACCTCGGTTGCTTGGTAGGCTTGGCTGTAGGTGATGCTCTAGGCACCACCCTCGAATTTTCTCCCAGAGGAAGCTTTACACCAATTATCGATATGATTGGTGGAGGCCCTTTTGAGCTGGAGCCAGGCCAATGGACAGATGACACATCCATGGCCCTGTGTTTAGCCGAATCATTGATAGAGAAACAAGGCTTTGACGCAAATGATCAAATGGGTCGCTACTGTAACTGGTTTAAATGGGGCTATATGAGTAGTAACGGTCGGTGTTTTGACATTGGCAATACTGTCGTTGCAGCACTGGACGCTTATAAAAAAACGGGAGAACCATTTTCTGGTTCACAAGACCCGAACACCGCTGGTAACGGGTCGATAATGCGCCTAGCCCCTGTAGCTATGTACTTCAACCCAAACCTTGGTGATGTTATTCACTATTGTGGAGAAAGTTCCAGAACCACACATGGTGCAGCAGAGTGTATAGATGCTTGTAGATATTTAGGAGCCCTGCTTTATTTGGCACTAAATGGTACAAGTAAAGATGAAATGCTAAACCAAACCGTTTACACCCCGTACACAGAGAAAATAAAGCTTATAAACTCTGGAGAGTTCAAGTGTAAACATAGTACACAGATTCGTGGTTCAGGTTACGTAATAGAAAGTCTGGAAGCTGCTCTGTGGTGCTTTTATAACACTGATAACTATCAAGAAGCAGTATTAACGGCAGCAAACCTTGGAGAAGATGCCGACACAACGGCAGCAATATGCGGCCAAATAGCCGGGGCGTTTTACGGTTACAACAACATACCAGAGAGCTGGCGAAATAAAATTACCTACAAACAAGACATTGAAAGCTTTGCGATTTCCCTAATGCTCGGGAACTCGTAAAGAGACGAACAAGGAATGAAAAATGACAAATAGGAATCAGCGATCCAAAATCGCACATAATACTCTAGAGATTCTGGAAGCAAAGAAATACCTGACACCTAATGGAGTAAAGACTGATATTAGCAGTCAACTCAGTAAATGCGTAGACGGCTCTATTCATTACACGCCAGAAACGCTTGATATACTTCTGGGTGAAATAGACCCAACCGGAAATACTGAAACTCAAATTGAAGTAATAAACGAAACAACGTTTGCGGGGGCAAAAACCCTGTTAAATCAGGGTAATGGCAAAGTCCTCTGCCTCAATTTTGCCTCAGCTAAAAACCCTGGTGGCGGCTTTATTGGAGGCAGCCAAGCACAAGAAGAGGCTTTGACAAGAGCAAGTGGGCTCTATGACTGCCTTTCTCAATATATGGACATGTATATAGATAACCGGACATATAAAAGCTGCTTGTATCGAAATCATATAATCTATTCGCCAGATGTACCTGTGTTTAGAGATGAAATGGATGAACTTATTGAAGCACCTTGGAGCACATCTATTATCACCGCTCCAGCAGTGAACTATGGTGCGCTAAAGGAGAATGAAAAAGAACAAGCCGAAACAGTTATGCGAGAACGTATTGATATGGTTTTAGCTATTGCATATGAGCATGAATATAAAAACCTGGTATTGGGTGCCTGGGGCTGTGGTGTATTTAGAAACGACCCGTACAGAATCGCGGCATACTTCTGTCACTCACTTAGTAAGGAAGGACGATTCCATAATAGTTTCGAGAGAGTAAGATTTTCTGTATTCGATAGATCAGAAAATACCAACACCTATACTGCATTTAAGGAGATACTCGAGCCAGTTGACACTGATTATGTGAGCAACTCCTAAGTTAGAAACAAAGATGAAAATAACAGATATTAGAAATAATGAACAACTACAACAATTTGTAGCAACCAAGAATAAAGCAAAATATATATTCTTCTGGGGTCATCAAGAGACCTCCGGAAAGGTTACCAAGAGCTGCTTTAGCCAATGGTATGAATCTTCTTTTGAAATTGAAAGGGTAAAGTATCAAACAGCTGAGCACTTTATGATGGCAGAAAAAGCCAGACTATTTGGTGACGCTAAGTTAGAAAGTAAAATAATTGCAGCTTCAAATCCGGGCGAAGCAAAAGCTCTGGGAAGGTCTGTCGCCAACTTTTCCGAATCACTTTGGAATGAAAAACGATTTAATATAGTCGTACAGGCCAACCTTGCTAAGTTTAGGCAGAACCCTTCACTCCAAGAGTTTCTACTCAATACTGGAGATAGAATTCTGGTAGAAGCAAGCCCCGTAGATAAGATATGGGGTATCGGGCTCGCTCAGGATTCACCACACATAGACAACCCCTTCAAATGGAAGGGGCTGAATCTATTGGGGTACGCCTTAATGGAGGTAAGGAGCCAATTACAAACTACGCCAGTTGAGCCTTAATAAAACCAACAACTAACCTTTAAAAGTCAACATTGGTTTTAATTTAGCTACAGGGCTAACAATTTTGTTTTGAACCTGTACCTCCACAACCTCGTCGATATCCTTGTAAGCCGCTGGAGCTTCTTCGATTCGACGATCCTCCTTGAGCGTAATACAGTCCACACAGGTTAACCCCAAGTCCTCGCCAGCTTTATTTCTACAAAACATATCATGCCGGGATTTATCTCTCCCAGCACCATGAGACGCAGAATTAAGAAAGCGTTGGTTGCCCAACCCCATCATTAAGTAGGAAGGATGCCCCATAGAACCTGGTATCAATACCGGCTCTCCGAAATGCGCTGGTGTCGCGCCTTTACGGTGAATAAAGCAGCCCGACTCTTCAGTAACGATATTATGAGGTGCGTCATGAATTAGAGGCATCTCAATACCCTTACCAAATACCTCCCTTACACGCTTGCGCACCAACTCAGCCAAAAGCAGTCGGTTAAGGTTGGCATAATTAGCGGCCGTATTCATTGCTTCTAAATACTCCGTTGCCCTATTCCCATATAACGGGAATATTTTTGAACTTGGGTATTTATAGGTACTCGGCCAATTTTCCCTTGCTTTATCTATCCAATAGTTTCCTACATGCATACCCACTGCTCTAGAGCCTGTGTGAATCATTATTGAAATCTGACCCTTTTTAACCCCTAACTGAAAAGCCCTCTTCCGATCCAGAATTTCATCAACGATTTGAAACTCTACAAAATGGTTACCACCACCAATGGTTGCTAATGAGCTATCACGAATAACGCTTCGCTCAAGGTTCACCAATGATTCTGGAGCCCATTTAGCATGCCCCTCTTCTGAACCTCCGGAATAGACACAACCAAGCTCGTTTTCCAGTTGAACAAAATCCGTTTCTATAAAATCACCCATAGGTTTTAACTTTGCAGATCTAACCCAGCCAGCTAAGCCATTATTAAATAGCTCATGAAAACTGCGAGGTTGCATTGGTAAATTCCTAGTCCCTAGCAGTAAATCACCTCGCAGTTTTTCCACCAACTCTGTTTTTTTGCTTTGCCAGTCCGTAATATCAATATCCATAGCATGTAACCTCATGCCACAGTGAATATCTGTACCTATGGCTTGAGGAATAATCATATCTCTGGATGTTGCCACAACCGCACCAACAGGAACACTAGAACCGGCATGAAAATCTGGAGTCGCTACTGCAGCTCTTACTTCGCCACCGTTAGGATGAGCCACTCCAGCGAAAGACATAAGTTGTTTTACAGCCTTTAGATCCAGATTATAGCGCTCAGGCAAAAGCACCTCAGATATAGGCGCGCCAGGCACTCCAATATTTTGGATTCGGTACACAGCCCCATCTTTGGATACAGCTAAGTTCTGCTTTTTAAATAATTTTGTAAGACGTTTGAGCGAAGTACTCATACTGCCTCCGTTTGCTCGATAGAAATACGCTCTCAAAATTTTGAGAAACGAAAAAGCGGTCACGATTAACGCGACCATCGAGCAAGAGTCAGCAGCCAGAAAGGTATCTCTTGCAATTTGGGCGGCACTATACTGAAAGGAAATAATCCGTGCAAGCGTAAAATTGAGACAAATTGTAGATTAAGTACTCCACAGGGTTTACTCTCCCACTAAACTTGAGGTAACCTAAGTCGCTCGGGTTACTTCACATCCCATCTTCCCACAAGAAAAGGCCCATAAGCCGTGAAGACGTGATACTTCTTATTTACATAGCAAACTTTGTCTTATAGACACGGGTTCTAGAGTGGGACGGTGACCGTGTCGAGGTATTAGGCGGAGAACATGTTATGCCCTTCTATATTTCTCAAAACACCCTTAAGCAACAAGTTAAGCTCGTCGTAAAAAACTGGCCTTTTGCGGAAATTAAAAGCCATCAGGCCCGCATACTGCTTTGCAAGCTATATGGCTTTGAAAATCAACACGATTATCTTAAAAAAACTCATGAAACCCCAAGCTCACTAACACCAATAAACGAGCAAACTGTCATTAATGCCTACCTACAGTGGGTTAAAAGGCTTGCGAAACTTGGATCTATCAATGAAATTCAAGCAAAGAATTTGCTACACATTCTCTGGCCAACTTATTTGGCTCCGCACAAGCATTTAAAGGAAAAGCTATACACCTGCAAATTTAAATTTCACGGTACCTGCCTGGATTTTTTAAACCAGGCAACAGAAGATAAGTGGGTCGACTACAAGTTTGATGACCGCCCGTCGGTTAAAGATGCCATTGAAGCCATAGGTGTGCCTCATCCAGAAGTTGGAGGCATAACGATTGATGGAACTGATGTGGACTTCAACTACTTACTTGAAGATGCCCGTGAAGTAGAAGTCTACCCTCATCCATATGAAACCGGTCTGTTACCTTATAAACCAGAAAGAAAGAGTACATTTCTTTTGGATGTGCATTTAGCCAAGCTCACGCGTTATTTACGCATGGCAGGCTTTGATTGTCTGCACGAGTCAAAAGACATTGGTGACGAGTTACTGGCACATCTTTCACAAACCAACGACTATATATTACTAACACGGGACATAGGTCTATTAAAACGTGGTAATGTCAAACATGCTCGCTGGATAAGGAATACCGAACCGCAGGCACAATTTAAAGAGATTGTAGACTATTACGACTTACTCGATAAATTTAAGCCTTTTAGCCGCTGTGTAAAATGTAACGGTGATATACAACCAATAAACAAAGAAAGTATAAAACCTGCAGTACCAGGACAAATTTTTGAATCACAGGAATCCTTTAAGCAATGCGCCCATTGTAACCAAGTGTATTGGAAAGGCTCACACTACGACAAGATTAAAAATATTTTGCTGCAGGCAGAATAGAAAGGAGACGAAAAATGAATGGATTTGAAACGTTAAAACAACGTTTAGGCTATTTTGAAGGTGTCCATGAATGCCACATAACCGTAGACATTCAACCCAGTGAGGTAGAAGCCTTTTGCCACTTCTGCCAACACCTAGGAGGTGACGCCACTGTTATAGAATTAAGCAACGGACACACCCCTGTTCAACCAATGCTAGGAAAAATCATTTCTCCATACGAGGGCGAAACTTACGAGCAGATATTGCACCTATATAATGTTTTAAAAGTGCGCTACAGAATATTACGAGTAAAGGTAGAAGCAGGCCTGGAAAACAAAAATATTCCGCTGCTAGATGATGAGAACAGAAGTCTTCCAGACACCTGTTACTTTGAGCACCATGTAAAAATGCAACTTCGTTTAGATGCGAACCTGGATGACATACGCATGCAGCTGAAAAAATACAACGCTCACCTTTCTAATAATGCATTAACGGTAAATAAAGAAAATCAATATCGCTTTGCGACTCAGAGATTTGATGACATAGGGAAATATAATGCTGGGGCAAAGCTACAGGAGCTATTGGGGTTTCTTTCTGAGAAAAATATACCCGCATGCAAGGTAATTCGTGAATTCAATATCTATGATAGTAATAAGGATCTGGATGCAGGATGGTTATAAAAAATATGAACGTAAATCCAATACGTTACGCAGTAGAGGCGATATTAAAGACCCTTTCGGAGTCCCGCCATTATGAACACTTTGTAGTACGGGGAAGTGTCAGTACGCGAGACTGGATGGGCGAGCATGCTCGTCCATTTCACGACTTGGATTTTCTCTATACCAGACAAAATCATATTGATGGGCTGGTAGACATTTTCAAAGAACTACTTAAAAGCTCATCCAAATATGGGCTAACCTTAGACATTAATAAAATTGATACCCAAAACATTTGGGAAGACAGCATATCTCCAGGTATTCGCTTAATCGTACCCTTCTCTATTAAGGAAGAGATAAATGAATTACAAGTAGATATAGCAGTGGGTGATCCATTATCTCAACCACCAATAGAAATAAAATTTGATACTCAGTTTTTCGACTTTTTTCCTATACAAACCGTAACCCTGGAAATTGCCACAGCTTGGAAACTGCATGGTCTGTTTGAGCATTTGAATGGCCCTTGGCAATCCAAAACCTTATGGGACTTATACCTATTTTGCCGTTATAACTCTTTGAACAAGACACACCTACTAGAGGCCATTAAGCTTGCTTTCTCTAGTAGGTTAGACCCGTTAGAGATTCTAAAACGTTTCGTTTACGGAGATTTTGGTCAAAGCAAGCAGTCCAAGCGGAATTGGAAAAGCGATTTCAAAAAGTTTCACGCTAAAGAATTCATGGATCTATCGGATGTATTGAATTACCTACAAGGGTATTTTATGCCTATTCTCAATCTAGAAAACGATGGCACCTTATTGACCCTAACGGAAGTAATTGAGTACCGAGTAAATCTGTTAAGAGAAATGGAATGCGATGAAGCAAGAAAAAAACTAAAAACTTTATCACGAAAGGTTCGAGTACTTCCCTATAAAGCCTACCGAACAATTCAGCACATAAAAGGTTCAAGACTCGGACCATCTGAACGAAGTATTGATATCAATAAACAACACATACTAACTATTGAAACCAAACAACCTTCAGATAAAGTTGTGATACAAGAAAAGTTGGACGGCTCGTGTGTATGTGCATATCGCCAAGGTGATGACATTCTTGCTCTTGGACGAGACGGAGACTTGGCATACTTATCTCCAAATGAGTCTCGAAGGCTCTGGGCTAACTGGGTTGAGAAAAATACTGAGCGTTTTCTTGCTTTACTCCAACCTGGTGAACGAGCCGTAGGAGAGTGGCTCGCCATGGCACATGGGACACGCTATAAGCTTCATCATGAACCATTTGTTTTATTTGATATTTTTAATCAAGAAAACCGGGAAATGGAATACCTACAAATGAAAAACAAAGCAAACGCTCAAAAATTTGTGACCCCCAAACTTATTCATATAGGGGCACCCTGCTCTCTTGAAAAAGCGCTGGCTATTCTTGACGAAGGTCACCATGGCTCAGAGGATGCACCCGAAGGACTCGTGTGGAGGCTTGAACGGAGTGGAAAAGTACTGTTTAAAGCCAAATATGTATATCCAAACAAACTGGATGGCAGCTTACTGACCGAAACTACAGGTAAACCCAGTGTATGGAACTGGCGGCCAGAGTAACACCCCCTTATTTAGCCCTTCAAATATTTGATTCTATCACTTGAACTAAACTTTTCCCGCTGGTAGGATGCGCAGCAATTAATTTAGGACTTTCAAATGACAACTTCATTCACTACAGCTTCTGCATTCGGTTACGGGTTTTTACCTGCTGCTTTTGCATGTGCGTCTGAAGCATTTTCATCAGAAGAATCAATACGTTAGCCTCAAAATATACAGGAGGCTAAGGCCTCCAGCGAAATTTAAAACCCTGGTAGGCCTAAAGCAAACCAGGGTTTTTTTATGCCTGTTTGACAGCTATTTACATGGCTAAGCGAGCGAATTATGAGACTTAATTACAGAATTAACGGCAAGAACATAGACGCAATTTCCATTCGCCAGGGAAAGGACAGCTCGCGCCTTTTACTTGGTGTAAACACGACTCGATATGTTACTGAAGTAGTATCTAGTGTACGTGTATTGGAGAAAGTCGAGACAGAATATTAGCCCTCCATAGATAAAACCTGGAAGGCTATACGCCTGACAGGTACTCACAATAAGCCTGTTAGGTGAAAACTTAACAGGCTTTTTTATGGAAAAAATCATGACTAATTTAAATTTGAGAAACATAGGCATTATTGCTCATGTAGATGCAGGCAAAACTACCTTAACCGAAAGAGTTTTATTTTATGCCGGCGAAACCCATTCCATGGGCGATGTTCACGATGGAAACACCCGAACAGACTCTTCTGTTCAGGAAAGGCAAATGGGCATCACCATTGGCAGTGCAGCGGTAAATGTGAACTGGAATAACCACCGTATCAATATTATTGATACTCCAGGCCACATTGACTTCAATATCGAAGTAAAACGTTCTCTTAGAGTATTAGACGGTGCAGTAGTTGTATTTGATTCTGTAGCAGGTGTTGAACCTCAATCAGAAACCAACTGGCGACTGGCAGACCAATACGGCGTGCCAAGAATTTGCTTGGTAAATAAGATGGACAGAACTGGCGCGGACTATTTTTCCGTAGTTAACGCCATACAAAAACAATTAGGTGCTCAACCTCTGGTAACCCAGTTACCTATTGGTTCTGAAGCTGAATTTAAGGGAATGGTAGACCTAGCTTCCAAACAGGCTTATATCTGGAAGGAAGAATGTACCAGTGCAGAAACTATTAATATTCCTGCAGAACTTGAAGCTTCTGTTGAACATTATAGAGAAGCACTTTTATACGAATTGGCGGAACACGACCAGAGCGTTATGGAAGCCATTCTAAACGAAGAGGAGATAACAGAAATACAAATACGAACTGCAATACGCAAAGGCACCATTGAAGGAAAATTTGTTCCTGTTTTATGTGCATCTGCATACAAAAACAAAGGCGTAGAGCTTCTGCTTAATGCAGTTGTTGATTACTTGCCCTCCCCTAAAGAGAGACAAGTAATTGAAGCAAAAACCCAAAACAGCGAACAGGTGATTCTTAAGGTCGACATAAATGAAGACTTCTGTGCTTTGGCTTTTAAAGTGACAACGGACAAACACGGCACATTAACCTACCTTCGAGTGTACAGCGGAGAACTGGAAGCAGGCGAAAAAGTCGTGAATGCCAGTCACAACAAAACGGAACGCATCGGTCGAATGTTTGTGATGCAGGCGAACCAAAAGCAACCTGTAGACACAATACAAGCCGGCGATATTGTTGCGGTACAAGGCCTAAAACACACAAGCACGGGTGACACTCTTTGTAATGAAAACTGTGTTGTTCAACTGGAAACGATTACAGCGTCTAAACCAGTGATCGAACTTGCTGTTGAAGCAAAGAATAAGGCTGAGCAAACAAAATTGACTGATGCGCTCAGGCAAATAACCAAGGAAGACCCTAGCCTACATTTCTCGACCAATAACAGTCAGGAAATGATATTGGCCGGTATGGGCGAGCTTCATCTTGAAGTCGTTCTAAAACGTTTGGATACGGATTTCGGCGTACAAGCCAAAACGGGTAAACCTCAAGTTGCATGGCAAGAAGCTTTTACGCAGAACACAGAAATAAATGTTCGGTATAAAAAGCAAGACGGAGGCCCCGGCCAATTTGCAGAAGTTAATTTGGTATTTGAGGTAATTGACAACAACCAAATTGAATTTGAAAACCGGATTACCGGCGGAGCCATACCCAATGAGTTTATTGGTTCCGTTGAAAAGGGAATACGCTCAGCCGCCCAAAGTGGCGTGTTAGGTGGCTACCCATGTTCGGGATTCAATGCAATTTTGTTAGATGGTAGTTACCACGCACAGGATTCTTCGCAGTTAGCATTTGAAATTGCCGGCACGAAGGCTTTCCAACAAGCCGCTCAAAAAGCTGCTTGTACTTTGTTAGAGCCGGTAATGAAGGTCGAGATTGTACTACCGCAGGAACATGTAGGTGACTGCATTGGCGACTTGGTTCGCAGGCGCAGTGAAATATTGGAACAAACCCATAGAGGGAACAGCGTAGTAATTCAGGCAAGAGCACCACTGGCCAATATGTTTGGCTACATTGGTGACTTACGCTCCCTAAGTGCGGGCCGTGGAAACTTTTCCATGGTATTTGACCAGTACCAACAGGTTCCTGCAAATATAACGGCAGGAGTTTTGAAGCAGAGTTAATTCTGCTGAATACAGAATTACGAGTGCTACTTATTTATAGCAACATATTAGTAGTACTCGTATTTAAACGCCCATAGAGGGCACAAATTAAACAGGAGGGTTATTTAACCTTTAATAGGAGAAGTCCGATGGATAAATTGCATTTAAACGTAGGAACAATTGGTCACGTTGATCATGGTAAAACCACTTTGACAGCGGCTATTACCCAACACCAGGCATTAAAGTTTGGTGGTACCGCTTGGTCTTTTGACCAGATCGACAACGCCAAAGAAGAAAAAGAGCGCGGTATTACGATTAATACTTCCCATGTGGAGTATGAGTCTGATAATCGTCACTATGCGCACATTGACTGCCCGGGGCACGCTGACTATATCAAAAACATGATTACCGGCGCATCTCAAATGGACGGTGCAATTTTGTTGGTTGACGGCACAGAGGGTGCTGCCAAGCAAACCATCGAGCATATCCTTTTAGCTCGTCAGGTGAATGTCGAAAACCTTGTAGTATTTGTTAACAAAATGGACATGCTGGCCGACGACGAGAGAGAGGAAATGGCAGACCTTGTTCAAATGGACTTGGAAGACCAGCTTTCCTCGCAAGGTTATACCGATGTGAAGTTTATTTTTGGTAGTGCGCTAATGGCACTTAACGATGTTGCCGAAGGCAATCTTAATACTGAAGCTACCCAGTGCATCGATGAATTGGTAAAGGCGCTGGACACCGAAATACCTGACCCAGTCAGGGATTACGACAGCCCATTTATGATGCCAATCGAAGACGTTCACACTATTGGTGGTCGTGGAACCGTGGTAACAGGTCGTGTTGACCGTGGTGTAATTAAAGTGGGCGACACTGTGGAAATTGTTGGTTTGGACAGTCAACACAACGAAGCCGTTGTGGTAACCGGTACTCAAGCTTTCCACAAAGACGTAGACGAAGCCCGTGCGGGTATGAACGTCGGCTTGCTTCTTCGCGGAGTTAAGCGCGACGAAGTACAACGCGGCCAGGTAATTACTATACCCGGTGCGGTGAAACCCTACACTAAAGCTCAAGCAACCATATTCGTGTTGAGCAAAGAGGAAGGGGGTCGCCACACTGCGTTCAGCTCCGGCTACCGCCCGCAGTTCTTCTTCGGCACGACCGATGTAACTGGTATTGTGAACGTTGAAAATGACACTGCTCAGCTACACCCTGGTGCTCAGGGTCAAATTAATTTTGAGCTATTGAAGCCAGTTGGTTTGGAAGAAGGCATTCGCTTTGCGATTCGCGAAGGTGGAAAAACTGTGGGTGCCGGTGTGGTTACTGAAGTCATTGAGTAATTCTTGAGTAGAAATACTCGTTAGAAAGCCGGAGGCACTGCCTCCGGTTTCATCTTATTTTCTACCTTATTCAGGCTCACTTCACCTTTATTATTCATCCAGTAACAATCCAAGTCTTTAGCCAGAAAAATATTTCCAACGAAAACAGATTTAGCTTCGTCCTCAATATTTAATACACTGGGGAAGCGATCGATATCATCGGTATAGCGCGGACTGAAATGCGTCAGAATTAGATTTTTCAACCCCACCTCCTGAGCAAAAGCAGCCACCTTTTTTGCATAACTATGTTGAGGGACATTCCCCACTTTTGCGGCTACATCTTCCGTATAGGTTGCCTCATGTACAACTATATCTACACCTTCCATATAGGGCTTCAACAATTCAGGACTATCGTTATCTCCACAGACGATCAATTTCGGGGAACGCTCAACTTCCGTTAAAAATTCTGCCGATTTAAGCTGCCGCCCATCTTCTAGAGAAACATCCTCTCCCTTTTGAATTCGCCCCCACAACTCACCTTTTGCAATACCTTCCGAAATCAGTTTTTTTGTATTCAACTTTTTCTTTCGCTCAACAACCTCAGAAAATCGAAAGCCAAATGAAGGCACTCTATGAGAGAGAGGGATTACTTCAACGACCACCTCGTCCAAAGCAACAGAGAGACTTTTTACTGCTACATCAATGTACTCGAGTTCATAGGAAAGATGCATCTCAGTCTCTGCTATTATTGACTGCATAAAATTTCTTACTCCAGCAGGACAAATAATTTTCAGAGGGGCATCTCTTCCTGCCATGGCAGCACTAGCCAACAATCCAGGCAAGCCGTAGCAATGATCTCCATGAACATGGCTTATAAAAATCGCTTGAAGATGAATTAATGAATACCGGGTTAGCGATATTTGATGTTGTGTCCCCTCTCCGCAGTCAACCAAACACCACTTCTTTGAATCCCGCAAGCTTACAGCTGCACCAGATACATTTCTTGTTTTGGTTGGTGTACCCGAAGACGTTCCTAAAAAAGTAAGTTCCATTCGATTTTTTCCACTAAGCTCTGTTGCTACTTTCTCCGCCCATTATTGCTGCTCCAATAAGATGGGCCAACCGTAGAGGCTCTGGTACTTTTCCGTTATCGGTCACCGCTTTCAACACTTCAGCGGCACAGGCCGCATCACAACCGATAACCTGGAAAAAGAAACCACCCAAATGGTGAATTTCTCCAGCCTCTTCCAGAATTTTGATTCGCAACTCAGATTTATTAAGGTTACCCAACGCAGAGTATATTGATGGCAGGTCTGGCATTCGCCGCATTACAGCGATAGAGGGTAAACCAGTGAGTTCATGCATTTCCTTCAAATTTATAATATTAAACCCAGCAACTGCAATCCCGTCTAACAATACAGCATCGAGCTGTTGATGGAACTTACTATTGCATATCATTGAGGATAACTTGTGCGTTGCATCAAAACCATCTTTATCTACCTCCCCCCATAACATGCCTTCAAACCGAGTATTTGAGCAGACAATTCCCGAGACATTTACCTTGCCATGCCCATTTTTTGGAAAGGGGGCGTCATCAAAGCCAATAACTCTGATTTGTTTTTTCTGATTGAGCTTTTTATGTAGTGTCATAATGAAAGGTAATATTCTTCGAGAAGCCGACTAGACTTTTTTAAATAGTCGAGACCAAACTCTTCATTTTCTAATGAATCAATGAGATGAGAAGGTAGATCGTTAACAAAAAACTGACTTCGACTGGCAGCAGCTAAAGCAACAGCAGCTACCGTATCAACATCCCCGCAGAATTCAACACTTTCCCTCAATACTCCGGCTAAACTATTTTGTGTACTAAGCACAGTCAATATGGCATTCACGGTCTGTTTTCCACAGCATGCAACAGGCCCAGACCACTGATCACTCCATTTAAACTCGGAGTATTCTTTTACAAAGTCTAACAACTGTTCTTTTGGTCCCAGATTGTATATAAAATAGTGGCATATAAGGGCTACCGCCTGAGCAGACTTTATTCCAATTTCTGTATCGTGGGTTATCGCAGCCTGAATAGCAGAATGTGATAATAACAATGGTATATCTTTTATATATCCGATCGGCGTTGCCCGCATAGCGGCACCGTTACGTGTACTATATGGATTGATTTTATTCAATAACTCTGAACCATTTTTTATGGAACAAAGTAACTGATAGAACCCTTCTGAGTACCCTAGTCTCTGGTCTCTCTTAAAGCATTCTACAAACTTATGCGCAATATTTTCTCTTATCCAATCTTCACCTTCTATAAGAAGCTCCGCCAAAGCAAGAGACATCTGAGTATCATCTGTATAGTTTCCAGCTTTGATTCCTAGACCATGCTCATAGTACATTTTAAGGTTATTATGATTTTTGACTTTTTCTTCTGAAGCAAATTCAAAGCCAGCGCCATATGCATCACCAATAGCTAGATAAAGCAGCATAATTATTCCCTCAATGTTTCAGCCTAACCAATAACATGTAAAAAAGTGGTTTCAATACCATGAAATGTACTTTTGTAAATTTCCGAATCATCAAACATCAAGTCAATATCTTGTGCCTCACAGTATTGGCTCTTTGCAATATTCCAGGCATTTTCATCGGCATATGGCAATCCCTTTCTCCACTGAACATCTACACTGGTTTGTTCAAGATGATCAACGATTGAGAAATAGTGAGTAAACTGGATACCAGCATTTGCCAGCATATTATCAATTCTCTCACAGCGTTTTGACCCAGTAACGATGTGCACTTCTGCCCCAGCCTGAACTAACGCAGAAGAAAGAAGCTTGAACTTTTCGGGGAAAGTATCAATAACGCCATGAATATCTATACCCACCTTTAATACTCTGGTCATGCCTCTTTCTCCTTTTCACTTTTATTGAACTTCGGTCACTTTTGCAGTCAATGGTATTTGCCTATCTGCGCCGAAAGAACGGCGATTGATACGAATAACTGGCGCAGCCTGACGTCGTTTATATTCGTTTCTATCTAATAGCCTTTTGACTTTCGCTTTATCTTCCTCTCTCATCATACTTGCAGTTTTACTGTGTTTTTCTATCTCTTCTGGCTCTAACAAATCATGCTCAAGCAGCAAATGTAAAAACGCATCTAACTGGTCATAAGGAGGCAAAGCATCACTGTCTTTCTGATCCGGTGCTAGCTCTGCAGACGGTTCCTTATCAATAATTATTTGCGGAATGACTTCCTTTTTAAACACTTCGTTATTTAAGTATTTTGCCAAGGCGTATACCTGGAGCTTGTATAAGTCTGCAAGCAAGGAAACACCTCCAGCCATATCACCATACAAGGTACAGTAGCCAACAGACATTTCCGTTTTGTTCCCTGTAGAAACGACCATCGCTCCTGTTGTGTTTGAATAGGTCATTAGACGCTGGCCACGAATTCTCGCCTGTAGGTTTTCTTGTGCCAAGCCACTTGGCGGACTACCAAACGCCTCAGTATAAGCCTGAACTTCCGTATCAAAAGTTGCCTTAATAGGCGCATTAATTAACTCAACTTCAAGCGCATCACACAGGGCAACAGAGTCATCAACGGAACCGGCAGAACTATATTTGGATGGCATAGTCACGGCAATAACATTCTGCGACCCCATTGCCAGAGCAGCAATGGCTATGGTTACCGCACTGTCTATGCCACCACTTGAACCTATTACGACTTTTTCAAATCCAGACTTATCGCAATAATCCTTCAAGCCGGTAACCAGTTGGTTGGTAATAATTTCCATATCATTCAGCGCTTCTATTACAACTGGCTGCTCTTGAGCAAGGTTTACTTCAGCAACCTCTTCCTTAAACAGCACGCCATCAAAAAGGCATTCTGCTTTTTCTGAATACACAAGCGAGTTACCATCGAATACAAGCTCATCAATTGCCCCCACTTGATTGACATACACCACAGGTGCATTACACCTAGTCGCAATAGTTTTAACCAACCCATGTCGAGTAGTGCGTTTATATATACTGTAAGGAGAAGCATTAATGCTAACGATCAAATCAAGCTGGCTTTTTTCCAACAACTTAACCGGATCACGCTTGTATAATGGCCGCTCTCCATCTTCCCAGGCATCTTCGCAGATCAAAAAACCTAAACGCCTCCCCTTCCACAGAAAGGTTGCAGGCAAATTGCCCGGTTCAAAATGTCTTGCCTCATCAAATACACCATAAGTTGGCAAAAGTTGTTTGTGGTAATTAAAGCGAGTCTCTCCATTCTCAATAAACTCCAATGCGTTTAAAAACGCCTTTCCATTAAATGGGTTTTCTTGAACAGTACCTATCACCACCGCAGCGTGAATATTTTTTGTTGCTTCTCTAATTTTCGCTACCGCTCGGTTTTGTTTCTCTATAAACCCTTTTCTTTGAAGCAAGTCTTTTGGGTAGTAACCGGTTACACATAGCTCAGAGAAAACGATAAGGTCAGCATCATTCCCTTTATTCTTAATTACATCCAAGATCTTTTCGGTATTACCCTGAAAATCACCAATGGTATAGTTTAGTTGTGCTGTTACTATTTTCATTACACAAATTCCTCTTTCCTTCCATATGCTCCTGCTAACCAGGCCACATAATCCGGGTTTTCACACATGGTTTTACCGGCGCTATCAGAAAGCTTGGCAACAGGTCTGCCGTTCACTTCCACCACTTTCATCACAATATTCAGTGCTTTATATCCGAGGTCGTTAGTAAGGTTTGTTCCTATACCAAAACCTGTTTGAATACATGGGTTAAATTGACGATATAGTTCAACCATTTTCTCAAAGTCCAAACCATCGCTCCAAATAGCCCGTTTAGTTCTTGGGTCTAAACCTAGCTCCGTTAAGCGATTAATCAGTTTGTTGCACCAAATAGCGGGGTCACCAGAGTCATGCCTGAAACCATCAAATTGCTTGGCAAAATACAAATCCAATACATTGCAGAAGCTATCCATACCAATCACATCGGTTAGTGCATCTCCCAAACTCCCCCTAAATTCTTGTGCCCAGGCATTCAGTGCTGCTTTTTGAGCATCTAGCGGGTGAGCAAGTGCTTGCCATGCTTGTAAATATTCATGGGCCATAGTGCCAATGGGTTTTAGCCCATGCTCTCTGGCAAAATAATAGTTAGAGGTACCAACAAAATATTCGGGCAGCTCCAAGCGAATTGTACGCAGAACTTCAGCCTGCCATTCTTTACTGAATCGTCGGCGCGTTCCAAAATCAGTAAAGTTAAACCCTTCAAGCTTACCCTGCTCTTTTATGAACTTAATTTTATTGGCTAGACGACGACGCCCTTCATCATAATCAGGCTCTGGTATAGAATGACGGAACCAAAGTTCATTAACAATTGGCAGTACATACAACTCCCAAGGGCTGGTTTTCAACATTGGCCCTTCGGCAAATATATCTATCCCACCATTTGCTTCACGTACAAAAATCTGGCTTGCATCTACACTGAAATCGCTTAGAAAATCAATGTAATCCGACGTCAAATGAGGTTCCTGGCTAAGGTAACGCAGCTCGCTGTCTGTAAAGCGAAGTTCAGCAACCATTGCCAACTGCTCTCGAATAGCAGGAATCAAAGGTCTAAGGTCAATATCCTTGTTACGGCATTTGAACCTGTACTTTGCCATTGCACCTGGATACTGGTGAAAGTTCACTTGCTGCATACTGAATTTGTATTTGTCGGTATCCAGTAAACTCGTAAAAATTGGCTTTCCTTCATCTCTCATTGAACCGCTTCCTGTAATTAATTATTTGTAAGTTCTGTCGCACTTTGAATAAGTATCGCGCCCTGGGTGGCCATTTCATTCAACGCTTGAGTAATTGTTTCTTCTGCAATTCCCCGGCAAGCTTCAAGGTTTACCACCACCTCAAACCCCGCCTTTAACAGTTGCAGCACTGTCAGCTTTACGCAGTAATCCGTTGCCAAACCACCACATATCACTGTCTCTATCTCATTCTGCTTAAGGTATTCAATCACGCCGGTGGACAGAGTATCTCCAAGGTCGTGGTAACACGCTCCGTAAGGATGCATATCTGGGGCAACCCCTTTATATACAATAAAGTCGTAATCTGTTGGCTTGGGAAGTCCATCGATTAGCTCAAAGCCTTTGGTACCTGGCACACAGTGCATATTCCAGCGTATATCAACGTTCTGCCCATCAACAGGACTAAAACTTGGGTTTTCATCATCCGTCTTCCATATAGAGTGTGGGGTGTGAGCATCCTGGGATACCACTCGAATTCGAGCAAACTCTGCTTGCGCGTTCAGGAAGGGTGCGATTTGATGCCCGCCCTCAACGGGTAATTCGTCTGGGCACACTGGGGTAAAGCCATTCTGGGGATCAATATCAAAACTGGCAGTTTTGGCCTTGTTCACTTTCATGTTTACTTCTCCTTACTCTCGATTTCTCTCTTTACTTCGCAACCTTTAATTGCTAAGATAGCAACCATACATTGCGATGTAAACCCCCTTAAGAGATATTTTTATGAAAAAAGACCAAATTGCAGTATTTGGTTCAGCCTTTAACCCGCCTCATAGAGGGCATGAAGACGTAATCCATCAAATACTGGAACATACAGATAAGCTTGTTCTCGTCCCTAGCTACAATCATGCTTTTGGTAAGAAGATGATGCCCTTTGAGTTTCGAGTGGGATTGGTTAAAGGTATGGTTGCCGAGATGGGGTTGAATGAAAATACTCTAGTCTCACGTATTGAGCATGACATCGCAGATACTCACCCAGAAGATAGACCAGTGTATACTTTTGACGTACTCAGTGAGCTGGAAAAGGTATATAACACCCAAAACCTTACCTTCGTAGTCGGCCCAGATAATGCCTCCCCCAGCACATGGAAACGGTTTTATAACGCAGATGAAATTCTAACCAGGTGGAATATTTGGGCAGCTGAAGAACGCATTAAAGTACGAAGCACGATGATCAGGGAAAAGTTGGACAAAGGAAGCGCCCCCAGTAATGAAGAATGTTGTGAGTTTGTGATTACTCAACTAACCAATACATATATAGAGCAAATATAAAAGCAATGAATAAGATTGATTGGGTTTTATATAGCGTCGACCCCGTAATTTTTACTTTTCACAAAGGTGAGCTCTGTGTCCTTCTAGTTAAGCGAAGCTCCGAACCTGAAAAAGGTTTGTGGGCATTGCCCGGAGGTCGAGTAGATAAAGACAACTGCCCAGACCTGGACTCCGCCCTATTGGCTAAGTTAAAAAGAAAAACAGGTATCGAGAATATTTTCTTTGAGCAACTTTCCACTTACGGCTCTGACTCCATGGACCCGAGAGGATGGTCTGTAACCACTGCGTATTTAGCATTAGCGCACGAAGGTGAGTTTGATATTAACAATATGGAAGGCAGTGAAATTATTCGCTGGAAACCCATTTCTGATGTTGGCACAAAATGCGAGATGGCCTTTTGGCATGAACAGATAATTAAAGATGCCTTCAATAGATTAAGAGACAAATCACTCTACACTGATTTACCCGTTAACTTTATGCCGGAGACTTTTACCTACCCAATGCTCAAAGAAGCCTATGAGAAAATACTTGGCATAAGCATTACCCGACAAAGTTTTGCCAAACGCATGGATTCCGCTGGAATTTTCGAAGATACCGGCGAAAGAGAAGCGGGAAGAAATCGCCCCTCCCCTTTATATAGAAAAATAAACCGTGGTGGCGCATATATTTTCCCTGGGATAATTAAAGGAGTAGCACCTAGTAATGGATAAAAAATTCACAATACTGGAAAGCAACACGACGTATAACGGGTTCTTTAAACTCATTAGTCACACAATCCAACACAGCCTCTTTCAAGGAGGCTTATCACAAGCATATACCCGAGAAGTACTCGAACGCGGGCATGCCGTTGCTGTACTGCTTCATGATCCGCAGCTAGACCAAATAGTCCTTATAGAGCAGTTCCGTATTGGTGCCATTCATTCGGAAAACCCATGGCTGATAGAGTTGGTAGCAGGCATAGTTGAGCCAGGAGAGTTACCGGAAGACGTTGCCATTCGTGAAGCAGAAGAAGAATGTGGCGCTCAAATAGAAAACCTTGAACTGATTACCAGCTATTTCAATTCTGCTGGAGGAAGTACAGAAACCACAACGATTTATTACGCACATGTGGATGCCTCGACAATTGAAGGCGTGCACGGATTGGACTCAGAAAATGAAGATATTCGCGTTGTAAAAATGGGAACTCAGGATTTCTTGAACAAAGTAACAAATAACGAATTTAATACTGCTTCTTTGGTTACAGCTGGATACTGGTTACTCTCAAAAGTTAGCTCTCATGCTTTCTAAAGCTGTGATAAGAACTATGATTATTTAAACTATGCCAATTAGTGCACCACCACAATATTAGTTAAAGTTCAACAAAAACTGATTCTTTATAGAGTTAAAATGAAGTTAGACAAAACAATGCCAGGGTTAATCGTAAAAAAACACGGCCCTGAGCTGACCCAAATTCCAACTCCACAAATTGAACACCCGGATGAAGTCATCGTTCAGGTTGAGTTGGCAGGTATCTGCCTCACAGATCTACTCGTAGCCCAAGGCAAACTTCCCAATGTAGCAGGACAAGCATTTGGTCATGAATTTAGCGGCCGTGTTGTAGCAAAAGGAGCAAATTGCCCCCTAACTATCAACGAGACTGTCGCAGTCAACCCAATCATTCCCTGTGGTACATGTAGTGACTGTCATAAACAACTCCCGCACCTTTGTGGTAACACTCAACTATTAGGGGTTAGCCAGCCCGGTGCATTTGCAAAGTATTGCAAGGTTCATCGCAATCAATGCTACCGCGTGCCAGCAAACTTGGCGCCTTCCATAGCAGCCTATGCAGAACCTGTTGCAGCCATGCTGTCGATTTTGAACTGTAATATCCGACCAAAAGACAAAGTTGTAGTTCTAGGGCACGGAAGAATCGCAAAGCTTTGTGCATTTATTCTATCTACCCAAGGTATTCAAATACTGGAACAATCAGAAACAGAAAATATTGACTTCCTAATTGTTATATCGCCCACAGAGTCTCTTCCAGTTGAAAGTTTAAAAACCGGAGGCCAGATTATTGTCAAAAGTAGAGCACCCTCTAAATTGAGTATTCCTTATTCCACTGTGGTACAGAAAAGAATAACCATAAGAGGTGTTAACTACGCCCCCTTTTCCCAAGCTCTGGATTTCATTCAGGCGTATCAGGAAGACATGACTCAATTTATTGGCAACCATTACCCGCTGGCACAGTTTAAGTGTGCATTTTCTGCGGATGACAACAAAAAAGCATTCCTTAACCTATGTGCGGATTAGTTGCGCTTATTGATCAAAACAGGCCTATTGACCTAAGTATTTTGCCGTCTATTTTCCATAGTATGCAACACCGTGGACCGGACGATGAACACTACTATGCGGAGCCTGGTGCATTACTTTGTCACAGCCGTTTAGCCATTGAGAGCGCCGAAGGTGATAAACAACCTATTACCAGTGTGTGTGGTCGATACACCATTGCAGTGAACGGAGAGCTCTATCCACATAGAGAACTCCATCAACAACTATTGCAACAGGGTTACACTTTTCAAACACAAAGCGACAGTGAAATCGCGCTAGCACTCTACCTGAAATACGGTGAAGACTTTGTTCTACATTTAAGGGGTGAGTTTGTTATCCTACTGTGGGACACACTTAAGCAAGAACTGCTGGTTGTGCGTGACCGATTCGGAATAAAGCCTTTAGTCTACGGCCAACAAAAAGGTCGCTGGTATTTTGGCTCAGAAGCAAAAAGTCTATTTGCTGCCGGGTTTAATGCAAGCTGGAGCTTACCAGGGCTTGCTCAATGCTTAAGCTATCAATACCTATCCCCGGCTGAAAGTCTATTTGGTGGCCTACAGCAGCTTCCTCCGGCTCATATGCTAAAGCTAAGTAACGGAACGGCTAGAGTCACTCGCTATTGGGAGATGACCTTCTCCCAATCAGGTCAATCACCTATTGTTACTCCGGACGAAATTCTAGAGTGCCTGAATGAAGCTATTCGTATTCGCCTTTCCCAAAACAAACAGTGTGTATTTAGTTTAAGCGGTGGCCTGGATTCCAGTGCTACGGTTGCCTTAGCCTCCAAGTATTTGAACAGACCAGCAGTTTGCTACAGCGTTTCTTTTGATGAAAGTAGATTTGATGAATATCCTCAGGCAAAGAGCTATACAAGCGCAATGGGATATACTCATCATAAAGTTAATGTATCCCGCAGTGATCTTATTGAGCATATTGATAAAGCCGCGTACTTTTGTGAAGGACTAGCGAGCAACGGACAATATGTTGGTAAATTCTTGCTAAATAAAGCTATCGCTAAAAATGGCCACCAAGTTATTTTATCAGGAGAAGGTGCAGACGAAGCCTTTATGGGGTACGCACATTTATTACAGGATTATGCAAACTCAGAACTTACAGGCGAGGCACAACAACAAGCGCTAACACATATCGGTCAAGTACATCAGCTGCAGAAAGGACTTATGCTGAGCACTAACAAAAAAAATGATTCTGTGTTTATTCCCAGTTTTTTAGCTGCCAAGTTTCAATTCTGTCAACAATTTCCACCTTTATTCAAAGAAGAGTTTAACCAACTGTTTCAACAGGCAAAAGCCAAGCAAGAATTACTCAACAAGCTAGACAGTCCGACAAGCTCTCCTTTACTCACTCCCGTTCAAAAATCAAATAAGCTATGGACAGAAATGGTGTTAAGCAATTACATATTAAAAACGTTAGGCGACGGGATGGAAATGGCATTTTCTATAGAAGGCAGGCTCCCTTTCCTAGACCATACGGTATTTGAGCTAGGCATCAAGCTAGACACTCAACAGAAGCTAGATAGAAAAACGACAAAAAAAGCACTTAGAGAGTGTTTAAAGAACAAGTTGCCACATAATATTGTCAATAGAGAGAAGCACCCGTTTATTGCACCTCCGATATCGGGAGGAATTTCAACCAACTTAATGGAAAAGATTTTTGACCAACTTTCCACGCAAACATTCCGGTACAACCCTGTATTCTGCCCAGAAAAAACTCAGCAATGGTTGCAACAATGGAGACACGCCACCCCTGAAGTCCAAAAGACTATGGATCCAGTACTAATGACGCTCTTATCTTTTAGTGCTCTCAATAAACATTTTTCGCTAAACCACATAGACTAATCCATATTATCTCATGACATCATATATAGAGCCCCCCTGGTGGAAAACACTTTACGACCAAAATCTTGCAGACATCCTAATGGAGAATGCGTCTACGGAAGACGCGGAAAACACGCTACTATTTTTAGAGAATTACGCAAAAATGAAAGCGGGAGATAGCGTGTTTGACCAGTGCTGCGGTACCGGTCGCCTAACAGCCTTACTCGCAAAAAAACACAATGTCATAGGTGTAGACCTAATACCAGAGTACATTGTACTAGCAGAAAAAAAGCTAAAGAAGCACGAAGTAAAAGCAGATCTATTTTGTGCAGACGCCATGCAGTTCTCTACCGAAATACCCGTAGATATTGCTATAAACTGGTGGACAAGCTTTGGCTATGCTGAAGATGATGCTACCAATAGTAGAATGCTACAACGAGCGTATACGAGCTTAAAACCAGGAGGGCGTTTTGTTATTGACTTTATGAACGTACCAGGACTACACCGGCACTTTCAACCAAGCATGGTAAATTCCATCATCAAAAATGGTAAGACAATAACATTAGAGCGAATAAGCTCGATTGACTTTAAAAGAGACGTACTCCTGAAAGATTGGAATTACTCAATTGAAGGACAAGCACCTATTACACGTCAAAGCGAAGTAAAATTATACTCACCAGCTCAATTGATCACGCTACTCTCCAAAGTGGGATTTATAAACATTCAGCTATTTGGCGACCTAAGTGGCGCCCCACTTAATCTCGACAGTCCACGCTGTATTGTTATGGGAGAAAAGCCATGATTTCATCACTACCAAACGATCCCAAAACATGGCGGGATCAACTCTATCAAGGTAAGTTATACAAACTCTCCCCAAGCCCAAAAACAATCAACCTGGTGCGTGAAGTGAACAGTTTTTTACAAGAAATATTTGCCCTTGACAACCTGACCCAAGTGCACAAAAAACTGGATGAAGACGATTTTTTCCAAGCCATGAAAACGATTCGAAAAAACCTTTATGAAGGTAAAAAGTACCGCCTACTTCTTACTGATGTATTAGTAGAACTGGGTTATTCTGAAGGAGAAATCGCATATGAACCCTTGCGGCTAAGAGCTATTCGTCACAATGGCCACTTAAACCCCAGAGCCAAAGCAGTGTATTACCCCCATAGGGACACATGGTACAGTCACGGACAAAGCCTAATTGTTGGCTGGATTCCTCTCCATGATCAAACGGAAGAACAAACTTTTGAAATCTACCCAGAATGGTACAAAGAATCTGTACCCAATAACTCCGAGGTATTTGATTTTGACCAATGGCGGGAGAATGGTAGCGATAGAAAAATTGGATGGCAGAAAAAGAGCACGGGGTTAACTGCAGTCTACCCAGAAGCCACAGAAACAGTGCCAATTAAAGAGATAGTTAAGTTTGGTGCAAAAACCGGGGAGCAGCTGCTGTTCTCTGGAGCACATTTCCATAAAACCCGAGAACAAACTAATGACCTCACTCGTTTTAGTGTGGATTACCGTTTCGTTCATCTCGGAGATCATCAACAAGGCATAGGTGCGCCAAATGCAGACAACCGCTCTCGGGGCTGTGCAGTAAAAGACTATATTCGCCTATGATATCCCACTTATACCAGCAAGTACTGCGGCAACCCAATGCCACAGCGTTACATATTAATAATACAAAACTGAGCTATGCAGAGATATGGCAACTAGCCCACACTAACGCAATTCAAATGCAAAATGCTGGTATAAAACCTGGCGATATCGTTGCACTGCATCTGGAAAAGTCTAATGAGTTTGTTATCGCTCAAATAGCATGCTGGTTACTGGGTGCTGTATTTTTACCACTACCCCCAGACTGGCCACTGCAACGGAAAAAACAAACGCTCGCTATCGCGAACTGTAAGTTTATTTTCACTCACCAAGTAATTAAAGAAGCGGAAGCAACCCAAGTACCTCCAATAACGGTCTTCGAAGAAATTCACTATTTCCCCTACTTCAACCTGTGCGAAGCCAATCAAACAGCCTATGTAATATTCACCTCTGGCTCCAGTGGCTCACCTAAAGGAGTAGAAATTACGTTCTCTGGGCTATTGCATGTCATAACCGCACAAATCCACACCGTAAAGCTGGAACCCCAAGCCAAGAGTTTGTGGCTGCACCACATTAGCTTTGACGCATCGATTGCCGATGTATGGGTTTCGCTTTTAGCCGGGGCAGAGCTTTATGCAAAAGAGCCGTTTCAAGCTGAAAACATCTTTAGAATAGTAAACGAACAAGGTATTAACTATATTGACCTACCCTCCCCCTTACTTCCTTTACTCAATCCCAAAGACTCGCCGGATTGTCTAAATTGCATTCTAGTGGGTGGTGAGGTTTCAGACCTATTGGCGTTAAAGTCATGGGCGAAGTTCAAACGCGTAATTATTGCCTACGGCCCCACTGAAACCACCATTTGCTCTAGCATGTTTCATTTCAATGCCTCCGATAATACTCCAGGTCTCATAGGCAAACCTTTAGCACATCTTCATTATGCATTAAAGAAAAGCGATTCAAAAAAAATCGATAACAACATCGGAGAGCTTATTATTTATGGCAAGGGCGTAGCAAAAGGCCACATAAACTCCAGCGGGAATCAACAACGTTTTCAATATTATGAGAGCGCACCAGCCTACTTTACCGGCGATTTAGTGCGAAAACTGGAATATGGTTACCAGTTTATTGGCCGTATTGATCGCCAATTTAAGTTCAGAGGAAAACTAGTCTGCCCAGAAGAAGTTGAGCAAGTTCTTTCGGCACACACGGGCATATCAGAATGCTATGTCTATCAGATGAATGGCAGCATTTGTGCAGCTACTTGCGGTTCACTTACGCAAGAGGAAATGACTACCTTGCTAAAAGGTTTATTCCCACACTGGATGATACCATCCATTTGGCTAATACTTGATTCACTTCCAAGGAATACCCACAATAAACCAGATACAGTAGCCATAAAACGCCTTCATCACCAGCAAATTAATACTTCGAAAAATGGTTCTGAAAATCACGAGCATACGATATTAGCATCCATTCGAAACATTCTTAGCTGGCCAGAATTTACCTACTCTCACTGTTTGCATGACAAGTCACCAGATTCCATTCAATGGCTTGAAATTATTGTCAGCCTTCGCAGTCAAGGACTTTACTTCACACCAGAAACACTTCAACAAGAAAAGCCCTTTGAACAGCTTCTCACCGAAATTGACTCTGGTTCCGCTGTGGAGGAGTTGGACGCACCGACTCTAAAAAAAATACTTAAACAGTATCCATTACACTGCAATCTGGAAGAAAGCGCCACCCAAGATGCTATCTTTATTACAGGTGCAAATGGCAAACTAGGTAAAGAGCTTTTAAAACACATTACCTCAACAGGAAGGAGAACTTATTGCCTGGTACGCGGGGGATCAGCGCGATTAAATGAGGGTTTAGAGTTCCCCCTGGATACTGACAACCTAACTTGTCTCGATGGCGACATTCGACAACCCAAACTTGGTCTTACCCCAATACAATGGAAAGAGCTATGTAGTAACGTGAGCGATATATACCACTGTGCGGCGGATACCAGCTTAATAAAAAAATGTCATGAGTTAGAAGAAACAAATGTTTGTGGTACATTCCATTTACTTCAACTTTTAGAGCAAGGGCAAAAAAAGCGAGTTCACTATGCCTCTACGCTAGCTTTAGTCGTTGATTCTGACTGGCGAACAAAAAATGTGGATGAGAGCAACCAACTAAAAACTGGCATCTATACCGGAGGCTACTGCCAGAGCAAATGGTTAGCTGAACAGCTTGTTCAGCAAGTGCCTTACGCAAATATTTTCCGCTTTGGCCTACTCATATCACAGACAGAGAATACTAGGCCTTCAACAAGCATTGACTGGATTGAAACTCAATTAAAAAAGCTTCCTGATTTATCCTCCGTACCAGATTACTTCAGCTTGGATTTTACACCGCTCAAGTACGCAGCAGAAATGATGTTCGGTGTTAGCAACCACATGGAGTCGGGGATTTACCATATTTGTCATCCCACTCCGGTAACGGCAAAAAAAGTAAAAAGAGCTTGTGATTTACTCTGGAAAACTCAAAAAGAGCAGAGTCGACCTATTTGGAATGAATCACCCAATAGTCCATTTCGCATTTTTAAAATGACAAACACCCTAATAGATACTTCTGAAGCACAGCTTTGGGCAAGAAAATTGGCTATTGGCATCCCATCAGTAACAACAACCAATTTGGTGCAGTATTTAGAAACAATATGAATAGAAAACTAAAAACACCAGGATCATCTCATGGTTTAGTTCTAGGGAAGTTTTATCCACCCCACCTGGGTCATCAATATTTGATCGAATTTGCTTACAGGTATGTCGACCAGCTAACCATAGTAGTTGAAGAAATGCCCAGGGAGACGTTACCTGTTGCTCTCCGGGCGAGCTGGTTAACGTCGCTATTTCCCAAAGCTGAAATACTACAGCTAAAAGATCAAAACCCCCAAGATCCAAGTGAAACTCCAGAGTTCTGGGCTATTTGGGAATCCAGCTTAAAAAGAATAATATCTGAACCTTTAGATTATGTGTTTGCCTCTGAGGCATACGGTAACCCCCTCGCAAAATGCCTCGATGCTGAGTTTATTCCTGTTGACCCGAATCGAGAGCGCTACCCTACATCTGGAACTCAAATTAGACAAAACCCATACAAACATTGGCAATATCTTAGCTTGCCAGTAAAACAGTATTATCAGAAACGAATATGTGTGTGCGGGCCGGAGAGCACAGGAAAATCCACTCTTAGCCAATGGCTCACGGAGCAACTTAATCAAAAGCAACCCAGTAGCGCCCAACTCACTTCTGAATATGCCCGCACCTATTTAGAAAGCAGAAATACCGCTTTAGAGCATTCAGATATTGAGCGTATTGCACTGGGACAAAATGTTAGTGAACAATGCCACGATACCAGTCCCTCTCCGTTTCATATAATTGATACTGGTGTCAAAGCCTCCCAAGTATGGGGTGAGTTTTTATTTAATAAAACATCAAACATGCTAGTAAAACTCTGCCAAGAAACAAACTACGACCTATACTTACTCTGCCACCCTGATATTCCTTGGGTTAAAGACGGCATCCGATATTTACCAAAGGAAAGCCATCAATTTTATAACCGCTTAAAAGAAGTATTATCTAAGGAGAAATCGAGCACCGTTATTGAAGTTTTTGGCCAAGGTCAGGCTAGACAGAAGCTTGCTCTAGATGCTTGTTTAGATGTAATAGATAACGCTATCTAGGTAACGTCTTCAGCTTACCAATAGAGAACTCGTAAAAAGGGCTTATACGCCCTTTTTATTACATCGAAATGTTATGCAAAGCAAAGTATACAATAGAATAGTAGTCATAGATTCTTCACTGCATTGGTTACTTGAACTCGCGCACGCCAATGCGTATTTGAACTCAAAATCTTACTCAAGAACTCATAACGAATATATTTATACCGTTCCTGAACATAGCTATCCTTTTCTACTTTAATATACAACCCCTCCATTAAACCTGTTAGGTCGGTTTCTTCCAGCACTCTTCCGGAATCAACGCTTGCCACTCCTTCTACATTAGCTTTCAATCTAGCTAGCGATTCAGAAGATATAAAGGCAGAAGCACCAACCAAAGCTTCAAGCTCTGAAGCATTATCAAACACTTGGTGTGCGATAACTCGAACCGAATGAATATAATCATGCCCCCTGAATAGAGATTGACGAGCTTCAGTAGATAAAAACTGCTCTACTCGTCGATCATAAACATCATATTCCATAAAATACGCAGGTAGCGCGTCGTAGAAAATAGTGTGTTTTAGGTACAACCATTCTCCAAACAGAATAAAACGCTGACCTAACAGCTCCCATAGTTTTTCTATATTGGAGTACACCCATTGCTTTGCCAAAGAAAATTCATCACTCGCCTCAATAATTGAGCCCCTAGAATAGAAAACTGGCTCAGTTGGCCCCTTAAAAAATATACCGAGTTGCGAACCATCCATTTTTTCTTCAATAAGCAACTTAACTTTCTTGCCTTCAAATAATTTAATGCGTTTAAGTTCCTCAAGTCCCTTTTTTAGACCATGAGAAAATCGAAATTTCGACCCATCAATATGATGGGTCTTTGGGTATGTAACGATATCCGTCAAAATATTCATAACACTATACTCCAGAGCGCTCTAACTAAAAGAGCGCTTTACGACTGGTAAAAACACCCTCTGTTTTTATAATTTCATAGTCTTCATTAATAACAATAAACCTGTGAGCCTCATTCGGTGTTGGCCATTGTGCCGTTTCCAGTTGGCGAGCCAACACTTCGTCTGGCACAGCATGTTCCCGGCTTTTATTCCCTTCGTAAACAGCCTGCTCTGGCAATTGAAAAACAACCAATGTCACCATTGCATGGTAAGCACAGCCGATATCGATCACTTGCTTGCGAAAATCAAACCTCAGGCTTGTTGCATCCCACACAACTTTGTGACCTTGAGATAGATGCTGTTTCAGGCGCTTTTTGGCTTCCTGCAATACCTGCCCCTGGATTTTTTGATTTGCCCTGTTGCCGCCTAACTCTTCTCTCAGATCATCAAGAGAAACCACTTTGTAATCTGGCAAACTGTTTTTTATCCAAGTTGACTTTCCGGCTCCCGAAGGCGCACAGACAACCACCAAATGACTGTAGTCATCACGATATTCAAAGGATTTCGCAATAGCCTCTTCTGGCATTGTAATTACTCCTTCCTCCCTATCTTTAATGGCCTTGGCATAAATAAAATCGCAGGTCAGCGCATCAAAACTCGTTACCTCGGATTCAAGAAAAAGCCTCCATTCTTTATACGCATCGCTGTCACTCCCCCAAACATTGTATTCCTGGCAAAACAACTTGAACTGTTCCAAATAATCCAGCTGAATGCTTTTGTCCGGGCAGTTTCGCCCCGTCATATCTGCTACTTCCAGGTAGTACAGCAATTCACAATCTGCCTTGCGTGAAAGCGCCAAATAAGCGCCCTCTGGCCGATTTCTGACAACCAGAAGCTTCGGCATATGATGCTCACCTACCAAGCCAAGGATGCTTGAAATGACTTCATGGGAAAGTCCTTCACGCTCTAAGGCACACAGTTTATAGGCAAGGTATGAACGACCATTATCTTCATGACCTGGCGAAATCACACGCTCAACTCCACGAACTTCCGCACGCCTAGTACATACAGGCTTACCAATATCGTGCAGTAACGCAGCGAGAATTAGGGCTTGCCTGCGCTCACCGTGAATATCGCAATAAGCAGTACTTAATATTTGATAAAGCGCTTCCAGCACCATACCTGTATGAACATGAACATCGCCCTCACCATGCCACTCCGGGTCTTGCTCTGTGTTTTTTAATTGGCTTAGTCTTGGCAATATACCTTTAAGCATTAGTACACATTCATCAATACGAGGAGAGGCGCTTCCTTTAAGTTCTGATAACCATAGGTTCAACTTGTTATTCATTGTCACTCTCCTCATACGTATCCTCATTGCTATTCACACAACTCTCGTGAGAGCCAGCTAGCTTGTTGGGTACAACATCACCATGCATCCAATGCTGATCTGTTTTCACGTGGTTTGTTCTCACCCACTTTGCAACACTGCTCCCAAACTCCCTGTAAGGAAAAGCATCAACCAATCGAACTACATAACCTTCACACTCATTGGTATCAACCTGAATGGATTTCACCAAGTCTTCATCCCATACTCCCTTATAGAATACTTTTGGCGTGACTAAACCAAGCAAGTCACACCATTCCATCGTTTCGCTCCAGCTTAGACAAGTGTTATTGCTGTCCCAAATCGAGAACACGTAAAAATATGTACTTAAACTGTCATAGTGTATTGAATGCTTTGCATAAACATTCTCACCGCATAATCGCCAACCTTCAGGTATTTGATACTGAATTTGTGCATGTAATCGTTTTACCCAGTTTCTTGATGAGTGGTTCCTGCTATCAATAGACCGTGCATGAATATGATCACAATACATGGTGGTGTTTTCACCATCCAATTTCTCAGTAACAACTACCTCTTTTCCGCCAAATACACCAGCGGAAGATGCTCGGATATCGTCATGCGTCCATCCTGGTGACCAGGGTAAATGCGGTGTTCTTGGGTATTTAAACCTTTTCATAATCCTATACTCCGTATTCACTTTTCCTCCATTCCAATGTCCCCAATACGATTTCAACAGGCGACAAGAAGCTCTGAATAAATAACTTCAGTAGAATGGATGAATCCTAATTGATGTTTCTCTTGTTCTTTAAAAGGTATAAAACACAGTGATTACATGCCCTTACATTTAGTTTCCTAAACGCTCCTAACGCAAAGCGATACCAGCCCTAGCCGCTAACACAGCAGGGAGAATACGCGTTAATTTATAAGGGCTTACAAAATCAAGATAAACCTGACACCTAAATTAAAGGTGCAGGTTAACGACAAACCAATAAGGTTAGCAGTAAGTAGACTGGGAAGCCCATTTTTTAAAACATAACAAATTAGTAAACAAATGAACCTCCTATAGAATTGAACGTGGATTTGAAGCGCGCTATGGTACGTGTGCGTTTTATATAATTCAAGCTTTATTAAGTGAATAATTGTGAACTCATATCCAACCAAACCAATGAAGCCGCGCATAGACGCTATACGCGGCTTACACTTTAGATTAACGAGAATCGATATTTTATTACATGTTTGACAGAAGTTGACCATAACTTCTTTTCACACTTGCCCAGACTATTTATTTGTTCGATCTGCACCGTAGAAGGATCAACAAAAAAGTTCGCCATTTTCTCTACCCAAAGCATCAATACCTTTTCAATGGAGCAAGCCAGTTCTTTATTCGCCGCCTTCGAGAGTTTGCTTAAGAATAGCAATTGTTTCCATTTATTCATTTTATGAGTCGTTCTAAGCAAGGCAGGATAAACACCAACCGACTTCTGACCAAGAAGAATAGTTTCAAACTCTTCCAAAGATATAACCAGATTGCTCTTTTCCAGCATCCTGGCACATTCCTTAACTATCTTTGGTGAGTCGTCCATCATCATTCTCTTCAAGATACTAACTAAATCAGTCTCTTCAGCAAAAACATAACACGCTCTTAGGGCTTGCAAGCGCACGCTTGGATATTCTGAGTCTAGCTTAGGCAACACTTCACTTAAGCTAGCCTTCGAGAACAATTCCATTAAACCCCATATCGCAATTTTTTGTTTACGAGGCATTTCTGTATTTAATTGCTTTAGATAAACATCAACACAATCAAAACCACTTTTCTTCAATTGAAAAACGGCCGCCGAACGCACACCAGTGTGCGAGTCAAACATCAGCTCTTTCGCTACCTGAAGAGACTCATTTTCAGCAAGGCGCACCAACTGACGGAATGCTTCACTTCGTACTCTTGCTGACTTATCTAATATCGAGACCTTACCTAGAATATGACCATCTACTTCTGACACCTGTTCAAGGCTTGAAAGACCAAACTGCCGAACACGGACATAACGACTAGCCAGGCAAAGGTCGAAAAGTGCTTTTTTAGAAAAATGCTCTGCTCTAGCCAACAGCTTCGCTGAATATAATGCTGACTCAGCAGAGCTTTTCCTAAGGGCTTCCTTAAGTGCATCAGGAAATAGACAAAGCTGTTTTTCTATTTCTCTAACAAAGCTAGAATGCTCACTTCTTCCGCACTGGCGCAAATGATAAAAACGATTTAATTTTTTTGCATAGTATATAGCCGACGACTCAGACAACATGTCTGTCAGGATTTCTTTTGCTCTGCTCCTGATTATAGGCACCCAATCATTTGTTCTTATAATTAGTGCCTCTACCGTATCTTCAGACGGGAAGCAAGATAGCGCCTTAACAGCCGCTTCTCTGATATAACCATTTGAGTCTTTCGACTGACTAATTAGCTGCTTTTCCCGGCCTTTTGATACAAAAGTATCTTTTGCTATTCTTTTCTCTTCACTGTTTTTGTATTCCATAACAGTACTTCCTTTAATCCAAAACGATAAAAAAGATTTTCAAAAGACAAGAGGGTGTGAGACGCCTTGGTGCTCTACCACTGAGCTACGCTTCCACTGTTAGAAGCGGCGGGATTCGAACCCGCGACCACCCGATTAAAAGTCGATGTAGTCCCACAGGCATTCTTTTGAAAACCTTAGATTTGGTTGACTCTTCTTACAATGACAAAAACAAGTTATTGAGAGACATTTTTCGGTACTCTACCAATGAGCCACGCCCCCACTGAAGGGTAAGCGGTGGGAGTCGAACCCACTCCTCCGAACCTGGATGTAGTCCCACAAGCATTTCTTACCTGTGCAAGAAAAGTCAACACAAAAAGAGAGGCGACAAAAAATTGATGAAACATATTTCCCATAAATGTAGTTCCATCAGCATTCGCCTCAAAACCTAAGCACTTTGAACCTGGTCGGAAATTACCTTTTCCCAATAATTAGGGATTCCACCACCGTCAACAAATTGCGCAATAACATTAAACACTTGGTCAGAAAAACCACCTATATTAAGCACATCATGGCTGGATTTCGCCTGAGATGTTCCGTATGGTTGCAAGTCAGTCAAAACCAATTTTGCATTTGGGTTTCGCTTTTTAAACACCGCCCATTCCTTAGATATTTTTGTTCTGCCGCCAAAGTAGCCTCGATCAGCCCACGATTCATTATCGGAAAAATAAATTACTGTGTCAGCTTTGGCTCGACACATATTTAGTTCTTCGAGAGGCAAACCGCAAGCAGTACCTCCACCACCGTATTTTGCTAAATTATGTGCGACCGTAAAAACACTATCACGATCATTCAATCTAGCTCTATGAACTTGGGTATCAAAGGGGATAATTTCTACATCTTGACCCGTTTTTAACAATGCCGCGGCAAACAAGGCGGCGACATCAATACAACGAACCGTCGATGTAGCCCCAGGGCGATACCCCGTCACAGGAGATTGCATCGAACCGGAAACATCAATGAGTACGTAAGTCTTTCCCTTCAGTACAGGCACGTTACTCAAAGCATGCTCCATAGCATCTTGCAAAGCATCTCGAATAACTTTTGGCACATCTACCGCAGCGTTAAATGCGGACATTAGCTGATAGGGAAATACCTTAGATTTTTCAATTAATGCTTTATTTCGTAAACGATTAGCCATTTTAATCGTTAGCTTTTTATCATCAAAACATCCCTGTCGATTAAACGTATTCAGGTTCATACGTGTCATCTGCCAACCACCGTTTTCAGCAATGCTTTTCCAGGTATCTGCATCCAGTTCCAAACCGCTTAATAAACGAAAATCTACATTTGGGACTTTTGACGCCACTCCAGATTTAAACCTCTCGAACTCTTTTACGCACCTAGGTAGATTTTCGAACTTATATTCCTTATTAACGATGTAAGCAAACAGCGCCTCTTGCTCCAAATCTACTGGCGCAGGATGAACCATCTTAATTACATCAGATAAAGATGGAGATTTTCCCACTGAAGCATTCAACAACTGCTCCGATTTTTTATTTCTTAGCCAGGCCGCCACCATCTTCTTAGGTGCTGAACCTAATGATTTTCTTCCCACAACGCCAGAACGCATAATCTGAACAAAATTTCTTAACATCTTCCCGTTATCAATAACCTGAAAAAAAGTCCGCTTAAATAATTCGGTATCCTTCATGCTTAACACCGCCAGCAACAATGCGGGACTATCTTTCATATACGCATGATTACGTGCATATATCGCAAGCTGAGATAAAAACCTTGCGTCAACCTTATTAGCCAAATCGATAACTGTTTGCAGCTGTTTTTCATCAGTCGCATAAAAAGTACCATTTAAACACCCTGTTACGACGTATTGAGCCAAAGCCTCTTTATTAGAAAGAGCATATGCTTTTCCACCGGCTTCGTTTACCGAATCAGCTTTAATACCTCGAATTTTAGAGAACAAATTTTTATTAGCCATTTCTCTATTCCTTCAATCTCATAAATAGTTACCAGGTACACTACAAGCACCGTGCCAAAAAAGATAAAAACAATAAAAGAATTTTTAACCTATTGATTTTTATAGATTTTATTTTGACGCACCAAAATTTCACCTATTCATTTAAGAGCATCATTACAGTAAATTTATATCCTTATAGATAGCCATCTATCTCTATAGATACTTTATAAAACCATGCATCATATATCCAAACTTATGGAGATTTAACACTTAAGCTTTTAAACTAAGGCCTATCCACACTTAGAATCACCACAGACCCATGGCAAGCAAAACTCGACACTTAAAAAAACAAAACCTGCTAATTAACCCACCCCACTTCCTGGATACCGGAGTTCAGTACGAAGTCATCATGGGGTCAATCGCCTATGGAGTATCTAACGATAATTCAGATATGGACATTTATGGCTTTGCTATCCCACCAAGAGATACGGTGTTTCCGCATCTGCAAGGCTATATCCACGGGTTTGATCAAGAGCTAAAGCCCTTCAACCAATTTCAACAACATAAAATTCAAGACGCATCTGGCAATGCTGGAAAAGGGCGTGAATACGACCTCACCATATACTCCATCATTAAGTACTTTCGACTGCTTGCGGATTGCAACCCCAATATCATTGACACCCTCTTTGTTCCGCGCCGCTGCGTGATATACAGCACCGCACTGGGTGAGCTTATTAGAGAAAACCGCCACCTGTTTTTGCATAAAGGTTGCTGGCCAACCTTCAAAGGCTACGCTTATGCTCAGATGCATAAGATGAAAACTAAGCAGCCCGAAGGAAATAGAGTCAAGCTCATTGAAAAGTACGGCTATGATGTAAAGTTTGCCTATCACGTGGTACGCCTGCTCAACGAAATTGAGCAAATTATGGCTGAAGGCGATTTGGAGCTAGACAAGAACAGCGAACAACTAAAGGCCATACGAAGAGGAGAATGGAACCAACATCAGATTGAAACCTATTTTTACGAAAAAGAGAAATCTTTGGAAACTCTATACACCAATAGCACCCTACCAATCAAAGCTGACCACAACGCAATAAAAGATCTACTATTACACTGCCTTGAACAGCATTACGGCACACTAGAGAATTGCATATCCTCTCAGGATAAAAACACCAAAGCACTTAATGAAATCAAGAAGATAGTTAGCTCACTATCTCTATAAAAGATAAAAAAATGGAAATAAAAAAAGATAAACTACAGGAAATTGAAAACCATCTTCAAAACCTGGAGCGAGAGAAAGGCATTACCATTCTTCACGCGGTGGAAAGCGGCAGCAGAGCCTGGGGTTTTCCTTCGCTAGACAGCGACTATGACGTCCGGATTATTTATCACCATGAGCACGAGTGGTACATCAGCCCTTTTGAGAAAAAAGACAATATCGAAATCCCCATTACTGACGACCTGGATATTGCAGGCTGGGATATTGGAAAAACACTAAGCCTCCTATACAAAGGAAACGCGACTGTACACGAATGGCTAAACTCCCCCATCGTGTATTTCAGCAATCAAGAAAAGCACTCATTATTGAGAGATTTTGCAGCTAAAGAATTCAACGCCGCACCGGCGTTTTACCACTATATCTCCCTAACCAAAAGGAAATTTCTTGAACCTCAGACCCAATTTAACGCAAAAGCCTATTTGTATGGTTTACGCGCTTTATTGTGCGCAAACTGGATAGCAGACAGAAATACTGCTCCTCCTGTTCTTTTTGAAGTTTTGACAAAGACTTACCTTGACACAAACCTCAAAAACGAACTGAAAATCGTACTTCAAGATAAAGCCAAGCAAAAAGAGAAAGATGCCTTTGCAATCCCCAAAAACCTTTGGCAATACAGCTTAGAAACCTACGAGCAGGTATCCGAGAGTTTTTCAGAGAGAAAGAGACAAGGAAAACAAAGCGATTACGAACAACTACTCAGGAAAATAGTTATGTAACCGCCTTGGATATTGGCAAGCTTAGTGAGAGACACTCACCTGCCAAATCTTTTCATCGCGCTTAGTAATGGAAATCTGACAACGAATAAACGCTTGAATAACAGAAGCATTAGTTTTTAGATGCAGACTGGGCTCAAGCGTAGTAAAGCTGCCTCCACCACCTAACACTATTGGTAATAGCAATTGATCCGCCAAATGCTCACCTACCACTGCATTTGAGTTTAAGTAGCGATCCATTTCCGATATTGCCTTGTCCGCTACTTTTTCTGCTGAAACACCTCGCTCGCCGATCACTTCAACCACTTCTGTCATATTTTCATATTCAGCACGTAAAGAGAGAATATTTCCAGGGCCAACAGACTTTACTAACCGTTTATGCAAACTCTCAGTCTGCAATGAAAAGCGATTAGCAACACTCCGCAGCTCTCTATCCACCACATGCTGAGGAATTTGAGCCGAAGTTGCGACCGCACTTACAGACAAAAGGTCACCACGCACTTCATTTTTGTATTTAGCAATCCTACCAACAGGCGTAATGCGCGCCTTCCAAGCACCACCACCTGCAGGGTAAAACCCGTAGCGATCCAATATTGCTTCCATACAAACGCCCATCTTGCTTAACTCGGGAAAAAAGGAGTTCTGAATAAAGTCAAAGCTCGGAGCCATACCGTTATGCGTCCCTCCTTCAAGCAATAATTCACTGTCACCACCAGTCAGTAACAATGGCAAATACACCGTTTGAAATACCAGCGTAGTACTTCCAGCAGAACCCACAGCAATGTGATATTTTCCCGGCCTCACCTTACCAGGAGTAAACACAACGCTTTGAGAACCGAGCACCGCCCCTTCCACTTTTGCATCACAGATTTCCTGCGCAGCCTTTAAACAAGTTAGATGCTGTCGTAATAACCCAGGCTTTTTCCTACCTGAGCGTATATTTTTTATTGTTACCGGCTCCCCCAAGCACATTGAAAGCGTTAAACTGGTACGAAAAACCTGCCCTCCCCCTTCGCCTTGTGAGCCATCTATTATTTTCATTTTATATCCTTAATGTAGGTAGCCATCCGTAGCCTCTTTGTCCATTAAAACACTTCATTTCAAAATTAAAGATATCCCTATCACCCTTTAATACCGAACCAACTTTGCAGCTGGAAACTTCCTGTCACTTAGATCCTGCCTCACCAAGAACCTGCTTACCCCTTAACACATACAACTTGCTTCAACGTATAAACCACTTCCACCAAATCCTTTTGTGCTTCCATGACCTTTTCGATTGGCTTATACGCCGACGGGGTTTCGTCAATCACGCCTTCATCCTTACGGCATTCCACTCCCTCGGTCGCTTGACGATGCTCTTCCAATGAAACTAATTTTTTTGCTTTAGTTCGTGACATGATTCGTCCTGCACCATGACTACAACTACAAAAGCTTTCCTCATTACCCAATCCGCGAACAATGATAGATCTCGCCCCCATACTTCCTGGAATGATACCCATCTCACCTTCGCGAGCACGAACAGCACCCTTACGGGTTACCAGAATATTTTTTCCGTAATGGTTTTCACGGGACACATAGTTATGATGGCAATTTACCGCCTCCATTCGCGCATCAAACTCTCGATGCAGCGTATCTTTAACCGCACCAATAACACGCGCCATCATTACTTCCCGATTAATTCGCGCAAAACTTTGCGCCCATTCAACCGCCTCAACATATTCATCAAAATGCTCAGTACCTTCAGGCAAATACGCCAGGTCAGAATCTGGAAGCTGAATATGCCAACGCTCCATATCTCTTTTTGCCTTCTGAATAAAGTGCGTACCAATACGGTTACCCACTCCACGAGAACCGCTATGCAGCATTAGCCATACGCTATCGTGTTCATCCAGGCACATTTCTATAAAATGGTTTCCGGTTCCCAACGTCCCCAAATGGTTAATATTGTTTGTGCTTTTTAGTACTCGATGCTTTTCAGTTAGCACATCAAACTGAGCCGAAAGCGGCGCCCATGCTCTCATTACATCTTCCGGGATATTTGCCCAAGCACCTTTATCGCGACCTCCCCTAGCATGAGCAGAACGTCCATGCGGTACCGCACGCTCAATCGCATTTCTAATTGCCGCCAAATTATCTGGCAGATCAGAAGCCTTTAAGCTGGTACGCACAGCCATCATTCCACAACCGATATCCACACCAACGGCCGCAGGAATTACAGCACCTAAAGTTGGCACCACACTCCCAATGGTCGCCCCTTTACCCAAATGAACATCTGGCATTGCAGCTATCCACTTATGAATAAAGGGCAGACGGGCAATATTTTTTAGTTGCTGTTTTGCGTCTAACTCAAAAGAAACACCTTTAGTCCACGACTTAATTGGCACCCCACCGTCTTGCATTACTTCATAAGCATGTTCAATCACTGCTTTTTCCTCTTTATTCATTTAATTCACGCCTCTCATATAGCGAAGACAATGCCAAGTTTTCATAAAGGCCCCAAAACAAACTGTAACTCATTGTTTTGCTTATATTTTTTAAAAAGACAAAAAATTAGACCATAATCCACCCTCTTAAAATAGCAAGCAAATATATCTTTTTCGATAGCCATCTAATATATTTGATACCTTACACATGCAAGGAGAACCCATGAAAACTGTCGCTATCAGCATACTCGGCACCGTGCTAGACAAACGAGGCAAGCGCAGTAAGCGTTGGGACAAATGGCGACCTACGGTTTCTATGTTCCAACATGATGACCTACTGATAGACAGGCTCGACCTTGTACTAGACAAAAACCACCAGCGCCTTGCAGACCAAGTAACAGAAGATGTTCAGCACGCCTCACCTGAAACCAAAGTAGTTCATCACTACGTTAATTTTGAAAACCCGTGGGACTTTGAAACGGTTTACAGCGAGCTTCTTGATTTTTGCAGAGGCTACACATTTAAACCTGGCCGAGAACAGTACCTAACCCACATCACCACAGGCACACACGTTGCCCAAATATGCTTGTACCTTTTGACGGAAGCTGGCTATCTCCCCGGCAAATTACTTCAAACCTCTCCCCCCAGAAAAGAAAGTGGCAATGCGGGTGAATACCAAATTATCGATTTGGATCTTTCAAAATATGACCAAATTGCTTCCCGCTTTCAAAAAGAACACACAGAAGGCACCTCTTACTTAAAAGGCGGCATTGAAACCAATAATAAAAAATTCAACGCAATGATTGAGCAATTAGAGAAAGTCTCCATTCGCTCAACCGAACCTATTTTGATAACAGGCCCAACTGGGGCAGGTAAATCTCAACTAGCGCAACGGGTATACGAACTTAGAAAACACAGAGGCAATCTGGAAGGCAACCTTGTTGCAGTTAACTGCGCAACATTGCGCGGTGAAAATGCCATGTCTGCACTCTTTGGCCATAAAAAGGGGGCATTTACTGGCGCAACCACTGACAGACCCGGACTATTAAAAGAAGCAGACCAAGGTCTTCTCTTTCTCGATGAAGTTGGCGAGTTAGGCCTGGACGAACAGGCTATGCTGCTGCGAGCAATAGAAGATAAAAGGTTTATTCCGTTTGGCGCAGACAAAGAAACCAGCAGTGATTTTCAGCTTATTGCCGGCACAAATAGAGATTTAGCAAAATTTGCCCGCGAAGGCAAATTCAGAGAGGATCTACTGGCCAGAATAGACCTATGGGAATACTGCCTTCCCTCCCTAAGAGAAAGGCCAGAAGATATTGAACCCAACATTGAATATGAGCTTGAGAAATTTGCCACCAAAAGAGGTCAGTTAATCAGCTTCAATAAAACGGCTAGAGACATCTACCTAAGATTTAGCCAATCCCCCGAAGCAAAGTGGTCCGCCAATTTCAGAGACCTGAATGCAAGTATTACCCGCATGGGCACTCTGGCCGATGGCGGGCGCATAACCGCAAACTTGGTAAAGGAAGAAATAAGCCGATTAAAAGCAAAATGGAAAACTTCTACCCAAGCAGGTGAAAACCAGGTTGAACAGGCAAGAGAACTGTTAGGTGATGCAAGGTTTAGCCAACTCGACCTTTACGACCAAATTATTTTGGCTGGCATTACAAATGTATGTAGAAACTCCAGCTCTATGGCCGAAGCAGGCAGAACACTGTTTAACTTAAGCCGTACAGCCAAAAAATCGACCAATGATTCGCATCGCATTCGACAGCTTCTGGAAAAATATGGCGTTTCGTTTGATGAGTTGCGGTGAGGCACTATTACAACGTTGAGCTTTGTAGCTTCTCTGCCTGTTTTGGCCGTTTAAGCTTCTTCAATGCTTCTACAGCGGTGGCCTTCAATGCTGGAGCCATATAAAAGTTCTTTCTACGCCGCAACTTATTAAAAATTCTTAACACAGCCATGGCGTCATATTGGACTAAATATGACGCTAGCTCCTCGTCCACCCAGTAATGGTCAACAGCTTGCTTATAAAGAGCCCTCTTCAACTCTCTAAGGCCAGATAACGGTTTGTCACGTATTTGTCACGCAACTTCGGTGACAACAAAAAGCGTTGCGGGAGAGTTAGAAAAAATTACTGAGTTTTCGACCAGCTAATTAACACGATACCTATGAGTAAATGAAGTTTCAGGTTAAGTTTTTGGCGTTGGGATCGGGCCGCTCTCGGCATCCATGCCTACGCGGCACGCGGGCTTCCTGCCCGCGACCGCTGAGCCAAGAACCATCTCTCTGAACTTCTACAGGACAAACAAAAAACCCCCGTCCGATGGACGAGGGTTTTGTTTGTTTGGTGGAGCCTAGCGGGATCGAACCGCTGACCTCAACACTGCCAGTGTTGCGCTCTCCCAGCTGAGCTAAGGCCCCGAATTGAGGAGGCGCATTGTATCAGCCAGTGGGAGTGTGTCAACTTTTTGTTAACACCTGCACCACCTCAATCAAACCCAAACCTTTCGCCCCAATAAACATATTGACTCATAAATGATAATCTATATCATTCGCATTTTTATTTTCGCCGAGAGGCGCTTTTATTGGGGAAGGTTTTTAATGAGTTTACGTGTTAGCAAGCCATGCGCTTTGGCCCTATCGGTTTCTGCAAGTATCGCACAAGCCGATGTTCAGGCACCTTATGTTGAAGAAATGATTGTCACCGGTAGCCGGGTGTTGGAGCGTATTGATGAAGTGCCGGCTTCAGTCACAGTGATATCCGCAGCAGAAATCGCGGAAGACATTAAGGTGAACACGGAACTAAGTTCTTTGCTCGGAATACGCGTTCCAGGTATGTCCGCCAGTACGGGCTCCAGTAGCAACTCTGGTCAAAACTTGCGCGGCCGTCCACCGCTTATTTTGATTGATGGTGTTCCTCAATCCACCCCACTACGTAATGGCAAGCTGGGTATTCGGTCGATTGATGCCGGTGTTATCGAGAATATTGAGGTCATTAAAGGCGCAACTTCCGTTTACGGTAACGGCGCTGCGGGTGGTGTCATCAATTACATTACCAAGAAAGCGCGCACTGATAGTTCACTAAATGGTGAGCTGGCTTTCGGCACAAATTTCTCTGCGATCAATACGGAAGATACTCTGGGCACACGTATTCAATTGGGTGTAGACGGCGGTATTGATCAATTCAATTATTTGATTAACGGCGTACTGGAAAACAACGGTGTTCAGCGTGACGCGGAAGGCGATGTCATTGGTTTGCAGTATGGTTTGTCTGATGTGGAAAGCAGAAACCTTTTAACCAAGTTCGGTTTTAATTTTAATGATAAAAACATTGTGAGCTTGAGTTACAACTATTACGAAGGCAGACAAGATACCGATTACGTGAATGTACACGGAAGTGTCAACTCCGGCGTTAAGAGCTACGCAATAAAGAACGGAGAAAAAATTCCTGGTGAGCCACAAGGCCCGGATGGAAATGAAAACATCACTCTGAAGTATGTTAGTGAAGATTGGTTCGGGAATACCAATTTTACTTTCGATTTATATCAACAGAAGATTAACAACGTATTTTTCTATTCGACTCGCCTCGCAGACTTTGACCAAGGGTTTGAGGGCGGCCAGTCCAGAATTGTTTCTGACAAAGACGGGTTACGAGTTAACTTTAATACTTCCCTGAATTTCTCCGATGTTGAAACAACCATTATTTACGGTGTGGATGCCATAAGTGATACCACAAAACAGGACTTAGTTGACGGTCGAATTTGGGTTCCGGAGATGGAAATGGAAAACTTTGCCCCCTATTTGCAAACGAAGTTTGTCTTTGCTGAGGACTGGGTATTAAAAGCCGGTGTACGCAGGGAAGATATCGACGTTAGTGTTACCGATTACGAAACCATGAATCGATGTTCTGCCCCTGGTGTCTGTACCGGGTCTGTTTCAGTCACCGGTGGCGATATTGAATACGAAGCCACAACCTATAACCTCGGTTTCCGTTACAACGGTATTGAAGCATTTAATCCATTCTTTAGTTATTCAGAAGGGTTTGATGTTTCAGACTTAGGTCGACTGCTACGTGCAGCAACCGTAACCGATATTCAACAAGTCAGAACAGAAGCTTCTATTGTTGAAAACAAAGAAGTTGGCTTTAGTGGTTCTATAGATAAGCTGAGCTACGCCTTTGCTTACTACGAAAGCTATTCTGAACTTGGTACGGTCAACGTGTTTAACACAGTAACCGGTTATTACGATCCTGTGCGAGCACCGCAAGATATTTGGGGTTACGAGGCAGCTATTGATTACACGCTGTCAGATAATATTTCTTTCGGAATGACTTACACCTGGATTGAAGGCAAAAACAAAGAAGCTGGCAAATATTTATCCGGCCGAGAGATTTCACCCCCCAAATTCACCGCCTATATCGACTGGCAAGTATCAGAGAATTTGGACATAAGTGTTGACTGGTTGAATTCAGGCTCTCGTGATCGATTCCAACCAGACGACGCAGGGAATTATGTTGGTGATGAAGGCCCCGTATCCGGTTTTGATTTAATTAACCTTAGAGCAAGTTACCAATTTAACGCATGGAGTACATACGTAGGTATAGAAAACCTGTTTAACGAAGACTATTATCCCGCGATTTCTGAAGCGATTACCTACTCCGGTTACAATACTAAAGGCCGAGGCCGATGGTTAACACTCGGTGCAACCTACCAATTTTAAGTTACAGCGTTAGTTAGCAACCCCTTTAGCCTTCTCACAAGAGAAGGCTTTTTTATTATCTAGAAAAAAATTATTTTTGAAATACACAGATGGGCAAAGCACTAAGAAACAAAGTATTAAAAGTACACCTATACCTCGCCTTTATTGGTGGAGCATTTTTACTAATGTTAAGCGTAAGCGGAGCATTGCTCGTTTTTGGCAAAGAAATTCAACATACTATCTGGCCTGATTACTGGCAAGTTGAAGCTCAGAATTCACCGCTTTCCGTTAACACATTAGTACGCAGCCTTCAGCAACAAGCAGAAGCTGAAAATAGTGAGCTTAAACAGTTAAAAATTGCTGAGAAGAACAGCATTGTTTGGACAGCAAACTTAGCCAATGGCACACAATGGAATATTGACCCCTTTACTGGCCGTATTGTTCACCGCTTTACTACTGGACAGGATTTTTACAGCTATATACTTTTTTTCCATCGCTGGTTACTGATGGATGCGGGGCCGTATCGTGACTGGACCAGGCATATAATTTCAATTGCTGCATTGCTTTTTATTCTGCAAATCATTGTAGGGGTATGCCTTTGGTTACAACCACGAAAACGTGCAATTAAGCGGTTAAAATATAAAACGGGGCTTCCCTTTCGTCCCTGGTTAAATCAACTTCATCTTATATCCGGTGTTTACGCTGGCATTTTTCTTATTTTAATAGCCTACACCGGCATAGGGTTTAACTGGCCGGAGGTGAACAAACTGGTTGAATGGTTAAGCTTTAGCAAAGTGTCCTATCCGCCACCCCCAAAAACCGCACCAATAGGAGGAACCAATCAGTTTGGCCTGGCGCTAAAAAATGGACAACAAGCCTTACCTGAAGCGGAGTTAAGAAGGATTTACTTCCCACAAGACAAAAACAAACCCATGGTATTACGCTATAAAACATCGGGGGAATTTCACCCATTCAGCTATGTTTGGGTTGATGGTGGGTCTGGAAACGTTTTGTTGACTCATAATGCGAGTAAGGCATCACGGGCAACACGAGTCTGGAACTTCAAATACAAATTCCATATTGGCGATTTTGCTGGTACGCCGGTCCGCTTTATCTGGTTAGTACTGAGCTTACTACCATGCTTCTTTGTATTATCTGGTTTTTATTTATGGTGGAAACGTAATCCCACTCACAAGAAAAGAAGTAATGTTAGCTTGATTAGGTAAATAGAAAATTTTATTGAAAGCCGCCTATTTTGAGGCGGCTTTCAATTGCAAAGAATTATTCTGCTGAACTTAAAGCCGCAAACTCTTTTTCATAACGTTTGAGTACTTTCTTCCCTGCACCACCCAATACCTCAACGGCTTCGCGTAAACGTGCACGGGACAGGTCGGAACCTAACAGTACCATCGCATCCATCACAGAAAACGATGCAGTCGAACCCGAGATGGCAACAAATAACGGTGCCAGAAAATCTTTTAATTTGATTTCCAATGCATCGGCTAACGCTTTCATGGATGAGAATATTTCATCTCGCTCCCAGGAACGTAATGATTCAAGGCGCCACAAAGCAAACTGAAGGACTTTTTTCTGGGTCTCAATATCCAGCTTATTGCTTGCAAAGCTTTGCTCACTTAACGGTAGACTACCAGCGGCCAAAAATGCCACGGAAGGGACAAAATCTGCCAAGGTTTCCATACGCTGTTTAATATGTGGAATCACTTTTAACAGATTTTCTCGATTCAGTAACCAATCGTGCAGCGTTGTCGCAAGGGCTTGATCATCAAGATCCTCACGAATCCACATGCCGTTTAACCAACGCAGTTTTTCCACATCGAAGATTGGCCCGCCCAAAGACACACGGGAAATATCGAACACTTCCTGCATTTGCTCCAGGCTAAATTTCTCTTCGCCATTTGGCATTGACCAGCCCATACGTCCAAGGTAGTTCAACAGGGCTTCAGGTAAATAACCGGTTCGTTGATAGTACAAAATACTGGTGGGGTTTTTACGCTTACTCAGTTTGGTTTTATCCGGGTTACGCAATAACGGTAGGTGACAAAGCTGGGGCGCATCCCAACCGAAGTACTTGTATAGCAATAGGTGTTTGGGTGCAGAGTTAATCCACTCTTCACCACGGATCACATGAGTAATGCCCATTAAATGATCATCCACCACATTGGCGAGGTGGTAGGTAGGCATACCATCCGACTTTAAGAGTATCTGAGCATCCACGAGTGCCCAATCCAGCTCCATTTTGCCACGAAGCATATCGTCAACTTCACATGCACCCTCTTCCTCCGGCACCACCATACGCACAACATAGGGCTCACCAGCAGCTTCGCGTTTGGCAAATTCGTCGTCGGACAACTTAAGATCCGATGCTTTCAATGCACTGTGAATCCCCGCCTCTTTCCGTTCTGCACGAAGTGTGTCCAGTTCCTCTGCCGTTCGATAGCATTTAAAGGCATGGCCACTCTCAAGTAGCTGGTCTACGTACTTACCATAAATATCCTTACGCTCGCTCTGCCGGTACGGGCCGAACTCGCCTTCTTTATCCGGGCCTTCATCCCAGTCCAAGCCCAGCCAGCGCAGGGAATCCAATATCGCCTGCTCGCTCTCGGGAGTGGAACGGGTTTGGTCTGTGTCTTCAATACGTAGAATAAACTGCCCACCATGCTTCTTAGCGAAACACATGTTAAATAAAGCGATATAAGCGGTACCAACGTGGGGGTCTCCGGTTGGAGACGGCGCAATACGGGTGCGAACTGTCATGGATAATCTGCTCTCGTGCCAATAGAAAAGTACAAAGGCGCGAATTATACGCGCCTTGAGCCAGAGAGTTAATCAATCAGTGAATTTGGATGGTTTTGGCCCGTATCACCGTATGAAAAACAAACAAACCTCACTCAGCCTCATTCACAAGGCTAAAACCTTGTAGCGAAACTGAAGTAGTAGTTATTTAAGTCTGTATCATCCATCTTGGCAGTGCTAGCTCCTATGGCAAATTCGACGGAGACTCTTTTATGATGGCCAACGGCATATCCCATTTCAACGGCCGCTTTCGGGTAAAAACCAGACCACGACTCTTCCTTAACAACGTCACCATTTCTCTCTAGAATTAACTCATTTCTTGCGTAGAGAGTACCTGCCTTACCTCGAACAAAGAGCCCATATGGTGACATAGCCTCGCCCAGAGCCAACAGGCTGTAGCCATCCATTTCATACTCAATGTTTTCGCTTAGCCACCCGTCAAATAGATCTCCAAAAAACAAGTTATCATCTTCGAAATTCTGGTAGCTAAGCTCTATACCAAAATGTCGATTAATATAAAAACTGACATGCGGGATTAGACTAAAGCCGTCATCATCAATTGCAGATGCATTTTGACTAAGCCTCTGAATTCGAGACCTATCTATTTCTACATGCGCGGATGCAAATGATAGGCCCGTGCGAAAACGCTTAAAGTTCTCTGTTTCAGAATAGACATCGGACGAAACCAACGATATGAATAATATTACCCCTCCAACAACACCTATTTGGCAAGCTCGGTTCATAGCCCTCTCCTCCGTTAAAATGTGTAGCACTCGAACCAATAACCCTATAAACATTATGCCAATACTCTCACGCTAACTGTGTAAAATGTGTCTTTTTATTGTTACGATCTTTCAGCTTTTCCATTTCATTCTATGACAAAGAGATTATGACGACAGATAAGATTCAAGCGCTGCTAACACGACGCTCAGTAGTTGCACGGGACCTATGTGAACCGGGCCCAAACCAAAATGAACTGGACACGATATTAAAATGCGCTCACAGAGTGCCCGACCACGGAAAAATAGGCCCGTGGCGGTTTATTATCTTTCAGGGCGAGGCACGCCTGGCATTCGGCCAGGAACTGGAGAAAATCTTTGCAGAGGAAAACCCGGACGCAACAGATAAAGCACTTGAGTTTGAAAATGAACGCTTTATACGTGCCCCTATTGTGGTTGGTGTTATCTATTCCCCACAAGAACATCCCAAAGTCCCTGAATGGGAGCAACAACTATCCACTGGGGCGGTGTGTCAAAACATACTAAATGCGGCACATTTTTTAGGCTACTCCGCCCAGTGGCTCACGGAGTGGTATGCCTTTAATGATCGGGTAAACAATGTTCTCGGTTTACAAGCACAGGAACAGGTTGCTGGTTTTATTTATATCGGCAGCACCAAAGAAAAACCGTCGGAAAGAAATCGTCCAGATTTAACCGAGCGTATTCTTCACTGGCAGCCATAACGTAGCGCTTTCGGAAGCCCAGACTCCCGAGGCTTCCCCCCTTTCTTTTATCCAAGTACGCAACAAATCAAAAGAGAAAGATCATCCTTCCTGTGTAAACAAAACCCAATAAAACTGTAACTTTTCTTTAACAATCCCCCCCTATAGTCGTCCATTGGTTTAACCGCTCAATTAAACAATCTGACGCCAAAATATCTTTTGCTTTTTTGCATCTTCGTAATATTTCTTTAACGAACATGCAATATAAGCTAATCCGCGTTATCGAAATTCATTGTTTCGGTATTCATCGATACATATTAAATGTATTTCGAATTCTTTGAATAAGACAATTTATCTAGCTTTTGTAAACAGGGTTATTAACATGAAACAAAAAGCATTAAGCGCCGCAATCGCAGCATCATTATTTACCTTTAGCCAGGTTCATGCTGGCGACGCAGATATTTTTGTATTTGTAGACCAAAACCCACTGCAAGGCATTGATGTCGAAATAAATGGACAGACAATTGGAAAAACCAACAACGAAGGTGAAGCCTCAACATATATTGGTGAATCTGGCCAACAAAAAGTTGCGATTGTCCGAGAAGGCGAAACTATAGCAACCAGTGAATTCCAACTTAGTGCCGAACAAGATGTAGAAGTGAGTGTGGTTCTTTCTAAAACAAACGAACCTCAAATACACATATACAAAACAGGCGACAACGCCCTGAAAGCGATAGGATTTTTAAACGGGCAAATTCAAGACCCAAATGGTAATCCGTTATCTGGCGCACAAATTCAGTTATCTAATACCAACCAAAGCACAACAACAGATAGCAACGGAAACTATGCATTTAAACTGCCTAGAGGTATATACGATTTAACTGTATCTCACCCAGACTTTGCAGAAAAAACCTTTCACGATATTCGTATCGTTGCAAACATCGGCACTGCTGCTGTCGTAAAAATGCGTGAGAAAGGTTCAACCCCGATATCATCGCAAATGAACATAGCAGCACCGATTGAAGAAGTACTAATTCTGGGTAAATATACACCCACAAATGAATCCAGTTTTACCGTTGAAAACATGGCAACATCCGTAGTGGATGCCATTGATATGGAACAAATTATTCGTTTTGGCGATTCAAGCGTTGCTTCTGCGCTAAAACGAGTTGTGGGAGTATCAATTGTCGATGGTAAATACGCCGTTGTACGAGGATTACAAGGTCGCTACGTCGCACCCACACTCAATGGCAACTTAATGCCAACAACCAACCCTTTTAAACGCGATGCAGAACTTGATCTTTTTCCTGCGGATGTTCTTAGCGGAATTGAAATTCAAAAAAGCTTTACAGCTAACCTTCCTGCAAGCTCAACCGCCGGTAGTCTATTGATAAAAACACAAGGTATGCCAGACCAGTTTAAGCATAAAATTGGTGCATCCTTTGGCTATAACTTTGAAACGACAGGAAAAGATACCTATACCTACCAAGGCGGAGATTCTGACTACTTTGGTATAGACGATGGCTACCGTGAACTAACGCCAGCATTGTATCAACAGTCAAACGGCGGGCTTGATTTCAGCATCTGCCAGATTGAAGGACAAGCTAACTGCATTTCTCGTGAAGACGCATCAAACTTAGCGAATACTCTTGAAAATGAATGGATACCTGCTGAAATTGAAGCCAGCCCTAATCACGGCCTTTCCTATTCTCTAGGTGGATTGCTTGACACATCAATTGGCTCATTGGGAAATTTTTTATCTTTATCTTTCGACAAAGAATATCAATCTAAAGCAGATTATCTACTCGATGATATTGATGTATCAGCAGATAAGACGACTGACACTATAAATACAGCTTTCAATGGTTATTTCACTACAGGATTTGAACTTAGCAACGGCAACAAACTAGAAAGCAAGACTCTGTTTATCCGTGATACCGATAAGAGAACCTCTATTACAGACGGTTTTAATAAAAAAGAAGAAAACGACTATACCAAAACCGTTTTGGAGTGGAAGGAGCGGGAAGTTTTTGCAGAACAGCTTTCTGGTCTAGTGTATTTAACTGAAACCCAAGAGTTAAATATTCGTCTTGCCTATTCAAAAACCACCAACGATATTCCAGACAGAAGAACGTATACCTACTTCGGCGACTTTTTATCTTTCTCAACTGTTGAGCGCATGTGGTCAGAGCTGGATGAAACCGCATACGACGCAGGTTTCGATTACCTACTACCTATTGATTTTGATGATAGCTGGAGATCTGACTTCAAGCTAGGAGCGTTATACAACAAGAAAGAACGTGAGAACGAAATTGTCCGTTTCGGTATTCGTCAAGGTAGTAATAGAATTTCTCTCAACGAAGACTTGGAAACCCTTCTACAACCAGAAAATTTCGACAACGATGCCTTCAGACTAAACGCAACCACAACCAATTCAGATATGACAAAAGGAGATGCTGAGACAACAGCATATTACCTAAATTCAGATATTCATTATCAAGAAACACTCACGCTTTCTCTCGGTGCAAGACAAGAGGAATACGAGCACATCATCTCTCTCCCGAATGCACCAAGACCAGATATTGATTTATCCACGGACGATCTATATCCCTCATTAAATATTACTTATAGACCTTCTGACAGCTGGCAAATAAAAGCCGGGGCATCTAATACGCTATCTCGCCCGAGTGTAACAGAAATGACTCCGTCTAAGTTTTATGACGACGAGGGAGATGCGTGGATTGGCAACCCGGACTTGGTTGAATCCGAAATTTCAAATGCTGACCTACGTATTGATTACTATTTTGGTGAACAAAACAGTATCTCTTTAGCCTATTTTGAAAAACAAATTGATAACCCAGTAGAAGTCAGCGTTGCAGACGGTTCGGGATCGGCCTCCTCAGCAAGAACCTGGAGAAATGAAGAAGAAGCCAGTATTAGCGGAATTGAATTAGACGTTAACTACGAATTTTTAAGCACAGACAACTTTTCCGGATTCGTAAGCGGCAACTTGGCATTTATCGATTCAGAGGTAATCCTGAGCGAAGACAGCGCACGCCTTCAGTTGGATGACAAACGTGAACTACAAGGGCAATCCCCGATGTTAGGCAACATCCAGCTTGGATTTGATCACTTCCCAACGGAACAAAAGGTCACGCTGTTATTGAATTACTTTGATGATCGAATCGATGTCGCCACCAGAGCGCCAGAAGAAGTTATCTATGAAGCAGCCCAATTAACTGTAGATTTTAACTACGAAATTTTATTGGGTGAAAGAACAAAAATTAAAACAAAAATTAAAAATTTAACAAATGAAAAAGTTAAGTACACACAATCAGATCGAGTCATTGAGAGCTGGAAAAATGGTACGTCTCTTTCTGTAAGTTTGTCTTACAACTTTGAGTAATTTGTCATAAAAACTAAACAGAAAAACGTTAAAAAATGCATAGCTGACATTCATTTAGGAATTATGTCATTTAATTCTTTTTCCTATTTACAGCTTAAGATTTTAAATTCACTAAAATTGGGATCAACTCAATGAACAAAGAAAAATTGGCCTTAGGAGCATTTGTTGTTTCTGCAGCTTTTGGCTTGGCGTCATGCAGCGGCAGCGACAATAGCAACAGCGGCGGTTCTAGTAGCTCAAGTAGCTCAAGCTCATCCAGCAGCTCCAGTTCTTCAAGTAGCTCAAGTGGTGTTATATCAAGTTGTGAAACAGGTTTACCCAGCTTTGTTTCATGCGTTGACTCGAGCGGTACAGCAATTTATACGATAGCCGGGAAAGTTGACCAGGATTACACACTGGAAGCGAATAAAGAATGGCGCTTAGATGGCGTTGTAACTGTCGGTTCTGGTAACGTCAATGTTGCAAACGATGGCGACGTTGCAGCTATCAAAGCAGCGGGTGTTACTCTTACTATTGAGCCAGGCACTCACATTAAAGCATTTGACGACGGTGCACTTCTTGTTACCCGCGGCTCAAAATTGATGGCTGATGGCTCAGCAGCAATGCCAATTACCTTCTCTTCGCTTGATGCCGGTTATGACGGTGAAGGTGAATGGGGTGGCGTTATCATCCAAGGTTTTGCTCCTCAATATGGCGCTGGTAACACAGGCCCATGTTACGGTACTGGCACAGTATGTAACGTTGAAGGTGAAGGCGGTACTGAAGTTGCCGTGTACGGCGGCAACATAGAAGACGACAACAGCGGTATCATCCGGTATGTTCGTATCGCTGAAGGTGGATTAGTTGCTGGTCCAAATAACGAAATTAACGGTTTAACACTTCAAGGTGTTGGCCACGGTACCACAGTAGAATACATCCACGTCCACAATAACCTTGATGACGGTATAGAGTGGTTCGGTGGCACAGTTAATGCGAAGTATGTTGTTCTTACTAACAACGACGATGACGACATAGACTTCGACGAAGGCTTTAAAGGTAATATTCAATACGGCTTGGTTGTTAAAAACCAAACTAAGACAGAACCCACTGGCAGTAACGACCCTCGTGGTGTAGAAGCCAACTCTTCTGATGACGAGTATGTACCTCAAACAGAAGCAACACTTGCCAATATCACCGTTATCGGCGGCCCGGTAAACAACAACGCAGCCCACTCTAAAGGTCAACAGCCTGGTATGCGCCTACGTGGTTCTTTGACTGTAAGCGTATATAACACTGCAGTGAAAGGCTTTGATACTGGTTGCTACCGAATTGATGACTCTGATATAGACGGTGACGGCCCTGGAACAACAATCGTGAACTCCAACGTTACATTTACTAACGTATTTGGTGACTGTGCTGACGGATTCTATGATAAGCGTGATGCTGATAGCACAACTAACACTCAAGCGGTCTCGTTAACACTGAACGAAAACTACGCTATTACTGAAGCTGCTGCTCAGCTAGGAGCACCTCAATCAATTCCTGCAACAGATAATGGCTCCGGTTTCGTATTCGACGATACTGCCTATGTTGGTGCTGTTGACCCTACAGCCACAACACCATGGTGGGCCGGCTGGGTACTTGAAGGTGTGCTTGCTGACGCAAATGTCGAAAATCCGCCGGCTGAAGCCTCTTTTGTGACATGTAACCACTCTCTTCTTACTTGTGACGTATCTGGAACAATCGACAAAGACTACACGTTCGAATCTCACTACGAGTGGCGTCTTGACGGCGTTGTAACCGTTGGTGCTGGGAACGTGAATGTTTCCAACAGCGATGACGTGACTGCGATTCGAGCTGCGGGTGTAAAACTTACCATTGAGCCAGGCACTCAGGTTAAAGCGTATGACGATGGCGCACTTCTGGTAACACGTGGCTCCCAGTTGATTGCGAACGGTTCTGCAGCACAGCCAATTACCTTCTCCTCTCTGGACGCTAACTACGACGGCCTAGGCGAATGGGGTGGCGTTATCATCCAAGGTTTCGCTCCACAATACGGTGCTGGTAACACGGGCCCATGTTACGGTACTGGCACAGTATGTAATGTTGAAGGCGAAGGCGGCACCGAAGTTGCGGTATACGGTGGCAACCTACCGAGTGATAACAGCGGTATTATCCGTTACGTTCGCATCGCCGAAGGTGGTCTGGTTGCTGGTCCGAACAACGAAATCAACGGCTTGACACTTCAAGGTGTTGGTAGCGGCACAACCATCGAATACATCCACGTTCACAACAATCTGGATGATGGTATTGAGTGGTTCGGTGGAACAGTTAACGCCAAGTACGTTGTTTTGACTGGTAACGACGATGACGACATCGACTTCGACGAAGGCTACAAAGGTAATATCCAGTACGGCATCATTGTTAAAGACCAGAACAAAACCGAACCAACGGGTAGCAATGACCCTCGTGGTATTGAAGCGAACTCTTCTGATGACGAGTATGTTCCTCAAACAGAAGCAACACTCGCCAACATCACTATTCTGGGTGGCCCCGTTAACAACAACGCAGCTCACTCTAAGGGTCAACAACCAGGTATGCGTTTGCGCGGTTCATTAACCGTTGCGATTCATAATACTGCTGTTGCCGGCTTTGACACGGGCTGTATTCGAATCGACGACTCAGACATTGATGGCGACGGTCCAGGCACAACAATTGTTGACTCTGACGTGACGTTGAACAATGTTCTTGGTGAGTGTACAGACGGCTTCTATGACAAACGCACTGCTGACACAGCAAACAATGCGGTTGCCAACGCAGTTAATGTAGACAGCGCATTCGCTCTTACTCAAACAGAAGCAGACCTGGGTGCAGCAGCAACTATACCCGCTACAAACAACGGCTCTGGCTTTACCTTTGAGCAAACCGACTACATCGGCGCAGTAGCTCCTGGCACAACCGAAAATGCGGCATGGTGGAAAGGTTGGACATTAGAAAACACTCTAGACGATGCAATAACCAATTACGCACCAGCACCTTAAGCTTTATCCCTAAGCTTACTTAGGAAAACAAAGCCGGCCCAAAACCTGGGCCGGCTTTTTTGTATTAAGAGAATGGATAGACCTTCCACACACGTTTTAGCCAATAAAGACTCATAAATTGTATCCCTGAAAAGAGCCAGTTTATAAAGGTAGTCAGCGCGTTAATTGACCCACCTCATACCCCTCGGGCAACACTTGTACTATTGTATGCTCAGCCTGAACTGTCAGGTATTTCCGTAATAACTTATATACGATTTATTCTTATTTGACCTGAGTTTCAAATTGACTTTGGTAGTGCAAAGAGCCAAAATGTAAACACGAATACTTCTCATCAGTAATATCTTTTAACTCGAGAGAAAAACATGACACTTGACCAGCTAGCTATCGGACAACACGCTCACATAACCTGTACTGGCGGTGGCCAGGAAGATTTTACGTCCTTTTGCCAATCTCTTGGTATCGAGCCAGGAGCAAGTGTCCGCGTATTACGTAAAGCCCCAGGTGGCAGCCCTCTCCAAGTGAAAGTCACGAATACTCTTTTTGCTGTACGCAACTTGGACGCACAGCAAATCAAGGTCAAAATAGCTTGATAGAATCAGACAAACACGAACGTAAAACCCCCGCTGAAATCGCCATAATCGGCAACCCAAACTGCGGTAAAACTTCCCTTTTCAACAAACTGACCGGCACGCGACAACGCACTGGCAACTGGCCTGGCGTCACAGTGGAACGAAAAGACGGTAAAGTTCGCCTTGCTGACCAGCACCACTGCTTGGTCGACCTTCCTGGCATTTACACACTAACAGGTAAAGGTGGCGGCATAGATGCCAAAGTAGCTCAGGAATATCTCACCAGCCAGCAAGCAAGTCTGGTTATCTTTGTCCTCGATGCAACACAGCTCGCTCGCCAAATAATGTTGCTGGCAGAGTTAAACACTCTGAACATTCCTCTTGTCATCGCCGTCAATATGCTCGATACCGCTGAAAAAGAAGGTATTGAGCTGGATCTCCCTCTGCTCTCCGAAGCTACCGGTTATCCCGTTGTTGGCGTATCGGCCTCTACAGGTTTAGGCATTGAACAGCTTAAGCAAACCGCCGCAGAACAACTGCAAAGTAAACAGCAAACGCCGGAGCCCATTACCATGCAGGCGCTCAGGGACCTTGCACCCAAGGTTGCTGTTTACACCAAAGAAACCACACGTACAGAACAAATAGATCGCTGGCTTCTGCACACATGGTTAGCCGTTCCCATATTTTTATTGGTGATGTATGCCCTTTTCTCCATATCGGTGAATGTCGGTTCGATATTTATCGATTTCTTCGATATATGGCTCGGTTCGTGGTTGATCGATGGCAGCCGCTGGGCACTGACCAGTATCAACGCACCTGGCTGGCTAACCGCGATTATCTCGGAAGGGGTGTTTGCAGGTATCCAACTTGTTTGTACATTTATCCCTGTTATCGGTTGTTTATACCTTTGTATGTCAATACTGGAAGACTCCGGATATTTATCCCGGGCAGCGTTTGTCATCGACAGTGTGATGTCCAAGATTGGTCTTCCCGGTCAAGCCTTCATTCCGCTTATTGTTGGTTTTGGCTGTAATGTTCCATCAGTGATGGCCTCGCGCGCGCTCGACCGCCCCAGCGCGAGACTGACAACAATCTTTATCGCTCCGTTTATGTCCTGTGGGGCACGGTTGTCAGTCTATGTTTTTGTCGGTACTGCGCTGTTCCCCAATCAAGCCCAAAACGCAATATTCCTTCTTTACGTACTGGGCATTGCTGTTGCGGTGTTTTCCGCCTGGCTATTACGCAAATCCCTATTCCTTGGGGAAACCCAGTCAAACCTGACCGAAATGCCAGCCTATCATCGACCACTTATGCGTAATGTACTCACGCAAAGCTGGCAGCGGCTGAATAGCTTTATATTCCGTGCAGGTAAGCGCATTGTTGCCGTAGTTCTTGTACTCGCCCTTTTCCAATCCTGGGGGATGGATGGCACCTGGGGTAATCAAAACAGTGAAAAGTCTGTTCTTTCATATACAGGAAAAGTGATTACGCCAGTCTTCGAGCCAATGGGAATTGGTGAAGATAACTGGCCCGCAACAGTTGGTCTGTTTACCGGCTTATTTGCCAAAGAAGTGGTTGTCGGCACACTGGATACCCTGTATTCACCGCCACAGATAACAGAAAACGACTCAAACGAAAAACCCGATTTTGCAGCAGGCTTTATGGAGGCGCTTGGCTCCATTGCTGAAAACGCGAAAGGGCTTTCTGACGTGGTATTCAACCCTCTGGGCATTGATACGAGTAATGTAGGCAACCAGGACGCAGCGGCAGAAGAGCAAGGAGTACAGCAATCCAGTTACGACTCCATGATCGCGCTCTTTCCCTCCGCATGGGCAGCCTTTTGTTATCTCGCCTTTATTTTGCTTTACGCTCCGTGTGTTGCAACTATCGGGGTAATGCAAAAAGAAGCCGGACACGGCTGGTTGCAGTTTTCTATCATCTGGAGCCTGCTGTTGTCTTATTGGCTCGCCAGTAATCTGTGGCAGGTCAGCCAGCTAATGATAACCCCCCTCTTTTCGGGAAGTTGGTTTGTTGGCAGCACATTAGTTTTAATCGCCAGCTATAAGCTCATTGTTCGCCGGGTTAGAAGACAATACGCGAACGAAATTCCGATTGTTAACCTGCCCATTTAACTAAACAGAATCATATTTTTCAGGTTAAAAAAACGCGTTCAATTGAACGCGTTTTTTATTTCAATAGAGCTTGTGGAATTATTCGTGGTTAATCACCATCACATCCACATCAAGCGCCGCAATCAAACGCTCAGCGGTATAACCGCGGTAAGATTTCAGCATACCGTTGGCTCCCAATGTCCCCATAATAACCAAGTCAGCATCGATTTCTTCTGCCAGTGCCGAAACTTGTTCGTCGGTATAACCTTGTCTCACAAAAATATCTTCTGGAGGTAAGCCGGTTTGGTTGGCAAGCTTGCCCCTGTCAGGGTAGTTCATAGAATCCAAGTAGATATTTGCCACACAGAAACGAGCATTATAGCCATCAGCCCAACGCTTACCCTGCTCCAGAATCTTGTTATTTAGCTCACGCTGGACATCGGATGTAGCCTGGAAGTTAACGGCAGCCAAAACAGTTTCACGCTTTTCTTTCCCACCGGGACGCTCCATCACCACAGGACATGGAGCACTCTTCAATAGCGACCATACCGACTCTGGCAAGCTAAAACGATGTTTTTCAGATTTACCTTTAACAGGAATAAAAATGTTATCCGCACTGATACGACGCGCTTGGTTCAGAATGGACTTCTGCCACTCGGTTGACCAGGAGATCTCCAGCTCATACTTGATACCGGCCTCTTCCAACGGCGTTCGAACAGAGCGGTCAAACCAGTCCTCTTGTCGGAAAAGCTTGTCGTTGCAGGCTCGAGTGTCTACGGACTCAGGGTCTATGGCAACGAACACATGCAACTCAGGACAAGGCTTGCGAATACGTGAAGTAATAAGCGCACGCTGAAGCGCAATATGATCATCTTGGCTAGGGTCGACCACAACCAATAATTTTTCGGGTGTAGACATATTATCTCCTGTTTACCTATTTATTACGTTAGTAATGTACATCTCGACTGCCTCAGCAAGGTATAAAGCGAACTTGTTAAGGAAGCGCTACGATAACCAAATAATGGGTTAGCATAGTTGATTGATGCCAAATTTGCTGACAAACCAAATCATAGATGCCACTGTAACCGGTTTTGCCCCCCAGTCAATCTGTTTCAACCAGTAGAATAATAAAGCCTCAATGTGTCCAACGATTGACCAGAGCGTCCTATTATAAAACGCAAAAATTCCGTAAAAATCGACAACAAAACAGAAACCAGGCTCAGCTTACCTTTCGGTATGTGGTTGTCACCGGGTGTTGAGATACTTTCCCGGGTCTAGGTAAAACGCTTTTTTGTAGCCCTGACTGGAACCATCAGCCAGCCAGGGATAAGGTATGAGAGAAACAATAGAGTAATGGAGGTGCGGCTGCTTCCCGATAGCATTACCCGTATCCCCCACTTCGCCAATCACTTCATTCGACGATAACAGAACGCCAGCACGGCGATCGATAGTATGCAAGTGAGCAAAGTAATGAAGCCGCCATTTAGGGCCAAGGGCAAGAATAACGTTACCGCCTTTACTTAACTCTCCCCGATACAAGAGAATCAGGCCAGTTGGTGCGACAACCTGCGCTCCCCTGTCAGCAAAAATATCAATACCTTTATGAACACCAGAGGTACCCCAAGGCTCAAACCAAAACGTATCCCTATGCCAATCGTTGACACTTGCACCAACAACAGGAATGTGGTTTTCTTCGGGGAATAAAAAACCAAGCAGGACCGCACAGCCAAAAACTAACGTAATTAATTTCCACATAGAAGAACACTTAATAAATACGGTTTACGAATAAAACACGGCTAACCAAATCGTTTTCTGATTAGGATCAGTCCAGGATACTCGATGACGAACATGTTTCGGGATGGTAACGTACTCCCCTTTTTGAAGTAATATCTCTACCCCATCTTCATATTTGATCTTCCCGGCTCCCTGGATAACCATTACCCACTCATTCTCCTCTTGGTCGTACCATTCATTTTCAGAAGAAGAATGGCCTTGAGAAACAATTCTCTCGATTCGAACAGAGCCTGAACGAACAATGTCTTCGAAATGCTCCTGTTTCATATTCCCAGGCAGGAACTGATAAATATTTCCAGGCTTATCCATAGATACCACCAAATGCAAACAGCTATGAAAACATCAGAGTATAAATGGTGGGATACAGACTACAACAATAAACATAAAAGAAAATGAAACATTCAGAATGAACTTTCTAAAAGAGTATTTCACTTCCAGACAACAATGTGTTTTAGCAAAAAAAGTCTGTCCAAAAAAACAATACTCAAAAGTACGTATAGTTATACAAATGAACAGTATTTAAGAAAAGAGAAATCAATCCATCAATCGATAGTACAGTAATAAAGGCGCAGGGAAAGGTAACAAGGTTTAACACGGACCTCTGATTATTCAGTATCAGAGAAAAAACATAAGACGAACCACCTCTAGAAGAGGTGGTTCGATAAAGTAAATAATAGGGCGTTTCTTATTGAACAAGGTCAACATTGTTCAATTTCACAATATCCCCTGAAGCATTACCACTCAACTCTACATCGCTAGCACTAACTTGACCCGCGGCTTCTGCTGGAGCAGGCTCATCTTCAACAATCCATTGCCCAATCGTTACGCCATACTTGGCGTTGTCTTCAGCTTCAACACCAGTCAATGAGCCAAATATTTGCCCAGCACCCTGTTCAGTGAACTGGATTCCGTCATCACCGTTTTCTTCGGACTCGACGTTTTTCAAGGCAAAGTTAATATCGCCATCATCAGCCTCGTCAACTTTCAAACCTTCGTCGCCACTGCCAGACACCTCGGTATCAAGCACACTGATGTTAACGCTACCCGCTCCCGCTTCATCGAAATCAAGACCTTCGTCTTTATTATCAGCAGCAGATACGCCGATCATATTCACCCAGATACTTCCTTCATCACCTTCATCAATGTCGAAACCGTCATCGTAATCTTCTGCGTTATAAAAACCGTTTCGGTCGATGATGGTATCAATTACGGTGGTAATAACATCACCGCGCCCGGCTTCATCCAACTCAATGCCGTCACCGCCATTATCACTAATAACAGATTGACGAATAGTGGTTATGATATCGCCGTCACCACGCTCATCCACACGAATTCCGTCAAAATCCAAAGCACCAATACCATTGAAAGTGAAGCTGGATTTGCTAATGTTAAGCTCTAAGCCAATGGCAGAACCAAAGTTACCATCATCAAACTCATCTCGGTTATCATCAATATGCAAACCATAAAGTGCAGAATTACGCACCACCACTTTGTGCAAGTTCACAACTTGGTCACCACCAACTGCATCTTCTGGAATATTGACCACAATACCGCGTGTTGCGCTGTTCAATACGCTTAAATTTTTAATGGTAATGCTTGCCGCAGTATTAAAAACAAAAGTGCCATCCTCTGTAACCGCAGTAAGATCCTGATCCAGAACAAAACTACCGGCTGAAGCTCCATCAATCGTTGCGCCGTGACCAACCAAGACCAAATCTTGTGTACCGGAATAAACTACGGGTTGGTTTAAAACGATATGCGCGTCTTCTTCAAAACGGATTTTTTTGATATTTGGGTTCGCGTTTGCTTCTGCAATAGCCTGCATAAGAGAAGCTTCATCAGAAACTCCACCATCAGCAAAAACATTGTTTGCACAAATTAAAGGCAATAAAGCGGATAAAACAATTATTTTTTTCATCTTCTATTCCTAGTTATCGAAATATGATTGTTTGCCCATGTCTCTGAATATTTAGAAACTAAAAATTCACCCCGGCTGAGCAGCACCACAATAGCCGATAAAGAAAATAAAATATGAATAGTTTTAACAAATCTGAAAAAATTGGAAAATCACGCCACGATACTTATAGGTATTGTGATTCACTTAACATCAGACAATACCTTGAAATATCGAAAATAATTCTCATTTTTACCACATATAAAATACAAAAATAAAATGTTAATACACAGTATAAAATAGGCAACAAAAACGGAATAACACGCTGCATTAATACGTCTAAGTAGGTTTAAGCCATAGAAACGGAGGGTGACACTTATTACATTAAAAAACAAATGCGACAAATCTGTTAGTGAATCGAAAATAAACTCAACACTAATCCAACGGAATTTCACTAAGAGCGAGATTAATTAATTGCCGTTTGGCCGACAATCCCAACCAAACAATAGCATCGTCGAGACTATCCGTAACTTTGTAATAAGCGTTGGCATTGGTTGAACTCACCCCCCACTGATGGGCCATTTTCCTCTCGGGGTCCTGGCGAACAATAATTGCCTGCATTGCTTTTTTATCGTAGGGGTTACGCGCAGCCAAGTCGGACAAAAAAGATTGGGATACATTATTTGCGACTATATCCCGAATATCAGATATAACTGAATAAGTCGGTTTAAAATCGGGGTCGCTTTTTAAAGAGGCTAGATGACTCAATACGGTTTCGTCATACACAACCCCCCAAGTTTTAGCGATAACAAGCTCCAAATCCCCCAAAATCACATAGCCAATAGGCATTAAAAACTTCCTCCGAATAGTCGTTGCCCTTCCACCAAGTTTAGCAAAGGAAAAATCCGGTAAGCGGTAATTAGAAGAATAAAAGAAGAAGATCAAATAACGGTAAGATAATACTCAGCCGGAGAGATACTTTCTCCAGCTGAGCATACAAAGGCACTTAAGATATGTCTCATTCAAGCACGGTTTCCATAAAATCCAAGCTGGCTTGACTTCGAATAGCTTTACGATGATTGGCCCACAGTGCTTTAATTTTTTCCTGATTACAGACTTTACGATCCACCAACACACAAGTTTTTAACTCACCTACAGGTGTCGGAGAAGGCAGCTTGGCAAATACAAACTGATTGCTGATCAAATCCATAAACGGCCCGGACTTACTTGTGGGCATAATAAAAATCAGTTGTAAACCGAGCGTTTCAGTCAGGTAATGAATCACTTCACGTGAACGGGTTTCATCCATTTTGGAGAAGGCTTCGTCAACCAACACCATGCGTAAATGATTACTGCCTTCATTAAAGCGAAACGCCGAAGTCACTGCCGCAGAACGAATAATATAGGCAGGCGTCTCCAATTGCCCACCAGAGCCCGTACCGTATTGGCTTAAGGCAATAGGCGCTTTACCCTCCGGCTCTTTATAAATTTCATATTGACGATAATTTCTATAATCGCTAATTCGGGTTAATTCACGCAGAGCAACCTGCTCATCCTGGGAAAGCAGCATCTCGAATAGTTTATCCCGAATTTTACACGCCTCTTTCGGTAAGCCGGCATCAAACAAGCTGGTACCATCGCCCAGGTTGGGCATATCGATAATGGTCTTGAAGAAACGCCAATACTCTTTATATTCCGGCATCCAATCCCAACCAAAATAAAAGCGCTCTCTATCCGCGCCAAAGCGGTGGCTTTCCAATTCCTGGTTTAGTTCTTCCAGTACTCGCTTACCCTGGCAAATGGCCTGATAGATCGAATGGCACAGATTGGTCACAAACGCCGTGTTAAAACTTTCTTTTAACTTTTCCAATTGACCGTACTTATTCACCAATACATTATTTTTTAATGTATTAAGCAAACGCACAAGTTCTCCCCCAAGTGCTACTACCCCCAGGAAAAACTCGTCGCCATGACGCTCGCCTATGCCCATGCTATACACAATCTGATTGTGTTGTTGGGCATTCTGATTATGTTCCGTCACTACCTGATAGAGCTTACGCTCAATCTCTTCAAGGGACTGGGCCAGGGTTTTAAGCTGATCAGTAAAATCAAAGTCAGCAGAAGCTTGCCCTGCTTGTGTATCGGCCGCCTGCAAAGCGGTCTCATCGTCAAAGTCGGGGTACAATTTACCAATTTTACGAATACGTTCTTCCAGACGCTCCTGCTCCGCCTGCAGTTCTTCAATACTGTCGACTTGCTCGCGAATCTTTTTATCAATTTGTCGATTTTTTTCCGTAGCAACACCAATCTGCTGCTGTAATTCGCTGGACTGAGCTTCCAGCTCCTGAGATTGCTGTTTAATTTTTTCCAGCTCGTCTTCCAGTGATTTAAAATCACTGAGGTCAAGCCGGGCTAATTCATTTTCAGCGTGGGTAATTTTCCGCTGAATTCGGCAAATATCCTGCAACAGTTCCGCGCAAGCAACGGGTTTAATCCCGTCTACCAACTGAAAAATGGTGTGAACCTGCTGCACACTAGTCTCAAAGGCGTTTTGTTCGATCAGCAAACGATCCAGTTCATCGCGCTTTGCCTGCATAGCTCGCTGCCGAGCACCCTGGCCAAAAACCAATTCACTGTCGTCCAGATCGCAACGCCACATACTGTAGTTACCAGCACCCAGCCCTTCCGTAGTTAAACCACGTGCGGTTTTTTTCAGGGATTCGGCATCCTCCACTAACAGCACATTGCCGTAGGAAGCGCGAATATAGTACTCAGCGGTTTTGTGGCTGAACTCCAAAACACTGACCAGAGAGTTATCGGCATGGGTTAATCTGTCTGCATCACGCTTTGCTTTCCCACCTTGAATCACACGCGCATTGTTTCGTCGGGCATCAGACAAAGAACGAACTATGCGGATCGCGTCGGCCTCATACTCTTCATCAACAAGAATGGAGAAACGCGCACCACCAATATAGCCTTCAATTGCCATCTGCCATTGCGGGTCAGTCACTTCAATAAAATCACACAACACTTGTGGATTGGCTTCCGGGCATTGTTTGCGAATTGCATTCAATGCATTTTCGACATAAACCGGATAATTGGCTTTATGATTTTTCAGGCGCAGAATTTCTTTTTCTTTTTGCCCACGACGCCCCAACATGGCTTGGTATTTTTGGTCGTTCAGGGAAACCTGGATGGCAATTTGGTCGCGTATACTTTTTTTGCCACTGCCTTCTTCTTTATGCAGTAACTCAGTCCACTTTTGCAGATTAGCTTCAAACGCTATAAAGGAATCCAGCTGTTGCTCGATTTGTTCGATTCCCACCCAGTCCTTGGACAACATACGACTGATATCAATATCAATCGTATTTTCATTCTCCAATACTTTTTTCGCAGCCTGCCGGAAATGCTTATCTTCCAACTCGGGAATGTGCACCGCCAATGAGCTTTTGCTGAGCGCTTCAACCAGTTTTTGCGTGGCCTCTGTGTTTTTTACCATCTGCTGATGTTGAACCAACAACGGCTTGGCACGCTCTCCCAATTCACGGGAAAACTGCTCCACAGATTGTTCTAAATCGTCTTTGGTTTTCAGCGCATTAATGCCCTGACGTTTGGCTTCAAGGGCTACCCGCTGATCGTATAACTGTCGCTGACGCTCATTGCAGATAGTCAGCTTTTCGGAGTTTTCGTCAAAGTCACTTTTTATTTGAGACTGCAGACGTTTAGTATCCCGATAGGCTTTTTGTTTTAAAAACAAACTGCGGCTGGCATCGGTATATTGCAATACATTGCCTTCGATCCAGGTGTCCACATAACGTTTGGTATAGGATTCCGCATTAGACAAAGTTTCGATTGCACCGCGAATGGTTTTTGCATCCGCTTCCATTTGATGGATGGTTTTCATCAGTTCGGAAACATTGCGGATAGCATCACCCAAATCACGCGGTTCCAATACTTCTCTAGCAACAAACTCGGAGATGCTTTTTACTGGCTTATAGGCCATAAAATTGGAAAAAGTACGTGCGGCATGTTTGGCTTCACGGGCCGGAACCGCTTCCTTTTTCCCCCTTAACACACCGTAGAGACGATTAAGATACACCCCTTTTTTGTCATACACCTCGACCAGATTACTGCCAAACTCTTTTTTCAGCAGGCCTGCAATATGGGCGGTTTCAGTTATATGTTTACCATCGGGAAATTCCCGAACAAAGTGCGCCAGATTTAATTCCGTGTCCGTGACAATTAAAAAGTTTACATTATCTAAACGGGCCTGAGTTTGCTTTCCAGCTCGATCCAAAAAGGCCCGCATGCACATTACCGCAGTAAATGGTGAAGCATTTTCTCCCTGGGTGGGGTGAAACACCCCTGCGATATATCCATCTGACGTATCTAATCGAGCATAACTGCCGTCGTCACAGCCCATCACGTATGACGCTAATGTACGAACCTGCTTGCCCCCTCGCCCTTTTTGTGTGGTTTCATCCTGACCGGGGTTGTAGTTAAACAGGTTTTCGTGGGCCGCCGTCATTAAGGTTTGAATCGCATCGGCTGCGGTGGTTTTTCCAGAACCATTACCACCGGAAAATAAATTAATCGGGCCAAATTCAAATTCGCGCTGCGGGATGTTGCCCCAATTCACCAGAATCAGTTTTTTTAAAAACATCAGGCCTCTCCCCCATCTTTAAACAGCTCACTGGGTGTTACTTCATTATCATCGTCATCAAAGACATTACCGGAAGGGTTAGCCTGTTTATTTTTTTCTTCGACGAGCTCATCGCCCCCCAAAGTTTGCATCACCTCGTCGGTGACAAAGCTGGTAATTGCCGGTTGAATTTTTATCCAGCCCTCATCCCCTTCCAAATCGTCTTCCGAGTTAAACTGGATAAGACGCAACTGGCGCAGGCGACGAAAAATGTTTTTTCTTTCCACCAGGCTTTCCGGTAACGTTCGCTTGAGCAAATTGTTCATCGCAATAGCCAAGCCTTCGAGCGACAACAATGAACAGCCATCATCCTGAATCTGCCCTTCCCGTAGCGACTTTTCATATTCCGCACGCAATACCAGAATAACCGCCACTTCCTGCTGTGTTGGCCGGGTACGAAAGCCGCCGTTAAATGGTTGATCATTTTCATCGGCCAAACCGGGAACCTGTGACCCAGGCGGATAGACACGAACAAAAGCAAACTGTTTATCGTGCTGTAAACGCACAGCAATAAACGATAAGTAGGACTCAACTAATTCCATACACGATAAAAAGCGATCGTAAAGGGTTGCTTCAATCTGACTTTCGTTGCGACAGATAACACCGTAATCGAGCAAGCGAATGACAAGCTCAGAAAACTCATTACGCGAGATATTCAGCGTTTTCAGCTGTTCTTCAATATAGGCATCTAACATAGATTAATTCTTTATTTCGATGAGGAACTCATCGACTTTCTTATAGAAATCGGTTTCAATTTGGCGTTCATTCCAGCGCACAACAAAATGGTGGTCGGAACTGAGGTTATTCACCGCCCCTACTTCAATGGCATGCGCCATAGCCAACAGGTCATGAGCCGTGTTGACCGGCAAATCGGCAGTGGAAACAACCCCTTTATTTTTTAAGGCATCAGCGACATAAGCCTTTAAGGTTTTGTTATCCATAATGAATGCCTGATCCAGAAACTGTTGGATCATCTGCTCACGGCGCGCATCTTCATCAATAGAGACAGACTCCTGCACAGCGGTAGTGACGGTTCGGACTCGTCTGCGCTCATACAATTTTATTTGTGCCGGGTCCACCCATTGCAAACGCATTCCCGCCAAGTTGCCAGAGGCTTCTTCCAGACGGCGGTTTTGCTCTTCCTCGGGCAAGCTTCTTAACACCTGACATAAAGCCACCACGTCATCCGCTTGTTGAACACTCAGATAACTCAGCTGACGAATAATAATGTCTGCCCGCTTGGTAAACCCATGTAAGGCATTGCGCAACGCCGGCAACATAACCTCTGCCGCATTGGTCATACGCTGATCAATGGTATCGAGTATCTGCCATAAGACAGAACGGCTTTTATCCTCTACCAAGTCCGGTACTTGCTGGCGCAATTGTCGCTCAACCTGAGCTTTAAACTCTTTCGGCTTTCGACGAATACGGGTAATAGTTTTGCTTATTTGATCCCGGTGTTTTTCCACGCTGTCTGCCGACAATCGTACAGACACATCCGGCTGGAATCGTTTTTCCATAAACTCAAAGAACTGATCCGTTGCCTGTTGCACCAATTGCTGTGCTTCCACCTCTTGAACCAACTGGCGTTTACGCTCATCCAGTTCGGCAATAACATCGGTAAAATCGGTGACGATTCGTTCGGAGTACTCATAGGCATCCAATAAGTCATAGACCTCACCGCGGGAAATAAACGCTTCCAGCGCATTCAGGGTATTACGGGTGTTACGGTGACGGGTTCGAATCTGAGTCGCATCCGACTCCACTAATGACTGGGTAAAAACCCGGCCCATACGAGTAAACGGGTATGTGGACTGTAAAGTCGCAGGGTCCACCTGCTTAATTAACCAACCACATTCTAATAGCTGCTTGAGAATCCAGCTGGATTGCTCCCGGTTAGACTTGAATCGTTGGCTCGCCTCTTCGCCATCTTCGGTTTCCAGAACCGGCGCACGCACCAGGGCTTCATCAAAAATATCCAATATTTGGTCTTTGGATAATATATGTCCGTAATCCGCCTGCACGCTGTACAGCCGCTGGTAGAGCAAGCGTAAGCATTGCACTATCTGTTCACGGTATTTACTGGTAAGAGGTTTAAAAAAATCTCGACGCTCAGAGGAAAAAAACATAGGTGGTGTGACAAAGCCTCTGGTTAAAAAATAGCCTAAAAGGCATTCAGACTAAGCGGGCTACTCTATGCTTCTGGACGCTATCCGTCAATCCGCCGAGCAAAATTTCCTGGGCCACTTGGCAATCAAACAATTCAAGCGCCTGTCTAGATATTAATCAGTCTCTTCAAGGGCATCCCAGGCTTTTCCCTGCCTTAAATTAACCAGAAAATTACAATTCACAACGCCCGAATTACGAGGAGATCAGAATGGCTATAAAAAAACGGTGTAAAGCTGAGAGCGAAATTCGACATGTCTCTCGAACACACAAGATAATTACCTGGAGCAGAACCAACATAAGCTCCTTTTCACGTAAAAAGACGCTATTTTCGAGGTAAAAAGGGCATTAAATCCGGCCATATCGCGCAAAAGCTAGGCATAGCCTTAAAACATGCTTTAGAATTAATGTGTACGGTTAACAAAAACATATAAAGGAGCCTCTATGGCCGCGAATAAAACCTCCCTTTCCAGTCACGACATTAAGAAACAAATCAACGACCTTCATACCAAACTTGAAAAAACCCAATTTTCTGACTTGTCGAAATCTGAAAAAGCGCTCGCCAAGCTACAAAAGGCCATAACCAAGTCTTCAGAAAAACAGAAAAAAGCCAAAGCCAAGCTGGATGCTCTAAGAAGCAAGCACAAGAGTAACCCGTCTAAGTCGTCTAAAACTGCAGTCGCCAAGGCACAAGAAGCAAGCAATGCCGCCTCGGCAGAATCAAAAGAGCTAAGAACTCAACTCGCTGCAGCAAAAGCAGCCATGAAATCCATTCAAGACGATTTGGCACAAACCAAAAAAGAAAAGAAAGCGGTTGAAGATATCAGAAACAAGCAAAGCAAGCCCGCTCCAAAACGTAAGAAAAGAGCACCAAAAAAAGCTTAATACAATTCAGTACAGGCTCGACTACTTGAGCCTGTACTTCTTCCTTTGGCATTAAGCGCCCAATAGTATCGAAACAAACCATTTTTAATAAACAAATAAAATGCCGCTATGGCATTGTATCGTGAATATTCTCCAGCTCTTCCAGAATTGCCGTGTACATTTCGGTATCGCAGGCGCGAGTAAAGGAATCTTTATCGCTATTGTTCAGTTCAAATAAATAGTAATTGTATTGCAGAACTAACTGGGGAATTTTATCCCGAGCATTTTGATTCCAAGGCCATCCACTAATCCGTTGCAACAAATAGGTTTTTGCTTCCGGGCTGGATACAATAAAAACCAATTCGACAACACACTCAGTAGAAAACTCGGACGCAACAGGTAGGTGTCTGACCATTTCCAAAATCCATTTATCACCTTTCACCCTCGCCAAATGAATTAATTCTGTTCCTAAGTTTTTTTCAAAGATATCAATAATAAGCGACCTAGGAGTGATTACCCCGCCATCAATATCAGTTAAGCTCCCCGCCGGATTAGAATTATTTCCTTCCGGTTTAGTCTCATCCCTTTCTATTAAATCCATTTCAGAAAGCAACTGAATGGGGTCTCGATGGTTCACTATTTGATCACAGAAATATATATGGCTAGTGTTTGCCATATAAAATACAACGGTATGGCCTGAAAACACCGTTAAACATTAGGCGGAATTCTATTCTTTTCGAAGAACAAAAATATGATGTAACTTAACAAAAACATTAAAAAGGCGGGAAAAGCTTATATAAAGCTCATTATTTTACATTTGGGGAATCATAAAAGATGATTTAAAGACACATATATGCAGCGGTTTGAACCATTCAAAAACAACCCAATCCACGACCGTTACGCATAATGGGAATTATTCACCCTAGAAGAAGCGAATAAAAAATGGAAGTGCTTTACAAAAAAAGCTTTATCCCCCCGCGATAGGAGATAAAGCCTAAAAAAGACTTTGGCATTTAGATGCCAAAGTCTTGAGCAGTGAACGTTATAGGTTCAGAGTTGGCAACCAGTTCATCTGATTGGTGGAAGAACAAGACTCTTGAGTCAGATAATAAAAACTGTTCGGTCCTTCTGGAACAGAAGAGCTATTCAAACACAAGTTGCTATGGGCGTTTTGAAATTTGACGGAACCATCGGCTTGAATTTCTTTTGTCCATAAAACGGCATCCGAGTCATCACACTTATTGAGCACAATATCGGATCCAGCTGTTTGATCACTTACAGACAGACAGTTTTTAGACTTATATTGCTTTAACATCCACGAGCCTGATTGAGTCTTAGATTGAACCAGGGACCACAAAAAATTGTCGTTAGTAGAACACGTATATTCGATTGTTTTGCTTCCTATATTCGTCCCGGCCATTTCAGAATCGACACATCGACCAGTGGCTGTATTTTTGATCACAGTGAAACTCATTTCTATGCCACTGTCTGGACGAGTGGTAAAACGCCAATCCGAGTTAGCGGAAAAGTCTGCGCAGCCTGCTTGGATTATATCTCCCGTATTGCTCACACTTAAACATAAGCCGCTGGCATTATTCTGCAGTCTGATCTTACCATCGTCCCGCACAATTTTTTTCCACTGCCGGTCACTCACATCGTTACACGCAGCCTCTTCCACAGCGCTACCAACGAGGTTATTTGTGGTTTGTAAACATCCGCCCATGCCGTAAACATTAAATTGCTGAATTTGCATGTAGCCTGGTGCGGTAAGCGAATCGAGCTGTTCCCAACGCACTAATGTGCTGGTGTTAGCGCAATCAGCCGTGGTGATGTCGCCGCCATTGTTTGCAAGGCATTGCAGTACACTCAAGTTTTGTAGATGTTGATTGGTATCATATACCGCCTCAATGTTCACATCACCATTCACTACCACCGTGGTATTCGGTAAATAGCTCGCAGCAATAGTCGCTGGCGCAGAAGCATCCATAGACCAACCCTGGAAGTTTCGACCATCCACTTGTGCTGGCGCGCTCAAAACAAAAGTCTCGCCTTCACCATCCCAACGGCTATCTTGAACCACTTTATTTGCCGCAACGATATTGGCACTGGTCGTTAAACGAACCTCCGGTTTAAAAACAGCCTGAATCGATGTATTAGCCGTTACGCTTGGCAATGTTAACGTTTTTGGACCAATCTGATCGGCGTTATCCGGTTGCACAACTTGACCATCCACTAGGAAGTGTGCGAGTGCGTATCCCATGTCTGAACGTGCAGTGATGGTAAACGGTGTACCTGCTGGCACAGATGTATTCGCAGTTGGGTAAATTTCTCCGCGAGCCAATGCCTGTGTTACTACTTGTGATGGCCCAAGATCATCCCATGCACCATATTGGCCACCCACAACAGGTGGTGAGTATTGATCAGCATACCAGTTCGCTTCAAAATCATGGCCTTGATACGCAACTCGTGCACCCGCCTGATAAACAGAACTTGAACTCCATTGCGGGTACACGGTGCCTACTACAGTTTGAGTAACATTTGTTGATACATCTACAGTGTAATGCGATACAGGTGAACTTCCTCGGGTATAACTTATTGGATGAGCATAATCGACATCGTTAGTGCGCCCAACAAACTCAATGGTATATACACCTGAACTCAAAGCAGTGAAATCAACGCTAGGGTTAACAGAAAAGTCTGTTTGGTATACAAGGTTGTGACTCTTATAGCGATCATATCCTCCAGCACCATCATCTACATATTCAACGACAAAAGGCGAAGGCTCACTTCCCGGATCAACCAATTTATTATTGCGATCCACTCTAGGCGCATTACCGGCATAAATATCTACACGAATGGGCTTACCATGCGAGTCAACATTCAATAGCAAATTCTCATTCGCGAGTAACGCAGTTCGACGACGAGTTACCTGTACATCATATACCGCCGAGTCCCATTGCTGGATGTCATTGTCGACACAAGTTTCTTCGATAATTTTCACCGAAGGACCCGCCTTCAACGATGCATTTTCTATGGACAAACATAACCCCGAATTTACGTTTTGATATGCTGTGCCGCCATTGGCTTGTAATACTTTTAACCAAACTTGTTTATCGTCGGAACCATTACAAGCAGCAAATTTAACAACAGGATCCAGCACGTTGCCGGTACTGCTGACACAAACATTATCATTGAAGTGTTTTATTTGAACGCCCAAACCTTGCGGTGGTAGCGACCACACCATAGATGAACTGTTTAGATCGCAATACCACGGAATGAAATCATTACCAACAGCGCGTGCGCTACCATTGGGGTCAAGACAGAAACCGCTCCTCCCATTTACCAAAAAAATAGACCCCTGAGTCGCAGTATTAGAACGTTGGTTTTTGCTCAGGTTAGCACCCACCCACAAGCTTTCGCCAATATTCGCAGCAGGAACCAATACTCCGTCATTCTCAAAACCACTGAGGTCAGTATCGACATTGGTATATAGATATTCATCACGAAGTGGACTGATCGTTGGGTCTGAATCATCCGCATCCATTCCGACAACAAAACCATCACCATCTGCGTCCACTGGTGTAATGCCCGATAAATAGGTGTAGTTCAGTCCCCAATAAACAAGTTGCGCTTTCCATATATCCGCTTTGGCCGGGTCGATTGCAGCAATCTGATTAATCAATTGCAAATGGAAAAACTCTTCGGCTTCCTTTTCTTTAAAGCTTACTTTAGGGTTCTGAGCTTGATACCACTGAATGGTATTAATCAGAAAATCCCATGAGCCCATAAAATTCTTTAACATCAACATGAACGCATCGCTATTCATAACCGCATACATATCAATATCCGGGTCATTGCCAAATTTTAAATAACGGCCGCGAATCAACATGGCTTTGGCAAGCGCAAGATATTCGTTCTTTTCCATACCGCCAGCACCTTCGGGGTCGGCAATCCATTCCCGAAAATAGTTCGCCGCCGGTTCGACGTTATTGTATCTAGCAACCTTCTCATTTTTCTCATTCAGGTAGTAAGTGTGTGCATAGGTCATGCCATAGGCCAGAGTAAAAATATGGCCAACTTCATGGGTCCAGGCAGAAGCATCCAATACTCGATCGCCTGGATTGAAATTAAAATGGGCAATATTAATTGGACCTGAAGCATCTCCACCATTTTTATAATTTGGATCATGGGGCTTTTGACCACCTACTCGAGACCCCCAGGTGGTTTCATTAATATCCGTCAACTTAAAAAATTCATTGAACGCTTTTGAGTGCTCTTCACTGTAAGCCTGCCAATTGAACGTACTTTTCTGATGAGTTTCCGCCTCGATATAGCCTTTATTATTGGCACTGGCTGCGCCCAAAACAAAGGTGTCATCAAAGGTACTGGCATCAATTTCCGACATTGCACCTTCCAAGCGGGCTGGTGAAGCAACGGCGCTTTTTATCGTATAGGGCACAGTAATATCCCTCGGTGCTAACCAAGTACTCTTCCACACTTCCCGGTCAGGAGAATCGTTCAACGCGGTCAGGATTAACGTGTAACTTCCCGCCTTTTCGACATGAAATTCAATGCGGTTGTTTGCTTTCGGAATATTCGTACCAGCAACATTACCACTCCAATCAGCGGGCGAAGACCACCATGGCCCTTTGTCGCCGTTACGATTCCCCTGGATCAAATTGAGTTGAAGAGGTGAGCTACTACCTATATGAATATCGACATACTTGCCCACATCTTCTAGCGGAACATTAAAATTCACCACTGCAGACTGGTCGTAAGCGTTGCTTACGCCATCAGGCGCTGCCCCCAATTGAATCGTGGAACTGATATCAATATCAGCCCAGCTTGCCCCACTCAAAAGTGCGGCAGCAATAGCCAAAGCGGGAACTTTTGACAAGTTTTTCATCAGAAACCCTCATTTAATAATTTTTATGCTGTTTGTACAGAAAATAAATATCCGTATTGGGAAATATCTCTGGCCCAAAACAAAGAGCGGAAATACATCTACCCTGAATATCAAGTAGCGTTTACTTACGACAATTTCAGGAAGGTGGTGATACTTACCACGCGGAGGGGATATTACTTTGAGGTCAAAAAAACGAAATATAAAAAGATATTACAATTCATCAGAAAAATAGTACCTTTCTATTTATTCTCAAGACTATAAAAACAACATGGGCGATAAATTTTAAATAAAGCAAAAAATCAATAGATTTAGGCGACAATAAATAAAAAACAACGAAAACAATGCCCGTCGTATTTTATTCCATTCCTTTCGCTTTATATTCATAATTTTACAAACGCACAAAAAAAGCTCTATTCCCCAAATAGGGAACAGAGCTTCGATAGAGGTCAACAATACATGTTGACATGTTTTTACCGCAATTAGAGATTAGTTAACGACTGCCACGTCACTTCCGTTGCCGTATCACAATCCCGCTGGGTGACATAATAAACATTATCCGGTGCGGTGGTGGTTGGATTCTTACTAATACACAATAAGCTGTATCGGTTTTTATACTTCACGCTGCCATCGGCTTGTACAATTTTTTCCCAAAGTGTATTGGCATTTTCTGAACAAATACCCAGAGTTAATTGACTACCGGACTGCATATCATTGGCTTGCATACAGTGTTTTGACTTATGCTGCTTCAACATCACATCATCGGAACCATTACTCGCCGGCACTTGGTACCACAACAGGGAATCAAACGAGTTGCACGTGTACGCGATGATTGCGGTACCAGGATCAGTATTCCCCCAAAATGAATCAAAACAGTAATTACCTGAGAGATTCTTTATTCGGGTTGCGCCCATTGCGGCAGGCTCCGAAGGCGCTGTAGTGAATCGCCACTCGTTGTCCAGAGTTGTACTGTTGCAATCTTCCTGAATCAGGTCACCGGTGTTATTGATCGTCAAGCATAAGTTGCTGGCTCCGTTTTTCAACTTAACCGCACCATTATCCTGAACCAATTTAGTCCACTGTTGATTCGCGGAATCGATGCAAAAATCATCAGTGACAGCGCTTCCCGCAATCGTATTTGTTGACTGGACACATGTGCCGTAACCGTAAACATTATATTGCTTGATTTGCACAAACCCCGGTTGAACAGAATCCACCTGCTCCCAACGTGCCACAGGGCCTCCAGTTTGACATGCAACGGCCTGCATATCTGAGCCCGAATTACCCACGCACAATCCGGATTTTAAACTTTGAATATGTTGATCCGTTTCGTATATAGCTTGAATACTGACATCACCGTTCACCACAACAGTGGTCGACGCACTGTAAGCAGCGGCTATGATGGCTGGCCCATTATTATCAATCTGCCAACCCTGGAAACCTCGACCATTTACCTGTGCTGGTGCATTTAATGAAAAGGTTTTTCCTTGTGCATTCCAGCGGCTGGTTTCAATCACTTCATTTGCTGGCGTAATATTGGCGTAAGTATGCAACCTGACCTCAGGTTTAAATACCGCCTCAATACTCATGCTCGAGCTCACGTTGGCAATCGTTACCGTCTTAGGCCCAAGGGCATCCGGGTTGTCTGGAAGCACAACTTGTCCATCAACCAGAAAGTGATCCAACTCGTATCCCATTTCTGATCGCGCAGTAAAGGTAAATGGTCTCCCCCCAGCAGCAAAAGAATTGTACTTGGGGTAAACTTTTCCACGGCTACTCTCTACCGCAACAAGCGTCTCGTTTAATTCATCCCAAGCCGTATTCCAGGGGCTATCCGACGGCTCTTGATAATTCCAGTTAACGGTCGAAACGTAGTATTTCCCTTTGTAACTGACCTTGTCACCCACCGATAATGGCTTAGCCGCATCATTCCAATCGGGATGGCAGATCGGGTTTGTTGTGGCACCATTAATTGATACGCAGATGTTATGCATATCAACCACAGCATTAGTGTGCTTGTAGGTAATGGGGTGTGCGTAATCACTGTCTACCGCCAAAGCTGTAAACTCAATGGTATAAATACCAGATAAAGGTGCAACAAAATCAAGATGCTGATTCACCGCAGGGTCAGTTTGGTAAACCAAATGATGGGTTTTATGTCTTTCATCCACACTATTCACCGAACTCATGGTAGCGGTAATAGAACTAGTATGATTAAAAATCTCATTATTCGGCCCAATATACGGAGCGTTACCTTGGTAAACATCTATCTGAATCGGCACACCATGAGATTCAACATCCAGTTTCAGGTTTTCACCGGCAGCAAGCAGTGTACGTCGACGGGTTGTTTTTACATTAAAAGAAACATAATCCCATTGCTGGAATTCCGTTGCCGAACACGCTTCCTCAATAACACCGGCACCATTGAAATAAGAATGGCCGTCAACTGACAAACACTTGCCTGAATTTTTATTTTTGTAGCCAAACCCACCATTCGCTTGCGTAATTCTTTCCCATGTCTGCTTATTATCAGCGCTATTACATGTCTGTAACTTAACGCCATTACTGGTGGAAGAAAGGCATAAATTTTCAGCAAACTGTTTTATACGCAGACCATTGGCCACTTGCTGAATATCCCATGCCATATTAGGGAAGTTAAAGCACGACCAAACAAGATTGTCTGCATTAACGCTGTAATGACTGTATAAACAATAAGCGCTTGCACCATTCACCAAAACATGACTACCACGTATATCCGGCGAACCAGGATCCCCCTCATACACGTTCTTACTTAAATCAGAACCAAGTAAAAAACTCTCGGCTTTGAAATTAATAGGCACAAGCACGCCATCGTTCGCATATCCACTATAGTCCGTATCAACGCCAGAATAGAAATATTCATCACGCGCAGGACTGATCGATGCATCGTTGTCGTTAGTATCTAACCCGGCAACAAAACCATCATTATCCCCATCAACAGGGTTAGCGTTTGCCAATACCGGGTAATTTAATCCCCAATGGGCCAACTGATTTTTCCATACGGTGGCTTTTGCCGGATCGATGGCTTCTATTTCGATCAGTAACCTCGCCACCAACAACTGCTCAGACTGTTCATCGCCGTCAGCAGGAGGCACGTTTTGAGACAGATACCACTCAATGGTGTTTTGTAAAAAATCCCAATTACCGATGTAGTTTTTTAATAACAGCATAACGCCCTGATTGATCATCACTCTATGTGGATCGATATCCGGATCGTAGCCATGCTTGAGCTCGCCTAAAAACGAAAGCATCAGTTTAGAATGACGAATAAACTCTTGCTTCTCGGCACCGCCTCGGCCGTCGGGGTCTGAAAGCCACTCGCGGTAATAATTCGCTGTCGTTTCCCAGCTCTCATATCTTTCATTCCCACCTGAAGGCCCAGGCGCGTCAAAACCATATTCCCAACCCACGGCATGACTGAAAACATGACCGACTTCATGTGTCCAGGCAGTTGGGTCTAACACTCTATCGCTAAAATTCAAATAGGGAATAGTCACTCGGATAGGGCTGGACGCATCGGCTGCCGGCTTATAATTGGGTTCAAAAGGTATCTGGTACGGAACGAACGTGCCATATTTAGTAAATTTTTTCTTGGTCAGAGAAAAGTATTCGTTAAAAACTTTAAAGTACTCTTCATTATATGCCTGCCAATTAAAGCTGCTTTTTTGTACGACCTGAGCATCGCGGTATGCCTTTTCTTTCCAGGTAATTTCACCAATTGAAAACGTATCAGGAAAAGTCTCTTCTAATGCATAAGTGCTTTCAGCATTTTTATATATCTGTGAGGCCACATTAGTAGCAATAGAATATGGCAGTACAACATCACGAGGCGCCATAAGGTGTTTTTCCCAGGAATATCGCCCGGCGTGATCATTGCGCGTAGTAAGTACCAAAGTATAACGGCCGGGTATAGCAGGCTGAAATTCAACGCGAGTGTTGGCAACAGGGCGTGTCTGACCGGCAATACTCTGATTCCAATCACCATACGTCCATAATTCTTTTGACCAGTTTCTATGGCCTCGCGACACATTCAACTGAACCGGTGTCTGGCTATTTATTTCTATAGAAATATATTTCCCCACATCTTCGGACGAGACATTAAATGGTATGACCGCGGATTGGTCATAGGGATAGTCAACACCATCACCATTTAATGCACCCATGGTAACAGTACCAGACAGATCAACTGCCCAGCCAGCCCCGCTAAGAAGTGCAGAGGCAATAGCCACAGCAGAAACTCTTGACAAGTTTTTCATCAAAAACCCTCATATAATAATTATTGTGTTTTACACACGAGAAACGTATGCAATACAAGGCATACCGAAAAACCGTTTTCAAGAAGCAAACTGCGCCTAACGTAACAAGGGCATGAAGAACGTACTTACACCCGTAACATCAGACAGCATTTACTTATAATTGAAAATTAAACAGATTTGTTTTCGGATTATTTTTAGAACAGCAGCGGCCGCCACCACGCATAAGGAATGTTACTGTGAGGTAAAAAAAATGAAATATAAAAAGATATTAAAACCAGCCACAAAAATATTACCTTTTTGCTCAAAAAAGTAAAATCGGAAAACTTTAGCGACAAAGTAAAGCAAACAGCGAAAAGCCAAAATATGGACACAGATACATTGCCGATCATTATTCAGGTTATAAAACAAAAACCATCCCACCAGCTGACTGTACGTTTTACGCCCACCCTTTTCATATAAGGTGAGCATTTTCAATCTATGTATCAGCTTATCAGAGGCAAAGCATATCGAAACTCTCCAACAATACTATTCACCATGCATATCAAATTTTCCTGACGAAAACCCTTTATCACCAGAGAAAGAGCATTAATCAAGAACAGTCAACATACAAGCAAAAAGGTAATCACAGAGCGATAGCACATCACTTAGAACGGGGTGATTTTAGAATGACTTTTCCTTCCGGAAAGATTGAGAAAGCAAACAAAAAAAGAATAATAAGAGGTCGGATAGACCAACCTCTTAGTTAGAGGTTATTTGAAAATACAATGTTTCGCGTAGTCTTTTGTTTCATTTGCAGTCCAATCGCCCTTATCCTTAGCATCCATATGCTTACACCACTTATCACTTCCTACTTCTGGCGTACAACCAAGAAACATTAAGCACAATAACGGAATGATTATTTTTTTCATCTCAACACCACAACTTAGTATAATCAGAAGCCTATATAAAAGGCTCGGCTATCATACTCACACGATTGACTTTCTGCAAATTATCCATCAGGGAAATGTGATTCTCGCTATCAGGCCTTCCCCCTCGTCTTTATCCAAAAATGCCAGACCAGCCTGATGTAAATCCACTATTTTCATCACGATTGATAAACCAATACCACTGCCATAGGTTTGAGTATCCGAAACGCGATACGAACGACGGACGGAGTTTAGCTTCTGATCATCCGTCATCCCCGGTCCGTTATCAATCACATCTAGCATAGAGTGACCGTTTTCGCTTCCCACACGAACGATAATCAACTCTTTTTCTTTACTGTACTTATAGGCATTTTCCACCAAATTTCTCAACAGTGTGTTGAGTAGTGTTCGATTACCCAATATCACTGTTTTTTCGCCTTGAAGTTCAAAATCATACTTTGCTAACACATAGTCCGGTAAGAGCATAATGACTTCTTTTGCCAACATATAAAGATCAATCTCTTCGACGCTCATACGGCCATGTTCGCTTTCCAGCTTATTTAAAAGCAACAGCTGTTCAATAGTATGAGACATGTTATCAATACTACGGATAACTTTATGCACAGACTCTTCTGATTCACCTCGCAGTGTTTCTTTTAACTGAATATTCTGCACATGAACCTTAATCGCCGCCAAAGGCGTTCTTAGTTCGTGGGCCAAATCAGCATTAAAGTTTTTCTCTTGTGTCAGCACACAATGAATACGCTCTAACAAGTCGTTAATTGCTTGCTTGATTGGCGCTAATTCCCCGATCACAGGTAGGTCAATGGAATTAAGGTTATTTTCACCGCGCTCAGATAACTCGGCACTAAACCTGAACAGTGGTCGCATACCAAATAACACCGCCAGAATGGCAATAGTTAACACCAACAGATTAGTTAACGCCATGGCAAACAAATGATCGCGGGTAAGCATATCAACTAACTCTTCTCGTACACTTTCCTGCTGAGCGGTATATATCCATTTATTTGCCGTATTGGAATACAAGGCAAAGATATGCCAACGAATATCGTTGTATTTAATTTCGCTGTAACCCGGCGTGGTAGCAGCCAGAGGATATAACGGCGCATTTTCCGATGTTAGAAGTAAATTTCCTTCGAGGTCCCATACTTGGTAGGCAATTTTTGCTTCATAGTCATGGCCATAATACGCTGAGGCTTCAATCCCCTCCATTTCTGGCACTGAACTCACGATTGCATCAGGGGAATCCGGAATTGAGGTAGTGGAAACCAGGCGATCGATAGTTCTCGCCAACTGCGCCTGCTCGGCAGCAAATAACTCTTCAATTTCCAGCTTGGTATATCGGTAAATATAGAAACCAGCGACAACGTTGACACAGGTCAGCCCAATAACCAGAAGCAGGATGATTCGATTACGAATGGAGTTCAATGAAAGAAGTCCTTCACCAACATGTACCCAACACCACGAATGGTTTTAATTGACCCGGTGCCAATTTTTTTACGCAGGTTATGGATATGTACCTCCAGAGCATTGCTTTCAATATCCTGCTCCCAACCATAAGACAAAGATTCAAGGTTATCACGGGTAAATACTTTATTTGGATTTTCAAAAAAGGTTTTAATTAATGGAAACTCTCGACGGGAGAATTCAATTCGTTTATCAGCAAAAAGCAACACCCTGCTGTTCAGGTCCAACTGCGCATGACCAAGCGTAATGTTTTCGTCCGCCCGCCCACTAAAACGCCGGGTTAGCGTTCGAATTCGCGCTTCCAGTTCACGAACATCAAAGGGTTTTATCATGTAATCATCCGCACCGGTGTTCAATCCCAGAAGTTTATCTTCCAACTGGTCTCTGGCGGTAAGAATTAACACTGGAATCGTTTTCCCCTGCTGACGAATTTCTTTTAATAGTGTGAGTCCGTCAACATCCGGTAAGCCTAAATCTAAAATAACAAGGCTGAAATCATTATCTTGCAATGCTGAAACAACATACTTACCCGCTTTAAGCCATTCAACGGTATAAGAAAAATGAGACAGGGCTTCTTTCACCCCTTCTCCAAGTAGGTCATCATCTTCGACGAGCAGTATTCTCATGTAGCACTACACCAATACTTAACCTCTTGCTGCTGTAAAAACGCTTCGGCATTTTTACCATTAAGCAAAGCAATGGTCGCCAGACATCCGGCTTGAATACATACCTGTGCAGCAACCGTCACAGAGGAAGGGGCACCGGGAACAGGCCAACCGGTTTTGGGGTTTAATATGTGGCTGTATTTCTTTTTACCTCGACGAAGGAAACGCTTGGAATCACCGCTGGTTGCCAAAGCCCCTTCGCGGATAGTGAGTACACCTTGAGTTTTATCACTGGCGGTTGGGTCTTCAACTCCAACTGTCCAAACCTCATTGTTTTTTCTGGGAACAGAAATTTCGATATCGCCACCCAGGTTAACCAGAACAGAAGTTTCGGGGAATTGTTCCCGACAAAGTTGAGCGGTCCGACTGACCGCATACTCTTTACCTATGCCACCAAAATCGATTTCCATGTCTTTTTTCATAGTCAGGGACTGATTGCTATAACGGATTTTTTCCCAACCGATGTCTGGCAGAATTTGATCAATTTGCGACTGTGATGGAATCTTGTCACTGCCATCAAATTTCCATATTCGACGTAAAACCCCCGAAGTGATATCAAACATACCGGAGGAAAGCGTATAACAGGCATCGGCAAAGGTTAATAGCTTGTAGCATTCTTCATCGATATCGACGGTTTCACCCATCGCAGTATTGAGTCGATCACACAAATTCCCTTTTATGTAACGACTAAATTTGTGTTCTATGCGTTTTACCTCCTGGTAGCAGATATTCTGTATGGCCTGCGCGCGCTGTATATCATCCGTTTCGATTAATAACTCACACGGGCTGGCCATAGCAGAAAAAGCTGCCAGATAATAGGTTTTCTTGTGTATCAGTTGAGGTTCTTCGCTCACATCCACTATAAGGTGTTACCTGGAAATCAGAAACTGTAGTTAAATTGTAGTATCAACGCATCTAACTTGGGAAACAGATCCTGATCCTGTAACTGTCCAGGCCGATTTTTCCCAACGTCTTTCGGTACTTGGGAATAATACTCCAACCTAACGCCATATTCGTGTCCTTTGGATAATTTTTTCCCATATTTAATACCAAACGTATAAGCATCCATTTTACCGATGCGGTAATCCGCGCTGGCAAATTCCGGCGTTGCTTCCGAGTCGACTAAAAACGGCGTATAGAAATCCGCTTCACTCTGCTGGTAATACCGAACATGGGGCTCAATATAGTTATTATTACCGAATGGAATTCGATAGCGAGTATCGAGAGTATGGCTGGTAATCCCCCAGTCGTCCCCGGCATATCGATAGGAAAAATCCCAAATATTTTTACTGAATTGATACTTCGACTGGGCAAAGAATGTATGCTTCGAACGTGTGTCGGGTCTTTGCTCATAAAGGTTGGACTGAGTTGTCCCCGAAGCATCTACCACACTCACCACTTTGTAAGGGCCTGTTTGATAACCATCAACCTCGGAAATGCCAAAATTGAATTGGGTAATCCAACGCCGATTGATTACCTGCGTGACACCAAGTAAGACATCTAAAGTATTTTTTGTATCATCCGCACTGTCATCACGGGTCAGGTCAAACGCTGTGCGAAACTCATCATCGCTCGCATACTGCCCTAAATTAACTACCATTTCAGATAGCCCTACGGGTTGCCCACCTACTGGATCAATAACATCCATCGCATAAGACAACCCAAGCGATACAGATGTATTCTTTTGATTAAAATCCCGACCTAACATGCCATTCAGGGCCACGGACTGGTAATCATGCTCTGCAGAAATATGAATACCTGTGGAAAAAGTGTTGTCCGCCATGAATGGCTGAGTCCACTGCACATCTAACTGGCCACGGGTATCTTTAAACGTATCATCCAGAGGTATTTCCCCTGCCTCAGCCTGATATTGGCCATTGCCTGAGGGACGAGTAAATGTTTGTGCAGTGTTTTGAGGCACAGCACCATTTGCCGATGCCCCGGTTAGAGAGTCAATCACAAATTTCGCATTAAATACGGCATCATTTTTAAAGGTCTTATTACCAACAATCACACCTTCTAATGCGGATACCCGATCCTGCTCGCCATAGTACATAATCGCGGTATCGACATTCCAGTCATCAGCTTGCGTTGTGCTCCCTAATAACGAACAGGATGCAGCCAGTAGTGCGCCTGTGATATTTGTTTTCTTTAATTGCATCCGCAACCTCCTCCAGCATAACCTCGGCCACCACTCGTACCTTCTTTACTGAAGTAGATGTGTTCATCGAGTGACAAATCAACAGCATTTCCGTTTAATGACATTTCATCCTTAGCCAGTAAATCGCGCTCCCAGGGCTGCACACCAAGAGAACTGCATCCGGTCACAAAAAAAATCCAGAACAGATTAAAAATTAATAATTTCTTCATTGTTTACTCCCGGTTGCATTTAACAAGGATGAGATTTCATCTTCATATTGCTGCACCTTATTTTCAAAAAAGCCGCGATGGGAAAATGCCACCTTCCCGTCTGGACTCAGCATATAACTGGAGGGCATGCCTTTTACTTTAAATTCTTTGGCGTACTTTCCTTTTGGATCAAAGATAACGCCAAACTCAACGGGAACATCCCGCAAAAAGGAATCTGCCAGAGCCTTCTCCTGATCCAGATTCACCGCAATAATTCTCAACCCTTTGTTGGCATACTTGGCTTGCATTTCATTCATCCAGGGGAAGGATTTACGACAAGGGGTACACCAGGAAGCCCAGAAATCAACGTAAACGAGCTCGCCATCCTTGATATTTGCCTGCTGCTTTAACTCATTCAATACGCTGCTGGGTATGACTCTCTCAGCAAAGGAAGCCGGAGAGAGAAGGAGGATAAGCACACTAAAAAGTGATATAAATCTCATTTTTATTTCCATTGTTCCATCTTTAGCCAAAGTTTCCCCCAGTATCACGTGTCAATCTTAAGAAAATCTTAAGAAACCTAACCGCGATCTATATCATTCATAAAAGCCACCCCAAAAAAGAGAGGCCTTAAGTTTTCATTAAGCTTTATCGCAGAGAATATCCCGCAGACTGAGAATCGAATTAATGAGGCATAACAATGCAAAGCACTTTAAATGGGCGCCTGTACATAGCGATCCAATTAATGTCCTATCTATTTTTGTTAGTAGTGTGCAACACCTATGCTGATGAGGAAATGTTTCTAGATGCCAAAGAAGCATTTCAGGCCAATATAATTATCGAGGATTCCAATATTCTCGTGAGTTGGAAAATCGCCCCGGATTATTATCTCTACCGACACGCATTCAAAGCTTATGCAGCAACAGCAGATGAACAAGAGTTATTATCATTCACATTACCCGAAGGCGTAATAAGTTATGACACCTATCTCGATAAAGAAATTGAAACCTATTCTCACGATATAACCCAACGCATTACCTATACCGCACCGGGAGAAGCGCATAAGCTGATTCTCTATGCCCAAGGCTGTAGCAAGAAAGGGCTATGTTATCCACCAGAGAAATATGAGTTTGATTTACCGCGAACAACAGTACAGAAAAGTGTCAGTAGCCTCACGGAAAATAATTCCGAAAACGCCGCGAATTTATCTTTATATACTGTGATGATCATGATGGCCAGCGGATTCCTGGGTGGCCTTATTCTAAATTTGATGCCGTGTGTTTTCCCGGTGTTATCGCTAAAGGTGCTTTCTTTATCAACCAATCATCAAGACGGCAAAAGTCAAAAGCGTCATGGTCAAGTTTACACCCTGGGTGTTGTGCTCTCATTCATCGCAATCGCCAGTACAATTTTTATCGCCCGCCAATTGGGTGAACACGTTGGCTGGGGCTTTCAGTTACAGCATCCCTCATTTGTTATCAGTATGATTTATCTGTTTTTTATCATGGGCATCATATTAATGGGGTTTGTCGAAATAGGTGGCTCTTACGCAGGTTTGGGACAATCACTGGTTTCCGGTGAAAGCACTCGTGCTTCTTTTTTTACCGGCGTGTTGGCGGTGCTGGTGGCCTCCCCCTGCTCCGCCCCGTTTATGGCCCCCGCACTGGGTTATGCCTTAACTCAACCTTTTCTTTATTCATTAACAATTTTTATTGCATTGGGCTTTGGGATGGCGTTTCCCTTTTTGTTGTTAAGTTATGTTCCAGGCTTAACCAAGTACTTACCCTCACCAGGAAACTGGATGGTGTTATTTAAACAGCTTTTGGCGTTTCCATTGTTTATTACAGTCGTTTGGTTAATTTGGGTACTGTCAAATCAAGTAGGTGTTGATACAGTGGTCATGGTGTTGTTTGGTTTACTTGGTATCAGCTTTTCTCTATGGCTCTATCGTATCGCGCAACATTCCGCTCATTTTCCTCACAGAAACACTCTGATAAAAGGAATGAGCTTAACGGTGTTAAGCCTGTCTCTTTTCTTCACACTTGCGCCAAAGAATGATGCCCTGGCAATGGAGCTGACCCAGGACAACCACCGGGAATTGTTCAGTTTGGAAAAACTGGAAGCTTTACGTAATACTAATCAGGCTGTTTTTGTTGATGTCACTGCCGAGTGGTGCATTACCTGTCAAGTAAATGAAAAAATAGCGTTTACAGATCGAGTCAAGGATGCATTTAAACTTCACGAGGTTGAATTTCTCGTCGCGGACTGGACCAACGCCAACCCGGAAATCGAACAGCTATTGCGTGAGAATGGCCGTAGCGGTGCCCCTTTATATCTTTTGTACTCGAAGAATAAAGTATCACCCGAGATACTCCCGCAAATACTTACTGAGGCTACAGTGCTTGAGGCATTAAAACGAGCGCAGCTATAGCGCTCTTCTTTTAGTACGCTTTTATTACCCTTCTGGCCGAAGGTAGCGGTTAATCGCCTGAACCAAACTATGCTCTTTGTTTTTGGAGTCCGAAGTTACTTCAAAAACAAATACTCCGGCGAGATTATGATCCAAAACATACTTGGATTTCTTGACCACATTTTCGGTGTTTTCAAAATATAGGTGCTGGTAATGTCCTGAACTAAGGTGTTTTTCGTTTTCCTTCACTCTATCGACGATCACATCATAAGACACATGTTTGACTTCTTTATTGTTCCCCCCAATAAATTCAACACCATATAGGGGAATACCCGCAATCAACTTTTCTGCTTTAAAGCCGCGCTCCAGAACGGATTGAACCGCTAGAGCAAAGGTTTCAAATTCGGAATGATGACCGACAGGAGAATCCGGCCAGGCACCGGTAAAATCGAACGCCATTAAATTCACGTAATCGACATATTTCTGCACGTCAACCTGATACTGTTCCCCCTGCCAGGCTCCAGCCATAATATCAACAGTTAACAAGGTTCCTTTCGGCAATTGGGCTCTTAGCTCCGCAAGAAGCTGAACCAGCTGTTGGCTTTCTATAGGATCGACACCGCCTTTGAACAACTCATGCTGAAATGTCCAATACTCCCAGTCAATATCAATACCATCCAGATCATAGCGTTTGACGATTTCTACAATGTTATTCACTAGCGTCTTTCTGACTTCCGGAGTTCTTGTGGCGACAAGATAACCTTTGCTTGCCTCGCCCGCACCACCGATAGAAAGAATAACTTTTTTCCCCTGCTGCTTTGCTTTAGTAATTACTTCGCTCGCAAAGCCGTCAATATGCTCAGTAATTATCGAACCATCGGACTCAGGAAAAGCTGCAAACAAAGTAATATGAGAAAAATGCTGCCACTGTAAGCTATCAACTTCTTCTGAGGAATGTTTCCAGTATGGATAGACAGCAATAACAACTTTTTCTTCGGGCAGTACTTTAGAACAAGACACCAGACTTACGAATACAGATAATACTACTATTTTGAAAAACCACGACAAACCCATTTCCCTGACTCCGTTGTTAGAAACAATTAGGAAACTCTATGGATACAACGTATAAAGCTCAACTATTACTCGAAAACACCTATAAAAAACCAAACATAAAAACAGATCATTTTAAATCTGCGATATAAACATTTATTTCAGCACGTTTTCATTGGACACGTTAAATATACACACCTAACTTTTCAAATGCGAGTTAGAGAGCACAGAAAAACCAGTATCAAGAAAGATTTTACAAATACCAAATGAGAATTTAATTAAGGCATTTGCACACCAACAAACAGAAAACAAAAACGCCTATTTTTTGCACTGGATCGTAGTAAATTGGAAATAACGCTTATCTATTTTTTGATAGAAAACCAGGCATGGATAAATAAATTCTGATAAAACAGAACGGGGCTCGAAAAACCACCCGCCAGAATAAACGCTTCGATATCATTAATGGATGACACCATCACCTTTTTCCCAAAGTTTTCTATCTCTGCATTGGGCACATCAGCGTACTTCATGGTTCTAACCCAGACATTCAACAATGCCTGTTGAGGTTGCGATGAATAGCCAGATGACAAATCCGCATTCAACAGTACGCCCCCATTTTTCAAACGTTGAAATATTTGCAAAAAATACTCTTTCCGTTCATCTTCCCTAAGTATGAATTGAGAAACCAAAAAGGATGTTGCCGCATCAAAGTGCGTTTCAACCGACAAACTCGACAAGTACCCCTGATGAAACTGGCAACGATGTGCGATTCCTTCCGCTTTCATTTTTTCCCGACATACTGCCAACATCGTGTTTGACGGTTCGACCAGCACAAATTGCCATGTGGGGTTCGCCTTCGCCAACTCAACCACTTCAATACCGGTTCCCACACCAACGCACAACACATTTGAATTTTCAGGCAGCTCAGACAAAATCATTCTGGCCAGGAGATGCAACGAATCCCGCATAGGGGAAAGTTTTTCTAATCGCTTATCATGATGACTGGCATTAGACTCATCAAAATAATTATCCGTTTTGAGTTGTTGTTTTTTCATCAATCCACATTTTTACAACCAGTCAATCTACTCACCCCTATTTGATGATCCTGGTTGATATAACACTCCATCATATGCACAAAGTAATTAGGCTAGTCATTGTGAATAACAGAACATGCGTTATCACATCATTAAACAGCAAGACTAAAACCCGACGGTTAAATTTTATCAGATCCTGCTTTCATCCATGAAAACTAGCGCGTCAGCATTTTTCAATTCGTTTACACACATATTTTTCAAGGATATTAAATTCAACTTAGCTTTTCTTGCTCATCGGCTTACAGATACCGAAAACATTGGCCCCTTAAAAACCAGACACACCTGCTTGCTTCGTTTTACACAGAAAAAACCTCAACAAAATATTTTAAAAAAATGTTTTATTTTGTAACAAATTGCAGGGGTAGACCTGCATTGTTGTTTTGAACGACATCTTTTTTGAATTAATTTTGACGTCTGTTTTATCTAAAACAATATGAATAAAAAACATTGAGGAAACATCTTTGTGAGTCGTCCTGTCTGGGATGAAATACATCATCTATAGTCATTTGTGCTGGCTCATTATTTCTATGAGAAGAAATCAATCTTTGATTTCAAGAATAAGAATCAACGCAAGTCACCTAAATAACGCAATGAACCAAACATTTATAAATGCAGCCGTTCATTATTTCTAATAAAAAGGTAGAGCTATGTATAAGAGATACCCGAAACAGCTTGCCCTATTGCTCGTACTGGTCACGCTGTTTTCCAGTTTTGCACTCAGGGTTTTTGCAGCAACCACGGCAGATCATGAAAAACAGATTGTCGGTTACATCACCCAATGGGACCCCTGGAAAGACACCAAAGCGGGATTCCCGGCAAAAGGCGCGTCCAACCATTTAAATGTGGACATGTCCAAATACACCATTCTTAACTATTCATTTTTCGGTGTGGCTGTCGATGGCTCACTACACTCCGGTGACTACCGAAATAAGAAGATCTACCAAGATGGTGTTGTACAACAACCCGCTCCCATTCTGATGACGGATGTGTACAGTAGTTGGGATCTGTATTTGATCTGGGGTGAGTTACAACCAACTTACACCGAAAGTCAGGCAACCAAAGACCAAGGTTTTGTGGTTTCCGGTCAAAGCTGGACTCACCAACCTTCTGGTTTATCTGGCAGCTTCCCAATTCCTGCGCGCAAAGTTGGTGGCAAGCCCGGCTTAATCGAACACGCTCATGCAAACGGTGTGAAGGTAATGGCCTCCATCGGTGGCTGGAGTATGTGTAAGCACTTCCCGGAAATGGCAGCAGACCCAGCGAAACGTGCCAAATTTATGGAAGGTGTAAGAACCCTTATGGGCCTTGGCTTTGACGGTATCGATCTGGACTGGGAATACCCAGGCCCCTTCACCGGCATGAACTTTACCGGTACCCAAGCTGACTACGCGAACTTCTTAACTCTGGTAAAAGAAATTCGCGCTGAAATTGGTCCAGATAAATTAATTACTTCTGCTTTCTCTATGGTGCCAGACAAACTCGCCGGTTTTGATTGGACAGAATTAAATAAATACATGGACTACTACAATATGATGACCTACGACGTGAACGGCGGCTGGTCTAATATTGCAGGACACAACTCTCCGCTATACAACTACCCTGGCGCAGAGTGGGATCTAAGCTGGGATGTTACCGCACAATGGTTACTGAACCAGGGTATCCCCGGCCATAAAATCAATATGGGCTTTGCCTTCTATGGTCGTGGTGTGGTTACCGAAGCACCTACGGGTTTGAATCAAACCACCATCAAGCGTGATGTCACCATTCAACCAGACGGCCCCATTACCACGGCTGCAGATTACGACAACTGGAAAGAAGAAGTGTACGACGGTACACCTAACTTCTTCTTTATCGAATCGCAAAAAGCCAACGGCTGGACTGAGCATTGGGACGACGACGCCAAGGTACCATACCTAACCAAAGACGCTGGAACCAAGAGTTACTTCCTCAGCTACGATAACGAGCGTTCAATTGGCTTAAAAGCCCAATACGTCAATGACTATGGCTTAGGCGGTGGTATCGTTTGGCAAGTGGCCGGTGATTTTGAATGCGTTGGTGGTTACACCATGCATGGCAAATTGCCTGTATGTAACGGCGTAAACCCCAAGCTTGCCAATAAGATGAACGAAGTCTTTGCGCTGGGCTGTAAGGGTTGCCCAACTATTCGCATTACTTCACCTATTGCCGGCGACCAAATTGCACCGGGTGATAACGTTACCTTTACTGTTGCGGCTAACGACGCAGACGGACAAGTCATCAGCGTTGAGTACTATGCGAATGATCAGCTAATTGGTACTGCCAGCAGTGCGCCGTTCTCCTTTACCTGGAACGCAGTTCTTGCAGGTAAGTACGACATTGTTGCTGTTGCCACAGACAACGCCAACAATGCCCAACGTTCTGCAGTATTAAAACTGGATGTAAACAATGACCACCTAGCTCCGGAAGTCACAATTACAGCACCGGGCGCAAAAGTCGTTCAAGACACTCTGGGCAGCGTTGCTATCTCAGCTGACGTTATTTACACCTTGGGTTCAGTGACTGGCGTGCAGATGTCTGTTGGCTCTGAGCAATTGGTCGTCAGCCAGGCAGGTGACACATACACCGCAGCATTCTATCCAGCCAGTTTTGGTAACTACACGCTTTCTGTTGTGGCTACCAGCAGTGATGGCTTCAGCAAAACAGTCACCACTGACTTTGCTGTGCTAGCGTGTGATGCACCGGCCTGGAATGCAAGCACTGTGTATGCTCAAGCAGGTACCGAAGTAATTTACCAAGGCATGCTTTATCGCAACAAGTGGTACATCTCGGGTACACCACCAAGCAGCTCAGCTTCTGGCCCGTGGGAGTTCATCAAAAACTGTGACGGCAGTGGGTCATCTTCCAGCTCCAGCAGTTCATCGTCGTCTTCATCCAGCTCAAGCTCATCTTCAAGCACAAGCAGCTCGTCCAGCTCCAGCAGTTCTTCTTCTGGCGGCAGCACCTGTTCTGCGTATGTTGCGGGTAACAGCTATCAAGTGGGTGAGGTAGTGACCAATGCTGGTGGCTACTACAGATGTACAGTTAGCGGCTGGTGTTCAAGCGGTTCATCCGCATACGAGCCGGGTGTAGGCTGGGCTTATCAATACGCCTGGACGAATGCATCAGCAAGTGACTGCGGTACTTCCAGCAGCTCTTCCAGTTCATCATCCAGCTCAAGCAGCTCGTCTTCGTCTAGCAGCTCCTCTTCCAGCAGCTCTAGCTCGTCCAGTAGCTCATCTTCATCCAGCTCGAGCAGCAGCTCTTCTTCAAGCTCGTCTGGTGGCACAACGTGTACCGCGCCGAACTATGTTGACGGCGCTGCATACAGCACAGGTGACACGGTTCAAGCCGGTGGTATTGAATACCAGTGTACCGTTGGCGGATGGTGTTCTATCGGTGGACCATACGCGCCAGGAACTGGCTGGGCATGGCAAAGTGCCTGGACTTCTCTTGGAGCCTGTCAATAACTTAGCCACAATCTAATCGTTAGATTGCATCGTTGTAGCCCGCGTTTTACGCGGGCTTTTTTTACTCACCTTGTTGCAAGGTATGCGAATTACTTTTCATTAATAGAGAAAACATCCCGCCTTCCCTTTAATTTGTTTGGTATTTAAGGCATCAAACTATTGCACCACTACAGGGTTTTCAAAGCGAATGTTATCCAACTGAAAACGAAAACCAGATTGTGGTATCACCCAGTCCGGTAATATATTTATCCCAACAGGCACAGCGGTAATATCCATCCCATCAGAAATTAACTGAGAAACAGGTATCCGAACTTCTTGCCAACGATCGACCAGGCTCTTATCAATCCTATGACTTGTTCCATTGCACGGATAGCCACAGTTATATACCAGACTTGTCGTTTCAGCGCCGACAGACAGTATTTTTATATCGAAAACATAATCACCATTTATAAATTCGGAAAAATCCGGGCCTAATTGCTGTGGTGGGAATATATAGAAGGTTCCCAATACGTCATCTTTATTAAAGGATATCTCCAAGACATTCTTACGTACTGGATCGCCGGAGAATACTTCCGTCCATTGAACATGATTATTTACATCAGTGTAAAAATAGTTTCCATTCCACTCCGTGTCCCAGGCACCAAACCCGCCCCATTTACTATCCAGGCAATTACCGTAAACATTGCCAGGTTGATCAACACAACCCGATTTTTCCCAACGTATATTGTCCAGCTGGAAATGCACGCCTTGCTGCAAATTCCAATCTGGATTAATTTGCAGAGCAGTACCTACTTTTGATAGATCTAAACCTATCGACTGTAAATCGTCGACATTAAAAGAAACTGATTGCCATTGCCCTACTTCTGCCACAGGCACTTGGAAAGGTGCACTCTGACAAGGCCAGCCACACTCAACTTGCAACCAAATATTTTCAGTTAACCCCATGTCCAATACCCGGATATCAAATTTAAGTTGGCCGCCTGCAAATGCTGTCATATCAATGAGCTGCTCTTGTTCAGGATATCCACTCAAACCGCGTTTTGCGGTCAATAATTGAAAGGTTCCATTGACAGCACTGTGATTAAATTGAACATCGACAACACGATTATGGGCTTGATCTTGTAAATTTTGAATTGACCATTGAACGTGATTCTGAGTTGCACCGCTAAAATAATTAAACGGCTCCAAGCCTTCACTCATCTCCCAACCCGATAACCCTTGCCAAGTAGGATCAACGCATTCGATAAAGACATCACCTTCTTGTTGAGTACAAGGTTCAACGTTGACCGAAACACTATCTGGAATACTTTCAGTAACACCATCATTTACAACAAGGGTAAATTCCACTGATTTCCCCTGAAGCTCTGCTGGAATAAATGCAATAAGCTTTTGTGTTGTGTTATCCGTTGTTACTTTTCCTTCACTATCCAATAATAAAACGGACTCTCCTCCATTATGTGTCCATTGGTAGGTTAAGGTAGTGTCTACCTGGGCCTGACTACCATCCTCATTAAAGGCATAAGCGCCACCATTTAATTCAACCTGCTGCCCGCCGGAAACGGTTACATCATCACCTGCATCAGCTAACAACCCACCGCCACAGGCCGTTAATGCTGCAGATACCATCACTACAAGCAAAGATAAAAAGCGTGTCATCAATATTTACTCCTCAATTGTTATACTTTTCCAGTTCCACAGCTGACAACCTCAAAACCCGCTGACTCCTGTCTTTAAATCCGTAAACTGAGCAGACCTTGAGGCTGCCAACATAAGCAATAACACCTGAGCCACAGACCCCCTCCATTTTTTTTGAAAAAAATAATGCGATCAAAATTTAGACACAAAGACTCTATTACAGGCTCTGTCAACGAAAGCCGAGACTAATAGGTAAAAAGATGTGATTAGATGGAGGATAGAAAACCAGGATGTAATTACTAGCCTACCAGGGCCATAAATGGCCCCATTAGAGGCAGCACAACGAATAAAGAAAGGAGCTAGTTTTCAAAACGAATATTGTCTAACTGAAAAACCAAGCCATCCTGAGCTTTTGAATCCGACGGAAAAATATTAATCCCTCTGCGAACATCATTGATATTCATACCTTGTGCTTCCAATGTGCGTACTGGAATACGTACCTCCTGCCATACTCCTGGCTCGCCGAAGGAAATCACATTTTTAATACCCTCGCAGTCCGGGCCGCAATTATAATAGACCGCTGCATTCTCCGAACTTGGCGATATCAAGCGAAAATCAAATACAAAGTCCCCGTCGCTATAATTCGATACACTCGTATTGAAATTTAGCGCTTCCGTAAAAAATCCACCGTAAACCCCCGGCTTCACAAAAGAAAGCTGGAGTACATCACTTCGTTCAGGGTCGCCAGGAAAAACCAACTCCCAAAAGACATGTTCACCAAACGTAGGGTCATTCAAACCACTGCCAATAATCAAGGTGCCTTCAGAATCCCAGGTTCCAGGGCGAAACCAAGTAGGATCAAAGCAGTCTCTAAATACTTGCCCAGCAACACTGTCGCATATATCTGTATAAAAACGGATATTATCTACCTGAATATGAAAACCTTGTTGCTGCAAACTCCCAGGGCTGATTTTAAAAGCACTGGTTAGGTTGGAGAAATCTCGTCCCAAGAATTCAATCATGTGGGAGTACACTTTTTGGGTAAACCATTGGCCAGAGGTATCAATCGGAAGTTGCAATCGGGGCCCGACACAAGGCGTTTGGCATTCCCCTTCAAGAAAAATCGTATCGTTACCCGCAGCGTCAAGCACTCGCATATCAAAATGCAAACTATCGCGAGAATAGGTGGAAAAATTGCCGCCAGAGGTGGCTGAGGTGGAAACATAAGCCATTTCCCGCGAGGAAATAAAAATCGCGCCCGCACTGTTTTCTTTACGAAATTGAATATCCAATACTTGGTTGTGCTCATCATCAAGTAGATTAAGCACAGACCAATTAACATGACGCTCACCCTCCCCGGTATAGAAAGTTTGAACCTCTTCCATATTGATTCTTTCTTCACTGGCAATCCCTTTCCATGACGGATCAATACAATCAACAAAAATATACGTGTCTTTATCGACACACGGAGTAACATTTATGGTAATCACTTCGGAATTATCTCGAGTACCGCCATCATCAATATCCAATTGCAGACTAAAGCTTTCTCCGGCATAAGATGCAGGTATATGCACCAATAGATCACGAGAATCGGGGGCTTCCACCGCAGTCCCATCGGGTTTTAAAAAACCGATAGGGAAATCGCCAATTAACGTCCAGCGGTAAATGGCATGCTTTGACGTACTGCCTGCACCCAATATACGAACAACATCACCAGGGCTTGCGGTCAAATCCTCTGTCAGAATAGCGCCAGAACCATTTTCACCGGAGTCAATTTGAGTGACATTAGTCGTATCAAACTGCGCACTATTGTCTCCCGACCCACAGGACAAAATCCCAAGCACACAAGTTACATAAAATAAGTATTTCATAGTCATTAAAACTGTTAACAGAACCCTCTACGAAAACAGCTAATCTCCCGCCTGCAGTGTTACCTGTGTTCCATCATCGGAAAAAATCGGAGTTATTGCCAGAGAGTGAGCCAACACTTTTACGGTCGTTTCAAATTCAGCAATCTGGATAACCGCCGTAATCTCCATTTCGGCCATTTCTGAATCGGCGAGCAATACAGTTTGAGGGTAATAGCGCCGTAAATCTTCGATTACCGCGTCCAAACGAGCACGCTCATAGATTAATTTTTTGTCTCGCCAACTTAATCGTTGATGCGCGTTTACCTCATCGGGCAGAACGCCTTCTTCAGCGTCAGACATAGAGAGCTGCTGATCTTTAATCACAACAGCTTGTGCATGAAATTGATGATTATTCTGGTCATAGTGTCCAATCTCAACCTTGCCCCCTAACACCGTGACCTCAATATCTCCCTCGAGAACCCGGACTGAAAATTGAGTACCAAGAACACGAACACTACCGAAATGACTATTAATAATAAAAGGTCTATTCGGATCCCTGTTTACGTCGAAAAACGCTTCACCCTTTTCCAGGAACACTTCACGTCTATTGTTAGTGACCGCCACTCTCAGTTGACTATGTGTATTCAAAGCAATATCAGAACCATCTTGTAAGGAGATACGCTTGAATTCACCTTGAGCAGTTTGTATGTCATAACTCTCAGAGAGAGTCGAACTCATATGAGAATACAAAAAAACGCCCACAAGAAGAATTGCACAGGTTGCAGGTATCGCTAACCAACGTGTCATCCAGGTAAAATTCATTCGGTTTTCCGGAAGGCGATTCAATACCTCCCCTCGCTGCCAGAGTTCTTCCACCTTGATATAGGCCGCTTGATGTCGTGGAGACATCTCCAGCCAACGCATAAATGCCTGCTCCTGCTCAACTGTTAGGTTGGACGATTCAAGCTTGGCTAACCATTCAATGGCTTCATTTTCTGCGCGACGATTCAGAGCGTTGTTATTCATTCATGCTCCCCTCTTCAAGCACTTCCCGTAAAAATTTGAGTGCTTTTATGATATGTTTTTCAACCGTGCTTTCTGCAATATTTAACTCCAGACTGATTTCTTTGTAACTTTTCCCATCTACTCGACTGAGTAAAAATGTACGCCGATATTTTTCTGGTAAACGCTCAATAGAATTCTCCACTTTCTCCAGATCTTTTCGTGCAGTGGTAGAGCGCTCTGGAGACAAATCATAGCTTTGATCCGGGTTTTGATTCGCCAGGTATTCACGATGCCTGTTGATTTTTCTAATACGGTTCAACGCCAGATTGGCTGCCGTCTGATACAAGTAGGCCTTTGGATTATCCAATTCGGAGATATTTCCCAGCTTCAATACGCGCTGAAACGCATCTTGAACCACTTCTTCCGCATCATCCTGGGATTTATTGAACTTAAATGCGATAAGCTTCTTTAAGTCCACACCATACTTTTCAAATAAGGTGCCAAGCAAACTTCGATCTTCCAGCATCTATAACTCCACTCCCAAACCGAGTGAATAAGCCCTACCTTCAGAAGCGTTATTACGAATACCTCCTACTAATGCGTTTAAATAGGATTCATCGGTTAGATTCTTTACCGAAAAATCCAACGACCAATCGATATTCGCCACAGAAAAACGATAACGTGAAGAAAAATCAAAGGTCTGGTATGCAGCAATGGGGTGAAGGTTCTCAGCATCGGCGTACCGTTCACCGACATAATTTACCCCTAGACTCATATCCCATCGTTTTATTGGCATGTAATTGATAAAGAGACTGCCACTGTGTTCAGCTACTAGCGGTGATTGATTTCCCTGCCATTGACCGGAGATAATTTCCGGCCTCATATAGGCATAGCCTGCGATGAAATTAAGCGATGGCCAGGGAGATAGCGTCACATCAAAATCCATTCCATTTACTTGTTCCTCATGCCCGGACAAAAGACGTCGCTGTCCATTCACATAGCGGATATCAATAATATTTTCTTTATTGATTTGGTACAGAGCAAAGCTAGAGAGCAATTTTCCATTCCATAATAGCGATTTAACACCAAACTCCAGTTGATCCGATAACTCAGGTTTTACAGGCGAATCCCCACTATAGTCAATCCGATAATTTGCCTTTAACGCTTCACTGTAATTCAAATAGAGTGACTGATTCTCCAAAGGCTTAAACACCACTCCGACCTGAGAGGAAAACCGATTATGGTTGCTGAGTTCGATTGTACGGTTATCATGGCTCAGAAACTCTCCTGAAATTGACGAATATCGAGTACCAAGCGATACCAGCCAATATGGGCTTAATTCAATAACATCTTGAACGAAAAAACCCAGATCCTGAGTTTGTAACTGAGATTCATTTTCCTCCAAGTTCCCCAATCGGGATGTGGATGAGGAAATGGTATTCAGCACTTCCTGGAAACCGGTATCAAACTCTTCCGGCGTCCATTCCTTGCCAGTAAATAAATCACGTTCCTCGATAATATAACGATGCTCTCGGTCCGCTTGGTATGCATCTATCCCCAATGAAAGATAATGTTCAGTAGCAAAGAAAGATACATCCCCCTCCAATCGGATTTTCACTTCTCCCGTATTGTCACTAGAAAACTCATCGTAGATACTTTTGATCGTACCAATACGGTACCGTGTTGCTCCGCTACTAGAATCAAAGATCAACGGCAACGCCATTTGCCCACCCGCTATATAGACCCGAAATTGTTCGCCCAACTCATCCGGATCAAAAAACAAGTCTTTATTAAAGATGGTGTCAATAGATGTCCGAACACCTTCTCGCTCTTCATTGTGTAGAAAGACACTTGTTTGTATATGCCAGCTCGCAGAAAGATAATGATCAAATTCAACATCAATCAGAGAAAATTCCGCACTGAATTCCGGTCTATTTTGCTGCGCTAATGCAGATAAAGAAATGCTATCCGAGGCATCACCATGGGGAAATAACACCTCATATTCCCTATCCCATGTCTGTCGGAAACGGCGGTGCTCAATTGCCATATTTATCATTGTATCGGGAGTCGCTTGCCAATCAGCCGATATGGTAAGCATGTCGTTTTCAATATTATGATATCCACCGGATTGATTCTGGGAAGAGCTGGCACCAATAACGCGGTAACGTATGTCGGCAACGTTTCCTAGGGAGTTGTTCCAATCGACGGAAAACTCTTTACGGCCAAATGAACCTCTCTTTGCGGTAGCGTGGAAGAAATGGTTAGACTGTGGCCCCTTACGAATAACATTAATTATTCCCCCCGGTTCAGCTTGGCCAAACAACAACGTGGACGGACCTTTAAGAATTTCTATTCTTTCGATATTCGCTGGGTGAATTTTCCCACCGGCAGAGTCTCCCAAACGAAAACCATCTACGTAAATTGCATGCCTTTGAAAACCTCGAATATAGGCGTCATCGTTGCTATTTGAAATACCATCCCCCGGAGTGATGCCACTGGCAAACTTCAATACATCAGCTAATTCTCTCGCCTGTTGGTCTTCAAACAACTCAGCAGGAATGGTATTAAGAAACCGGGAAGAATCGAAATAAGACACACTGCCATGCATCTGCGAATTGGTGACAGTATGATAACGAAAGGGGTACTTATTGCCCAAGACCAGAGTTTCATCAATTGAGCTGGAGTCACTCTCCTGAGCAATTACCAGATCCGGCTCAGCATCAATCACCCTCCGCCGAATAACGTATACCCCTTCATCAGGTAAATATTGATAGGTTAGAGAACTCGATGCCAACAGCAAGGTTAAAGCACTGTCGATCGTATGTGGGCCGACGATAGGGTTAGAACGTTTTCCTTTAAGTAACTTATTGTCCGCGACAATAGAGACTTGCCCTTGTAAACCAAACTCAATAAGCCCCGACTGTAAATTCTGGGCAGGCAAATCGAAAAAACGAATTCTGCTCTCAGAGGAGGCCTGAACGGAATAATTAAGAGAAATAAGTATTAATACAACGAATGCGCGAACTGGCACTAAAGATTGAAGAAAAGCATCCATGATAATTCGATAACAGACTTATTGATTTTGCCGGCAATAATAAATGCTCTTATCGATTATGTATATGCTAAAAGTAACTCTACAATCCATCAATAATGGCAATCATTTTAGCCTCTAGCATTCGTATACCTCATGAATACTTTATCCAAACCGGCAGCATAACCATTTTTCTCAACTTCGTAGGCAACAAACCCCATTTTTTCATAAAAGCCTTGAGTAAGCTGTGAAGTGTCTATTTTTATTTGTCGATCCGGGTATTCCTGAAGAATTTCATTGAGCCTGAACTCCACAAGCTTTTTGCCGATACCTCGGCCATGAAGACTGCGATCCACCATCCCCCAGCTAAACGTGACATGCTCTTCCTCTTGCTCATATCCACCGCAAGCCACAACAACTCCATGTTGCTCAATCACGAAATAGGGGTAAGTGCTGGCATAATTTTCTAAAAAGGTTTGAAACTTAGCCCGTTCACACTCCACGAAATACGTTCCGAGGTTGCTATCAAACAACAGTAAACATTGGCGTTGATATTTCGATGTATAACGAATAATGTCCATATATTTTGACCTATTTGAAACGAGACCTTACTCAGTGCTTGTTAATTGAGTTAACCGTCGGTCAATCTCTTTGAGCTCCTCCGGTAGCTCTCCATACAACTTAGCCCTTCGTAGAGACTCCTTTGCCTGATCAATACGTCCAGAGTTTATATATTTCAAAGTATTCTTTATATGCATTTTCCTGCGTTTTATCCGAATCCTGGATTTTCGCTCTACGAATAACCTGTCAACCAACTCAAAACCACCAATGATAGCCGGAACAATAAGCCACAGAATATAGAAGTTTTGGGTAATTCCCGCTAACAAGCCAACCAGGAAAATAGCAACAGGAGGAACCAAGACAATGAGAAACGTCTCTGCACCACTGCGCCCTTGAGGGAATTTAAATCCGAATCGTTTGTACCACATAGTATGATTACACTTTACCTTTATAACGATTTTTTAACCTGTGTTCTAACCTGCAATTTTCTCTTCGATTATATCGCCTAATTTACTAAAATTATTTATCTTGGCATAAATGAGTATTTTATCTCCGCTTTCTGTTACTACTCGAATCCCTGCTCCGCCGAATGCAATTTCACTATCCATATCAATATCGTCAGCGCATACACCCTGCTTCGGAAACATCTCAATCCGCTTGCATTGTCCCCATTCATAAAAATCTCCACTTGATGAGGTGATACCCAACTCGGAGATATAGATTGATCCGTATCTCTTCTTACTTCGCAAGTCCACAGCGAATAGCAATATGTATGTAATTAGACTAAACACCACGGTAAAACCTATGGAGGGCACCATATTCTGGAACACTCCGTAGACCATTATCGCTGTTAGAAACGTAGCCCAACACAACCCTCTATGCTTGGCCAGAAATCCATATTTATACTCTTCTTTCATACATCAGAACCAAAAAACAAGATACAAACCAACCGACATCAGAATCATCAAATACTTACGGATTCACGCCTCCAACCAAAATCAACGAAGCCAAAGCTCCCGTTTGTGGATTAATTGTTTCTTTAAGCTCGCCTAATGTAAAACCGTTATTCAAAAATAAGTTAACCCATGATTCGAGAGTTCTAAAATACCAGGGAGCAGGATCAACAAACTCTTGACTAAAGCCATCCCATGATCCACTGCGCCACCCGTCTTCATATCTCGCCTGACCATAACTTGCATGAGGGTGAAGGGTTTGAACGATAAACCGCCCTTGAGGTTGCAATAATTCAGGCAGGGTTTTAAAAAGATACTCGACAGAATCCTTTCCCAAGAGTGAGAAATTACAGACCGCAAGATCATATCGACCAGGTATGGCGCTGCTTGATATCTGATCGTATGGCAAAATCTGAAACTCACCGCCCCCAAACTGTCTGGCTTGGCTAATTAGCTTTTCGGTTGCATCGACGCCAGTAACAGACACCCCTCTGGCAAAAAGCGCACGAGCGAGCCACCCTTCTCCGCAACCGATATCGAGAACGTTATTTGGGGAATACGACATAACCGTATCAATTATGGCTTGATCCGTGACCAGATTTCGACTCTGAATTTGCTTTTCCTGAATGGCGTTAACCCAGGGAGACGCATTTTTCGCCCAAGAGTTCAGAATCTGTTTTTCCTTTGAGGAAGGCATCTAAGTCTCCATCATACACTCATCTATCTACGTAAATGCGCAAACGAATTCGCTAGCAGGCAAACTCTCACTAAGACAAAAGCAATCAATATAATTGGCTGACAACTTATTCAAGAGTAATAGGCAGTGGAATATCAAGCTGACAATTTTCCTTCAAAAAAAGACGACTAAAAATATCCACTCCTCTTTCGAACATTAAAAAACTATAACTTACCGGTTTTAATGTAGTCAGCTATTTTATCAGCATGCTGTTCAATTAACAGGCGAGCAGAACTTGTTGCAGTGGGATTCTTGGAAACCACCTGCAGTTTTCCCACGATTTCACCACTGGATCTATCCTTAATTAGAACAGTACTAGTTATATTATCTGAACCGGCCATTACACCAACCAAAGCTCTAGCCGCTCCGTGTCGCATGTAGTAATTTGTGAACGTTACTTCGATTAACTTAGTTGATTCACCGGAGGTATTTAACCCTAACGCTTTAATTTTTGACTCCAATCTTTCCTTAAAAATAGACATTCCTTGTGGAGTTACATTCGCGTTATCAACAATCTCATAAGAAAAGATATCGTTCTGCTGAAAAGCATAACCCTGATCAACACGTAAGTGAGTCCCTGCACACCCGGCTAGAAATACGTAGCTGAAAACCAACGTTAATACAACCATTTTTTTCATTTTGCTTCCTCTTTTGACTTAATAGATATTCATTGTTAGTTGAGCCCCATATTAGATCAAAGCTCCACGCCGTACTCCACATTAAAGGACATTCAAGTAAAATACCCTAATCACCGAAAGTTATTATTATATACTTTCGCCAACAAAACCCTCTTATTCATTTAGGGAGATACCAAAAAATTGCGTGATATAACACGGCTTTGGAACAGCCACATTATCCATTTCTCTTGGGTTTTCAGAAAAGGCTTTCTTGAACTTATTCAGCTTTACAACACCTCTGACGGACTGCATAAAAATTAGACTCACAAACGGGAAAACAATCCAATCGTAGAACCCCATCCCCACAACCAATATCGAGCACCTTCACAGAAGATCAATCGCGTAAACAGCACATGTCATCGTTGACCAAGGCGAGACAACATCAGTGTAATAATAAACACGAACCTCGTTATTCTGAGCTTTACTTGAAATTAAAAAAGACAAACTAGCCTTATCCTCAGGTGCTATATATAACCAAGTACATGGAGAAACTAAAGCAGCATCCAGTTGAAAAACTGTAAAACCTTTTACCGGAGTTTGCTCATGAATTAATGTATGATTTCTTAATACACCGACTTTTCCAGAAACGGTTTTTCCCGTCGCAGCATTTACCCCCTGTGCTGCAATCAACAACACCAAACAAAAAATGAATTTTTTCATAGTTACTCCAATTTAGCTATTAGCACGCACAATCAAAAATTTTAAATAATCGTTACACATATTTGCCATATCATTTTTAGATGCTGCATACCGCCATAAAGCACATCCATTCATTGAGCAAGGAGCTATTCCCATCCAACACTAAACTTATATGTCCCCACCTATAAGCCAGTCATATATGAAACGAATTTTACTCGAGATACAACACGCTCCAAAATCAAAGAAACACTACCGAACTACAAAGATAAATCCACCTGTTACTTTACTCAGAGAGCACTTTTGCAATACTCTTCTCTGCTTTACTGGAAGCCTTTACCGCTAGATACTTTGTATGCCTTAACAGCTCAACATCCCCTACTGCCCCATGACCAGGAACAACGATTTTTGCGTTTGAATAATTAGTAAGAAGCTTTTCCGCCGAAGCAGGCCATTTATCGATATGAGCTTCCCCAATGTATCCTAACCCTTCGGTCTCACGACTACGAACAAAGCAACCGCCAAATAATATTTGATGTTTCGGTAACCACACGACCACATTATCAATGGTGTGGCCACCTCCCGGATAAAACACTTCCAGCAAGCCATTCGCTAACGCATTCTCATTCCCCTCTAACGAGTTCCTTGCTTGCGCCTTGCCTTTATCCCGCAATATATTGTTGGTTAACGTCGTTGCATAAGTGGGGATAGAATGATTGTTTAACCATTTTATTCCGGCGGTTCTGTCATCATGCGAATGAGTGGAAATACTCCCCAGCAACTCATAGCTCTTTGAACGGATCCAATCCACAAGTTTTTCTGTGTCTCGGTCAGACCAGGGGGTATCAACAATAAAGGCTTTATGATCATTAACTACAACAAGACCATTTGCACTCACCAAACCCCAACCTTCAACTTGGCTATATGATTTGTGCAGAAAAACACCCTTGTCAATTTCGATAATTTCCAGACGGGGAATAGCCTCTCTAGCGAAAGACATACAACCCAAAAAAATAATTAACAAAAGATAATATGATCGTATATTCATACCCCCTCCAACAAGAAGTCTACTCACTTAAGCAAATCCTATTTACTGCTTCATCTCTAGCTCCATTTACATATTGCCAAGACTTGACCAAAAACAAAGCAGTGTAGTACATCGACCAGTGTTAAACATTTAGCTTTTTAACTGTTACATATTAATCAATACTCAGATGCCTTAGATAACATCGACCATCAGGATCAACTATTGTGTAGAGAGTAACATCGCTGCCAGAAAACTTGGCAGCCAATAATGCACTTACAAATGTCGGATAATTTGAATCCGTTTTCTTGACGTAAGCCCAGTTATTTGTGTTTCCACACAACGCGGGCTGGCCTTTTAAAGAAACACGAAAAGAATAAGGTTCATCGTGTGCAACTTCCGTTAATGCAATTTTCCCCTTGAGCTGACCCGCCCAGGCTCCAAATACATTTACAGACAAAAACAAAAATAGAGTAAGTAGGTATTTCATTATATTTCCTTTATAGATATAGGGCCGGCGCCTCACAACCCCAAGTAAGTGAAAATTTGAAAAAAATTAATGGGCAGATGCGCATACCCATATTTTCAACCAACTTCTAAAAAAACTCATACTCGACTTATCAGGACCAGATGGACGATCATCAACCCGACATTTAGCCGATTTTATCTGATTTTCATTTATTAAAACCTTTATTCAAAATTTACCGCTACGCGATTAATTACACAGTCGATTTTTAACTACTCAAAGTTTATAGTAGCCTCTCGCTTAGTCGCAGCAGCAGTTAACAAGACACTTTCACTGCGGATTCTTAACCCAAAGATAATAACTAACCGCAGGCTTTGACAAGTACATAGGTGCCACATATAAGCCTACGATAACCAAGGCTATTATCAAGAATAGATAATTAGAAGCTAAAAAACATACCAAAACCGCAACACAAAATGCTCCGACTGTTGAAACAATTCGGTATTGCGCCAATTCCATACCCAATAGCACTGAACCTGCCACTAAAAATATACCGGATATGAAAATGGCTACAGCGTGAAAAGGTGACTCGAATATACCTCCGATACCAAACAGGAATAGCAATCCAATAAAGAACTGTACAACCTCATACACTCGAAGTATTAACGGTTTTCGAATATATTTTTTTAGATTTTGAGGCCGCTTTTCAATCAAGCCACCTCTACCAAAGTTTATGAATTTGATCTTCATACAGATATTAGTTAGGTATTACGGTTTAGATTGAATAACAACACTGCTCAGGTTTATAAACTTCCTGCAACTGCCATAACCGCCACAATTGCAACCAACTTACTTACTAATACCATAAGAATAAGATCTGGCCAAACCGAAGCCCCCGTATATTTTTTCAATAAATAGAAAAAGACGACAATAGATAAAATCCATCCCACACCGGGTATTAACCCAACAAGAGCTGAACAACCTGAAACGATTACGGCTGTTTTAAACAACAGGTCAACTGAAGTGATACGGCTTGCAACCCACAAGACAGAGCCACTTATAATGGCATCTAAAAGAAAATAAATTAAAAACTCCATCTAACTCCCTCCCCACGAAAGTATTAATAATATAAGAAACTAGCCACAGAGCCAACTAATAACTCGGCTAAAGAGCCGATACAAGCTCAAGACAGCCTTATTACAAATAACAATTATTATCACTCATAATATTTTCTTTTAGAGATTAAAAAACATGTCCCACAGAAAACCATACACACTAGACTCAATGTATTTTAAATCAAAACACACTGAAAAATATTTCCAGATGAAGATGTAGAAAACATTTAAAACATAATTTGATATATCTATGAGCCACCAAATATTTTGGACGTTAGATTTCTACGCTCTTGCAACAAGGAAGACGGCATTGTTCCATTATCTTTAACTCGGTCTATCATCATTCTTGCTAGCGAGACAGGGATCTTATGGTCCTTTTTCACATCTTGACGATGATATCGATAAATAGTTTTTTGTTTATATGGGTCAAATTCTTTGGTTCCTAATGTTGCGTTAGCACTGATAAAAACCTGAGAAGTCGGTATAACGATACGAACAGGCTCCCCCTGTTCATTTTCGGTTGTCCACACCGCGACGGTATGATTCCATGTTGGCCAAAATAGGCCAACATTCTTTACCCCCAAACTACTGGATATAAATGCAAACAACGCCGATAGTTCATCACACTCTGCTATTGCTGTAGGTTGGAGGCTCTCTTTTTCCCAAAAGCTATTGCCAACCAACGCATCCCACTGATGCCAAATAGAGTCCGAATTAGGCTCTTTGTCTGTTATCCCCCAGCGTAATTGCCATAAACCGGAGTCTCTCGTTGCTTCAAAAATGGTTCTTACTCGTACAAACTCACGATAAACTCTTTCTGAACCCGCAATGCCATGAGATTGCTGAAGAGCTACAAATTCCGCTTTAATGACTTCGGAAGTTTCTATCTCATTTTTTATAATGTTTTCTAAAGAGGAGATTAGTTCGCTATAGGTTACGTAACCAGACGCAGTGCCCTCCCCTAAAGCAAAAACAGGAAGAGAAAGTGCAAATATCAAAACAGTTGTTATGCATTTATACTTTTTGAAGCCCAGCATTGAGCACCCCCAGAGAGCAATCTTTACATAAAACTACCGACTAAGGTACTTGCCTAGCTGTTCTAACCCCGCACCCCAGCCTTTACCATGGTGAGGTCGTGAGGCATTAAACACTTTGATCTCAACGTCTGTTGCGTTCATGGGTTGCCAGGTCAGAGTTAAACGGGTCTGATTATCTGCAATTTCCGTCAGCTCTACCGTTGTTCTGAGCTCTTTTGGCCAACCTGGCATTTGTGGATTACTCAGCTTATCGCCAAGTTGGTTCGACATATATTGACGGAAGACAATACAAGTGGGCGGGGTCAGGGCTTCGTATTCCGTTAACAGCCACATTTGATGGCCATCTGGCGAAGTCATTTTATGCAGGGTACTTCCCCCGGCACGAATATCGGATCTGGTGTACTCACACTCAAATCCGGCTTGCGGCATCATCCACTTAGCCAGATGCTCAACTTGCGTCCAGGCTTCGTAGACCAGTTGAATTGGGGCTTGATAATCCCGCGTCAGGATTGTCGGCTCCACGTTCTTATTATTATTCGTTGTCATCGCTTATCTCCTTGGATTGAATGGTATCAAGGTACTCCCCCAGTTGATCCAACTGCTGACTCCAGTAACCTTCAAACTGGTGCACCCAATCGTGAATGAGTTTTAATTGCTCAGGGTTAACCCGGTAAACCCGAAAACGCCCCTGCTTGCTTTCCAAGACCAGGCCAACCTGCTTAAGCACACCAAGATGCTTGGATACAACAGGCTGGTTCCAGCCCATTCGCCCGACAATCTCATTCACTGTTAGGGCTCCCCCCGCCAGATTTTCGATAAGCGCCCTGCGTTTGGGTTCTGCGATCGCATTAAACGGGTCAGAGGTGGTTTTTGTTCGGGCCATACGCTCAATATATTCCAATATAGGAATATGTCAAACTTTTTCGATTCACCCTCCTTCGGATACCGAACACTTAACCAGTGGATAAGTGAGATACGTCCAAAAGTTATGTTCACATGGTGTGTGTTACATCAATCGTTAAAGGCGTTACGAATGACGATAAAGAAGTGTTACCTGGACGGAAACCAGACGATCACTGGCAAAAAATCAAATAGCCGCTATAGTCTTTTTATCGGGAACAGACAGCTTGTACTTTTCAATCCGATTTTTCACAAAATGATTCGTCTGAGAAAAAAGTAACACGCGTTTGAAAATCCAAAAAACACTTATATTAAGCAGGCATTACGTCTTGATGAGGTGGCAAAGCGTTTGAGTACTCTCTACTTTTTAAATTATTTCCCATGACGTTCCTGGGCTTATTTCGTTAAGATTATTTCAAATCAATATATTAATTTTAGAGAAATATATAATACCGTCACTTTCCTATTCCGGTGTTTACACTGGCGTTTCACTATCTACATTCTCAGAGCTTTATTATGAGCGAAGTCGCACTTTCGATACTGATCCTATCAGTAGTCGCAATTATTGGTTTATGGATAGGTGGTTTTAAAGTCAAAGGAGTTGGCTTAGGCATTGGAGGCGTATTATTCGGCGGATTGATCGTCGGTCACTTTACTGCAAAGAACGGCTGGCATCTTGATGCCCACTCCTTACACTTTATTAAAGAATTTGGTCTGATCCTTTTTGTCTACACAATCGGCATTCAGGTAGGCCCCGGGTTTTTTGCCTCTTTAAAAAGCAGTGGTTTACGTTTAAACGGCCTAGCCGCAAGTATCGTTATTCTTGGCGGTCTGGTAGCGGTCATGCTTCACTTTATTTTTGACTTGGAGCTAAACGTTTTTCTAGGTATCTACTCTGGTGCGGTGACCAATACACCTTCCCTCGCAGCCGGACAACAAATTTTACAGGAGCTTGGCCTAAACTCTGAGCAAACCTCGACACTGGGTTTGGGTTACGCGATGGCCTACCCCTTCGGTATCCTCGGCATATTGCTTTCCATGTGGGTTGTCCGCATTTTCTTCAAGGTCAATATCGATCAAGAGTCGGAACAGTTTGATCAGGGTAGCCATAATAAAAAATCCAAAATTACCTCTACCAACGTAATGGTCAGCAACAGCAACCTGGAAAATATCACCTTATCTGCCTTGACCAAACTAATCGGTACCGAGGTTATTTGTTCCCGTCTCAAATCCGATGGCGAACTCAAAGTGCCCAAACCCGACAGCATACTCAAAATGGGCGACGTGCTGCATTTGGTTGCTTCGACCAAAGAACAACTGAAACAGGCTGTCATGATCGTTGGTACGGAAGTCAACGAGTCCCTATCAACCCAGGGTACCGACTTCCTCAGTGACCGGGTGGTGGTGACCAACGAAAACATGCTGGGCAAGAAACTTAGCGAAATCGACTTAAAGCACAATCACCATGTCGTTATCTCACGCCAAAACCGTGCGGGTGTGGAACTGATTGCCAACAAGGATTCTGTCCTCCAGTTTGGTGACATTCTTAACATCGTTGGTAAAGAAAAGGACGTAAACGAAGTGGGAAAAATGCTGGGTAATGTGGCCAGTAAATTGAACCACGTCCAGATGCTGCCGATTTTTATCGGTATTAGCCTCGGGGTTTTGTTGGGGTCTTTACCTATCCATATTTCCGGTTTGCCGGCACCGTTAAAACTTGGCCTTGCAGGCGGGCCACTTATCGTAGCCATTATTCTGGCCAGAATCGGCAGTGTTGGTCGCCTCTACTGGTTCATGCCGCCCAGTGCTAACCTGGCATTGCGGGAAATTGGGATCGTCCTGTTCCTCGCAGTGGTTGGTGTAAACTCCGGTGCCCATTTTGTCGACACATTGGTAAATGGCGACGGTTTAAGCTGGATGGGCTACGGCGTGGCAATTACGTTACTACCGCTGCTCATTGTTGGTTTTGTTGCCAGATGGTGGATGAAACTGAACTACCTTTCTTTGTGTGGTTTGATGGCAGGTTCCATGACAGATCCACCCGCCCTGGCCTTTGCCAATTCCATCCACCCAACCAGTGGTGCCTCTGCGCTTTCCTACGCAACAGTTTATCCATTGGTAATGTGTTTGCGAATATTATCCCCTCAGGTTATCGCCGTTCTCCTGTGGGTCTCAGTCTAAAAAAAAGTGTGCCCGGCTACACGGCCGGGCCTGCTCAAATCGATACAACTCTTTCCCTTCTCGCAAACCTACTCCACCTGCTGTAAGTTAGACACTCTCCTGTGGTTATAAATAAGTAGCAGCATAACCATAGCAATGGTTAGTAGAATGCTCAGCTTACTGAATAAACTAAACGGCACTAACAGTAAGGTGGTGATCACTTCTATTGCGATAACAAAAATAATTAGCATTTTGGTATGGAAAATTTTTAGCTTGGACAAAACATACCCACCTAATGGCGCTCCCAGGGAAACAACAGGCGCGGACACAAGCCAGCTATTAGCAACAAACTCGTTGGGTGGCTCAAACCACAACAACCAAAGGGAAGCATAAATCGAGTTCAACGCCATAAAACCGACGGTGGTTGGAATACTGTCCTTGGCACAAAACCGGCAAACATAAACCAGATAGAAAAAAAGTAAGGCATCACAGCCAGAACCAATTTTAGATGAAAGCAGGCCGCCTAGAAAACCAAATACCATCGCCCCGAACAAACGAACCTTCTTTTCCTGCTCATATGAAGATGCCGTATTTAGCGTAATAAAAGCGCAGAAGACAATGAACTGTGAAAAGATATATCTGGCGGTAATGTTATCTACCGAAAAAACAAACAAACCAATTGGCAATGCAAGCAGACTTCCCAGCCCGGCATAGAGAATCACATTCCAGTATATTTTTATCGAGCGACTGACAAAAAACAACGTCGCAAAAGTCATTCCAACGGACTGGATCATAAAACTAAATGCACTGGCATCCACGCTACTCACATGTAACACCTTGGTAAACACAGGAAATGCGACAGCGCCACCTCCCAGAGGAGTCGCGCCCGCGACAAAAGAACCTGCAACCATGGTAACGCTGCTTTGCCAGTACTGGGAAAAAAGTAATCCGGCATCCTTATGCATAAACAACCATGCCCATAACAACCAGAAAAGAAAGAGCGGGCACCAATATATGGCTGTTCGATACCACGAGTGTGTGTTACTGGATTTCATTCGCTACTAGCATCCTAAAATAAATAATTACCAAGCTCATGCTTCATGACCAAAAGGCAAACATCTCGTAAATTTCGGGAGAATTAATATCTTTCTGCACAAGAGAAGCAATTTTCTGTAAGTTATCGGGTTGAACGATAGTCTCGTGATTGGCATCCAGCTCATACTGATTCACCTCTTTGGCATATTGATCCCAACCATTATAGGGGCGATCCAGTTGGAAAAGATGGTGTGCAATGTGATCCGAGGGCAAGCCAGTCAAGGGAGACAATAAATTTTTGGCCTTCACCAGGGAGATTTTTATCGGCAACTTTTTATCTGGAATATAACTAAATAGTAAGCTCATTTCTGTTTTTACCAGATCAAGCAGTCGTTGATTTTTTCCACCCTCAAATCCAAAATATTCCAGAAACTGTTTAGCTTCTCTGTCCGATATACCCTGTTTTTTGGCAGTAGGAGAAGGCAATACGGAATCGATAAGGTATAGGCCATCCACATTTTCTCCCATTCCAATTAACTGATGGGCAACTTCATAGGCGATATTGCCGCCTAAGGAATACCCGCCTAAAAAGTACGGGCCAGACGCCTGAATCGATTTAATATAACGAATGTAACGCTGCGCGAGAGAAATTAAATCCGTTTCGGGAGAATCCAGATGGTTAAAGTTATAGGATTCCACCCCATAAAATGGCTGATCTGCATCTAACCAATTCACCATTTTCATATATAGCTCTGAGCCACTCATACTGGGGTGGACAAAAAATAAGCCTGGACGTTGTTCGTTATGACGAATACGAAGAATGGGTTCAAAACCTTCGCTTGGTACATCTTCAATAAGCAGTAAATCCGCCATTTTGGCGATAGTGCCGGCCTCAAGCAATTGCGCAGTGGATATTTTCTTATCAAATTTAGTGTTGATCAGTAATGTCAGGCGAATTGCCAACAACGAATCCCCACCCAGCTCAAAAAAATCATCATGAATACTGAGCGATTCAACACCAAGTACGGATAACCAGATGTCATACAGCTCTTGTTCAATATCAGTTCTCGGTGCGACTTGCTCACCCGATTCGGAGTGCAGTTCTATTTGCTCAAGCTGATTACGATCAACCTTACCATTGGTAGTAGTTGGAAATGCTTCCAACCAATGAAACACGCTGGGAACCATGTATCCGGGCAGATAGTTTGACATATGCGCGACCATGAGGCCCGTTTCAATTTTTTGTTCCGCCGTATAAAACACCGCTAAATAATTACTGCGGTTATCGGTTTGATTCGCAGACTTTCGTGACTTTGCCAATACGCAGACATTACTCACGCCGGGGTATTTCAATAACACCGACTCAATTTCCCCCAACTCAATTCGATGTCCGCGAATTTTTACCTGATGATCGTTCCGACCAATATATTCAATTTTTCCGTTTGGTAGATAACGACCCAAATCCCCGGTTTTATATAACTTACTGGGCTTGTCCGAATACTTAAGCGGTGTCGAGAACGGATCGTCAATAAAACGTTCTGCCGTTAATTCCGGCTTATTGAGGTAACCTCTTGCCAAACCCACGCCACCGATATACAACTCGCCAACCTCTCCCAATCCAACCAGGTTAAGGCTCTCGTCCAGAAGGTAAACATACATATTCTGAATTGCCAAACCGATATTGGTTGGCACGTCGTCATCCTGAAAATGATTTACGGTTGCGCAAACGGTTGTTTCTGTCGGGCCATACGCATTTATCATACGACGACCCGGTCGCCATTTACTGACCACCGATTGAGTACAGGCCTCCCCGGCCACCACCAGTGTTTTTAAACTTGGCAATAGCGGCGCATCACTGTATGTCATTTGCGCCAGTAGTGAGGGCACAATTGTGGCAACCGACACTTTTTCACGGTCAATAAACTCTATAATTTTGTCGCCATCAATTTTGGACTCATCATCAATAATCGCCAAGGTGGCACCGTTTAACAGGGCACTGAATATTTCACAAACAGAGGCATCAAAGGTAATAGGCGAAAATTGCAATACCACACTTTTATTATTAATCAGAAAATCTGTCTTTCTGGAATGAGCCAGATTAATCACACCTTGGTGTTCAATCATTACACCTTTTGGCTTGCCTGTTGTACCGGATGTGTATATCACATAAGCCAGGTCACCTGCAGACTGTAGTTGCGAGTACCAACGTGTACTTTCGTCTGCATAATTTTCGGGATTCACGGGTATAACATGGGGATACGCTTTATTGTTCGCTTCCCTGTATTCCTGGATGATTGGCGTCACTTTTCGAACCAGATGATTTTCCGTTACAACGACTTTAATATCGGTGTCAGCCAATAGATACCGTATTCGATTTACCGGATCAGCAGGGTTTAAAGGGAGATAGGCTGCGCCGGTTTTTAGTACACCAAGAATAGCAATAATGGCATCCAGTCCACGCTCGTAAAATAGACCAATCAAACAATCGGATGCTATCTCTTCCCCTGTGGAACCGCAGTATTGTGCAGACAAGTAGTTAGCAAATTGATTGGCCCGGTCATTTAGCTCGCGATAGGTTACTCGTTCATGCAAATAGGAGACAGCGACGTCATCCAGATGCCGACTCACTATATCCTCAAACATATCGATGATTGTTTTATCACTCGGGTATTCCGCTTCGTGAATATCTGGAAAAAAAGCGTTACCCCAAGGGTGAGTTATGCGTTCTTTTCTTTGGACTTTTTCTTGTGTAGACATAACTAAAGCATCCTTATTTCGCAATCTAAAATAGCTTTACTCGTCTAGTAACGATCAATAAATCGATACTGTTTCCAACATCGAGATGCAGCAAATTAAGATCCACCCATATAATCAGTAAACGTTCATCGAACGCCCTATACAGGTTCTTGACTTACCAGCATACCTTTTACTGAAATCTTGAGCTTCTTTTGAAACCGTTGGAGGCAGGACGCTGACAACGAGCTTACATAGACGTATTTATTGCGTGTTTCAAAAGAAGGCCAGGAATTTCAACTCATATCCTATTTGGACATATCACCGATTAGAGCCTAATCAACATAGAAAATGACTCTAAACAGAAATAAAAATCCACCTTAAAAAGTGGATTACTTTTTACACTAGTATTCTCTACGATTACTTTAAATTACAGCAGCAGCCTTGGTTGTAGCTTTCTGAACACACTCAGCAATATACTTTGCATGCTGCCCTACACCATAAAGCAAAGTCGATTTATTTAAATCGACCCCTTGAATACCAACAAAATACAATCCTGGGCACTGAGTCACACCACGCTCAGCAATGGGGTAACCAAACTCGTCGAAGACATCTTCATGAATCCAGCTAAAATCATACTGATAACCGGAAGCCCAAATTATCGAGCTGATATTGCATTGACTAATGGAGAGCTCCTGAGGTGCGCCGGCATAATCGTCCAACGGCGGTTCGATATAATCTGGCGCAGGGCAGTCCAACGCTTCCGTTTCAATAAACTCATCCACTTTTTTCAGAAACTGAGTACTGGAGTTAGCGATGAACGTCATATTTTCGACCAAGTCCGAATCAAAAAATAACCTATCGCCATCGGCGTGACTCATCTTCCCCAAAAGTTTTAAGCCGGAACGCGCCAACTCTTGCAGATGAATTTCCTTTCCGCCGTTTTTACCAGATACCTGCGGGCTAGAAGGAAATTTACCGCCGAGCTCTTTTGTCATAGGGACTTTTGCTTCCAGAAAGCCCATCAACCTCGCCCACTTCGTGGTATCTTTTCCCCTGTAACGTCGAGCCATTTTCATAGTACGACTGGTAGAGCAAAAGACATCACGGCCCGCTTCAACCAATTCATCAACAATTTGCGCACCGGATTGAGCTACCCCCACAACCAATACCGCGCCGTCAGGTAAACTCTCAGGGTTCTTATACTCAGAAGAGTGAGTCTGCGTAACTCCTGATGATATCGCATTGGAAAATTCGGGGATTCGAGGCTTATTAAATGCGCTAGTGGCAACCACAACTTGCTTTGCAGTAAAAACACCATTATTCGTGCGTAACACAAAGCGATCATCTTCTTTTACCACCTCAGAAACCCGGACATTAAAACGTATTTCTTTATCAAATTGTCCTGCGAAGTCATCGACATACATACACACCTGCTCTTTGGTAAGAAATTCGTCCTCACCAAAGCCCTGTGCCGGAAAGTCCGGTAACTGATTCATACTGTTTGGCGTAATGAGTGTGAACGAATCCCATTTTCTTTTCTTCCAGGAGGAAGCAATAACACTATCCTGCTCCAGGATAACGTGGTCTATATTTTCCTTTGCCAAGTAGTAGCTGACAGACAAACCAGCCTGGCCAGCGCCAACAATAACTACCTCGAAATCACTTTTCATTTTCACTTCCACTTTCTATTTACACAGAGACAATTTATTTACAACAACATAATTATTCTTAAGTCACAGGTTGATATTTGGCACCGTAGTAATACAACGGGTCCGCATCCGAAACTTTATCCAGCCCTGACCAACGAGTTTTATTTTTACTAATATGGTCAAACACCTCGACCACATAGTCCAAATGACTTTGGGTGTATACCCGCCGGGGGATAGCCATTCGAATAAGGCAGCGACCGGAAGCCTCAGGCTTATCGAAAGCGTTATCCAACTTAATCGAATTTAATTCGCACGCGCGTATACCCCCACTTTCATACAAGGCCACATTTAATGTTTGCCCAGGGTGATGTGCGGCATCAATATGGTTGAAAAAGCGCGTTGCATCGACATATACCGCATGAGATGAGTAGGGTTTCACTACAGGAATACCCAATTTATCCAGACCACTCGCCAAGCGTTCGACGGATTTAATTCTGTGCTTCAGGTAATGCTCGTCCACACCTTCCTGCACGCCCACAGCAATGGCTTCAAGGTCTCTGCCACTCAAACCACCGTAAGTCACAAAACCTTGGGTAAGCAACAACTCGTTTAAGGCTTTTTTTGCCCAATCATCATCATTTAATGCTAACCAGCCTCCGGTATTGACCAAAGCATCTTTTTTAGCACTCATGGTCATACCATCAACATAAGAAAACATCTCCTGGATAATTTCTCTGACAGGGATATTTGCGTAGCCCTCTTCCCGCTGTTTAATCATGTATGCATTTTCTGCAAAGCGGCAACCATCGAAAAAAAGAGGAATATTAAAGGTATGACACAAGTCCCGTGTTGCACGGATATTCTGCATCGAAACCGGTTGTCCCAATGCAGAGTTATTTGTGATGGTAAGAAAAACCAGAGGAATGCTTTCGCTATGCTCTTTCAACAGGGAAGCCAAACGGTCGATATCCATATTCCCTTTAAACGGGTAATCACTATTCAGGTCTCGTGACTCATCTACTAATAGATCTACGGCCTCACCCCCCATACTCATAATGTTACCTTTGGTGGTATCAAAATGGGCATTATTGGGAATAATGGTATTTTCGCTGGTCACCAGGCTGGCCAGAATTCTTTCTGCAGAACGTCCTTGATGGGTTGGAATAATATGTTTAAAAGGAATAATTTCCCGCAGAGACTGTTGAAACTTTTCGTAAGACGGAGAACGAACATAACTTTCGTCACCAAGCTGCACAGCCGCCCACTGATTGGAGCTCATCGCAGATATACCAGAGTCGGTTAGAAAATCCAGTAACACATCATCAGATTTTAGTAAGGCGACGTTGTAAAAAGCCTCACGCAACAAAGCCTTTCGCTCTTGTTCCGTGGTGACTTTTAACAACTCAACACTTTTAATTCTATAGGGTTCGAAGACAGTATTCATATTTGATGCTATCGATACCACCACATCCCTGTGGAACGGTTATTGTTAAACAGCCTCAGCCACTTCTTCCGTTTGCTTGTACGCCACAGCAATATTATTGGAATAGTCACCAAAGGTTGTGGAGTTATCCTCGTTGTAAAACTTATGGTGTGTACTGACTGGGGGACGCTGCATCTTGAATGTATTTTTAGGGTTAGCAAAGAACGGCATGGAACTGCGTTCGCTATTTTCAATATCCGTTGCAGGACCAGTCACTGCGTGCATAACGGGTTGAACTCGGCCGTTGGTCAATGAGTTCATTGTCTCCCCTGTCATGACTACAATAGAGCCACGAACAGGAGGAATCGGCACGTATTTATCATCCATTTTGGCTTTTAACCCAACGTGGCCGTTTCGCGCAGGTAGTTGAGTAAGCAAGGTAATAGAGGATGCATCAGCATGAGTGACCATTCTGTCTACACCCAAAGGTTTCTCCGGGTAATAGCATTGACAGTGAAGTACGGTGTCTTCTCCATCAAACAGGTTATCCCATTCTGGATGCTGTTTTAAATCCAGCGCTTTACCAATACAATCCATCGTTCGGTCTGAAACGCGAATTAACTTGTCAATCATGTCTTGAAAGGTATTTTTAAATCCGTCATCCGGATATACATTTTCGGACGGTCCCCAAGCATATTTGGCGTACTGATTAATCGCTTTACCATTGTTGATCGAGTTTTCATACGCACCAGTACCATAGGCAGAGTAACCACGAAGAATAATGGGCAAGCGTTCATGCACCATGGCTCGCTTTTCCGCTTCCGACTTTCTGAAGAAACGTCTGGTTGTATTAAAGATATTCTCAACTTCGTCTTCGTGTATACCGAAGTTTTTAATATAGAAGGGATAAGACTTTTCCAATGATTCTTTAAGTTCATCCAACCTCAAACCTTTTTCTAACTCTTCCAAATCAAATATTTTTACCCCTTCAGGAATTTCTTCCTCAGAGTTCCAATTCAATTCATTAAAGATCAAATCCGAAAATTCAGGAGCGCTTAACGGGTCGATATGTGTTTTATTATCTTGGTTCATACAGGATTCCTTATGGAAGAATTAGTACTTCGGATCAGGCTCAATGACACCGATGTTCGCCAAAATATGCGAAATGGGTGCATATATGGACATCAAAATCATCTCAAACAACGGTAATGCAACCGGCACATTAAAAATCAGCTTTTTGGCTTTCTGATAATCGCTGTGTGGACCGTGCAACCGGTAAATAATTGGCATTTGCGAACCAAACCACAGCCGATAGGTTAATAACGGATTCAGGAAAGTCGATGCTCGCCAGGGAGAACAACCAATCACTCGCGAGAAATCACTCATATACTTCGAATACTGGACGAGCGATCGTACATTCTTATTACGATAGAAAACTTTATCTTCGTAGTTGGCCTGCTGATCGATTAACATCATCAGCTTTTCTTTTTCTGGCAATTTCTTTTTACCACTGCATAACAGCGCAAAATACCTGGCCTGCATTTCCGAACAGGCAGGGACTCCACCTGCTGCAGGACGTGCCCAGCCGATAAACACAACTTCATCACCTAACTCAGGGTGGATCATATGCTTATATAAGTGCCGAACATCTGTCACATCCGCATCTTTAATAAAACAGAACTTATCCATGTAACCCGTATTCAGCATAATCATATCGATTTCTTCTTTTCTGCCATCTTTAAACATGACGTAGTCTTTACCGATATGATCAATACCTGAATCATTGATATTTAATTTGTTATCAACTATCCGCTTAACAAATGCTTCACTTTTAATATTGAATCCACTCAAGTAATGCCCTGCTTTAAGGTTCCACTTGGCGTATTCCCGCTCTTCTGGGTCCTTCGAGTGTTTAGATATCATTTTGAATGCGAATTTCATCCGTGCGTTAGCGGCAACAACAGGCGTGGCGTTTAAAGCGTGAGAGGTATAGGCATCACTGGTGTGAACTCCACCAAAAGGAAAGCGCTGGATAATAGGTTGATACTGCCTGACCGAAAGCACACATTTTTCGGCTAACTGGGAAATTTCATTGACCACATCAACGCCGGTTTCTCCCATTCCAATACATAGGGCTTTACGTCCCTTATAAGGATCCGCGTTACGATAATACGCTGAGTGGAAGACATCCCCTTCGAAGTCTTCCAGACCTTTCACTTCGACATATTTGGGCACACGACTACTACCGGTACACACAGCAACAGCATCAAACGCATATTGCCGGGTCATCTGATCCTCAGTAGACATGACGTCAACGATATACTTCCCTTCACCATTTTTTTCAACGTTGGAGACTTCCGAGTAATACACAATAGTTTCATCCAAACCAAATTTCTGGGCAAAATCCACCAGGTATTGCTGGTATTCCGCAGCGGTCCAGAAACGTCGTTGATCTTTCATTGGAGGCGGAAAACTGGAGAAAGCCATCATATAATTGGAAATGGTCAGCAATGTAGAGTCGTAGGCACCCGTCTCTTTATTATCACTACGATAAAAATTGCCTCCGGGCTGACCATATTTTTCAAAACAGGTTACCTCATGCCCCTCATCCAGAAGCTCTTTAATAGCGGTAAGGCCTGAGCTTCCGGCACCAATAACACAGACATGTTTTTTTTGTGTAAACATAGGTCTTCCTTATCAGGTAAAATTTTTATTTTCTTTATAGAAGAAATGACTAAGCGAAAAATTCTGTATTATTTTTATTAGTATTTAGGATCAGGTGTAATTACCCTGAAAGATGCCAGTAACCTTGTGACCACGGTATATAACGTCAAGATCACAGTTTCAACCGCCCCGAATGCAACAGGCACATTGAAAATGCTTTTCTTAGCGTTGTGATAATCACTGTGAGGGCCGTATAACCGGTAAATGGTAGGCATTTGCGAACCGATCCACAGCCGATATGCAAGTACCGGATTCAGGAAGGTTCGAATACGCCAGGGGCTGCAACCAATTACTTTGGCAAAGTCATTCATGTACTTGGTGTAGCTCACCAGGGAACGTAAAGCGGGATTTTTATGGTAGACCTGATCTTCATATTTCGCCTGGCGCCGGATAATATTCATCAGCTTCTTAGGCTCAGGTAATTTTTTCTTTCCACTGCATAGTAACGCGAAATAGCGACTCTGCATTTCAGAACAGGCTGGCACACCACCCACAGCAGGCCTTGCCCAGCCAATAAAGACAATTCCCTTACCCAAGCCAGGGTGAATCATATGTTTATACAACATACGTACATCAGTAACATCTACATCTTTTAAAAAGCAGAATTTATCCATGTAACCGGTGTTGAGCATCACCATATCAATTTCTTCACGCCGCCCATCCTTGAACACAACATGATGCTCTTCCAGGTAATCAACACCACTGTCATTGATGATAAGTTTGTCTTCTACAATACGGTCGACAAATATTTCACTTTTAATATTAAATCCATTGAAGTAACCACCGGCCTTCAGATTCCAGTCTGCAAAGGCTTTTTGCTGATCAATTTTTGAATATTTTTTTGTTAACACAAATTGCAGCTTCATTCTGGCATTGGCGGCTGAAATCGGCTGCGCATACAAAAACGGAGAGGTATAAGCGTCACTGGTATGTTCCCGCAACAAGGGAAAACGTTCAATCACGGGCTGATATTGACGAACAGACAGAACACATTTCTCTGCAGCCCCAGCCAGCTCGTTAACCACATCCACACCAGTTTCACCCATTCCAACACATAATACTTTTCGCCCGGAATAGGGTTCGGCGTTTTTATAATATGCCGAGTGATAGATTTCGCCCTTAAATTTTTCTTTGCCTTTTAATTCAACATACTTCGGCACTCGACTACTACCGGTGCACACGGCCACCGCGTCAAATATAAAGGCCTGTTCACTATCGTCAGCTAACGACCTAACCACAACCTCGTATCGATCATTGTCGCCTGAGCCAATATTTTTAACACTTATTACTTCTTTATTGTATTGAATGCACTCATTGAGAGAAAACTCTTGAGCAAAACGATTCAGATATTCCTGATATTCAGCCCCACTCCAAAACTTTCTTTTTTCACTTAAGGGAGGCGGAAAGCTGGAAAACGCCATCATATAATTCGAGATAGTCAACATTGTGGAATCGTAGGCACCAGTGTCTTTCACCTCATCATTCCTGTAAAAGTTTCCACCAACCTGATCGTACTTCTCAAAACACACTACCGAATGATTTTCATCCAGAAGCTCTTTTATTGCCACCAAGCCAGAACTTCCAGCACCGATCACACACACATTCAAATTGTTAGTAGTAGACATTTTTAGCCTTTTGTATTTTTAGTTTATTAACTGTCACTCTGAATAACGCAATGACCAATAAAATCATATAATGTGACCTAATAATTCAAAATGTCATTAAAACCCTAATCCCTTAGCCATCTTGCCGACAAATCTATATTCAAACGTTTTTGATGTCCACACCAAAAACAAATTTTTAATAATTTTATATATAAAATATCTTCGAATTGTTAAATTGATATTTAATTATTTTTTCTTGAAACAATTAAGTCACAATAAAAATAAATAATTTTTTACGACATAAATTTTTATTTATCAAAATACCCATAAAAACCCAACCCCTTACATTAACCAAGGAGATAAATTAATGAATAATTTTTATAAACTATTATTTATGTGCTTTACTGTATTTCATTTAAGTTCTTGCAAAGCCACATCGAGAGGAGATAATTTTGTTACGTTCGAAACAGGCCAGGTTAACCCGATAGCCATATCAGATGACGGAAAAAATATTTTTGCACTCAACACGCCAAACAGTTCTCTGGAAATATTTTCCGTTACCAGCAGTGGACTGTCTTTATCAGAAAGCATTGATGTTGGCATGGAACCAACATCCATCGCCGTACTCAGCAACAAACAAGTCTGGGTGGTAAATCACCTTTCAGATAGTGTCAGTATTATTGATATCAGTGAGAAGCCCGCAAAAATTATTCGCACTCTTCTGGTAGGCGATGAGCCGAGAGACATTGTGTTCGCAGGGAATAATAATAGGTATGCGTTTATTACCGCTGCCCACAGAGGACAAAACGGGCGAGATGATAGACCTATTGATGCCAAGCTTACTGAACCCGGAATCGGTCGCGCTGATGTTTGGGTTTTTGACACCATGAATCTGGGCGAAACAATTGGGGGCGACCCGGTTGATGTGATCAATTTATTTGGCGACACCCCAAGATCTCTAACGGTAAGCCCCGATGGAAAAAGTGTTTTTGCCTCCATCTTTCTTTCAGGCAACCAAACAACGTCCTTGGGAGTGGAGTACTTTGCCAAACACGGCCCAACCACAAGTATTGACGGAACACCACAACCGGATACCGGCCTGATTGTTCAATTCGACGGAAACCAGTGGGTTGACGAGAATGGTAACGCTGCAGATCAAAACGGAACAAATTACGGCAGCCGTGTTTTATTTTCTTTGCCTGACTATGATGTATTCCGCATTGATATTGAAAACGGCAAAAAACCAAAACTGAGCGGAACTCCCTACAGCGGTGTGGGTACGGTTTTGCTAAATATGATTACAAACCCAAGAAATGGCGCGCTTTATGTCACCAATCTGGAAGCATTAAATGTAAATAGGTTTGAAGGACCCGGCACTATGGCATCCAGTGTTCGTGGTCACTTTACTGAAAATCATATTAGCGTTATTAAAAACAATAGTGTCAGTCCACGACATTTAAACAAGCACATTGATTACACTCAATTCCCCGGCACGAAAACCGAACGAGACTCAGCAATTTCATATCCAACGGATATGGCCATTACCTCGGATGGAAAGACGTTATATGTAGCCGGTTTCGGTTCCAGTAATATTGCCGTCATAAATACGCAAGAGTTGGAGAATAATAGTTTTCAACCCAGTCCGGAAAAATATATTCGTCTTTCTGGCGGCGGCCCTTCCGGTATCGCTTTAGATGAAACAAACAACCGTTTGTATGTATTAACACGTTTTGACAACAGTGTTTCAGTCATTGATACAAAATCAAAAAATGAAGTATCCCGCGTTGCAATGTACAACCCCGAACCTGACAGTGTGATCGAAGGACGGCCGTTTTTATACGATTCCATTGCTACATCCAGTCGCGGCGATTCTTCCTGCGCACTTTGTCATGTCTATGGAGATTTCGATGGTTTAGCCTGGGACCTTGGTGACCCGGATGCACCAATGAAACTTAACCCTAACGGTTACGTCGATGAGAAAGTAACACCGCCTTACACACCTTATTTCCATCCTCTAAAAGGGCCAATGACCACACAAAGTATGCGCGGCCTAAAAGGTAACGGGCCAATGCACTGGCGTGGAGACCGAACCGGCGCACAAGCGAAAGAAGGTGAAAGTATTGAATTTGCAGCACTAAAAGAATTTAATGCCGCATTTACCGGCTTGGTCGGACGGGAAAATCAATTAAGTGAAACGGACATTGATAAACTGTCTAGATTTGGACTGGAGATAACCTACCCTCCCAATCCAATCCGGGCGTTGGATAACTCGCTGACACCGATGCAACAAGCCGGTCTTGATGTCTATAACAATGATATTACGACTGGCGTCCCCCAACCTGTTCATGCCTGCAATCAATGTCATGTTTTAGACCCGGTCAACAATAAGTTTGGAACAGGTGCTTTATCGGTACTTGCCGGCCCCGATATAACTCAGGAATTTAAAGTCCCCCATCTACGTAACCTCTATCAAAAGATAGGACGCTTTGGCAATTCCGGTCGGTTTTTCACGGACGGCATTGATTATGGGGAACAGATAAAAGGGTTTGGTTTCCTACACGATGGCACACTGGACACTCTGGATAAGTTTTTAAAAAGCCCTAACTTCCATTTTGAAACCGACCTTAAACGCGATCAGGTCGTGGATTTTATCCTCGCCATTGATAGCGAGCTTGCCCCGGTTGTCGGACAACAAATCACCTTAACCAAACACAGTGACACAAAAGTGCATGAGAGAATTGATCTGCTACGATCCCGCGCACAAATTGTCACACCGAGGGAAGAATGTGACCTGGTGGTAAAAGGCGTTATTGATGGTCAACAACGTAGCTATTTAATGCATGCGGATGGCAGTTATCAAAGTGACAAAATCCAGGAGGTGTTGAATGACTCAGAACTGCGTAAGCTGGTAAGCAAACATAATCAGACTCTCACCTTTACCTGTGTGCCGCCCGGCTCAGGCATCTGGATGGGTATTGACCACGATGAAGACGGCATATACGACGGTGACGAAAAGACATTGGGTACCGACCCACTAACACCTGACGCCTATTTAGTTGAACAATTATTGACGGCAAATCAATAATACCTCAACGCCAAAAAACTGAATGAGAAATGAGTCATCGCTTTTAGCTAAGAGGTGACTTATTTTTTAGACGCTGAGGTATTTTTTTTGTACCAACAAGCCTCTCACATAGGCTTTAAACCGATACGCTTTCCTCACTCCTAAATACCGGAGGAATTAACTTGAGGAAAAATAATGAAGATTCACTATTTAATTATCAGTGCTACGCTTTTGCTTACACAACTTGTTTACGCGGATAACGTTGTTACCGGTTGTGAGCAAGTGGGACAGGGTCAATATGCCTGCGATACCTTCCCGGTAGACAACTCTCCAGGTGATGGACTTAACGCTCAATTGGTGTCTCAAACCTGGCAGATCACATATGGTGGCGTTATTGTTGCTCAGTCAACAGGTTCCATGATTGCCAACTGCAGTTCATCTCATTCGAATGCCGGCTATCAATTTATTGCCGAACTCAATACGGGACAGACTTTTTTCCAAACTGGAACTCTGCCCTGTGCAGCAGGCGGTGGTGGCGGATCCGTTGGTCCAGGAAGCGGTTGTTTTGGCCGACTGGATCAATTTGGTAACTGTATTAATCAGCAATAGCTCTAAATTCATTTAGCAACCTTTTCACCTTTGCTGACACGCTATGGATATGTCCCTATACGCTCATCGTCGGCGTCCTGCCTCCGATGGTCAGCACAAGGCAACAAAGCCTGCTAAGTAGAATACTTGTCATGAGCTGCAATTTCGACCGTCGACAGCAAGGAAGCTTGTCGACGAGCCTCCATGGATGGATTTACGGAGCGTCGAGCAAATAGCACCTGCTTTGCATTAATGTGTATTTTTAACCTTACTACAACTTTAGATAAAAACCGTCTCGACTTCACTCGCCGAATCCATTTCAGCAACCTTTTCACCTTTGCTGACACGCTGTAAACATTTAACTCGAATGCGCCCATGCATTCTCCCCTTAGGGCGTGGATACAGTTCATCATCAACAAAGGTAAGAATGCTTTCCCAATGCAGAACCGACGGCAAGAATATCAGAAGCAAAGCAGATGCTATGAGCAAGACCGTCGACAGCAGGGATGCTGGCGACGAGCCAACAAAGATGTTTTCACGGCGTGTCGAGCAAATAGCACCTGCTTTGCATTAATGTGTATTTTTAGCATTACTACAACTTTAGATAAAAACCGTCTCAACTTCGCTCACAGAATCTATTTCAGTAACCTTTTTACCTTTACTAACACACTGTGAATATTTACTTTCGAAAACTTATTTTAAAAATAAGAAATTACCATTGGTTTAACACTTTTTTAATCTTTAAAACAAACTTGTTGACTCGACCCGAGTCGACACTCTCACACTTATAAAGCGGTAAAAATGTTAACTTAGCCTTCCTTGCACATGCCCCCAGCAAAGCATACTTAACAACCCGTTTAACAGGTTGCCACAAAACCAACTTATCCACCCACCAGGGTGCGCCAAAAGTAGTGACCACCAACACTTTTTTTAGGTTATTCAACTTCGGTGTAATTGGCCCATAATCACTGGCATGATCATAAGCAAACCCTGGAGCCCATACTCGATCAAACCATCCCTTTAGAATGGCCGGAAAGCCAAACCACCATGTCGGAAAAACCAGCACCAAATACTCTGCAGCAAGAAGTCGATTAATCGAAGATTCAACAGCCTGATAATGATATGCATCAGCGTAATAAGAATCTCTTTCTGTTTTAGATAATACTGGGTCAAAATTCTGTTGATAAAGGTTTTCTTCGGTAATATCCACCCCCCTATTAGATAAACACTGAATGATTTCCTTTGCCAAATGCGAACACAAACTATTTTGCTGAGGATGAGCAATAACCACCAAACATTTCACGTACTTTAATACCTTTCTCTAGAGTCTGTTTAAGCTAGTTTTACCTAACACTTGCTAAACTTCAATAAGCGTTCAACTATTCATTTTGGTGTATCAATTAATCATGAATACGATAGGTTCCGTCAAAAAAGCAGTAAAAGAATCTTTCACGCAACTTACGCAAATATCAAGCTGGACTAATATAACCTACACTGGCTGGATATTAGTGAGCCTATTCTGGGTATGCGTCGCGTTAGTCAATGCTTTGCACTGTTTCATATACACCGAAATCGTCCATCCGAATATATCCAACTTTTTTATTTCATTCGAACACACATTAATTCGATGGCTACCCTGGATACTTTTCACACCTTTTCTGATCAACCATGCCAAACAACTGGATGATGCATATTGGAATATACAGTTATTGGTAAAAAAAATACTTCTCATTACCATAACCTGGGGGCTAGCTCTACCAATAAGCTTTTGTATTTTTCAATCATTTAATACCACCGATTCCACCGCAAAAGTTTCTGTTTTTTATACAACACTCGTTAAAGAAATTCCGCTTTTTCTGGTTGCGACAAGCTGCTTGTTAACTTTGTGGCGCTATCAAATATCCAAAATATCTTCTCCACCCCCGCCGTCAGACTCAATCCAACAGGTCGAATCACTGCTAGTGGAGACCCGCCAGGGAACTGAACCGATTGATATTCCAGATATTGAACACATTTCAGCTTCGGGAAACTATGTTGTCTTATGTACATTTTCCGGCAAACAGTATATGCATCGGGCGACGATGAAAAGCGTTATGCAATCCCTGGATCAAGGTTTATTTATCCGAATTCACCGTTCGAGCATTATTAATAAAAATGCGGTGAAGAAAGTACGCACAGCAACACATGGCGAAATTAAATTAACATTATCCAGTGGTCAGGATGCTATCGTCAGCAGACACTACGCCAAGAAACTGCGGCAAGAATACGCCACACCACTAAAGCAACTCTTTCTTGCCAGCTAGAGCGTATTAACACGAATTGAATTATTGCGCTTGTTTTTTGCCGTTCATATAGGGCAAACCAAGCCAAGTATTTCCCGGTGTAACTTATCACTTTCTCAGTCCGTCTTATCACATATTCCTTGTGTGGCGAGGCCTGCAGACCTATTTTGATTTCGAGACAACAACAACTTGTTCAAGCGCAAACTGAACACTTGGATATCAAAATATGGTCACCTTCACGCTCAATGGCGAAACCGTCACTATCGACAACGAAGATATGAGCAAACCTCTACTGTGGTTTTTGCGTGATCAACAACAGCTTACTGGAACAAAATACGGTTGTGGTAAGGGTTTATGCGGCGCATGCACGGTTCATGTTAATGGCTATGCAACACCTTCATGCAGCCTTCCTCTGGGTGCAGTAAACGGAATGAATGTCACCACCATTGAAGGCTTGGAGAAAACACAATTTAACACTCTGCAACAAGCCTGGATTGAACAGGATGTTCCTCAGTGCGGTTATTGCCAGCCTGGACAAATTATGAGCGCAGCAGATCTGCTGGCCCATAACAAAAACCCGAGCGAAGAAGACATCACCCAAAAGATGACCAATATCTGTCGATGCGGAACCTACTCACGTATTCGAAAGGCCATAAAACAAGCGGCACATATGACCAACCTGGCTGCGGAGGTGAAATCATGAAACGCAGAGATTTCCTGAAAGCCAGCGCTTTGACCACCGGTGGTTTATTGCTGTCGCTAAACCTGCCAGCAACCCAAATTAGAGAATCATCCTCGTCTGCCAATATGGTTGGCCCGCTGATACAAATCGATACCAATGGCGACGTCACCATTTTTATCTACAAACAGGAAATGGGACAAGGTGCCGCAACGGGAATCGCTATGATTGCGGCGGAAGAATTGGATGCTGACTGGTCGAGCACTCACATTAAACTTCTTAGTTACGATAAAAATATTGAAAACTACCAATCCGACTGGGGACGGTTTGATACGGGTGGCAGTTATTCAATAGAAACTGAGTGGAGTTTAATGCGTTCAGCCGGAGCAAGTGCCAGAGCCATGCTCATCGCCTGCGCTGCGGCCAGTTGGCATACCAACCCTTCAAATTGCCGAACGGAGAAAGGGTTTGTCATTCATACGCCAACGGGGAGAAAACGCAGTTACGGCGAACTCGCTCAGGAAGCCGCGAATATACCAGTGCCGGAAATAAATCAATTCAAACCTCAGAGCCAGTATCAGATTATTGGTCAACCACACAGCAGCTTAAAAACAAAAAATATCGTACAGGGTAAACTGAAATACGGCCTGGATATAAAAGTGCCCGGCATGCTGGTCGCAACCATTATTCGACCACCCGTGCTGGGAGGAAAAATAAAACGTTATAACGCTGAAGAAGCACTGAAGCTGCCAGGAATTGTTGCGATCTATCCAATGCAGGAACGGACATCCAAAGAAGTGTTTAACAAAGGTATTCGCGGCGGCTTAGTGATTGTCGGCCAATCGACCTGGGATTGTTTATCCGCCAGAGATAAAATAGAAATTGAATGGGATCACGGCGTATTACAAACCAAAAGTTGCCGGGATCTCTACGCCCAACTTGATGCATTCCGAAATCCAAATACCACACCTTGCCAAACCGCTGGCGTATCTGAGCAATCAATCAATCAGTCGCACCAACATGTATCGGCGGAATACACCAGCCCGTTTATTGGCCACGGATTGATGGAGCCCTTAAACGCCATTGCCGATTTCAGTGATGGCAAACATTTAGAAATCTGGACGGGCACACAATCCCCACAGCATTCAACCAGACATCTCTCTATTATCCTCGGTATCGAGAAAGATACCATTGTTGTACATCCCTGCTTTATGGGAGGCGGCTACGGCCGCCGTTTTTTTTGCGATTTTTTGTTGGAAGCAAGTTTTATTTCGAAAGAAGTTAAACGCCCTATTCAACTGATTTGGACACGGGAAGACGAAATTCAGTTTGGCCACTATCACCCACTGCGCAAAGATTATTATCAGTGTGGTTTAGATAAAGACGGCAACATCGAAACCCTAGCATTGAATGTTGTCAGTACCCATGAATGGGGTGGCGGTGAAATGCCCTATGGTTATGGATTAAAAAATCTGAAGGTCACCAGCCAGCATTATGCGGACTCCATTGTTCCCTGGGGATCATGGCGAAGTGTAGTACCACACTTGGATAGTTTTTCACGGGAAATTTTTATCGATGAACTGGCTCATGCTGCTGGTAAAGATCCGATTGCCTACCGCATAAGTCAACTAAAAAGACCTTCACCCGAAAATTATTTTAACCAGCACAATAAAGAAATACTGAGCACATTATCTTTTATAAAAGATATGCAAATAAAACTCTTGGAAGCCGTAACAAAACTTAGCAACTGGCATACACCACGTGCAGCAAACACAGGCTTGGGTGTGGCTATTTCTGCATTTCACGATCGCAGTTTTTGCGCCCAGGTGGTGGAAATCGAATTAGTTGGTGAAGAATACATACTCAAAAAGGTATATACCGCTGCGGATATTGGTTTGGTGATCAACCCTAACTTAGTAAAAGGTCAGATAGAAAGCGGTATTATTTGGGGGCTAACCCCGGTTATTCATGGCGGGGTTACCGTGATCAACGGCAGAATTGCACAAAGTAATTTTCACGATATGCCGCTAATTAAAATGCACGAAACGCCGGAAATGATCACTGAGCTTTTCAGCTTTCAGGAAAGGTCGCCCGCCGGTGCAGGCGAATTTGCTGTTACCACGATTGCTCCGGCGATATCCAACGCAATATTTTCTTTATCCGGCGTTCGTAAACGCCACCTTCATATGCTCGGGTAAAAACTTATTTTAATTTAAAGTCGCTGACGGTGGTCTGCAATTTATTGGCTAATCCCAATAACTGTTCTGCAACAGCAGCGGATTTTTTTGCATCGCCGGAGGTAATTTCGGCAGAATGGCTGATATCGTTAATATTTTGATTGATGCTTTCTGCAACCTGACATTGTTCGGATGCCGCAACTTCCATTTGCGCATTGAGTTTACTGATGCTTCCCACCACCTGAGAAATACCACGCAACTCTTCTGCAACAGTCATGATAACTTGCACTTGCTGTTCCGCATGCGAAGATGCGCGGCTCATAATGGTCACACATTCACTTGCCTCAAGTCGCAATGCTTCAATGGTTCGACGAATTTCCTCCGTTGACTGTTGTGTTCTAAATGCCAGAGAACGCACCTCATCCGCGACCACGGCAAAGCCTCGGCCTTGCTCTCCCGCCCTCGCCGCTTCAATAGCCGCATTCAGCGCTAACAGGTTTGTTTGCTCTGCAATACTGGAAATCACCTCAAGAATAGAGGCCACGTCATCTGTGCGCAGGTTTAACTTATCAATTTTTTCCGCGCCTTCCTGAACACATCGATTTAACGCCTCGATTCCCTCCACAGCACCCTGCACTTTGGTTTCACCTTGTGCGGTAATTTCTGCGGCTTTTTCCGATTCATTTCGGGTAACGCCAGCGTTATTTTTTACTTCTGTCGAGGAAGCCGCCATCTCTGTCATCGCGGTTGCCACTTGATCAGTTTTCAACTTCTGTTCTAAAACTTCTTTTTCCGTGGCTTCGGCCAAACCGGTAATCGATTTTGCCGCGTCATTTACTTGTAATGCGTTGTTCGTCACAGCAGTCAGGCTTGAATGAATTTGCTTTATCATCCGGTTAAACGCGTGAGATACGGAACTGATTTCATCGTCACGATTTACTTTCAACGTAATAGTCAGGTCTGAATTTTCAGCAATTTCGCCCATTTTTATCTGCAAATATCGCAACCGCCGAATCACAATCCGATTCAGCACCCATGCGGTAAGCACAAACCCAAACACGGCAAAAAGGGTTTGAATAACTCCATGGGTTAATACGGATCGCCAAAGTTCTGCATCTTCGCTTGCCAGCGAATAGTCGATTCGAATAGCCCCCAGAACCTGATTCTCCGGTCCTTGATGGCAGGCAAGGCAATTACTGCCCTGATAATCAGATTGTGCTCTAACAGGGACAACAATCGTCAACAACCTTCCGTTATCGTTTTGCTGAATAACGTCCACCGCCTCACCTAAGAGGCCGCGATTATCATAGGGGTCTTTGGATTTTTCCGTATCAAGACCAGAACCGTAGAGCGCCGAAATCGGTTCGCCGCGGACAATACGAATATCTTCCACATTGGGCGTAGCCAGCATTTTCTCTCTAAGAAGTTGTCGATTCGCCATGGTGCCGGTATGCATCATGGTATTGAGCGCATCAAAGTAGGACTTGGACAGGCTGTAAACCTGATGACGGGAAGACTCTTCCATTCGGCTTTGCTGGGTTTCGCTGCTATAAATAACGTTAAAAGCCAATACCAGGGTAAAAACAACCGCCAGAACCCCCAGAATTAAGGTTCGAATGGAGAAACGACTAAACACGCTTAATGCCTCCCGCCAAGATCAACGAAAGGGAAACGGGCCCCATTAGCCTGAACAACCAAGCCAGGTAAATGGGACACCTGCCACCGCCTATAGGATTTTTGATTTACCCCTGAGGCCGGAAAATAAGCTTGAGATATATGGGGTTATTCAGAGCGTCCTATATACTAACCCTAGCCTACAAACGCCAAACTGGACAGAAAACCAACATCTGGCAGGCTATTGAGGAGGGTCGACTCTTTCCGCCACTGACGTATTCACCCTGAACCACCCGGCGATGGAATACCGGTCCCGCTTGGCTGGCAGAACCTCATGGGGAAACTCCTCACTGAGGAAAACCACAACAGTTCCCATCAAGGGCGTTACCCGAATACCTTTCTCCTCCTGCCAGTTCTGGTATATCACCAACTCCCCACCATCCTCGGTGTACCAGTTGGAGTTCAAATACACCACTACCGATAATTTGCGATTACTTTCGCCTTTAAAGGCATCCACATGACGCTTATAAAAGTCGCCCGCTTTGTAATGTGCAAAGTGACTCTCAAAGGAGAACAAGCCAAGAAATAAGCGGCGATTTAGGTATTTTTGTAATTCCGCACACCAGTGTAACCAGGCTGTGCCTGCTTCAGACTCACCTGTTATCCAGCATATTTCATCGGTACGGACAAAATCATTCTTTAAATAGTCATCCGCCCGACCTATGCCAGCAGAGACAAATTGTGACGGGCTCATGAGTTGCGAATGGCGGTACAGAGCTTCGGTCAAAGTTGGCGGGAGCGCTGCCGGATTTATGCTATAGCCTGTTTGTAAAATATCCTCTGCAATACGTGCGAACAGCGTATCTTCATTGAAACCATCAACCTCTGAAACAGATTGAGATAATGCGTTCATTTATTTTGCTGTCCTTTATAAAAAGAAAACTTAACCCGCGAATGAACGCCACGGCTCAGAACCTTTAAACGGTCTTCCAATACATCGACGCCATATAAAATGGCCACCACCAAAAGCGAGAGCTTTATTGCGGGAATCAAATAGCCCACGCCAATCATTACACCAAGGGACGCCAGAACCCAAATTGTTGCAGCAGAAGTCACACCCACCACTGCACCGTCTTTAGCCAACATTACCCCAGCCCCAAGGAAACCAATACCGGTAATTACCTGGCCGATAACGCGGGACGGATCCACAATCTCACCTTGTAACAAGAAGGCACTGGTAATAAATAAATAAGTTCCAAGGGTAATGAGCGAGGATGTGCGAATACCAACCGGCTTGCCACGTATTTGCCGCTCCAATCCGACAACAGCACCACAAAATACTGACGCACCTATGGAGTGCCATTCAAAAGGCGATACATCGGTTATTACAGAAAGTATGGTTGTTATATTCATAAAGTCTTACCCAGCCCCAACAATCCAAACACAAAGCTAAATGAAGAAAAGCCCACTGCTATTGCAATAGCAAAACATACAGGCTTGCTCCGCTATAGGCAAAACAAGATGAATGCGCAATTGGATTTAAACAGTTGGAGTTGAACACTGAACGATGCTCGGGCACAACAGATCCTGACGGATTCGGCAGCGCAGTTTCAACCTGGGCGAAACCATGCTATTTACACGCTTTGTTGGTTTTTAGCAAGAATTTAATCGGTCAATTTGAACAGAGAGAGGAACACAAGGGATAAAACCTGAATGGAATCCGACTTTGACAAATCGCCTCCTTTTAGCAAAGAGACGATTGCTGGGTTTAAGCTCACATAAATCGTTATTCAGCGGTATAGGTCACGGAAAAAGCACCACGAAAATCCTCCATCTTATACCCTCGGGCAAGATCATTCGGATACAAGGCGTCCAACTTATCCTTTAACTCTCCCTGAATGTTTTCTCCATGGCAGGTCAAACACACGGCGTCAATAGCGATGCTTTTCATCAACCGAAACTCATTACCAACCTGTTCGGACAAGTATTTTTTCTCACTACCAACATCGTAGTTTTTTTTCAGATCCGTTAACATTTTACCTTCCCACCCTTGCGCAGCATTATTCGGGTTGCGCGGACGGTCTGACACACGACGAACCAACCAGCCCTGTTCACTGTGCTTGGCAGCGATCTTCTCCGCTTCTTCATGACATACTGCAATGGCTTTCGTAGGGCCACCATCCTGAATCCCGGTTTTTAATCGGGTTTTTAATTCTATGGCGAAGCTTCGGATCTTAGCCATCGCCTGCCGATCAAACTCAATTTGATCCATTTTACTTTCTGGCGGTGTTACAGGTGGTTCAGCAACAACGAATAAAGACCCGGTGAAAAATACTCCTGCCCCAATCGCCAATGTGGTACGTAAAAAAGTGCGCATTTTGTATTCCTCTAAACTATTTTTTATTTATATCTTTATTCTCAAAAAATCACCCCTAACACAACAACACCCATTAACAACCAGGCAGAAAAAGGGTTAAAAAGAATTCGCCATAACCAAAATTCGGGGATATACCCAACGCCAACAACAAAACCAGCACTCATACCAAGCATTCCCAAACTGATCATATCGTGGTTAACGGCATCTTCAGTTAACCACAACGGCATCGCCAAAGTAATACCAGCAAAAAGAAAAGATACGAAAAATGTTAATAGGCGCACAGGGAATGCGTAAACGGTTTTCCAATACCAACAACTCAGACTTTCAATGCTGAAATAAGAATGATTCCCGCTCATATGGATTATTCTGATTCCCTATCCAGGTTTTCATTCACCTCAAGCCACAGAGCATTAACAATGCCAAAAGAGCAGGCCAATAGCACACCAAGAATCCAGGTAAAATACCACATAATTTTTCTCCCTTAATAGGTTCCAAGACGATTGTTTTCAATAAAATCAGTATCTAATTTTCGCCACATTTTCACGTATCCCCACAGGGTATAACTCAAAACTATAGGAACAAAAATAACCGCCACCCAAAACATAACAGTTAAGGTCAATTTACTCGACACCACATCCCACAAGGTTAAACTAAAATCCGGGTTAATGCTGGACGGCATAATAAATGGAAACAGACTCAGCCCGGCAGTCAAAATAATTCCCGCTAACGCAACGGAGCTGAAGAAAAAGGCCCAGCCCGCACGTTTAAACACGCTAAAAGCCAAAGTGAGCAACAAAGCACAAATTGCACTAATCGGCGCAAGCATGGTTAAAGGCATGGCAGAATAATTATTTAGCCAGGCACCGTCGGCAGTTACAACATTTTTATCCAGCGGAGACATTGCCAACTGCGGATCAACCATTTCGGTCACAACAAAACCTTTTATGTTTGCCACCCATACGCCGGCGAGAACAAATGCGACCAGCGTAACGCTTGCAGAGATCATTGTCGCTTTCACTGCACGTTGTGCCAGTTCGCCGTTTGTTCGCATTTGCAAATAGCAACCACCATGCATAATTAACATTGCCAGACTCACTACGCCACACAATACCGCGAAGGGAGAAAGCAATTGCCAGAAAGTTCCTTCATAGGCACTGTGCATGTACTCATCCAGCACAAAAGGTAAACCCAAAAATAAATTGCCAAAGGCAACACCAAAAACCAAAGCGGGAATCGCACTGCCTGCTGTCATTAGCCAATCCCATGCAGTACGCCAGCGAAGATCCTCTATTTTTGACCGATACTCAAAACCAACCGGTCGAAAAAACAGTGCAAACAACACCAGAAGCAATGCCCAGTACAAACCACTAAAAGCCACCGCATAAACAATAGGCCAGGCGGCAAAAATAGCGCCGCCTGCAGTAATAAACCAAACCTGATTGCCATCCCAATGAGGGCCAACCGTATTTAATACGACACGCCGTTCATCGTCGGTACGACCGACAAACCGAATCAGTGCAACCGCCCCCATATCAAAGCCATCGGTAACGGCAAAGCCAATTAATAAAACACCGATTAAACACCACCAGATAATTTTCAGCATTTCATAATCAAGCATGGCCAACCTCCGCGTTTACTTCTTCCAGATTCTTTTGTTCGTGGTAATAACGCCCGGTTCCAAGTGAACTCGGCCCTAGGCGGGCAAAACGAATCATTAAATACATTTCCACAACAAGCAGGCCACTGTAAAAAATAATAAAACCGGAAAGACTCAGCCAGAGATCACCAGCCGAACGGGATGATACCGACAGTGCAGTGGGCAAGACCTCCCCTATTGACCAGGGCTGACGCCCGAACTCAGCAACAAACCAACCCATTTCCGATGCAATCCAGGGTGCGGGCAAGCAAATGATTAATGCTTTTAACAACCAACGCTGATGCTCGGCGTTGTGTTTGGTGGCATGATAAAAACTTAAGCCAATAAGGATCAGCATAAGTAAGCCCAAGCCCACCATAATACGAAAACTCCAAAACATGGGCGCAACAGCGGGAATGGTATCCCGAGCAGCTTGTTTTATTTGTTCTTCCGATGCGTCGCTAACCGATTCCGTATATTTCTTTAACAACAAGCCATAACCTAAATCGGATTTAACACGATTAAACGCATCAATGTTTTCCGCACTCTTCTCACCCGATTTAAGTTGTTCCAATAAATCGTAAGCCACCATGCCATTGCGAATGCGCTGCTCATGACGAACAATTAAATCCTTAATGCCTGTCACTTCTTCATCAATCGATCGTGTGGCAATTAATCCCAGAGCAAAGGGAATTTTTATCGCGAAGTCGGTGGTCATGGTGTCTTCATTTGGAAATCCCACCACCGTAAACGCCGCCGGCGCCGGGTGCGTTTCCCATTCCGCTTCAATAACGGCTAACTTGGTTTCCTGAACATCCCCAAGCTCATAACCAGATTCATCGCCTAAAACAATAACGGACAAAATCGACGCCATACCAAAACTGGATGCAATGGCGAAGGAACGCCGGGCAAAAGGTAGGTCGCGCTTGTTCAGCATGTAATAGGCGGAAATCGCCAATACAAACATGGCACCGGTGACGTAACCCGCCGCAACGGTGTGTACAAACTTGACCTGAGCAACCGGATTAAAAATCACATCGGAAAAACTCGCCATTTCCATGCGCATGGTTTCAAAGTTAAATTCCGCACCTACCGGGTTTTGCATCCAGCCATTGGCAATCAGAATCCACAAAGCCGATAAATTGGAACCCAACGCCACTAACCAAGTCACCACTAGATGCTGTAGCTTGGTTAATCTGTCCCAGCCAAAAAAGAACAAACCGATAAATGTCGACTCAAGAAAAAACGCCATCAAGCCTTCAATTGCTAAAGGCGCGCCAAACACGTCACCAACATAGTGTGAGTAATAAGCCCAGTTAGTACCAAACTGAAACTCCATGGTTAAACCGGTCGTGACACCGAGCGCAAAGTTGATGCCGAATAACTTGCCCCAGAACTTCACCATATCCTTGTATACCTGCTTGCCTGTCATGACATAAACAGATTCCATAATGGCGAGAATGAATGCCAACCCCAAAGTCAGCGGCACAAATAAAAAATGGTAAAACGCGGTTATCGCAAATTGCAGACGCGATAAGTCCACCACGGATTCATCAATCATAGAGATTCCCCATGAGTAGCTTGTGAAGCGGAAACCGGGCTTTGCTCCCCCAAACCGAAATGCTGATCGATTCCCTGTTCGCTATTGCCCAAATCAACCGGTTGCGAAAAAAACAGCCAACGAATCACCACAATTGCAATCAGCTTCACGATGAGTACCAGGGATATCTCCCGAACCAGAGGTATGGCAAAGATTGAGCTTTGTGCACCGGGTTTAGCATTCATACATTAGACTTTTCTTATGACTAAATTGGCTTATTTTGAACTTGATATGACTTACTGCATCTTATATGCCAATTTACTAATAAAAGTGACAAAACCGTTATAAGCAGGAATAACAAGGTATAGAGAGCGACTAACGACCAATAAACGCAGAAGAAATCAGAACCGCATGCCAAATATGGCATGCCAGAATTGACACAGTGATTATCCTGGCACAGACTAAGGCCATGACCGACACAACCATTCTTAATGTCATTCAAGACCCCGCCATTCTGCTCGATCGCAACTATCGAATTATTGCGGCGAACAACGCTTACCTGGATGAATTTAACCAGCGTGCCGTGGGTCACACCTGTTATCAGATTTCACATGGTTATTCGGTACCCTGTGACCAGGCTGGGGAATCCTGCCCTCTGCGACAAGCATCGTTAACCGGCGAAACTCAGCGTGTCTTGCACATTCACAATACCTCACATGGCAAAGAGCATGTGGATGTTGAGTTGATTCCCATACAAAACCAGCGGGGAGAAACCGAGTACTTTGTTGAGCGGATGAAACGGATTAACGAGCTTGTTCAACACGACAGCCATATGATTGGCTACACCGCCAGCTTTAACCAGATGTTGAATCTGCTCAACCGAGGAGCTAAAGCGGATATCAGTGTTTTATTACTTGGCGAATCCGGCACGGGTAAAGAACTGGCTGCCCGTTATTTACATGAAAAAAGTGCTCGAGCCGATCAACCATTTGTGACAGTTGAATGCTCCGGCCTGACGGAGACGCTTTTTGAGAGTGAATTGTTTGGCCATGAAAAAGGTGCCTTTACCGGTGCATTAAATAGAAAAATGGGGCTGGTCGAAGCCGCACATGGTGGAACCTTGTTTCTCGACGAAATTGGTGATGTCCCTTTGGCCTTGCAAGTAAAACTATTGCGTTTAATTGAGTCCGGCACCTTTCGCCCGGTGGGCAGCGTGGAAGAAAAGCATTCGGATTTTCGCCTTATTTGTGCCACGCATAAATCCATCGATACCATGGTGCAGGAAAAAAGTTTCCGTAACGATTTGTATTATCGAATCAGCCCCTTCCCAATCCAAATTCCAGCATTAAGAGAAAGACGCGACGATATTCCTGCAATAGCCCGACACTTATTAAAAGGTATGAACAAAGGGAAACACCACAAAAAACTCAGCAAGGAAGCAGAGGAATGGTTACGGCAGCAAGAATTTCCCGGAAATATTCGCGAATTACGCAACCTGCTTGAACGCTCCACCATTTTAGCGGACGGTAACCACATTCAACTACAGCACATCACCCCCACCACTCCGGTCATGGATATCGCCACCAATAATATCGAACCGACCTTTTTACTTGAGCCAATTAAATCTTTGGTCTCTGTGGAAGCGGATTATCTAAAACAGGTTTCGTATCATTTTCAGGGCAACCAACGGGATTTAGCCAAGGCATTGGGTATTAGCGAACGAACCCTGTATCGAAAACTGGCCGCATTAAAGCCGGAGTCATAAGGCGGATTAACACGGTGTCTGAATAAATCGGCAGATATCAGCTAACGCCTGTTTCGCTTCTGGAAATAACGGCGACAGTAACGGAAAAGCATGCACCATTTTTGGCCAGACTTTTAAGGTGACCTTCACTCCCTGCTCTTTTGCTTTTGCAGCAAAATTCAGGCAGTCATCCAAATGAATTTCGTGGGAACCAACACAAATATACACTGGCGGCAAGCCGTGAAAGTCACCGAACTGCGGGGATAACATTGGGTCAGTTGGATCATGATCAGCAATATAATATTGTGTCCAAAGATTCCAGGATCCAATAGGCGCAATGTCCTTACTCGCGTTATAAGTGAAGGAATCTGCAAGACAACGTAAATCCGTCACGGGGGAAATTGAAAAGGCAGCACGAGGCAAGGCAAGTTGCTTTTCTTTCAATGCCAAAAGTAGCGAAAGCGTTAAGGTTGCTCCCGCAGATTCTCCTCCCACAACAATATTTTGCGCAGTAAAACCTTGTTGCAACAACCAAGTATAAACAGCCTCGCAATCCTCCAAGGCGGCAGGAAAAGGATGTTCAGGCGCTAGCCGATAATCAAAAACCAGCGCGGGCAATCGACTTTCGTTGGCAAATTTTGCAACGTGCATACGGTGAGTCAGACAAGAACCGGAAATAAAGCCGCCTCCGTGAATGTACATAAGTACCTTGTCTGTGCACGTATCAACGGGCCGAATCCATTCCGCTTGTATTTTTCCTATAGCAATTTTTTCTATGATTACACCTTTCGGCGTGCGCATTTTCGCACTCAGCCTATCAATATCTTGACGGAATTGTTCAACCGAAAAATGCTCGTCCACCACATCGGCTGAGAGCTTGAATTTAAAAAAGTGACGATGTTTGATTAACCAAAGGACTAACTTACTACGAATACTCTGCATTGCGCCGACATCATAATGAATAATTTATATGTGACGGCACATTGTGCAGAAAAAACCGGTGACCGCAACGCTACATTTTGTCCTCGGACAACTCCTGTTGTAATTGTTTTTCCTTGGCATGAGGACTATGGGTGTATTTACCCAGGTAACGATAGGCAACAGGAACCAGGTAAAGGGTAAAGAAAGTTGCAACCAATACACCAGAGAACAAAGTAACCCCAAGTACTTCACGCGCTTCCGAGCCTGCACCACTGGAAACAACCAACGGAATAGACCCGGCGATTGTGGTAATACTGGTCATAACAATCGGACGCAAACGAATTTCTGCCGCCTCGACAATCGCATCCCCAACCTGCTTTCCTTCATCACGTAATTGATTGGCAAACTCCACCAACAAAATACCATTTTTTGCTGCCAGCCCGATAAGCATCACCAAACCAATTTGGCTGTATAAATTCAAGGTATTCCCCGTCAGGTATAACCCAAGCAGGCCGCCGGCCATCGCCAGTGGAACGGTCAAAGTAATAATAAATGGGCTGATATAGCTTTCAAACTGCGCTGCCAATACCAAAAACATGACCACCACGCCCAAACCAAATAACCAGATGTTTGACTCGGTAGAATATTTAAAATCACGAGAACGGCCTTTGTAGTCAATCACCGCGTATTCTGGCAGCAACTCACGGGTTTTTATTTCAAGGTACTCAAGTGCGCGGTCCAGCGATAAATTATCATCCAAATCTGCTTCAATGGTAATTGCGCGAGTGCGATTAAATCGATTCAAGGTTTGTGAGGCGGCAAACTCCTGAAAATCCACCAGGCTGGCCAGAGGTATAAGCTTGCCACTATTTTCCGAACGCACATAAATATTGGCGAGATCCTGTGGATTATTTTGTTGATCGCGAATACCTTCAATTAATACATCGTACTCTTCGCCGTTATCGATGTATGTTGTCACCCGTCTGGAGGCCAACATGGATTCCAAAGTCCGGCCAATATTTTGCACAGACACCCCCAAATCAGCGGCACGTTGATAGTCGATGACCACTCTTATTTGCGGGCTGGTTTCTTTGTAGTCACTATCGATACTGATTAAGCCGGGGTTATCCTGTTGAATCGCTTCCACCAGCGTATCGCGCCACTGGGCCAGTTCTTCATAACTGCCACCACCGAGTACAAACTCCACCGGTTTACCAACCCGTCCACCTATACCCTGACGCATGATCGTGGCCACCGTCACACCCGGTAAATCTGTCAGCTTTTCTCTCACCTCTTTCATAATTTCGTTGGCTGGGCGTCGCTCATCCCAGGGGCTGAGTACGACAATCACAATACCGGAATTAAAATTGGAAATCGTACCGCCAAAACTGCGCGGCGCACGAACCAGAATTCGCTCTGCTTCACCGTTTTCGTGAAATGGCATTAAACGTTTTTCAATTTCATCCATATATTTTTTCATGTATTGATAAGACGTCCCCTCTGGGCCATTTACCAACACAAAAAATGCGCCGCGGTCTTCTTTAACCACATATTCCGATGGTAAAAGTTTTACCAACCACACACTACTTGCCACAACTAGAGCAAACGCCCCCACCACGTACCAGGGATGACGCAAGGAAACGTCCAGACTTTTTCGATAACGATTGCGCAAACGGATAAACGTTTTATCAACCGTTTCTGTGAGAGTGTGTTTACCCGAATGCGGTTTCAAAAAAAGCGACGCGATAACTGGCGATAACGTCAAAGCCACCAGGCTGGAAAAAAACACTGCAGCACTCATGGTGAGTGCAAACTCAGAAAAAAGACGACCGATGTCCCCTTCAATCACCGCAATTGGCGCAAATACAGCAATAAGCACTGCGGTTGTGGCAATAACAGCAAACCCCACTTGCCTGGTTCCCTGATACGCCGCGACTAACGCGGACTCACCGTATTCCTCCATGCGCCGGTGAATATTTTCCAGTACCACAATCGCATCATCCACCACCAAGCCGATGGCTAACACCAAAGCAAGTAAGGTAAGCAAGTTAACGGTAAACCCCATCACCCAAATAATAATAAAGGTCGCAATCAGCGAGACGGGCACCGTCACCGCGGGAACCAACATGGCCCGCACACTACCGAGGAAAAGAAAAATAATAAAGATGACCAGGGAAATGGCAATCGCCAGAGTTTTATAGACTTCGTCAACTGCCTCCTCAATAAAAACCGAGGTATCGTAACTCTGTTTTATGGCCATACCTTCCGGTAACAACGCCTCAATACGGGATGCGGCCAATTTTGCCGCACGGGCAACCTCCATGGTATTGGCCGTCGACTGTTTGGTAATGCCAATACCGACCATCGTTTCGCCATTGCCGCGAAAATCCAGACGGTATTCCTGTGTCCCTTTCACTACAGTGGCGACATCACTTAAACGTACCAAGTGGCCATTGTCTCCCCGCTTTAATACCAGCTGACGAAAGTTTTCGGGGTCGACAAAGACGCGCTCCAAACGCACCGCAAATTGTCTCTCCACCGATTCAAAACTACCGGCCGGTAATTCAATGTTTTCCGCTCGCAAGGCCTTCTCAATATCGGAAACGGTAAGTTGGTGTGCGGCAAGTTTTATACGATCAACCCAAACACGCATCGCGTAGCTTTGCCCGCCTCCGACACGCACTCGTGCAACACCATCGACAATCGAAAAACGGTCTACCAGATAACGTTCAGCGTAATCGGTGAGCTGTGGCACTGTCATACGGTCACTGGTGAGGTTTAACCACATAATGACATCATCGTTGGAATCGACTTTTTCGACATCCGGCGCATCGGCTTCAACCGGCAGGTTGTCGATTATCCGGGAGACTCTATCGCGCACATCATTTGCCGCGGAATCGATATTGCGGCTCAAATCAAATTCAATATCGATATTGGATCGACCATCCCGACTGCTTGAGGAAATAAATTTAATCCCTTCAAGACCAGCCACCCGATCTTCAATTAACTGGGTGATTCGGCTTTCTACCACACTGGCGGCCGCACCGGGGTAATCAGTGCGAATAGAAACAACCGGCGAATCAATATCCGGATACTCCCTAAGCGGCAGGCGATCAAAGGCGATCACACCAAATACAATCAGCAACAGGGAAATCACCGAAGCAAATACGGGACGTTTTATGCATACATCAGAAATGATCATCTAGGACCGAACCTATAAAAACTGAATACTCAAATAAATCACAGACGCTACTTGGAAAAATTGGCTGGAAGGATCCGAATTTCGCTTTGATCCCGCAAACGTAAAATACCGTGCACCACAATTCTGTCACCGGCATTCAAGCCAGACATCACCACCACTTCACCATTATTTCTTGCGCCCGTTGTGACCTGTTGCTTATTGACTTTATCTACACCATCAGCGGGAGCGACCACATACACATATTGACGGAACCCCTCTTGCACCAGAGAGGCTTCAGGTATCAACAACTGATCCACAACCGGGGTGGTTAAGTTCACCGTCATCAGCATACCGGGCAACAATTTACCTTTTGGGTTTGGCAATATGGCCCGAACCCGAATCGCCCGCGTACTCGTATCAATTCGCGAATCAATGCTGGAAACTTCACCAGAAAAAGATTCCCCATTTATATAGGGCGTTGTCGCGGTAATGGCCATCCCTTTTTGCACTGTGGACAAGTAAACGGCAGGCAAAGAGATATCCAACTTCATTTGGGTTAAATCATCCAATGTCACGATCTCATCGCCCGGTTTGACCAGGGCACCAACACTGATGTCCCGCAAGCCCACCACACCGGAAAACGGCGCAATAATCAAGCGTTCTTCCAGCCTTGACTGAGTAGCCAGTAAACGCGCCTCGGACGCTTCAAGCAGTTGAGTTCGTTCATCCAGCAAAGACAACGAGGCCAGCTGTTTCGCCTCAAGAGACTTAACCCGATCAAATTGACGCTTAGCCTCATTGTATTCAGAACGAGCCTCCTCTAATAAGGCGTGCTCTTCATTACTGGTCATCTCAACCAGAACCTGATTCGCTTTCACAACCTGACCGTCTTTAAAGTGAATCGCACGGATAGTTTCCGTCACAGTTGCGGATAAGGTGACTGATTCATTGGCCTGCAAGCTGCCAAGCGCTTCAATTTTAGTAGAGAAAGGACGCCATTGAACTTCAGCGATTTCGACAGGAACTGGAGCAGAATCCACCAACGGAGATAAGAGTAAACCAGCCAAAAACCATATTTTTTTCATACCAAATCCGGGCATCTAAAACAGCCTATAACATCTAAATAAACAAGGAATGTTCTAAAGTTTAGCCGAGCAAAGGTAAAGCGATAGATACCTGGCTGCTTTATTGACCACGCAAAGACCATCCTAAAGTTACGTATATTTCATATGGAATTAGTCTTAAGTCCAACAGAACAACCATACACCCACCATCAATAAACGCGCTAAACAATACATTGTATCAATATCGGAGCGTAAACTATCGTCTTTAATCATTTCGTCACTAATACATTCGTTACGATAACACGGCAGAGAAACAGACCAGCACACTAGGTTCAAATCAAACTCATTTCTTCGATCCACGACATAGATTAGGGATAACGTTACCTTGTACTCAAAAAAGACGGAAAACTAACCTATGAAAACGCAAAATGAAGAGAATAATAATTCGCTTCCTTGGATGATTTTTTCACACTCAAATGACAATTGAAAGTTTTAAATGCCAAAGAAACAAAACCGGGAAAAAAGCAAACACTATTTAAAACATAACAATTTCTCATATTGACGCTAGATTCCTAGCCTATGGATAAAGAAAAAAATAAGATGAAAAAACTCCTCGGCCATCATCGAATGACGGAGTCGCTCATAATGCAAATTATGGGTTGTATTTATTCGATTAGCCCCGGTGTCAATAAATTAATAATAAATACCAAAAGGACTATATACATGAATATATCAATAAAAACGCCACTCTCGATCCCTCTTCTATGCTCGAGTATGTTCACTCTTTCCAACATAGCTTCGGCTTACGACTGCACAACACTTTCTCTCTATGATGCAAACGCACAAATCACGTTGGCGGAAGAAGTGCAACACAACAGTAAAGCATACCGTTGCAATGTCGAAGGCTGGTGCAATACCGGAGGCTGGGCATATGAACCGGGTGTTGGCGAGTACTGGGGCACAGCTTGGGAAAGCTTGGGAAATTGTGAATCAGCAGTTAATGGCCAAACACCGGAAATTATCATTGGTCTGATTCGTGAAAAGGATATGAACAATGTCAATCAGGTTAATTTTAAGGCTGGCAGCTACGATTTAAACGGAGATATTGTTCGCTGGGAATTTATTATCCATCAGGACATAAATGGAGAACTCATAAACCCGACTGTTATTGCTGCGGAAGATGTGTCGGCTACGGATAAAATATCTATGTCGCACTTATGGACGTGGACTGATTGGGGAAAATATGTTTTCGAAGTAAAAGTCACCGATGCAAGTGGTAACCAAACAACCAAATCTGAACCGTTCGAGATAAAATATTATAGAAGCCCTTTTACCGTAAACTCACCTGAAGTTATTCTTACCGGAGAGCAGGGAACCACCAAAATTAGTGGATATAGCTCTGGGTATCCATCAAGTGATTACTATGTTTTTGCTACACCGGAGTTAACCGTCACCAGAGGCTCTGGCTTTTCTGCGAGTAGTAGCAGTAGTGGTGGAGGAACGGAATGGTACTACTGGCAAGATTATCATTGGACAGCAAACACTCCAGGCAAATACCTGATCTCTGCATCTTATTCACCTCAAAACACAGCCAATGCTGTAGTAACAGAAGTCAATGCGTTACCCGCTGATGGTCTTCCTGTTATTCAAGTTTCGCAACCTGACAATTTAAAATTAGGGCAAACTATCGCTATCGACGTACAGGCATTAGATAGGAAAGGCATTATTTCATTAGATGTTTCGTTAAACAACATCATTCAAGACCCTCTTATTTCAGTAGATCTAGGCCGTTTCACCCTAAAACACGGCAGGGTAAATACTTATCTCTGGCAAGTAGAGGAAGGCACCACCAGCTTCCAAATTACTACCCTGGATAATGAACAAAATATCGTGACTGAAACCCATGATATTGTTTACCACTCCGGGCCATGTGAAGGTAATAATCCTTCAGATATAAATGCTTATCCAAATTGGCCAAGACTTGATTGGCAAGGAAACCCCTCCCACGCGGATGAAGGCGATTTGATGAAGTATAACAATTCCGTCTATCGAGCATTGTGGTGGACACAAGCCACGCCTGGTTCAAACAATGCTTGGGAATTTGTTTGCGAGATTTGATTTTGAGTCAAAGCCATCTGCGTTTTCGCAGATGGCTTATTTACAGAAATTAAAAGCTTAGTGTAACCATTCCATCACCCGCTTGCGCCCCGGTGGCATAACAAATGGCGCCTTCGTTATTCTCCACAAAATCCAACACCGACGAAACGCTTTCCAGCATCGCAGGTTTTATACCCGTTCCGGAAAAAATGCGCTTATTCCAATAGGCATCAAATTGACTTGCAGTTTTTTCTATCACATTAAAGAAAGCATCATCAGCCAGGTAACATGGTCGTACGGTTTCGCCTGAATCCAACCGGGTGATTTTACCTAGAAAAATACGTTTAACCTGATTTATATCTAAGCTTTCTGCCGACAGACTTTTATGCGCAACCAAAGTCTCACTATGACTAAAAACGGGAATAAGTGAGAATGTGGCAACAAGTACCGTAACGAACAATTTTGCTATATATAGTCGTCTCATGTATCACACTCCCTTAAAATCCAATGGATAAAGATGCTTTGAATTCAGTGAAATCAGCACCTGAAAATTCACTATTATTTTCTTCTGTATTGACATCGTAGAGTTCGAACTTCACATACATATTTTTATCAACCAGCAAGTTCACCCCCAAAATAGAGACAACACCTTCGTCATCACCAACATCATCATTAGGATCAAGAAATTCATACCGGACGTAGGGTGTAATTCTTTCGGTAACAGGTACATACGCCATCAAACTGTATGCGTAACGGCTGACATCCGGTTCCGCAGAATCAGAGTAATTCACATCGCCAAAAATATACTCAAACTCCACACCTACTGGTTTAGCGGTCCATTCCGCTTGAAGGCCATAAGTGCTTAAATCCGCACTGGAATTATCAAACTGCAACTTATCGCGATACGCTGAAGCACCAACGCGCAACTCTTCTAATAAGTTAATACGGAAACGCATATTGACAGCTTTATTGACGTTGTCATCTTCTTCGTAAGGATTGGCTTCATCGTTATCCGAATCACCATTTAAAACCTGAACGATGTAGTCGTAATCCATATCTCCCACATAATGATTCCCCGTAAGGGCTAAACCATTGCCCCATCTAGGGTAAAACCTGAAGTCACTGCCCAATTTATTGTTTTTATTAGTAGAGAGAGGTTCCTTGATCGTCAGGTTAGCCGGTTTCGCGGTGTGAATCTCGTTATAGATACCGAAATGCACAAACATTTTCCCCGCGCGTACCTTTGCCCAATTTTTAATGGTGTACTCCGCGAATGCATATTCAACAGCGGCGTTACCTCGATCATCCTCTGTCGCCGTACCATGCTCCCAGGTTAAATCCGCGGCAAGGCGCAGGTTGTCCGTCGCACGAAAGTTAAGGACCAGATCAAACAAATCCGCATCAAATGAACCATCTACATCGCCTGTTGGTTCATTGGGATCCCCACCAATGTATTTGTCACCACCTACAATTTTTTCGTATTCAAAACTAAAATAACCGTTCACATCCAAACGATCTAATTCAATAGCAACACTATTTAGCGGCATTAATATAGCCACCAGACACGGCCATAATGTATGTCTCTTCATACCGGATTCCTTTTTTAGACCCATTTTATTCATTAATAAAAAGACGAATAATTTATTAAAGTTTGTATTTATATAGTATTAGCAAATTAAAAATGCAAAATTTAAAAAACCGGGCTAAGCCGGTTAGATATTTTTTATTTTTTGACGAACGGCAAAGTTTATGAACTTTGCATCAAAGAAATTAACATGCCTGCCGTTAACCTTGATATAGAAGAAACCACACTCATAACATACAAAACACGCAACAATACGTACAACAATGTGACGCCAACCTCATTTTTTGGCGCAATATTATACATATTCACCTTACAAAACGGCCATTTTTTCAAGATAGCCTATTATTAAGGTGACAAAATGCAGTCCATAAAAAACTCGACCACGGAAAAGATCGTAATCTATGAAACTATTTACCAAAACTTCCGTAAGAAACAAAATTTTACTTATCCCTATAATAGGCAGTTCGGGTTTCCTCATTTACTTATTTGTCAGCATTTATTCAACGCTCAGCACCTTAACTGACATTGATTTGGTTAAAAACGAAAAATACCCCTCTCTTCAACTTACTGAAGAAATCATTGTTAAAACTGAGAAAATCAAAGAAACACTCAGCTATGCCGCCTCCTCAGCAGATGAAGATGCACTGGAGCACACAAGCGAGTTACAAAAACAGGTTTTATCCAACATTGAAAAATCCATTGCTGTCTCTCCTTCCAGCTCGAGGGAGATCGAGAAAATCAGAGATACGTTCTCCAATTACTATACGCTTGCGTATGCATTATCAAAAGATTTCATTGATGGCAATATCAATTTTGAAGACCTGGGTAAACGCAGTGCTGAGATTAAAGTTGAACTGGATAAAACAAACAACGCACTAGCCGAATTGAAAAACCAGAAAACCAAAGAGCTGGACACTTCTTTCAAACAAATTATTAAAGCGTCAAACAACACCATTTATCTTGGTGTAATCCTCGGAGCGGCGACTATTTTACTGATCTTTCTCATTTCACTCCCGATTGCCATCACCATCCGCCGCAATATTTTGGCTGTTAATACCTCACTCAAAAATATCGCGGAAGATAACGGTGACTTAACCCACAAAATTCATACGAATGCGGAAGATGAAGTGGGTGATCTGGTGAACTCGTTTAATCAATTCACCGACACATTACGCATCATCATTAAAGAATTGGTTCAATCAAATCAACCGATGGTCGATTTAGCTTCAAATGTCACTGCAATGACACAACAAAATGTGGAGACACTTAACCAACAAAAACAAAGTGCCGAACGCTCCAAATATGCCGTAGAGGAAATGAATACCAGCGTTAACCATATTGCCACCAGTGCTGCCGAAGCCGCAGACGCAACAAGTAAGGCTAATGACGCCATGCGACAAGGTGATATGGAAATTGCCAATACGGTAAATAGTATTCAATCACTTGCACAGACCATGTCTCGCACAGCGGAAGATGTCAAAAAGCTGGAAGAAGACACATCCAAAGTGAACGTTGTGCTGGATGTGATTAAAGCCATCGCAGAACAAACTAACTTGCTCGCATTGAACGCCGCAATTGAAGCTGCCAGAGCCGGCGAACAGGGCCGCGGCTTTGCCGTGGTTGCCGATGAGGTGAGAAGCCTGGCAATGCGAACTCAAGAGTCCACAGAAGAAATCAACACCATTGTTAATGAGTTACAAAGTGGCGCGCGCAGTACCGCCAACTCCATGGAAAGCAGTTATAAATGCGTAGAAGAAAGTGTCACTAATGCGGGCAAGGCCGGTGAAAGCTTTAAGCTGATTTCCGATACGGTAGATATCATTACCAAGATGAACAACAACATTGCCACAGCCACGGAAGAACAACAAACCGTATCAGTAACCATTGTCGAACACATTAACGATATTCAAGTGAAAACTGACGAAACACTGCATGCAACGGAGCAATTAAGCAGCATGATTAATAACCTCGGCGACCATGTTGAAATCATGAATGCCATTACCAAACGATTTAAAGTATAGACAACTCAACCACGATTTAACCCGCAACCAATTATTCTGGTTGAAAATGAACAGCACTGGAATACAGTGCTGCTATCACATCCGATTGGGTAATAATGCCCACTAACTTTCCTCCATGATCAATCACCGGAATATGATGTAACCCTTTATCGGTAAATAAGGGCACTACTTCGGCAAGCAAATTGTTTTCCAAGACACTGCTCACTTCAACAGTCATGAGGTCTTTTACCATCATCGTTTTTTTCTTAACCAACTTCACCAAACGGCTAAGTGATGGTTGCAAGCCGGTTTGTTTTGTATTCAACATCGCAATGGACTCCTTCTTTAAGAAGTCCACAGTTGATACCACGCCAAGTAGTTTGTTTTCATGATTAACCACCGGTAGCATCTGAATTTTATGGTATTTTAATAATCCCCATGCAACTTCCAGCTCGGTATCCGGCGTTACACTAATGACGTTTTTCGACATAACATGCACACAACGAATATCACCGTATCGCCGACAAAATACATGCTGTTGTGCAAAACGATAAACCAGCGCTAAATCTTTTTCACTGATATTCAAATATGCATCGTATTCCTTCAATGCACTTTTTAAGTCCAGCTGTTCAATACCGAAACGAGAGAGTGGACTGAGTTCTTCCCGTTTATGGGCAATATCCTTACGAGCCAAGGGTTTTGCCGGGTACTCGGTTTTGAGCCAAAAACGATGCAAAATAATCGCCATGAAAATAAGAATAACGACATTCGTCAACACAGGAAAAACAATAAAATTCACCCCATGTACTACATCGTATCCAAGTATAACCGGCATAAGTGCCGTTGCTCCTGCCGGTGGATGGATGCAATTAAATACAAACATCATGAAAAAACACAGCGTTAAACAGAGGGCCGCACTAATATAAAAATCAAATGGTAGATACGCGCACCCGACCCCAATTGCCGCCGCCATTGTATTGCCCATAATAAGCGCATAAGGTTGAGACACGGGGCTGGTGTAGAGGATGTAAACCAGAATTGTACTGGCTCCTATTGAGGCAACCAGCAGGTTCTTATCCATACCCGGCGTAATCCACTCGGTTAGTAAAGACATGGATAACAAGGTAATAAAAACCGCAATCATAGTTTTTATTCGATGCGGCCAGCGTTGATGGCTGGCTGGCGAATGGCTGACTAGGCCCATAAATTTGAATAATTTCATGATATATCAATATACGATACGTTAACTGTCCCTACCCTTTTATCCACGATGGGTAAGTCTTAATATTTTTGCCTGGTTAATTTTTTGTTTAAATTGTACCAATAACGGGCAGAACGCGATTATCTCTATTGAGGTAAGACAATGCTTACGGGAATTACTGATTTAACTAATTAGTTACTATTATAAAAATACTATCTGGCAAAAGCGGTATAACCAAAATGCTCGCGATGAAGTATTAAGGAGTTCAAACTCTCAGGCAACCTTTCAACCTTTACAGACACGCTGTGAGCACTTCCCTGTACGCTCACCGTCGGCATCCTCGATAACGGCTCCTACGTTATTCTAATAAGGTGCTCCCTGCACCGATGCCTTCGAAGGTCTACCAAGACGGAAAGGTTGCCACTAAATGAACGCCTCTTATCACTCAGCTTATTTTGCATTCTACCCTTCCAGATACTATTTTTTGGTTCGCCTGAAACACGATTACACCTTGTTTCCTTTTCGGCAACGTATTCACCTTTTCAGACTCGCTGTAAATATATCCCTATACGCTTATCGTCGGCTTCCTGCCTCCGATAGTCTTCAAAGGTGAATACGTTTCCTCATTTTGAACTGCACATACGGCGTGCGTAAATACAATCGTTATGCCACAGACTCTCCTGATTCAACTAAATCAAGAGACTCAACCGTAGATTGATCAACACTCGCAGTGGAATAAGAAAACACACCTTTGACTACCTGCCAGGTTACCGCAAGCGCACCGATGATAAATACCACATCACCCACGGTTCGTATCCAACGTAAATTTTCCAACACACCGCTTTGCATAAAGCCTTCACTACGCGCGTACCACAACCCTTCCGAAGCACTGGCGATAAACTGAATAACACCGATAGGTAATAAACTGGTAAACAGCATTAATACCAAACCAGCATTCAACCACCAGAACCCCACTTTCATTAATCGGTCATCAAACACCAAATGAGGTCGGATATAACGTAACACCAGCAGCGTAAAACCTAATGCCAGAAACCCATACACACCGAATAGTGCTGCATGTCCGTGGGTTGCTGTTGTATTTAAGCCTTGCACATAATAAAGCGACACGGGCGGATTAATGGCGAAACCCAGTACACCCGCACCCAACATATTCCAGAAAGCCACAGCGATAAAACACATCAATGGCCATTTAATGTATTCCATCCACTGCGCAGCACGCTTTAATCGCCAGTGCTCCCAAGCTTCGTAACCCAGTACGATCAAAGGTACGACCTCAAGCGCAGAGAAAGTTGCACCGACCGCCATGACCGGCGTGGTGGTACCGGAAAAATATAAATGATGGAAAGTACCCGGCACACCACCCAATAAAAATAATGACGCCGATGCAAGTGAAGCAGCCGTTGCCACTTTTTTCGAGACCAACCCAAGGTTACAGAAAATAAATGCAAGCGCGGTTGTGGCAAAAACTTCGAAGAAGCCTTCTACCCATAAATGAACAATCCACCAACGCCAGTATTCCATCATGGAAAGGTGAGTTCGCTCACCATAAAAGAAGCCAGCACCGTAAAACAAACCAATCGCGGTGACGGATGCAGTCAACAGAGCCAGCAGATTTTTATCGCCCGGCTGCTGCAACGCCGGCACAATACCGCGCAACATAAGCACTAACCAAAGAACAACACCGGTAAATTTACCAATCTGCCATAACCGACCAAGATCAACATATTCATACCCCTGATGCCCCAACCAAAAACTCCATTCGGGAGGAAGTGCTTGGGCAATGGCCAAATAATTACCAATAAATGAACCCACAACCACGGCAATAAGCGCCCCAAAAAGCACGTCTACACCCAGCTTTTGAAATTTGGGATCTTTACCGCCATTAATAATCGGAGCCAAAAATAAACCCGCTGCAAGAAAACCCGTTGCAATCCAAAATAACGCAGATTGAATATGCCAGGTACGCACCAGGCTATAGGGAAACCACTCGGATGTTTGAATACCGTAGAACCCCTGCCCTTCAACCGTATAGTGGGCAGTAAAACCGCCAAGAAAAACCTGAAAGGTAAACAACACCACCACCACAAATAAATATTTCCCCAATGCTTTTTGTGAAGGTGTTAACTGAAACGTTGTCAATGGATCTGCCGCAGGAACAGGTACAACATCTTCTTCTTTACGAACAAATGACCATATCCAAACCAGGCTACCCACGCCGAAAACTAACAGCACGACGCTAACGATAGACCAAACAATATTTTCGGCTGTGGGAACATTATTTATCAGTGGCTCGTGTGGCCAGTTATTGGTATAGGTTGCACCATCAGGTTCACGTTCGGTTGCAGCGGCCCAGGCAGTCCAGAAAAAGAATTGTGTCAGTTTTTCTCTACGCTCATCATCTGGAAGCGTCACTTCCTTCATCGCATAGCTTTCACGAGTTCCCTGTAATTCAGGTGAGCCACCAAACAGGCGATTATAGTAATCCGCCGTTAACGCAATGGCTTGCACACGCCTTTCGCTTAATACCAGTGCTTTTTGTTCTGCGTTGTAACTGCTTGAGCGATAGGCCTGAACCAGTTCATAACGCAGGTTATTCTGCTCTGCCCCGCCAAGCTCATCATAATATTTGCCGTATTCATCCTGGGCAGCAAGGTTAAGCCAATGGATTAACTCGCGATGTAACCAGTCAGCAGTCCAGTCCGGTGCCTGGTAGGCACCATGCCCCCATATCGAGCCAAGCTGCATTCCTCCGACAGATTGCCAGGCAGTCTGGCCATCTAAAATGGAATCCTGAGTCATTAATACTTCCCCGGAAGGCGAAAGTACCCGGTCTGGAATAGGAGGTGCATTGCGATATACCTCGTGACCAAAGAACCCCAGTAAACCAAAGGTCACAGCAAGGATGCCAATTAATGTCCACCAATGTTTGTAATATTGCCTCATGGTTATGCCCCTTTTTGCGCGCGAGCAAATAGCACATTGTTTTCCAGGTGAATATGCTCCATCAGATCGGCTTTAAACGTCGCTAACGCAGAGTAAAGTGCTTGCCAGGTGTTGCACGCATTTTCCGGAGGCGTAATGTTGTTGGTCAGCATATCGATTCTAGCTAAGTCAGCACCGTGGCTATCGTGCTCCTGACGCATCACACCAATAGGACCACCGCTCATTTGATACTGGCCGTTTTGTAGCATTGGAAACAAAATTGCCTCTTCCTTCTGCATATGTGACAGCATCGCCTGATGTACAGCAGTCAAATGGTCAGCCAATCCCACCGGGCAATCCGGCTTATCACCATGCACAGCTTCTACACGCTGAGCCAGACGAATTAGTTCTGGCATTTGCTCGCGATGAACAGCATGGAAACGGGTAAGGATGTGGTCGATAAGTGCAGAATCCTCTACCTCACTCCAGTCTGTATGATTCACCTGAGCCCCCAACTGCAAGCTCTCCAGTGCACTTAGCACCTCCTCTTCATCCAGGTTCTTTTTCGCCAGAGCTTCGCCCAATACCTGCTGACCTCCACAACAAAAGTCCAACCGGTAACGGTGAAAAACCGCAGTTGAGCCGGGTATCTTGCAAGCTATTTCGCTTAACGGCGTATGCAACAGACTCATGATGACCTCCCAAATAGAATAAATGCAGTAGAAACCTATAAGATGCATATAAATTACATCTTTAAACTGGAGTTTACGCCTATTTATTAAAGATGTAAAATAAATACATGTTTAAGTAGATAGCAACGAATATTGCTGCCGATTCAGGTATCAGGAGCAGAACCGTCATGCACGTCACCCGTTATACCGACTATTCCTTACGCGTACTGATGTACCTTGCAACACGGGAAGGCTCGACCACCATTCAAGAGATTGCCGATAACTACAGCATTTCTAAAAACCACTTAATGAAAGTGGTTCAGGCACTGAACAATAAAGGCTATGTGAAAGCGACACGAGGCAAAAATGGTGGTGTCACTTTGGGAGTGGAAGCAGAATCCATAAACCTTGGCCAACTGGTTCGTGAAATGGAACAAGGTTCGCCACTGGTAGAGTGCTTTGGTGAGAATGGGACCTGTGTTATTACCCCCGCCTGCCACTTGAAAACGGTATTCGCCGAAGCATTGGAGAGCTTCTTCTCTACCTTAGATAATTATTCCCTGGCAGATCTTGTCCCCAAGAACAAACGGAAAGAACTGCAAAAACTGTTAAATATCGGTTAGGTCGCTTTAAACATCCTTCTCTGGTCATACCATAAACAAAAATATAATTTCGCTGTGACCAGAGCTCCCGTACATTTTCCACATACTTTTCTACCTTACCCAAAACATAAGAAAATAAAATCGGCGACATTAACACTCCACCCCTATTAATCAATACGGGGTTTACAATCAGCTTCAACTCGTAAAACAAAATTCAAATTCGCATTGAAATCAATGTAATAACTTACAGTTGACACAATCTAAAATTTCCCAAGAAAATACTATGGAAAACGAAATAAAATATATTGATAAGAATTATCGACATAGGTCTCATTACCAAGTAGTACGCAACAATTTCAACCAATGAAAAGTGGAATTCAACTAAGACTAATGTCCAATTTTTTATGAAAGAAATAACTGAGACTATTTCTATCTGTTAATATAAAAATCACCAATATTGACCAGCCGTTCGAGTTCTCAACCATCTATTGACGCGAATAAAATGATCAAACCTGTTTTATTTCTCATTCTTTGTAGTTTTTTTTAAACCATGGATACACTTGATGGAATAAAAACCATTGTTGCTGTTGTTGAAACGGGTTCGTTTACAGCAGCCGGTGAACGCTTGGGCTTATCCAAGGCTTTGATCAGCAAATATGTGGGTACAGTTGAAAACCAGTTTGGCGTCAGGCTTTTCAATCGTTCCACAAGAAAAATAGCGCCAACAGAAGCCGGTGTTAAATATTACAACCAATCCCTGGTATTACTGAGTGAATTTTCCTCACTGGTGGATGTGGTATCAGAGAAAAAAGGCGTATTAAAAGGTTCACTCAAAATAAGCACCTCGGTTACCTTTGGCGAATTATTACTCGCCCCAAAACTTCCGTTATTTATTGAAACCTACCCTGACCTGCATCTGGATGTACAACTAACCAACCGAAAAATTGACTTGCTGGAAGAAGGCGTCGATCTGGCCATTAGGGTTGGAGAAACCGTCAGTTCAAATCTGATCTCTCGTAAATTATCGGAATTCAGCTTTAAACTCTGTGCATCGCCGATCTACATCAGTCGTTATGGTGCGCCACAAAACCCATCGGAGTTAACATCACATCAGTGTATTATCGATTCAAACCTGACGATAAAATCCAAATGGCCCTTCAAAACCTGTGAACCGTTAGAGGAATCCGTTGAAGTTCAACCAATCATTACCATCAACAGCCCTCAAACCATTCGAAAACTGGCGGTAAAAGGGTTAGGTATTGCTTTACTGCCCACCTTTATGATTCAGGATGATTTACATACTGGAAAACTGATCGAACTTTTACCCAATCAAACCAACCTGTCATTTTCTCTGTACGCGATTATTCCCCACAGGGAATATATTCCGAATAAAGTCCGCCTGTTCATCGATTTTTTGACCAAGCAGTTTGATCATATTTAACTTGCGAAAGGCATTTATGTCTGGCCTTCTATTTCCTGTAACTGGGGCTTTTGGGGCATAATGCCAAACACGGCAAGGCCGAGAATAATGACAAGAATCGCAGCCATCATACCGACAGAGATAGTTTCACTTAAAAATGTCACTGAAATTAACGCACCCGTCATCGAAGCAATGACACCAATCAGGCTGATATATACCGGGCCGGAAAGCCGCTGTACCACAAAAAACAAATAGTACATAAAAATGTAAACAATCACTTCCCCTATCAACCACTTTGGTTGGGCAAAAACCCCGATAATATCCGCCTCCCAGGAACTGGACAGGGTATACTGAACTCCCCATATTAATGCACTGGATGAAAGAAGCATCACAGATGCCAGTTGAATAGCATGAATACCATCAGGCCAACGACAGGATCGATAAATATTCCCGACCGAAATAACTATTGGAATCAATAAGGCAATATAGCTCCAAGGATAAGACTGCGGTGCAATTTGATTGGTTGATAACGAAAGCAGTACACCACCAGCGATACACAACATGGTTCCCAGTAATTGTTTTACCCTAAGCGCCGCCAGGCCCATAAATATGGATAAAAACCAGGTGATCGATATTGGGAAGGTTAACAATATTGACAAATAGCCCACACCAACCCGATTCACCACCAAAAAAGACATCACGTTCGTCAACGCAAAAACAATTCCTGTTACCAAAGCGTATTCGTAGGCAATACGGCTGGGGAAAAAGCGGTATCCCATCGACAGGGAAACAATTTGCAGAATGCAGCCGGCAATCGTTGATGACACAAACAGAAACGCAATCGGGTCAATACCGTCTAAATAGGCAAACTTGCTCAGGGATACCGATAACGACAACAGCGTTCCCACAGCAAGTAAAGATAAAAGTGTATACACCGCTTTTATATTTTCTTTCAATAAACCACGTATCAACCCGACACTCCCAAATAAAGGCCATAACACAGATCTAAGCAGACAAAGTCTAGGCTAGACTAGTGTGTATTTTATAAACACCTATTAAGCCGGCTCGACTTCGGTATCGGTCTGAAGCATTCGGTCTAGATCTCCAATAGTAATCGTCGAGTTGACGGTTATTCTTGGATCAACGGCATATCGCTCTCGAAGGAAATAGCGGAACCCTTCCCATTCATAGTCTTTGGTGAAAATCTGTTTTAATGGTGTAGAGGAGTTTAAATGAGAGATACTTTTCCCTCCGGGCCATTGATATCGAATAATATCTTCTATCGACAGAAAGTCATTTTTCATATTGAAATCCACATCCTCAATATTTAGCATTTTCACTATCCGACGAAACACCGGTGCAACCGCACTCAATACAGTTCCAAGTGGGATAAAGAAAGCCAAGTGAGAAAGTGGCGCTCGGGTAACCCCGACCTTTTTATTAATAAAGTCTTTTGCAGCCTTATAGTTTTTACCATGCCCCTGCAGCCTGAATTGTGCAGCAACCATACTGCCATGATAAAAATTAAAGAATAAACGAGGATTAAGGATTAGCTTATACCACTTAGCTTCCGCTCCAATCAGCCCGGCTAAGTAGGTAGTAAACTTCAAATAACGAACATTTTCTGATTTATCAGGCTCCAGAGAAAAATAGAACTCCTCTTTAGCTTTCATAGTTTTAACTTTTTCTCGCAAGACATCGTCGGCAGGTAACTCACGGCGTTTGGATAATAAAGAAGCATAATATCTCGCCTGTAATTCAGCGATTGTCGGCACACCTCCGACATCAGGGCGAACAAAACCGATCCACACCAGGGACTCCCGCAAATCCGGGTGAATCATATGACAATAGTTATTACGCACATTGTCCGCAACCTCATTCGCTGCAGGGTGATCAATCACATCAAACTGGGTTTTGTAGCCAGTGGACAGCATAATATCTGTACATTCGATTTTTGATCCATCATTCAATACCACACCATCTTCAACCACATGATCAATGCCGAACATATGCAGCTTGAGTCGTTCGAAGTCGATATCCTGGAAAAACACATCGTTTTTGTTGGTAAACTCACCATGCAAACCAAATTTAACCAGATACTTCCACATCCAGATTGCACTTAACTGACCCTGATTTTTATTTTGGTAATGACGAATTCCTCTCGCCATAACGCGTTTTTTCAATGATGCCTCAAAAATAGATTGATTCACCAAAAACGAGTAATGTGCAGCGCGAGTGGTTCTGGAATCCCCCGTATCACCAAAAATAATACGTGAAATAATGCTTTTTGGCCGATTCACCACCAGATGCGCTGCATCTGCTACTTTTGATATCTGGTGAACGATATCCGAACCGGATTCTCCAATACCAATACACACCACCTTTTTGCCTTCAAACTGCTCTGGTGTTTTGTAATTAAAACTGTGATGAATTCTTCCTTTAAAACTCTCCAGGCCTTGTATATTCGGCACATTCGGGTTGCGGAATTTTCCGCTGCATATAGCGATAGAGTCAAAGTACTCCGATTGCAAATCCCCGCTTTGATCTTTATAAAACACCTTCCAGGTTTCTTCATCAACTTGAGTGATATTCACCACCTCAGTTTTAAAACGGATAAACTTCTTCAGTGCAAATTTTTCAACAAAACTGTGCAAATACTCCAGATACTCCGACGCAGTCCAAAAACGGCGTTTTAAATCTTCTGGAAGATGCGAAGAAAAGGACATAAAATAATTGGAAACGGTAAGATGCATTTCGTTATATATCCCACCTTTCGATTCTTTATTATAAAAAGCACCGCCAATATCATCCTCCTGCTCAAAGCAAACGACAGAATGACTTTCTTCGATTAGTTCTTTGATCGTCACCAAGCCTGATAATCCGGCGCCGATTACTGCCACCTTTTTCATTGGATGATCAGATATTTTTGCTTTCACAGTTATTCTCCAATTATTAACGTTATGTGCTTTAACAAATTTTTTCTATAGAGGGTAAACCAGGGAATCCGGTATGGTGTCCGAATCGATAATGCACATTCTTTTTTGAAATCTGTATTCGCCATGATCGACTACAATCGAATCTTGAGTTTCTCCGCAAACAAGCAACGAAGATGGCTGACCATCATAGCTTTCGATGAGCGCCAGGGTGGTCTTACATTCGAACCGGGTTAAATCGGCTTTTACAAAATCCACCTGGATACCACTTACAAGTCTTCGCTGTAGTCTCTCACGATAAAACACCGCATTTTTTAACCCTTCGGCTCGATCGCGTAACATCGATTTACCAATACAACGTATAAATGCCAGTTCGAGGTCATCATTCAGATTTTCACGAGTTGTTAAACGGTATTCACAATCGTCGAAGAAAAAGTCAGGCCACCGGGTAACATCACTACTATCCAACGCTTGACAATAGTCTGCATAAAAAGACGAAATCTCTTGTCGAATGATATTTTTTAGCAATCGTTCATCCATCTAACCTTGTCCCCAATTTCGGAAAAATACGCGTTATAGAAAGCACGAATAGCCGCCTCTGTTACCATATAGTCTGCGTCGGTATCACCTTGGCCAAATTCGTAAACCATCGGAATTTCGGGCGAGTTGGCAGCATGTTCCTGCGTAATTGCCAGAACTTCATTATCATCAATGGTGACCAACCCCGAAGGCCCCAATAAGTTCGCTTGATTTAGACGGCGTTCAGTTAACGCTTCTGGTTCATCTTCATAACCAAAAAATGTCCAGGTTTGAATACTACGATTTGGCCCTTCCGGTTTAACGTGGCGCATCACCAGACAATTTAACTGTTGTAGAAAAATCAGGTTCGGCCAGATAGTCATGACTGCCCCTGTACCACCTTCAAACTCGCGCTGATGATCAATAAGCCGTGTGTCTTCCAGGCTAAAATCGCTCTGTTTCGTGGTTTTTTTCTCAGTTTTGCTAAACGTTGCACAAGACACCAACACGCTGTGCTTACCAGAATCGTCAATAATGACATTGGTATCCTGATCCGACCGCCAAATACCGAAGGTGGTAAAAAATGAATGCAGGATGGCCGCGTGAACGGGATCTTTTACATTTTCGATTTGCAGCTTCCAATTAGCGTTCACGACGTGTCGCATCTTGCCAACTATTTTTAATGGCCGCCCGTCGCACACCCGATCAAAATATTTGGTAATTTTTGGGCCAAAGTATTCTGTCAGTGAAGGTGTCGAGGGAGAAAAGGTACCGAAAATCACACCGTTACGTGTCGCGATACGAACCGGTGTCAAATTATGGCTTTTCATATCAAACGCTTCAGACATACCGCCCTTACCATCCACGCCATTTTTGTAGGGCACGCCCCGTAACTCGCCGTCGAGATTAAATGACCAGTCATGGTAAGGACAAACAAATGCTTTAGTATTGCCTTTGCGTTTGGAACAAACCTTAGCGCCTCGATGCGTACAACGATTCACAAATGCACTAACTTGCTGTTCTTTATTGCGCACCACCACAACAGGAATATCACCAATAAAAGTTTGAACAAAATCTCCTGGATTTTTAATCTCACATTCCAAGCCGAGATAATTCCAGGACTCACCTTTATATATGCGATTAACCTCATCCTGATATATGCGGTTATCGGTGTAAACTTCTGGCGAAACGTAGAACAACCCCTTTCGGGGTTGTGTATTCAAGGCAGTCACTACGCAGTCTCCAGTTCCGCTTCCTCAACAACCTTGGTTTGTTCAGCTGTTTCCAATTTCTCACTAGCATCATCATCGGCAGAATAGTGAACAACCAAATCAGCAATACGTCCCATAACCACAGACAACATTGCCCAACCTTTCTCTTGAATATCCAATAAAGGTTTTACATCCGTAATAGGCGTTTCACGAATAAACTGATATCCCATCTGAACGTGTTCATGGTCGTCAATATTGTGCGCAGTAAAATGTTCACTGGAAGCAGTCCCATCCATAGCTGGTTTAACATGCTTGTAGAAAAATGTCGCTGAGGCTTCTACGACCAAGTGAACGAGAACGACTTTCTCCAGATCACTCAATGACGGAATGATATTCTGGAACCAGGCAGAAGACGATTCTAAAACCGGATCGAATACGGTAGTGGCATTGTCTCTTGATTCAGAGAGGTCTTTGTTATGCCCCAACTCTTCCATAAAATGATCCCAAGCCAGTGCTTCATGGCATGGATCCTGAGTATTTAATACTCTGGAAATAACCATTTTCTGGAAATAGTTTGACCAAACCTGGAAGCAATCCAGAAAACGGGATTTTTGTGCCGGGCGTTTAATCAAGCCTTTACGCACAAGCGCGAATAAACGGTGCTTATCAAAGCGCTCCATAAAGTATTCGTTTTTCTTGAAGAGTAACTCTGCAGGGTCATCAATTTTTGAGTAATCCACTTCAGAATACTCGTCAAAAGAAGCCCAGGGGTCATCAATATCCTCATACAAACCACGGGAGTCAAACTGAAGTGACAAGCCCCAGAAACCGTTTGGTTGTCCGCCAATAAACCCGTGCTCTTTGCCCGGAGGAACAACCAATACATCACCGGCTTGCATAGGTGCTTGTACATCACCCAAAGTTTCCGCGCTGCCTTCACAAAGCAAAATCATGGACTCAACGGGATGAATATGTTCATCCAATTGTTCTCCCGCTTCCAGACGCACCCACGCCATAGAAATACGGTTATCTTTAGGTAAAAAGTTAACCAAGGTTGAATGCTTGGTGAAATCTTTAACATGACCTAACCAGTGTTCAACACCATCCACCACAACAGTTCTCATAGATGGAATATCATCTCGTCGAACCAGATTTACTTTATTTACAGTACTCATTCTTATCCCCTTACTCTATTTTGTAGGTGCATACATCGGGTTAATTATTTTCTACGACTTGTAAACTCTTTAAGAAATCAACAACTTTCTTTTGTTTCACAGGAGGCAGGTTCTCGAAATTGTCTCGAGAAACTCGACCTTCTCCGCCGTGATAAAGGATGGCTTCCGTAATTGTTGTAATATCTCCGCGATGACCATAAGGTGCTGAACTGCCCACATCCCAGAGTTTTCGTGTTAAGAAAAACTCTCTACCGGGCTTATCACCATGTGCTTGTCGGTCTTGATCCAGCGTTTCATTACAGTAAAAACGAATTGCATCTAAACGACTTTCGTCATCACACAGGTTGTGTAATTTCAAATCGGTGTACGCGCGAACAACAACATTGCCTTTTCTGTCACGGCCTAATCTCGGCGATGGACCTTCGGAGGTCATATCCCAGACAATTGATTGGCTAACATCGTTAAAGGTATGTACCGCATTGAGTGGACTGGGTTCACTGAACAATGGACTACTTAACACCAACTTGGGCTTGTGGCAGGAAGCACAACCTATCTCTTTGAAGAGCCTCTTACCTTGACGGATTGCAACACGCTCTTCATGAGATTCTGGAAGCACTTGCGTTGGGACAGGTAGAGCGGCCTGGAAAACGGTGAGCGCAGTAATATCACCAATGGAAAGTTCGCGATGCACACCATCTTCATCATGATCGCTTTCAAAGTTTTTGCCGGCAAATAAGTCAAACCGTTCTTCTGCTTGCATACCATGGTGGTGATTCATCGCGTCAATAGTGAAGTGACGAATAGAAGCAATATTGCCAGACTGGGCAAAAGGACGAACCATGAGATCTTTACGAATGCCCTCGCTGTACGTTACCTCTCCGTTCTCTTTGACAATTTTGAAGTCGATACCTTTTGATGAAATGGTATGTTCACCATCGGGTAAAGCAGCCGCTTGTGCACGCAAGTCATAGGTCATTTCACGGGCAACCATTTCTATTGCGCCGGCACCATGCATGCCCAAAGTATTTCGTTCGTTACTGAACTGGTTTGAAACCGATTCAGTCACCGGGTCAAGACGTTGTGCAAGAATAAACGCGTTGGTAACAAACTCACCGGAACCGCCCACAAATGGCTGTGCATGACAACCTGCACAGGAATTTGTTTCGGGTGAGGATGTACGAATAAACATCGGTTGCGTTGCTTCCCGTTTGACACCACCACCGGTAGTCGCAGGGCGACCAATACCATCACATTTATTAAACTGTGCGGTAAATAATCGTCGCCCTTCGTCGATGATTTTATCCAGAGGTGCGTGGCCATTTGCCAAATCAGGATGTTCCAGATGCGTACCCAGTACGCCTTTTTCTGGATAATCCGGGGGGCAGAAAGCCATTGCCATACTCGGCAAAACAGCAATACCACTTATTATTAATGCTATACAGGATTGAATTTTCTTCATGTTTCGCCCTACTTAGTGTTATGAGTGAGTGCTTATTTGAAACAAATGAATCGTTAAGACGTCGCCGTTTGTTTTTCAGGTTTAGGTTGCATGGAAGGCGCAGGTACAAAACCATTCAGGTTTTCTACGTTTTCCAACCAACGTAAAATATTGGAATACATTTCCATTCCAATACCCCCTAGTGGCGCCATTTTTATGTAGGCATACAGCGCAATGTCCGCGATAGTCGTATGTTCACCAACCAGCCACTCTTTCTTCTCCAGATATTCATCAAGCTGATTGAACAAGCGGATCGAAACTTCAACAGCACCGGTATAATTCACATCTTTACCCAAAAGTTTTCCCGCTCGCGCAGTCGCTGGCCCATTTACCAGCTCCCCCGCCGCAATAGAAAGAAAACGCTGGATTAATGCTTGTTTTTCCGGGTCTTCCGGTAACCAACGACGACTCTCATCATATTTTGTTGCCAGATATATCAAGATTGCATTGGAATCGGATATCGAAACCGTGCCATCTATCAGTACAGGTACCTGGCAAAGGAAATTTAATTTTTTAAACTGGGTGGTTTTTTGCTCACCATTTTTTAAATCAACGGTGATCTTTTCCAAAGGCAAGTCCAATAGGGAAAGCATTAATTCTGCCCGGTGAGAGTGGCCGGACATTGGGTGACACAACAGCTTTAATACCTTCATTAACATTCTCCTGATCAAATAAGCTTCATCTAAAAATAAAAAGCGAGGCAATTACACATGAAGATATTGAGGTTATATAGATCAATAACGTTGATTAACTGTTGCGTCTTTGTTGACAATTATTTTTATCACTAACAGCAAATAAACGATAATTAGAATGGTGATTTAGACGCTATTTACGCTTCGCAAAACGGATAAAAAAGGTAGTAAAAAACGCCAGGTAAAATTAAAAAAACTGTAATATTAGTGGCAAGAATTCGACAATAAATGTCAAATTTAAGATAAATTTGCATATTAAAATAGCAAGTGCAAAATTAGGCGAGAAGAATGAAATATAAAACGACAAACCAAATGTTGTTTAGAATGCCGAGGAAGACAGTAAAGAAAAGCCAAATATGATAAAAATATTTTACAACACAGTTCACATAATCGCCTCAACCATCAGACAATCCTGTTCACAAATGGGTAACTGAACAATCTTACAGTTGACAATCTGATTCGCACTTCACTTAAACAAGACGAGCTAAAACACCCCACAGTAAGCTGGAATAACAATTCCGCTTAATATGTACTTTCCTATTTTTAGGATCTCTCTGGTTGGATAATCATACCTCAGTGGTTTTACCCCGCTCTCGAACTCTTATCGATTGATGAGAAAGCTCAGAACGAATATTGGCATATTGACTATTGTTCCCTATGCCCCTCGTTGTAGCTTCTTATGCTACCCGTCACTATTTCTCTTAGTACACTGTGATTATGTTTGATAAGCTTTTTGAAGCAGCGCTTGGCAGCTTAGCATGCTGAAATTAAACCTGTGGCAAAGCCAGAAGGGATATTGAAAATATCAGGGGGTAAAATCGAAAGCGTTTTTTGTACATATTCATCGCTTTATTATCCCTAAATAGGGTTAACTGTTCTGTGCCACTCCCAGCTTTTGTTCAAATTGCGAATTCACCTGATACACGCGGAACATCTGCTCTAAGCATGTCCGTTTTCAAGCAAAATTTGTGTATTGGTTTATAGAATTACCCCTACCCCTGATGCAAAGTACTTAAGTTATGCGTTTGGTTGATTGCGTTCAGTGTTATTACAAGTGCGCCTGTATCAAGCGGCATACTCAACTAATAAGAACCAGATAAAAGGACACTAAAACCGTGCTTCGCTCTACTCTTCTTGCTAGTGTGATCTTATTACTTAGTGCCTGTGGCGGTGGCTCGTCTGACGAAATTAACACCGATGGAAAATCATCCAGCAACAGTTCATCAACGAGCTCTACATCCAGTAGTTCTAGTAGCTCATCAACGAGTTCAACATCCAGTAGCTCTAACAGCTCATCTAGCAGTAATAGTTCAAGCAGTGGTTCAATTGGTGGCAGCAGTAGCAGCTCATCTGGTGGCAATATCGAACCAAAACCAAAAGACATCACCGAGGAAGAGTTAGTCCAACACGGGCTTATCGACAGCAGTATCGTTGGCCCTGCTCCATCACTTATCGAGCACCGAGGTATCAGTTATATTCCCAATGGAGACAGTTGGAATATTATGCTCCCCTATTCTCCCAAATATGTGGATGTCGGAGCCATCATTTCATTTAACGTTGATGACAAAAACAACGCCATTACAACGCTGGGCTACATTCCACCCTATTACCAAAAGCCCGATGACCCGGTTTACGATATCAAATATTCCCCCCGGTTAGGCGCCAAGCGTTTTGTATATACCGACCGAGTGCTTATGCCCGTTCAAACCAATTACCAGAACGAGGTAATCCTGACCTACGATATTGCCACCAACAAATTTCGTGAACCTTTTGTTATTCCCCATGAAGATTTCCAGATGGTGGTCTCAGATGCCAATGATCAAGGCATTATTCGCGCAAGTGGAAGAACACCCGACGGAAGCCACCTTTGGTTTTATCAATACAATCCATTTACCGAACAACTCACCATGTCGACAAAGTTTCCTATCCAGCATGAAGGACTGTCGGACTATACCTATTTCATGACTCGTGCGGTCGGTGATTGGATTATCGCCGGTTGGGGGTCCTACCCCTGGCGTTTGGTCGGTTATAACTTCAAGACAAGTACCTGGAAAGTGTTCCGTGAAATTCCCGGTAGAGGTAGTCGAAAAACTTTCGACATGTACAAGCAAAAAGACCAGTCAATTATTATTTTTTCTGAGGAAGTATATGACGATCCAAGCTCCATGAAATATTGGCAGTTTATTGCCAGCGATGAAGGCGAATTAATACCAACCACCCTGAGGGAAGGCGACCAAATTGCCAACCTTGATCGTCATCCATTACAGAATAAATACCCCTATTTCGAAAGCTTTTTTACACCAGTATATATTCACCCTTCGGTTCAGGAAGGCGCCAACCCTCCTCCAAAGGTGAACGAGGATACCGTTTACCCCACTCTTGATGGCGACATGAATATTGAATATAACTACCTTGGCAACGCAGAAACGCAAGCCGCACACCTGATGCCGTTTAAAGATAGTTACCACATGATTGGCAGTGCCGGCGATTATCTTTACGGCTCTGCCCCTCACTACGGCGATCATGTGTTCTACAACCCAACAAATGGACAGGCATTTTCATTTTCTGCAAAATCATTAGCCACCTATTCAGTCGCCACCATTGGCGATAAAGTCTATATTGCCGGGTACCCCAACTTCATTATGCGGGAATACGATATTCCCACCATGACGTATAAAACGATTCCCCACAATTCTCACGTTAATACTCATTGGCCATTAGCGGGCATAGCCAAAGGCATTGATAATAAAATTTATTATTCCGGCTATTATTCTCGTGTCCGTATTGGTGGTGGCATCGCTTGGTATGACCCGGCAACCGAAGCTTTAAGGGGGTTACCCATCGACCACTATAAACCTATTAGCATGGCTTCGATTCAAGATGGACGATATATGGTGATGTCCTGTCTTGAGGATGGTGGCAAATTATTAATTTACGATGTTGAACGAGGTAATCTGGAAGTCACGTCTATTCCCGGCATTGACCCGCATTATGTTGCCAGCATTGGTGACACGATTATCGGTTTTGGTAAAAAAACCTCTAGCACAGCAGACGACGGGGTCATCTATAAATACGACCCAATTCGGAACGAGATGCTATGGCAATTTAATGTCCCTCGCAGCCCCACAAGAGATATGTCCCTTGTGCGTAAAAAGCACTACACATTAACCTACGATAACCAAGACCATATTTACATCAGCGTATCGAGTTATTTACTTAAAGTTAATGTGCATACCGCTGAAACCCAAATACTGGGAGCGCTGGCGAAATCGGACCATGTAACACTGCACAGTAGCGGTATTTATCAGGCAGGAGCAGAAGGGTTTTTAAAATTAGCGATTCCTTAACGAAAGCCTGCCACCAAACGATGAAAAGGTTTGCATACAAGCGGGCCTTTCCAGCAATTCACGTCACACAGTGGAATCGCTTCTAGTACCACAGAAAGATTAAGCTTTGAGTGGAGAGAAAAAACGTGAGTGAAGCAATCAAGAGATTGTACAAGCCCGTTATGCCAGGCTTGTACATATATGAGGCTAAAACTTTTTACTGACCATAAACCACAGCTTAAGGGTATCCGTAGCAAAATCATCCGCTTGGTAATACGCACCTTTCAGCAGTAGATTTAAGTCAGGGTTAACCAAATAACCGAGACTGCCATCCCATTCACTACCGTAGTCAACACTTCCCTCGTCAGATGTAAACTGATGATATGTCACAGCCCAGTTCCATTGCTTAGCCTTACCGTTTGCTCCAATGTATTTGTCATCCATTCCGTTTGCAGGGAACCCCAGGAATTTATCGGCAAAACCCTGGAATTTATGCAAAGTTGCAAGTGGTGTAGTAAAACTCGCACCATTGTCTGAACCCAGTACTTCGTTGCCCGCTTTCACCGTCACCGGGCCAAAGTTATAGGCCACTTCCAGATTCTTATAGTCAGCCGTATAGTCCAGGTTACTATCCGCCCAATCACTTTGCCTGGCATAAGCGGCATGAACGTTCAGTTTATCAAACTGGCCATCGTAATTAATTCCCCAAGTTTGGCTGGAAGCATTTGCTAAAGCATCAAAATCCAACGAATAATTCATCAGTGTGACCTTGTGGGATTTGTTTACAGCATACGCCACATTGGTAAGGTAAAAAGAACCGTCCAAATCATCAACAGGATGATCTTCACCCACTATTCGGTTGATGTTATAGACATAACTCGCATCCACAGTGACTTGATTTGCAACATATTCAAATCGATAACCATCGTAGGTTTGTTCGTTCTGTCGCCAGCCGACACCGCCAACAAAACGTTGATTACCATGGAGAATTCGTTGTCGTCCCCAAGTGGCTTTTAAATTGTCCTGGTTATATTGCAGATAAAATTGGTTTAAATCCGTACCTTCTGGATCAACCACAACCGGACGGTCTACTTTACCGTTTGTTGTGCTGTTATATAAATCATTACCAATCAGTGATACCACATCAAACTCTGCCACACCTTTTAAATTGGACCAACTCGCGGTGGAGTATGTAAAACGCGTACGCAGGGTTGAAGCATAGGCTTCCTTATCCATACCATCCTGATCGACAAACTCTGTACGATAACGCATATTGACCTGAGTCTTCCCCTCTTTCACCGCATCAGTGAGAGAGTTTACGTTTTCGGCATAAGATACGTTAGCAAAAGCAACTACTGAAGAAGCTATGGCGATTTTTAACGGGAATGATTTTAAAGAGACGAAAGTTTTGGTCATTGGGCTCCACCTTGTCATTCGTTATTAGACTGATTACCCCGTAAGATACGCTGGCAAGTATTATCACTTTTGACAAAAATCAACAGCCTATTTCAACTACCCACAATGCCCCAAAGCTCTACCCACTTTTATGCAAACAGTGGCTTCGTTTTTCATGTTTAGTCATCTATTTCCAAAAAATTATGTTCAATGGCCTGTTTCAATCGTTGCTGATATTCATCCGCTTTGTTGGCATAAAACATAATAATCATGCAACCAGCGAGTAAACCATACAGCAACATAAAACACGCACTGTGAACGCCGACTAGATCGTCAGCCAAACCAAATAGAACCGGCAAACTACAACCACCTAATGCACCAATAAATGAAACAAAACCACCCGCCTGCCCCATATGATTTGGATAATAATTGTGGATAATTTTATATACGCTGGCGCGGCCAAACCCTTGGGCAATACCGATAACCAGAATTAGACTGGTAAATACCCACACGTTTATTTCGAGATATAAATTCACTTCACCACGGATGCCATGAATGGTCATGGTGGTGGGTGGATAACTGAGAAAAAACAAACAGACCAGACATACCCAAAACACGCTCCAGTTGACGGTACGCGCACCATACTTATCCGCGTAATAACCACCAAGCGCACGTACCGTACTGGAGACGAAAGTAAACAATAGTGTGAGATTCATGGCCTGAATAAAACTCAGCTCATAGGCGCTCATGTAATATTGTGGCAACCAAAGGATCAGTGCCAGAAAGCTGCCGAAGACAAAATAGTAGTACAAGCTGAATCGCCAGATTCGAATATCCAGATACGGATTGATGGCTTCAACTTCCCTGGCCTTTTCCTGCATATAAGGTAAAGGCGCTGGTGCAATAAATGCAAAAAATACGATAACCAGAAAAAAACCGACGGCGTAGACATAACCAACCCAACGCCAGGAGATATAATCCATCAACAGCGGTACCAAGAGCAAAGTCACAGCCGCCCCCGCATTACCGGAACCAAATACCCCCATCACCGTGCCGAGGAACTTACTTTCAAACCAATCACTGATGTAGCGTATACCAATGGTAAACGACACGCCGGAAACACCAAGCCATAAACCCACTAATAAAAAATCGAAATAGGTTTTTACAGAAGGCAGGATGAGTAAAGCTGGCAGAGTTAACACCATTTGCCAAACAAAAAACCGTTTGCCATTCGCCCGCTCCACATAAATCCCCACCGGCCAGCGAATAATTGCTCCGGTGAACATGGGGGCTGCCAGCAACAAACCAAATTCCGTAGCGGACAAATCCAGATCACTGCGAATTTCTACCCCTAAAACAGCATAGAGCGTCCACACAGAAAAGTTGGCTGCAAATGCAAACGTTGCCGCCCACAACGCTCGGTGGGATAAATGTTTTTGGAACTGCATGTCATCAACTCCGGTTACTCTTACCCCCTTACCTTAAAGAAAGCGGCAGTGGGAAATAAGTATTTATCCCGAATAACTTCATCCAGTGAAAACACCACAACCTTTATACCTCTTCAGAGGTATACGACCAGAAATACCAAGGGGTAGAAAGAACATGACACCACCCCTTTGGGGATAGCTTCCTCAATCCGCATATTTTTCAGGTGAATTGCGATTGATCCATGTCAGCTTTTCCAAATGGATGATTACCGACACTAGAGCCAGATTCACTATCCATCTGCTAAAGCGGGAGATAAAAATGAGCGCTGACAGCAAACTAAACCTGTTCAATTTTGGCGATCCCAAAATTAAAACCCTCCATATAACCTGGTTCGCCTTTTTCCTGACATTTGTTGTCTGGTTCAGCCATGCACCACTCATGGTATTTATTAAAGAGGCGTTCGATTTAACCAGCCATCAAGTAAAAGCCCTGTTAATTCTTAACGTGGCCCTGACCATACCCGCGCGTATTATTATTGGTATGATGGTGGACAAATATGGGCCGCGCAAAGTGTACAGCGGCTTATTGGTGCTCTCTTCATTTGTCTGCTTCGCATTTGCCCAGGCAAAAAATTACGAACAATTAGCCATCTTCCGCTTTTTACTTGGATTTGTTGGTGCTGGTTTTGTTATTGGTATTCGCATGGTTGGCGAATGGTTTCCAGCAAAACAGGTTGGTATCGCCGAAGGCATTTATGGCGGCTGGGGTAACTTTGGTTCCGCAGCGGGTGCCATGACCTTACCCACTATTGCCCTTCTGTTTGGCGGAGACGATGGCTGGCGTTATGCATTGGCGTTAACCGGAGTTATCACGCTAATATACGGTGTGTTTTATTTCTTTACCGCAAAAAATACGCCTAAAGGCTCCACTTACTTTAAACCGAAAAAAAGCCGCGGCCTGGAAGTGACCAGTTACGGTGATTTATTCTTTTATCTGGCCATGAACGTTCCCATGTATATTGCCCTGGGGGTGCTGGCCTGGAAACTTTCCCCTGCTGGCGTAAAACTTTTTTCAGAGACGGTAATGTATGTTCTTTGGGGCGTATTGGTCGTCCTGTTTATTGTTCAAACCCAAGGGATATGGCATGTTAATCAAGAACATTTGGAACAAGGCGTACCCGAGCTAGAAAAATATAAATTTAAACAAGTCGCTATACTCAGTGTGTCTTATTTCGTCACCTTTGGTTCCGAGCTTGCCGTTGTGTCCATGTTGCCGCTGTTCTTTATCGAAACCTTCGACGGACTCGACCCGGTAAAAGCGGGTTTACTCGCCTCCGGCTTTGCCTTTATGAATTTAGTCGCGCGACCAACCGGTGGTTGGTTTTCCGATTACTTCGGTCGCAGAAAAAGCTTAATGGTGTTAGTGGGCGGCTTAGCCGTTGGCTATTTCGTGTTAAGCCAAATAGACGGTGAATGGTGGATTCCCCTCGCTGTAATCGCCACCATGTGTTGTTCCTTCTTCGTGCAGGCAGGTGAAGGTGCAGTGTTTGCCATCGTTCCTTTAGTTAAGCGACGCATGACAGGACAGATCGCCGGAATGACCGGAGCTTATGGCAATGTTGGTGCCGTCACTTACCTGACCGTGTTATCGTTTGTCGACTACAGCACTTTCTTTCTGGTCATTGCTGCATCCGCTATTTTTATTGTTGCGGCCTGTGTGTTTTTAGAAGAACCTAAGGGAAAAATTGCCGAAACACTGCCAGACGGAACCGTGCATTTAATTGATGTAGACTAATACTGATTAAATTCAGTTAAGGATACTTCTGTGACTGAACCCTCTATAGCTGAAGTTTCTACAACTCAACTCCAAGTACGTGTTGCCACCGCAACACGTACCGGCATAAAAGAGCAAAATGAAGATGCCGTTCAGGCTGAGCTTCCTGTCAGCCCCCATACGCTGACCTACAAGGGTGTGGTGGTTGCCATTGCCGATGGCGTCAGCAGCGCCGAGGCAGGAAAAGAAGCCAGCTATACCACAGTTAACCACTTAATTGAGGATTATTACAAAACACCGGATACCTGGTCTGTCAGTCACGCCGGACAAAAAATTCTCAGTGCCATTAACCTTGCCTTATACAAAAAAAGCCATGAATTTATTCACGAAGTAAAAGGTTATTTGTGTACCAGTAGCACACTCATAGTTAAATCCACCACGGCGCATTTTTTTCATGTAGGTGACAGTCGAATATACCGCATTCGCCAGGGCAAGCTACAACAGCTCACCAAAGACCATGTTGCCAACCTAGGCGGTAAGCAGGCCACGCTTTCCCGAGCGGTGGGCATGGATAATTCACTGAATATCGATTACGGCAAACAACAATTACAACAAGGGGACTTTTTTCTCCTTACTACCGACGGCTTACATGACTTCGTCGATCTGGAAAAATTTGCGCAACAATTGGATGCCAGCCAGGACTTAAACCGGCAGATAGAAAGTCTGTGTAAGGAAGCACAGGAAACAGGCAGTGATGACAACATCAGCGGTGCGCTACTTTACATTGAAAACACACCGTCAGAAACCCTGGACGATTACAACGCAAAGCTCACGCGCCTGCCTTTCCCACCGCCTCTTGAACCCGGCATGATTATTGACGGATATAAAGTTGAAAAGGAATTATTCGCGTCCTCTCGAAGCCAACTCTACCTTGTTACACAACAAACAAGCGGCCAGCAGATGGTAATGAAAACACCGTCGCCTAACTATGAAGACGACACAGGATATATTGACCGTTTTATCCAGGAAGAATGGATTGGCAAACGCATTAATAACGAACATGTTGTCAAAATTATCGAACAACAGAGCCAGCGGCATTTTCTGTATTACTTAATGGAAAAAGTTGAAGGCATATCGTTGGATAAATGGATGGAGGAAAACCCACGCCCCAGCCCGAAAAAAGCCATTACCATTATCAAACACATTGCCGAAGGCCTGAAAGCCTTTCACGAAAAGGAAACCTTACATCAGGATCTAAAACCGGCCAACATCATGATTACACCTGAGAACCAGGCTGTTATTGTCGACTTTGGTTCCGTGTTTGTTGCTGGCATCGCGGAAATGTTCAGCCCGGTGCAGCACGAAGGTGTCCTGGGCACGGCCACCTATTCTGACCCCTATTATTTATTGGGACATAACCCAGGCTTACAAGGCGATATCTACTCCCTGGCCACGATTACCTACGAACTATTTACCGGACACTTGCCCTACGGTAAAAAAATCAACGAGTGTACCAGCCGCTTTGATTACGACCGACTGCGCTACCGCAGCGCCACCACCTTTAACCCAATTATCCCGGCGTGGTTTGATAAAGCACTAGCTAAAGGAGCAAATTTTGATTTACAAAAACGCTATACCACATTGGACGATTTATTAACTGATCTCACCCAACCTAACCCGGAATTTATTCGCAACGCGCCTATACCGGAAAAAGACCAGGGAAAACTACTCTTTTGGCAACTGCTTTCCGGCTTTTGGGTCATGTTGATTATTATGCTGATTGCATTGTTTGCGAAGAAGTGATAAAAACAAAAAAATAGATCAAACTACACCCGAATCAATGTATTTCCCTAGGAGCACGGATTAATAAAAGACGTGAGGTGCCGGTGACTTATTTACATGGCTGATGGTTACAAGAGATTGGCTTTACCATCGGCAGTCAGTACCTTGTCGAACGGCAAAGCAATAAACTGATTATTACCGCACTGAAGAAGAAAGATGAGTAAATATCCGTAGCCTAAAACAACAAAGCCCGGCATTCACCGGGCTTTTTGTTTAATTAGGGACTGTCCCTTATTTCCTTTTCCGAAGCAGGCCAGCCCAAGTATAAATTAACAAATTCTTTGTACGTAAGATCTTTATTCTCTAACTTCCGTTCGGCTTTTTCAGAGAGAACTGTAGAGACTGGTAACCTAGAGTACCAACTAGAAAATCCTTCGGAAACATTAGCGTTAACCCAAACCTCTTTTTCAAGGATAGAACCATCTTTTGAAATCATCTTTTCAAAAACCCAACCTAAAATTCCTTTTTCTTCATCATACAAATACTGGATTGATTGACGATGATCCCCCACATAATCGTCTTCTGATGTAAATACCGTCCTGAGCTTTGCGCTAATTAAATAAACGTTTCCTGCCGTAGTATCTTCACAATCATCTAAAGTAAATTCATACCCGGAAAAAAGCCATTTTTCTTTTACAACCAACTTACGGTTCGGGAGTGCAAAAATAACACCTTTATTTGGCAAAAGCAGACACTTCCATTTTGAATTAGATTCACACCTACGAAGCGCCAAAGAATAATCTCGACCATCCTCTCCAATTAATCCGCTTTCACTGCTAATAGCAAACTTTTTTAACTTCAAACTTGGCTCAGAGAATCCGACGTACTGCAACGATTCCGCCGAACTACGTAAACTAGGAAAGAGAAGAAAAAAGATCATCACTGACAAACTATAAAACTTCAATTTAGTCATTTTTGAACACCCTCCGAGCCCAATCAACACCTACAGTCGTGGCATGTATTTCAGGCTTACTATTAATCCTAGACGAACTAACATCACCAAGTTGATAGTTTAGATTTTTGGGATGCCTATGTGCATTTTCATGCCTAAAAGCAAACAGCCTTAGTTGATGATCAGATAAAGTATCGAGAAACTTAACTTGTTCAGCGGTAGCTTCTTCAGGTATAAGCCTATCGGTGAAAAACTTATCTCCTACTGTTATTACTCCTTTCATCCTTGGAACTGTCACAATTTTAGCCCATCCGTCATATTCTGAATCATACACAACGGTTGCTCCTTCAGCATTTGGCAATCCGTAACCGAATGGAGATTCAGACTCTCTCATTAACTCCAAAAACTCTTTGTAAAGTGCTTCGGCTTCCTTTTGCTACTCTTGTGACGCAGCAGTCTTTGCTCCAGTATATTCTGCGTTTAAAGCATGTGCCATAGCAGCCGTCACCGCACCATTGGCAAATTTCCCTCCAGTCATCTTGGATACAGTCCCTCCAATAACCGCAGCATAGATCGTTCTGCCTGCCACCTGCTGCCAAGCTCTATCGTTGACATAATCAAAGCCGGCTGACCCCATCATAGCTTTTGTAAAGCCAGCGGAGACAAAACCGTGACCAAACTCTCCGCCTGATAGCTTAGTTTTTATACCACCAACCGAGGAAAAATAAAAGAAAAGGTCAACTTAGCGAAATAGAGTCTTATGTATTCCCTCAAATAGATACATCTTCAATTTTTGGAAATTTTAACTGGTAATATAAAAAACAATTCTATCTATTTTTTAGGTTAACGAAAATCATTCTCACAATCAAAACTACAAGAATAAACCCAATATTGGAATCACGTGTATTTTGTAAAATGCTATCAAACTAAAAGATATGCATAAGTACTAATAATTACATTGGAATTAAAGAAACCATTTAGTCCACATCAGACTCCTGAAAAAAAAGTATTTACTGAAGCAACGGCCCAACAGCCTGAAAATCAAAGCCTTCTATGTCAGCATCATCAATAAGTACTTGTATGTACTGCGCAATGGCCTTTCTTTTTACTTTTTCATTCAGATAGTTACGAATATCATTTTTGACGTGTTCAAAAGGCAGTCTCTCACCATCAATTCGATTAACAATATCCAATACGTGAAACCCATAGCGGGATTCTACAGGCTGGTTTTGGAGCCCAACATCAGCAAGAAACAACACTTTTTCGAACTCGGGTACGGTTTGTCCTTTGGATAACTGGCCGAGGCTTCCCCCCACTTCTTTTGATGGGCAACTAGAGTGCATTTTGGCTAACTCTTCGAAACTGTTTTTGTTGTCAGTCAGTTTTTGCAAAATTATATTTGCTTTCTCTTTAGCCTGTTCCCGTTCAGACAAATCAGACTCATGTGCAGTAATTAAGATATGCCTCGCTTCAACAAGTGGCGCTGACATAAATTTTTTCGGATTGTTATTATAAAAAGTTAGGCATTCTTGCTCTGAAGCCTGAGGACGTTCAATGTCTCGTTCAAAGAGTTGGCTAGTATAGTCTTCTTCCGTTACAGAAGTATCGATACCACTAGTTGATGCCTTTTGTTTGAGTAATTCACCGATGATCAATGCTTGTGCTGCATTGATCATGGCTTCTCTCTGGGAATTTGCTGGATGATATTGCATTTCTTCCGAGATTTTTTCTGCGTCGATAACCTTGCCATTAACTTTTATTTCATTTACATCAGAATTATTCATACTATCTCTTTGTTAGCAATGATCATCCCATACCTATTCATTGAAAATGATATGACACGTTTATTTATCACTGGCCTGCGAGGCTTTTAAAATAAGCCTAAAAATCCCCGGAGTGAAAATCAGTACTCATATCGAGTACTCGTGTTGGGGGAATTTCTTAGCTCCACTCCGGGGTCAGGAAACACAATTTTAGTCTCTCTGGTTAGCGCGCCCGTACTACTTGGTAATTTCGCGACAGGTATTTAACCGGCACACTCCACACGTGTACCAATCGACTGAACGGAAACAGTAAAAACAACGTCATACCCAGTAATATATGTAACTTATAAATCAGCCCGACATGGCGAATATCCGCCACAGCTTCCGCTGCATCAAAGGTAATTGTATTTTGCACCCACGACATCAACTTCAGCATTTCCTGACCATCCATATGTTGTGCAGAAAAGAAAATACTGATTAAGCCTAAAATAAGTTGCAGATAAATAAGCAATAAGATGGCAATATCCATGCGCGAGCTATTGGCTCTAATACGAGGGTTAGTCAATCGACGTTTTATTAATATGGTCATACCATAAAAACAAATCACACCAAAAAAACCGCCCATGCCCATGGCAAAGGCTTGCTTAACCGAAGGTGTCAGGCCGATTGCATCCCAGACTTGGTGAGGGGTACATAAACCCACGGCATGGCCACCCAGAATCGCAATAATGCCAATATGAAAGGCATAATTCCCTTTACGCAACTGTTTGCTTTCCAACAATTGACTGGAATTGGTTTTCCAGGTGTATTGATCCCTGTCATAACGGACGATACTTCCCAAAACAAATACCGCTAACGCGATGTAGGGGTAAATACCAAAAAGAAGATGAGTAATATCAGGCATAGTCTTTTCTCCTGTCCTATTGCATGCGTGCAGGCGCAGTGGGTGACGCCGCATCAACAAAATGAATGGGAATATTCTGGTCTTTACGTTGACTGTCACTGGGACGATATTGGTTGCTGGGACAGCCGCCATTGACCGCATCACCACCAAAGGTAACCGCTTCTTCTTCCCACACTTTGTCCATCGCTTTTTGTGTGTCATCCCGTTGCTCATGTTTAAGCTGTTCAGCAACATCGGTTAAATCGACGTCGGCACCTGATAACTCAAGCAATGCGGAGAATAAGGCAACATAATCACACTCGCGTTTTTGCAAACGCACCGTTAGCAACGAGAGGACATGCGCAATATCCTGCAACCAGGACTTTGCGTTCTCCTCTCCCTGAGTAGAAATAAATTCTAAAAACAGGGGGATATAGTCAGGCAGCTCACGTACATCAATATTTAAACCGGCCGCTTTATACTGCTCCATCAGGTTCACCATTGCCTGCCCTCGATCTCGGGACTCACCATGCAGGTGTTCAAAGAGCAGCAACGACAAGGACCTGCCACGTTCAAACAGAGCATCATATTCGGCTTGCCAGTCCAACAGATCCATTTCAAAGCGGACACCAATAAATGCCACCAATGCAGCTTTACTGCTGAAAGAGAGGTGTTCTTCCTCACATATGGCATCCAGTAGTTCGGACTTGTATTCCAGTATTTCTTCCTGAGGGTAATCAATTAATCGCGAAAGCACTTTAAGTATTTTCATGTTTGTTGCTCCTAATCTTTTAGTACCACAGGAATAATTTGCTTGACGGTTTGATCTTTACCACCAAATAAATTCACTGAGTTATTGCCATCACTGCAACCATTGCCGAAGCTAAACCCACAGGCACTTTTCATTTCGTAGGCATTTTCTGCGTAAGCTTTGTGACTGGCAGGAATCACAAAACGGTCTTCATAATTCGCCAATGCCATATAGCGATACATATCTTCCACTTGTGACTGGGTTAAGCCCACTCGATCAAGTACATCGGTGTCTTCCACTTTTTCAACTTGCTGTGCACGTTTATAGGCCCGCATTGCCAGCATTTTTTCCAACGCGGCAATCACCGGCTGTTCATCGCCCGCAGTCAGCATATTGGCAAGATACTTCACCGGAATACGTAAGGATTTTAAATCTGGAATCACGCCATTCATGCCCACATGACCGGATTCCGCTGCTTTTTGGATCGGGCTAAGTGGCGGTACGTACCACACCATCGGTAAGGTTCGATATTCAGGATGTAACGGTAACGCCACTTTCCAATCCATTGCCATTTTGTACACTGGCGACGCTTGTGCTGCATCCAACCAACCTTGTGGAATACCTTCTTCTTTTGCTGCCGCAATCACTTCCGGGTCAGAAGGGTCGAGGAAGATGTCCAATTGCGCCTGATATAAATCTTTTTCGTTAGCAGCGGAAGCCGCTTCTTCAGTTTTGTCTGCGTCGTACAAGAGTACGCCCAGGTAACGAATTCGGCCAACACAGGTTTCGGAACAAACGGTGGGCTGCCCGGCTTCAATGCGCGGATAACAGAAAATGCATTTTTCCGATTTTCCAGTTTTCCAGTTGTAGTAGATTTTTTTGTAGGGGCAACCACTGACGCACATACGCCAGCCGCGGCATTTGTCCTGATCGATCAGCACTATGCCATCTTCTTCCCGTTTGTATATTGCACCGCTGGGACAAGACGCCACACACGCGGGATTCAAACAGTGCTCGCATAAACGCGGTAAATACATCATGAATGTATTTTCAAATTCACCGTAGATATCCGTCTGAATCTCATCAAAGTTTTTATCGGCTTTACGCTTTTCAAATTCGGTACCGAGAATTTCTTCCCAGTTTGGTCCCCAATTAATTTTTTCCATTCGCTGCCCGGTTAACAACGAACGAGGACGGGCAACGGGCTGGTGTTTACTTTCACCCGCTTGGTGCAAGTTTTGATAATCGAAATCGAAGGGTTCGTAATAATCGTCGATTTCCGGTAAATCCGGGTTGGCAAAAATATTGGCTAACACACGTAGCTTACCGCCCTGCTTCGGCGTTAGTTTGCCATTACTATTGCGCTGCCAACCGCCATGCCATTTTTCCTGATTTTCCCATTCTTTTGGATAACCCACACCGGGTTTGGATTCCACATTATTAAACCAGGCATATTCCACCCCTTCACGGGAGGTCCATACGTTTTTACACGTTACTGAACAGGTATGACAACCGATACATTTGTCCAGGTTCAGTACCATGCCGATTTGTGCTCTTACTTTCATTTTTCTACTCCCGTAGAACCTTTCATAAAATTTAGAATTTTTGCGTTTAGGCTAGGCCGGAGTCTTTCGAAAAGCACAGCATATAAAGAATATGTGAGCATTTGAGAAAGATGAGAACGACGCATATGCCAAAAATAATTATTTTAAAAAGGTTCTACTCGTCATCTAGCCAATCAACGTTCTGCCCCATCTTCCTGACCACAACAAACTCGTCGCGGTTACATCCCACAGTGCCGTAATAATTAAACCCATAAGACTGCTGCGCATAACCACCAATCATATGCGTCGGTTTCATTACCGCACGGGTCACAGAGTTGTGAATACCGCCGCGGGTTTTGGTTAATTCAGAACCCGGCACATTAATAATCCGCTCCTGTGCGTGGTACATCATAGCCATGCCTTCTGGTACCCGTTGTGAAACCACTGCACGAGCAGAAATTGCACCGTTTACGTTAAACACTTCAATCCAATCGTTGTCTTCTATACCGCCATTTTTGGCATCGGTTTCTGAAAGCCAGATAATTGGCCCACCACGAGAGAGCGTCAGCATTAACAAGTTATCGGAATAGGTACTGTGAATACCCCACTTCTGATGCGGTGTAATCCAGTTCAACACCACCTCTTTGTTGCCATTGGGATGTTTGTTCAATATCGGCTGCACGGTTTTCATATTAATTGGCGGCCGATAGACACACATGGTTTCACCAAAATCCCGCATCCATTCATGGTCCTGATAAAACTGTTGTCGCCCGGTTAAGGTTCGCCAGGGAATATATTCATGCACATTGGTGTACCCCGCGTTGTAGGAAACATGTTCATCTTCCAAGCCCGACCAAGTTGGTGAGCTGATAATTTTTCGCGGTTGCGCCACCACATCGTGAAAACGGATTTTTTCGTCTTCTTTGGGTTTTGCCAAATGCGTATGATCCAAACCCGTTGCTTTGCCTAACGCCTCCCAAGCTTTTACCGCTACTTGGCCGTTGGTTTCCGGTGCGAGGGAAAGAATCACTTCTGCCGCATCAATGGCGGTTTCAATTTTGGGTCGGCCAAAGTGGGTTTTGTCTTTATCGTTGTGGGTTCGATTTAACTCACCCAGGAACTTCACTTCTGCATCGGTATTCCAGCTAATGCCTTTACCGCCATTACCCAGCTTTTCCAATAAAGGCCCGACCGATGTAAAACGCTCATAGGTATTTGGGTAATCCCGCTCCACCACAATCATATTCGGTGCAGTTTTACCCGGCACTAAATCACATTCCCCCTTCCACCACTGTTTAACACCAAATGGTTGGGCCAATTCGGCCGGGGTATCATGCAAGATCGGAAGCGTGACCAAATCTTTTTGCTTACCTAAATGCCCCTCTGCTGTTTTGGAGAATTTTTCAGCGATGCCTTTGAAAATATCCCAATCCGAACGAGATTCCCAAACCGGGTCGACGGCTTTACTCAGCGGGTGAATAAAGGGGTGCATATCCGATGTATTTAAATCGTCTTTTTCGTACCACGTCGCTGTTGGCAGAACGATATCGGAATATAAACAGGTAGTGGACATACGAAAATCTAACGTCACCAACAAATCAATTTTTCCGCTTGCGCCATCATCAACCCATGTCACATCTTGTGGTTTTTTACCGCCAAACGAGCCTAAATCTTTTCCCATCAAACCATGTTTAGTACCCAATAAATGGTGCAACATATATTCATGGCCTTTACCTGACGAGCCCAACAAGTTGGAACGCCAGATAAATAAATTACGCGGGAAGTTTTGGGGGTTATCCGGTTCTTCGCAGGCAAACTTCAATTCGCCGGTTTTTAATTTCTCTATGGCATAGTCTTGCGGTTCCACACCAGCAGCCTCAGCCGCTTTACACAAATCCAATGGGTTCATACCCAACTGAGGTGCAGAGGGAAGCCAGCCCATGCGCTCTGCTCGCGTATTAAAATCAATAATCGAACCGGACCATTTTTCCTTATCCGCCAATGGGGAAATTACTTCGTGCATTTCCAGCTTTTCGTAACGCCATTGAGAAGAATGGTTATAGAAAAACGAAGTACTGTTCATATGACGCGGAGGACGTTGCCAGTCCAGGCCAAATGCCAGCGGCTGCCAGCCAGTTTGTGGTCGTAGTTTTTCCTGGCCAACATAATGTGCCCAGCCACCACCGGACTGACCAATACAACCGCACATCACCAATAAATTAATAATGCCGCGATAATTCATATCCATGTGGTACCAGTGGTTCATACCAGCACCAATAATAATCATGGAGCGCCCTTGGGTTTTGTTCGCGTTATCGGCAAATTCCTGGGCAATTTTTATCGCATCAGCTTTGGCAACACCGGTAACCTGTTCCTGCCAGGCAGGAGTGTACGGAATATTATCGTCGTAGGATTTGGCCGTATTCGGGTCATCGTAACCGTTATCGACACCGTAATTGGCCAGAGTTAAATCCAAGACGCTGGTCACATAAATCTCTTCACCGTTTTCCAGTTTGATTTTTTTCGCAGGAATTTTACGGCTGATAACCTCATCATGATCAGTGTGTTGGAAATAACCAAACTCGTGTTCAGCACCGCCGAAATACGGGAAGTTTACATCCACAAGGGCATCGTGATTTTCTTTAAGGCCCAATAGTAATTGAACCTCTTTGCCGGATTTGCCATCGGTCTGTGTGATATTCCACTTACCTTGCTCACCCCAGCGATAACCAATGGAACCGGTTGGCGAAACCAATTCACCCGTTTGTTCATTCACGGCGATGGTTTTCCATTCGGGGTTATTATCTTGCCCTAAGTTGGCTTTTAAATCTGAAGCCCGTAGAAAACGCCCTTGGTTATATTTGCCATTGGCATCTTTTTCCAAGGTAACCAACATCGGGAAATCAGTATATTTGCGCGCATAGTGCGTAAAGTATTCGGTTTTATTTTTGACATAGTGTTCGGTTAACACCACATGGCCAAATGCCATTGCCAGTGCGGCATCGGTTCCCTGCTTGGGTGCCAACCAATGGTCGGTCAATTTTGCCACTTCAGAATAATCTGGCGTAACGGAGACCACTTTAGTGCCCTTGTAACGTACCTCCGTTAAGAAGTGCGCATCCGGCGTACGGGTTTGAGGAACGTTTGAACCCCAGGCAATAATGTAATTCGAGTTGTACCAATCCGCCGCTTCCGGCACATCGGTTTGCTCTCCCCAGATTTGTGGCGATGCGGGTGGTAAGTCGCAGTACCAGTCGTAGAAGCTGAGGCAGTTACCACCAATCAGAGATAAATAACGTGCCCCCGCCGCGTAGGACACCATAGACATCGCAGGAATTGGCGAGAACCCGGTAATGCGATCTGGGCCATATTTCTTTGCGGTATACACATTGGAAGCAGCGATGAGTTCATTTACTTCTTGCCAGTCTGCCCGGCAAAAACCACCCAGGCCTCGTTGACGTTTGTATTCGTTGGCTTTCTCGGGGTTTTCAACAATAGACGCCCAGGCATCGACGGGATCATCATATTGCGCTTTGGCTTCGCGCCAGAGACGCATAAGACGCTTGCGCATCTTCGGGTATTTCAAGCGGTTAGCACTGTAGATGTACCAGGAATAGCTCGCACCACGGGGGCAACCACGAGGCTCGTGGTTGGGTAGATCCGGTCGGGTACGAGGGTAATCGGTTTGCTGGGTTTCCCAAGTCACTAAACCATCTTTGACATATATTTTCCAGCTACAGGAACCAGTACAATTTACCCCATGGGTAGAACGCACCACTTTATCGTGCTGCCAACGCCGTCTGTAACCGTCTTCCCAATCCCGGTTTTCGTTGGTCGTAACCCCATGTCCTTTAGCAAATGGCTGTCCTTTGTTATTAAAGAACCGCAACTTATCTAAAAATTGACTCATGTTTTATCTCCGCAAAAGCTCGCCACCCGTCAACGGGTTTTGCAGTGATATTAATAAGCACTGGCCGGTCAAAGTTGACCTGAGTCAAAACGGGTTTTGCCGATTTTTTGCGAAAAATCGTGCTCTACCACTAGAGGGGTACTTGAGAAAAAATAAAAAGTCTTTTTAAATCAACCATATAGAAAACGCTGCTTTGAATGCACTATATAAAAAGCCTGAGCAGGTTTATTAGTAGTAGACCCTGTCCACGCGCAGGGTTTAGGATACGATGGTTGCGTTCAAGCCCCCCGGTTGATATGGGAAAAACATGCAAAACTTATTCACCAAATCCGTTGTAGCCAGAATTACCATTCTCATGGCAATGGTTATTCTAATTACCGTAACCGCTATATTTTTCTCGGTATTTATTTCGGACAGGGTCGACAGCGATGCCGCGGTGATAAATCTCTCCGGCTCCATGCGGATGCACAACTACCGCATGCTGGCCAAACTGGAAGAATCGATTAAAACCGGCGACGAACAATTGTTTAAGAACAGCATTGATCGCTTTGATGATGTATTCGAACATCCACTGTTCCAATACCCCTCGCCAAGAAACAGCAAAGCCATTCGTACTGCTTTTATCGACATTAAGCAGCAATGGTTAAACGAAATTCACCCGTCCTTAATACAGGCATTTCAACAAAAAGCCACTTCGGCTGAGCTAACCCATCTCATCGACGATTATGTCGATAAGATCGATCGATTAGTTCACCTGTATCAGGTTGATTCGGAAAAGAAAGTGCGATTACTTCGTACTGTGGGCATTACGGCGTTGTTTGTCATGGTGCTCGTGGTATTAATTTGTATCTACAGTATCCATGTTCATATTAAAGAACCCCTAGCCAATTTAACCCGCACGGCAAAGCAACTGAGTAATGGGGATTTCACCGCGCGAGCCAGTGTCGATCAAGAAGATGAACTCGGTATTCTGGCACGAACGCTGAATCGTTCCTCTCAAGTGATTGGCGACATGTATAGTCAACAGGAAAAAAGAGTTAAAGAAAAAACCCGAGACTTAAAGCGTTCCAACGATTCTCTCACTTTACTTTTTGATGTTGCGCGAACTTTTAATGAAACCAAACTGGATGATATGGATTTTCATCATGTGATTAAATGCCTTTCAGATGTCAGCGGTGTGCAGGATATCGATTTATGCTTAATGACGGCATCAGGAGAAAGTGCTTATAACCACTTAGTGACTCAACGAGGAAAAAAAGTACCTGAAAACTGTTTAAACGGCAGTTGCTACAACTGCATTGAGGGACAAAAGAATCATATTACTGAATCAGATTACAAACATATTAAATACCCACTGCTTCACGACCAGATTGAATACGGCGTACTAATTTGTACGATTGAAGAAAACAATGAACTTGAAGAATGGCAACACCAATTGGTAACTTCTGTGGCAGACCAGATTGCTACAGCCCTGGCAATACGAGACAAAATCGACCAATCCCGCCGACTTTCTTTGATGCAGGAAAGAACCATTATTGCCCGTGAACTGCATGATTCACTGGCCCAATCTCTTTCTTATTTAAAAATTCAGGTATCCATGCTGCAAAAAATTCTTTCCGCAGAAACACACTCCAGCGAAAAGACGGAAAAAGTTGTGGCGGAATTAAAAGAGGGGCTGGGCTCAGCCTACCGACAACTGCGAGAACTGCTCACCACATTCCGCTTGAAAATTACTGGCCCCGGATTGCGCGCAGCGATTCAGGAAACCGTCGAAAGTCAACGTGAGCGCACACATATGTCAATTCAACTGGAATTTGGCATTGACGACTTACCATTCACACCCAATGAAGAAATACACTTACTGCAAATTACCCGTGAAGCACTGCAAAATGCAGTCCACCACTCAAAAGGCGATCAGATAAAAGTGCGCTTTTATTACGATGCCGAAAAAACGGTGCACCTGGAAGTTTCTGACAATGGCGTTGGCATGCCTAATTCACCGGAGAAGCTTAACCACTATGGCTTAGCCATTATGCAAGAACGTGGGCGTTCGCTATCCGGCGATTTAAAAATTGCACCGGCATTTCCCAATGGAACACAAGTGCATTTTCAGTTTACACCCAACTATGCGGCGTCAGTGAACTGAAGACGAACAATCTGTGTTTGTTTCGACCAACGGAATTGCTATTCTCAAACAACGAAGAAATCTATCGTCTTTCAGTGGCCCATCGAAACATGCCCTATCGGCAGACACTTCAGGCCTTCCACTGTTGTAATAAGGATTCTTCGCTTGATCGAACCCAGTATGTAAGTGGTTAAAAAGCTCTATTTTTGCCTCGAAATCCATAAATCGGGCGATATACTCATCAAAGTTTAAGTTTATTGAAATTAGCTTTCCACCAAAATAATTTCGGAGTTGAGATGTTGACATACTCAGTTTCTCCCCTTCATCTACCTCTATCGCGAACTCATAAGGAGAAAGTATACTCAGACTCTCCATCCTATAATATTCAGGAGTTATCACATTTATTGTCATATTAGGTTTATAAACTGCTCGAACAAGCCACCCAGGAAACTTCAAATCATCATGAAAGAAATTGGTATTCCTGTCCATTTCTTGAAACCCGTAATATAAAATGCCAAACTCTCTGGCAGCCACTAACCTAAAACTACGTTCATCTGTTCTTAAGCCACGAATTTCTTCCACTCTCATCTTTGATGACGAACTGACCACACTTAACACATCAACAATCTCAGACAGTTTCATCAATAAAATCATTTTTCCAATCAAGTTATCCTGAAGTGTTAAAGAATTTTTAACTTGCATATACTGATTTAGTAGTGCGGATATCGCGATCTCATATTTTCCTTTATTGTATGCAGATATCGCTTCAAGAGTCCGCAACCTTTCAGCTTGAACGATATACATATATTCAGGATAAACTTCGGAGACTGTGGGTTTAGTCAAGGTTCTATACTCATCGAATGAGTGAAATTTTCCTATACGCGTTAACAACGTAGCATGATCATTCAGAAGCGCTTCAATTTCAGTATCAGAGTCAAATAGTCTTTCCAGGCAACCCTTCTTCCAGATATGACAGAACAGCTCGCCATCTGGCAATGGAAGCTTATTTTCCCGTGGATACTCAACAACTTTATAAGAATCATCTTTCTCATAGGCTTGATACTCTTTCACCAACACTCTTCCTACTTCTATTGGATCTTCATTCTCGTTGGCAAATATCCCCATAAGATAAAAATACGCAGTGCTTTCGCTATCACCATCTAGCCTTTCTAGCAGAGCAAGGGAATCATCACTTAAGTCATCATCTATTTGAGAACCGAAAAACAAACCCAGCACAATGAAAATACTAAATAAAACTTTGATTAGCATAAAAACACAACGACATAATTTAAAGATATGTTACACATTACGTATGTGTACACATACAGAAAAAAAGCATGTATCATCTTATCATTCCCTATATATCTATGCCCTCTATCATTTCATCCACCGCTTTCTGTGCATGAATTTTTGTTGTATCAACCAAAAAAACTACAGGAATATCTTCTTGTGATAGCAACATACCGATTTCTGTACAGCCCAAGATTACGGCTTCTGCACCTTGAGCATGCAGATTCTGGATTATTCTTAGGTATTCTTGCTTAGATTGCTCGTTAATGATTCCCAGGCATAGTTCATTAAAGATCACTTCATCAACGAGAAGCCTGTCTTCCTCATCGGGGATCAATACCTCAATACCATATTTATCGTTGAGCCGGCTTTTATAGAAGTCTTCTCCCATCGTAAACCTGGTACCTAGCAGACCGACTTTACGGACTTGCTTCTCAACCAGTGTTTCTGCTGTGGCATCGGCAATATGTATAACAGGTACACCAACGGCGTCAGCAATTTCATCGTATACCTTATGCATGGTATTGGTACAAATCAGTATAAAATCTGCTCCACCGGCTTCGACTCGTTTTGCCGCATCCACAAGAATTTCTGCCGCTCCAGCCCAATCACCCGTGTGTTGCAGTTTTTCGATGGGTGCGAAATTGACGCTATACATAACAATCTGAGCAGAATTTAATCCGCCAAGTTTTTGTTTTATTCCCTGATTTATGGCTTGGTAGTAACTCATAGTACTTTCCCAGCTCATACCACCGATAAGACCCGCTGTTTTCATTCCGCCCACCTCATTTATGTTGCATATATGGTAAAGTAAACCACGTCTCAGTAATGTGTTCATGCTGAGTTGCGACCGCAAGCAACATGTATATTTTATACATAACGCGAAAATATACTTATTAAAAGGGATAGTTTAATGAAAATCAGAAGCATTCTATTTTTCAGCACCTTAGCCATATCTTCATTTTGTCACGCAGAATACAATCAATGGGAGTTAGCCAATGCTAACACTTTCCAACAAGATGATTGGTCTTGCGGTGTCCATAGCTCATATCGATTACTCGCGTCACACAACCAAACTGAAGACTATAACGAAATGAGAAACGTTATAGGTGCCTACGAATTTGATATCAACTTCACTTACCGAATAGGCACACGGGTAAGTGAAGAAGTATGTGACGGCTGGAAAAAAATACTGCTTATAAAAGAGTGTACAGCGTGGAAAACCGTTGAAAAACTGGTTGAGGAGACGAAACAAGGGAGCCTAACGCTAAATACAGGTGGCGGGTTGCCCGATAAGATACTAGTCGAAAAATTGAGATCTTATTACAGGGAATCGTTCAACGTTGCGGATCGGAAATCTTTTACAGACCTTAAAAATATGATTGACGCAGGAAAAACACCAATGGCGCTCATTCATAATTGGACTGACACCTACAAACTTGATTCAAAAGCGGCACTTAATACAATTGGTGTATTTTTTGGTCCGGAAGCTTATTTGATTTCCGGCGCCACTATCCACGCTCCACATTACCACTGGATCATTATTAACGGTTACGACGAAAATAATGTCTATTACAATGATACATATGACGACCAGATTCATTCTATGAGTATCACTGAATTTAACAAACAGTGGGAATGGAAAAATGGGGAAATATCCAGCATTATAAAAACTCACCTTAATTTTTATGAAAATATGTATCCCAACACGTTATTATGGATAGACGAACCATTATCACTTGCTCAAAACATACCATTTAGAGGCGTTATGGTTGCTATCAATTCTCTTATTCTTAGTAACTAAATATAAAAAGGAGCGAAATACCGCTCCTTTTTTATTTTCTGATCCAATAATGATGTTTAAGGGTTGTAAAACTCACCATTCTTACGTAGGTAAAACCACCAATTAACAAATACACACACCAGATAAAACGCAGCAAAACCGTATAGTGCTACTTCGGGTGTCGTCGCTTTAATTTGCTCCCCCAACACCTTCGGTATATAAAACGCACCGTAGGCGGCTACTGCAGAAGTCCAACCTAACACCGGCCCCGCCTGCTCCTTCGGAAATACCATAGCAATGGTTCTGAAAGTGGAACCGTTACCAATACCCGTTGCAGCAAACAAGACTAAAAATAGTAAAAAGAAAGGCACAAAAAAGTTTTCTGGTGTTGGTGACTGATATGCTGCTTGCATATAATAAGCCACCCCCACAGAACTAATGACCATCACCACGCTACAAACTTGCGTGACCAATGCACCACCTAACTTATCGGATATCCAGCCACCGACAGGCCGAATTAACGCACCAATAAACGGCCCCATCCAGGCGTACATTAGCGCACTCGGGCCATTAGGATTAACCTGGTCATGGGTCATAACGCCGTCGATCATTACGTGGCTATAGCCAAAAATAACTTTAATCGCGAGAGGGAAAGATGCAGCAAAACCAATAAACGAACCAAAAGTCATGGTGTAGATCACACTCATAATCCAGGTATGCTTGTTATTAAAAATTTTGTATTGTCTTTCCAGGCTGGAGCCAATTTTCCCCGGTAATTGCTTTAACAGAAAAACCGTTGATGCCACTACAAGTACAAGTACTATTTCTTTCGGTACACCGAAACCAGAACCGTTAGCTGATTCAGGGAGCATTAACCACAAGCCCAAGGCAGCGGTAACTAAACCGATAACCAACATAACAGTAATTAATCCAATCGAACGTATTGGATTACCAATATCTGGGGATACTTCCTGGGTTCTAATGTTGTTCATACCAAACCAGGTCAGAAAAAATAACGGAAGCAAAAGCAACAACCAAACAAAACCGGCATTCGCGATAAAGCTTTCTGTCCCCGCTGGAATCTTTCCGATCAGTGTCCCTGAAGTATTCACCAAAACCATAGGTTCACCACTAAGGGAACCAAACGCCGCGAATGTCATAAAGAGTGGTACGACGATTTGCATGGTCGTCACACCAAAATTACCCAAACCCGCATTTAATCCAAGAGCCAAACCCTGTTGTTTTTTTGGAAAAAAGAAACTGATGTTTGACATCGACGAAGCAAAGTTCCCACCGCCAAAACCGGACAACAGCGCTAATAACTGAAAGACCCAGAGAGGTGTATCTTTACTTTGCAGTGCAAAGCCAGTTCCCAAAGCCGGAATCATCAACAAAGCTGTGGTAAAAAATATGGTATTGCGTCCACCACAAAGACGAATAAAGAAACTACTGGGAATTCTCAGTGTCGCACCAGTTAAACCGGCAATTGCGGCCAGGGTAAAAAGCTCTGACTTGGCAAAAGGAAATCCGAGGTTTAGCATTTGAACCGTAATCACTCCCCAATACAGCCATACAGCAAAACCACATAGCAGACTGGGAATAGATATCCATAAATTTCGATTGGCAATTTTTTTTCCTTCCTGAGCCCAGGATTGTTCATTCTCCGGGTCCCATGATGTTAAGTCGGCCACTGTTGTACCCCTTAAAATTGAATAACGAAGGCTAACTATCTAAAAGGCAGGAGTCACTTACAATTGACTTAATGAGTTACCTCTTTATTCCTAATGAATTAAAAAAATACGAGTATTGTGTTATTTATTTGCGTCACACGACTAACAAAAAAAAAATTTTTATATGAATTTCAATATGTTACGACAAATAGCACTACAACTATTTAGGTACCCACTTCGGGGTAGAGAGAGGTAGTCTGTGCATCTATAATAGATTTCGGGGCAACCTAAAACATGATTCAAGTCAAATCGCGTATTTACCAGTCTCAGACAATAGACCTATAACAACGTACAGGTGAAAAACCAATGAATAGCACATCCGTTCTACTAGTTGACGATCATCCTCTCTTTCGTAAAGGTCTAAAGCAATTAATTGATCTCGAAGACGACTTAAATGTAATTGGCGAAGCCAGCAATGGCCAAGACGCCATTCAGATGGCCCTGGATCATGACCCTGACCTAATTGTATTGGATTTGAATATGCAGGGCATGGATGGCTTGGAAACGGCTAAAACAATGCGAGATAAAGGCATTGGTGCGAATATTGTTATGTTGACGGTATCCGATAACGATGAAGATGTGATTGCCGCGATTACTAACGGTGCGGACGGATATCTGTTAAAGGATATGGAACCAGAGGATATTATTGAACACATCAAACAAGCGGCCACCGGGAAAATCGCTATATGTGAAAAATTAACAGAAGTACTGGCAACGGCATTGCGTAAACCCAAGAAAAAGGAAGTTAATCCGCTGGAATCTCTTACCAGTCGTGAACTGGAAATTCTTAAATTGATAGCGAAAGGTTTATCTAACAAGCTCATTGCAAGAGAATTGGACATCTCTGATGGAACGGTTAAAGTGCATGTCAAACATCTATTGAAAAAACTGAACTTCCGTTCGAGAATCGAAGCCGCAGTCTGGATGGTAAATAATAAATCCAGCAATACATAATGAAACGAGGATAACAATGAGCTGCAGCTGTGACACGCACACAACAGCATTAATGCCCTATTCTGACGCTTTAAGCCTGTTACTGGATACCGCCCTCCCTATTACCGAAGCTGAAAGCATTTCACTGGCACAAGCCTTGGATCGTGTTTTAGCTGAAAATATCACTTCTTCAATCAATGTACCGCCTGCAGATAACTCCGGTATGGACGGCTACGCCTTTCGCAATGAAGACACAAAACACTTTGCATCACTCGTGATACAAGACACGGTTTTTGCAGGCGATCATTTGTCTACCCCGGTGAAAGAAGGGCATTGCGTTCGTATTATGACGGGCGCACACGTACCTGAGGATGTCGATACGGTTGTCATGCAGGAACGCACACGTGTAGAAGATGGCCGATTGTTTATCGATGGAGAATGTAAAACAGGTGACAATATTCGCAAGGCAGGCGAGGACATTTCAAAAGGGGATGTCATATTAAAAAAAGGAAGAAAGCTCACACCATCCGACCTGGGATTAATCTCTTCTGTGGGCATTAATCAAGTTAAGGTTATACGAAAGCTTAAGGTTGCGGTTATTTCCACTGGCGATGAGTTGAAGCCTGCAGGCACAGCCCTGGAGCCTGGACAAATATACGAATCCAATGGCATTGTTATTTCATCTTTGCTGAAACGCATGAATATTGATGTGATTGAGTTCGGTATTATCCCGGATATTCCTGAAGAAATTGAACGCGCTTTTATTCAAGCCAATCAACAAGCGGATGTGGTCATTTCTTCTGGCGGCGTATCTGTCGGCGATGCTGATTATGTCAAACCTTTGCTGCAGAAGCTGGGGCACATTGATTTTTGGAAGGTAGCCATTAAGCCAGGAAAACCGTTTGCCTTTGGTAAATTAAGTGAGAGTTATTTTATCGGCCTGCCCGGTAACCCTGTCTCTGCGACTGTGACATTTGACGTGCTTGCTAAGCCATTTTTGCAAAAGCTGTCAGGCATGCATGCGTCTCCCACTCTCAGCATTCCCGCAACCACGGCGAGCACATTTAGAAAACGCCCTGGACGAATGGATTTTCAGCGTGCAGTGCTTCATCAAACTGTGGATGGAAGCCTTCAGGTTTCTCCAACGGGGAATCAGGGGTCTGGTATTTTAACTTCTGTCAGTCTGGCAAATGGTTATGTTGTCATTCCCGCCGAGCAAGGGAGTATTTCTGAAGGGGAAACCGTTCACTTCACTCCGTTAAGCACAGCGCTCCGCGAATCGGATTAATATCAGTACTAGTGTAATGTATTACAAACTCTCGATTCGCCGTAAATAAACCAGATACAACTCTTCGACACACCGTATATAAATAACTCGGATGCATCCATGCATCCGACCCTTCGGGCGTGGACACGGTTCAAAATGATCCCGTCATTTTGTCCATGTAGGCTCGTCGCATCTGACTTATTTTCTTTTTATCTACGTTTATTTATTGACGATGTTTCAAACAACCAATAAAAAACCCGGTAACAAGTACCGGGCTTTCAAATAAAACGCTTAGGTTTTGCCAATATTATTTAGGCAAACACTCCAGGTTCATATTTGTCTGGAACATAAAGTTAGACGCAGTAGTATGTCGTTCAGCAAAGAACAAATCGAAGCTATAAGAATTACCCTTCACGATACCCAGGCGGCCAGCAATCTCGTCCAACTTAATACTTCGTTCAAGTACCGAGTGAACACCACCGAGGTTAATGGCCAGTTTTCCATTGATGAACACAAACAAGTCATCATCACCACGGAAGGTAAATTCTTCCCCACCTTCATAATCAAAGGTTAAACGCGCCTCCAACGTGAAGTGGTAGTTATGATTCCAGCCTGGCGTATTGCCATACCCCATTCCATCAATCGGGAAGAAACTGCTATTTTTATATTGCCAGATGGTCGATCCAGGCTCACGCGTCATTTCCAGCGTCATCGGTATCTCAATATTCCACTCAGGCAACGAACGATACCACTTATAGAAATAGTAACTACCGTTAGTGGTCGGTGTTGCTTTTGGATACGCCGCATAGACAGGAATACCATCATCACCCAACTGTTCTTCAACAATGCCGTAATCTTCACCGATTCGGTATTCGAAGTCAGGGTGAATTTCCGGGTCAAAGTCACGGATGATAACCGGGAACGAACGTCGTGTATCTGTTGAAATCTCACAAGAGGAAGTACCCACTTCGATCACAACCGAATCCGGCGCACTGTCCATTTGCCCATCATTCACAATCAACTGAATAACGTAAGTACCCACTTCAACCGGTTTAAACCCAGAAGCTACCGTACTGGCCTGATCAAGGCTTAAGTTGCTGCCGGAAGGTTGACTGATCATACTCCAACGGTAAGTCAAGCTATCGCCATCCGGGTCAGAACTGCCAGAACCATCCAGAGACACTCGGTTACCCACGTTAATCGACTGATCCCTTCCGGCATCGGCAATAGGACGGGTATTTCGTGTAGATATCAATACGGTGTCAGGCTCACTGTTACTGGTACCATCGTTCACAATAAGCTGTGCAACATAGTCACCAGGCACATCAATTTGCAATGTTGGGTACACTTGAGTCGGATTAACCAGGCTCACTACGCTACCTTGAGGTTGACTAATCAAACTCCACTGATAGGTGAGTGAATCGCCATCTGCGTCACTACTGCCACTACCATCAAGATTAGCAATGCTATTCAGGTATACCGCCTGATCACTGCCCGCATTAGCAACGGGGGGCGTATTCTGGCTGTTGATAACCACTATATCCGGGTCACTGTCGGCCATACCATCGTTAACCACCAATTGAATGGTATACACACCATACACATCTGGTGTCAGGCTCGGCATAACCGCATTGGCATCCGTTAGAACCGTAGCAGAGTTAGCTGGCTGGCTGACTATGACCCAATGGTATGTCAACGGATCACCATCCGCATCGCTACTGGCTGAACCATCCAACTGAACTGCCGTACCAGGCCACCCGGTTTGATCGTTTCCGGCATTGGCAACTGGCTTGGTATTGCCCACCTGCAAAGTCACCGTATCCGGGTCACTATCGAGCAAACCATCATTCACCACCAACTGCACGACATAGGTTTCGCGCTGACTGATAGTAAGAGAAGGTTTAACGGAAGTTGCATTAGCTAAATCCGCTTCAGCATTAGCAGGACTCAAAATAGTCCATTGATAAGTTAATGGATCACCATCCTGATCTCGGCTACCGGAACCATCCAGAGCAACCACTTGATCAAGATTAACGGGCTGATCACTTCCTGCATCTGCGATGGGTTTGTGGTTTACGGCCTTAGTCACGATAGTCACAGTGTCAGGTGCGCTGTCTAATTGGCCATCGTTCACCACCAGTTTAACCACATAGCTACCAGCAATATCGGTTTGCAATGTTGGCTGCATGCTTGTCGCCCCTTGAATGGACGCTACGCTTGACGCTGGTGCACTCTCAAGTGACCAAAGGAACGTAAGTGCATCACCGTCAGGGTCTGAACTTGCAGAACCATCGAGGCTAACCACCTCACTTGGCACACCGCTCTGATCGTTGCCCGCATTGGCAACAGGAGGTCGGTTATATAGATCCAGCTTGATAGAAAGCGTGTCAGGAACACTGTCCAACTGCCCATCATTCACCACCAGCTGAACCACATAAACACCAGGTTCTGACGCTACAAATCCAGGGCTGACTGTCGCGGCATCAGTTAGAGACGCTGACGCACCGTCAGGCTGACTCAAAATCGTCCATTGATAACTTAACGTATCACCTTCTGGATCAAAGCTATGGCTACCATCAAGTGCCAATGTGTTATCGATGTAACCAGTAACATCACTGCCGGCATTCGCAACAGGCGCGGTATTTTGCTTGGTTACGGTAATTGTAGTGGTATCCGCATCACTGGTAAGAACACCATCATTAACTCTTAACTCCACAACATAAGTTCCCACTACATCAGGAACAAAGCTTGGAGAAACACTGGTATTACCAACCAAACTTGCTCCACTGCCTTCAGGCTGAGAGATCAGGTTCCACTGGTATTGCAGCAAATCACCATCAGGGTCAGAACTGGCCGAACCATCCAGATTCACGGTGCTATTAATTAGTGCGCTTTGATCGGCTCCGGCATTGGCTACAGGCGCGGCGTTCGCTTTGGACACAGTAACCGTAACAGTGTCAGCGGCACTGGTAAGCTGACCATCACTCACTTTTAGCTCGATAACATAAACACCCACCACCTCAGGAAGAAGGCCAGGCGTCACGCTTGTGGCATTCTGCAATGCAACACTGCTTCCTTCTGGCTGGCTGACAACAGCCCACTGGAACAGGAGTAAATCCCCTTCCGCATCAGAACTGGCCGAACCGTCCAAACTCACTGCACTGCCAACGTAAACGTTTTGGTCTGGACCTGCGTTAGCTACTGGTGCTGTATTTGGCACAACACAGTCGGGATAAACACCCCCATGCTCACAGGTTGGCTCTGGATCACAGTTCGGATACACCCCACCAAACTCACAAGTCGGTGCTGGATCACAGTTCGGATACACCCCACCAAACTCACAAGTCGGTGCTGGATCACAAGCTGGGTAAACGCCACCGAACTCACAAGTAGGAGCCGGGTTACAGTTTGGATACACCCCACCATACTCACAGGTCGGAGCTGGATTACAAGCTGGGTAGATTCCACCAAACTCACAGGTAGGTGCGGGGTTACAATTTGGATACACCCCGCCATACTCACAGGTTGGTGCTGGATTACAGTTTGGATAAACTCCACCGTACTCACAGGTCGGAGCTGGATTACAAGCTGGGTAGATTCCACCAAATTCACAGGTAGGCGCCGGGTTACACGCGGGGTACACACCACCGTATTCACAAGTCGGTGCTGAGTTACAGTTTGGATACACTCCACCGTACTCGCACACAGGGTCTGGTTCTGGTGTTACACAGACGATACGACTTAGATCAGTGTTATCCACATAATCAGCATTGTACGGCTGGAAAGGGAAATCAAGACCGGAATTAGGCTGACTCAATGCCATATCACTGTATACGGTATTTTGCTTCGCATGCACAATGGGTAGGCGACTATTCCCTTTAGGGTCAAGTACCCATATGCCATATTGGCTTTCAATACTGCCATTTACATCGGTCACTTTGTCTGCCTGACAGAATGAACTCACACCGTTTTCGACAGTTGTGCATTGAGCCCAGCTTACCAATAACCGGGACGAACCATCCCAATATGGAGAAAGCGCGCTGAACCAACCTCGGGAAGAAAGCTGATTGGGATAAAGATTAACGCCACCACCAGCGATAGGCTTAGGTGAAAAATTATTGAAAATTATTTGACTGTCAACGGCTTGGCCTGGAGCCTGAAACTCAAGAATATCACCGCCTAAAAATTGATTATATTGATGCTGTACTGTTGCAATAAGGTGGCCATTTTCAGCCTGAACAATTTTAGATATTTTAATAAATTGCTCATCAGAACTCTTTGTTGTTACAGTTTGATAAAGCTGCTCCAGCTCAGAACCATCCGCTGAAATTCTCAACAATGTGTAATTGTTACGCGCGACAATTTGTCCGGCTACGCTTGACCGTGAATACTGACAAGCTTCCACGTCAGACCAGTTAATTGGTGCACTAATACCGCTAGGATAATCGGATTTAAACAGGTCTGCGTGAGTAGCGTTACTGATGTCAGTTTTTTGGTACGTAGATGACCCACAGCTTGCCGCTTGCTCGTAACTTCTGGACCAGCGAACAAAAGCGATTCGACCATCTCGTAGCGTTGTTGGATTAATATCGTGATTGCTACCATAAGTAAGCTGAAGAATATCCCCACCTTCGGTGGTCATTGAGTGCAGCAAAGAAGGTTTTTCTTCTGGCTCAATTTTGTAACAATTTTCTTCAAGCTCAGGCGTAATGATATTCGGCACAGGGCTATTTGGATTGCCCGCGGCCCGATCAGTAGAAAAAACGATACGCCCTGTTTCAGTATAAGTTGGGCTCGTATCCTGACCAGCATTTGCTATCGCATCATCAGCGATAATTCTGCGTACAGAATGCGCTTCAAAGCTGTACTCGTAAATACTCCAGGTAGAATGATGGGGATCACCAGCAGGACCATGCCCGGCAAATAAAATACGCTTGCCATCGGCGGAAACACTGAGGTCTTTTACGTCGAAGCTATCAGACTGAAAATAATTTGATAACACCTCGGTGTTCATCGCATCAACACTCAAGGCTGAGCGACTGACAAGCTTGGCACCAGGGTTGAACTCATATGGCGAACCATAGTAAACGGGAGCGCTTGTTTTACTCAGAACAGCAGAGCGATACTTTTCCAAGTTCGCAGCTGACTCTTCGCCTAAATTACGCTCGACGTATACAAAAGGCGTGGTTGTTGACAGGCTTTTCTGCTCCGAGCTATTCGACTCTGAGCTACCTCCACCACCACCGCATGCAATAACCAGTGACGGAAGTATGAGAAAAAGTATGATTTTTTTCGAGATCCGATTTAGTGAATGCATAACATTTAATTTTTTATTTATGGCAGATCATGATGCCAATAAATGAAGAAAAAAAAATATATGACTTCACAAAACCGGGGTACCTTTCGTCGGCCTAAGCAACAAATCGTATAAAATGTGAACTCAATATATTTAAAATGCCATGACAGAGAAAAGCAAAGGTAAATACTAGGATTATATGAGGGGTTTTTGATCAAAAAATACTAACACAATAGAACCAAACAAAATTCAACCAAGATAATTACTAAGCATTAAATTGGAAATTTTTTAAACTACCTAGAAAAATCAACCACGAAACACAACTAGCACTTTACCATTAACACAAACTAATACTTTAGGATTATCAAAAATAATCAAAGGTAGCAAATCAAACCGCGATTTCTATTTAAAAAACCTACCCCAAAAACAAAACTGCCCCGCAAACAGGCGAGGCAGTTTATAAATTACCAAAAAATGTTAGTTAACTGGGTAAGAATTGGAAGGTATATTCAACTGGCGTAGCACTCACATCCCTCGGGCCGAAATTAATTTGCTTAATACCATGTAGAATGCTTTCTTCCAACGATTGGATACCCAACTCGCTGGAAATCAATTCCAGGTTACTTATGGAACCATCCGGCAAAATTACCAACTTAAAAATAAACTTCCCGCTCAGTTCCGGGTTAGACAACAACATCTTGTTGTAGATAGCAAAAATACCGGCTTTCTTTTGTTCAAAGGTTCTGCGAATGCTTTCCATATCACGACGGCCAGTTTGATAGGAGGAATAGGACGCAGACGAAACACCCGTTCCCGCTTCAATAGCCACACCTTCTACCGCGGTAGTTTCATAGGCAGATAACCCTGTTGGTTGGTTACTGATAAGCTCACTATCCACTTCAATACCACCACTACGTTTGGTCGCATTATCTTTGCCAAGTAAGTCTCTGGAGCTTTTTATTGCTTTACCACCATTGGTATCGGTGACATTTTTCCGCTGCATTTTGGCCAAATCAATAGACCCACGCAATGCACTAAGCTGGCTCGATAAATCCGTTAAACCCTGAGACTGTTCCACCGGTACCTTGTTTTGTGTTCTCGCTTTTCCCGCTGAGGTTGTTTGTTTATCCGATGCTTTTTTAGGTTTCGGCTTGGGCTTTGGTTTGGGCGGAGCCTTCGGTTCTATCGGCTTTTCACGGGATTTAAGTTGAACAGGCTTTAACAGCACCTTGGTTTTTACCACCGGTTTCTCCGGCTCTACATAATCTTTTTCAATAGTCGGTAAAAAGGGAATGACAATAAACATTATCGCCACCATTATCGCAATGCGTTTCAGGGTGCGAATAAACCGTTCTTCCTGCTCCTCATTCGGACTCCAGGGGAGCTCCAGATCAAGGGAAACCGCTTGCAATGAATAACCACTCATAGCTAGCCCTCAACCTTCTCAGACGTAATCGCCGTGCCGGTATCATCGCCCGGCATAATACCTTGAGGAGTCAGCCCCTCAATATCACCTGTACCGGCCTCCCCGCCTTCACCATAGGCATTGGGAAATACGGTACCTGCGATTTGGTTTACAGCTAAAGAGATATCCCTGAAATTTTCACCAGCACAAGTCATCATTACACTTTTCAGAATGGTATATGGCACATCCTTTTGCGCCATAATGGTCACACCCAAACCATAGCTGGTTTCATAAGCGTTTAACTTACCTCGTTTTTCAACATGCGCAATTAAAGCTTCTGCCAGCGATGAAATAACCTGTTCCGGTGCTTTAGCGATCTCTGGAACATTGGCAACAATTTCATCTTCCAGCCAAATGTTCTCATCATTAATAAACAGTTTTAAATCCGCATGCGGTGAAATGGTTGAAGCTGAATCTGGTAATTTAATAAATTTGGCATTTTCGATTTTTTGACTTTCACCAGAATTCATTAATAGAAAGAATACCAATATGGTAAAAATATCCATCAAGGCCACCAAACTTAACCGAATCGGCGGCGGTGATTTTTTGTATTTAAATATAAAACCTGAGCCCATCATTTTTTAACGCTCGCATCACCCAAGGAAATATTTGGGAAAAGTTCGATTTCAACCAGGCTCGCAACAACAGTGGTTTTGTATGATTTAACGGTATCCATGGTTAACACCAAACTTTGATAATCCGTATTTGGTGCACTCAGAATAAGGATATCCTGAACATCACTTATCTGACTTTTTACTTCCTGCAAGACCAATGACAACTTCGCGTAGTCATAGGACACACCTTCCTCAGTTTCTATAACAGGGATTTCACTCAACATGGTGTTTTGCGGATAAAACACTTTAAACCCCGCGTCAGTGATTTCCACTTCCAGCTGAGGTTGAGACTCACCGCTACTGCTGTATCCACCGGCCAGTTCAGGCAGTTTAATATCCAACACCGTAACCTGAGTGAACGTCATGGTAAGCAAAAGCACCGGAACCAGGACAATCATCAGGTTCATGAAGGATGTTACGTCCAGCTCTACCGGCTCAAATGTTTTATTGCGAATTTGAAAACTCATAAATTCATTCACTCACTGTTGCACTTGCCATATTCACGAAAACAGTTTGCGACTAACGCACCGCTTCCGTTTCTTGAGCCGATTCATCAGCGGCTTGAACATAGCTTTCTTCCGAGACTTCTTCTGGCATGGGTGCAGTAGTGTTATTTAATGCTTCCGCTGGTTGCTGGACAACAAGTTCCCCTTCGGGGGTCAGACTCACAGGTTGATTGTTAATGGCTACACCACCGTGCCCGGCACTTTGCACAGGACGAACAATACCGGCTTCGATTGCGCGGTTTAGTGTCATCACATTGAGAAATTTGACTGCTGACATTTCAATACTGGAAACAATCGCTGCCGTTTTATTTTGCAAAAGGGAATGAATAATCAGTAGTGGGATTGCCGAAATCAGACCAAATGCCGTGGTGTTCATTGCCACAGAGATGGACGACGATAGCATTTTGGATTTTTCTGCAGGGTCAGCATTGGCAACCGCAGTAAACGCCGCAATCAGACCAATAATGGTGCCGAGTAGACCAAGCAAAGTGGCAATATTAGCCAAAACGGACAAATAGCTGGTGCGAGTTTCCAATCTTGGAATGGTTTCCAACATGCCTTCACTCATGGCATTTTCGATATCCGCGCGCTGTTTTGAGACTTTCATCATATCAATCCCACAACCAATAATGCGGGTGACAGGTGTTTGAGTGTCGCGCGTATACAATTGCATTTTTTCCAGGTCATTGGTTCTTAGCAACGGCAAAAATGCATCGAATGCTTTCGCATTTCGAATCCTTTCCCGAGTCAAGAACAACCAACGCTCTATACTGATAGCAACGCCCAAAGCGAGCACAACGGCAATCGGGTAAATAAAAAACCCGCCTTCCTGAAAAAATTTCGTTACTGTACTGTAGATATCAACCACGATAGAACCTCGCTGTGCCTTCTTCTATTTCATAGGGTATTTTTAGTACCCATTTGAATATTATTATAAAAATATTTTTCTTAAATTCTTTGCTCAAGCAAACAATTTTACTCTTCCATTGGTTTCTCTAAATCCATTTCGTTATATATATTAATGGATCTAAGCATAACGTCACGATCAACCATTTCTAATGTCTGATCGTTTTTATCTTCGATATTCCAATAAAGCTTGTCCGGTGCACTGGTTCCCTTCCAGGGGATAAAATAACTCACTCCAGGTTGCTCTTTATCCCCGACGAAAGTCGATTCGAGCTTAATTGGGTTTTCCAGGTCATCAGCTTTCTTTTTCGCACTTTCCTTCTCTTCGGCCAATGCAGTCGAGCAAGCGAAGATCAAGCATATGCAAACTGTAAAAACACTGTAATGGCTTTTCATGTTCGTTCTCTCTGTAACAACCTGCATATTATTCTTTTACGTAGCGGGAGATACCGCCGGTGCCTGTTCAACATTCAATTCCACGGCAAGACCTGTCCGGCTCTGCATTTCGCGCAGCCAGGTTTCAGCCTGCTCGTCTTTTCCATCAGTCAAAAACTGGTAAGCTTCCATATGACGCTGGGCTGTCGCGGTATCATTCATATAAACATCAAGCAAAATTGCCAAATTCAAATGCGCCTCGGGAAAATCCTGCCAATGAGAAAGCGCCGTCGCATACACGTTTTGCGCGCGGACAAAATCTCCCTGCAAACGCTGTACTTTAGCGAGACGGATATAGGCATTCATGTTCACTTCGTTAATCGTTAACGCCTTGCTAAAGAATTCCGCGGCCTGAGTTAAATCACCTTTTAACTCAGCGATATCACCTAACATCACCCAGGGACCGGACAAGGTGCCATCCGCCTGCACCAACTTATCCAAAACCACTTTAGCCTCATCGTATTGCTTTGCCTTAAATAAGCGGCGCGCCTCAATAAAGAGCACCACCGATTGCTTATCTATACGCCCTTTTTGCAACAGGTAGGGATTCGGCATAGCAATGTATGGCGCTAACAGCCCCGTTTTCTTATCAATTTCACGCTTGGGTATGTATTGCAAGGTGGATTGAACGCTGGGCTGTTCTACCTCGACTAAGGCGTTATCAAGAGGTTGCTTGTCATTTGTGCAAGCGGCTAAAACAAGAGCAAACAGGGCGAGATAAAAACTTAGCTTAATTGTTTTCATTAACGTATCCCCTCACCATAATTTACGGTTGCTTCCTGCTTGTTGTACCTTGCCGGTTGCAGTTTGCGCATTTCGGCAAAACTATTCTCAATCCAGTTATTGTATTTCCCGTCCCAGGCTCGCTCGATATTCCCCTGATGTAAATCGACAGCCAGCTGCATAAACGGCAGTGCCTGCTCCTCAAGAATACCCATATATGCCTGCTTATCCTGTGAGGACAAGCCCGATGGAATGGGCGCACCACGAAGTTCACTGGCAAACTTTTGATACAAGCCGGCGATCTTAAAGCTGGAGGAGGTCACAAACTCCAAAATGCCGTAATCCGCCGCCATTTGATAACGCTCCGTTGCATTTTGCAGCATTTCGTTTTTCTTCACGATACTCTTATTCAATGGCAACCGGAGCTTGCGACGAGAAAATTCCGATGCGAAGTAATCACCATATTCCATATTGGCCCACGCCCCCAACCAACGACTGCGGTCAGTACGTTGATCACCACCTTTTTTGTCGCCATCAATAATTCTGCGCAACCAATACAGTTTTTTATTTTCGTCGTCGATCTTACCGTAGTTGGTTGCCAATCGATAACGAGCTTCCATACGGGTATCAAACGGTTGCTCGTAGTGGTAGGCATAACGTTTAAACTTCTCGATTGCCCGTTCATGCTGTCCATCACGCTCATACATGTCTGCAGCAGCGAATAACGCCTCTCGCTGTATTTCTGCATCCTTATCGTTTTGATACAAATACATGTAGCTTTCTGCTGCCTTACCCCAAAGCTCCTGATTTTCATGGGCAAAAGCAATTTTTCTTGGGAATTCAGCAGCTAACTCATGCTCGGGGAAATTCGCCATCAAATCCTGCAACTCAACAACCGCAGCCTGCCATTGCTTCAGCTCAAGCAGCAGGGTTGCGGCATCGTATTGTGCCGTTACACGTATTTTTGAATTAGGTGTGAGCGTTTTAATTTTTAACAGCTGTGTCGCGGCTTGATCTTTTTGCTCCTCAGCAATCATCCCTTCAGACTTTTTATAAATTGCGCTGGCCAGTTGTTCAGAAATACGTGTGTATTCTTCACCGTCCTGATTCACTAGGTTGCGCTGGTTGAGATAACTCTCTTCCGCCCCTTGGTAGTTACCTAATTTAAAATAGGAATGCGCCATAATACCGTAAGCAGTTTTCTTGAGGTTTTGGCTCAGATTTTGGTTGTGGGCAATCAAATCACTGGAAACCTGCAAAGCTCGTTCGTATTGTTCAAGACCAAACAGATATTCAGCTGCCCGAGTCAAGACAGAAGGCGAACGCTCATCCTGGTGATAGACTTCAGAAAAACGCAACATGCTTTCCACTGCGCGCGCCTGCCACTGCTTAATGGCTTTTTCTTTTTCCAGAGAGTCAATGTATTTTTGATAAGAAACAATCGCGGCGTAACCTGCTGTTGCTCCTCGTTTCTTCATGCTATCGCCTTGAATCTCATACGCAACCTTCTCGTATTCGGTGATGGCAGGTTCATAGCGATATGCGGAGAACAACGCATCAGCTTTAAGGAAGGTCATCTCTCCTACAGTTTCATCCTGCGGGAATGTGTCGATAAACTGCTGATAAAAACCCGATGCTTTATCAAAGGCTTCGATAGCGTCTTTATCCGCTTTTGCGTACTTGGCCTTATTCGGCTTATTGTTTGCCGCTTCAAGTTTCTTCATTGAATCGCGATAGCCCTGCCCTTTGGCATGGTACATACGCGCCAATTCATCTATGTATTCTTTTAGTGTACTGGTTAGGTCAACCCCCAGTTTTTCCTCACTGGCCGCCAGGTGCATTTTGTATTTTGAATAGATTCCGTAGGAGGCGACATAGTTTTCCTTCTCGGCCATCGCCTGTTTAGGGAAGCCACCTTTGATATAGGTATCAATCAATCGCTTATGCATCATTGGCGCGTGATTGGACTCAGGAGTGCGGCTAACAAATAGGCGGAAGGTATTCGCGGAATCTTCGAATCGCTCTTTATCCAGATAATATTGCCCAAGGTCTTGATACACCATCCACACATAAGGCTTATCGGCAAGGTTGTTGACGTGACCAATGGCTTCCGCACCACCAAGCTTGGATAGCGCCAGACTCATCGAGTGCAGTGTATCGTTGATTAAAGCACTTTTGGTTGCGTTCAACTCACCCACTTCCATTTGCTCTGCCAAAAGCTCATTCAAGACATGGGCGAATGATTTAAGGCAAGAGTTAAACCGGTTTTGCTTGTAGTAAGCCCAACCTAACATGTAGTGCGCATTCACTTGTAACTTGGCATTGTCGTACCGGGTAACCGCTAAATATGCGCGTTCGGCATTGGCATAATCGGCTTTGTTGAAATAAATGTCGCCTTTACGGAAATACGCCTCAGGGTTAAAGGGATAGTCGGGATGACGGGAGGTCAACTCATTAAGCATTTTAAGGGTTTCTTCCTGCTTCCCTTCCATGTCGTAAGCTTTTGCCAACTGGTAAAAGACCTCTGCGTTCTCTGGTGAATTAGGGTATTTTTCCAGAACCTCACGATAGGATTTAATCGCTTCCTGGTAATAGCTTTTTTCGGGTTTACTATCGAGCTGATCCTGAACACCTTCCATCATATATACATCTGCAATTCGGCGTTCGATTTGTTCTTTCAGTTTGTCATCTTCAAACAAGCTTAGAAGTTCTTGATACTCTTCACGAACTTCCTGATGGTTCATTTTTTTGAACTCAACCTTTTCTTCCTTTTTGCTATCCGAACGTTTGATATGACCAATGGTGTTCTTTTTCGGCGACGCACCACAGCCCACCAAAACGATAAGAAGAAAGAAGGTAAATACCCTAACCAACATCACCATTACTCCCCTTTCTCACTGTCATTTGTCATTGATTTTGCCTGTTCTAACTCCAACAAGGTACTGTCATATAATCGTGCTTTAGCCAAACGTGACTGCGCCCAGTAGTAACGCATTCGCTCTTCATGCTTGTTGAGCTCAACATTTACCAAGTCGCGCATAACCGGTTCCAGGACGGAAATAAATTTATTGGTTTCCGCCAACTGAACATCCAGCCGTTTATGCAGCGCCGCGACCATCCCGTCATAACTTTCCGGTAATCGATATGGCGCTTTCACATCTTTTAGCTGATTCACGGTACCTTGCAGTATTTTCAATTCTTGCATTGTGGTTTCAATAAGCGCAGACATACGATCCTGCACGCTTTCTTCCAGAGTCAGGGTCAATAAACGCAACTCCAGAGTCTGGTCGTCAAAACGGGATTGTAAGGTTTCGCTTTTTTGTAAAAACTGCCGGACATTTTTGTCAAATGTTTTTTGACTGGAGTTCTCCAGAATCAAGGCATGCTCTGCTGTCTGCTTCGACCAGTATTGTAAATTATTTTGAATATAATATAAGTCTGTTAATTCTCTCAGAACTTCGGTAAATGCATTACTGGCCATTAAATCAATCAAAAATGGCGTCAATTTTTTATAATCAACTGAAAGCTGTACTCCGTGCCACTCGGACTCATCCATAATCGCTTCAAGATTACGAATAAATTCACGGGGCACATCACGCAAACCAATAATACGCCTGGCCTCTTCCACCTGCTCCAGACCTTTTTTAAATTCCTTTTCCGCCAGTAGATTACTTTTTAACGCTTTACGGGGTTCGCCCTGTTGTTCGTATAAATGTGCAAGTAACACTTTTGCTTCCTGCACTTCAGGCAATGCGATTGAACGCTCATTGAGAATTTCCAATGCGGAAATAGCATCCTCAAAACGTTTCAATTTAATTGCCGCCCAGGCGTAAGTTAATAATGCGCGGTTAGAATATAAACCAACAGATCGAATTCCAGTCAGGTAATTCCAGGCTGCGAGAAAATTACCACTTTGAATCGCAAGCTGCGCCAATCCATGCCTTGCCCTATCTGCCAAGACAAGCAATTCCTCTTTCTGCCCGGCGTAACTGGCAACGTGCTCTAATTCACCGACGGCCTGAACAAGATTGCCGGATTTAAGATGACCGATCGCCATATTAAAACGCAAATAGGGATGGTAAGGTGAGGTTTGAGGTAGCACCTCAAATGCCTGTTCAGCTTTTTCTAGGTGGTTGCCATTAATATTAATCAGGGTGGCCAAATAATGATATTCGGCATGCACATCTGGCGACACTCGCCCTTTAATATTGCTTAACGCTTTGGCTGCATTTGCCGCATCGGACTTGTTGTAATACAACCTCGCCAGATAATACCAGGCACTATTTTGTGTTTCTTCATCATGGGTCGACGCGAGTAAACGCTCAAAGATTGGCAGAGCTTGATTTGGCACACCATATGAAACCAACATACCGCCTTTTAAAACCTGAGACTGATCTCCCAAGGCAATCGGGTTGCCTAGGTGACTAACGTATTCATGGTCAACTAAAGCGGTGAAATAATCTTGCTGGTAAAAATCATAGAAAACCGTCCCGTATTCAAGCGCCTGACGGGAACGGAGAACAGAATCAGGTTTACCATTTTTCGCCCATACATGTTCGGCATCAAAAACACCAAAAACTAAAAAGCAAAATATTAGTGCCAGCCCCGGTTTTGTTGAATTTACAGTAGATACACGCACAACAACCTCACACTCTCTACCATTGTTTCAACGTAAACACAGGCTCTTGGGTTGCACCATTATCACTAATAGCTAACTCAAGATATTCTCCGCTGGGCCCCTTTTCAAAGTTTAGCGATTGAGCGCGCTTATATGCTCGCCCCTGCGGCCCAATGCCAGTAAAGAATACTGTAGCGGTGTGATCACCTTCATTTAGGTTGGTGGTATACAACAACTGAACCCCGCCTCTTGAAAGCGCACTGCGCTGCTTCTCTGAATAGATGTGGGAGGCAACCAATTTGCCGTCGATTTTCAGTTTGATACCTTCCAGAGTAAAAAACTGTACCGCCCTGGAGGAAACAAATACGGAATACTTGGTATTAGAAGGAAAAAGCAGTTTCTCCTCCATCACGCGCAAGTCTTTATTTAACTCAACGATGTCCTTTTTCAGACCCTGAATATTTTTTGAGATTTTTTTAACAGCATGCAAAGCATCTTGAGAAGATGCATCTTCCTGCCCCAAATCAAATTGAATCTTATTATCTTCTGCGACTTGTTCCCAACTTGACTCGCCCGCACCCGGCTCTACAGGTGCAGCCTCCTCTGAGGCGCTTGCCCAAAAGGAGTTACACAAAAGAAAAATGAAAATGCTTGTTACTACTACTCTACGCATTATCTTTGCACCCAAATTCAGGCAGCCATTTCAGGTATAGATGTTTATTACTGTTGTTATTTAAAAATGAACTGCATCACAAACACAAAAAATAGCTACTAATCTCCGCTGTCTTTTATGCAAACATCATCCATATTTGTGAAATGCTTCACTACACTTTAGGTAGAACCCCGAGTTTGTGAGATGCTTCCTGGCATTCAGTCTTGTTCTTATACTGCGTAAAAAACGGTGAGCGGTACCCAAATCGGCTGCCAATAATCCACTCACTCAAATTTTTCACTTAGCCCAAGGCTAGTCTGGTCACCCTTAAGGATTAACACCAGAGACCAAGATGGTACGTACTCATTACATTAACCACAAGTAAGCTGTGGTAAAACGTAGCACCTTAGTACGAGGTAATATAAATAATTAGTACACACTGATACAACATCTTGGCAGGATATACCATAACCAAGTAATTTCATTTCACCTTACTGCAAACTGAATAACATTCATCACGTGAACTCCGTCATTTATTTCGTTATTCCTGTCGGCAAACATCGTAAAACATGACACACTGTTCTGCTCGGTCACTCCTCCCATTATGAGGCGTTTTATTTAGTCTTTTAGGCAAAAATATGGGCTGTTTCACTAAACGAAACAAATAGAGTTTTAGTGGGAGATACAACAGTTTGACCCAAGAAAACGGCGGTTGCAGGTAATGACTGTTTCCACTCCGGCAGCGGCTGTTAGCAATTATTCAACCGTGAGACTTTAACTATGCTGAACTATGGACGAGCGTGCCCATTACTCTTTTTTCTCGCAACTTCCAATCTGGCGATCGCAGGCAGCTCCGCCGAGGTTTTACAGCCCGAAGAGCAGTCATCCACCGTTAAGTCAGCAGCAATAGATACTGAAAAATTTGAGCTGGGGTTATACACCGGGTTACTCTCCGTTGAAGATTTCAGCACTAAATCCGTGTCAGGCATCTCATTCAGCTACCACATTAACTCCAGGTTTCTTGCCCAGGTTCAATATGGCGAATCAGATGCGGGCGAGCCCACAGCAGAAAAAATCAATGAAGGTGTGGTTTTTGTTAAAGACAAAACCTTTAGCTACTACAGCTTGCTAGGTGGTTATAAATTATTCCCAGGTACATCATTCACCAGCAGCAAACGCAAATTTGATTCTGATATCTATTTACTGGCGGGTATAACCAATGTGGATTTTGCGGGTCAAACGGAAACAGGAGTCACCCTAGGCGCGAGCTATAGAATAGTATTAACAGACTGGTTAACGGGAAATCTGGACTTTAAAGATCACATTGTACAGCGCGACTTATACAACACAGGTTCAAAAACCACGCAAAATACAGAATTGTCTTTTGGGTTGAATATTCTCTTCTAACACCTTTCGAATACGTCATCGCCAGCAGAATGTACTGGCGATGAACCATCATCTCTTTAACTAAAACAGAAAGCCGATTCCCGCAGACAATTGGTTGTTATAAACCTTTTCGTCTTCCTCAATAGTAACGGAATCATAAATATAATAGCGATTATCAAAGCGCATAATAAAACGCCGAGCCAATGCCATTTGGTAACCCACACCAAACACATAAGTAAAGCGATTTTCACCACCAAACTCGGTTTCACCAACCCCACCTACCAAATAGACGGAAGAAAGGTTTGCATGCGCTTCCGAGGTAAAAATTTCCCCCTGCAACACGTTGTATCCAAGCAGCACATCGTAGTGAGTAAAAGTGCGATCGTCACCACTATAAAAAGAGCCTTGGCTTTCTTCATATGCAGAATCTGATACATCTGCCTGCATCCAGTTAAACTGCAAGAAATACTTCTCTGATGCGTTAAAGGTTGCATTGATTCCAGCAATGAACTCGCTACCGAAGTCTTCAATGTTAACCACGCCAGCTGTGAAGCCAACATCGAAAAATTCGCTATCAATAGCGGAGGCTGTTGCTTTGTTTTCACCCTCTGCGGCCATGGCCGGGCCTGCCACAAAGGAAAGTAAGATTGCGGTACGCAATACTAAAAGAATGTGTTGAACCCAATTTTCCATGTAGCTAATCTCTCATTATTATCAGTTGACTCTGGATTTTCGTCGGCCTTATCGATAGACACCGAATAAGAACGATACTCCATGCGAACCACAAAGTTACGCCCCAAGTAGTAATTCAGCCCCAAACCATAGTTCGTGTAATCCGAATCATCGATGGCTACAGGAACAACTTCAGGCTGCGAGTTAAAAGACATGACACCACCGCCAAACAAAACCACCGGCGAAAACATCCACTTGGAATAAGGTTCAACCAACAGGTTCGCACCATAGAAGTCGCCGCGAATCTCTGAACCGTAGAACTCGCCATATTCGATTTCGCCAACCAGCCAACTCAGGGGCCGGTAGCCAAACGCAAGACTGAAGGTCTCCGCTCCATCCAATTCACCATCGATAAACTCACCTGCAGTAAACCCGACACGCATTTTACTTTTCAGGTAGTCACCGTATCCCACCTCTGGCAGGTCAGCAGGTTCTCCTGTTGCCTGTAAAGTACGGGAAATCTGCGACGAACTGGTCCAACCGACTTTACCGTTTTCCGCTCGGACTTCATACCAACCCGGACGGCGAGTTAAAACGTCAATTGATTCCCCTTGCTCAATAACGAAAAACACCGGGTACCCCTTACCTGGCCCCGTATGTAATTCAACGTAGGGATCAATTACCTCAAGCTTCATAGTCTCTTCTGAAGCTCCCCCATAGGATGAAATGGTAACCCCCAACAGGAAGCTACATAGAATTTGTATTAGACGCATTCGCACTCCATATTTTTATAATTTGCATGACAAACTCCCCACCTTTAGTTAGATAAACACGAAGTGAGAAAGCTGTTGCGAGCCAGCATTACTAACCGTTCCTTTTAACAGAGAATAATGAACTCGTAAATCAACTGTCACCTAGAGTGTCGGCGATGTCTCAAAAGTAAGTACCCAATAAGCTGTGTTATGACAAGTCTCTCGAATTGCCACTGCTGGCCAAATTATGCCAGTGCAAGCTAATCCTTTGATTGACCCGTATTATCTTAATAAAAAACTCTTCGGACATGCCTTAAACAATAATCAAACACAGAAAATGACTATCATTTAGTCAAAAAGAATAAGCTTATAAGAAAGTGTCCCATGAAGGCTGAGGGCTTGTAGCGGTACTGCCTTTTAGATAGGAGGAAAAAGTCACGTCTACTTCAGCTATTGCTTCGCGAAAGCCTTTCATAAGCACATCGACTTCCGCCTCTTCCTCTTCACGAGCTTTAATCTCAAGAACTTCGGCCAAATGAAATAGTTTATTACACCCCAAATTGCCCGCACTGCCTTTAACGGAATGTGCAAAATCTGCAATATCATTAATATCCGCATCACCAGATGAAGCTCTTTTTAGAAACTCATCTCGTTTGTTTTTTTGTTCCAGATACAGCGTAATCAATCTTTGTACCCGCTCTTCTTTTCCTTTTACCCGGCGGCTTAATACATCCCGATCCCATACGTCAAAAGAAAGCTGTTCTTCCGTATGGTCAATAGCCTCTGGATATTGCACAACATCACCACCACGAATGTAGTTTTCAATTTTTTCTATCAGCATATCGGGGTTAATCGGTTTTGTTACGTAATCGTTCATGCCACTGTTCAAACATTTTTCCCGGTCTCCAATCATGGCATTCGCCGTCAAGGCTATGATTACCGTATTTTTATAGTGATCACCAGCCAATCCCGAACGGATTGCCCTGGATGCCTGATAACCATCCATCTCAGGCATCTGACAATCCATAAGGATTAAATCGTATTCGCACCCATAGGTGGATTGCAGCATGGAAATGGCTTCTGCCCCGTTTGCAGCATTGGCAACCTGAAGACCGATATCATTCAATATATCGTTGGCCACCGCACGGTTTACCGCATTGTCTTCCACAAGTAAAACCCGGGTTTCTTTAGTGAATAGTGGTGTAGTGTGACTGGCTTTGACCTTTCCTCCGACTACATCATGCGAAAGAATCTGATCCCGGTTATGAGCAAGTGGAGCAAAAATATCAAACAGATCCGATTGGGTAACCGGTCTGGAAATAGTTGAGTCAATAGCAAAATCGTTCAAGTTGAGATGGTCTGCACTACCGATACAATCGCAGATAAGAACTCGCTTAGCATCGCCTAATGATTTCTCTTTATCAATCTCCGCAAAGAATTTGTTTTCAGCAAAAGAAAATACAGCCTGGTCAATAAAAATCACATCATAATGGTCTAAAACTGTTCGCAACTTGTTCGATTGAAGATACTGTTCAATTGAACACGCATTAACACTTATTCCCCAAGATTCTATTTGCCGGCGAATAGTATTTCGGCTGGAAACGTGTTGATCAAGAATCAATGCACTAACACTACTGCAATCGATAACCGGTGCTTCAGAAGTAAACCGAGGCTGTTGCAGGTTAATGGTAAACTTAAACGTACTACCACCAGCGGGTATCGAACAGACTATAATATCTCCTTCCATCAACTCGCATAGCTGACTGACAATAGCCAAGCCTAACCCCGTACCACCAAAGTTACGTGTAGTGGAGGTGTCGGCCTGGGAAAACGGGTTAAACAACGAAGAAATTTTATCCGGGTCAATCCCTATTCCACTGTCTATTATCCAGCACTCAAATTTATATTTTTTATCATCATCCAGAGTTAGTTTTGCTTTTATATTAATCTCACCCACGGAAGTAAACTTAATAGCGTTGCTCAGCAGGTTATTCAAAATCTGTCGCACGCGAACGGGGTCACCAATCACAGCATTGCGTTTTACTTCGGATAAATCAACCACAATGCTTATACCTTTCTCGTAAGCAATAGCCGAAAGACTTTTTGCCAACTCACTAATTAACTCCATTAAGCTAAACTCTATGAGTTCCAGCTCCATCCTACCGGCTTCAATTTTGGAAAAATCCAAAATATCGTTAATAATGCCAAGTAAAGAGTTCGCGCTACTGTATGCCAACTCCAACCTTTTAGTTTGCTCAAAGTCAGTAACATTTTTCATTGCAATATTCAGCATACCCAAAACCCCATTCATCGGAGTTCGTATTTCATGGCTCATATTGGCAAGAAATTCACTTTTTGTTTTTGTCGCATTTTCCGCTTGATTTTTTGCTTCAATCAACTGGACATTAGACAGATATCTATCCGTAATATCATAACTTACACCTACAGCACGCTCGGCAATACCATTTTTGGTTATTATTGATGCAATAGTGCGTACATAACGTCGCACCTCTGGAGAAAGAACAATCTCATGCTCACAAACAAATTTTTCTCTTTTCTTCACTGACTCATGTAATTGTTGTTTATACTCCTCTCTTCTTTTCTCAGGTAGATATAACATCCAGTCATCAAAATCTACCACCTGCAGTGATTCATCAGTGGAAAAACTCCGCATATACAAATCATGCATGCGTTTATCCCAAAGCAAAGCATTTGACCTTAAGCTCAATTCCCAAACCCCCATTCCCTCAGCATCCAGAGCCAGCGTCATTCTCTCGTTATATTCTTCGTTATCCTTATTTAAGGATTCGTTCTTTTTAAGAACAAGACGCAATTCTTCTAGCGCCTGTAACATGCGGGATATTTCATCGCTCCCACTCACTGATATATTTTCATTCAGATTCCCCTTCATTATCTGTCGCGTACTAAACGCTAATCGATTTAATCGATTGGTAATTTGTGGAATCACAAAATAGAAAACAAATATGATGATAAAGACCACCATAAAGATCAGAAGAGAAAAAAGTATATTCCGCCTATCATCCAGAACTCGCTTAAAACGATCCAGATCATCGGACACTCGATAATTCGACACCCTCAACAACTCATCCAGAGAAACTCGAACGCTCTCATTCAAACCAGTATTATCTTTTAGAATTGTTGTTAATAATTCGTTATATTCAGCCAGAAATACGGCAGATGAGAAAAATTTTCCGTCTGCCACCACCTGATCCAACAAGGTTTCAGTAAGTGCCGCGAAACTATCCTTTACGCTCTCATTTTCAATGATAGTGAGGATATCAGTAACAGCCCTCACCATCGCCAAACACTCGTGTTTGCGTTTATTGATAAAATCAATAGAATCATTATAGGAATAGCGAGATATTTCCGTATCTATACCTGAAACATATTGTTGCAATCTAACGATCTCGGAATAATCCTTTTCCGACAGAGGAGGAACTCGCATCGTATTCGACACTATCAATTGCTTATATTCCCTTAATGTCGATTCAACTTCTTGCTGATTACGCTTTACCTCTTCAACAGCCCGAACCTTTTCATCAAGAACAATATTCTTTATCTTCCCCACATTTTGTTTTATTTTCTCCATGTCGGACACAAGACTATTCACAACAAAGTTTTCTTCAATGCGGTACAAATCAGAAACCTTCTCCTCCACTAACTCTTCCGATTGAGACAACTCATCAATCCGCGCAGCAAACTTTTCGGGATCATTTATTTCAATTAGAAATTCCGCATCCAGAATCAGCTTATTTATAAGGTAGGCAATGGAACGGGAGATTTTTAAAACAGGCAGGGTTTGATCAATCAGTTTTTTCTGCTCTCTTTGCGCCTGACTTAAACCATCAAGGGAAAAAGCAATCGACAGCAGGGCCAACACAGAAACAAAGGAAATACCAACAAGAAGTTTGCGGGATAAGTTAAAATTAAATGGCGGCCAGGCTAGCATAGTTTAGTCATTATTCCACATTCAATACCAATTAAGCTCTGCTTACAGAACTGGATTAAGGTTATTTAAACTTGCTCTCCCAGATATTCGAATTTCAGCTCTACTTCAACTTCTAATAACGATTACAACTCCATATTGTTCACACAGCTTCTAATTTGAACATCCGATAGATATAACCCTATGTGCTAGGCTATCAAAACCGACTCCATGCAAAAGAGGTCTTGTGTGAACATTAGCAGACGCCACTTTTTAAAGACAAGTGCCATCGGCTCACTCTATCTTTCACCTCTGTTCGCATCAGCAGAAGTTTCACGGGTTCTGAAGAGTGCGATCACCAAGGCACATACCAATAAACACACCACTCTCACAATACTGTATCCTGACGGCAGCCTTCCCAACCTTTTACCCGTAACGAAAGCCTTTTCTCAAATCACTGACATCAATTTTAATTTCATCAAAGCATCCGTCGACGACATAAACACCAAGATATTACTTGAAAGTTTAGGTCACAAACACAGCTTCGACATAGGATTACCCGCTACATTTGGCATTCCTGATCTGGTTGAAGCAAATGCCCTGTTGGACATCAGTGACTACGCAGAACAATACGAGCCTCAACTAGGTTACACGTCTTCGCTTTATGATCTGGGAGATAAATACAAAGGTAAAAAATATGGTTATCAAACAGATGGTGACATCTATCTGATGTTTTATAACAAATCCTTCTTACAGGATAAGATACGAGTTACAGACTACGAACAAACATACGGAAAAAAGCTGGATATCCCCAATACCTGGCAAGAACTCGATCAGCAAATGGCCTTTTTTCACAATAGCGAAAAACAAAAGTATGGCGGCGCAATGTTTCGAATTGCTCGTTATATGGTTTGGGAATGGTGGATTCGTTTTCACGCAAAAAAACAACTTCCATTTAAGGATGATATGACCCCTAACATAAATAACGAACCTGGCATTGAAGCATTAGAAGAATTATTGGCAGCATCCAAATATCAACACCCCTCCGTGGCCGGCAATGGATTAGTGGATAACTGGAAACTGTATTCAGAAGGTAGGTGTTACGCGAATATCGGCTGGGGTGGCACACAGAAATATCTCAATTCATCGGAGTCAAAAATTCGCGGCAATATGCTCTATTCATCCACGCCGGAAGTAGCTTATTTTAACTGGGGATGGAACTATGTAGTTTCCAGTCAAAGCAAATATCCGGAACTGTCTTATTTATTCTGTTTGTTTTCTGTATTACCCAAGCAATCCACATTGGCAGTAATAGAAAATGGTTTCTTTGACCCTTTTAGGAAAGAGCACTATAACAATCCGGAAATACAGCGAATGTATTCAAATGAGTTTCTTAACGTTCACAGGGAAACCATGAAGAAAGCCATTCCAGATCTATACATAGAAGGCCAGGGGCAGTACATGAATGTGCTGCAGAGATCGATAGTAGAGGCTTACAACAAAAATATCAGCGCGAAAGACGCCTTGGCTTACGCAGAATTTACCTGGCAAAAACTAACTAAAAAAATTGGCGAACAAAAACAAGTTGAACAATGGCGACATCTTAAGCAGCAATATCCCAAAGAATTAACCTAGATTTTCAGAGAAAAATGCCGATCTAGAATCATAGGGCATAAGCAATTTTCCAAACATAATTTTCCTGCTTATCATTCCCTATTAGAGGGCATTCTCCAACTGGCTTATCCAGTTTGGTATATTTTACCTTACTCATCACAGACCATCGTTGATTAATCGGGAAAAGCAGATTTACCCCTGCGTATTTATATGATTAAACATATCTTCACTCCCCAACAATTGAGACATGCAGGCTAGAGGGAGCGGCCTACAATCACAGGTATCATAAGCCACGATTCAACACGGTACTTTGCCCGTTACATATAACCCCGAACGATCGTGACATTTGTCTATAGGGAGAAGAGAGAAACTGTGAAACAATAACCCTATGAATTGGATACGACAACAACGTGTAGAATTGTATTTGGCATTTTTGACCTGGTTAGGGGTTATATTGCTGCTTGGCCGAACCTGGATCGCTGGTGATATTCAGTCTTCCATGGGCAATATCGACATGCCAACAATGAACATGCCCAACCTTATTCTATGCGCGCTACTATTGGTTGCCTTTATGGTTGGGTACGTGTTGTCGTACGGGGAATTCAACACCCGACTGCCGCAAAAATTCCGTCTAACGGGCCTGGCCATTTCCTGTTTATCTGTATTCGCATTGTCTCTGCAATTTTATTTTAGCTACGTCGCTATTCTTGCAATTATTGTAGTGTCACAAACTCCGGAATTCTTCCGGCCACGATACGCCTGTGCTATCGCGATAATTATTCCCATTATCGGCGGAATAATTGATAGCCAAATCCACCACTTTCCTCACGTATTCGAAAACGTCCTGCTTTATAGTTTATTTAATTTGTTTGCGTTACTCATATGCACACGATTTTTGGCAGAGCGACAGGCAAAAGAAGAGTCCCGTCAGCTGGTTCGAGAACTAAAAGCAACACAAATGTTATTGAGTTCTGCATCCAAACGTGACGAACGACTGCGCATCGCCCGCGATTTGCATGATGCAATAGGCCATCATCTCACCGCCCTGAGCTTACAACTGGAAGTTGCAAACCACGTAGAGGGAGATACCGCCAAGACACATATTCAACAGGCACGCGCGATCAGTCACCTTTTACTCAGCGATGTGCGCGAAGCCGTATCGGAAATTCGCCAGCAAAAAGATTGGCAACTCTCCGAAGCCCTGCACACGCTCACGCAGGATATTCCCAACCTGGATGTGAATTTAGTTATTGACCACCACCCCACAGACTCTCGACAAACCGAAGTACTGTTTCGTTGCGTACAAGAAGCCCTGACCAACGTTATAAAACACGCTCAAGCAAGCCAGTGCTCCATTTCACTCACCAACAAACAAGGCCCGCTTCTCAACATTTATGACAATGGCAAATCCAACACTGACATTATTCCTGGCAACGGTTTGAAAGGTATGGCAGAGCGAGTGAAAAACCTGGGCGGACAACTGCGCTTCCACAATCATGAACAAGGGTTTGAACTCATAGTACAACTACCTGAAGATGAGACCAGATCATGACAATTAAACTCCTTCTGGTCGACGATCAAAATTTAGTAAGGCAAGGTATATGCAGCCTGTTGCAACTGAACAATCAAATTGATGTAGTGGCACAGGCAGAAGATGGGCAGCAGGCGATACATTATATTGGCAAACATATACCGGATATTATGCTTCTCGATATTCGTATGCCAATAATGAACGGTATTGACGTGTTGGAATATCTGCACAGTAATGACATCCAGCTACCGACTTTAATTTTAACCACTTTTGATGAACATGATTTGGTCATTCGCTGCATGGAACTGGGGGCTAGAGGCTATTTACGCAAGGACGTCAGCCTCGAAAACCTGATGAATGCGATTGATACTGTAGCCGCTGGGGGTCATTGGACTCACCCAGCTGCAGCTACACGAGTTACTCAGCAACTGGAAAATACAAACACACTGCAAGACACTCAGATAGAACCATTAACCCAAGGGGAAATTCAGATATTACGTTTGGTTGCAGCAGGCTATTCGAATAATGAAATTGCCCATGCAATACATAAATCCGTGGGTACAGTACGAAACAGTATGTCGTTTATTCTGGCAAAACTTCAGGTTCGCGATCGGACACGCGCAGTATTGAAAGCGATTGAATATGGATTGATTTAAGCCGCTGGACGTTCACCTAACAACCTAAAATTGGAATGGCTTATTGATATTCGCCCACCTTCCCTGGCATGCGAATCAGTTTCTTAGATAATTAAAGGCTTTCTACGTACAGGAAGTCATAACCCAGCCAAATAAACAGGCTACATAACACCAGGGTAATTAACATTGCCGGCGTGCCTTTTCTGAACCAGATGCCCGGTGTAATGGCCAAACTCGGGTTACCGGTTTCCCTGGCTAAACGCTCGGAAATTGTCACGATGTACACGTTCGCGGTTGAGCCGATATGAGAACCGTTACCGCCCATACCAACGCCCATTGCAAGGGCCCACCACATGACACTCACATTGACACCTTCATTCTGCAACCCGGCTAAAACCGGAATCATCGCTGCAGTAAAAGGAATGTTATCGATAAGCGCGGATGAAATTGCCGCCACCCATAATAAGAGCAGCGCGGCCATCAACGGATGCTCTAAAATCACCGGTTTAAAGAATTCCCCAGCGACTTCAAGCAGACCGGACTTTTCTACACCACCGATAACAATAAACAGCGAAATAAAGAAGATAAGCAAAGGCGTTTCTATATCCCCGGTCACTTCTTCCATTTCAATATGACGACTAACAAACACCAGCAACGTTAAACAAGCCGCGGCAACCAACCAGGGTTCCCAACCAATGTGATGATGAATGACAAACAGAAACACCATCACCGCCATTACAAATAACGATTTATGCCAAAGCTTCTTGTTTTTGTAATCGACAACTTCATCAAACTCGTGCTCAACACGCGCACCCAGTTCCTTGGCAAACAACACCTTCATACCAAATAAAATACCCACCCAGGCTAAAAGAACCGGTGGTCCCATATGAATAAAGAAGGTATTAAAATCGATATTCGCCGCAGAGCCGATCATCATATTCGGCGGGTCACCAACAAGTGTTGCCACACCACCGGTATCCGACAGCAATGCCGCAGCGAGTAAATAAGGTATAGGGGAGACACCCATTTTCTGGCAGATCATAATGATCAACGGGCCGAAAATGATAACCGTGGTAACGTTGTCCAGTAATAAGGAGATAACCGTTACGGCGGTACCCAGTAAAACAATCAGGCGAAATTGCGACCCACCACTCAGCCTTGCCAGATATTGAGCTAAGTGCTCAAAACCACCGGTGCTGATCATGATGGAGACAATCACCATCATAATGGCGAGTAGAAACACCACATTCCAATCAATTGCTTCGAGCGCAAGTTCCGGGGAGTAAAACCCGAGGAACTGGCCAGCTATAATAATCGCACCGGCACCAGCCATAGCGAATTTCGCACGTTCAATACCGTGTAAATGCTCAGTGAATATGCCTATAAATGTAAATAACAGGATGGCACCTGACACGAGCATACTATTGGTTAACTCAACCACACGCTCCTCCGTTAATAATTAAAGTTATGGTTATAGGAAAAAAGAGGTGTAAATAAAGGCAGAATAGACGCCTCAGTCAGGCTTTCTTAACAAACTGAGACTTCAACATCATGTCTCCCATACGATCAACTTTGCAATCGAGGTCATGGTCGCCCTCGACTAACCGCTTGATAACGGCTTTGGAACCGATTTTTAATACGGTCGATGAACCTTTTACTTTTAGATCCTTAATCAATGTAACCTTGTCCCCTGCTTGCAACTGGGTACCGTTTGCATCTTTGATGACCAAGCCATCTTCAACTATAGCCTGTTCAGGATCCCATTCATGACCACATTCAGGGCAAATAATCAGATTCTGGTCCTGATAACCATACTCTGACTGACACTTCGGACAGGGTGGGATGGAGTCGCTCATGAAAAACCTCTTAGTTAGTAGATATAGCAGCGCGAATACTTATTCTCACTCAAAACATGGCCGGAATGAGATTGTAAACAATTAGAACGCGATTATAATGGCATTGTAATATTCTAGAAAGGTTCAATGCTATCAATGATCGCCCTGAAAGAAGCGCATACTGCGGGTTTACTCAAACGTGGCAACTGGGTAAATAATGTAATATCAGGTGTCATCGTTGGCGTTGTTGCACTACCACTGGCAATGGCATTTGCCATCGCATCAGGAGCCAAACCGGAGCAAGGGCTCTACACTGCAATTATTGCCGGTTTCACCGTTTCCATCATTGGCGGAAGCCGTTTACAAATCGCAGGGCCCACTGGCGCTTTTGTTGTAGTACTCTCAGGTATCACCGCGGAACATGGCATTCAGGGGCTGCAAGTTGCCACCTTTATGGCGGGGGTCATTCTACTGCTTTTTGGTCTGGCAAAAATGGGAAAAATGATTAAATTTATTCCCGCTCCGGTCATCCTGGGCTTCACTGCCGGGATCGGCGTCATTATCTGGGTTGGCCAATGGCAGGACTTTTTCGGTTTACCTGCGGTAAGCGGCCAACACTTCCATAGCAAGTTTGTAAAACTAGTGCAGTTGCTACCGCTGCTTCACATTCCAACAACACTGCTGGCATTTACCTCTCTCGCCATTGTTGTCTTCAGTCCACGTATACCTGGCATCAGGAAAATCCCCGGACCACTGGTCGCCTTGGTGTTAATTACTCTGCTGCAATACTTTTTTCAGTTTGACCACGTCAAAACCATTGGTTCTGCATTTGGAGGCATTCCCCAGGCATTGCCATCATTTCAACCACCCGGACTGCATTGGAATGAAATCATTACCTTAATTGGTCCGGCCTTTACCATCGCCATGTTGGGAGCCATTGAATCCCTGTTATCTGCCGTGGTCGCTGACGGTATGACCGGTACACGTCACAACTCCAATCAGGAACTTATCGGGCAGGGCTTAGCCAATATTGCCGCCCCGCTCTTTGGCGGTTTTGCCGCTACAGGTGCAATCGCCAGAACAGCAACCAATATTCGAAACGGCGGTACAAGCCCGGTATCCGGGATTGTTCACTCCATTACCCTACTCGCAACGCTACTGTTGTTGGCTCCGTTAGCAGCACACATCCCCCTTGCGGTTCTTTCAGCTATTCTATTTGTCGTTGCCTGGAATATGAGTGAGGCAAAACACTTTGTAAAAATGATCCGGCGCGCGCCCAAGGCAGACGTTGCCATTTTGTTGATTACATTTTTTCTCACTATTTTTGCTGACCTGGTTATTGCAGTAAATATTGGCGTTATTCTGGCTACGCTACATTTTCTAAATAGAATGGCAACCAACGTTGAAGTCCGGCAGGCAACCGTACAAGAGCTCTCTCAGGAGTTTTCCCATAAGGGTGTTGTTGAACTTCCATCTGATGTACTGGTTTTTACCGTGGAAGGGCCGTTTTTCTTCGGTGCCGTAGAAAATTTTGAACGTGCTTTGGCCGGCACACACACAGACCCGAAATATCTGATCATCCGACTGAAGTGGGTGCCCTTTATCGATATCACCGGGCTGCAAACCTTAGAAGAAGTTATTCAGGAACTGCAAAAACGTCACGTCACAGTGATGCTTTCCGGGGCAAATCGTCGAGTTAACCGGAAATTGAAAAAAGCCGGCATTACTGATCTGATAGGAAATGAAAATAACTTCGAAACATTCGAAGATGCGTATTGCTCAGCTCTGTCTCAGTCTCAGACTGATGCCCTGGCGAGCTCACAAGTATCACCCGATCACACGAGCGCCATACTGACAAAGGTGCTCGCACAAAGCAAAGAGAACTTCCTTAATACAGAGAGTAAACAGAATAGCGAAGAAAAGTAATTACTTAACCTGGGGATTGGTAATGGTGTCACTGGTGTAACTTACACCGTGTTTTTCCAAATACTCGCGAATCAGTTGCCTTGTCACTTGGGAAGGCGTGAGGTCCTGAGCCGCACAAAGCTCTTCAAAAGCTTTTTTCTTTCGCGGATCAAGAAGAACAGTAAAGCGGGCTGTTTTCGATTCCATATTCTAAACCATCTAATCAATTATAATTTGATTGTAATACATGAAGGTAGATGAGCAAAGCTTTTAGGTCACAAACTACCACCTGCTGTATATAAACTGCCCGCGAATCATGTTTATTCCGGTTTTCCTGCTTCTATCTCAAAGCCGAAAACAAAATACGACAAGAAATGAATTGAAGCAAGGCCATGCCCCCGAGAAAAGGGTAGCAGTAAGGGGAACCGAAAAGAGCTGTGGTATATGACTGAGGCACAGTAAATGCTGCAGCACACAATGAACAACCAAAAAACGTAAGCCGGCTATAACTCACTCACCGGCAAACAGTTTTCGGAAAATTAGATTGGATAAAAAGGAAAAACAGCGGTTACGTATTCTTTTCCAGAATATGTGTTTCAAACCCATCAATACTCGTTTGATTTTTCTTGGCCCAGTATTTCTTGATGCCTTCTTCGCCCTGCTTTTCGGCCCATTCATTTAATAGTTCGCGCTCACCAACATAATCAAAATACGGCACAGACATACCGCATGATGTCTGCACCATATCAACCTGCATATCGAAAATTTGGCGGGCACCGGGAATCGGATTAAATTGTGAATACAGCTCTTCCCACTCTGGATCATTCTGATGAACAGCCCTGGCTTGGCCGTAAAGCCGCATAATAACCGGGTTACCCTCGTATGCATTAAACATAATGGTCATACGAGGATTAACCTGAACATGGGCGGCAGTTTCATTACCACTGCCGGTAACATTCAACCAAATAACCCGGTTCTCATTAATAACGCGAAAACTATCCATGCCTTTGGGCGACACATTCACTCGTCCATCATCCGCAGCGGTACCAACAAAAAAGATTTTTTGCTGTTCAATAAACGCTTTATGCTTTTCTTTAATTGCCGGAAACTGCTGGCCCATGAAATATGTCCTGAACGTTAATGATTGTGGGAAAATCAGGCTGCGGCGTTAATTCTTACACCGTTACCGACAGTCTGAAGCATTGGGATATCCGTATCATCATCACAAAACGCCCAACTATTTTCAAGATCAATATCGTGCTCTATTGCATACCTCAGCATTTTGGTTCGCTTTGTCTCACCGATACAAGGCTGGCCAATTAACTCACCTGTATAGGTATCGTCAACAATTTCTGGTGTAGTGCACAAAACATGATCAACAGAAAATTTCTCCACCATTTCCTGTACCAACGGTTGAAACGAACCGGTCACAAATACGACACGATAGCCTTCATCTTTTAACCGAATCAATTCCTGTAATGTTTCAGCAATATAGAAATCGTCGTCACTTTCAACTTCATCAAACCAGTTTTTTGCCAACTCACGAATTTGAGCAATCGTAAACTGTTTATACAATGAAAAATAATGACGATTTAAATCATCCCGAGCTACATCATTACGTAATTTGTCGATTAACTGATCATTAAATAGTGTCAAAGAACAGACTTTATTCGATTCGGGGACATGACCTTCCAAATAACGAGCGAAACTAATTAAACTCTTTATCGAAATTAATGTACCATCGACATCAAAAAATGCCGCTCGTAGCTTAGTGCTCATATTCCACCTCAACATTGGGTTGCATGGATTCATCGTTCGAAGAGAAACAACGCAGAATAAAATGCTCAATTGTTGTTGCAAATAAAACGGCCGAATCCAACTGAATTGCATGACCGGTATTCACAAAAGGTTTTAACTCAACGGAAAGGCCATACCCGGCCAGCGCCTGATAATAGTCTTTAGCGATAAACTGATCTTCCAGCCCCTGCAATATCCAGGTTGGCCGTTTAAATTCCTTTAACAATTGGATTTCATCCAGAACTTTGCCATTGGCCAGACTTTGTCCCAATGCAGAACGAAATACACCGTCTGTTTCCCGGATGGATTGCATGAGCGAAAGCATACTCTCAGCTGAATCATGAGAGACGAAAGCACGAGCAAATGTTTTAACCTCATCGTCAGTTAACACATTTTGAAACAGTAAGCCGCCCGTTGGATCTTCCAAAAAAGCATCACCAATCGTATTCAGAGAGAAAGGTGGCGCAGAAATCAAACACAGGCCAGCAGCTTTAGTGTGTTGTGGAAGGGATTCCAATAACGCATGCCCTCCCAAACTCTGGCCAACCAGTAAATACCGGTCTGGGTTATAGTCTTTAATAACATCGACCGTAAATGCGCCGATATCGGCAATACTGAATTCTTGTCGATACTGTTCAGGTAAATCGGTTTTCCCGTGTCCAGGTAAACTCACCGAAACCAATTGGTATTTTTCCCCAACTTCTGACTGTAATAGGTCAGTGTAGGCATCAGCACCACTGGAATTACCGTGAAAAAAGAAAACAGGATCTCCTGCTCCTTCCGAAACAAGAAATTCTGTTTCAATTCCTTGAATGGATTTAGTATAGGACTTCATAATCATTCTCCTGCACTGCTGATGGATGATTAAATAATTCGGAGCCAAAAACCAAGTGACGAACCTGTTTTGCATCCAGTTGATTACTAAGTAACTGAGTCAAACCATCCGGACGAACCAATTCGACGAGCGATAACTCATCGTCTGAACAAGACATTTTTTCTATTTCAATGTGAGGAAAAGAGACCAAAGCATTGCTTTTAGATTGAACTGCAGATTTAAAACAATAAGGAACAAGCTGTACTCGTCCTATATGCATATCTTCCTCCAGCTCAAATAAGAAGTGATTCAGATGCTCTTCGTGCCCGTGTAGCAATTCAAGATTAATGAAACACCAATAACTGTTCTTCTGTAGATAATCGATCTTACCTTCATCAAGCAAAGCAAAAACCCTTGGGCTAAGCTTGCCGATATCAGGTTCTGCATCATGCTCATCCGATGAGTTAGCCAGTTGTATTTTCTGTGCCAAACCGGAATGCAAATAAGGCAAAATCCGACTTTGAATTTTTCGGTTACCCTGTTCAGGCGCGAGCTGATCAATAATCGAATGTTCTGTTATCGTTCGCGTAATTAACTGCGTTGATAAATCGGATAAATCTGCTGCCTGTTTAATTGCAGGCTGACGTTCCTCGTTATATGAGTTCAAACACGATTCAGGAGCCATTTGATGATGTACAAATGCCAGCTTCCATCCCAAATTCAAGGCATCCTGAATACCCGTATTCATTCCAGTTCCACCAATAGGGCTGAACAAATGCGCCGCATCACCGGCGATAAACACTCTGTTAGATTGGATAGAACTGGCTACACGATTATAAAACGGTGCCCGTGATATCCATTTAGGTTCAGCCAGAACAATTTCCGGATTGAGGTAGGTTTGAAGTATGCTGCTGATTTCTGATGACGATACTTTTGATTCAGGTAGTTCACCGTCGTACTTCACCACGATTCGCCATAGATCCTGACCAATCGGAATTAAGATAAAAAACGTATCCGGGTAGATATAGTACTGAACTTCATTATTGTCATAAGGCAGAGATAATTCATAATCACCCAACACAAAAAACATATCGTAATCGACACCCGAAAAATCAGGTTGTATATGTTCACGGGTTAAGCTTCGTTTGCCATCACACCCCACCAAGTATTTGTATGACTCGGTATAGGTTTCTCCATCCAGACGTTTTAGTGTCGCCAGCACCGAGTTTTCCTGCTCCTCGATATGAACAACTTCTTCACCCCAGGCTACTGCACCTTTGCCAGCCAATTGAAGCTGTTCTAGCAACTCATTTTCCGTAACCGATTGAGGTTGCGTAATAAGCGACTGGATATCGAAGGGCAACCAACTAAAATTAATTGACGAATAGCGTTTACCTTGCCAATGCAGATTCAGGCGAGAAATCGATTGCCCTTCTCTACCAATACTTCTACCCAGGCCAGCCAACTGCAAACCGTATTGGCTGCTAATATTTATTGCCAGACCTTTACTGTCTTCCGTTGGTCCGGCTTTGGAATCAACGATTTTATAGGGTACGCCGCGTCGCGCCAGATCGTTCGCCAGGGTAAGGCCAACTGGCCCCGCCCCGACAATTAATACTGCATCATCTCTGTACATGATTATTCTCGCTGGAATCAAGCAATATGTAATTGCTGAGCGTCAGACTGAGCAAAACTCTGCTCCAGATCTTTCACTACACCTTGTGCTTTTCTCGCTTCAATTTTGTCCAACACTTTGGTAATACACAAAGTCACATCCAGGTTAATATTGGCGATCACGGTTCCACATTGAGAAACAGTTGTCTTAACAATCACAGTGATGTTTTTCGAAGACGAACGTAATTCCTCGATACTGGTATCCAAAGTACAAGGCAAAGGGAATAAGTAGCCGTTAAACTGGCTATCAAAACGATCCAGAATGAGCCCGTAATCCACTTCGGCAGTCGAACAATATTCGTCTTCCAAAACGGCAATCGTTGCCTGTCTCGATGCTTCCATCAACAACATAGCCCCGACATGTTTGCCGGTCACATGGTCAGATAAACGATCCACTTTATCGGTAATGGAAAGATCAAATCTATACCGATATTGAGAGAACTTTTCTGGTTTGGAAATCAGTACATTTTCCTGAGATCGTTTATGGGTCACGTCTAGTGGCGCAACTTCCGGTAAAGGATAAAAATTATCCACTCCACGTTTTTTTAACGTGTGGCTCAAAAATTCTCTGTCGTGATAACTCACGCCTTGCCCAAGAACAACTTTGGCATTTGTTTCCGGCCAGCCCTGATTTTTTAACATTTTTTCGTAAAAATCTGACAAAACAAATGCTTTGTCTTCATCAGAGAAGCCGCGATAATCATCGCCGACAATAATATAAAACGGTGCAGTCATGGCATCGTCTCCATGTAGTAAACGGTTTAACCAAAAAACTAAGGGCTATTGCAGCCCTTGTTTAAATTGACTTTCGATAAAGCGGCAGTAGTCCATAGAGGTATTCATGCGCAACATCGCACCGAAGAAAATTTCATGACGGGCTTCCTCACTTTCTGCCACTGTCGGAGTAATGGCATTAGTTAACCATCCGTTACCGTGACGAGCATCAATAGAGATATGAGTAATGTGGTATTCAGATGCTTTTTCTGAAAGACCAAGACGCTTAAAACCTTTGGTGAGCAAGGAAAAACGATAGGGAGAAATAATTTCAACGGTTCCCAGGGCACCTAAACCAAGGTTAAGATTTTTTCTGTGTAACACGGAGTACATTAACGTATTGCCACATGCCAACGCCTGCCAGGAAGCACGGCCTAATACATCGAGGAACTTTTCGTTCTCGCCAAATATTTCCAATTCATCGTACAAACTGGCAAACATTTTGGTGTGCACTTCTTCCGGTTTACCATTACCCATTTCATCCCAGAAATTACTGGCAAGTTCCATTTTTATACCGGGATTTTCAACTCCCACTTGCATAAGGGCAATCAGGTCATCAAAACGCGGATCAATCGTCACTTCCTGGGAAAAGAAGTAAGACATCTCTTTAAAACTACCTTCATCTGACAAATAACCATAAATAGGATGATTAGAGGAAGGATGCTCTAGAATGTAAGTTTTTAACCAACGAGCGAATGCTTTCGGTTCAACGGGTATTTCTTCCGCCGGAAGACGGCTTTTTTCGTAACCGATCCACGCAGCTTCCAGCTCAGCCATGATCTCCATCAGAATCGGATCAAACTGAGAGGCACTATCTGACGCATTAATCTGGTAGTCGTAAATAGTGTTAAGTGTCTTATGTAACTCATACGCCACGGTATCGTTGTTGGAACCTTCAAAATGCTTGGTAACGGTTGCTAACAACTGTCGCAAATGATCCAGTTCCTCTGGGTTATCGCGAAGAGAGCGATATGGCGCCTCTCGTTTTAACAGTTGGCTTACAGCATGAGAAAGGGTTGTACTGTCTTCCAATGTAACAGGGAACAATAAATTCGGGTTTACTTCGGCGGTAAGCGGTGAAGAAGTTGCTTCAAGGCTCATGGTATTCTTACTCCAATTATTCCAGTAATGGATTGGTTCAAATTTTTAGGTTGAAGATTTTTCTAGGATTTTTTGTGGGTAACGGGAACCGGCAACCGCATCATCAGAGAAGATTTTATCCAACTGACTGATAACGGAAGGCTCAAGCGTTACTTCCTGGGAAGAGAAATTACTGGCAAGATATTTCTCGGTTTTACTTCCAGGAATAATATGAACATTTGGTGAGCGCTGAAGAACCCAGCTCAAAGACAACTCGGAGGTTGAAACACCAACGTCCTGTGAAATTTGTTCCAATTCTTTAACAAGAGCGATATTTTTATCAATATTTTCTTCGCTAAATCTTGGTAGTCTCTTACGGAAATCCAACTCACTATCCGCACTGCTCATAAAGCTCTTGTCGATGTTTCCGCTCAAGAAGCCACGTCCCAAAGGACTAAATGCAACAAAAGCCACATCTAATTCAATACAGGCAGGTAATACACTTTCTTCGGAATCACGGGACCATAAAGACAACTCGCTTTGCACGGCTGCAATTCGTGTCAGGCTATTTGCTGCTCTTAGCTGCTCTTCTGAGACTTCACACAGACCAACATTAATAATCTTCCCTTCTTCCTTTAGCGATGAGAGTACCGCCATCGTTTCTTCCAGGGACGATTCAGGGCTCAATCGATGAACATAGTACAAATCGATATAATCCGTCTTCAAACGTTGCAGTGAATCATCAACGGCCTTTTTAATATAATCCGCACTGCTGTTTACCGAGACACTGTATTTATTATTTGGATCCCGGACTATGCCGCCCTTGGTCGCAACAAAAATATCATCTCTTTTCATTTCGGGATGATTGATAAACTTCCCTAATAACGTTTCGTTGTGGCCTTTGCCGTACATGTCCGCCGTATCAAAATGGCGATAACCCATTTCGAAGGCTTTCATAAGCGTGTTCAGCGAAACGTCGTCATCCGTTTTACCGTAAAACTCACTCATTCCCATACAGCCCAAACCAACTGCAGGAAGTTTTGACTTTCCTATATTGCGTAACATTTTTATCACCCCGAATTTATAATTTACGATAAAAATGCTATTTTTTTTCTTCCTTACAAACAAGATGAAAGATATTACAGGATAAAATTTTCTCGTTTTAAATTTAAAAATAAAATCTCAAAATAAACACAGAAAAAGGCGCAGATATATATCTGCGCCTTTCAATATCACAACAAAAATGATTACAAGTTAATTACCTGACAACAATATCACTCAGTATAGACTTTCACGTTCGCTGACGCCCCTATTCTGAATACGGCATTCTTTGGATCGCTAATGGAAATAATCACCGGCATACGCTTCACTACTTTAGTGAAGTTACCAGAAGCATTCTCGGGCGGAAGCACACTGAATATTGAACCACTCCCACTGGAAATACTTTGCAATTCGCCTTCAAACTTTACACCAGGGTATGTATCGATTGTAAATATTGCCTTCTGCCCCCGCTTCATTTCGCCTACCTGGGTTTCTTTAAAATTCGCCTGAATCCAGGGTTTCTCTTGACAGGAGACAATACTGGCGATTGGCTGCCCTATTTCTATGTAATCACCACTGGATGTTCGCCTGTTGGAAATATAGCCGTTTCGCTTAGCGCGAATCTGCGTTCTATCCAGATTTAGTTTCGCTAAATCAAATTCCGCCTGAGCCACCTCTACCGCCGCTTTCGCGGTGTTCACCTGCATATCAGCATTGGCCAACAGGTTTTCTCTCGATTCCTGTAGAGCCTGCAATTTGGTTTTTTCTGCGGAGACTTTAGTTTTTTCCACTTCTTTTAAATTCGTTAACCTCTGCACTTTTGCTTTTAATGCATCAACAATCGCCGCCTTGGATTCGTGTTGGCGCTTGGCATTTTTATATTCCAACTCGGAAGTCACCTGTTTTTTATAAAGCTGGGTGAGATGATAATAATTTTCCTTAAGGTATAACGCATCGGCTTTGTTCGACTGTAGTTCGTTCTTCGCTTCAACAATGGCCGCTTCTGTCGATGAAAATAGCGCCTGAGCAGAATCCAGATCCGCCTTCGCCGTATCAAGATCCCGGCCGATTTCAATTTTCAGTAACGCGGCCGCATTCAAGGATTCCTGATAATTGGCTTTGCGTATTTCCAACGCCGCTTGCGCACGATTAAGCTCAGCACGAAACAGATCCGGCTCAAGCTGAATCACAACATCAGACTGACTTACCCATTGATCATCTTCAAAATCCACTTTTTCGATTACGCCATTCACTTCTGAAACAACGTCAATCAAATTACACTGAACCGTTGCGTTATTGGTGTATTCAACATTACGTGTAGCGTAGCCACGGATACTGATACCAAGAATAACAACAAGAATGATTAGGCCGACCTGGTAACGATAGTCGGATAAAATAAGGCGCTTAATATTCATTGACATAACCATCTATGTGCATTGATTAAAGTTAATTTCTTTTGGTTTTGATAAAAAAGGATAAAACAACCATTGCCAGGAAACCCACGGTAATGATTTGAAATATATTCATATAGGTAATCGACAGAACTTGCTGAGTAACACGTCCATTCAATGCCTGAAACGCTTTTTCCATTGCATACGTATTACTGGGGGTTTCTGACAGAAAAAAATCTATTACTCCGGCGAAACGTTTATACAGCACGGTACTAAAAAGCGTAACATTGTGTCGCAGTACTTCCCAGGTACGCAGTTGGTAATGGGTAATCAAGCTGGCAAATACCGCGATACCCAAAGTACTGCCCAGCAAGCGTGTGGTGGATTCCAACGCGGCCGCACCAGGCATTTTTTCTTTTGGAATACTGATTAACGCAGCAGTGGTTACTGGACCAAGAATAAATGCAGCCCCCAGACCCTGAATGACCTGAGGGAAAATCATGTCCTGCCAGCCGGTTTCAAAGGTAAAATCACACATCATTAAACCACTGCATATACCAAAGAACAGCCCGATAGATATAAGAATACGCGTTCCCACCCGGTTAAATAACCAACCGACCAAAGGAAAGGCCAACATCATAACGAAGGCTCTTGGTGCCATCGCCATACCGGCCTGAGTCGGCGAAAAAGTTAACAGTTCCTGCATATATATGGGCAGCACAAACAACGTACCAGTGATGATAAACGCCGCCAGAAAGTTCATGCTGTTAGCGGTGCTAAATGCCCGGTTGGCTAATATTTTGAAATCCAACAAAGGCTTGGAGATAGATAATGAATGGGCGAATAGCATTGCCCAGGAGGACAGCGCAGTAATGAGAAGATAGATGTTTTTCTTATCTTCAAACCAGAAGGTTCTATCCCCTCTTTCCAGAAGCCAGACCAGGCTCACCACCGCCACGGCTAAGTAAAAGAAGCTGAACGTATCAAAACTCAGTGTTTTATTTATTTCACTGGTTTCGTTTTGGACAAATTCCTGCACCATCACAAAGCTGATCAGCCCAATAGGAATATTGACCAGGAATACCCAGTGCCAACTAAACTGGTCAATAATAATTCCACCAAGCATTGGACCAAATGCCGGCCCCAACATAATCGACGTGCCGTATAAGCCCAACACCAAGCCATGCTGTGCAGGCGGGAAGGTTCTGCGCAGTATCACACCTTCAACTGGTAATAGGATACCAGCACCCAGCCCCTGAATAACACGAGCCATAATCAATTGATTCAAAGACAACGAAAATGCACACAAAGCAGAACCTGTAACAAATAGCAGTAGACCTGTCTGATAAACATTTTTACTGCCGTAGCGTTTTACCGCCCAACCGGATAAAAACATACACATCATCGATGCGATTGCGTAGCTGGTACTTATCCAGCTGATTTCTGCGATAGTCGCGGAGAATATTCCCCGCAAATTTGGCGTTGCCACATACAGGATAAACGTATCGAGCGATGACATGATTCCGCCCATAGAAACAGATAAAGCGATTAGCCACTTTTTGCTTTCCATATTAGACGTATTATCTAAAATCGCCGTACTCATACACTCTCTGCTTACCTATTTACAGAATTAATTTTTCCAACGTCAGACAACAATATTAAGCCTCTAACGGGTGGCGCTATGCTAGCGATTTACCGTGGTTGAAATACCTGTCAGATATTACATAGCGCTTTTATTTACTTAGCATCCGGATTGTCGATACCATTTATTTAACTTACGCAAAATCTTATATCTGGTCTTAACAATGCACACAAACACGTCAGGTAACGATCAACGTTTTCTTCGTCAACTGGGGGAAATGGAAATGCGCATGGCGCTTTTTCATGAAAAGCTGAATGGCTCAACTCAGGGAGTTCAGGTTATCTATTTTAACGGCGATATTACTGCCGAATTATTTCGTAATATTGCAAGCCACATTCATGCTCATTATCAGGCGCTACAATGTAAAATCGAGCAAAGAGACGATACCCTATGGTTTAGTGAAGGCGTCAACCTTGACCAGATAGAAATCAGTTACTGTGAAACCATGACGTCTGAAAGTCTGGATACATTTATTCATAACGCAGTAGACACACCAATTGATGCCAACAAATCACTTTGGCGGTTACAACTGGTTAAATGCCTGGACAGCAATCAGAACGCGCTTATTTTATCTGCACATCATTCCATTATCGACGCAAATGGCATGCATGAAATTGGCAACGTTTTTTTCCTGAGTGCTGCTCACTATTTGGCAGAAAATACACTACCCGAGTTAACTCACTACCCGTTGCAAAAACCGATTGATGATTTGCTGCACGATGGCACACCACCGTTTGCCACACCTTCTGCCTACCAGCAGCCTCACGATGGCCCATGCCCAATCAAATACCGCAAGACCCACTGGCAGACATTGGTTATATCGAAAGAAGAAAATAGTAAATTTACTGAACGCTGCCAGCAGGACAAATTAAAGCCACACTCAGTGATCAGCGCTGCACTCTGTCAGGCACTTGCGGATGCGGGCCTGGCACATGCACCGTTTGTTTTTGGCACGGCCGTATCGCTTCGCTTTTTACAGGACAGCAATCCAGAATACCAACACCCACTGGGCTGTTATATGGCTATTGCTTCCAATATGTTAGAACCGGAAAAAATGGATCTGAACGCCCTTGCCGAACACTACAACCGCGAATTGATGCAACACATTATGCTGGGTTGTTTAAAAAAACTGCCAAGTAATCTATCGGCGCTAAATCAGGGCATTAATGTTATGCAAAATAATATCGCCTTTACTCAAGGGGCGGGTATTACCAACATGGCCGAAGTGGGCATTCAAACCCGTTACGGTGATTTAATCATTAATGATTACCGCATGCTAGCCAATCGAGTATCAGCCAACTTTTCCATGGTTGCACATTGTTATGAATTTAACGGTTCGCAGATTATCGGTTTGGTCTATCCAAGCCCGTGCCTGTCAGACGCCACTGCGGTTACGGTAAAAACCAGTTTGAGGGAACGCCTGCTTAGCTATGCCGACGGCATAAACCTAACGCAAAACGAAGAAGCGGCCGTTACCGCCGGATAAACAGTTTACATTATTAAAAATGAGGAAGAATTATGAGTGGATTAACTATTCAGGAAATCGAAACAAAACTAAATACCATTATTGCGGAGATAAAACGTATTAGTGTCGATGAGATCAGTCTTAGTGCTGAAGAAGACTTTATCGGAAAATACGGTTTATCCAGTATGGATGCCGTTTCGCTAAGTGTAAAAATCAGCCAGGATTTTGGTTTTGGTTTTGGCCAACAAGCCGAAGACATTGACGGTCTGGCATCTTTCGGTTCATTAACACAACTCATTCAAAAACGGGCTGCCTAAAATGCAAACACTAGGGTATCGAGTTTTACACTGGGCCAAGGTTCAACCCACCGCACTGGCCGTAGATGATGGTACGACATCTTTTACTTATCAGGAGCTAAGTACACGCGCGCAAAACTACGCGAATAAACTGACCTCCCTCGGTATTGGCACTGGCGACCGGGTGATTATTTTACTCCCTAAAAGCACCGAAGCAGTGAGTGCTATCCTCGGCACCCTATTGGTCGGCGCAACTTATATTCCCGTCGACACCGGCTCACCACGTAAGCGGTTACACAATATTGTTGATGACAGCGAAGCCAAAGCTGTCATTGTGAACCAGCAAACTGGTGGCTGGTTCGATGAAATCGAAGAAGTCTATGCAGAACAACTGCCGCTGACCCCAACGCCATTTTCGCTAACGGATTCGTTTGATCACAATCAGGATGCCTATGTGCTTTATACATCCGGCTCTACCGGTGTGCCTAATGGGGTTCGTATCAGTTACCATGCAATGCATCACTTTTTTGCCGCGGTTAATTGCCACATGGGTATTTCCCGGCATTCCCGCTGCATGAATACGTCGGCATTATATTTCGATGTGTCTATTGCCGATTTAATGTTGCCATTGTATCAGGGTGCATCGGTCTGGCTGGGGCCCAATATCCCACTGCCATTCCGCTTTATCGACATTATCAGCAAACAGCGTATTACGCATTTCTGTGCTGTGGGCTCAACCTTGACCATGCTGTCGAACTTACCTGGGTTTGATCAGCATAACTGGGATCATATTCGTTGCATTATGACCGGCGCCGAAGTATTGAATCCCAGCACTATTGCCACGTGGTTAAATAATTGTCCATCTGCACACGTGATTAACGGTTACGGGCCAACCGAAGCAACCTGCGTGTGTACCGTCTACGAAATTCACCACGATAACGTGGATCAACACACAAGTTTTCCGATTGGTATTCCCCTGCCGGATATCGAAATCTATCTCGACCCGCATGAAGCAACGGATGGTACTGGAGAACTGTGTGTAACCGGCCCGCAAATTATGAATGGCTATCTGAATCGCCCACTATTAAACCGGGAACGATTATTCGAAAAAGACGGAAAGCCATTTTACCGCACGGGCGATAAAGTCAGTTACGACACAACAGGAAATTTATTATTTATAGGGCGTATTGATGACCAGGTGAAAGTCAACGGTTATCGAATTCACCTGGGTGAAGTCGCAGAACCTTTCCGCTCTGCCAATGGCGTTCAGGAAGCTATCGCGCTCAGTTTAAAACACCCAAGGCTCGGCGAATGCCTTGCGGTGGTAGTACAACCGGGTACGGATATGGCTCCCCTGGAACAACTCAAAAATGAGTGCAATGAATCACTTCCCGGTTACATGCGCCCGGCATTAATTGCACAAATGTCTTCCTTACCCCTTAGCGCCAGTGGTAAGGTGAACGTGAAAAAAGTGCGCGCAATGGCGACCGAACATTTAATTCACATGGAAGAAGAAGCCAGCATTATTGAATTCGAAACAGAAGGAGCCGTTGCGTGATCAGCGAATATTCGCACTTACGTGGAAACTCGTTTAATCAGACAGACTGGGTGAAAAGCCATGCAACCGCACTTGCCGAGACGCTATCCAACTCCCCGTACAACGGGGAGTTAAGCCTCCGTAATTATATTGGCGAGTGTTTCAGTCATCAGCTTTACCCTGAAGATATCCAGGATTGGCAATACTTCAACGCTCTCACATCCGAATATTTGGCGGCACAGTTATCCGTTGCCGAAGCGGAGGTTATTGGATACCAACAGGGGTTTCTCCTTCCTCTACTTTTTGCATTAGATAAACAACCACCGGTTGATCGAATGATTGAATTGGTTAAAACAGGTGAACGTATTTTTAGTGGAATTCCGTATCAAACAGAGCACTGCCTTAACCAACTAACGGTTAAACAACACGAAAACAAGTATGTATTAAACGGCCAGGTCAGCCGTATTATTCAAAACCAGGAAACAGATTTTCATTGCCTTCTGGCGACAAATGAAGAAAGTAATAATTTGTGTTTACTTATTGTTGAAAAGTCCGCTCTCGACGTAGCTATTACTGCGCAAAAGCCCTTCTCCAAAAATGAAGACTGCTTACTCGCACGTGCTCACTGCAATGAATTTGCTATTGAAAATGTAGAAGGCTGCTATTCACTGTCAAAACAAACTGTATTGCAGATAATGGCCAACAACAATTTCGCCACAGCATTAAGAGCAAACCTGCGCACTCGGCTCTGCCTGGATTTTATTGTTGCCTTTTTACGTGAGCGAACCACTCACACTGGCAATTTGCTTTCAATCGATGTAATTCAACAACGGTTAGCAGCCTGCGAGGCACAATGGTCAATGCATTACGCCCATTGTTATTTCGCACTGACGTCATCAAAACCTGAAGCCCTGGAACGTTCAGAAGCCTGTCGAACACTCGCCTTTTCTCTGCTTGAACAAGTCGCGAGAGAAAGCCAACACTTAGGCGGCATCATTCACTATCGTACCGATAGCCCACTTGCCGATTTATTTTTGGAGTCACGCCGCAATTTATTGCTTCGGTAAAACCACTCACACATTTTACGAGATACCTCATGACCGCCGATCGCATTGCCCATAAAAATGCTGTAGATGCCTGGGTTGCAGAAAAGATTTTGTCCAAACTGACCGAATATTCCCGAACCGATTATCTTCCTCTTCGCGAATTGATTGCTTCCCTGCAGCAGCAAAACCTGCTGACAACCGGCTGGCCAGCGCCCTACGGCGATGGTGACATTCGCAAACAATTGTACTTGCATTACGCAGTCGCCAAACAACCGATTGGCGGCCTGGGCCTGACGCTGGTGTCTCATTTGGATATCGGCGCGAGAGGATTACTGGAAAAAGGCAGCGAAGCATTACAAGCAACCTGGCTACCGGGCGCATTAAAGGGGGAAACCATATTTTCTTTGGCCATGACAGAACCCAACGCCGGTAGTGATCTACAGGGAATCGAATTTACCGCAGAACAGGTTGATGGTGGGTGGAAACTGAACGGAATCAAACGCGGCATCACTAACCTGCCCTTTGCTGATGTATCGATTGTACTGGCGCGCACTCGCCCTGAACGCACTCCCTTTTCGTACACATTATTTTTTGTTCCGTTGAATACTGCAGGCATTACCCGCGAATCTACTATCCCGTCGCTGGGTTACTCCGGTTGCCTGGGTGGCTTTGAAGCTAACGACGTCATTATTCCAGCTGAAAACGTATTGGGTGCGCCCGGCGCTGGCCTTATGCAATTAATGGCGCATTTACAAACGGAAAGATTGTTTGTTAGTGCACGAATGAAAGGGTTAAGCGATTACCTTTATCAACAATTATCTGTCGACAATCTAAGGCAATATCCAGAATTAGATTATCAGCGCCAGGCCTACCACGCATTTTTTGAGACCTGTGTAGATAATTACATCGAAAAAAACCTTTCCGCCAGGGATTCCGCTTCGTTAAAATTCCTCGGTAGCCAATTACTCCAGACATTAACCACACGGATTCAACAAGATAATGCCCTTGAGGATTTTTTTGCTGATCAAGCACTGGAACAATGTCACCATGAAGCCATGGGGTTGGCATTAGCCGGTGGCAGCAAGGAAATCATGCTGTCCATCATAGCAAGCACGTTGTAACACAATTGCCAGGTGAACATTGAAAGACACAGTCAATAGCAGTCCCTCCTCCCTCCCTCTTTGGGGTATTTTATCGGCATGTGCTGTGGTCTTTATTTGGTCTGGCTGGGTCGTATCTTCCCGTTGGGGCATTACCGGAGATTTTTCTCCGGTCGATCTCACCTGGCTTAGATTTACCTCGGCCTCACTGGTACTGCTACCTTTTTCACTTCGCTACCCCTGGCGAAATGTACCCTGGAAAAAAGCGCTGGTTATTGCCTTGGGCTGTGGCTTTCCTTATGTATGGCTGGTTTATATTGCATTAACCATAACGCCCTCCGCTAACGCCAGTGTTTTAATTAATGGCTTCTTACCCATAGTAACCAGCATTCTGGCATTTATTGCTTTTCGTACGCCGGTATCACGTGCTGTAGTCGGTTTATTTATTGCCATTTTTATTGCCACAGGATTAATGGCCTATCAACCTATTCATTTTTCCTGGCAGAATTTGCTCGGTATTTTACTGTTAATTTCTGCCACTGCCATACTCGCAACTTATATGCTGGCAGTAAAAACCTGGTCGGTAAGCTTGCGAGACATAATGGCTTGGGTGCCATTACTGAATGCAGTAATTTTATTGCCATTGTGGCTGATTTATTCTGATGGGTTGGATGCAATCCGAGCGCTACCGGTAAAAAATCTGGCTTTTCATATAGTTTACCAGGGTATTATTGTTAGCGTGCTTGCGTTATTTTTATTTTCCTACGCGATAAAACAGATTGGTGCTTTTGCTACCAGCTTATTTATGGCCTTGGTTCCTTCTGTGACCGCCATATTAGCGCTGGTATTTTGTGCAGAATATCCTTCTCCAATACAGTGGGCCGGCATTATTTTGTGTAGCACCAGTTTAATTGTATACAGCCTGGCAAACCGTTAAGCGTTAATTCATTATGGCCCTAATTATGGGATCGAATTTGATTACGGATATTGTTATTTGCATAGAACAGCACGGAAACACGCCTCAGCAGTATGCCCCTTAATATAACCACGACCACCGGAGAACTGGAGATAATGATCGGCTATAGACTCTCGTAGCGCTTTACTCAAAACGGGAAGATGATCGACCTGTTTTACATTGTCGATGTTATCTATTAAGAGCATTACCTCAGACTCAAACGCGAGCAACTTGGCGTCCAGCTCCGCCAATATAAACTCAACATGTTGGTTCTTAATTAAGAGTGAGCCAAATGTCTGTCGATTGCGTACCTCATCCAACATATTCCCGAACATATAACGGCAAAATTCTTTGTCCGCAACGGCTTCGGCAACAGCAGCGTATACGGCTACTCGTTCAAACTTTTTCTGTTGCTCAGGCATTAAACGAAATACATCGGAATCATCAATAAAACAATCCACCAACCGACAAGAACCCTGCGAACCATGCTGAGGATTCCCCAATGTCACACCCGGTTTATACGTCAATACTTCCAGCGGCATACCGAGACACACATCCTCTCCCTGATCAACCTTAGCCTGCAATAAAATAAAATCCGCGTAGACAAGGTTAGTCAGATGGCAAACATCACCACTTAACCGCCAACCATGGCCCTCCTTCTTTGCCAGTATTCTCGAGTTATTTGAATTTAATGAATTAAAGTCACCCGTTAATATTGCCCCGCGGGTTTCAGCACACTCTATCCACTCCGGGAAATACGCCGGTTGCTGATCCACCGACTTTAGAAACAACAATGCAAAATAATGGGTAATTACATTGCGACAAAAAGGGTACCAACTTCCTTTAGCAAAATAGGAAAGGTTGGAACACAATTGAAGGAAAACCGCACTATTATCCTCTTGCTCAAATTCAAATTCTGCGATAAATGATTTAAGCAGTTCCTCCTCTGGCAATTTGCCATTCTGCAACCAACAACGTTCCACCTCATCCTGATACTGCTCACACCAGGCTTTCAGCTTTTTTGGATCAAACACCGCATTCACTGTATTCATTGTTGTTCTCTGTTTAATATTTTTCTGCCGCAGCAATGGTTTTTAACATCATTTCATCTGACCCGGTGGAGATTGAATACAACCTTGCGTCATAAACCTGATTCAGGTTTTCCTCAACAGAATCGGTTTGCATTGCTTTTGCGTTCTCCAGAGCAAACCGGGATGCTTGGCGAGCCAAGCGGGAAGACAATAATTTACTTGCACAGGAAAGCGTTAAATACTCGCCACCATCAATCCAGGTTTGCATGGCTCGATAGGTTACTGCCCGACTGGCTGCCCATTGTGCATTCAGTGAAGCCAATTTGTCGGCGAAGACATCTACTGGTTGCATGGCATAGTCCAGGCATCGTCGGGCCAATCGGTTCGCCCGCAAAGACGATAATATTCTTTCCTGGGAAAACTGCTGCATTTGATTGATCATGCCCATGCCAATGGGGCCAAGACGAAAAGAGTCATCCAACTGTACGTTATCCAGTTCAATATCTGCGATAGGACAATGATGATTACCCAATGTTGGGCGTATCGGACTGACTCGTAAACCGGGCGTATCAGCAGGAACTAAAAAATTAACCATATTAAACGGGGCTCTGAACGCTGGCAGCCGCGCCACAATAAAATGCACATCCGCCAGAAATGCCAGCGATATCATGCTTTTTTTACCCTGAATGCGCCAGCCATCGCCATCCTGAATTGCTGTGGTATGAATATTGTTAATATCAGAACCCGCTTCAGGCTCACTGACCGCGTGGCTAAATAAAATGTCGCCTTTTAAAGCTGGCACTAAAAAGTCAGCAATTTGTTGATCAGTACCATACTGATCAATAAACGGTGCGACCATATCCAGATGAATCGTCAGTGCCATACCGATACCACCGGAGGGCACAATTCCCAGACTTTCGGCAAATAATGCCTGGGCAGCTAAACCTTTGCCTAAGCCACCGTTTTTTGCTTCATAACGTAAACCACCGACACCAGACTCATACAGTGACGATAGTATTTTTTTGTAATCACAAACGACATCTTTTTTTGCCGCCGGAATTAGAAGCTGAGTAAAAACCTGATTAATCCGAGTACTTAGTTCCTCATACTCTTTAACACGCCAAAAGCTCGGCCGTATATCCGTGTGCATACTTATATATTCAGTCATATTGCTCACCATCCAAACATTAAGATTAAAAAGCACACAAATTTAAGATTAAAGGAAGCCTTCCCGCACATTAAATGTGTATTTAGACCCTGGCGATTGTAGATAAGAAACCCCAACTAGATACCTGTCACTTATAACAGGCAACCAACATCCAAAGGTAGAAATAAAAGCTGTAACAAATGACAGGGTGGCTGGAGAGCGAGTCCGATTACACTATCGACCTAACCGTCGAATAAATATGTACTATGCCAAATATCGCAGATACCGCTGTTGTGTCTGGCGTTTATCTGGCTCATCAATTTCGTCAATATTTCTTACTGATCAGAAAAAATTGGATACAACACATGTCAACTCTCGTTTTTGAAAATAAAAAAGTTCTGGTTACCGGTGCATCACGCGGTCTGGGCCTGGGCTTTGTTAAAGCATTAGCCCAACGCGGTGTGCAAACAATTTACGCAGGCTGCCGAACTCAGGAAGGCATTGAAGAGATCAAAGCCCTGGGGTTAGAAAGTGTTACCCCACTGCTTTTGGATGTGACGAATTCTGCACATATCGAAAACCTTAAAGCAGATATTCAGGAGCTGGATGTTTTAATTAACAACGCCGGTATCGCTTCGGCGTGTGGCTTTACCTCTGAGGAAGTGCTGGAAACTGCCCGCGCGGAAATGGAAGTACATTACTTTGGTTCCCTGGCGTTAACTAAAGCTTTCTTACCGCTAATTCAGGCATCAGGCAATGGCGGCATTATTAATATTTCATCAATAGCTGCCTTGAGTAACTTTAAAGCCATGGGAACCTATTCAGCATCCAAAGCGGCTTTACACTTTATGACTCAAGGTTTACGTGCTGAGCTGCAGGAATCTAACGTATTTGTTCAAGGCGTTTATCCCGGCCCATTTGACACGCGTTTAGCCGCAGGTTTTGATGGTCCGAAAAAGAGCCCTGAAACCATCGCCAATATCGTATTGGATTCGTGTGCAGATGGTATTACTGAAGTCTACCCAGATGATTTCTCTCAAGGCATGTACCAGACATTTATTGAATCCCCGCAAAAACTTGCTGAAGTCTTTTCACAGTAAAAAGCTGACGTAGAGAATCCTTTTATACGAGCACCTTCTAAGGGTGCTCATTTTCTATATTTCTGATAGGAAAAATATCAACGCTCTATTTTACTTAAAGAATTACGCTCCAAGTAAGCCGAGCTAAAGAAAGCCAGATAGCGAGGTTTAATTTAAACAAACCCGGCGGTATAGGATAGCCTGCTTGCACAGAAATAGGGAAAGCGCAATTAATGTAGCTCAATTCTTAATTTTTCGTCCACATCCACCAATATTGCTACGGATTTTTCCACGCCAATTTGCAATGCTTTACCTTCGCCCAGACGGCGCATTGTTATACCCAATTTTTGCAGAATTCGTTCAAACCCAACTGTTGTTACAGCGACATATTGCTGAACATTCTGGTACTGGGCGAACTCATAGAGCGATTGGAGCATTCGAACTGTGACCTGACTGGAATATCCTTTTATCGCTTTATTGTGTGTCTTCTTCACAGCAAAACGACTTATTTCCCATATATTTTGACATTCGGGCAAAACCTCTCCCTGCAACAACTCTGGGAAAATACTGCGTAACATATAATCCCCTGTCGTCGGTAAAGCACGCCAGCACCCACCCATTTCACCAGACGCGTTTTTAACCACAATATGATACGGGTCCAAATCATCGAAATGATCTCTCTCCATACCATTATCTGAACAAATGTCCCAACCTAATCGGTCAATAAATGCATCGTGACGAAGACGATAAACATCGTTAACTGTTTGAACACTTTTCTTTTCTTCTTTACCGGGGATAAAAACGACGTGATTCATAATCCATTCTTTGATCTGGTTAAACATAAGATCAAAAAATGTAATCTCGGAGGATATAAAGAAATAGCTGTAATATGTTTAATAATTTACTTATCTAGAATAATTCCTTCACAATCAATAAGTTACAGACACCACCACCTCACCTGAAAGATGTGACAGGTTATCCACCCTCTTGAATTTTGCTTTTTGGGTTCAAACATGATGCCTGGTAAATTCAATTAAAAAAATAGAAATGACAATGAAAGAATTTGAAGACCACTTTTTTCAATTTATATCGAAGAGAACAAGATTAGTTTGGTTTTTAGTAACCGTTTCTTCACGGGGCATGTAATATTTTACACATATAAGAAGTAACAGTTTCGTAATATTCTGCAGTTTGGATAATATCTCTATGACAGATATGAATTTAGTGCTTTCCACACTTTCCCATGCTCAATCCATTTCGAGCAGGGCGGCGTTTGCCTGGTTGATAACCGACAAAAACAACCGGGCACTAAGTCACGATGCAGTGATCGCTGGCTTCAATCAAAAACAAATTCTGAACGAGATAGCTAAATATAAAAATCAAGCAGAAAAACTCTTTCTTTCAATCGAACCCCTATCAACCATCATCGACATTGATCAATTAATCGAAACGATCACCAGTTCCAATATCCGGGAAATAACTTTAGGTAATACTCTACCCGATAAGCTCTCCGATAATCGCTGGCGTCAATGGCTAACAACCTGGCAGGGAAAGATTCATACTATGCCATTCAATTCCACAATAGAAAGGATCAGTTACGGTATTAACGAAGTACTGCATAATCAAAAACCCTGGGTAACCTGTGTCACCGCAGCAACTATTGCTGGCCGGGAAATAAAACTCAGTAGCCTTTCCAATGAATTTGGCTTTTCCAGCTATCTGGACGAGTTGATCAAACAGTCTGGCGTACTTATGTACACATCTGATCAAGCAATGATCATCGACAGCTTAAACCTGGTTAATAACATGGGTAAGGCCATCGAGATAATCGAAATTCTTTCTCTGGACACATTGAATTCCATACTGCGCCAATGCGCCGAAAGGCAACGGTTTAATGTGGTAATACTGAGTAATTTACAGGCTTTGGCGCATTTACTGGAGAATAACCTCATTGACGAGGCAATTCATCATATTGGACATACCCAATTGGATTACGAGGGTAACTCCACTACTACGCATGCACCACTCGATCTTATTGCTTTAAATAACTGGAATCTGGCAGCCAGCGACATTGTGGGAGAATGCAGCCGGCTCACCTTTTGCAGGAAGACGCCCGTGAATGATTCACGGCATTGGGCGAACTAAACCACTAATAATCGCCTTTGCCACGGCATGCTGGCGATTAACTGCACCCAACTTTTTGGTGGCACTGGTCAAATGAAAAATAATAGTACGCTCGGATACATCCACAATTTTGGATATTTCCCAAGTGGTTTTACCTTCACAAGCCCAAAATAGACATTCAATTTCCCGTGGAGTTAGCTTTTCCTTTTTCCTTCCCGGTTCATCTCGTCGAAGTCTCTGGAATGTATCCATAGCTAAAGCACCAAAGACCTGCGCGTAAGAGAGTACCTTCATCATACGCTCATCAATATTTTCATCCCGCTTAGACGCCAGGCTGAATATCGCGATCTCACCAGAACGCGTGTTAACCGGAATTGACAAACCATTGACCAACCCAAGAGATGCTGCACGCTGCATTACACCTTCGCCGTAGTGGTCGGTATATTTATCCATTTTTATCAGCTTATCCCATCGAATTGGGCTGGTATTCTCGAAGCAGTATTTAACAACAGGGTCATGCTTTTGCAGCTTTTCGCTGAAATAAGTTTTAATCCATTCGTCTGGATAATTACTGATCGTTAGTACCTGAGGCGAGCTTAACGAGTTCACACTACAGATACTGGCGAACAGATAGTATTCAAAATCGGAAGCATTGCAAAACTCCTGAAACAATGCTTTGACTTGCTCTTGACTTTTTGCCAGCTCAACACTGGACATTAGATCGCGGTATTTTTTCACATCCAACACAATATTTTCCCATTTGTGAAATATTAAATTACAAATAACTACGACTGAGATCACATATATTTTTATTGTTATTTTTTATTTAATACAGCCACCCAAAAAGTGGCGCAAAGTTATCTTGCATATTAAAAGCGGTCAAGGCCATTTTTTCTCAAGTCGATTATTTACGTCAAAAAAAAGATGTTGGTGCCAATAAATGAAAATAGTATTTTTGTTATTTTTATAATGTCTTCAGGGCGTCTTTTTTATTACATGGGAATAAATAAAACCATAAGACCATGGTCGTATAGCGCTTAAATTAAATTGAAATATTTTTGATATAGGAGAGTTTTTAACTGGAACCTTGGACAGAGCCTATTTTTAATGCGATACCTAACGTAATAAAATACGGTATTGCTAATATAGTATTCTGTGACTATCCGTTGATAACTTCCTTGTATTATCAACACACTTATGACAATAAAAATGAACAAAAAATACAGGTTATCAATCTTTATATTAGAAGAAACTTATTCCATCCAAAATTTAACCACTGCAATAAAGACATCACTGTATTCATAATCGATACTCAATCACGCAAAAGTACGATTCACAAATAAAGAGAATGGCTCAGATGCTGATCTCAGCTTTTTTCCGACTTGCGGCCAATAGCTTGCACGACAGCACCGACGCCATTGTGATGAGAGCCTTCCATCACTTCTCGCTCCAACTCAATTAGATGTGAGAAAATCAAGCCCTTAAGCTCATTAGAAATTATCTGTTTAGATAGCATCAGTTCTTTAACCGGCGGACCACCTGTACCATATTTCAACTGCTCTGGAGTATAAGCTTCCAGTAAAAATACACCATCGCACTTGAGCGCAGATAAAATGTTGGAATGAATCTGTTTTCGCACACTCTCAGGTAAATGGCAAAAAATCGATACAATGCCGTCCCATTGATTTATACCGATATCGTAGCGACCCAAATCTTCATGTATCAACTCGATGGTGACACCATTTTCTTTAGCAAGCCGCTCCGCCTTTTCCAAACCAACCCGAGACGAATCGACGGCGGTAACACTGTAGCCTTGCTTGGCGAGAAATACTGCATTCCGCCCTTCCCCTTCAGCAAGGCATAGCACTTTCCCCGATGGAATTTTTGCGTAGTTATTTTTTAGAAATATATTAGGTTCTGTGCCATAAATATACTCTTGAGAATTATATTTCTCATCCCACATAATTTGCTACTCAATACCATTTAGTTAAATTACCAAACCAAAAATCCATTTACAATGTTGCCACACCTTAGCAGCGCTTCCAAAAGTCATCTACACAGAAAACATGGATTCCAAATCATGTCTGGAGTAGGCTTTGAACGCAAGCATAGTATCGGTTTCCAAGATGCCCTCGACATTAACAAGATCATTTGTGACAAAATCAGCCAAGTCATCATTATCTTTAACCCGAACAATAGCCACCAAATCATAATTACCACTTACCGAATACACTTCTGACACCTGACCCATATCAGCCAATTTTTCAGCAACGTCGTTAATGGATTGTCTTTCTACACAAAATAAAATAATTGATGTAACCATAAGATGATCTCCTAAATGGCGTTATCGGTTAAATAGATTAAATCGAGTTTCATTAGTTCGAATACTCTACATCGCTTAATCGAACGTTGATATTAAGGTACGAAATTGGCTAATCGCCTCAACCAAAGATGAGTAACTTCGTTGTTCATGAGATTTTCCCCCTCTTTCATTGGTGTAATTCAGAGCAATAAACCATGTATTATTATGCGTTGAGTCTATTGAAGAATAGCCTAAATTGACCACCAACTTCGTATTCCGATTAACTGCGTGAAGCAAAATATCTCGCGGAATGATTTCATTACAGATAAATCCATTGAACTCCATAGCCGATATTTCGTATTCGGTACGTTTTAGAATCGAATCAGGGTCATCTATTTGCCAGGATGTATTATCCATATTTTACCTATAACATAGAGTGAAGAAGTATTTTAACGCGGGTTGCTTGTGTAAATTGTATGGTAGATCAGACAGAACTGAAAACCGTTTGGAAAATGTGTTCGGGACTACGATTATAGATACGATAGGACTACGGCAATATCATCAGCTTTAACACGAGTACAACGTAGAATACCCCAGAAGAATAGGAATAAAGACCCTGGCCTGCTAACTCACTTTAAAGAAGGATACAAGTTTCATTACTTCATTCGCTTGATCACTCATAGACTCACCAGCAGCACCAGACTGCTCCACCAAGGCTGCATTTTGCTGTGTCATCTCATCCATTTGAGAGATAGCGATATTCACTTGCTGTATACCCGAATTCTGCTCAATCGCAAACGCCTGAATACCTTGCACAGCCGAAGCTACCTTTTCTACTTCAACAATAATTGCTTTTAATGTTTTACCGGCTATATCAACCAATTCAGCACCCTCCGTTGTTTTACTCACACTGTCCTGAATTAACGTTTTGATTTCTTTCGCCGCATCCGCAGAACGTTGGGCAAGATTCCGTACTTCCCCGGCAACAACAGCAAAGCCTCGTCCCTGTTCTCCCGCTCTGGCCGCTTCGACCGCAGCATTTAAAGCCAGAAGATTTGTCTGGAATGCGATTTCGTCGACAACACTGATAATATCGTGGATTCGGCTGCTTGAATGATTGATTTCCGCCATAGCGGACACAACTTTATCAATTACCTCCCCTCCTTCCATTGCAACAGTCTTCGCATTCACAGCCAATGTCACGGAATTATTAGCATTTTCCACGCTCTGTTGTACACCGGCGGCCATTTGCTCCATGCTGGATGCCGTTTCTTCCAGATTTGCCGCTTGCTCCTCTGTCCGTTGGCTCAAATCGTTATTTCCCATAACTATTTCGCCGGCACTGGTATTTACTGATCGCGTTGCATTTTCCACATTGCGAATTACATTCTCCAGTTGGTCTGATGAACTATTCAGTGCATCCTTCAATACTGCTAGCTGTCCGGAATAGTTGCCGTTGATACGAAAACGTAAATCTCCATTTTTCTGCTGCTCGGCAACTTTAACGATCTCATTCATTGCCTCATCCAAATTTTGCAGTGATTGATTTACATCGCGCTTTAATCGTAATAAGTCACCATCAAAATCCATATTGATTCGTCGATCAAATTGACCGGATTTTAAATCCCTCATCACTGAGCCAATCTCGAGAATAACCCGACTTATACTGTTACTTGAGTCATTGATAGATACTTTTAATTTTTCCAGTTGTCCCGAATAAGTGCCACTAACCTTTGAATCCAACTTCCCATTTTGTTGATCTTCAGCCACAGACACGATTTCATTCATTGCCTCATCCAGATTAATCAGGGATTGATTAATATTATCCTTCAGTAAGTACAACTCACCGTCAAAATCTATTTCTATTCGATTACTAAAATCTCCCTCTCTCAAAGACGTCATAACATCCGAAACGGCCTCAATAACAGACTGAACACTGTCCCCGGAGTTATTGATATAGTTTTTTAGCTCCGCCAGATTTCCTTCGTATTCCTTGGTAATTCGCTTGGTAAAATCACCTTGTTGCTGGGCTGCAACACTTTGAATTATGTCTTTGATTGCACTTTCAAGGCTTTCAAGCGAACTATTGATATTCTGTTTAAGCCTGCCCAACTCGCCAGACAGCTTAACGTCAACTCGATGAGAAAAATCTCCATGCCTAACCCCTTCCATCACCGAGTCAATTTCTTTCAATGCACATTCCATATCCTCCATCGCCCCATCGACCTTGCTCCTGACCACACCTTCGACCGAGGGGTCCATTCTCGCTTTAAAATTACCTTCAGACAGCGCATCCATCACTTTACCCAAAGCATTCATGGTTCTCTCTACAGAATCGGCCGACGCATTAACGTTCTGCTTTAATTTATTCAGATCACCACTTAAGCTTGTCGACACCCGTTGATCAAACTGACCTTTTGCGATTGAGGCCATCACGGTGTTCACTTCACTAAAGGCGTTTTGTTGAACATCGAGCAAGCTGTTCAATGAGAGACACATTTCCCCAATCTCATCGGCTGAACTCACCTCCACTCTTGTAGAAAAGTCACTGTGTTGTTCTACATACCGGATTGTTTGCGCTACGGTTCTAATACTATTCAGCATTTTCTTGCCTATATACCGAGCCAGCACAAAACACGCAAAAAATGCGGTCACTGAAATCAGAGAAATTAAAACCAGGTTTACCACAGAATTCCAGAAAAGTTGGTTGGCTTCAGAATGAACCAAAGAGACAAACTGGTCGGACTGACTCTTAATATCCTTAATTCGTTGAGTTGTTGCTTTAAACCAAACTCCAGGGTCCACACCTATTACTTTGGATAAACCAAATAACGCATCAACCGCCGGTCTATAATCAACCTGAATACCATTATTAATCTTTTCAACGCTGGCCCCACGACCAATAAGCAGCATAGCTTGGCTCAAGTTTTCTTTATAGGCAGCAACTGTTTCACCAAGACGATTCAGCAACGCCAGCTCACTCTCCGTTACGCCAGGTAGCCGTCGATATTCATCAAGTATTTCTTCTGCCTTCAATAAATGTTCGTCTATTTTTTCTTTATACTGAGTGTCCTTGTATATAGTCAGATTCTTAAAATCATGAATCAGGCCACCAAAACCCAGCTCCATTTTCAGTGAGCCAAGTAGAGAATCCTTTTTTGTTCTTGAGGAGAATACCTGACGCATCTGCAACACCGCCATGTCATTCTGCCTATCTAAAGCAGCTTCAAACGATTTGATTTGATCCGACGACGCATAGCGATAGAAATAATCCAGTTTTTCGTCTTGTTGACGAATATAACCTGTAATGCTGTCGGATTTCTCAGCAGTCAGTTGTTGGGAAGTAAAAACACCATTTAATGCTCCTCGCTCTTGACCAGCCCTTTCCTTCATCCACATCAGACTATTGGCCAGATTAAGATGGGTACGCAAAGTATGGTTACTGACCTGCGCGCTCAACGACTCAATTAAGTTCAGGGCCTGTCGGTTAATTTCAGAATAATAGGAAAATGGCGATATGATCGGCTTACCATCATCAACCCCCTTTCTCACCTTATCTCTTTCCGCAATCAGCGTGATTAGCTTATCAAAAGCCAAAGGCGAGACGTCAGCCAAATCCGTATTTAACAACACCTTCACTTTTTCATCGACTAACTGCCGTTGTTCTTTCAGTTTCTTGTGCTTTTCTTCTGTTCGACCAGCAACAAAACCCGCAGTCAAGCCCCGCTCAACCGCAAAGTTATGTGCGACTCCATCCAGTGCGACAGCATAGGAAACGAGTTCCTTGGCATCGCTGGCAGAACGAAGCTCACCAACCTGAAAAGAAATCACGGAGACAACAAAGACAAAAACCAAAACAAGAGGAACCGAGACAAGCAAAAATATTTTTTTACTGATCGGCTGGTTATCCAAAGTTGAAAGCAGAGAAGATAATCGATTGAACCAGGGAGTATTTCCGTACGCCATCCTGTCACCTAATACCACGCATGGGGTCGATGTTATTTTTGTCGTTAACCCATTAAGAAAAGCACCGCTCTATGAGTATTTCAAGCGGGAATGACCAATAACGACAATATAGTGACTTACAGTTTAGTCGATACTTTAACGATCAAAGAGCACTTTGGTTATGCTGGAATAAAAATAAAAGAAAACACGCAGATAACGCCAGCCAAGCGATTGCGTTACTTGTCATTTAAGCAACACAAAAAGCATTATTAACTATGGGGTATTAAAAGAGAACAGTAAGAACAATAACCCGAACCCGTGAATAGCCTACCCAATTATGGGTATCGTTTTCTTGCTGGCGGTTACGTGATTCACGAAAAACTTGGCTTCGACATCCAGATCAACAAACTAAAAATAGACTACCCAGGAAAACAATGCCCCTTGCAGAACAAAAGGGGCACCTGTTCAATTTTTCTCAAGCGTTGTTATTAAGCTGGCATTCCAGATGTTGGCTGACAATAGCAATAGATTTTTCACCAACTTCTGTTTTGCCTTTGACCAGACCAAGTTCAGATAACTTTACCTGTTCAACCGATTCAAACCCTGCATTAAGCAAATTCTTATGAGCACAACCAAAGCCACAGCCATCCACAGCAATAATACGGGAAGCACTTTCTGCCTTTTTAAGCGTATTTGCCTCTCTTGCCGAAATGGCCGACAGGCATGCCATTGACGCGGCTCCCATTTTCGCCACTGTACGTGTCGCTCTATCCGCCACCTCGCCCACATCGGATGCACCGGAACAGGCAAATAATAGTACGTTTGAAGGCGAATTTTTCGATAACTCGGTCATAGCTTTTCCTCACTTAAGCAAGTTTTTTAGCTCTTCCAATGACGGTATTTTACCGGTGACTTTAACTTCTTCATCAATCACCAGAGCAGGCGTCATCATAACCCCATGTGCGGTTATTTCATTTGGGTCTTTAACTTTTTCAAGTTCATAGTCAATGCCCAGCTCTTTTGCTGCCATTTCTGTCAACTCGGCAAGATGTTCACACTTTTTACAGCCAGACCCTAAAACTTTGATTTTCATTTTTATACCCTTGTTAGCGTTAATCAGAAGTTGGTTAAGCAAATTGTCCAAATATCATTCCACTCAATGTCGCCATAGACACCACCAGGAAAATAAATACGGATGTTTTGCGTAACCCCAAAACTTGGTAGATAACCAGCATATTCGGCAAACTCAATGCGGGACCGGCAAGTAACAGCGATAACGCTGGACCTTGTCCCATACCATGAGACATTAAACCCTGTATGATCGGCACTTCTGTCAACGTCGCAAAATACATGAGTGCTCCAACGACTGACGCAAAAAAGTTCGCACTGAAACTGTTGCCCCCAACCAAGTTGGCAATCCAGGAGGATGGAACCATGCCTTCGTGGCCGACCCTGCCCAACAAAAAGCCACTGATGAGCACACCAATCAACAACATGGGTAAGACCTGCTTGGCGCTCTCCCAGGCGGCGAGCATCCACGGCCTGCCTTCGTCATCACTTTGTAGACTCACAACAACAAAAACTACCAGAGACAGCGCAAACAGATATTCCGGTTTAATCGGTAAAAATATAAATGTGACGATTAATACCGTTATTGCCAACCCAATTTTCCACCAGGAATATTTAAGCCACACAACCATTAACACCGCAAAAATCAGGGCGAAAATAACGACCAATAACCAGCGTATTTCCATAATCGCAGTGAGGATGGTGGACTGATTTTGAGTATCTCCCCAATTGGCAAAAACCAAAATACCGATCATGGAAATAAAATGCACGGCCACAAAACCCGCATGATGATTTGATGTTTCTACCATCTTGATATCCGGCATATCTTGCCGTTGCTCCCGGCCAAACAACATGTTCATAATTAAGCCGATAACAACACTAAACACCACCGCGCCGATAATTCTGGCAAATCCGATTTCACTGCCCAACACACGAAATGTCAGAACCATCGCCAAAATATTAATGGCCGGCCCGGCGTATAAAAATGTTGTCGCTGGACCAATACCTGCACCCATGCGATATATACCGGAAAACAAGGGCAGCACCGTACAGGAGCACACAGCTAAAACGGAACCGGAAATAGAAGCAATACCATAGGCCAAGGCTTTATTTGCCTTGGAGCTTAAGTGACGAATGATGGATGCCTGGTTAATAAAAACGCCAATAGCGCCAGCAATAATAAAGGCCGGAATCAGGCAAAGAATAAAGTGCTCCCTTACATACCACTTGGCAAGGTAAAGCGATTCCAATAAAGACTGGTCGAAGCGTTGTAAACCGAGCGGAAGAAAAAAGACAAGCGCAAACACTAAAACATAAATCAAAAATGCCTTAGCTTCAGAACTACGAATAAAAATGGCTCCGAACATATAAATACCTTTGACCAAAGTACACTGGTAAAGAATGAAACCCGCTTTCAGCACCTTAACAGCTGATGGTCATTAACCGACACAAACAGCAAGGGATGGTACAACCCTGTTTTATAAGCAAAAACCATGGATCCGCCACTCCAACATATTAGGGTACTAGGGCTGAATGAGTTTCCAGCTGGGATTGAATTACCGCCTCAATACACTGGGTAAACTTAAGTACACATGGGACTTTTAACCGGTAAAACACCTGCTTACCCCGCTTCTCATCTTCCACAATCCCCGCCTGTTTCAATACTGACAAATGCTTTGAAATAGTCGAAAAGTCAGCATCAATCACATCTGTAAATTCGCAGACACAACGTTCCCCATTCACCAACTCCTCAGCCATCCAGAGACGGGTGGGATGCGCTAACGCTTTAAGGATTCTGGCTTTAGCCTCATACAGAGCTTTGTCTTTCGGGTTCATCGAATCATCCACATGCTTGGTTATTTGGCAAAATAACCAAATGTTGAATGTTGGTCAATTGATGAATACCCCTCCCATGATATGGGTCAACTCGAACGGCTTAAGTAAAACTATTGACTTTAAATGACTAATGGTTTTTTATATAAATAACCACCGGTTAATTAAAGAGGCATATTATGAACAAAGTCGCAGTAACAGGCGCAAACGGGCATATCGGCTATCAACTTTGTCGCCAATTGGCGGAGCGGGGTTACCAGGTAACCGCCATTGTCCGTAACCCGGGTACCCGTGATCTCAGTGCGTTAGCAAAACTAAACATAAATATTCATGAAGGTGACTGCCTGGACTATGAAAGTTTAGTCAGGGCATTTATGGGCAATCAGGGCTTATTCCATCTGGCTGCAGTGTTTGACACCACCGCCAACAAGCCCGAGCAGGTAGTCGCCCCCAATATGAAAATCACAGAGAATGCATTACGTGCGGCTTCCGAAGCCGGCATTAGCCGTGTGGTTTACACCTCCAGCATCGCTGCAATCGGAACAGTAAAACCCGGCGCGCCAGCATTGGGAAATCAACACTACAACCTCTATTCTCCCGAGTTATACGCTCGCTCGAAAGCGCTCAGCGAACAGCTAGCCTGGCAACTTGCCGACAAATACGGGCTAAACCTCGCTACAGTTTTACCCGCCACGGTTTTGGGCCCCAGTCACCAAACCAAGACCGATAGCCTTAAGTTGGTAGAACAGATATTAATGAACAAACTCCCTATGGCTCCCCCTCTGCACTTTAACTTCGTCGATGTGCGTGATGTGGCTGAGGCGCATATTCTGGTTTATGAGAGTAATCGTCAGGCTCGACATGTTGCAGGTAGCTTTTCGGGTAGCGGCAGAGAATTAGTCAACTGGGTAAGATCTTATCGGTCAGTGAAGACACGCGATAAAGTTGCTCCCATGTGGTTAGCCAGGCTTCTGCCGTTTACCGACTGGTTAAATCACATTATTACCGGCAGTGAGCGCAGCATTAGCAGAAGAGCGATAGCAGAATACGTTGGCCGGGAACAGCGTTATCAGGATCAAACGCTACGTACCGAGCTTGGCTGGCAAACACGGCCACGAGAAGATACCATATTGGCCACTATTCAATTTTTGGAAACACATGCAAAAACAGCGCGCCCGCAGCGAAGAAGAGAAAGCACTGCGTAAACAATCCATTATTGATGCCCTTGCCCAGCTTATGCTCCAGGGGCACTCCCTGCCTTCAGCTGGTGATATCGCCAAACAAGCGAATATCACTAAAGGTGTGATCTATCGATATTTTGATTCCCGAGAAGAAATATTCTTAACACTCTTGATTCAGGTTTCTGCCCCGCTCAATGGTTTGGCAAGTTCGAACTATGCCAATCTAAATGAGTTCAAACAACAACTGCTGGATTTTTTTAACCAACAACCACTATTTATGCAGCTAAGTGTACAAGCCCCTGTTGTACTGGAGCAGAATATTAGCTCTGAATTTGCTCGCAGTTTCAAACTTGCTGGTGCGGATTTAATTGACACTTTAGCTTCTTGCATTCACCAGTTTGCACCAGAACTCACCTCGTTTCAGCGCAGGCAGTTTATTTACACCCTTTATCAGCTGGCACAAGCCAAATGGCAAAGTGCTCATCCACCCAGAGCAATTCAAGAGGCATTTGCTGACCATTCCCACTGGTTGGTAAATCACGATATGCGACAGGAAATGTCTGACGTATTTGATTGGCTTTGGTATGGACTGAGGTATTTAACACAACAAGCTAATGTCGAATAAGTCTTTATTCTTTTTAGTACACCAAAGACAACATCACGTTGCGATCAAAAACAAAAAAGCCCCGAGATAATTCGAGGCTTTGCATGTTCACATTTATAGTGATAATTAATGTTGCAGCTTTCTACGAGTAATACCTAGACTGATCAAGCCGATGCACAACAATAGAATGGAAGAAGGCTCTGCTACTGAAACAGTATCAAATACCAGGTTATCAAATACTACACCATCACCATAACCGGTAGTTACTTGAGAAAACTGAATATAGCTAATACCTTGGGCAAACAGGCTCAAAGTAAAGAACTCACCCACACCAGCGCCAGTTCCAAATACTTCATCCGTTGCTAATAATGTATTGTCCGCAGCGAATGCACTTAACATGAAGCCATTGCCGCCAACGTCTACGCCCGTCAAGCTAACGGTGTCTATTGTTGAGCTAAAAAATGCTTCGATTGGATTCGCAGGCGTTGGCTGATATCCCAAACCTGTATGACTAATGGAGGTAGGATCAGATCCACCGGGAAGAGTCCCATAACTATTCGTTACAGCATTCGCAAATGTCACACCCAAGTCGGCGTAATGATCGCCAACAACAACACCCGAACCTAGATCATCAAAATCGATGGTAATTGGTATTGCACTAACCGACCCGACCCAGAACATAAGTAAAAGACAAACAATCTTTTTCATTATTGATATCCCACAGTAAGTTTATTCTATTTCCAAGGCAGCACAGGACGCCGCCCATATACAAATAGCAAAACGGATGCCAAAAAAAAATACCCTTTTATTTCAAGGGGTTATATTTTTTTTACCTTACGAAGTGGGTGATGTTGTAAATATTACTGACAGATTACAATGGAGTTTTTTAATAAAAAAACGCTTAGGTGAAAACGATTATCATATAGATTTTTATCCGCTCACTTTGTATTTATTCTGTTATACATAATTAAGCTCAATATCCCTAGCAAAAAAAATCGGCACCCATTGTTCATATTCACAAAGCGCATAAACAACGATTTAATCCAGGTTAATTATGAGATAAATTTATATACCGTAAGAATAAATAGGAACAGCGCCAAACGATTACTTTTTTTAACTAACTGACAGAAGCACTGAATACCAATACTAATCTCACCTTTAATAGATTAATTTGTGAATGAATTCATAGTTCGATTTTTTACACCTGTACTTAAGTAGCGGCTTAATGATGATACACAAAACAAGTTTCTATGCTTACTGAGGCTCTTCATCGTTGATCAACTCCCTCATATCAACCGACAATTCAATCAGGCCAGATTAAATATAATATTCAAGCAACCGGGTAACCTTCATGTTTCCGACTGAATTCGCTCGTGCTTTATTGTTTCGATGTAACGCGGTATTTTGAGTGTGAATGTGGTTCCTTCCCCTGGAGTACTTTCAAAATCTAAATCGCCCCCCATTCCTCTTATTAACTGCTGGCTTAATGTTAGGCCAATACCGGTTCCTTCAATAGCTTGAGCTTCTGCATAATCCAACCGAACAAATGGCTTAAACACTTTATCCCGTTCTTTTTCTGGAATACCAACCCCGGTGTCAGTGATGTTCAGATGTAAAAACTTTTCCTGAGGAACACAGCTTAACGTTACCGAACCTCCGGTTCGATTATATTTCACACCGTTAGTTAATACGTTAATAATAACCTGGGTCAATCTACCGGGATCGACAAATATATCAGCATCGGCCGTATTGTCCTCCAGGGAAATCCCCCTGTCCGCGGCAAAGCTGCTAACAATAGATAAGCTATCTTTTACCGATTCAGACAGCATACATCTTTGAGCTCGTATTGGAATTTTTCCCTTTTCGTAATCAACAAAATCAATAATGTCGTTGATGAGCATAAGCAAGTAATAGCCTGCCTTGTTAATCCGTTCTGCCATATAGTGGATTTTATCGGAAGATGAATCGTCGGATATTTTTATTTGTCTTTTGGAAAAACCGATAATGGCATTTAATGGCGTTCTCAGTTCGTGACTGATTCGCGACATAAAATAGGACTTGGCACTATTTGCCTGCTCGGCCTGATTCTTAGCCGCCTCCAAATCCTGTGTTCTCAAGGCAACTTTTTTCTCCAGATCATTATTCAACTCAAGCAGGTCTTTCCTGGCTGCCCCCAACTTCTCAACCATACCCTCAAATTTCTTTTCAATGACATCCAACTCATTTCCTTTACGAGTTTCCAAATGGATATTAAAGTCATCCAGCTTATCAAAGTCGACACTCGATATAGCATCGGTAAGTGCACTCAGTGGTTTGATCAAAATCCGTTTACCAACCCAGATAAAAATCAACCATAGAGCAAGGGTTTTGATCATGGCATTAAAAACCAGCATGACCAATCCCAAACCTATACGGTCAATCACAACAGAAGAATCGGAAAAAACCGTTACCTGGCCAATCTTGTTGGTTTGATCATGAATTTCGTAAACCACAGGAAATGAGTAGGAAAAAAGCTCCGATAGATAGTCACGACTATCGTCGTAATTGCCATGAATATCATAGTAACCGACTGTTCGATCACTCCCCTGCACAGTACCAATTGCCATAAACAATTCGTTATTTTGATCAATTCGGATACCAATAGTGGTTGGCAACTTGTACATTGCCTGGAGTATTCGCTGAATCCTTTCCTTGTCCAGATCCCATAATGCAGAGGAAAGAACCTGACCGAAAATATCCTCGTTGGTTTTCAGCTCATCATGAATAATAGATTTGGTATGACGGTATTCAACAATAATATGAAAGCCCGTAACCAACACTGCAATGACACAATAAAAGGCAAACACCACACGAATTAACTGTAGAGAAATAGAGTCGCCAGGTTTAACCGTATTTTTGAACAAATTTAATGCCTTAAATTAATGACAGTCATCAGGTATCCAGCTTTCCCATTTTGTTCTATTCGCCTCATACCATTCTTCCGCGGCCTGCTCATGGGTCAGCTTATCAACATCGACTCTTGCGGATAATTGAGCAATAGTCGCATTGTCGAAATTAACATTTTTCAATGTACGGTAAGCACAGTTCCATTTTTTCGGCATACCGGACCAGGCTGCTTTTTTTAACCAACCTCCCGAAGGGTTGCCACAGTCATAATGATATAGCGGATTCACTCCCCACTTGGGGTCGGTTTCGCACTCAGGTTCATACGCAGGAAACTCAATAAACTTTCCATCATAACGATCCTCAACCCAATTCGGAGTCCAGTTGAATAACACAATGGCCTTATTCTGCGATTGTGCCTTAGCCAGCTCCCGCCAAAGGTCGTCCGCCGTTTGCACTTGATCAACAATAAAATCCAACTCCAAGGCCCGAATTCTTGCCGCTTCCGGTTTCTCCCAGGGACCAGCAACATACCGTCCTTTGCCATTGGTTTTTTCTGTTGCAAAAACCTTGGCACACCGCTTTAACGCTCGCCAATCGGGTAAACCCGGGCAAAGCTCTTCCACATAACCTGGATACCACCAATCCTCCCGCGTCAATGCAGAATGGGTTCCCGCATCCAAAATACGGTTAGCTGAGACCATTCGATTAAACATCAACTCCATAGTGCCTTGCCAAACTTCGACCTGAACATGGTCTATGCCCAAGGCCAACGCACCCCACTGCTCCGAACTACTGGCTTGGACATAACGTACTTTATAACCCTGATGGATAAAAATCATACCCGTAATACGGGAAAGCACTATCTGGCTGGTCCAATCATTTTCGATTACACGTATAGGAGAAGTATCCTTTTCCTGCTCCGCCGAACAAAGTAAAGGCAAGAATAAAAGAAGCAGAACACGCAGAATAAATCCCCCCATTAACATCCCCCACCGGAATAAAAATATCACTAATAAGTGTAGATGAATTCACAACCAGCCTTTATGGCAAGTTGTATCGATACATATGCGAATGAATCAATTCATTACTGCACATGTAAAAATAATATTTAACACGACATCCAACAGCCCACCCACGTAAAATAAAACTCGAAGGCACTGGCTGTTGCATAACACGCACCCGACTTATTGAAAAGCCACATTACAATAATGCCACCACAAACAACTCAGGTGCTTTAGCAGTAACCAACTTTACTTCTGCGATATTGACCATACTTTCTCTTTTGCTAATGTATACTTTCCTACTTCGGTCAATCCGCCTAGTATAAAAACCATAACAGAGCGGTATTTTACTACCGAAAGAAACACCATATCAGACTAATCTTTCCCAAGAAGAGCAATAAAAATGCATACACGAAAATTTGGTAAATTTGACTGGAACCTGAGCGTGATCGGCTATGGCATGTGGGGAATGGCCGGCTGGACAGGTTCAGACGACAAGGCATCCAACCAGGCTCTCGATAAAGCCGTTGAATTGGGATGTAATTTTTTTGATACCGCATGGGGCTATGGCGCTGGGAAAAGCGAACAGATACTCGGTAATTTGTTAAAAAGGCATACCGCCTCCAAACTCTATATTGCAACTAAAATCCCACCCAAAGAAGACATATGGCCACCAAGGAAAGACGCCGGCCTGCAAGATATTTACCCTAAGCAACATATCACTGAATTCACCGAGAAAAGCCTGAAGAATTTATCTGTCGAATGCATCGATTTACTGCAGTTTCATGTATGGGAAGATAGCTGGGCCAATCAGGATGAATGGCAAAATGAAGTGCTACGCCTAAAACAGAGCGGCAAAGTCAAAGCGTTTGGTATCTCCACGAACCGTTGGGAACCGGAGAACTGCATAGAAGCACTTAAAACCGGACTGATTGATTCAGTGCAGACTATATACAATATTTTTGACCAGTCACCTGAAGATAAATTACTACCTTATTGTCAGGAAAACGGCATTGCCGTAATTGCCCGAGTACCATTCGACGAAGGCTCACTGACAGGAAAACTCAACTCAGATTCCCGTTGGCCAGAAGGCGATTTCAGAAATATTTATTTTTGCCAGGAAAACCTGCAACCAACTCTGGAACGTGTAGAACAGCTACGCCAAGTCGTGCCCGAGGAAATGACAATGGCGGAAATGACGCTGCGGTTTATTATTTCCAACCCTGCTGTTACAACAGTCATACCTGGTATGCGTAGTCAGGTAAATGTAGAAGCGAACATGGCCGTAGGCAATACACAAGGATTGGATTCAGACTTGATAACACAGCTGCGAGATCATCGCTGGGATAGAGTACCGACCAGCTGGTCATGTTAGACACGCTATCTAGTCAGTGCTAGAGAGATAAACAAATCGACAATGGGGTATCCAGCCACAGAACACGCTGTACTGTTCGATATCCCCTCTGTCGGAATATATAACCCACACTTATTCTGCCAGCAACATAACATAGCAACTTTTCAAAAAAACAGATTTTATTAGCCGCACTGCGCAAAACATTGTCGAAACCACTAGAGTCTGTCTCCAATCCTCCTGAAAATTCGGTTAAATGCGTCAAACTTGAATTTATCTCAAGGGTACAGCGCTGCATTCAACGTTCATTTATCCTGCCGCGCATTTGAAGATGTCACATTATTATGTGAGACTAACAGGTTTGAACGCACCCATTAAGGTCCATAGGCATGATGAAAGCATTTTGCTTTGCTCTCGCACAATGGTCACATTGCCTTATATGGCAACTGACACACCTTTTCAGTGGAGGTCCAAAAGCCTGGCTGCGCAATATTATTCTATTGTTTATCGTGACACCATTCCTGCTTACTCTGCAGCTCGTTCATTGGCTGTTCTTTCTTCTGGATGAAATATTTTTCCCACAATACAAAAGTATCTCCATCAATAATCCGATTTTTATTCTCGGCATTCCAAGAAGTGGAACAACATTCCTTCATCGGACCCTTAGTGAAGACCGTAAATTCACCTCAACAACGCTATGGGACTGTGTTATAGCCCCTTCTATCACGGAAAAAGTTATTTATACCGCGATAGGGAAAATATTCAGCCCCATCATTAAGCGAATACCTATTCCACAATTCAGTTTCTTCCGAAAAATGGAGTCCATACATCTACTGGGCTTGTCCGAACCGGAAGAGGATTTTCTGCTATTACTCCCCATTTTTTCCTGTTTCATTTTACTGGTTGTCTTTCCCGAATACACAAAGATATGGGATCTCGCCTTTTTTGATAAGAACAAAAATCAGAAAGATAAAACAGTAGTTATGACATTTTATCAACGGATGCTAAAAAAGCATCTGTACTTTTATGGTAAGACATATCAAGAGAAACACGGAAAGGAAATACGATACTTAGCCAAAAACCCTTCGTTCACGCCAATGCTGGAGAGCCTGACTGAACATTTCGACAATGCTGTCTTTATCGGTTGTATACGGGAACCGCAACGCACAATCCCATCTCAAATAAGCTCGCTTCAACCTGCACTCAAACTTTTCGGGTTTAGCCAAACAAGCCATGAATTTAAAAACAACATTGTCAACATGCTCGTCTATTATTACAACCATCTACGAACGATAAAAAAACAAGGGCAACATACCCTGCTTCTTATATCGATGGAACAACTGAACAAGCAACTGACAGAGATACTGGAAGTAATATACCAAACTCTGGCAGAAACCATAGACAATGATTTGCGCAATAAGTACACGCATATTTCCGAAGAATCAAAGGCCTATAACAGCAAGCATAAGTACAGCAAAGACATAGGCAATATAGATTTGGATCAGCTAAAGCGTCACTTTGATTCTCTTTGGCCCTTTCCTGATGGCATGCTCGTAACAATTGAAAACGGTAAACCTACATGAACATCCAGGCATCGGTAAAAGATTCACATTTAATAGAAGATGACTATATTGACTCCGCGCACGCAGAGCTGAGCAACGTCCGTGTAGTCATTATCTCGGATGCTGCACCGGAAAGAAATGGCGTCGGCTCCTATTACCATGACTTGGAACGCTACCTTAAAGATCATGTGGAGTTTATTGAAACCATCTGCCCTAAAATCCAGGGGAAGAAATGGTCGGGGGGAATCAATGTGCCTTTGCCGGGTGACGCCACACAGAAATTCGTTATCCCCAACTTTTTTTCGTTAAAGAAGCGGGTCAAACAATTAAATCCTAATGTGATCATTATTCCCTCCCCGGCTCTTTATGGCCTTTTTGGCGCAGTTATTGGCAAACAACTCGGCGTTAAAGTGATTATCGGCTTTCATACCTGGTTCGATAAACTCGCGGATCTCTACTGGAAAAGCATTCAACGGTTTATCGTCAAAAAATACTTTGAATACTCTCACTGGCTGATATTTAAATTTGGCGATGTAGTTCTAGCGAACTCGGACTATATGATGGACATAGCCAAACACTTGGGAGCCAAGAAGACGGGATTAATGGGAACCCCCATTGCCTATGAGTTTGTCAAAGCCCCTATCAAACCAATTAGTTATCCACCGAAACGGGTCATATTCGCCGGCAGACTTGCGGCGGAGAAAAATATTCAGTCGGTGATTCAAGCCGCGATGGATCACCCCGATATGCAGTTTATTATTAGTGGCGATGGCCCGGAACGGGAAAGCATACAGGCCGCCGCAAATAACATTAAAAACCTGACCTATCTTGGCTGGTTAAACCGACACGAATTACTTAATCAGATAGACAACAGCGACATACTTGTCCTGCCCTCTTTGGTAGAGGGTTTTGGTACCATCGCACTTGAAGCTTTAGTAAGAGGAAGAATGACAGCCGTATCCGACAACTGTGGCATTATTGAATGGCCAGAACTGGTTGATAGTTTGTATATTTTCTCAAATGAAGATGGCTTTAGCAAAGCACTGCATCGTATTACTGCCACGCAGCCCGAACAGATAAAGGAAAAAATAGATAGCGGGCGCAATGCCGCATTAAAACTGAATAACTGGAATTTCAGTATTTGGAATGACGTGTTGGTCGGTAAACAATGAAAGCCGTTATTTCAATTCACGATGTCATGCCGGAAACCATGGCACATACTTTTGAATTACTTAAGCTATGTACTCATCTCCAGCCATTCCATATCTATCTGCTTATTGTGCCCGGATTAAACTGGCAACCACATCAGATCGAACAACTAAAGGAGCTGGAAACGCAAGGCTATCAACTTGCAGGACATGGCTGGCAACACCATTGTAAAGAGATAAAAACCATTAAACACCGTTTACATTCGGTTTTCATTTCCCGTAATGTAGCAGAACACCTATCCCTCACAACGGAACAACTTCATCAACTGATTTTACGTAATTACAACTGGTTTATTGACTCCGGATTTAATGCACCCGAGCTTTATGTTCCGCCAGCCTGGGCAATGGGCAATCTCCCTAAAACTACGCTCAAAGATTTACCCTTCAAATACTACGAAACAACCAACGGCATCTATCATGTAACATCGAACAACTTTAAACGCCTACCACTCGCAGGCTTTGAAGCAGACAATACTTGGCGAAAAATTGCATTAAACCTCTGGAACCAAATTAATCAGGCAGCAGCATCCCAAACAAGCCCGTTACGTATAGCACTTCACCCCTACGATTTAGATTTAAAGCTTCACACGCAGTTGAAAACACTGGTGAGTCAAGTATCCGAAGCCCGCTCCTTAGCGCAGGTATTTTCAACCTAAACTGGCAAGCTGATCTATTCGCAATACACGGTTAGCTTTTTCTTTTCTCCATAAGCTTTTGGTGATGAAATGAATCCTTGCGCAGTAATTTACTGCCACACTTTGGACACCGATTTTCCTGACAAGGCTGGCCGGCAGTGTGCTTGGACGTGTACCCGCATTTAGGGCAGACACATTCACCGACCGGCCCCAGATTTCGACACGAATTTGCATTCACTCTATCGACTCCTCATCGTGTAGTTGATCAAATGCACGCAAGGCATCGGCAGCAAGCATAAGAGAAGGGCCGCCTCCCATATACACACCAACTCCAAGTACTTCTGCAATCTCTTCTCGCGTTGCCCCCAAATCGTTTAAGTTTTTCACATGAAAGGCAATACAGCCATCACAGTGTTTTGCCACACCAATAGCCAGAGCAATATATTCCTTTATCTTTTCTGACAATGCTCCGTCTTTCAATGCGGCTTTGGATTGCGCATAAAAGGCGTTAATGGTATCCGGCTGAATTTTCTGTAACTCGCGGGTATATTCCCGAATGGAGCTTCTTACAACTTCGTAGTTTTTATGCATAGCCATCTCTCTTAAAATACATCTGACATATTTGTTATGGGCTAGGTACTATCACTGTGATAAATATCCGAAATCATATAAACCACTATGCCTTGCGGAAAAGTTGCCAGACATTAATCAATGTAAAACCTATAAATGCAACGAGAGTCCACCCAGGGATGCTTACACCAAATAATGTCCAGACAACATCGGCGCAATCCCCATCGCCTTGGAAAAGCACTTTGATCGCCTCCCATAGCGGCATGGTTTCTAAAATAAAACTTAGCCCGGGCCCGCACGCTGGCACCAACTCTTCAGGCAGGTTTTGCAACCATATGTGTCGAGCGGAAACGCAACCACCCCCAATTGCCGCTATTGCACCTAGCCCGGCATAGACTTTAATACCACCTGCACCGGGATGATGAATAAAAGCCACTAAGGCGATAATACCGATGGCAATGACAAATGCTCTTTGTGTAACACATAATGGGCAAGGCGTTAATCCCAACGTTTTCTGAAAATAAAAAACAGTGATAAGAACAGCAATCACACACGCACTAAAAACAATCAGGTTAGTCACACGAATAGACGGCCGAAGGCGTGAACCTTGTTCAGAGTAAACCATATCAACATCTCAATAGTGACAGCGAAAACCGGATTTCATAGTGATGGATTGATAGTCCTCAACCTCATTCTCCTCACACTTATGAGAAGTGTGTTTTTCATTACAAGGGTTATTCTCAGTTTCCAACTGTTGTTTAAAATACGCAGCGATAATATCCTTCGGGCTCCCTTCTTTCGCGCCAACAACAACGTTTATGCCCCACTGATCAAAAAAGCTTAATGCTCGATTGCCAATACCACTTGCGATAACCAATTGTGTTCCATTGTCATTTAACCAACTGGGTATGCTCCCAGGCGTGTGTATCGGTGCCTGTAAATATCGGACATGTAAAATTGTTTGATTCTCTTCGTCCACTTCAGCGAAGGCAAATTGCTCACAATGACCAAAGTGCTGACAAAGTTTTTGATTAATTGTAGGTATAGCTATAAGCATAACGTTTCCTTTTACCAACGTCTTACCCATTATTCACAGGGGTTGGAATATCGATTGATTTACAAAACAACCATGCAATAGCAAAAAGAGCGCCAAAATAAAAACAGGAAAGAACAGAAAGTAAAACCGTCCAAAAACCTGAGACAGCGAAAGATAGGCTAGAAGTAGAAGTTATCGAGTCGAACCCGAATCGTGCAATTTACCCGATTGACATAACGATGCTAGAGCTAGCTACGCCCATCTTTTTCAGGCAATTCAATGGAAAATGATTTAATTTTTCGATACAGAGTACTCACGTCTATACCGAGTTCCTGCGCACTCTTTTGGCGGTTGCCCTGATTACGTTGTAATGCTTCACTAATAAACAGCTTTTCAAGTTCCGCAAGACTCATCGGTTGATTAGATTCAGCACCATGTGCGACATTCGGTCGCAGTTCGGGCGGCAAGTGATTTAAATGGATAATTTTGCCACGACATAAAACAAATGCCTGCTCAATGATGTTTTCCAGTTCACGGACGTTGCCGGGGTATTCGTACTCCATTAACCGCGACAACACCTCATTCGACACACCGGCAATATCCTTTCCCTGTAGGTGATTAAATTTGCTCAGTAAGGATTCAATAAGCAAGGGAATATCTTCGCGCCGCTGTTTTAAGCCTGGTAGCAGCAAATGCACAACGCGAATTCGATAATACAGGTCTTCACGGAACTGCCCATCGGCCACTTCCTTTTGCAGCGCCTTATTGGTTGCAGTAATCACACGAACATCAATAGGTAAACTTTTTGTTCCCCCCAAGGGTTCGATTTCCCGCTCTTGTAAGACGCGCAATAACCGCACTTGCATCGCAGGCGAAATATCCCCAATCTCATCGAGAAAAATAGTTCCCCCCTCAGCCAAAGCAAAACGACCGGGTTTATCCCGCTTGGCATCAGTAAAGGCACCGGCTTTATGACCAAATAATTCGCTTTCCAATAATGTATCGGGTAACGCTGCACAGTTCACCGCCACAAAAGGTTTATTCTTACGGGGCGAAAGGTTGTGAATAGCACGCGCAAACAGCTCTTTACCCGTACCACTCGCACCCTCAATCAAGACGGTACTATTGCTTTCTGCCACCAAAGGAATAAGCTCAAATAGGCGAGTCATGGCAGCGCTACGACCGATAATATCTTCAAAGGTATAGCTCGCGTGTAGCTCCTTGCGTAGCTGCTCAACCACCGTGAGATCCTGAAAAGTTTCCACACCACCGACAACTTCGCCTTCACTGTTTTTCAACAAGGCAGTTGATATACGAATCGGAATCCGTTCTCCCTGCTTATTCACGATATAAGCCACAGCATTAAGCACGGGCGTGCGATTGGACATTGTCCGCCGTAAAGCGCAGTCCCTTTCGCAGATATTGGCTCGAAACACATCGCAGCATCGACTACCAATCGCCTCCTGTCTGCGAATCCCTGTTATCTTCTCCGCTGCACTATTAAATGCCGTAATTCTCCAGGATCGATCGACGGTAAACACGCCTTCATTTACCGAATCCAGAATCGCGGTTTCTCGCTGGCGAGCAATTGATAGTTGATCAGTCAAAAGAGTGTGTTCCTAAGCGTTTTTGGTGCATGGCAAAATGCCCGATTTAAAAAACCATTTTATTGCAGTTTGCCCGATTGAAATTGATGAATAACAAATCTTTTCATGACTCCACCCCGTTTTTGACCGCGCATTGGTTGCAGGAAATCAATGGCATATATAGTGCATATTCGGGATAAACGTTTTGGGAGTGCCTAAACCATGAAACTTGCAATTCCCCACTGGCAAAACCAGATATCCCCGGTTTTTGATGTTGCTGATACGCTGTTACTGGTCGACATGATCCAAGGGTCCGTCACCACACTCAACAACATTACTATCCAGAACGACGACCCACACACACTTGCCGAATCCATTGCCAATATTGGTGTTAATGTTTTGATATGCGGTGCAATTTCGAGACCATTTGAATCTGCGTTAGTACAGAAAGGGATTGATGTTATTGCCCAAACACGAGGGCAAATCGATGAAGTACTCGATGCGTTTTTAGCAAACCAGTTAGGACAAGGAAAATACCTGATGCCAGGCTGTTCACGTAAACAGAAAGTGTGTCAATCTTATCACCACGCAATCAACAGATCCCACAGCGGTCGTGGAAGACGCAGAAAATGCGTCAACAGAAACCAGGAATTAAGATAAACCAAAATTTACCCGATGTTACCTAATTCCAAACCATTTACCTGAGAACTAATTTTGTCAGAATTAAAAATCACCATATTGATAGACAATACTGTCAACCACGCCGGTCTGCTTGCTGAACACGGCCTGTCAATTTGGATAGCAACCCGCGAACAAAACATTCTGTTTGATACCGGCCAGGGCTTGGCGCTAAAACATAATTCAAAACAGTTGAAAATAGATTTAAGCTCGACAGATGCCCTGGTGCTGAGCCACGGCCACTACGATCATACTGGTGGTGTGGATGAAGTTTTACAACTGAGCGAAAATGCATCGGTTTTTATACACCCGGAAGCACTCAAAGAAAAATATTCGCTCAGATCAAACAACCCGGCTCATTATCGGGGTATGGCAACGCCGATTAAAAACCTTCTGCATAATACACCCAACATATATTGGACCGAAAAACCCACACCGATCGCAAAAAATGTTTGGTGCACCGGTTCGATTCCACGCATCAATGATTTTGAAAAAAATACCAAAACTTTTTTTTATGATAAAGATGGAAAATCACCGGATCAAATTATGGATGACCAGGCGCTTTATATAGAAAGCGGACTGGGGACAATTGTATTACTTGGCTGTGCCCACGCTGGAGTGATTAATACCCTAGAGTACATTCAATACCTTACCCATAACAAACCGATTTTTGGCGTATTCGGCGGTATGCATCTGGCCAATGCCAGCACTGAACAGCTCGAGTCAACAATAAAAGCCCTTCGCAAACTCAATATTCAACAACTTGGCCCAACACACTGTACTGGTTTTGCAGCGATGAAAAGCCTGGCAGAAGCCTTTCCCGATCAGTACCAAACTATACACGTAGGTTCGGTTATCCATATATAGAAAACCAAATTGACACAAATTAGTATGCAGCAAGCAACCCATCCCATAGCGAAAATGAAAAACCACCACAGTCATAAAAAATGCTTTGCCTGTGGTAAAGATAACGCCGCGTCGCTCGGGTTACATTTTTATTCTAACGATAATGGAGGCGTAACAGGTGAGACAAAATCCTACCCTTTTCTCCAGGGTTACCCTGACATTCTACACGGCGGTATCGTGGCCACCATGCTGGATTCGGCAATGACCCATTGTTTATTTCACCATGACATTACAGCGTTAACGGCCGATTTACATGTGCGCTACCTTTTACCCGTGCCCTGTCAACAAAAACTGAATTTAACCGCCTGGATAACACGATTCAAACCACCGCTCTACTGTTTAAGGTCGGAACTACATGTGGGAGAAAAGTTGATGGCCTATGCCGATGCTAAATTTATGAGGAAAGAATTGTAGTAGGTAACAACCATACGACTTGGACCTAAGCTTGACATGTAGCTGAAATATTTGACCGCAGATATCCCCCACCCACACATATGTGACGCCACTGAAACAAAGATAAAAACTGGCGCGAGCACCCCATATAGGCTTTACCGCGACATAAGCCGTTAGTATGAGCCTCTTCAATCGATATTTGTGCTAAACATATATAGGCGGCATATAAACTGCGCCAATATGCTTGCCTTAAAGGACAAGCATATTAGAAAAAAGAATAATATTTTTGAGTATCTACATGAAACTGACAGTTATACAACGAATCAGCATAGGTTTTTTATTTTTAATTAGCTTTTTGGTTGTAATTGGCTACACCGGCATCACCAGTGTGAACGGCATAAACGATAACCTTCAGCAGGTGACCACAAGGGCCATTCCGATAAGCGAAGACTCCGCTCAACTCTCCGCGCAGTTTGCAGCGGTTAACCTCGCCATGTATCAGCATTACAACAGCATAAAATATGATCAACTGGAAGAATCCGAAAAAGTATTCAACCAAATTAACAGCCAATACCGTCCCCTTTTAGAGCGCTTAAAAAGTGAACTTAGTACGATTGAGACCGCCAGTGACCAAATAGCGATTGTACAAACCCTACAGGAGAAGGTGCCCGAAGTATTCAGCAATATTGAATCCACCATGCGCGTATACCGCATGTCTTTCGATGGCTCAAATCTATTGGCAACGCTGGATGAAAAAGTAGACAAACTGGAAGAGCAGAGCCAGGACATTCTCAATCAGGTAAGGAGCGTCCCTGTCGCTTCCCCCAGTAATAAACAATATATTGATGACGTGGCTTTTCATATTTCCCAAGGTATAGGCCTGATCAAACTGATCAGTGCCTCCAAAGACAATGTTTCCTTTAGAAAATATGTTGCTCAATATACTGAATGGATGATTGCTTATCTGGACAAAGCCTACGAATTGCAAAGAATTGCGGAGAATGCCAGCCCAAGGGTTCGTTCAGCCATCTACCAACAAAATGATCTAATCAGTGAAATTATCCACCTCGTTGCAAGCCTGGAAGGCTACGGCAATACCAAGGAAACCTACCTGGGTACCAAAGATACGTTATTTAAAAACATGGTGGAGAACGAACAGGCACTCGCAGAAATAAGAAAAGACCTGCACAAAGTCAACGAATTTGCTTCCAGTTACTCCAAAAGTGTCGCCAACAACGCTCAGGATTCCGTATCCTCCAACAAGCTCACAATTATTTCGATTAGCGCCGTCGCGATAGTTATTGGGGTTTTGGTGGGTTTATTACTCACGTCCAGCATACGAACCGGTCTGTACAGAATGATGAATGCCCTGCAACGCATGGCGACAGGTGATTTAACTGAGAAGCTCCGCCAGGCATCCGATGATGAATTTGGCAAGTTACAGAAATCCGCATCCACTTTGAGTCAGTATCTTCGAGATATGATTCATGCAATCCAGGACCAATCCCACGCGATTCTTGAATCGATCGAAGATACGCAAAATATCACTCAATCGACTAAATCAGCCATTACCGGACAGAAAAACGAAATTGATATGGTGGCAACGGCGATGCAGGAAATGACTGCAACGATTAGGGAAGTATCGAGTATTGCCCAGGAAACCTTTGGCGAAGTACTACAAGCCCACGACTACGCCACTAATGGTGAGAAAAATATTGAAGATAACAAAAGCCTGACCCTAGCTCTGAAAAGTGATATGGACATTGCTGCAAAAGTGATTGAGCAATTGGACAGTGATGTCAGAAAAATTGAAGAAATACTGCTGGTCATTGACGCTATTGCGCAACAGACGAATCTACTTGCGCTCAACGCTGCAATTGAGGCCGCACGAGCAGGTGAGCATGGTCGAGGTTTCTCTGTAGTGGCTGACGAAGTACGAACCCTGGCCAGTCGAACTCAGGAATCCACGGAAGAAATCAAACACAATATCGAAACCCTACTGCAAAGCTCAGAGCGAGCAGTTTCTTCAATCAACCAATCACAAATCAAAACCGATCAGTCGGTTGAAAAAGCGCAATCAATCAGCGAGCAAATTCGAAATATCGTTACCATCATGGCCAGAATTAAAGACATGAACATGCAGATTGCCACAGCCTCTGAACAACAAAGTACGGTAACAGAGGAAGTCACCAAAAACATCACCCGCATTTCCGAATTAGCGGAAAACACTGAACAAGGTGCACAAAAAAACGAAGAGAATATGATAGAACTATTAGACTCGTCCAAGACTCTTGAAAAAATAGTCGAAAAGTTCAAAACAAATTAATTTACGAGATAACAATGAAAACCAATATTTTTGCTTTTATTCTTCTTATTTCGTGCGCGCTCAACTCCTGGTCATCAACAACTGTTTCTGTCTACACCTGGCGAGATCAGGAAGGTGCTCTATGGGATATCATTTCACAGCGCAACTTGATTCCAGGAATTAAAATCGATCATAGAGTCATCCGTTACGAGAAACATGAAACCTACCAACCCCACGTATTAATTGAACTTCTGCACCGCAAGGCGGATGTATTTCAGTGGGGGCCAGGCGCAGCCAATCTTAAACGTCTAATCGACGAAGGCTTTATTGCACCAAATCAAGCCGACATCAGCGATATGAATAAATCCGCACTCCTGGCATCTCTCGGACCGGATGGAAAATATTACGGAGTTCCGTTTGCCCTTCAGCTTCAGTCTTTGTTAGTGAACAACAAAATCCTGAACGATCTGGGAATACGTCAACAACCTCAAACAATGCAGGAATTTAACTCCGCACTGGAGAAAATAAAACAAAGTGGTGTTACCCCCATTCATTATGCCTCTGCCTCAGGTTGGTTAATTAATCAAGTGGTTGCAGAGGTAATGGTTTCGGGTTTAGTTGATAAGAACTTCGCAGCCAATCTGGCAAAAGGTACAGCCTGTTTTAATGATCCAGAATACTATCAAATATTTGAAACCATTCTGGACTGGAAAAAAAGAGGTTTTATCAATGAAAACTGGGAAACCGAAGGTTATTCCGGAATGGGCAGTGCAATAGCAATAGGAAACTCAGCCATATCTTTTGACGGTGGCTGGAAAACAGGCCCCTCTTCAATACTCTGGCAGGTCGACCCTAATTTTCAGGTAGGCTTTTGGGCCATCCCTGGTAAAAGCGGTCAGGTTTATGCTCTGGGTGATGGAACCTATCAAGTGAACCACAAATCCCCCCGAGCTAAAGCAGCTTATAGAGTATTACAATATACTGCGACCAAAGAATTTGCTGAGCTGTTTGCCGAACATGTTAAAGAACTACCCGCATATGGTGGAAAGCTTAATATCGCTAACCCCATGCTGAATACAATGTCGAGTTTGGTTGGCAATGCCTACCCAGTTAGCCTTTTTGGCAGTTACCCATTGAACAAACAAGAGCCCAGCTACAATGAACTTGTTCTCACCGCTTTTACAGAGGTGCTAAAACAAAATAAAACCCCGAAAGAAGCGGCGCAAACTATTCAGGACGAGTTAAATAAATGGAAGTATATCGGCTATAAGAACTGTCAATAAAAATCAGAGAATCTGATTACATTCTGTGGTCTTTAATGACAACTTCGATGACTGTTTGTTAGTCAATAACTATCGAGTATATTGGTAAAATAAATCGGTATAAAAAAACACTCAAAATTCACAAAAAATTAATTTGTTAAGTAACGCAACAAAAAAAATGATTTGTACGACGAATCCACATTCGTTGATTTCTTTTAGCAATCAACGAGCGCCGTTTTTAGAATACTTCCATTAATCACTTCACAATTATCACCTAGGTAGCTTTTACCATTTATAAAAATCTATTACGTGCATCGATTTTATCAAATGTACGCTATTCGAAACCCAATCCTATACTTGATTACCAGTGCATTATTAAATAATCAAACAGGAGTAAACTCGATGATGAAAAGAACAATGCCCCTCTTCGCCATGGTGGCGGTAGTCGTACCCTGGCTTCTTATGTCAGGCAACGCAGCCGCAGAAGGCATGGCAAAACCCAACACATTCTGGTGGCCAGACCAGCTTGATCTCAAACCTCTTCGTCAACATGCAGACGAATCCAATCCCATGGGCGATAGATATAACTACGCCGAAGAATTCAAAACTCTCGACTTAAATGCAGTAAAAAAAGACATCGAACAACTGATGACCGAATCACAGGATTGGTGGCCTGCAGATTATGGTCACTACGGCCCATTCTTTATCCGCATGGCATGGCATAGCGCGGGTGTTTATCGTGTTGCCGACGGGCGTGGTGGTGCGGCAGGAGGTCAACAGCGATTTGACCCATTAAATAGTTGGCCGGATAACGCCAACCTGGACAAAGCCAGACGTTTGCTATGGCCGATTAAACAAAAATACGGCAAAAAGATTTCCTGGGCCGATTTAATGGTATTAACCGGCAATGTTGCACTGGAATCTATGGGCTTTAAGACCTTTGGTTTTGCCGGTGGACGCCAAGACGACTGGGAAGCGGACCTGGTTTACTGGGGATCGGAAAAAGTATTTTTGGATGATAAGCGTCACGGTAAAAACCGAAAGCTGGAAAACCCGCTTGCTGCAGTTCAAATGGGTTTAATATATGTTAACCCTGAAGGCCCTAACGGCAACCCGGACCCTCTTCTTGCAGCACATGATATTCGCGTCACGTTCGGCCGTATGGCGATGAACGATGAAGAAACCGTTGCCTTAATTGCCGGCGGACATACCTTCGGTAAAACTCACGGCGCCCACAAACCTGAAGAATGTCTCGACCCTGAACCTGCCGCCGCGGGTATCGAAGAGCAAGGCTTGGGCTGGAAAAATAAATGCGGTACGGGCAATGGTGCAGACACGGTTACCAGTGGCCTTGAAGGTGCATGGACAGTCAGCCCTGCACAATGGACACATAACTTCTTGCAAAACCTGTTTGCTTTTGAGTGGGTAAAAACCAAAAGCCCTGCTGGCGCAACCCAGTGGATTCCAGCAGATAACCAGGCTGCGAATCTTGTTCCCGATGCCCATGATCCGAACAAACGTCATGCGCCAATCATGCTGACCACAGACTTGGCTTTAAAATTTGATCCAAGTTACCGCGAAATATCCAAGCGATTTTTGGATAACCCCAAAGAATTTGAACTCGCTTTTGCTAAAGCCTGGTTCAAGCTAACTCACCGGGATATGGGGCCACGCGCGCGCTATTTAGGTTCTGAAGTACCCAATGAGGATTTAATCTGGCAAGACCCTATTCCCGAAATAACCTATAAACAAATTAATGATCGTGATGTGAAAAAGCTTAAGGCAAAAATTCAGGACTCCGGTTTAACCGTACCAGAAATGGTTCGTACTGCCTGGGCTTCCGCAGCGAGCTTCCGCGGCACAGATATGCGTGGTGGTGCAAACGGCGGACGGATTCGTCTTGAGCCACAAATTAATTGGGATGTAAATAACCCACAAGAACTTAAAAAGGTATTAAACAAACTCAGTGCAATTCAGCAGGAGTTCAATGAAAAATCCGGAAAGAAACAAGTGTCTATGGCTGACTTAATCGTTTTGGCAGGCACTGTCGGTGTTGAACAGGCCGCGGCTAAAGCAGGTCATAAAGTTGAAGTGCCTTTCGTACCTGGCCGTGCTGATGCGACACAAGCAATGACGGATGTTGACTCTTTTGCTGTGCTGGAACCGAAAGCCGATGGCTTCCGCAACTACTTCAGTAAAAGTAATTATCGTTCTCCAGCAGATATGTTAGTAGACCGTGCAGATATGCTGACACTGTCGGTACCTGAAATGACGGTATTAGTTGGCGGTATGCGTGCACTTAACGCTAACGCAGATGGTTCTAAGCATGGTGTCTTTACTGATCGTCCAGGAACGCTCAACAATGATTTCTTTGTTAACTTGTTGGACATGTCAACTAAGTGGAGTAAATCCGAGAAAGCTGAAGGAATTTACGAAGGTCGTGACCGTTCCAGTAATACAATGAAGTGGACTGCAACCCCTGTGGATCTCATCTTCGGCTCTCACGCAGAATTACGTGCAGTTGCTGAAGTGTATGCAGCGAATGACGGTGAACAGAAGTTTGTGAACGACTTTGTTGCTGCCTGGACGAAGGTAATGCAATTGGATCGTTTTGATTTGTAAAGCCATTAAATTGTTTGTTGTGATAAGGCGGAGCTTGCTCCGCTTTTTTTTGTCACAAGATTAATGAACCGCGAAACAAAACTTTTGAATTCAAACCAGAAGTAACTCATCGACACGCCGTAAAAACATCCCTGTTGGCTCGTCGCCAGCATCCCTGCTGTCGACGGTCGAGTTCATTACTTCTGATTTATTTTGTAACTATCTGAAGTATTAAAGCTAACTACTCAGCGTACTTAACCACTAACTCCACAGAATCCAACTCGATAAATCGCTCCCAGGCATAAAAATCACCAGCCAGAACCAAACCACGATTGTCAGCGGGGTTTTGTTGCCAATGACGAATGGCATTCATCAGTTCAACACTATTGATTTCCACCCACTGTGCTTCACTACTCGACAAGGTAACCGAGCCTAATGCACTCTGCCACGAGGGACAGCTCTCGGTTGAAACGCAGAAAAAATCGTAGTTAACCGTACCGGGCAACCAATCGGCTTTATCCTGATTGAATAGCGTAACCTGCTCTGTCACACCTAATTGTCCACCCACAACATGAAAACGCAGGGTCGCATCCACAACCGTACCAGCCAAGCCAGAAACATCAAACTGAATCAAGGTCTCATAATCGTAGGCATTTGCTTCCTCTCGCCTAAAGTGACCACCCACACGGGTTATACCACCCTGCTGGGTTGCGCTGCCATCCCACAACACTCTATTCAAACCGAAGAGTGAACCATTCAAGGTTTGCTGCCCGATTGGCCCGACCTTTTTGAGATTTACACCCGAGTTAGCAGAGTCACCCTGAAACATCGACCACTCTACATTGTCTTCGTTGTATAAACCGTATTGATACAAATTAATCGTGTCGCTATTAGAAATAACCAAAAGCTCAATTTGATTGTCACTATTTAAATCTGTCGCGATTGGAAACGGACTGCTACCGCCAATACCAAGGCCATTACTTTGGAATTGCCCAAGCGCAGTTTTAGCGACACCTGTTGGAGAAAACACGACAATATTCTGGTTCGTCCGAATAACTACATCCACTTCATTATCACTATCGATATCCGCCACCACAGGGTGGATGCTGTTATATCCATTGTCAGCAATTTGTGTTGCGGCAACAGGCCAACCATTTACCGGTGTTGCATCGTGGTGATATAAATGAATCAACGGTTTTTTGACACCGTTAGCTAAACCGCTGGTAAACAATAATTCCAAATCATTGTCACGATCAATATCAGCCAACACAGGCGGTTGGTGAACGGTCCAATAGTTGATATTCATCGCTATCGGCCAATTTGCAGATAAATCAGAACCGTCTGGATTTAACGCATAAACATGTGATGCAGTAATCGTGGCTATTTCCAACTCACCATCCAGATCCATATCGCCAATGACGGGCGGCGCTTCGACCCAACCGGTAACAGATCTTGGCCATGCAGGAGAAAAGCTTTCCCCCGTATACTTCACTAGATAAAACGGTGTAGTCTCTGTTCCATAAGCACCGGAGGTTTTTCCATAGGTACCAAATGCCACTTCTTTAAAGCCATCACCATCAAAATCAGCACTGGCAACAGTTGCAGCATTAGATGCAGCAATTGGCCAACCAGTTAAAGATGTACCATCGTGATGAAAAGCTTGTACTTTAGTAAGATCTTTGAAATTAGGCAGTGGACCATCAGCGGTTGGAATCACAATTTCCATATCGCCATCGTTATCCAAATCCGTCATGACCGGATCGCGGTGGGTATAAAACAGTTTAGGCCAGCTACCCTCTTGATTAGAGCCGTCGGCATTATACACATACACACCACCCCAACCGCTCACCGCGATTTCTGCTACGCCATCCAGATCGATATCCGCGATTGCGGGGCTTCCCACCAATCTGTTGGCAATGCTTTTAGACCAACGTAAACTGCCATCGTGATTGAAAACAAATAGAGTTCCGCTCTCCACACCATAGCTCACTCCAACCACAATTTCTTTAGAGCCATCGTTGTCCAAGTCAAACGTATTGGGTGACCCCATATGATGGCCAAACGTGTTTTGTGGCCAACCAGGGCTTTTATCAAACAAACGCAATTGTAATAAATCTGAATGGGTAACACCTGACACCGTATCTGTTAAGCGAAGATACTTCACATCGCCCCGTGTAATATTTGTAGTTGACGTAATTTGTCCAACTAGATTGTTTGCGGGATTTACGCCAGATTGTAATAACGTCCACTGAGTTGCATAAGGCGTGTCCGCAATTTCGAGGGTGTAGTTACCGCCAATAGTGCCAAACACATCAATCACATCATCCATTAACAACGCATTAAACTCAGGAGATGTAATTACTGCTGAAGGTAGTTGTGCATTCAAACTGATTTGCAACGCTTCGGCGACGTTTGTTACACCCGAACCAATAATTTTGTCCGTACTGCTATTTGGCTGGTTAGTTGCCGACGTCAAAATGTATTTTACTTTTTCAGGAGTCGCATTTGCATTGTGTGACAAAATTAAACTAGCCACACCAGCCACATAGGGCGATGCCATGGAAGTACCACTTAAAACGGCATAACCCGGTGTAGCAGCATCACTTTTGGCAAGAGGGATAGTGGATAGAATACTACTGCCAGGTGCGGCTACGTCTACCCAGTCACCATAGTTAGAAAACCAGGAGCGTTTACTGGCACTATCAATACTGCTGACAGCAATAACGTTGTCATAACCTGCGGGATAAAACACACTATCTACAGCGCTATTACCTGCACCACCAACAAGTGTGACACCTTGAGCATAGGCATTATTCAAAGCCAGTTCCGTAGCCGAAGAAAATTGAGACGAACCAAAACTCATATTAATTACATCGGCACCATTATCAACCGCATAATTGATGGCTTTAATAATCGCAGCACTGTCTAATAAACCATACTCCTGCCCTCCTCGCATCAACGAGAAACCTGCACGTAAAGGCATAATTTTGGCGTTGGGGTTTACACCAACTACACCAAGATTATTATTTACAGCGGCAATAATTCCGGAAACATGGGTTCCGTGACCATTAATATCAGACGGATCATCATCCTCCAGAGAATAATCCTCATCGGCAATCAGTTCATAACCCTGACTCACATATGCTGCCGTATCGATATTAACGAAATCTTTTCCCGGCACTCCGGTAAGGTCTCGCCAGATATTGTTTTGTAAATCTTCATGCGCATAGTCGACACCGGTATCAATCACCGCAACAATAGTTTCACTACTACCCGGATTAATATCCCATGCCTGCTCTATGCTGGTATTCTGGTGTGCCCATTGTTGAGCGTAATAAGGGTCTTGAGGTTGATAGAACGTGGTATAGATAATATTGGGTTCAACCGACTCAATATCTGCATGATTTTTTAACTGTTGCAAATCTCCTTGATAGTTCTTCAAACGATAGGTTCGGTAGAGTTTTTTACCAAAACCATTCATTTTTCTATAGGCGTCCTGCAACAACTGCGCATCGGTAGGTGCACTGCTGGAACGAAGTCGTGATTGCAATACAGTCTTTTTTGCTTTTCTTAAAACAGCCTGCTTGCTGACAATTGGGTCAAATTCGATATCAGATACTGAATTAGCCGGGGATAGCTGTCTAGCGGATTTCGCTTGAACAACTTTCGGCAATAAAACAGCCTCTGGATCAACCCCCTCTTTTAGGGTAACAATATACTCGCCCGGCACATAACCAAGATTTTTATCGGCGCTGATAGACGTATTGGTTTGATTCCCTACCTCTGCGTTAGCAACAAACAAATCTTCAGCAGATGAACCATTTACAAGAGAAAAAGCGGCCAATACTAAACAAGCGCCTCTTAATCTTTTTTTTGCTTGAAACATATTATTGTTTTTCATATTTTCTCCACCTCCCAAAGCGGGAAGATTAATTATTTTTATTTTTCCAACCAATAGATATTTTATAGGTATCAACCAAAAAAAGATTTAACTCGTTGGCAACAAAAAAGCACAAAAACAACAAATAAAATAGGCCTGATACAATCCTCTCAAAATAACCATAAGAATCTGTTTGCTTTTAAAAACCTAAAAAAACAAAACAGTATCAACGCACTTAATTCCTCTTTTAATTTAACTTAATCGAAATAATTATCTTTCTGATAGACAAACAAATCAGATCAAAAAATAACGCACACCACTTCCAGTTAATAACAGATTATTAATTTAGAAAAACTTAATAATAAAGATCGAAAAAACAACAAGACGGAAAGACTTAAACAACGCATACCTACATCAAAAATTAAAAATGCATTATCCCAACAAGGAAAAGGAATATAAATATGTAACAAACACGCATGTGGTTTTATAGGAGGACAAAAAGAAATTTTCTACGACCACCTCAATTGCAAACATTAAAAAATTTCGCAAATTAATACTCCTTAAATTATTACCAAGTCAAAATTGACCCCCAACTTATTCATATCACGAGGAAAAAATGAAAAAGCTAATCGCTCTGGTCATTTGTTTTTTTATTTATCAATCAGCATATGCCGTTACAGGCGTAGCCTTTGTGCATGGCACTGGTCAGCAAACAGATGCATTAAATGACTATTGGAAGTCCGATTTTGTCAATTCAGTTAGACAGGGATTACCCAATCAAAGTATGTACACTGTAATCAATTGTGATTTTAACCAATACATGTGGCACGCTCAGGCAGCGGGGTGTCTGGCAGATCAGTTATCCAATTTTATTACCAGTAAAAATATTGATGACCTGGTGGTTATTACTCACTCAAATGGCGGCAATATGATGCGCTGGATTATGTCTAACCCAACCTGGGATAGCCGTTATCCAACGATTATTTCAGCCATTCGTTGGGTTAACGCTCTAGCACCATCCAGCGCTGGCACACCTTTGGCCAACGCAGTAATGAACGGTAACGGGTTTGAACAGTCCGTAGGCTGGTTACTTGGCTTCGAATCCGACGCTGTAAGAATGCAACAAACATCCTGGATGGCGAACTACAACTCTCAATGGTTATACGGCACGAGTGACAGACCCGCCCTACCAAAACCATTTTATAGTGTTGTGGGAACCGATGTAGAAACAGCAATATGGGATGCCGACAGCTACTGTGGCGGCTACACAGAAAACCTGGGGCTGGAAATTACTCAGGCCTGGTTGGATAGTTGCTCCGACGGATTCTTAAACTGCTCCAGCCAACAGGCCGCAGGTTATACATGGTTTAAAGACAAAGATAGAACTAAGGGTAAAGAACCCCTCAGCCATAACCAAAGTCGACGTAAGTGCTTTGATCTCGACGTTATTCTGCGAAACGATATTTGATAGGGGAAACTAAATGAAAAATTTAACTAAAACCTATTTTACTAATTCACGGAATAACAGCAAAATGAAAAATATGTATTCGGCGATTCTCATTAGTTGCGTTACAGCTGTACTCACCTCCTGTAGTGGAGGCGATAACGCCACCACTACATCCGCAGAAACATCAACAACCTCACAAGAGAAAGTGATTCAAACACAATTGGCTGCGCCCACTGAAAACGACATCACTACAGATGAAGTGGTTCAACCCGATTTCAGCCAAAGCAACCTTGCCAATATAAATACCAACAAGGAATCCGTAAGCTTCAGCTACGTTGTTGATAACCGGTCCGAAATACAAACGCAACCGACAGGCTACGAAGAACAAAGCCGAGCTTTCAAGTTATCGGTTTCAGGTAGTGAACTCAATAAAGGCATCAGCCTGCCGGTAACATCCAAGAGCGCCTTAATTCGAATCCAACCTAAATCTTCCGCCAAAGGTGAAAAACCGATAGCAATGGAAACAATTGAGATAGAACAAGGTGGTATCGTCACCAAAGGCGATCAGGCATTTGAAATATTTGTTAGTGGTGAAGAACTACAAGCTGCTGGTATTGCTACGGATAAATCCACATCCGCCATGCAGATGAAATCGAGCTTTAAGCCAGAGCCCGTTACAATTCGCTCTAAGTCAACCGTTTCAGACAAACAATACTTTGTTCACGTTCAGGAAAAGAACAGCAATAAAGTTTTGGTTATGGCAACCAAAAAACCGGAAGTACTGCAAGGTGAAGAGCTGGATATCAACCTACAGCTCGAAGGTCTCTCCAGCGAAGCTAACTTGAACTACATGAACGGCAACTTGGTTTCTCCAGAAGGAAAACGTTATCCGGTTGAACTGACACAAAAAGACGGTGCGATACGATTAAAAGCAGATACTACGCAAGCTGGTAGCGCAGCGCCGGGGTTGTGGGAATTGCAAACTTCGGTTGAATATCAGGACGGTGCTACTCTTGTCCGTCGTGACGGCCGTTTAGCGTTTGCACTTTCCGCAAAAACCGCACGCTATAACTCGGATGTAAATATTCACAAAATATCAGACTCCAACTCGTTCAAGGTTGAATTACAAGTTGAAACCTATACGCCAGGTCGTTATGAAGCCAGTGTTATGGTTACCGGAGCCGAGTCAGAATCGGCGATTCAGGTAATGGCCGCCAAGTGGTTAGATGCAAGTGACACCATCACCTTAACTGTTGACGAGGAAATATTATCAGAGAGTGGTATCTCGGCCCCATATCAATTACGTAATCTGACCCTGAAGGATCAGACTCGTATGTCGACGCTGTGGGTGCAGTCGGAAGTGTTAACGGTAGATTGATAAACTAGGAATTAACGGTAGATTTCCTCCAGAGTAAGCCTGGAGAATCTACCGTTACAGGCCACTATTAGTTACTTGTAACTTCTATAATCACTAACCACCAAATCGGTTGTATGCCATTACTATATACTGTTTCGCCACTTCAAATTCTTCTTCTGACGATATTGTAAACTCGACATCACCTGTTCCAAAATGACCGATCGAAGTTACATCACGATAGTTCTTTGTATTAAGAGGAATATCAGACGGATTTAACTTTAAAAATAATTTTATGTTCCTACCTTGAACTTCCATACAGGCGATATTTTGAGAAACTTTATAAGCAACATAGTGTTTTTTAGGCACTTCTTCAACGGACTCATCTAATCCTAGAATAAATTCACGAACAACCATCGTCAATTCTTGTATCTCCTGACTTTTCCCCTCCAACCTCTCCTCGAAGGTATATGTAGCAGTAGCACGAGTTAACGCAGCTTTTTTACCTGCTTCAACCATCACAGGATTTTTATATCCACCATCATTGGATCTTGTAGAGAGAGAGACGTTAGTTGTCTTAGATGTATGAAAAACCTCTTCAAGATAAAGAGAATCATTGGCAAATAATCGATATTTCCAAAGCTCAATATTTGCTCCCATCACCTGCACTGCATGCAAATCATACTTTTTATAGTTTGGGGCGATACAAATAACTCTAACATCCGACCAATCCACTCGAATATCACTACCTAAAGCTTTCTGAACAGCAATCTCGAAATCACCTTTATGGTCATAGATCCAATGCAAATAGAAGAGACTTTGGTTAATAAGTTCTGACGATTCAACTTTTTTATATTCGATAATTACTGGATTATCTTCTTCAGATAGAGCTAAACTATCAATTCTTCCAGCATGCTGAGAACCGGTTGAAAATTCACTAGCAATAAACCGACAATTAAAGACTGTTTCGAGATTTCTCTCAATCAAAGACTGTAAATCTTTTTCCAGAGAAAAATTTCTCTGCTCAACGGCAGTAAGCTTACCTTCTATAATATCAAAGATTGGCATTTTATTACTCAGTTTACTTTTTAACCTAGCCTATAGATAGGATCGAGGTCTATCCAACCATTCCATCCATAAACAATTCAATAATATAAGTCTCTCTACAACAATATATCTACCGTGCTCTATTCCTGTACATAAGAAAAGAAAACATAAAAAAAGAGACCAAGAAGAACGCAGGGACGACATAAATAAAGATCAAAGGTGCATTATCCATTCTTTGCTCTTCATAAAGATAAGGAAAGGTCAAGTATTTATAAGAAACTAAAAATACAGCTATGTTAAAACCAGAATTTAAAACAATAAATAGCGCATTAAAAAAAATACTTTTTATCTTCATAATCTCTATTTTACCTCCCAAAACCATACTTCTTTGCTTTTATTGAGATCAGAAACCACACCAAAAAATTCATAAATAGATCTCATAACCATGCCACTGCTTGTGATTTTGTCCTTATTCCATAAATCAATATGATCCCCGCTTCTAGATTCAAATGACTCCTTACCCCGAGACCAGTAATCCTTAAAAAAAATAACCCCTGTTTTCCCAGATATTTCACTTTGAAATTCGCTCGGAGAAATTTTTTTCATCGGTTGGAAACTCGCGGGGCGACTGGTATTTAGCGCATTGGCTAGTTCTTCCGCCAATAAAATATGTTTTTCCCCTTTATGAGACCAACACCTTTTCGCCTTAAAAGCACTAATACTTATACCAGATCGAATAAAACACTCACTTAACATAATGGCACAGTAATCACTAAACGGTTTATTGCTATCTTTTTGCTTGTTAGTACAAGCCACCTTTATCACTTCTTTTTTGGGGAAATTATTCCACATTTGTTCAAACTTACTCATATAATATCCTTAATATTGACTAGTTTTTAAATGTAAATCAGAAGTATAAGCAACACTCAACAGAACAGAGATAAGAATCATTCTTAAAATCTTCTTCTCAGAAGATCCTACTGGCCAGTTTATCCAGGCATGTAGAAATGATCTAGACTATTTTTATATTGATTTGTAGTTCCTGTTGAACCGTCCGCCATTCCGAAAAAATACTCCCTTTTTTTGTAAACTCCCAACTTAGGATACCCCCCAAAGTTTTGAATCATTACTTAAATCGAAGCTAGATAGATAAATGTGCCAAAATCAAGTATTCAGCAGCTACTAAACAGCCCTTTATTATCGAGTTTTGATCTTCGAATAACTTCGAGTTTTTCATGTTACAGCTCTTTATTAGATTTGAATTTTTCAGCTTCCTTATACCAAGCTCTCATAAAATCTTCCGTTAATTTTTGCTCTAAATTCAATGCCTCATGGGTGGGACAAAAAATCGATATCATGAATTGATTTTTGCCTAAATTATTGGTTGAAATGCGGACACTGGTTTCTGGGCCGGAAAGCGGAACATCCAACCTTCTTGCCATTAATCCATTGTATCTTTCAGCAACAACCGAAAAGGCGGCACAGTACTCATTGGCTTTTCTGAGAATCTCATCCTTTATTGAAAAAACATTTACGTTATCGGGCTCTCTCACTATGGTAAAGCTGTGAGAGACATAGCGACGCATGTAACTAAGATTTTGAATAGGATTAGTAACGAATAGGCTATTAGGTAAGTAGATTGTCTTACCCGTGTAACTATATGTTCCACCTTCTATATCGACTTCAAGAATTTTGGTACCCAACCAGTCGCTGCGAATAACTTCCCCATAGAAAGTGCCTGCTTTAATCCAGTCCCCCACGGAAAAAGAACGTGTACCAACTTGATATAAAGTACCAACAAAACATTGGAGAATTTCCCTGGTGGCAATAACAAATGCGACCACAAAGGTAGCGATAGAAAGTGCAACAAATTGCAGCTCGGAAAGCCATATACTGATCAAACCAATAAAAATAAGCAGATTAATTGCATTCTTTGCACTGTTTACCCAGCGTAGCCGAAGGCTCTCATCGTCAACGGCCATCTTACTCAATTGCCGGAGAGCAAACTTGCGAACTACCCAGACTGCCAACAAGAGAGCAAAACTGAGGAACAATTTATATTCAATGCCCATTTGACTCATAAAAGGATTCTCGAAAAATCAACAGGTTACAAGCCTATAAATATACCTTTAGCCTGGCATATTTACCATCATGGCCTTCGCAATATGGCACATTTCCTATTACAGAAATGAACTCCTATATCCGCCTTGTAGAGAAAACAGGGAGCCACCATTAAACGTACCAAAAACAAAACCAACACAACCTTGCTGTTTATACCAACAATCTGGGTACTAAGCTGTAGTACTTAACTCTTCTAATCCGTAACGCAAAAAAATGTTTGCGCTATGTATAAACATCAAATAGTTTTTTAATCAATCTACGGCAGAAGCTACAAACGAGCAAAAAGGTATCAAAAGTTGAGACACCCACCAAAGAACTTATTGGCAACAAAGAATTCTCAAGCAACAAAACTGCTTGCACTAAGCAAGACTAGTTAGGAATATCTGAAAAAGACTAAAACTGATCATACATATGGATATTCGCAATACCACACTACCGTATGCTCCCTTGCCAATTAACGATGATTACTGGTGACAATGACTTACCCTCTGCCACGCCACACTAATCATGCAAATTTGAGTGATAAATCTTCCTATACGCCCCAACTTTTCAACCTCGTGCTTCTGTCATTGCTATACTATTAATTACCAATTAATAATAATTCATATACATCTATTCCATTTTATTATATTAGAATCTGCTAATTTTATATTAAGATACCTCAGCATGCCGGAAACACCCCGGCCTTAAATTCCAAAACCGGAGGCAATATGAAACGCACCATCGTCATAGGCGCAGGTTTGGCAGGAATTTCTGTAGTATATGAATTACGCCAAAAACTACCCAAAGAACATGAAGTGATGCTCATTAATGAAAATCATGAGTTTCACTTTATCCCTTCCAACCCCTGGATTGCTTTTGGGGAAAGAACCCGCGACCAAACGGTTGTCGACCTCAACCCCTATACCAAAAAATATAACATCGCTTTTAACTCCACCGGAGTCCGCCAGATAAATGCCCCAAAGCAACAACTCCAGACGGGTGACGGCGAGACCATCAACTACGATTATCTGGTTGTATGTACTGGACCTCGTTTGGCCTTCGAACGCGTACCCGGAGCAGGACCTGATGGTGGTCATACCCATTCGGTATGCTCAGTTCATCATGCTGAAGAAGCTTATGCCGCCTACAAAAAGTTACTGAAAAATCCCGGCCCGGTGCTAGTTGGTGCACTGCAGGGTGCCAGCTGTTTTGGCCCTGCATACGAATACGTGCTTTCACTTGAACATTACCTACGCAAAGAAAAAGTACGCGACCAAATTCCCATTACTTTCGTTACCAGCGAGCCGTATGTTGGTCATATGGGCTTAGGTGGTGTGGGTGACTCAAAAGCCCTAATGGAACACGAATTCAGAGAACGGGGGATTAAGTGGATATGTAATGCCCAGGTAAATCGGTTTGAAGACGGCACCGCATTTGTTGAGGAATTAAATAGAAAATCTGAAATTGAATATACTCACGAGCTGCCATTCGAGTTCGCCATGTTTATTCCATCGTTTAAAGGTTCCGAAGCAATTGCAGACGTTCCAGACCTGTGCAACCCCGGTGGCTTTGTGATTACCGATGAGTTCCAACGCAACCCCACTTACCCTTCTATTTTTGCCGCAGGGGTATGCGTCGCCATTCCACCGCTGGAAAAAACCCCGGTTCCGGTTGGTGTACCCAAAACCGGCTTTATGATTGAGTCTATGACCACAACGATTGTGGAAAATATTCTCAGCCTAGAACGCGGCGAAGAAATGCATACTCGCCCGACATTGAACGCTATTTGCCTGGCGGATATGGGAAACAAAGGCGCCGCATTTGTCGCACTACCACAAAACCCACCGCGTAACACTAACTGGACTTCGATGGGTAAATGGGTGCATATGGCAAAAATCGCCTTCGAGAAATACTTCCTGTACAAGGTTAGACACGGCACCAGCGAACCTGTATACGAGAAATATATCTTAGGTGCGGTGGGAATTCACCGAGTAAAACCCAAAAACAAATAATTCCTCCCCATAGTCGCTACAAGCATTAAGTGACTATGGGTCATATACTTTTATCACAATAGGTTAGCTATCCTAATAATTCACCATTTTTTAAAATGGATATTTCCAACACTATTGGAAGAAATTTTTTATCCAACTCCAGATGCATTTCTGAAAAAAATAAAAATTCCGAAATAGTTCCATGCATTTTTTTTCATTATACATTCCTAAATTCTTAAATATTAGAAAAAAATAAATAACTTAAATTATTTAAATTATTTTTAGCATCCATATGTTTTTTTGGGCGACAAGATTATCACTAATGTGATCGACTCGTATTTACGAATTCGCCTCTAGCTGTCAGATTATTATCGCCTTAAAGTTAATAATTTACGGATTTACAAAAATTTTAATGCCGGGCAAAAAATCAATACGGAGATTATATGAAGACACTTAAAAATAATTTATTTTTTTTATGTACATTATGCGCAAGCATGATTTTTTCACATGCAGCTTCTGCAAGTTGCGTTTACACCACTACAAATGATTGGGGAACAGGTTTTGACGCACAAATTGTAATCACAAACGACACAACCACCGCTGTAACCTCATGGAGTGCAACATGGGAATATACAGGTACGGCAGCAATTAATAGTGCATGGAACGGAGTTTTATCCGGTAGCAATCCATACACAGTACAAAATACTTCCTGGAATGGAACTATTCAACCAGGACAATCGGTAACTGTTGGCCTGGGGGGAAGCGGTATAGCAGAAACACCAAATACAATTACCGGAAACCTATGCTCTGGTGGAGGCTCAAGTTCGTCTTCAAGTTCCAGTTCCGGTTCAACGTCAAGCGGTGGGTTACCTACAGGCATATCCGCTCAAGATATTGGTAATACAGTAATCGCTGGAAGCTCATCCTATGCGAACGATGTTTACACAATAACAGCAGCCGGAGCAGATATTGAAGGTACTGCTGATGCTTTCCACTATACCTATGGAACACTTACAGGTGATGGCGAGCTAATCGCGAAAATAGAAACAGTAACTGAAGCGGATACTTGGACCAAAGTAGGTTTAATGTTAAGAACCGATTTGGACGCAAATTCACAAAATGCATTTATGTTGTTACGCCCGACCCAAGGGTCTGCCTTTCAACATAGAAATTCAAAATCGTCAACGACTGAAAGCACTTGGCAGGATACACCTTATCGAAATGACAACTGGGTAAATCCCACGCCATATCGTGCTAGATATGTTACACCGTCAACTTGGCTTCGATTAATCAAAAACGGAGACACAGTAGAAGCCTATTCATCAGATGACGGTATGTGCTGGAATATTCGATGGCGCGAAACGATAAGCTTCCCAACAGGAAGTATCTACGCGGGGGTTGCATTAACTTCACACACAACATCTCAAACATCTACGGCGACAGTATCTGGACTTGAGATCAATGCCACTGTACCTACAGATGTTAACGCCAGCTGCGCGCGTGCTCAGGCAGACAATGAAGTTGCGCCACCAACTCAATGGATTGTCCAACCTGGAATTATTGGTAACGAAACATGGAACTATACATTAGTTGACCCCGTTGCCACCGATATGCCCGTCCCATGTCAGGTGGGTAGCGACAGAATGCGTTACACCAATGACGACCCTGCATGCCCAATTGACACAAATACACACGCCTGGACCAATTCAGGATACGGTTACACATCTAACTGGGTACTAAACGCCAACGGTGGTTTTGGTGTCGACACAACAGTAGATGGAGTCAATACTCAGGTTAACGCAAGTGATATATGGTTGCGTAAAGAGTTTACACTTACCGCAGACCAAATAAACAGCGTGATGTTCTGGGGTAAATGGACCAAGGCCACCTCTATTTATATCAATGGTGTACTTGCAACGGTAACCACAGACTCGCCCAATGCATATCATTACCTCGGCCTAAATGCGAATGCAAGAGCCGCCTTGGTTGCAGGCACAAACGTACTTGCAGTAAGAGTGAAATGCGAAAGCTGTAATGTCGCTGCAGATTTTGGTATCGGTATTAATTCTGCGTTTGCAAACTACCCAAGAAATATCATTACATCGGGATCTCAGTGGGCGAACCTGATGGATGTCTATTATCAGTTCACACTTGAACAAGCCGCATTGGGTGGCGCTATCGCAGTACAAAAAGATGGCCTTACCGTTGAAAACCAGAGCTTCGGTTATTCTGATATCGGCCTAACGACTGCAATGCCTGCCAATGCAATTATGCGTTTGGCCAGTGTTGACAAGCTTATCACCAACGCTGCAATAGTTAAGCTTATAAACGACGACCCAAGCATTACTAAAGATTCCCTGGTATTTGGTCCAACAGGTATTTTGTCCCATATCACAGCAGTACCTGGGTGGCAAAAGGGAAATAACGTAGAAAACATCACCCTTGAACATTTACGCACACATAGCAGTGGAATAACTGGAGTGGGATCAGACGGACAAGGCTGGAAAGATGAAGTTGCGTTTCGATTTGGCATTAAACCTGACCAACTCACAAGTGAACATTTGGCGAGCGTTTTCTACAGCTTTGACACAACATCAACTCCCGGAACGGTAGCATCATATAACAGCAACGGATACTTCCTACTGCGTTATGTTGTCGAACATGTAACCGGACAGTCGCTAAATACGTATCTAGCTACCAGCATGGGCGCTACAGATATTGTCGTTGCTGCTGAACGCCTTGCAGATAGACAAACTAACGAACCGGACTATCAAATAATTGATCGAGAAACCCGTGCACGCTGGTTTGAACTGGAGAACTATTTAGCATTAAGTGCTTCAGCCCCTGGTTTAGTAAGCTTCTTCGATAACTATGCTCCTAGATATGAATATCACGAAGATCCAAACAATCCAGGTGTGTTCAAATACTTCCCGTACGATGGTGGCATCGGCGGTGCAATGAACGGTACACGCAGTGGTTTAGGTGCTAACCCCACGACGAACTACGCACTCGGGCATATATGGAACAGTGACTTTCCAGGAAGTAATCGGAAAGATGACCTTGAAGCAGCACTTAATGGTGTTCCAGTGGGTAACTGTAAACCGACTACAGATTTAACCAGTAGCTATCGTATTAGAAGCGCTTGGACCAACGAAAAGGACACGTACTTAAATACGGAAACGATCAGCGGACAAGCAGCCGGTTTGAAAGCAACGTCAAAAGACGATCAATCGGAAATTCTAGGTTGGCATAGCGCTCAGTGGAACTTCATTCAGGTTATAGATAATGGACAGACTTACTATATTATCCAGAATCGATACCAACCTGGCACAGCACTTCATCTAGAAGACCTAGTTCTAAATCCAACTACCGGTAAATTAGAAGCAAGTGCGTACCAAACTGGCTGGCATTCAGCTCAATGGATACTTGAAGATTACGGAAATTATTTCAAGCTCCGTAACCGCTACTTTGCCGACAGATACATTCATATCGAGAACGGAACTCCAGAAGCAACAGCAATTAATTCTGGATCCCATAGTGCTCGCTGGTACCTCTGTTACTAGTGGATAACGCTTAACTATAAGAAGCTATTAGATATAGAAAGTAATAATTAAGATCCCACACAAGCCCGCTTATATATAGCGGGCTTTTTTTAGCGAAGAAAGTCCGAGCCTGTCAGTATTCGAAAAAATATTAAATACCTGAAAACTCAAAGTACCCAGAAATAAACAACATTATTTCAGTTTTTCTATGGGAATTATCCGGATAGCTTGAGTTCAAATGAGATTCTCTCATTCTAGCGCCAACTTCAACACCGTTTTCAAAAGAATAAACTCCGGTTATGGCATATGCCTGTTCAATATCTTCTCTAACGGGGGCAACCCCCACCTTACTGTAACGGATATCAGAATATTTATACTCCAAATTAACTCCAAAATTATGATATTTTGGGGTTGCTGCCCAACCTTGAATAGAATGCCTTTTCGGCGAAAAGCTTTCACTGTAACCATCGGAATCATGAATGTCTTTTCTATTATTGTATTCAAATTGATATTGAAGGTTCCAATATACGTAGTTACCCACAAAAAACTCGAAGTAGCGTTTCTTTCCATCCAGAAAATTAATGCTTTCCTCTGCATTCTGTTCATCAAAATTAAGCCTATACTTTACATCCAGCATATCAGAGATAGTTTTCTTCCCTGAAATGGAATACCGATATGAATCTTCGTACAAATCTGGACCATAAAAGGCACGCGCGTAACCGATACCCAACCGAGGAAAAAACAATCGATCAGTTTTACCTACCCATAACATTAAATCCGTAGCCTGATAGTCATAGCTTTCCAAGTCAAGATAGCTTTTATCCTGAAAAAACACTTCAAGGCCGACAGCATGGTTTTTTTCTCTCCAAAACTTGGCGTCACCAGAAAACATAATTTCAGAATACTGATCACCCTGATTACTATAGTTTTCCAAACTACCGGAAGTTTGGGATACATTATCGTCATATCCCATAGATGCCTCAGACCAGATTGAAAAATCACTTAACTCAGCTTGTTTTTTATAATCTTGCGCATATACGTAATTTGATCCAACAAGAAAAAACAAAAAAACAATTACATTTATTTTCATATTCAAGCCATACACAAAAAGACAAACAACAAACCAGACAATCAAATAAATGTGTGATATTTTTATACCCACATTAAGTCAAAACATTAAAACAATGAAAAAACACATTATTCACAGTGGCCTTAACGTGTTTAAGCACACAAAAGTACACAAACTACTATCACCCATTTATTCCGGGCTTGGCAGCATACTCATGTTTCATCGTGTGCTACCAGAACAGCCTCGACTTCCTCACAACAAAGCACTTGAAATAACGCCTGAGTTTTTGGAAAAAGTTATTATTCATTTAAAGTCATCTGGATACCAAATAATATCACTGGATGACATAGGCAATCGCATTCGCACTCAAAGTAAAAAGCCGTTTATATGCTTCACTTTTGACGACGGATACGTTGACAACTACGAAATAGCTTATCCTTTATTCAAGAAGCATCGCGTGCCTTTTACTATCTACGTTTCCACGTCTTATCCAGATAAAACCTGTCTTCTATGGTGGTATCTTATAGAAGACCTATTACTTAACCACTCTCAGCTATCATTCACATTTGACAACCAAAATCACACTATCTTTTGCCACACATTTAAGCAGAAAACAAAAGCTTATAGTTATCTAAGACAGCTTATACTTTCTCTTCCCAAGCAGAAGCTTCTCACCTTTCTTCAGCAAATTGAGACCGACTATCACCTATCAATACATACCTATAAAAGCCAAACTTTAACCTGGGAACAAATCCAGGAATTGGCAAACTCCGAGTTTTGCACTATTGGCTCTCATACCATAAACCACTACAACTTGAGACAACTCAACCAGAATGATGCAAAAAGCGAGTTACTTAAATCAAAACAACAACTAGAGTCCATAATATCCACCCCGGTTAACCACTTTGCCTACCCATTTGGCACACTCAATGAAGCCGACCTTCGCGAATTCTCCATCGCTAGAGAATGTGACTACCATACCGCAACCACAACTCGTGAAGGTTCTATTTTTCCTGATCACATCAACCATATGCATAGCTTGCCTAGAATAAATATCACCGGGAAACTGCAAAATTTAACACTTCTCGACATGCGATTATCCGGTTTTCTCAAAATATACAGAAGCGGTCTAAATCCCGTTGTCACTCGGTGACGTCAACACAGGTTTAATTCTTTCTTCAGACAATGATTTTACTATTGCAATTCCAATGTAGGTCATTAACAGAACCACGATATCAAAAAATCGCGTTATCAATATCATTGCTGACGTGTAAACCGATGACACGTTAACCAGAGTGGTAAATAGATAAACCCAGGAAATTTCGGACGGCCCCACATTAAGAAATGTAATCATTCCAACAGTTGACGAAACAGCCCAAATAATGGGTATGTAGCCAAAATGAAACTCTACTCCAAGCGCACCAAACACAATAAAAACGCATAAGAAATCACATAAAGTTGCCACAAACGTTAAGGCGGACAACCGGAGCAATAGTTTTTTCTCCTTCAAGAAGGTCGACGTAAACCTATCCAATTGTTCAACAATTTTATGCACAATATTAAATCTTGAGAATTTACGAATTTTCACTCGAAGAAAAAGAAAAAAAACAATGATCTGAAAGGAAAAAATAGCAGAAAAAACTCCTATCCAATCATGCTTAAAGATAAGAAGAAGAGAAAATAACAATGCTATAACGAGTGTTGCCAGGACTTCCAACACTCTATCGACAAGTAAACCGTTTAGAACGCTTGCCTGTCTGAAGCGTTTCTGAGCGACCGGCGCGATAGATAAAAACATAGATATCTGCGCACCTATACGAGAAATTAAGGCAATCTCTGAACTGTCACGCCATGTAAGATTAGAGTTAAGCAAGGAAACTTTGATCATGCGAAGACAAAGAGACAACACTCCAATAAAGCATAACAATACCAGAGAGGTCACTGACACATTGCTTACGGCATCCCAAATAGCATTGATACCTATCCCCCAAATCAACCACAAAAGTAAGCCAACGCCAGCAAACTGATAGAAATACTTCCCTATTCTTTTCATCATAGTTCTATACCTCTTTTACATACTGAAGGATACTTTTCAAGAGTCACACCTCGGATAGTTAACGCCATATCATGCTCAGTCGAGGGCATATCAAACTGCAACGAAACAATATTTTCCAGATTAATATCGGGGTTTTCCCGAATAATGCTAGATAGCGGCACAATCACCCTATTCTGACAATAATCGACACCAACTCCAAAAAAGCGGTAATCATCGTCGATCCGATAAATAAGGTTAAATTCCGGCTTAATCGATTGCGAATAACTCATATCAACAATTAAGTAAAAGGTTTCCAGTTTTTTAATTGCCATATCAAGACGAAGTGGCAAATCGAACACCGACCAGCCAGGAAAAACCTGAACAGACCTGACCAATAAACCAACATCAGTCCTTTCAAATTTGATAGGGTCCAGCCCTTCCTGATACGCATTGCTCGGCATTTTATCCATGTGATGCACATCGAACACATTTCTTCTTACCGGCTCGAGACTAATCCGTTTTATATAAAAACTGTCCTGCTCAATACCGTCGTGAATAACTAACCTTAAACGTTGCGCAATATCCGAAAAGTCATACATATCTCTTAAAGAAAATATCAAACTATGACCAATATTTTCAGAGCTATAGACAACATCACCAAAACCGTTTTCACCGCCCAGCGAAAGACCCAGCCCCCACGGAATACTACCCGTAAATTCCACACGAACCTCCATATCACTTTCGGGTGTAAGTAGCTTCTGACTACTTGGCGGTATCTGCCATACCAGCTCAGCATACTTAAGTTCCTGAATATCAGATAAATCAACCTTCATTCCTATTGGGCGGTTGTCAATCTGTATAATTCTGTAGGACTCATCTGTTATGCTTGGTTTCTGGTTTAATCCGTCTCGATCGAATATTTCACCCTTATTCCGTACATCTCCAATATCGACTAAACGAATGGTCTTAATTTTAAAGGATTCAAATGTCTCCTCATGAGGAAGGTTTATCGAGAAAGAAACGCCATTTTTTAGAAGCTTTGATTTTCCACCAAGTAAACTCAGAGGAAACTGATAAATATTTTTTTCGGAACCTATATCTATCAGGGATACCGATTCATTTTCGCCACCGGTTAAACTAAAATCCGTTCCAATAGGCAGCACACCCTCAACCTCCATTGTTATCGCATAGTCGATTGCATCCTTATCCTGCTTGAACAAATAATCGGGAACTACCCATATCAACGAAACCCACTCAGACTCTACAAGTTGACTATTCTTAAACAGAGGAACAATCTCCAGACCGGTTGAATCCAGTTTCGCGATATCACTATAGGTAAGCTCCTGAACACCATTACCACTATCCGCAACAACAAAAGGTAATCGTCCGTTCTTCAAGCTATCAAACATCACAAGATTGTTCAGCTTCCTCGTTGACGCCACCGAACTAACTAGAAATACCGCAAGTAGAACCAAGAATAGCTTATTCAGATTGGTATAATTTACCGATCGACCGTTTGAACCAGTTGAATCGGAGAAACCAAATTGAAGAAAGGGAGCAGACATGAAAAACCAGAAAAATATTCCCTGGTAAAGATTTTCTAACACATAGTTAAAACTGGAAAACAACAGAATAAATATTTGAGCGCACAAAATAAATATATGTATTTGACGATCCACTTCATTTTTTGATCGTTTTATATTCTTTATCTGCTTACTCAAGCTTAAAAATATGCATAGAAATAATAATATTCCGCCCACCAGGCCATAATGCACCAAAACAGCCAAAAAAGAATTATGGACGTATATAGGGTTGGAGCTATCGATGTGTGACGCTAACGGAAAACGATCAATACCAATCCCGAACAACCAGTTTTCCTGGAAGAGTGTCCACGCCGAACTCCATGCCTGCCATCGCCAAGCAGCCCCCGATTCGTTTGCAATATCTGTCTTATTTGACAAGTAAACAAACAAATCCGGAAAAAAGTAGCTTACAACAAACACCGCTACGACCAAACAGGACAACCAGAAAAACAAGTCGTCTTTTTTTGATGAAGCATTGCGTCTTGAAAACACATGGTAAATCAACAGTATTACAAATACGGAGGCAAACGCAGAGCGTTTCACACTGATAGCCAATATAAACGCATTCGCACAACACAACACAAACCAAATCAACTTACTTCTTTGCTTGATAACGTTGTGACAAACCCATAACCCCAACAGACACAAGCCAGCTAGAATTACATCTGTTTCATTGTGAAACACACGAAACACTTCGCCATTGTAATTTTCGCCTAAAAAATAATACCCCAGAATTTTCATCCCGTTTACTGCAGAAACAAATACACAAAAGAAAAATAGAAAAAAGTGTAACCGCTCCTGCTTACACAAAAACAAGGTAAAAATCGCCACCCAAACAACATTTAGCGTGATCGATATCTGATCCAACATCAAGTAGCTGTCGTTAAAGCGAGATACAAAACTGACCAGCCCAAAGACAAAAAAAGAAACAAGACACAAGAAAAATATCTTTTCCGACGACACTATGCTCCACAGATGGGATCGATGAGCATTAGAAACAAAAAGAAGATATACACATCCCACGCTCAAGATTGAAGTAAAAAACACTTCTAACGAGACATTATTAACATACACTTCTTTAACATGTATATTAAACAACGACAATGTGACGATAAAAATAAAAGTGGTATACCAAATAACGTTTTCTTTATTCAGCATCGAATCAAACCATGCAAATCGATTAGACCCGCCATACTCTATGGGCACACCCGGTTCAGAGGACAGATTTAAATTTTGTTCTGGGTTTATATTATTCATTATTCCCACCCCATCACATTTTGATAAACTTGAGAAGTTGACTGGGTTATCGACGCCCAATCAAATGTTTTTAATAGATACTCTTTAGCCGATTTCTTTTCGGATTCGGTAACTTTATTTTCAAACTTTTCTATCTTGCCCACCAAATCGTCCATATCATTTCCTTTGAAATATCGAATTATCGGATGTTCAATCTCCCTCGTTGCTGTATCACTCACAAGACAGGGGACGCCATATACTAAGGCCTCCAATAAAACGATTGAAAAGCCTTCGTGTATCGATGGCAAAATCAGGCATTCAGCTCCAGCTAGTAACTGCTGAAGCTCCTCTCCTTTTAAGTAACCAGTAGGTATTACATTTTTGGTTTGTTGAGCCAGGGATTTAACATGATCGGAATAGCTATCCCGACAATCACTATCACCGATTAGTACCAGCTTTACATCCCTGCCAACTTTCGCAAAAGCCTCCAGAAGAAAATCGGGACGTTTTATGGGTGCAAAACGCCCTATATAGACAACGTATTTTTCTCCAATCAACAACCATTTCTTCAGGTAATCATTTCCGGCAGACTTTTCTTGTAGATTTATGCCATTAGGTATACGAACAACTTTTGCATTGTATCGATCGCGCATCATTGCACTAATAACATTTGAGACAGATATTACACAATTCGCCATAGCCATATGCTTTTCCCCCAGACGAAGAAACCATTTCGCCAGCGTGTTCCACTTATCATCCAGATAATTCAAGCCATGATGAGTTGAGACCACTTTATACCCCAGCAGTCGACAAATTGGGACAAACAAAGACGGCCCCATTGCATGAAAGTGAATAATATCCGGCTTATACCTAAAGGCTTTAATAAGCGCAAAAAATGTATAAATAATTGTTTCAAAAAAAGCATGATTTGGACAGGAAACAGGAACAAGGTTAACACCACCAAAATGATACGGTTTGTTACCTATATAGTGCTTTCGACCGTAAGCAGTGACCTCATACCCTAGATCCACCAACCGTGGATAAAGATTTTCACAATGTGTTTCAATTCCGCCTTGCACACTAGGAAAACCCCTTAAGCCAATGACGGCAATTTTTATTTTTTTCATTATATAATCCTCGGCGGATAGCCAGTCAAACCAGCCTCTCAGGAATCGAACCCTTCGCTAGAATCACGAAGAATACGTAACCGCTGAATTTTCATCTCCCCTTTTTTGGCATCCGGGAAAAAATTCATGGCAAACATTACTTCCAGTTTACTTTCCATCAGAACGTCTTCGTTGAATGCAGCAAGAGGAATTTTGTACACTTTTTCTCCTCGATCAAAACTCACCTCATCGATATGACCAAAGCGATCTGCGACGGTAAAACTTAATCTATAGTCAGATGGTTCCTCCAACTCTAGAACAAAGTAGTACTCATCCAGATTATCAATTCGATAGTTTTTCGATAACCTTGGCAGCACCCAAATCAGGGACGAGTGGTGTCCTTTCTGATCTTCAAGAAAAAGATAGATACCATCCTCATATTGCTCTGCCACGACTGCCTCAAAATCATAATGATATTCTTTATAAGGGTTTTCGGAGATGGGAACCAAGTTTGAAATTAACGGTACTGGCATTTGCCCTTGCGCTTCTGGTGAATAAATATCAATTTCTTTGGTGATATTCAAAGGTGATACAATAAGTAGTCCATACATTATCAACCATAAAATAAATACACTGTTTACTAGAAAAATACCTCGTTTTCGTTCTTGGTAGTCAGTACTTTTCCCAATGCAAATCCTTTCCAACACATAAGGCATTGCCAGAAAAAACCAGAAGAAAACAGCTTGATGCTGACTCTCCAGCATAACATTAAAAATTGGATATACTAGACAAAACACAAAACCGAGATAACCAAACAGAGCTATCTTTCCAACTTCATGGTTTCGATAGGAATGAATAAAAAATAGATATCGAGAAAAAGTGGATTTAATAATTGCAGAAAAAATTATCACTCCAAGAATGCCGTGTCTTGCCATAAACGCCAGATACGAATTGTGTGGATCATCCGTGTCCACTAACCAAACGGTTTGAGTAAGAATTCTTTGACCGTAACCTATTCCGATCCAGGGTGATTCAAGAAAACGATCAAAGGCAGATTTCCAGGCCAACCAACGCCAAGATGCATTACCCTCATTGACGATGTCCATTTTTTTCACAACAAAACTAGTCATATACTCATGAAATGTCGAAGAAAAAAAGAACGCAGAAAGTAACGCCACAGCAGCAACGATGAGGAGAAGCAACAGCGGTTTCTTGACTTGACCGATGAGGCCTCTGGACATTGGCGTGGTTAACATCGCCACACCAACGGCAAGCAAACCTATAAAGGAAGTACGTTTAAAAGGCAGCGCCAAGGCAATCAATGCCAAAATACACAAACAAAAGAAAACAAAACGCCCATATCTGTTTACCAGTTCTTTGGCAAAAAGAATCAGTCCAATACATGCAATAGGCACAGCAATCGTATCAACTTCGTTATGCATAACCCTGTCCGGTTCTATATCGTAGTACACCCCGGTCGACTTGTAATAGATAAGCTTCCCAGCAATAAGTACAACAGATGGAATGAGCAGCAACATCAGGCTGGCCTTAAGCCTCTCCAGATCGGAAAAGACCAGGATAAAAACGAATACCAGACCAGAGTAGAACAACATCATGCTTTGCCTAATTGCCAATACCGAGTGTTCTCCCACTAGAAGCTGGAACACACCATAGGCAAGCAGAACATAAAATGGCGAAAATCGTTCATTCAATACATATTCTTTAAAATCCCGATCCGCGCTTAAAATAAACAATTTCACTGCAGTAAAAGCAGCAATCGTTGCAACCAGAAACTCAAAGACATATAAGTCTTTGAATCCTATTTGAACAAACGGACGATTACCTATAATGATTCCCACTATTAGAAACATCATTACGAAGTATTCTATTGCAACCGTTCCGTTTTTAATGGAAAGATTTTTCATTACCGTCTCATTTTATTTATCTAGGTTTTTTTAAAAATATCCAACATATTCAAAAATATGAGGACAAAACACCCAAGAAAAGCAATCGTTGGAAAAACTTCATAAGCTTTTCCATTTGAGACAATTAACGCTGCCATACCAAAAATAACCGAAATGCAGTACATAAACAGTACGACAGTCTTATGTGATAGCCCCTTCTTTAGCAGCTTGTGATGAATATGGTCTTTATCGGGAACAAAATAGGATTTATTCAATATACGTCGTGCAACGGCGGTCAAAAAATCCAGAATAGGTAAACCAAGAGCAAGAACAGGAACCCATATATTTGTTTCAACTGTCCCACCTTCCTGAACCAAAGCCCCGGTCGCAATGATATAACCCAAGAAGAAGGCACCGGAATCTCCCATAAAAAGCTTTGCGGGATTGAAATTAAAAAAGAGGAACCCAATAAGAGAACCGAGAAGGCCAGAGTAAACTAATCCTAGTAAAAAATGGCCGTTTTTAACTCCGTAATAAATAATAAACAACGAGGTAAGGAATACAATTCCGGCCGCCAGGCCATCCAAACCATCTATAAAATTAATTGCATTGACAACAAGAACAATCCATAAGACGGTGATTGGAATGGAAAACACACCAAGCTGGACTTCCTGCATAAAAGGAATATATATGGAATCGACCTTTAGCCCCATACAAGCTGTATACAAACCGATCCCCAAATGGATCATAAGCTTCAGATGTGCTTTTACGCCAATAGAGTCATCAATCACACCCAAGCCGACAATCGCCAGACAACCAACGATTAAGACACTTAACTCGCGAACATAGTCAAGTTTAAACAAGTCAAACTTTAGCGAAAAAACTGCCACAGCCAATAGAGAAATAATAAACCCTGCAAACATGGCCACCCCACCCATGCTGGGCACACACTCGGTGTTTACCCGGCGATGGTTTGGCGTATCTATTGCACCAACATACTCCGCAATTTTTTTTGCTTGCGGAACCAATACCAGCGTTACAAAAAAACTTAGTAGTAAAGCAACCGAATAGAGCAGTATTGGAGTAATACTATTCATACCTTCGTTCATACCTGCCACCTCAAAGAAGCTACTAAAAAATAATTATTTCATTTATATTTGTTTTTATTTTGTCCACATAAGCCAACAATCAGCCGGTAGTGAACAACTTTTATTCCTTTTAATGAAAAACCAGAACATCCTGACACTGGCCTCATACTTAATACATCTATTGGATATATTAAATAAAACAGTTAAATCTCTCCTCCTAAATTACCTACGCAGTTCACATTAGAGAATTGAAACTTCGAGAAATTAGTATTTACTTTTCGGCGTCAAACTACCCCACGCCTTAATTTTTTTATTATTATCCGTATCAGTAAACATTTGGATACACTGTCGCCCGAGTTGCTGGCCAGGCTTTTCAATGTACTTATAAGTCAATCTGGAACACCACACCACTAATAACACGATAACCAAAACAAGTATGTTGTTCAGGCTTTCACTCCCTAAATCCAAGACTCTCTTTCCTTCGATTATCGGAGCAAACTCCACAACCAGAAATTTCTGACAAACCATCAATACCGAGGTAACACAAAATAAAAGCGCGGCATGAATCATATATATTGAGTATGACAATTCTCCGAGGCGAACAAAAAATGGCTTAATCAGGATTTTTGAAACTACGCCTCGCTCGAAACAAAAGACAAGAATTGAAAAACCAAATATGACTGTAGCAATTGTATTTCGGACGTAATAATTTCCTTGATATACAACAATATTCACAACACATACCAGGGCAATTAATTCCAGAAAACTTGCTAGTTTGTAGTCTAAATTCAATGCCTGAAATTTTTTGTACACAGGGTAAAGCGAAGCTCCAAGAAAAAAATTGTATAAACCTCGCTTAACTTCATCTATTGGCCATGCACTCGCCACCCAAAACAGATAAAACATCGTGGCTATTAGTAACAACCAAATAGCACCCCGCCCAAATCCTTTTACCAAAAGCGTAAAGAAAAAAATATGGTATACAAACATCTCAACGCTAATACTCCAGGAGGGATAATTAAACGAGAGTAACTCGGTATATGGCGTCAACGAATGGAACAGAAATAGATTTGGCAGTATTTGGCTTGCAGCTTGTGCATCAGAAAACGGGGGGTTATTGAAAGCAAAGCCATGCTGATACGCAAAAACCTTACCTAACTCAAAACCAATAAACACCAACAGCATGACCAGATGCAGGGGAAAAATCCTAAAGAATCTGGATAGAATAAATTTGCTAAAAGGTAAACGCTCTTTGTATGCAAACCCGTGGGTTAACACAAAACCGCTGAGTACAAAAAAGAATTCAACGAATAGACTGCTGCCTCGAAAGAATGTTGACTCTGTAACGCTATTTAATACATCTAAATGAAATACAACAACGCAACAGGCAAACAGACCACGAAAACTGTCTAATACCAAAAACCTTTTTTTCACAACTTACCCATTCTTTAATTATGTTGTTATTTTTGCATTAAAGCTTTGGTTGGATGAGTATCGTTCAATTGCACAAAAAACTTGCTAGACCGGGTGTGCAACTATTCCATGCTTAATATGGCGAGGATAATAATACATCTATTGGATGTATAAAATACCTTTGTCAAAAAAAAGTGAAATTGGCACCTTAACCTTTAGTTGTGGCGCAATATAAATCATTCACAGTAATAATTGGATACAAATCAATCAAAAAGGTCAGATCGTTTTTTGTCCGCTTATAATTTGAACGAGCAACGCAGCATTAACCAATCACCGCTTATTTGGCTGGTCCGAGAATCGCGGCAATAAACACTAGATAACGCTATTTACGCGTGACTGGGTAAACCCAACAGATTCTTTTTGCTAAACCGATCAACGCTATACATGGGAGGTATATGAAGTGAATGAATACGTTGTAACGATACGCTTTAGAAAAGAGTTGCTCTTACATTTAACCAGGTCAGAACCATTGCAGATACAACCTTTCGATTTCACCTTCTTCAATCAGTGCTCTAAGACTTGAATCCAGTGATTGCAATAAACTTGCATTCCCCTTTTTGACCGCAATCGCTACTGGCGACCCCGGATCGGGGTTTTCCAACACTTTTACACTAAACCCCAACTGCTTGGCTAAGTATAAGCCCACCGCCTTAGGCATAATCGCCGCAACAGTATCTTTTTGATAAAGCAATTCCATCGCTTGCTCTTTAGTTCCCGTTTGCTTAATTCGAATATGTTCTTTGATGCCTTTATTCTTCCAGTAGTTTTCGACAAAGGAATGTCGATCACCGGTAATTTTTTTACCATATAAATCATCAATCGTTTTTATGCTGTCATCGTCGGCTCGAACAAACACCACATCATAACGATGATAGTATTCTGTCGTGAAATCAAAATACTTTTTGCGTAGTTCATTTATCTCCATTCCCGAAATGCAGTCAACTTTGCCAATTCTCAGGTAGTTAATTACATCATCCCATTTGCCTGGAGCAAATTTTAAGTTTTTATTGGTTCGGCTAACGACAAGCCGAAGAACATCTGCATCAAAACCACTAACAACGCCGAGACTTTGATATTGATAAGGAGGGAAACCATTAGCAATTCCACATACCAGGTCATCAGCAGAGACATTTATGGAAAACCCACACATACTGCTGACGAACAACAATCTATGCATAAGCTTGCCAAGTCTGATCTTCCTCATATACGGTCCCATCGGTGAAGAGCGCTGAACTGAAAGGCTATATACTCCCCCTATCAATACCTTTTTTACCCTATTTATATGTATAGAATAGGATCGTCACGGATGCGAATTTTGGACTTTTTGTTCTTGAAATTCATTGGGTTAGCGTCCATTAAAAATACAGACTGGACACAAACCCGATTACTTATCCCTAGCGTGGGTCATGTTAAAACTGATACCCCACCCCTAAATTAAAACCATCACTGTTACCTGCATCTTCATTTTGTACTTGTATATCAGCTTTGATTACCACATCTGGATGAGGGTAATAGTTGACTCCAACTTTCGATTGCTCTGCCTCGACACCATTCTGTTGGGACCAACTGCTTTGACGCACAAAGACGCCCCATGATTCCGCGGGCTTCCATCCCAGTTCGAGGTATCCACCATCCTGTACATCTTTATCGGCCTCAACTGCCGCATCACCAGCAAGATCCCACCTTGCATAAAGTGCCTTGCCGGTAAAATCCCCCATCTGATAAACCACATGGCCCCCCACCAAAGTGGCATCTTCCGCATAGGAAACTTCTGCTTTTTGGTCCAGGTCCGGTTGATACTGTGCGTATACCGAAAGCTCCAGGCCCTTTGCACCCCGATACGCAATACGACCAGTTATAGCTAATGCATGAGCATCGGCAAAAGATGCCTTTTGCTTACCCGCTTTTAAATCAAAAGGGTCAGCATTGGGGTCGGAATTTGGGTCTTCCGTTTTGAGTCCTTCAGATAGCATCAGGTTATAACTAATACCGTTATCTATAGCGTGAACCCAACTAATTCCTGCCGAATACCACGTCGTAGGAATGATTGTTGTTTCAATAATCGGACGTTCTACGCCATAAAAAGTGGGCGGCTCGTGAGTTTCACTAATAATTCCAAGAGGCATCAATTGAATACCAGTACGAACCTGAGCAGATTTTAATAAATCAAATTCCAAATAGGCCTGCTCAACTTCCACAGCGCCCCGGCTTCCCGAGCTGACGAGAGAGTGTTCCACTTCCAGCTCTGAAATAAACCGAATAGAATCGCTAAATTGGTAGCCAAAAAACATCACCAAACGATGAAAATCGATCTCACGAATATCTTCGCCATCTTGATCAAGGTGATTGTAATGCAGCTCACCATAGCCCCCGATATGGAGTTGGCTGTCACTTTTCTTAGATGCTGAATAATTGTGTTCCAATTCCTCAGCCATCACTTCAATATTCTGCTCTAACTCAGTTATACGTTTTTCCAACCGATCAATTGTTTCCTGGGTAATTTGATTATTATTTTGTGCAGACACAACAGGCGCCAATAGGCCTAACGCTATAAAACCAATCATCGGCGTTGTATTATTTTTTTTCATAACTACCTTCGTCATTTTCAGTATTTATATATTGTCTTTTAAACGGGTTAATCGCCGTCCGTAAAGGTTATACCTAGTTCTACTTCAAGCCCGTTAGGAATTTCTCTCTTAAAATTCCCATCTAACTGAGCTACAGCGGATTCAAACAAAACGGAATCATTGTTTCCTATCGCTGACTGAGCTAAAGCGATATTTTCTTTAACCGTTTCAACTGATTGTCCATGTCCACCAGCAGACATTATGTCCAAAATATTGAATTTTGTTTGAGTACGCCCGGCAAGCATATTTTTTACTTCGGATAAAGATGCCCCCATCATCGACCAGGAATGAGCGGATAACTTGTCTGAAATACTTACCACCCCCCTATTTTTTAGATAATCCAGATACTCTTGCACAGATGTAATAATTTTATTAACTGGCGCACTACCATCTTCAATATTCCCGGATAAAAACAGACTACGATAGGAAGCCGCCTCACCTTTAAATGATACAGTCCAACCGTTATTGATGTACTCAGCTCTGGTAAGCATCGCAGCAGAAAGGCCGCGTAACACATCACATTTCCTCGGCTGACTGGTGTATTCCTGCAGCAAACGAATATTAGTGAATTGATCATCCGCAGCGGTTAAATCAAATAGAGAGATTTCGAGAGCAAGCAGCCCAACAAATTTAAAGTTTTTATTTTTGAAATATTCGTAGTTAAGAGCCTGCTCACTCAAAATATCACGCTGAATTTCCTGGCGAACAGTTTCTGTATAGTCAGTCCCTCTAAGGCGTAGAGAATCGATATAGATATAAGAAGGGAAAACGATATCATCGTTCAATGGTCCGAAATTATACGGTTGAAGTCGATACCACGCATCCGCCAATGCTTTCCAATTTAGCTGTGCCGTTTCCAACGCAGGTATGGATTGACTGGTACAAAAGGATTCTATTGCATTATCCAGTTCAATGGATTTTTGCAAAAAATTATTGGTTGCAGGAATAATAGCCGTATCGACAATTTCCTCAACGGCAACATCCAGGCTATCCTGCGATAAAACCACAGGGTCGTTTGATCTTGATCCGCCACACGCCACCAAAAGAAAAAGCACTAGGCTACTAAATACGAATTTTATTTTTTGCATTATATTTACACTGTAATTTGAATTAAGTGGTTATCCCAATGCATACCCGGTGTATGCAATCTGTTTTTTTTGTTTTCCTGCAAGGTATAAGCATCGAGTTGCCGTATCTGCCCGGAAGAAGAACTTAAAATAAAATGAGATTCAGACCGGGATAACGCAATACCACAAACATCATCAAAGCTGTGATAGCCCTTGAAGCCACCGGTATCAATATCCCAAAAAACGGCCAGATTACCTCTGGGACTGGTGAACCCTGCCAACCGTGACGAACCGTTAATCGCTACGCTGCCCATATAGTCTTTTAGATGGGGAATCACCGTTTCAGGCTGTATTAGCGCTATAAATCCTCGGCCCGGTTTATAAATTGCCGCCAGAGGCACCAACTCATTTGATTCCATCGCTTGTCTTTGTACCTGAATTGCGACAGCAATGGTTCCGTCCTTAGCAATATCGATGTGACGTAAACTTGCTTTAGCGTGATCGACTTTATGCGTTTCAATAAGCTTTCCAGACCGGGAATCCACAAAGGCAAGATTCGAGTTCATAGTGTGCAGATTTACAATGCTTCCCTGTTGAGAAACCAAGCCTCCATTAGCAATCACCAGAGTGTGTCCGTTCGGCATCAATTTAATTTCGTGAGGACCTAAGCCATAGGAAGGAAACTCTGTTAAATATCGAAAACTAAGACCATCATAAACACCAATAACACCTTCACCATTTTCATAATTTTCCTCAGCGGCAAAGAACAAAGTACCATCGTCACTAAAGCAACCATGTCCGGTAAAAAATCTGTGGGAAACGCACCGAAACGCATTTTGAATTTCGGGTTGGGCTATATTAAAAACGACACTGATTTGGCTAGGTCTCCTCCCAACCATTACCACCAGTTGGCTTTGTGTTGGATGCTGGACAACTCCGTGGCCGCGAACAGGCCCTTTAATTGAATGTTTTTCAATTGGGTCCTTCCTGCTATTGTCCACACCTAGATCACTAAACCAGCCCAGACCATATGTTGTATTGGTTTTACCTTGCGCAGAAACCCAATATTCCCTTCGATTAAACGGGTTTTGCTTCGCAAATGATTTAGGGGTTGCCACTATCGGCAACCCTAAAGCTATACTGTGGTGAATGAGTTTTCGACGGGTAAGGTTTGATTGTGTTTTTTTCATTTTCAAGAAGCTATAAAGAGTTAACAAATCGGATCAAAGCATCACGATCTGTTTTGGTTAATCCAACAAATAATGTTTTACTCTGCTCGGCCTCACCGCCATGCCAGAGAATGGCTTCCTCTACCGTTTTAGCTCTTCCATCATGCAAAAGCGCATTGCTTCCATTTACCTCCTGACTCAATCCAACGCCCCAAAGCGGTGGCGTTCGCCACTCACTTCCACTTGCACCAAAATCTGGACGACCGTCGGCGAGATCCTTCCCCATATCGTGCAGCAGAAAATCGGAGTAAGGCCAAATAGTCTGTTCAGACAAGTGAGGATATACGTCGCTTTTTGCTGTTTTAAAACTTGGTTGATGACAAAGGGAGCAACCGATTTGATAGAAAATTTCTCTGCCGCGGATGCCTGCTTCACCATGTATTTTTCTTCGCGCAGGCACACCAACATTACGATTAAAATTGATCACCAAATTCAATAGATGTTGGGGTAGTTCTACGCCTTCTGCATCATCCCCCGAGGGCTGATTTAAACAACTAGCCTGCATTTTCGTGCACGGTTGACCCGGAAATAACGGATTTGTCACCCCGATGTCATTGGCAAAAGCACCGGCAACCACCATATCCATATTGGGTCTATTCGCTTTTAATCCAAAACGTCCTGACTGTGTAGACTGAGTAACAGCATCCCACACTTTATTTACTCTGCCGGATATTCCATCGCCGTTTTTGTCATCGGCGTCCGCGAGTGCGTTTATCGAGGATTGTGGAATAAGTTCAATTAATCCAGCCCCCATAATGGCCGGAGCGACCCTTAAGCTGGTAAGTGTTTCTTCAGGTAGAGAGCCATAAGCCAAATGTCGAATATCCAGCTCTGGCCATCTTAGCGTTACGCTGTCACCATCGGGATAAATAAAGTTTTTTGTTTTCCATTTCAGGTAAACATACGCTTCCGGCGCGACATCATTTTTTATTTTGTCCGGCCAGTTTTTTTGTAATTGATGAGCAAGAGCGACAGATTGTGTTTGAAGCTGGTCACCATACTGAGTTAAAAACAACGCGCCCTGTTCTTTTTCCCCTTCACCGGGGAGGCTTACACGAACAAAAGCACTAAAGAGAGGTTGATCCGTCGATTCGGGAACCAACCCTTTTCCACCGTTAATATGACACGCCAGACAAGTACGTGCATTGTATATAGGCCCAAGTCCATCTCTTGCCGTGGTAATGGTAGGTGCTTTTACCCACGGCTGATTAGCCAATGCTTTTCCCGCATAAAATTCCGATTTTAACGCTTGTGGTAAATTAGCCGCGGGTAACTCAAAACTGGCTCTTGGCAAATATGAAACCGTTGCATCGCCCGCTGGATAATGCTCCGCTTCAGAAAAAGTTGGGGCAGATTTAATCGCATATTGATTGTCTGTTTTTTTACACCCAACTAAAGTAGCCAGTGCAGAAAAAAACATAAACTCAACAGTAAATCGGCGCATTGTGCATATATATTTTACAATACTCAATTTAATAACCTGTATATGAGAGGTTAAGGCCAGCATTTTTGTGCTCTTTTAATCAGAAAAAAATGTCTGACTTTTCATGTTGAAACGAAAGCCTAACTCAACACCAGTGTCCAATCAGACATAAGCTGGCGATAAAAACCAACCGTTACTCGTAAGTAATGGTTGGCCTGGATTGGTTCCTAATCGTGTTTATTCGCAAGATTGGTTGGGATTTGTGGTGTTACAACCTGACGCATTATCATCAACAACCGCCGCCGTAATACCTAATGCATCGGCAATATCAGAAATAATTGCTGATTGTGCATTTAACGCGATAATTGTGGCGTACATTGGGTTTGTGTTGTTTCTGTTCGCATCCATAATCAACACATCCACTGGAGATCCAGCACGCGCTTCCGAATCAATGCTGATATAACCGTCCTCAGTATCAGACAAGGCTGCATGCATTTGTGCCGCTAAAGACGTTTGGTTCATATCCGCCAGTAAATCATCAAAACCATACCCCGATACTGCGCGAGCGTTTTCGTTATCTGTGCCATCTAAAGTACTATCGTAGCCAGCGTACTCACCAAAATAGCTGTTAGAAACACCCTCGGCATTGAGCCAGATATCTCGATGGGTATTGTCAGAAAAACATGAGTGTTCGTCTTCCTGCGAGTTTGAACTAAATGCAATTTGCATCCGTTCCCCGGCGAGTTCACCTTCCGAAAGCGTCCCCATACCCGTTAACACCTCAGCCAGTTTTTGAAGAGCTTCGGTTTCACTATTGATAGTGGTGAAGGCTGTGCGGTAACTTGCTCCTGTTGCCCATCCATCTCGTACACTTGTGAGATCTTCAATCAATTTGGCAGCGACCACTTCCATAAATAAATGGCGTCTTGACGCATTCACATCTGTCGTAAAGTCTGTCAACGGACGGTGGCCACCGGAGGTTAATAAACCATTTGAATCAACAGTCGATGCCTCACGGCTGGCTTCTGTGTCAGCACTGCCATCCAAGTTGAGGTCTTGCCCCCACAACATAAATTCAATCGCGTGATAACCGGAAATAACATCGTGCTCATCGGCAGCAGTTGCCGTTTTAGCAATAAGGTTTGCATCAATGGCTACTGAAGAATTGATGATATTTTCTGTGGGGAAATTAACACCCGTGGTATGACTGGTAACATCCGTTTGATCCGGCCCAAAATCCGTACCCGAAATGGTGTAATCAATTAACGCTTCCCCCAAAGGCCAGGCGTTAATGTCACCTTCTGGCCCGTCTTCGTTTTGGTAATCGGTTGAATCAATTGGGCTTAAACGGAAACGGTAAACTTCTGTTTGTCCGTATGGCTCACGCGCAACAAGCCACGCAATTTTTGCAGCATCCAAATTCTCTTGGGTTGGATTATTTTTGAATGTAGTCAATGCAGTTTGTAAATCGACGGCTGTATCGACAGCATCACTGTATGCGGCGAATGCAATATCCGCATTTGTTTTTAGCAGGCTTCGAACGTTATCTAGTTGTAAACTCATTCCACCTGAGCTACTTGAACTTGAAGAGCTTGAGCCACCGCCTGAACTGGAACCACCACCGCCACAACTGGCAAGTAAAGATATTGCTGCCACACCTGCGGCCAAATGTAAGAATTTCATGTATCGCTCCTATTTTTTTGTTCTTCGGCTTACTGCTCTTTGCAACCTGATTGATTTATGTATGCCTTGTATTGGCATTAATTATTTCAGGGTGGCGATACTAATGCGACTGATAACAATTATCAATAGCATTTTTATTACAAAAGCGGATAGAATTTGTTTATGATAGCGCCCGCAAATCGGCATGCGGCTCTCCCGCAGCTATCAAAATATTTCGCTGGATAAACGAGGTCGTAGAATGGACACCTTGAAGCTCATATACCGAATGACACTCTCAACAAGCATTGCCCTTGCAGCGGGCTGCGGAGGTTCTTCATCGACAAATCCTCCAGAGCCAGAGCCCTCAGCTCCGGCATTTACCACCAAGTCCTCCCTTGGGGAAGCCCTCTATTCCGACCCAAACCTCTCGTTTAACCGAACACAATCCTGTGCCACTTGCCACAATCCAGACCATGCATTTATCGACAATCGACTGGGGCCAGAAGGTTTGGTGGACGCCGTATCCCTTGGCGATGACGGATTTTCCCTGGGGGATCGCAACACACCCACCGCGGCTTACGCACGATTTGCCCCTCTGTTCGCGTCAGGTTCTCACCCTCGTTTTAATAGTCAGCAACCCGATTATCACGGTTTTGTTGGTGGGCAATTTCTTGACGGACGAGCAACCGATTTGGCGAGCCAAGCCGCAGGCCCACCAACGAATCCAATAGAAATGGGCATGCCGGACAAGGCGAGTGTAGTCGACAGACTAAAAGAAAATAGTCGTTACGTTGATAGCTTTGAGCATATATTTGGACCAGATGTTTTTGACGACATCGACACAGCTTATATGGCAATGGCTGAGAGTATTGCTGAATTTGAAAAAAACGATGAGTTTGCTCCTTTTGACTCCAAATACGATCAGTTTCTTCGAGGAGAATATATTTACGACCCGTTATCAAAAGCCGCATTAGGTAAATCGCTTTTCTTTTCTCAACAATTTACCAACTGCGCCACCTGCCACCAGCTAAAGCCCAATGGCACTGATGGCGAACTATTCACAAGCTATGAATACCATAATATTGGCGTTCCCAAAAATGTGGATGTACGAGCGCGAAATGGCAAAGATGAATCATTCGTTGATGAGGGTCTACTAAGCAATGATGCGGTTACAGACATAAGTGAACGAGGTAAATTTAAAACACCAACGCTAAGGAACGTCGCGGTAACAGCACCCTATATGCACAATGGCGTTTTTCGCGAACTAAAAACAGTTATTCAATTTTATGACCATTTCCTCACAAACTCAGACCATGTAATTAACCCCGAGACAGGTACCCCATGGAAAGACCCCGAGGTTCCAGAAACGGTCGCGTTTACTGAGTTACAAGATGGAAATAAATTAAGCAACGATGAGGTCGAAGGCCTAGTATGTTTTTTACGTACACTAACCGACTCACGTTATGAGCACCTGCTACCTGAAGACGGCCTGTGCAATTAATACGGCGACCTAAGGAGCGAATGATTTCGCCCCTTAGTTTCAAAAATGAGACGCTATTCCCCACTTCAAAAGAGATAGCATAACCATTCGAAATATCAAACGTCCAAACCAGGCAACTATATCTATCATGTTTTTTCGGTTTTTTTCGTTGAAAAGCATGATAGTCACACAAGAATCTTCCTCGTTGTCGCCTAATTCATGATTGTGGCCGAAATTATTAATCGACTACCATTGTGACACCCGTAAACTAAACTAACCTTTGTAATAAAGTTGTTTGTTTTATTCTAAGAGCTGTGTCCCCATGCCTCGAGGCGTTAAACGGTTTGGTATCCTATTGTTATGCGTGATGTTTTGAAGAAAATCAAACCTCACGCAGTCCTACTCCTTCGGTCTCAGTACTTCTGGGAGATATTTGCGATTGTTGCATCCGCTGCAATATTGCTCTACATCTCGATTCGAAATGACCTATTTGACCAGATGTACGAATTCAGTCGAGCCCATGAGGACTGGGAGCTCGATGAATTATTCACACTCATGATAGTCAGCTCCTTTGCCCTGATTCTCATTGTCAGCCGCAATGCAATCCATCTAAAAAGAGAAAACACCAGACGTTTAAAAGCGGAACAAGCAATAAAGCGTATGGCTTTTTACGACAACTTAACAGGATTACCTAACCGCTACCTTGGTTACGACCGCTTAGAACAAGCAATAGAACATGCTCAACGCCATAAAAAAATGGCAGCTGTACTGTTTATTGATTTAGACAATTTCAAGGAAGTAAACGATACCTACGGCCATAGCTGCGGCGACGAACTGTTAAAGCAAGTATCTCAACGTATCAACTTCAGCCTCAGTTCTGACGACACTTTGGTAAGAATTTCCGGTGATGAGTTTGTTGTCATCGTTGAACCGCTGCAAACCGAAGACTCAATTTGGACCCTGGCAGAAGGTATTATTGAGTCCATGCAATCGTCCTACAATTTACAAGGGCACGAAATGTTTGTCAGCGTCAGTATTGGTGTAGCAATTTACCCAAATGACGGAGTTACCAGAGAAGACTTACTTAGAAATGCAGATGCCGCCATGTATCACGCCAAGCATCAGGGAAAAAACACATTTAAATTCTTCTCCCCTGCATTGGACCAACTAGTACGAAATAAACTTCTGATAAGCAATCTGTTGCGACAAGCACTTAAAAATGACGAACTTGTTTTGCACTATCAGCCCGTGTTCAATTTAAGTTCTGGGGAAATTATCGGTGTAGAAGCATTATTGCGATGGAACAACCCAGTGCTCGGCTGTGTATCGCCAACCGACTTTATTCCTGTCGCAGAAGAAACAGGCATTATCACCCAAATTGGAGACTGGGTACTCCGACAAGCATGTCGACAAAGCGTGGCCTGGAGCCAAGCAGGCCTACCGCCATTAAACATGTCAGTCAACATATCGGTATTGCAATTGGACACTGACGATTACGCCAGTAAGGTAAGAGACATATTAGACGAAACAGGAATGAATGCCTGTTATCTCGAGCTGGAACTCACTGAAACGGCGGTAATGAAGGACGTAAATAAATCAATAAAAACAATTGATGCACTAGTAGACTTAGGAGCGTCAATCGCGATAGATGATTTTGGTACAGGCTATTCTTCTATAAGTTACCTTAGAAAGCTAAACATACATAGAATTAAAATAGATCGAAGTTTTATTAAGAACATTCCTGAAAATACGGAAGACATTGCCATTATTGACACAATCATACTTTTGGCCGGCACCTTAAATATGAAGATTACGGCCGAAGGTGTAGAAACAGAGAAACAAATGTCCTACATAAAATCAACAGCCTGTGAATGCGCCCAGGGATTTTTCTTTAGCCCACCAGTTTCTGCAGAAAGACTGGTAGAATTACTAATCAATCCAGCGCCTTCAACAAAACATTAAACAACTGCACAGAAGCTGCAAACGCATATAGTATTCAGGAACTAGTGACGAAACACCGGATATTTTCATCACTCCGGCAAAAAGGCGGTAAATACCATTATATTAATCCCCAAAAAAAACCATATTGCTGATGGATAGTATGATTTGTAGACCTAGGAAAAGAATCAGGAGTAAATAGACTTTAAAGATGAGATTCAAAATAAGTCGAAAACACTCGACTCTTTTGAATCTCAATAAAATCAAGAATGCGTACTATCAAGCTATCACTTCTTTTTTCACGCCGAAGATCAACAGCCAGAGACAAACACCAAACTCCCCGATACTACTTGGCAAAGTAACATACCAAGGAACCTGATCTATGGTGAAAATGAACTTTAGGGCAAATTCCAGAAAATACCCTACCCCGCCAAGGACAAGAAATACGCCAATTAGCTTAGGCAAAAAGTTTGACTTATAGACCAAAAAACCAAAAGGTATTAACCATGCACCCCAAAAAATATTCGACACCAACGTTGCATTATTATACGACCCAAATAAATACATTATCTTCGCATGCAACTGTTCCAATGGAATAACCTGAAGATATGCGTGCTCTTCCAAGAGAAATATAATGTCAATATGCTTAACTACATTACTTAAGGTACTGGGAATACTAATTAAAGAAAATACCACCATCAATATTGCCGCATCCCTATTTACTGTATGTAGAAGCTTGTACAGCATTAGAGGCAAAACAATGAATAAAATAAAACATATCAACTCTGAAAATATGCCCATTCGAAATAAAAACTCTTTTGTTTGGACATTCGACGCAGTTACAGCAGGATCAGACCAGTCAATAATAACTGTGGGCACATAAACTATACCAAATATACCAGTTATTATAAGGAGCAAATAAACCACCCCACTCCAACGGGCTAACTGTATTCTAGACATAATATCGTTACTCCTGTAAGTTGTTAGCAAAGAATTGAACCGTAGATATTGACTAACAAAAACCTATTCAGCGCAAAAAAGCATTTTTTCGCAATAGTGTTTCCGTAGTATTAATCCTAACTCGGCCCAATAAAACTCCCGTAAAATACAATATCATTAATAAGACGAACAAAGGGGCATCAACCCGACATATACCATGCCGGGAGTGAACTATTTATTATTAATTATGCTCAAAATTTTGGATGTAGCTGAACGAGATGTACACAACCAAGCTGCCCATCAGATTCATACCCACCCCATAATCGCAAAATTATTGATCGAGGTAAAGTAGCAAACGAGGCTATATCTTACGAGTTTACGCCTAAACACCATCATTTTTATTCATTGTTTGGCTATCACGTTGCGCCTCAGATTTATCTGACCATACTGGCCAGTACTTTTCGCGCTTTGTTTTAACATCAACAGAATTATTCTGATACCAAACGTATGTTTCATCTGTGGGTTCGACAACAGTTGTTGAGTTTAGCCATTCTTTAAAACGATTTGATTGCAAACTAAATTCATCAGAGGAGCTGTTTCTAAATGGAGCAAAGCTAAATCTGTATGTGGCAGCACCAGGAAAAGGCCGAACCAGAACATAGTACGTTTTACCTGGAAGCAGCTCCGCGGCCAAGAAGTCAGCGGCCTCATTGGAATGGACCATAAAATAGTGGTTTCCCGGCTCAGCCAAGTGAACAAGTTTTGTTCTATTGGGAATTGCACCAATTACAACCTCCTTTTCTCCGGACACATCAAATAATACCGCAGGTATTTTTCCGCCAGCAAAAGTTGAGGAGCTTCTTAGAAATACAATTTGAGCTTTATCAGATGGAGCTTTTGGAATCGTTTGATTCTGGCTGTTTTTATATGGGACACTACCCACACACGCACTAAGTGTCAGTGCAGAAAAAAACCAAAATACAACAAGCTTTATTTTACCCATAAGTACACCCTTTATATTCTATTTAATAATATATGGCAGCCAAACAACAACTGAACGCATCAACCATCTCCAACAACGTAATACACTGTTGTGAGTTAAACATCCTCTAACAACCACTCCGGAAGAAGCATCGGAGTATATATAGACATCATAAAAATCACCAAAAACAACGCAAAAAATGTTGCTAACATAAAAATCAAACCGATACCAAAACATTTCCAATTTGATTCCTTAGCGAATCCCTTTTCAAAAAAAACATCGATCAGCTCTCCTTGTTTTTCTTTTGCAATCATTCGAATTATTCCGGCAATAATTGCAGCAAACCCAATACCCGGTGTATTTTCCGGAAGATAGATTGACCCAAAGATCACTAATGCAGTAATTGAGTAGCCATAAAGCCGCATAGATTTCATCTGCATTGGCATATCAAAAACATAGTAATTTTTTACCATCAAGTGGATTCCGGCAAGCGGACCACCCAACAATGTAGTTCCTAATATTTGATTCAATGTGTACAACGTTATATTTTCCTATGTACTTAACGGGTCTACCCTCAAAATCGCAACGAAATTCGAGGATTTGAGCAGATTAGAATAATAGCCCGCCAATAGACTTAAGTATTGAATTTAATGCAAGTATTCTACGTTTACAGTCCAAATTGCGGTTTTTGTCCACAAAGCCTGTATATCACCATAGACGTAGTACAAGGTCGTCGATTGTAAACATATTTGCATTTATTACTTGCGATTCTCCTCATCGGAAATGCAGACACTTTAAGAGTGTTATAACAACACAACGAATTTAGCCTTCATTATTTTCATTTTTTATCTTTTGACCGCCGATGACTTAACATCAAGAATTGAGACGATTTTTTGAGATGTATCGATAGAAATCCATCACAAGCAAAGGAATTCAGAAATAGCGAGGTCACGTTATTTTCGGGAACGCGTTGATCGTCCGAGTGATCTTTTTACCTGTCGCTGAGTACGATCGGCTTCCATGCCCGTCACACCAAAATGTGCTCGCGAGATTTCTCGCATTTCCTCCGCGGTTCCATCTTCAGAAAGGTCACGAATAATCGGACAATCCGGTCTGGAATCACCGTGGCAACTCCCTGCCAGGTGCATAAGGGTCTTACTCATTTCCTGCAGTTCCCGAGCCTTGCGCTCCAGTTCCGCAACATGTTCCAGTGCGATGCGTTTAACATCTGCACTTGCTCTATTCCGGTCTTGCCAGAGAGCAAGTAACTCAACCATTTGCTCAACCGAGAACCCTAAATCACGAGCACGCCGGATAAAACGTAACGTGTGCACATCGTTATCACTATATTCCCGATAACCGGCCTCAGATCGTGACACTTCGGGTATTAATCCGATAGATTCGTAGTAGCGAATCATCTTCGCCGACACGCCGGATGCCGCAGCAGCTTTGCCTATGTTCATCATTGCTTTTTTTACCCTCACCCTTTCAATGGCAAATTGGTATCGTCGATAACCTTGCAAACAAAATCAAACCGGCTAACCGCAGTTTATTCTACCTCGACGGGAGCACGAAACGTTCGCAATCTCAATGCATTACCCAATACAAAAACCGAAGATAGCGCCATCGCACCAGCGGCAAAAATCGGTGAAAGCAAAACGCCGAATGCAGGATAGAGCGCCCCAGCCGCCAAAGGAATTAACGCCGTATTGTATGCAAATGCCCAGAACAAATTCTGCTTAATATTGCGGATAGTACCCTTTGACAAAGCAATCGCGTTTGGGATGCCTTTGAGGTTACCAGACATAAGCACCACATCCGCAGCTTCAATCGCGATATCCGTACCCGTTCCAATTGCGATCCCCACATCCGCCTCGGCGAGCGCCGGTGCATCATTAATTCCATCCCCGACAAAGGCGAGCTTGCCATACCGGGACTTCAATCCTTTCACCGCTTCGACCTTGCCCTGCGGCAGTACTTCGGCCACCACTTCATCGATTCCCAGCTTGACTGCAATCGTCTCGGCAGTGCGTCGATTATCTCCCGTGATCATCGCGACTTTTAAGCCGAGACGATGTAGTTGTGCAACCGCTTCCGGTGTTGACGCTTTAATCGGGTCGGATACCGCAATAATCGCAGCCAGCTTTCCACCGATAGCAGTATAAAGTGCTGACTTGCCTTCATTCGCAAGACGCGTAGCAATCTCGCTGAAAGGCGCCACCTCAAGACCGAGTTTTTTCATGTAACGATCAGCACCGATTTGAATTGATACACCATCGGCCTGCGCTTTGACACCAAAACCGGTCTCAGCTTCAAAGCGATCAACGCCGGGGAGAGATAGATTTTGCGCTTTTGCCACCTCAACGATGGCGCGAGCAATGGGGTGTTCAGACTTAGCCTCGACCGCCGCAATCTGGGCAAGGACTTGGTTTTGCTCAAAGCCATCGATAACTTCCAGGTCAGTCAGTGCGGGCTTACCTTCAGTCAGCGTACCGGTCTTGTCTACGGCAACAACATCGGCATCCTTTAACAACTGGAGCGCTTCCCCCTTGCGAAACAGTACCCCCATCTCCGCACCCCGCCCGGTGCCCACCATAATGGAGGTAGGTGTTGCCAACCCCATTGCACATGGACAGGCAATAATGAGCACAGCCACCGCATTGACCAGCGCAAGGCTCAGTGCCGGTGACGGCCCTAAGAAAAACCAGACCAGAAAAGTGAGTAATGCCGCCCCAATAACCGCCGGTACAAACCACATCGTCACCCTATCCACCAACGTTTGGATCGGTAATTTCGACCCTTGAGCCTCCTCAACCATACGAATAATCTGTGCAAGAACCGTCGCCCCACCCACAGCAGTCGCGCTCAAAAGAAGCGCACCGTTTTGATTGATCGTCCCCCCCACTACCGAACTACCTTGTACCTTAACCACTGGAACCGGTTCACCAGTGACCATCGATTCATCGACGTAACTCTCTCCATCCGTCACTTCGCCATCAACCGGTATACGTTCACCAGGGCGAACCTCCACGAGATCCCCCAACTGCACGTCACTTACAGGTGTTTCGACCGACTGGCCCGCTCTTCGGACCCTGGCTGTCTTGGCCTGCAGACCAACAAGCCGAGTGATGGCCTGAGAGGTTCGCCCTTTCGCTCGGGCCTCCAAAAAACGACCAAGCAGAATTAACGTAACGATAACCGCGGCAGCTTCGTAATAAACATTTGCTGTACCAGACGGCAGGATACCGTAGAAGAAAGTCGCAATAACTGAATAGCCCCAAGCAGCAGATGTGCCGAGCACCACCAGAGAATTCATATCCGGTGCACCGCGTAAGAGAGCGGGCACCCCTTTCTTGAAAAAACGCAGCCCCGGACCAAATAGCACAACTGTCGCCATCAAAAACTGAAAGTACCAGCTTGCTGCCAACCCAAAAGTATTCATTATCCAGTGGTGAAAACCTGGAATCAGATGGCTTCCCATCTCCAATACAAAGACAGGAAAAGCCAGGACCGCAGCAATGAGCAGATCTCGTTTAAGCTTCGTTTGCTCAGCTTCCTTTTTTTCTGCGAGCGTATCGGTTTCTATCCCGGAGGCCTGCTCCAACACACTTGCCGAGTAACCCGCATCTGCCACCGCAGCGATAAGCGTTTCGCTGTCCGCGCTACCACGTATGTGTGCTTGTTCGCTGGCAAAATTGATATTCGCCTCAATCACACCTGGGACGGCCATGAGCGCCTTTTCCACACGGCCAACACAGGAAGCACAACTCATCCCCTCAATAACCAACTCTGTGGTAAACAACGGCACCGAATAGCCGGCTTTTTCGACCGCCGTAATAAGCTGCCGTCGATCCAGAGATGAAGTTGAACGAACATCGGCGCGTTCAGTTGCCAGATTCACTGTCACGGACTCTACACCGCTAACCTTTTTAAGCTCCCCTTCCACTCGTCCAACGCAGGAAGCACAGCCCATACCTTCAATTGGGAGACTTATCGTCGAGGTATGCGATGAATTTGTTTTGATTTGACTACCCATCATTTGCCTCCGTAGCGGCTTCGTGTGGTGATTTTCCATGATCATAGACCTTCCCAACGTGGTAAGGTCAAGAATAATTTCTATATAACACACGGCAGGATAAAAAAGCTAAACCGATAAGACTGTTCATCTGTTTCCAAATATTCGTGTCCAAATACCTGGATATGCATCGAACTCGTTTACGAGAGGAAAGAAGCCGATTGAACATTGTTACAAATTCTTTTCGATCAGCACATATACCCTGTAAAACATATGCAATGTGAATTTTTTATGAGGAAAATACCTAGTAACAAAATTCATTAAAGCTGATAACAAAAATTATGTCATCGTATTTTATTTTTTGACACCCATGAGGAAGAACAATAACTTAACATCGCGCACCGGGAATAAACCGAATTATTAAGTAACGCTTACACCTAGTTTATTTACCCAGATGACCAATATGCTGGTCAACTACCAATAAGTGCATCAAGCAGTTAAAACATCAAAAAAGGACACGCATGAAAAACAAAAAAGTACTCATAGTAGGTGGAAGCTCCGGGATAGGCTTAAACTTGGCTAAAAAACTGGAACTCAAAGGTGCTGACGTTATTATTGCATCACGCTCGGCAAAGGAAAAACAAAGTGAACTTAAAAACCTGAGCGGACTTCATAGCAGTACTTTTTATTCAGTCGACATAACCAAAGAAGAAGATATTAAGAATCTACTAAAAATTGTTGGCAACATCGATCATCTTGTACTTACGGTCAAATCACCCCTCGTTTCTGGCTCATTCCTGGAACTCAATCCAGAAGATGTTCGATCCGCATTTGAAACAAAATTCTGGGGACAGTACAACTTTGCAAAGCTCGCGCGAAAAAACATCAACAAAAATGGCAGTATTACCTTAACCTCTGGAACATTAGGCGTCCGCCCATACAGTGGTTATTCGACGATGAGTATTATTGCTGGCGCAGTGGACTCACTATGCAAAGCCCTTGCCGTAGAACTCGCCCCGCTCAGAGTTAACTCGGTTTCCCCAGGCTACAAAACCTTGGAAGAACTACACGATAAAATCCCCTTGGGGTTGGGGAGCGATGCTAAAATGTCCAACCCATATTTGTTTCTTCTTGAAGACAGTTACTTGACCGGAACATCCATTGTTTGCGATGGTGGAGCAACGCTTGTTTAGAGTTGCTCTTAGGTTTCCCAATATAAAGATCGAACAACCAACTTAAAACCAGAAGAATATCTTATTCTTAATTGGTGGCCCGAATAATTAATCTCCGTACTCCGCTAAATGTATTGATATATTATGATTTACACAGGTTTGCATTAATCTCGGCGATATAGTTGGGCCATTTCCACACACATTTTCTCTGGCCACAAACCCAATATCGACAATCCATTCAACCACTCTATTTTCGTCATCCAGGCTGTCAGATTCATTTTCTAACCAATCTTCAAACACCCTGAATAACGCTGGCAATGCCCATTCCTCTGTAGCAAGATGAAATTTCGCTTTTTTCCTACCATTTTCAACTCGACATATATAAATTGACACCTACTCACAAGCCTCCACCAGACATAACCATCGATCAGAGCTTAATAGTACCCCCAGCGAAGAAGATTTTATAGCTAATCAGCCGGATAATTGTCCAGAGACAAACTAAAGGTGAGATTTATCCTTTTCTGCGCATTAAAAAACACTTACGCACATGCTCTCAAACTATTCGTTTTCTGAAACATTACAGAGAATGCAATCTGCCTATCAATTAAAAATTGATAATATAACCTTATACTTAATATTTTTTACCAAGCTGTACCTGCTTGAATATACCATACGGTGTCTTCTGGTCCTCTTGCCACATCGATCCCCATTCTAAATCCATATCGCCTGGCCACAACATACCTGAACCCACCGCCATAAGTTTCCCTATTAGCAGATTCACGGATCCCTTCCATATCGTTCCCTGCTCTGCCAACACCAGCGAAACCTTTAATACTCCATCGATGGTCAAGATCCCAGGTCAACTCCGTTTCAGTCATAGCAACATACTTACCCTGGTATCTCATCGACTGTATTCCCCTTAGGTCGACAAACGGTGTCGCCATAGGTGTAATAAACTCATCTGTATCAGCAACTTCGCTTTCTATACGCAAGCCTGCTCGAAATTTCTTATTTAATCGCCAGTAGTTAAGCCCTTTGAAGCTGTATTTATCAAAATCCAAGTCGCTACCAAAAAAATCTCTATTTAACAGCCATTCAAGCTTGTATTGATACCCATCTTCGGGACTAAAAATATTATCTCGACTATCGTACTCTGTCACAATACCAAGACCCGACATGGTCATTTCACGAGTTAAATGAATCAATTTAACGAAGAATCCTAAATATGAAATATAATACCGACAATTTCCAGGCCTGATTTTCTAACGTCGCCTAAGCTACTGTAGTGGATTCTTTCAACTGCAATTTTTTGGTTTAAATTCATTGATTTTTAGGAACCAGTTTAAAAAACGCTACCCCCAAAAAACAACAGTGCCCTGCTATATACTTCTTGCCGTTTTTATTAGAAAAGCTATCATAGATGGGACTGGCAATCTCAGATCGAGAATTATTGCACACGTGTATTTTAAAAAGTCATGCATTCAACTATCTTCTGGAACTTAACATGAAAAAAATAGCTTTGTTTTTTTTATTTTGGGGGCTCTCTTCCTGCTCTAACCAGCAGAATATTTCTTCCACACCCCAGAACTCTGGGCTCGGAAAAAATTCAATAACCGCTGTACAATCACCTGACTTACCGCTGTCAAAAGGAACAAACTTAAGTTGGCACCCGGATTCTTATCGGTTGTCTGGCAATGAAATCCCCAAAGACTGGGTAAAATATAGCCACTCTGAGATTGCAATAGAACTCGCAGCAAAACAATTAAATATCATCCATCCACCCGGATCGACCAGATACCAAGTTATATCTTCATTGCTCGTTGAAGGCTCTCCCGCATCAGAAGAGCTAATTAAGCTTTTTAAAATATACCCTGGCCTTAACTCTAGCAGTTCAGCCAAATCCGGGATTCTTATTATTGCTATTGTTGACCCTATTATTGAACGTGCGGTTTGGCGAGGCGCTATCCAGGTTCACACCACCACAGAGATTTCCGACCACGAGCGCAAACAAAGAATAAGTGAAAGCGTAAGAAAACTTTTGAATACAATAGAAATAAAAAACAGCTAAACCATTTGTTGACAACTTTATAAATATATCAACAGACGTGTAAGCCTCGCTTTTATACGTCACTGACGCCCAGGCTTTGTCGAACCTCAAGAGCCGGTGCCAGCACCAATTTCACAATCAGGTCAGAGAGGAGGAATCAATATAAAAATATTGGTAATCACAGGCAGATACTTCATTATGTCGACTCTTATTAAAGATAATTCTAGTGAGTGAGGAGTGCATCGAATCAAAGTCTAGGTACGAAGTATTCTTTGTACTCGTACCCACAAAAAGTACGCTTAACTGGTGTCTACTTTTCGTGGGTAACTCGGTTAGCTAACGGGTCGGTGCTCAATGTCACCCCGCAGGGGTGAACTTTTGGAGCAGATTGATAGGCGGACGCGCTCGCCTATTCTCGCCAACCACTTCTTAGTTTAAAATTAATTCTTACTCAATTTATAGCACTGCGCGGACAACTATCTGCGACAAAAAATTGAGCACCGACCCGATACATGGCCGAGGTCGCGCAGCGAGCGAGGCCGTGTATCAGTATGTTATACGGAATTCCGTATATACCCGGATAAGAACGATTCTCACCCGCAAAGTTTCTTATTTAAATTCAATGTGTTAACAAGCTGAAAGCTAGGTTGAGGAAGGTTCTTGGCCGGGGAAAAGCTGCCTGAGTACATAACGGAACTTTCCGGGTCTTCTATGCACTCAATGAGGAGACAGTTTTTCCTTGGTTTTCAGCAACTTACTTTCTAACGCTTGGAAAAACACAGAATTCATTTTCGTTTCTCATTAGACCCCATTCTTGAAAAAATGTCTATTTCCCAATAGAACTGGATGGACAACCAGAGCGTGTTGGCAATAATTCTCACTTCATTGATTGTTTGCCATATTTTCCTGTATAGAATATGATCGCCCGCCATGCGAATTTGGCTCTTCTCTTTTTGGTCTGTGTTGACCACGGTATTCAAGTCTCTACTTCCTAGTGGAGCTAAAGCCATTGTTGCGGAAAACATTACTTTACGAAAGCAGCTTCTTGTTCTGTCCAGAAAGCATAAACGCGCACCCAATCTAACACCGGAAGACCGATTTATTCTTGGTTGGTGTGCCCAATACCTAAGCTTTCAGCGCATCATTAAAAACGCGATTATCTTAAAGCCAGCCACAATTCTTCGTTTTCATAAAGCGCTTAAGGAAAAGAAATACCAATTACTCTACTCTTCAAAATCCAAAAGAAAACCTGGCCCTAAAGGGCCATCTCAAGATGTCATTAATGCAATTCTGGAAATGAAATATCGAAACCCTCGTTTCGGAGACCCTCGAATTGCACAGCAGATCAATTTTGCTTTTGGAGTCAGCATTAATAAAGATGTTGTTCGCCGGGTATTGGATAAACATTACAAACCAACTGGAGATGACCAAGGCCCTTCATGGTTAACGTTTTTAGGACACTGTAAGGATAGTTTATGGAGCCTCGATTTTTTTCGCTGTGAATCTGCGACGTTGAATAGTTATTGGGTTATGGTCGTGATGGATCAATTCACTCGACGTATTATTGGTTTTGCCACACAAAAAGGTGATATAAACGGTATTGCTGCCTGCAGAATGTTTAATGAGATTCGGTCTAAGAAAAGACTACCCAAATATTTAAGTTCGGATAACGATCCGGTATTTGAATTTCATCGCTGGTGGACGAATCTCGATATGCTGGATATAGAGGAAGTCAAATCACTTCCCGGTGTTCCAACCTCTCATCCATTTATTGAACGTATCATCGGTACTGTTCGAAGAGAGTTTCTTGACCACACTTTATTTTGGACCTGTTCCGATTTACAACGAAAACTCGATCAATTTAAAGACTATTACAACCAAAACAGAGTTCACTCTTCCAGATCGGGAAAACCACCAACAAACCAGCGCTCAACAACCATGAATTTTTCAAATTATTCATGGAAAAGTTACTGTCGCGGACTCTTTCAGCTCCCAATTTATTCTTAAATTACGAATTCGCCATGCACACCCATATAGTAAACCTTTCTTGATTGTCATTTGTATTTGAGACTCCCGTAATAGTTGCACCCTTAATCAGTTCAAGACTCGCATTAGAAAATGGAGACATAACTAGTAAAGTAATAAAAAGTATTTTTTTCATTTTAACCCCAATAATTAGTGTTATAACGCCTTGTTAAACCGTGACAAGCACTCCGCACCTTTTGTGTAATACTGAGCGAAGCGAAACACAAAAGGTGCGGAGTGTTTGGCATCGGTTTGAGCAACTTGTTATGCGACCTTACCTTTTAATTACTAAATCTTCAGCCTCTAGCAGAAACTCTCTATTTTCGAACAGAACTTCAGACCAGTTTTCAGGGTTAGATGATTCATTTTCACAAACCACCCGATAAAGAAAGTGGATTCCATTATCTGGAAGTTTTTTAACAATAGAGCCACCCGTTATTTCAAACTCCTCACAAATACGAAGCCTGTCAATTGCCGTTTCGTAACGGTTCATAAGCCCTATATGTTCGGCTTTTTCTTTAATACTACCAAATTCTTCAATTTTACTCAGAGCTTCTAACTCTTCTATGAGAAAATCTAGTGGCTCTTTCATTTTATTTTGCTCTGATTCCGATTTGCATAACGGGTCGGTGCTCAATGTCACCCCGCAGGAGTGAACTTTTGGAGCAGATTGATAGGCGGACGCGCTCGCTTATTCTCGCCAACCACTTCTTAGTCTAAAATTAATTCTCTCTCAATTAATGGCACTGCGCGAACAACTATCTGCGACAAAAATTGAGCACCGACCCGATACATGGCCGAGGTCGCGCAGCGAGCGAGGCCGTGTATCGCCTGTAGCAGGCGGCCATTTGTAGTGCAGGCGAAGACGAAACGAAAAATGGGTCGACCTGACTACACTTGAATGGTTAATTTAACACAAATTTCCCTTTCCGTTAAAAAGCGATAAGGTGAGGCTCATGTCTGCAGCAACAGACATTCAGCATAGTAGCTCGATGACTGACAGGCACCGATATAACCGAGTCCGTTAACAAGCTGGAGCGCTATGCTGATCCTACTTTAACTCGAGCTCGAATGTAGCAAGGGTGAGTCATGAAAACAACTACCAAAGCGCACATTAAACAACAAAGAAATTTCGGTATCGATGTAGGAAAGACCTTCTTGGATATTCATGTCCTTGAACTGGATCGACATTGGCAAATACACAACACCACTGATGAGGTTAATGACTTGGTAAAAACCCTTAAACGCTTCAACCTCACCCGCATTGTTGTTGAGGCCACTGGTGGATATTAGAGAAAGGTTGTGGAAGCCCTGGCAGGTGCACAAATGCCAGTGGTGGTAGTTCAGCCAATGAATATTCGCCAATTTGCAAAGGCTCAGGGGATATTGGCAAAAACAGATAAAATTGATGCACGAATAATTGCTCAATTTGGCGCAGTTATGAAGCCAGACATTCGACCAATAAGCAGTAAAAAAGTGAGACATATCAGAGACTTATTGGCTCGAAAACGCCAGCTTATGGAGATGAGAACGCAGGAGCTAAACCGCCAACAAAAGGCACAGAAAAGTCTTCAAGCAACCCTCAACAGAATATTGAAATTTCTGAACAAGGAGATTGAATGGGTCAATATTCGGCTAGCTAAAAAGGTTTCTGAGGTCACTGAATGGGAAGCGACTTACAACATTTTATTATCTGTACCAGGCATTGGTGACGGAGTCGCCTTCACATTACTTGGTGAGTTACCTGAACTAGGCAGTTTAACCAATCGACAAGTCGCTGCTTTATGTGGACTCGCACCCTACAACCGTGACAGCGGTGCCATAAAAGGTAAACGGCGAATAAAAGGTGGAAGAGCACCGATTAGAACGGTGCTCTATATGGCGATGCTGAGCGCCATACAATGCAACTCGGTAATGAAAATATTTTTTGACAGACTTGTCGCTGAAGGCAAGCATAAAAAGGTCGCGTTAACAGCATGCATGAGAAAAATGATGACTATTTTAAATGCCATGATCCGCGATAGGAGAGCATGGCAGGAAGCCGAATTTATTAAATGAGATACGTTGGTTTAGGCTTGATTTTTACCACAGTCGCTTGTTAAATGCCCCACTCAACGCTTGATACACCGGGTATATGGTTTACAACGTTCTCCAGTAGTTGCTTCGCTTTCTCCTCAGGAGCCCTATCAGTTTTTCCAAAGAGCCTTTTCATTATCGGCACAACTTGTTCAGGCCATACTTGCCAGAGAACTGGAGAAGATTCCTCTTCATTCTTGCCCATGTATATATGGACTACCTCTCCATTTATTGAGGACTCAATAATACACATGTATTCGTCTATTTCCGGGGAACTCACACTTACCCCAGACTTCTTTAACTCTTCATAGAGGTAATCTGCCAGACCTTTATTGGTCTCAAATTCATCTGATTTGAAGTAAAGGTTTAAACTCATAGCTTCCCAATAGCATTTAACGAGTCGGTGCTCTATGTCACCCCGCAGGGGTGAACTTTTGGAGCAGATTGATAGACGGACGCGCTCGCCTATTCTCGCCAACCACTTTTTAGTTTAAAATTAATTTTTACTCAATTAATCGCACTGCGCGGACAACTATCTGCGACAAAACGACCAAAGCAGCGGTTTATCCGCTGCCTTTGCTTGTTATAAGCCCTGTATTTTCTGTGAGAGCTTTATTGTTTGTTCTTGATTCTTCGTTACAACCAACCAATCAAATAGTACCTCACTATATTGGCCAGTTGCGTTGTAAAAGTTTGAGGTTTTAGTCTTTTCCCCGAAGAATTCATCTTCCTTGGCAGATTTAACTGAACTGATGATATTCTCTGCGAATTTTAGAAGCTCCACTTCAGTACCAATTAGAAAGGACTCTTCCCAACCAGTTTGGGCTGTAATCAATGGGCCCGCATCTCTTTCTTTTGTCATATTTAATCTACGTTTCTAAATTATGCTTATAACGGGTCAGTGCTCAATGTCACCCCGCAGGGTGTCGTTTATGTTTATTTATAGCATACTGCTAATGGCTTTTGCGTGCCAAAAGCGGAAGTTAATCGTATCTACAAATGCCGTTCCAATAAACTCATAAGCGGACATTGGAGGACACACAACATCAACGCTTTTTTGAGCAGTCGCTTGTTAGAAGTATTTTGTAAAATGTTCATGGAATGATCTATAGCGGCCGAGACAGATTGTATCAAATTCATCTAGACCTCCTTTTTTAAATACCCCAATAGTTCGTAGTGCTTGATTTATGCCACCTTCCATTTCTTCCATTGCAACCTTACCAGCCGAATATACTGTGGCGTATTGCTCCCCGAAGCCCCCAAAGTAATCGGTGAAAATAATTGCATATTCTTTTAGGCCAAGCTCTTTGGCAAAATAATGCGTAACAGGACAATTAAGAATAATATTTCCGCTGTTTTCATTTGGAATAGAGAGTTTTTCAGCCCAATGGTCGGAATGCCCTGCATCTAAGCCAACTATTGAGAACCCCTCATGGATTACACATGGCAACTCGAACTTACTCAGTAGCTCTTTATCTAGTTCACCCTTAGCTACGATAGCTTCTATACGGTGTCCCACGAACTCTCCTTTGGACTTCTACGCCTCAATAACCGGCGCAGCTTTGCTGCGTCCGGCACCGAAGGTGCATCGTTGATTGATTTGTTAAGTTACTTCTCTGATTCTAGCTCTATTGCTTCGTTAATTTTCTGTTCTGGTAGAGCTGGTGACTCCTTAGACTCTTCAATATATGGCTGTAAGAATTCACTCCTCAAGTCTTCCAATGACTGTGGAAAACTAGCTACATCATTAACAACGCCTATAGCAGATGCGACCGAAACTAAGAATGCGCTAACCCCCGCTATTGCTTTAGTAGCTGATTTCTTTGATACCTCGGAGTTTGCAATAATGTTGTATATTGACTTTCTTATAGGTTCAGACCCATATAAATCAAAATGCTTGATGCGATCAAGGATTTTTTCAAGCTCTTCCTTTAAAAAAGATTTTAAATAATCAGACAATTCACTTGAAGTTTTTATATCTTCAATTAAGCGCGCAACTTCCGACTCCAGTTCTTCAACGGTAAGCCCATGGACTTTAGTTGGCTTAACGAAATGTTCAAGGTTGTCATTTGCAACTTGGATTATATCCAAGTGTGTTCCCTGCCGAAGAGCTGAAGTTAAAGCTTTCCACTCATGATGATATGGAGAGTGCTTTTGTAGCGTAGTTGTAAGATACCCTCGCCATGCAGCATGTGTTTTTTGTTGCTTTGGGTAGTATTGCATTACCTTTTTGAAGGCTTCTTCAATAAGTACAAATAGCTGAGAATAATGTGGAAATATTTCAGCGGGACTATTTTTCACATCTAGAAGACGGGCAAAGACTGCTGATATTTGCTCTTTATCATTATGCTCAATTTCTAGCATCCTATCTAAGAAGGACTGCAACCTGGCCGCTGGATTATCTGGCAGCATGTCACTTTCAATACCCAATGTTTACTCCTAACTAAATTGGTAACTTAACGGGTCGGTACTCAATGTCACCCCGAAGGGGTGAACTTTTGGAGCAGATTGATAGGCGGACGCACTTGCCTATTCATTCCAACCATTTCTATAAATTTTATAAAAATTAACGTCTGCTTTTACAGTTCAACCATTTTCAACCAGGATTATCCTGAATGACTGCTTTGTGTCGTTAGAAGACAATAATACTAGCACTAATTAGACGACACCTAAGTTCATTTAAGCGCCACACAAAAACTCTGGGCGCCTCAAATTTCATCGCAAGGAGAGAAGCTTTATGCGGCTATTCGATCACTCATTTCCCGTTACAGTGAGTCAGCTTTCAGTTGCTGTTTACACCGTTTTATTTGCTCGAACTTTTACAAACAAAATTAAAGCATTAAGGTTTTATATAGTACCGTTTTGAAAACCACCAAAACATCACAGACAACGCCAGTAGAGTACTTGGCCAGCCCATAAAAGCTATTAGCACATGAACGGTCAACAACACTAATATCCAATTACGCTTTTGTAGATAAATAAGAAAGGTAATTCCTGCTGAAAACACCACCGATAAAGATAAAAATATGGAAAACATTGTAGCTTGTACAGAACTCCCTCCAGACCAAGCCATATAATTTCTATATACGGCTTCAATATCACGAAAAACAAGAAATGCGATGTATGCAGTTATAAGTGTACAAACTCCCGCGATTGCTTTCGATAAGTACTCCTCTTTCATATTAAAAACCATGTTTTATTGCAAACTAAGATTCAATCTTTATATGCTAAGTATCCCTTCCCTCTTTTTTTTCCTTGAGGTAATCCAAAAGAGAATACGCTTCCATGACTAACTCTCTTCTTTCTGATTGATCTCTTGTATTTTGAAGCTGACAATAGATCTCAATATACCGTTTTCTCATTCGGCGAAATAGAAACGAATCATAAAGATCACCCAACCAGGAAACTTCTTCATCGGTAATCGCACCAAGAATTTCATCAGGAATATAAGAAAAATAATCTCGCCGCGCATCACTCGAAGCGTGCCACATATCAAGGTCTTTAATTTCTCGACCTAAAAGCAGAGGAATAAAGTACAAATTGGACAGCATCAAATCCGCAAGTTTATGCTTCGCGGCCTCACTTTTTCCTAAACGATACAGACCAAGAGACCAACAAAGTTTTTGAATGGGTTCTCCCCCATCCTCAGAAAAGACATTTGAATACCACTCCATGTACTCCTCAAATTTAGGCAAGTCGTTTAACACTAGGTATAAATAAAACAGTAGGTAACGCTTACCCGTCCCATCATTGTAATGACCATACGTTTTCTTTTCTCGCTTCAATGAGGACTTATAACGGCTGATCGTAGCTTTGAGTTGCTTTTCATTGTTAGGAAAGGAAAACATATAGAGAGCCACATTTTTCAAGGTTTGAGACGTGTTGTACGGGCAATCAGAAATTACCAGTATACCCTGTCCTTATTTTTCTAGAAGAGAGAAAAGGGTTCGAACTCACAGTACTAACTCTGGAAGGTATCGAGAGTTCGAGAAATCCACCTCACCCCCAATTGCCGAAAAAACCTTTTTTCGTAGGGAATTTAACTTATTGATTTTAAAGGAGTTTCGGAGGTATCTCGAAATACCTCTATTTTGGGGAAAAATGGAGATTTTTTGAGAATTTGAGAGGTTTTTGTACGTTTTGTTCGAGAAATAAGCGGAGGGTAAAATTGGGGAATATCTAACCAACTCGCCGCTAGAGCCCGCAGTTACTGGGGTCTAGAAACCAAAACGCCGAGATCTCATGTCTCGGCGTTTCAATAATGATGGCGGGGTGGAGGGTACACTTTTCGAAACTTTTCTCGCACCAAGATAGAGCAAGTTTCGACTTAAAATCAAGCATATAGAATAGATTTTGTTCGTTTTAGCTGTGTGTTCCCACCGCTAGTGCCACTTGAAGGTTCGAACCCTCGATACAGGAAAACAAAATTTAATCAAATGTACCTAATTACGTCAATCAAAACTTACTACTTTTTTCAACTCTAGAATAATAAAGCCGTTGCCCATATACCGCCCTGTCAGCCCCCTGCCGCATTAATGTGTGGGGACTAGACTAATGGGCCTACTATGGTTTTTCACCTCAAATATCACCAGTTTTGTTGAATCATATTTTCAGTAATTAAACGCGCTTATTACTTAAATTACGAATTCACCAGGAACAGGCGCAGCCTCACTTTTGCATTCCATTTCAACACAATAACAAAAACAAGGAAAAAAAACGTCAATCCATCTGGCGATCCACCACCTGAAGAGCTCTGACTTGGGCTCCCGCTTGAACTTGAACTTGAACTTGAACTTGAACTTGAACTTGAACTTGAACTTGAACTTGAACTTGAACTTGAACTTGAACTTGAACTTGAACTTGAACTTGAACTTGAACTTGAACTTGAACTTGAACTTGAACTTGAACTTGAACTTGAACTTGAACTTGAACTACTTGTGTTCAAGTCTCGAACACTTGAGATTACTGCATTCTTTAAGTAGATACTCCCATTAACCAAACCATCATCGTCACCTCTAGAACCGTCCTTCAAATGCAACGTAATACGATTAATATCATATGTAGCCCCAACACCAGACTCAGGGGTATACAGAAATTCCCATTCGACGGCCTCTTCATCTGAAGTTATTTCTGAAGACTCGCCGGAGTGAATAAATGCCCACCGGTACGAATCCCGTTCATAAGTATTGATATTAATAACCACCTCATCGTCCGGACTATTAAGTGAGATCAACATATCGAAATAGATGTTTTCAGGAAACTGATAATTTGGTGTATCAAACTGGTAAAACCGAATAGGAAAATTGGATTCTAGGCTCATTGGGTAACCAGAACTGGTTCCATTCATAAATTGTATAACCGTATTTTGAATATCATCATATGTGCCATCCTCATTAGCATCCCTCGACAGGCCCCTTGAGATAAATCGAAAAGATTCATCATAGTTTTCAACTCCATCGTTATCCTTGTCTGGGTCTAAATTATCGCTAATCCCGTCCGAGTCGGTATCCTTTGAATGTGCTGGGTCTAGTGGAAAGTCATCTTCAGGGTTCAGAACTCCATCTGAGTCCAAATCTCCTTCGTCATACTCTGGATCCGAATTATCACCGATACCATTTTCATTTAGGTCCTGCCATTCGAGTATATCGTCAGGAAAACGATCATTCACATCTAGCCTACCATCCCCATCCGAGTCATTCTGAGGATACATATGCACAATATCTACTGATGTGGTAGTTCCGATATAAACTCCTGTAGATTCCAAGTCAACAAATGATCGAATTCGGCTATTTGACTCCCAGTAACCTTGGGCCTTAAACCCTATCCAAACAGAATCAATTACCTTTTTCGAGGTAAAGGAGTACTTATTAAGATACCCCTGACAACTGAAGATGAACGGATGCTCGTTGTTTTGATAAAACCGGACCGATTCAGATAGATAAATTCTGTCGTCACACACTTTGCGTCTAAATATCTCAAGCTGACGAGCCCCGGAAAAACCAACCAACTCACCCTCTTGGTTTCCAGAAACAACATCCAATACACCGTCTCCATCAATATCTATGAGCGAAGGTTCATAGTAGTAATTTCGATTTGTGCTCCATGACTTTAAGCTTTTACCATCAATTATGTGAAGATCTATGTAGCTAAACACGATGTCCTTCCATCCGTCTCCGGTCACATCTCCGATTTGCACGTGATCACTTCCAATTTCAGCGCCTCGGATTATAACTGGCACTGAACGCTCAATGTTCAAGCTTGTTCCATCTAGCATCAATAAAAACACACCCTCCGAGCCGGTATTGTCCATCCCCCCTGTGATAACAATTTCAGTTGAGCCATCCCCCTCAATGTCATCCACTGCAATGGAATAGGCTCTATTGTACCCTCCAATATCATAAGTTCTGTCATACATCACCCCAAAATTCTGTCCATTCAATACGATCAAACGAGGGTGGTTTCCATCACTCTTACTACCGAGTAAAATTTCACTTGCACCATCTTGGTTTATATCCGCGATAACCAGACAGGCTACATCAGAGCCAAATCTTGCAATATCACTTCGCCATATATCTACCAGGGTATCTGCATCTTTAACAATGAGCGTCCCCTCTTCAGTCACCCGAGCGATGCCTACCCCATTTGACGCGCCTAAATTTCCTACATCAAATATTGAATAAGGTTTGTTTGACAAACGTGACTGCCATAGCGGAGTTTCGGATTCGAAGTCAGATACATGAAGGCGGTGAGAATATCCTCCCTGAGTAATGTCGCTGGAAAACCAAGTTAGATTCAATTTTCCATCCCCAGTTACGTCAAATACAGATACTGATCGTGGATGTATCGTCTGTGGAAGGCCTTGGGTCTGCTCGATCCGAAACTCTCTAGCTTCTGTCAAACCATCTATAACGCTAATACCAACAGATACTCTAGAATCATAAATATACTCTGACACTATTATCTCTTCTGCTATGTCATTATCGATATTTTCTGTGGTAAAGGAGCTGAATCTATATCCAATAATCCTCTTCTCTAGGGTCCTGCTTTCTCCATCATACACATAAAGTTTACTTTTCGATCGGTTGTCTAAATATATAACCTCGGGTGTCTTATCCCCATCTATATCAGCAATTTCTACCGCGCCACCAAACCCTTCTTCTAAAGTCAACTCTTCCGTCGAAACACTTAACAGCGACAATATCCCCTCTGCAAATTCGCCAATGATACCCGTCGAAGTAATTATCTCTAATTTCTCATCGCCGTAAATATTTTTGAGTTTTAATACGGAGCTTTTATTTTCATAGACATCGCCTAGATATAAACCAACTCTATTTGTGCATTCTAGTACCTGACATACAGATACGACCCTACCATTGCCGTGCAAGAAGACATACTCTGAATCGCCGTCTAAATCGATATCTGCGTAGTCAAAATCAGAAAATAGTATTCCTGTATCTACAGTGCGAACCAACTCTCTACTATAGGCGTCATAAATTTCAATAACGCCATTGGATGCCCATGGTCCTAGATCCGACAAAGTTACATAAAGAAAATTACGATCAGCGCTCTTGTCGTAAATCAATTTAACCTTGTTGATTTGAGTATATGACTTACTCTTCCATATAATATCGTAGTCGTTTTTAGCTGGATTATAGGTAGCATAGTACCAGTAGGAGGAGGGCGTATTGTAGCTGGTGTTTACCATCCCGATAAAGCTCTCGGTCTTTCCATCTCCATCTAAATCTATCGGTTCAGATATTGTCGACCATGGAGAGTTTTCCAGTGTATCTGAAAACTCTGTGTAAGATCGATGCCGCTCAAAAGATGTTGCATTTGATGCTGCTGAAAAGAAAATGAACACACACAAAATAAACTCTCGTAACAGCTGAGTTCCTTTTTCCATCTTTACCGCATTGTAACCAATATTTAAAAACACCAAAAACTCCTCGATAAGGCCTGCTGCACAGGATGACTAATGCTATAGCCGTTGCGTAGCCATACGCAACGAGCGAAGCATTGGGCAGCCCAGCGAACACAGTGAACGATTGTGGCAGCACTTGTTATGTTTACCTCGACTTAGCTTAAGCCGAAGTCTTCCTCAGCATCAGATTTCTGTTCTTGAAACCATTCGTCATCTGGAAACTTCTCGCTCCCTTCAACGACTACTCTTCTAAGACTCCTAAGAGATTCTACATACAAATCTTTAAAGCGCTTACCCGATTCAAATACTGGGTTAAACCCCATATTTAGATTTGCACTCAAACCGTGAGTTAGGCATTGTTAGCGCTAGAATCTTCTCTGCGATAGTACCCGCCGAATTAGGCGAGAAACCGTAGCTTTTTTCTGACGCATAAATAGCTGCTGCCAATGCACCATTATCCCTTAAGTCCATTTCGTTTGACTCTGGTAAGTCCCTCAAGACTTGACTAAGATAATACCAATACTCCCCATCCTCAATAGAAATACTTTTAACTACTGCCAAATAATCATACTCATAGTTTTGAGACTTAATATTTCCATCTATCACCCTCATTATTTCTTTAGCTTCTTCAATATTCATAGGTATTGGTACCTATTCCCTTCTGAAACTGGTCTTACCCACAAAAAGTAGACACCAATTAAGCGCACTTTTTGTAATAATGATTTTCATATTCAACCGGACTTATATTGCCGATAGTTGAATGCCTTCTCCCTCGATTGTAAAACATTTCGATGTATTCGAATACACTCGCATAGGCTTCACTCAGGTTTTGATATATCTGGGTGTAAACCTCTTCCACTTTTAATCTAGCAAAAAATGATTCCATTGCTGCATTATCCCAACAGTTTCCTTTGCGACTCATACTCGGCTTTATACGTTCGTCATGTAGTGCCAACACATATTCCTTAGCACGATATTGAACACCTTGGTCTGAGTAAAGTATCAATCCTGGCTCACGCCTCCTACTTGCTACAGCCATATCAAGTGCGCTTTTTATTAATTCTGTCGTCATGGTTTTATCAAGCGACCAACCAATAATTTTTCATGAAAACAGATCCATAATTACCGCAAGGTAAACCGTCCCGCCTCGAATAGGAATATAAGTGATATCGGATACCCATTTTTTGTTCGGTTCATCTGCCTTAAAGCAACGCCCTAAAAGATTCTCTGCAATATTATTTTTGGTGACGCCTGCCGGACTGTATTTAAACCCCTTTCCGTTACGTGCCCTTAAACCCTCTTCTGACAACAATTTTGCCACAGCATTAACCGAACACGTAAGACCTTCCGAACGAAGCTCAGCAGCCAGCCTCGGCGCTCCATAACGTTTCTTTAGTTTCTCAAACATCGCCTTTGTTGCTTGGCGCACAATCTCTCGATAACGCGACTGAAAGCTTGGCTCGCGCTTTCTCCATTTATAATAGCCAGAGCGACTTACTTTCAACCATTTGCACATTTTAGCTATGGGCAACATCTCCCGATACGACTCTATAAAGGCATACCTCACCTATTTGGTTTGCTGAGGTATGCCGTCGCTTTTTTTAGGAATTCGTTCTCTTCTTTTAGGTCGCTCAGTTGTTGTATTTGTTTTTTGTCTTTTTAATCTATATTAGACCCTCAGTTAGCTAGCAATGAGGTGTCTACTTTTTGTGGGTAACTCGGACACTTAACGCTAATGTAATTGGCCGAGTGGAGCGAAGCGTAACGAGGTCAAATTGACATTATTGTTAGATTTTTTACTCATTTCACCAACATCCTTTCTAAATCTTCAGCGCGTTCTTCATTTAACCTTCTGTGACAATAACCGAGCTTTTCTCCCATGAATACTTCACTGCTATTAAATGCTTCATTTCTAAACATACAATATTGATCTCGATACAGCTCCCAATTTATTCTTAAATTGAGAATTCGCCAGGGACAGGTTGGGCACATACCAAATTAACGTATTCTCAATCAGTTTGATAGTTCTGTAATTTGAACGCTCACTATCTTCCATTCTCCTAAACGTTTAACATAAACATCAATATATCGATAATGAGCAGTAAAATCCTCCCCGTCATATTTTCCTTTCATTCGAGTTCTACCGCTAAGCAATGCCACATCACCATATACACGAAGATCATAATCTTCCACGGTATAAGGTCGAATTTCCAATCGAGGAGACATCAATCCATCAACAAATTCCGCTTTTTTTTTTATATTTCCTGTACCATCAATCTGACGAAATTCTTCCGCCATATTCGATAGTATCGCTGTACGGTCTTTATTAACAATTGCCAGATCCCATAGATCGGCTTGATTTTTTATCGATACTTCAACAGAAACAGGCTTTTCGCTACCTCCCGGCTTTCGATCGAGGCAACCAGTTAACAAAAGTGCAAGACTACCAGTAACGATAATACGAAATAGGTAATGTAGTGCACTGTAAGTAAAATACGATTTATAATTGAATTTGTTAGTTTTGATCGACATATATTTATCACCATAACTCCGCAGTTATAGAATCATGACATTGGTTTCATGAACACAGCTTGGACGGTAATTTTAATGTGAATTATTTAGAGGAGTAAACGAATAAGAACAGATATATGAATAGATTAATAACCACTGCGACTTTCGTACAAACCGCCGAAACGATTATTTTACAACTAATATGATCATTTCAGTGTTTCACAACCCTAATTCGGAAAATCGTAGATCCGAATCGGCAAATCGCAACACTTCGACATTATAGATGTAATCATTTCCATCAAGCCCAACAATTCGATAACCGGTATTTTCTGATATCACACTATACTCGGATCTATCCCCACTCAACAGAACAACGTCATCACCTGCCCCGCCCAGAATCCCATCATTACCTGGACTAGGGTAAAACAGATCATCTCCACCTCGAGCAATCAGATAGTCTTCCTCTAACGGGTCGCCATAAAAGGGGAGCTTTAGCGAGTCCAGCGCTGAAAGCGTGTTTTTTTATGGCTTTGTTATGCATTTATATACTTAAGAAATATATTGATACGCCAAAAGAAAATAACTTGTATTAGAATAGAAAAAAAGGTCGTACTCCATTCTAGTACCGTAATTGAGAAAGATAGAGCTTCGCTTAAGACGCCGATTACTACTCCACCTAATAATGATATCAAGAATAGCTTAATTAAAATTGGAAATGTCAACGCCGTCATCCTAGAAATATAGTCAACCCCGTCATCGCCCATATTTGATCGATATGTAAAACTAACCCCAAAAATAAGTATACCCACCATTGCAATAGATTCAACTAATACAGCTGTTGTATTTTCACGTGGTGATAGCATTAACAAATACAAAGACACTGTCATAAATATCGAAACAGCTAAGTAATACTTCTTCCATTCATTTGAACTGATTCTGTTGTTTTTTATATCCTCGGCTAAGGATCTAGTTTTCCAAATATACATAAATGTTCCTTTCTAGTTTGATTGCATAACGGGTCGGTGCTCAATGTCACCCCAAACGTACCGTTTATGTTTGTTTATAGCATACGGCTAATGGATTTTGGGTTCCATTATCGGACTGTTGACCATGAACTAAATCGAAACTTCGAAAACTCAAAAGCGGACATCGACTTATACTCAACATCGCCCCCTTCAAGTATCACCGTCGGGTGATAAATCATTCCTCAACATGAATGAATATCTTTTCTCCACTTGGGGTAGACTGTAGTTTTCCAAGCATATCACCCAAACCGATGAGGTAGCTTTCTAGGGAGATGACCTTGAAATTACTCGACTCAAAGGTGCATTCTTCAAAGACGCAGGGCACATGAAATCCGTAGCAATTGCCATGCTCTAACAGGCCGAGGCTTTGCTCTAAAACAGAAATCATCCGAGGCATGAAGAAATACTCATATTCTTCTTGATTTTCCAGTAGCTTAGCCAATTCTTCTTGAGAGCTTGCCACCGGCTCATAGCTAGCATTTGAAGTACTAAGAAACCAAATAGCTCCGTCATCAGCTTTAGTGAAAATCTCACCAAATTTTGTTACCAGAAGGATATTAAACTCTGGACACTTTTTTAGTATCCACGACCAATGTTGAAGGCATTTTTGCCAATCAACTTCAGCTGTTTCGATTGAGATATCTTCGATACTCATAAGAATTATGCGTCTGCTTATTGGGTCGGCTTTAATGCGTTCATAATGACCTTACAATTCGATGAATGTGTCATATCTGCTGTAGTAGTTTAATGCTGCTTCCAACTCTTTGTCCGTATAGTTATGTCTCTGAGACAATAGATTATTAACAATGTCTAGGAGTTGGTTTTCATTAAGCAGGTTCCCATAACCATCTCCTTGCGATAAAACCTGATCTTCAATTTCGCCATACTCATCCGAATATAAATCACAGACATCGAGATACACAGGAAAAACCAGCATATCTAAGGTGAGATCAATACCGGAGAAGATCATCCACTCTGAATGAGTATCCCCTCTAATACATCTTTGAATATGCTCTTTGAGAGATATCCCCTTACCTATTTCAAAGCTCATTTTTCGACTCGTTTTTATATATGATATTACACTGCGCTATAAGGAGTTCCGTATACACCCGAGAGGATCTATTCTTCGCCCACTCTACAAGTCGCTTGTATCGTGCTTTACTTATCCCCTGAACTATTCATTATGCCTTACTCCACAATTACGACACACAACAGGATTTGTAAAAATTGCCGTACCACACCAGTGCGCTGGCATTAGTAGAGGTTTACCGCAAGAAGTACACTTTGCATTTAGCATTTGGATGTTCGCAAATACAATAACCCCCATAATCGCCCACGATATCAACGTATAGTAAATATGAGTGTCACTTAGCACGAAGAAGGTAATTGCCACCCAGATGGCAAGTACCAACCAAGCCCATTTAGCTACAACTTTCCACTTCTTAAACTCTTTCATTATCTCAACTAAACATAACAGGCCGGAGCCCCCCAGGGGTGAACTTATGGAGCAGATTGATAGGCGGACGCGCTTGCCTATTCTTGCCAACCACTTCTTATCTTAAAATTAATTTTTACTCAATTTATAGCACTGCGCGGACAACTGTCTGCGACAAAAAATTGAGCACCGACCCGATACATGGCCGAGGTCGCTCAGCGAGCGAGGCCGTGTATCGCCGCCATTTGCCGCAAATTTGGAATGGACCGTTCTGTGGTAGCGTAGCGTTAAACCACAAAAAAGGGCCATGGAAAATTTGTCCAGCGCTTGAGTAGCAGTGCGACGCAAGATGGCCTTGTTAGGCATGTTTAAAATATACATGCATTCTCCAATATCCGGCGAAGCTTACAACTTTTTCCAGCTCTTCCAACGCCTTTATTTCTTCAGAAGACACCTTTGCAGAATAGTTTTTGCCACCAAGATGATATATTTCATTGGCTGTTTTTGGTGGAGTTTTAACGCGCTCTCGTATCTCGTTTATTAAATCTCCAGAAATCTGATTAATTATTTCTTCCGGCTCAAAATATACGCTTGCAGTTATTAGTCTTGAAACCACCTCTGACTTTAAAAAGAGCCCTTCCGCATGTGCTTCAAGTATTTCTGAGACGGTGATATCCATTTTTCGCATGATTTTATGCCTAACGGGTCGGTGCTCAATGTCACCCCGAAGGAGTGAACTTTTGGAGCAGATTGATAGGCGGACGCGCTAGCCTATTCTTTCCAACCACTTCTTAGTTTAAAATTAATTTTTACTCAATTTATAGCACTGCGCGGACAACTGTCTGCGACAAAAAATTGAGCACCGACCCGATACATGGCCGAGGTCGCTCAGCGAGCGAGGCCGTGTATCGCCAATAGCAAGCGCGTCGCTTTTTGGCGTCGCCTTGGCTATTTTTGTTATGTTTATTTACTTGTAAGCGACCATAAACCATATGGATTATAGAAAAAGTCATCGTTTTCATATCGGCTACAGTCAATGCCATTAATTGTATAAAGCATTGATTTATTGTCTTTACTAAATGTTTGTCCGTTCCTAATATTAGGTTCAGCTCTATCTACAACTAGGTACAATAGGAACATATCCAAATCATCAATTGCGGAATCGCCGTTGTTTATTTCAACATCTTTCATTCCGATTAAATGCATTCCAACGGAATAGAGTTTACTTTCGCCAGAAATTGGTAATCGTACCCATGCTCGGTATAGGGAACTTAATTGGTTTTCAGGTTCTTTTGAGCGCTCTGAAAGCTCCAACCACCGTAACTTCCCGTGCGCTATACCTGAACTCTCTCCTTTGACAGCTAGTGCCCCCAATTCAAATGCCTCCGCAACAAATGAGAGCATTCTTTGTGATATATCTACCGCATCTTCTTTCCGCATTCTCGGAGAAAGGACGTAGTTTACAGCTGTATGCTTGTATATGGATTCCTGATCTTCTAGTACAAAGGACGGTATTAAGCACTCCATAGACGCTGCAAAAGCAGTACTCATTCCTTCTTGGAAATGGCCATGAGAATATTCCTCGTCATATTCAAACCCAGGGTATTCCTTGCACAGATTTCTAATGACATCCTGATCATTGTTCAGGATACAAACAACATGCCTTGGCTGTATTTCCATAGTTATTCGCTATCTCCTAAAACATAACGGGTCGGTGCTCAATGTCACCCCACAGGGGTGAACTTTTGGAGCAGATTGATAGGCGGACGCGCTCGCCTATTCTCGCCAACCACTTCTTAGTTCAAAATTAATTTTTACTCAATTTATAGCGCTGCGCGGACAACTATCTGCAACAAAAAATTGAGCACCGATCCGATACATGGCCGAGGTCGCGCAGCGAGCGAGGCCGTGTATCGCCTTGCTAAACCGTGACAAGCACGGAGCATCTTTTGTGTAATACTGAGTGAAGCGAAACACAAAAGGTGCGGAGTGTTTGGCATCGGTTTGAGCACTTTGTTATGTGCCAGCTCTTGTTAAGCATGTGGTTCATGGCAATATTAAAATTTAGTGCAAATTAACTATTTACTGTTATCTTTGCAGCAACTATTAAATTTAGAGTAATCAACTAACCCATTATCACGCTCAAATGCGACCTTATCCCATAGCTGGCAAAGCCTTCTATCAAGCTCCTTTACAAGATATTCGATATCTTCCTTATTCATATTCTCTATTTCTACCTCTCCATTACTTAAGATGGAGTTAATTTTGGAATCATCTGGATTCCAGTATATTTCAGCTGATTTTAGTTTAATCATATTTCGATTACTCTCGTCTTCAGCCATGACCACATTCTTTAAATAAGATACTCACTCTTGGGAGCACATAACGGGTCGGTGCTCAATGTCACCCCGCAGGGGTGAACTTTTGGAGCAGATTGATAGGCGGACGCGCTCGCCTATTCTCGCCAACCACTTCTTAGTTTAAAATTAATTCTTACTCAATTTATAGCACTGCGCGGACAACTATCTGCGACAAAAAATTGAGCACCGACCCGATACATGGCCGAGGTCGCGCAGCGAGCGAGGCCGTGTATCAGTATATTATACGGAATTCCGTATATACCCGGATAAGAACGATTCTCACCCATAAAATTTCTTATTTAAATTCAATGAGTTAACAAATTGAAAGCTAGGTTGAGGAAGGCTCTTGGCCGAGGAAAAGCTGCCTGAGTACATAACAGACCTTTCCGGGTCTTCTATGCACTCAATGAGGAGACAGTTTTTCCTTGGTTTTCAACAACTTACTTTCTAACGCTTGGAAAAACACAGAATTCATTTTCGTTTCTCATTAGACCCCATTCTTGAAAAAATGTCTATTTCCCAATAGAACTGGATGGACAACCAGAGCGTGTTGGCAATAATTCTCACTTCATTGATTGTTTGCCATATTTTCCTGTATAGAATATGATCGCCCGCCATGCGAATTTGGCTCTTCTCTTTTTGGTCTGTGTTGACCACGGTATTCAAGTCTCTACTTCCTAGTGGAGCTAAAGCCCTTGTTGCGGAAAACATTGCTTTACGAAAGCAGCTTCTTGTTCTGTCCAGAAAGCATAAACGCTCACCCAATCTAACACCGGAAGACCGATTTATTCTTGGCTGGTGCGCGCAATATTTAAGTTTTCAACGAATTATTCGAAACGCGATTATTTTAAAACCCGCCACAATTCTTCGTTTTCATAAAGCGCTTAAAGAAAAAAAATACCAACTGCTCTATTCATCAAAACCCAAAAGAAAGCCTGGACCTAAAGGGCCGTCTCAAGATGTTATTAATGCAATTCTGGAAATGAAATATCGAAACCCTCGTTTCGGAGACCCTCGAATTGCACAACAAATCAATTTTGCTTTTGGAATCAACATCAATAAAGATGTTGTTCGCCGGGTATTGGATAAGCACTATAAACCAACTGGAAATGACCAAGGCCCTTCATGGTTAACGTTTTTAGGACACTGTAAGGATAGTTTATGGAGCCTCGATTTCTTTCGCTGCGAATCTGCGACGTTGAATAGTTATTGGGTTATGGTCGTGATGGATCAATTCACTCGCCGTATTGTTGGCTTTGCTACACAAAAGGGTGATCTAAACGGTGTTGCTGCCTGCAGGATGTTTAATGCGATTCGATTTAAACAAACATTACCAAAGTATTTAAGCTCGGATAACGATCCTGTATTTGAGTTTCACCGTTGGTGGACAAACCTCGACATGATGGATATAGAAGAAGTCAAATCACTTCCCGGTGTTCCAACCTCTCATCCATTTATTGAACGTATCATCGGTACAGTTCGAAGAGAGTTTCTTGATCACACTTTATTTTGGACTAGCTCCGATTTACAACGAAAACTCGATCAATTTAAAGACTATTACAACCAAAACAGAACGCATTCTTCCAGATCGGAAAAACCACCAACAAACCAGCGCTCAAGAACGATGAATTTTTCAAATTATTCGTGGGAAAGTCACTGTCGCGGACTCTTTCAGCTCCCAATTCCTTCTTAAATTACGAATTCGCCATGCACAGGGGTGAACTTTTGGAGCAGATTGATAGGCGGACGCGCTCGCCTATTCTTTCCAACCACTTCTTAGTTTAAAATTAATTTTTACTCAATTTATAGCACTGCGCGGACAACTATCTGCGACAAAAAATTGAGCACCGACCCGATACATGGCCGAGGTCGCGCAGCGAGCGAGGCCGTGTATCAGTATGTTATACGGAATTCCGTATATACCCGGATAAGAACGATTCTCACCCATAAAATTTCTTATTTAAATTCAATGAGTTAACAAGCTGAAAGCTAGGTTGAGGGGACTCTTGGCCGGGGAAAAGCTGCCTGAGTACATAACAGACCTTTCCGGGTCTTCTATGCACTCAATGAGGAGACAGTTTTTCCTTGGTTTTCAACAACTTACTTTCTAACGCTTGGAAAAACACAGAATTCATTTTCGTTTCTCATTAGACCCCATTCTTGAAAAAATGTCTATTTCCGAATAGAACTGGATGGACAACCAGAGCGTGTTGGCAATAATTCTCACTTCATTGATTGTTTGCCATATTTTCCTGTATAGAATATGATCGCCCGCCATGCGAATTTGGCTCTTCTCTTTTTGGTCTGTGTTGACCACGGTATTCAGGCTTCTCCTTCCTGGTGGAGCCAAAGCCATTGTTGCTGAGAACATTGCTTTACGAAAGCAGCTTCTTGTTCTGTCCAGGAAACATAAACGGTCACCCAATCTAACACCGGAAGACCGATTTATTCTTGGCTGGTGTGCTCAGTATTTGAGTTTTCAACGAGTTATTCGAAACGCCATTATTTTAAAACCCGCCACGATTCTTCGTTTTCACAAAGCGCTTAAAGAAAAGAAATACCAACTGCTCTATTCATCAAAACCCAAACGTAAACCAGGGCCGAAGGGACCTTCTTCTCAATTGATTAATGCAATTCTGGAAATGAAATATCGAAACCCTCGTTTCGGAGACCCTCGAATTGCACAACAAATCAATTTTGCTTTTGGAATCAACATTAATAAAGATGTTGTTCGGCGAGTATTGGATAAGCACTATAAGCCAACTGGAAATGATCAAGGCCCTTCATGGTTAACGTTTCTTGGTCATTGCAAAGACAGTTTATGGAGTCTTGATTTCTTTCGCTGCGAATCGGCAACATTGAATAGTTATTGGGTTATGGTCGTGATGGATCAATTCACTCGACGTATTATTGGTTTTGCCACACAAAAAGGTGATCTAAACGGTATTGCTGCCTGCCGTATGTTTAATGCGATTCGATTTAAACAAACATTACCAAAGTATTTAAGCTCGGATAACGATCCGGTATTTGAATTTCATCGCTGGTGGACGAATCTCGATATGCTGGATATAGAAGAAGTCAAATCACTTCCCGGTGTTCCAACCTCTCATCCATTTATTGAACGTATCATTGGTACTGTTCGAAGAGAGCTTCTTGATCACACTTTATTTTGGACCAGTTCCGATTTACAACGAAAACTCGATCAATTTAAAGACTATTACAACCAAAACAGAACGCACTCTTCCAGATCGGGAAAACCTCCAACAAATCAGTGCTCAACAACCATGAATTTTTCAAATTATTCATGGGAAAGTCACTGTCGAGGACTCTTCCAACTCCCAATTCCTTCTTAAATTACGAATTCGCCATGAACAGGCGGAGTGGAGCACAAGCGGAACGGAGATCCCAGGCGAAGGCGACAACACCACCTTGTTATAGCTAATGTTCATTTATTTGTATTTAGCCAAAACCGCTTCAATATTTTCTTGAAATACGCGAGCAGCTAATTCGTAATGAGGACGAAACTCCTCTTCAGTGATATCTAACTGTTGAGGAACGATCATCATACTTCCTCCACTTAATACATACTCGGTAGAATTCTCAACATAATCAGGGTGAGCATATAATATTTTCTCAAGATCTTGCGCAATTGAATTTTCAATAAGTGTCATTTCTGGGAGAAGGTTAATCATTCAAAACACCTTTTTAGCTAGATGACTGCTTTGGGTCGTTAACGGCCTATAGACATTCATTCCTGTTAACTTCCGCAATGTGTCGAAAGCCGAAGTTCATAATATTCCTCTTCAAACTTCGCTCTAAGTAACTACGCCCATCAAAACTGATTTAGGAACGCCTGCCTTTCGTACTCATCTAGAAAGCCCATCAACTCCTCTTCGAGCAGTGCAGTGTTGTAATACCAATCGCTGGCCTTATCATAGTCAACATAATCCTCGCATCCCATAGCCTTGGCATGACTATAGATTTTCTGCTCGATAGCATCATAAGGGTTTTTAACACCACCAGCTTCATGGGCTGTCATAACCCAATGCCCGATAAAGGCCAAATCTAGTAGCTGCTTATACTCAGCTTTTGTAAAATGAATCTTCATAGTGTTTCAATGAAGGAAATATGACGCCTTAGCATTTAAGTAATTCTCACTCAATTTATGGCACCATAACTTACTCTCCAGACTCCCCTTTTAAAGCTACAAGGTGGCATAGAACATACACAAATCAAGACTTGAAAAAAGTATTTCTAATCCATCCCCTATCAATAAATAAATTTTGGTTTGGTTTATATCCCATTAAATTTTTTCTACCACGAGATCGAACGAGTAAGTGCCTCCGTCCATTGCCATCTCTTGTTCTTTTGTTAGTTTCTTTACCCTTTTCACTGATGATTTCGATCCATCTATAGGGCGAAGCCACCATTCTTTTGCTTTCTCCCCTACTTTAAGGGGATGCGTTGACCTCCTCATCTTGGACACCAAATAGTCTTGGACATTTATTACTTTACTTATACGCCTAACTTGACCTTGTGTTTTGGGCATTAATAAGTCTGTACAGATATTGAAGCCAGGACTATCCAACGAAGCATTGAAGTTGTCTTTCTTGCTACCATCCCCATGAAAGGCATAAACGATATTCCCACCAAATTCGATGATTTTTGTAATAACAACCAGGTAGTAATACCCACCTTCAAATTCTATTTCAAGGACATCGCCCGGTCTTTGCTGAATCAATTTTTTTCCTGAAGACTTCTGTATTCAATATTGTGCCAAAAGCCGGTTTACTACCGGTGTCATTTTAGTTTTCACGCTGGCCCACTTATTCAGTGCTAGCCCACCCTTTCCTTTTAGATGGTACTCAGCATAACCAATTCGCTCATTTCCTTTGAACAATCGTAGCTCAGCGTGACTCAAATATGGCGTTAAATCCCATGATCTCAGGGCAGTATACGTTAGTTTAAAATTACAATTCTCTGGAGTTAGTCCTTTATATACCTCAGTAGTAATACCATGATCTTGAAAAATGTCTTCAACGATTCTTACAAATTCGTCGATGGTAACTTTAGCATTGTATTCAATACACACATGATCCATGTTATGAGAAGACTCTACTTGTTTAATCTCTATTGCAGTACAACCACCCAATAACAAAGCAACAAAAAGGGATATTTTTTTCATCATTTGTCCTTTACAGATAACGACTATCTGGTTGTTTTAATTCAAACAACTCTGCTGATGAGTAAAAGTCTCTATCATTCTCAATTGTTCTTTTCTCACAAAATAGCTATTGCTTATCAGATATGCTTTCCCACTCACTTCCATATCCCGCATTTTCTAGATAACCTGAGATTGATGTCATAATTTTTTCGTTCCAATACTCAGCGCCTTCGGGCCAGGGTAACGCAACGTCTTTCTGTTCGTCGATGATCGATGCATCGACCATATTCCAAAAAAACTCGCTTAAACGTACTGCGTCCGCAGAATTTTCCACTGTTCCATTTTTTAGAATAGAGAGGACTGCATCGTCATGTAACTTCTTTGCGTAATACGTAGCAATTTCGAGTTCTTCGCTATATCGGTATTTGATCATCAGTCAAACCCCACATTTTTCATTCTTGTCATCCTGTGTGCGAGCATTTTCAACTTAATTACTAATTGGCTTAACGGCGTAGCTTCGGTTACCGTTAAAAAGTAATGGCCCTTTTTGTTTCGGTCTGGAACAAATTTTAAGCCTAGTGGAATATTTGATGTTTCGAGTACCCAGTAAACATCAAGTTTCTTACCTGGATTGTGCTTGCTCTTTAAACGATACACATCTTTTAAATTTTTATATGTGGATGAAAAAGATAGGCCCATTTGATCGTGAGGTAATACCCAATGTTGATCATGCGAAAATAACCAGTCTTTAACTCGCACACCCGATAACAGTTTCTCGTTTTTCCCTACATCCCTATAACGATAAAGTGTTGGATGACTATACCTTCTCGTAGGACGCATCAAAAGCGTCTCATACTCCTTTATAACCTCACTCAGATCGTTAATTGTCTTGAATTGATAGACTACTTTTCCCATAAGTCTTAGCAACTAATGCATTATCCGAAAGGTTAAAAATATAACAAAATCAATCAACTAGATATGATTTTAGGCGACAGTAAAAAGGCAGTAAGCCATTTATCTCAACTCTCAGTGCAATATTTTATTTGTCAGCAGGAGTCGGATTCCTAGGTACTGTTTGCTGGAAGATATCGAGAGTTCGAGAAATCCACCTCACCCCCAGTTGCCGAAAAAACCTTTTTTCGTGGGGAATTTAACTTATTGATTTAAAAGGGGTTTCGGAGGTATCTCGAAATACCTCTGTTTTGGGGAAAAATGGAGATTTTTTGAGAGTTTGAGAGGTTTTTGTACGTTTTGTTCGAGAAATAAGCGGGGCGTAAAATTGGGGAATATCTAAGCAACTCGCCGCTAGAGCCCGCAGTTACTGGGGTCTAGAAACCAAAACGCCGAGATCTCATGTCTCGACGTTTCCATAATGATGGCGGGGTGGAGGGTACACTTTTCGAAAAAAGCAACGCACCAACACAAAGCAAAAATCGCTCTACAATCATACAGATAGAATGTTTTTTCTTCAATCCATCTACCTGTACCCCTTCCCACTACCGATTGAAATCTCGAACCCTCGATACCGTAAGTCAAAATTTGATCATTTCGGTAAGTTTCTGTCAATCCACTCTTATCACAATATGAATAAATAATGGCCGCAATATAGGCTCCAAGCGCCACATTTAGCTTTTTCCAACTTACTCCAATAAAGATATTGCTACCTCAAAGTTGCCTAGACAACCCGAATTCACTCAATCGCTTTCTGGCTCTATATCTAAATTAACAATTCGCCATGTACAGGTTCGGCCATATAGGTGTTAGCTCTTTTGCTTTAGTGCTTATATGTATCAATATCAACGAACGCACCGATTTCACCTAAAAATTCTACTGTTTCAACTTCGAAACCTATTGCCGGAGTTGAGTGCTCTTCATTCATGGAAAACCATAAGACTACTTCAAATCTTGGCGAAGCATTAAACCGTTTCATTGCTTCCAATATGAGATCTTTCTTAGGCTTAAGCTTGGTAACGATCTCGGTAGACATTTCAAATACATCAATGAAGTCGTTAACAATATTCTCTGTAGAGAACTGCCACGAATTCATTTTTGGAATTTTACCTGGGACTTTAGAACCTTTACGTTTGATTGAAGTCGGCTCAATTCCAAGAAATTTAGTCACTTCGTCAGGGTCAAAGTCATCTCCTTCTAGAGCAAAATACACTCTCCCTTCGTTAGTATTCACTCAATACTCCTATAGAGCTAACGGGTCGGTGCTCAATGTCACCCCGAAGGGGTGAACTTTTGGAGCAGATTGATAGGCGGACGCGCTGGCCTATTCTCGCCAACCACTTCATAAATAAAATTTAGTTCTTACCCAATTAATCGCACTGCGCGGACAACTATCTGCGACAAAAAATTGAGCGCCGACCCGATACATGGCCGAGGTCGCGCAGCAAGCGAGGCCGTGTATCGCTCAGCTTTTGCGTCGGTATTTGTGGAGGCCGCTTTTTGGCCGGAGCAAATATTGGTCGCTAAACAGCCCCTTGTTAGGCCTTTACCCATTAGGCAAAAAATGAAATTCATAACCAGCATCAAGTAACTTTAAAAAATATTCACAATTCTCATCGTAGTCGGTATATCTATTACCGAAATCAATCAACCCTTCTTTATCCACTTTAGATGGATCAATCTTATGCTGGTTAAAATCCCAAGCATCATTGATCCCGAGGAACGAAGCAAACTCCCTACTTACTGTAGAGCCCTCATAAATACCAAATAGTCTAACTGTAATTATGGCCCCTTCAACTGTTCCACGGTAGTAACGCTCATCGTATTCATAACACTGAACGAGAGACTCTTTATACGGTCCGATTCCGAAAACCTCTGCCGTCATTCCCATTTGTACCGTTCTCCCTTTTTTGGCCTAACGCCCGGCACAGCGGGCAACTTGTAGCGACGCAGGAGCGAAAAGTTGATCCGCCTGATGCCGCTTGTTAACCCATAATTACCGATGATATGGCAATTGTAATAATCACCATACCGAAGAAATACCATTGAGCTTTGACTGCTGAAGGTTCCTCCACAATACGATATAAGACTGATTTGGGAGTGTCATTTTTCTCTAAAGATTTAATATTGTCTAGCTCCGTTATGCTTGAACTTAATACACCTTGCGCCGCACGAGATATATTTTTTATGCTAGATTCTGTAAACAATCCCTCCTTTAGAGCTAAAACCTCCTCTCCTTTTTCTCCAACAACATTAAATACTATAGAGCCATCTCGATTTTCAACGGCTTTTAGTTTATAACCTTCAGTAACACTAACTTTTTTACTATCAAAGCTTCCCTCAATCACAACACCCTCGCCGTCTTCGTCGTTTCTCAAGGAAATTGAAGCATTAGGAATACTTTTTCTGATAGCTATCGAGCCCAAAACAACGACGGCAAAAACCAAATAGCTATACTCCTTTAGAGACTCAAGTTGAGACACTGCTATAGCAAACAGAAGTGTAAAGAAGCAAAGACATACGTACATTAGGAAGTACTTCCCCCGATTAGGAATTTTCCCACTAGCAGAAAAAAGTATATGTTTCATCATCGTCTCGTATTGGTTGCCTCAAACACCGGCATGGTGAAGTTGGCGGCTTTTTTGGAACAAAAAAGGTGACAGCTTTACCATGTCCGAGTGCTTTGACTTGTTAAATTTTTTATTGCGACAAGCTTTTGTTTAGCTTTTTGACTTAAGCTTGAGTTTGGCGCTAATTTTATTACTTCATTGTAATCATTGGCAGCTCTATTATATTCATTGATGTCCTCATAGGTGCTAGCTCTACCATAGTATGCAAGCGCAAATTTTTTATTGATGCTAATCGCAGTGCTGTAATGATGTATTGCTTCAGTGTAGTTTTCACTCTCTTTAGCTAAGACACCCAAGCCAGCATATGAGTAACTAAGTTTGCTGTTTAACGATATAGCCTTTTCGTAGTTGCTCTTAGCTAAAGCGAAGTCGTTGAGATAAAAATATGCTGTGCCTAAGCCATGATAAGCTGCGTATTCATTTGGACTTTGATCAATAATTTCGCCATAGATTTTTATAGCGTCCACATACTTTTCTTCCTGAATTAGCTTAGTTGCTTTGCTCAAAGCACTGTTATTCGCCTCTGAGTAAGGCTTCCCTTCATCTTGTGACTGAAACCCACCTTCTACATCATTTGTTTCGATGTGATTGTTATCATACTTATCGCAGGCTTGTAATAATAATGAGCAAAAAAGTATAAGGGTTATGATGTAATTATTCATAAATATATCGATCAACTCGCTAAGCGAATTTAACGGGTCGGTGCTCAATGTCACCCCGCAGGGGTGAACTTTTGGAGCAGATTGATAGGCGGACGCGCTCGCCTATTCTTCCCAACCACTTCTTAGTTTAAAATTAATTCTCTCTCAATTAATCGCACTGCGCGGACAACTATCTGCGACAAAAAATTGAGCACCGACCCGATACATGGCCGAGGTCGCGCAGCGAGCGAGGCCGTGTATCGCTGCAAACACGCGCTTGTCGCGTGCTTTGCCTTGTTAAAAATATTTACTCAAACGCTTCATTTGCTTCTTTGAAAGAAACAACCCTAAAAGCTCCGGAATAAGTAAAAATATGGAGCCCAAAATAAATATGGCTATATATAAGCTACTTGCCCTATTTGCTCCATTTCGTGCTGAAATAATGCCATTTCCAGGGAATTTCGTTTCTAATATAACCTCAGATGCATCTACATTTAAACGCTCAGATTCGGGCTTACTGAGTTCAACGATAATATGATCAAGCTTCTTCTCGATAGGCACGCTATCATAATAAGCAAGGATCTTGGAATAATCAGATAGTACAGTCGACTGAAAATACCATGCGGTGTTTATCAGCAAGATGCCGATTATTCTTAGTAAAGCACTCCATTCCTTCACATGAATTTTCATAATAGAATCCAATTCCTTTCAAGATTTAACGGGTCGGCTCAATGTCACCCCAAACGTACCGTTTATGTTTGTTTATAGCATACTGCTAATGGATTTTGGGTTCCATTATCGGACTGTTGACCATGAACTAAATCGAAGCTTCGAAAACTCAAAAGCGGACATCGACTTATACTCAACATCGCCCCCTTCAAGTATCACCGTCGGGTGATAAATCATTCCTCAACATGAATGAATACCTTTTCTCCACTTGGGGTGGACTGTAGTTTTCCAAGCATATCACCCAACCCGATGAGGTAGCTTTCTAGGGAGATGACCTTGAAATTACTCGACTCAAAGGTGCATTCTTCAAAGACGCAGGGCACATGAAATCCGTAGCAATTGCCATGCTCTAACAGGCCGAGGCTTTGCTCTAAAACAGAAATCATCCGAGGCATGAAGAAATACTCATATTCTTCTTGATTTTCCAGTAGCTTAGCCAATTCTTCTTGAGAGCTTGCCACCGGCTCATAGCTAGCATTTGAAGTACTAAGAAACCAAATAGCTCCGTCATCAGCTTTAGTGAAAATCTCACCAAATTTTGTTACCAGAAGGATATTAAACTCTGGACACTTTTTTAGTATCCACGACCAATGTTGAAGGCATTTTTGCCAATCAACTTCAGCTGTTTCGATTGAGATATCTTCGATACTCATAAGAATTATGCGTCTGCTTATTGGGTCGGCTTTAATGCGTTCATAATGACCTTACAATTCGATGAATGTGTCATATCTGCTGTAGTAGTTTAATGCTGCTTCCAACTCTTTGTCCGTATAGTTATGTCTCTGAGACAATAGATTATTAACAATGTCTAGGAGTTGGTCTTCATTAAGCAGGTTCCCATAACCATCTCCTTGCGATAAAACCTGATCTTCAATTTCGCCATACTCATCCGAATATAAATCACAGACATCGAGATACACAGGAAAAACCAGCATATCTAAAGTGAGATCAATACCGGAGAAGATCATCCACTCTGAATGAGTATCCCCTCTAATACATCTTTGAATATGCTCTTTGAGAGATATCCCCTTACCTATTTCAAAGCTCATTTTTCGACTCGTTTTTATATATGATATTACACTGCGCTATAAGGAGTTCCGTATACACCCGAAAGGATCTATTCTTCGCCCACTCTACAAGTCGCTTGTATCGTGCTTTACTTATCCCCTGAACTATTCATTATGCCTTACTCCACAATTACGACACACAACAGGATTTGTAAAAATTGCCGTACCACACCAGTGCACTGGCATTAGTAGAGGTTTGCCGCAAGAAGTACACTTTGCATTTAGCATTTGGATGTTCGCAAATACAATAACCCCCATAATCGCCCACGATATCAACGTATAGTAAATATGAGCGTCACTTAGCTCGAAGAAGCTAATTGCCACCCAGATGGCAAGTACCAACCAAGCCCATTTTGCTACAACTTTCCACTTCTTAAACTCTTTCATTATCTCAACTAAACAGAACAGGTCGGAGCTCAATCCCCCCCCAGGGGTGAACTTTTGGAGCAGATTGATAGGCAGACGCGCTCGCCTATTCTTGCCAACCACTTCATAATTTAAATTTAATTCTTTCTCAATTAATCGCACTGCGCGGACAACTATCTGCGACAAAAATTGAGCTCCGACCCGATACATGGCTGAGATCGCGCAACGAGCGAGGCCGTGTATCGCCCGTAGAAGGCGACTGTATGTAGGCGATTGGGTTTTATGCCAGCGTAGCGATCGGCATAAAAATTAAGCGCCGGAATACAGGTCGCCTGCCTACGTTTGTTACATTATTCAAGCATAATAATGGAGAAGTCCCATGCATTGCTGTTCCACAAAGTGCATTCATCTAAGTAATGCATATCCACTACCTGCCCCGATGCCTTGGCTGCTAACGCGGCACTAACAACCGCGCTATATGCAGGATGCTCCGAGGTAATAGCCACTCGACGAAATCCATTTGTATTTCCGCAAGACACCGGAAGCTCATCCATATATATAAATGCTATTGCTTCGCCACTCGTACTATAGCTTGTATAATTCTTCCCCATGAATTGAATTTTTTTAATAGTACCCACAACATTTTTTCTGTCCGCTGCGTTGGACATAACGCTTAATACCGACAAAACAGTAAATAACAATATTTTCTTCATGTTTCTTCCTTATTTAATGTAACGGGGCGGTGCTCAATGTCACCCCGCAGGGGTGAACTTTTGGAGCAGATTGATAGGCGGACGCGCTCGCCTATTCTTCCCAACCACCTCATAAATAAAATATAATTCTTACCCAATTAATCGCACTGCGCGGACAACTATCTGCGACAAAAAATTGAGCACCGACCCGATATATGGCCGAGGTCGCGCAGCGAGCGAGGCCGTGTATCAGTATGTTATACGGAATTCCGTATATACCCGGATAAGAACGATTCTCACCCATAAAATTTCTTTTTTAAATTCAATGAGTTAACAAGCTGAAAGCTAGGTTGAGGAAGGCTCTTGGCCGGGGAAAAGCTGCCTGAGTACATAACAGACCTTTCCGGGTCTTCTATGCACTCAATGAGGAGACAGTTTTTCCTTGGTTTTCAACAACTTACTTTCTAACGCTTGGAAAAACACAGAATTCATTTTCGTTTCTCATTAGACCCCATTCTTGAAAAAATGTCTATTTCCCAATAGAACTGGATGGACAACCAGAGCGTGTTGGTAATAATTCTCACTTCATTGATTGTTTGCCATATTTTCCTGTATAGAATATGATCGCCCGCCATGCGAATTTGGCTCTTCTCTTTTTGGTCTGTGTTGACCACGGTATTCAGGCTTCTCCTTCCTGGTGGAGCCAAAGCCATTGTTGCTGAGAACATTGCTTTACGAAAGCAGCTTCTTGTTCTGTCCAGGAAACATAAACGGTCACCCAATCTAACACCGGAAGACCGATTTATTCTTGGCTGGTGCGCGCAGTATTTGAGTTTGCAACGAATTATTCGAAACGCCATTATTTTAAAACCCGCCACGATTCTTCGTTTTCATAAAGCGCTTAAGGAAAAGAAATACCAACTGCTCTATTCATCAAAACCCAAAAGAAAGCCTGGACCTAAAGGGCCGTCTCAAGATGTTATTAATGCAATTCTGGAAATGAAATATCGAAACCCTCGTTTCGGAGACCCTCGAATTGCACAACAAATCAATTTTGCTTTTGGAATCAACATTAATAAAGATGTTGTTCGGCGAGTGTTAGATAAGCACTATAAACCAACTGGAGATGACCAAGGCCCTTCATGGTTAACGTTTTTAGGACACTGTAAGGATAGTTTATGGAGCCTCGATTTCTTTCGCTGCGAATCGGCAACATTGAATAGTTATTGGGTTATGGTCGTGATGAATCAATTCACTCGACGTATTATTGGTTTTGCCACACAAAAAGGTGATATAAACGGTATTGCTGCCTGCCGTATGTTTAATGCGATTCGATTTAAACAAACATTACCAAAGTATTTAAGCTCGGATAACGATCCAGTTTTTGAGTTTCACCGTTGGTGGACGAATCTCGATATCCTGGATATAAAAGAAGTCAAATCACTTCCCGGTGTTCCAACCTCTCATCCATTTATTGAACGTATCATTGGTACTGTTCGAAGAGAGTTTCTTGACCACACTTTATTTTGGACCAGTTCCGATTTACAACGAAAACTTGATCAATTTAAAGACTATTACAACCAAAACAGAACGCATTCTTCCAGATCGGAAAAACCATCAACAAACCAGCGCTCAAGAACGATAAATTTTTCAAATTATTCATGGGAAAGCCATTGTCGCGGACTCTTTCAGCTCCCAATTCTTTCTTAAATTACGAATTCGCCATGCACAGGACAAGTACGGGAAGGCGTTGTAAACAAATTCTCAGCACGTAATTTTATCATATTGTTTAACTACGCTCTTTGCGATCATAAATCAATCGCTTTTGCTCCCGCTGTACCACTATGTTGAAATAAAACCTCGTAGACTTCCTCTAATAAAGTAATAACAGCCTCTAGCCCGCCTCCCCGCAAAGACAGGGGCCTATCTAAAAAACAACCATGCTTTGCACCACCCTCACCAAAAGACGGCCTCCTTGCGCAGATTTCTTCAATCATAATGGTCATTGCACAGTCAAATGCTTCCCACTCATCATTCTCGATCCCTGACCAAATTTTAATCACTCCTTGCCCTGCCTTTTATTGTACAAAACACCGCCAGCAGCAAAAATAAGAAAACTAGAGCGAAGCGGCAGTTTCAGAGTTTAAATATCTGCTGTAGCTAAGGTCTTTTATGTAGGCGAGCGTTTTGGGTTCCTATTGGTCTTTGACAGGTTCGGTCATATAGGTGTTATGTGGCGCAACATCTTTGACATAAAGTATTTTTGATGACCTTGCTATACCATTTTTAACAGCTTTACTAGTAGGGGCTGTAAATTGCACTTCCGCTTTTTCCAACCCCACTTTCTTACAAAAACTTTCATGCCACAAATCAGCGTATGCGAACCAAGTACCATACCACTCTCCGTTCTCGACATTCATTGCATCCAATAAAATACATATATCCCAATCACTACCGGGCAGCCAATCGCCTCTCGCTCGACTACCAAATAGGATGACAGCCCTTATTTCAGATATTTCTGAAGCCCACTCTTGGACATTCTTAGTAAATTCACTCATTCGTCGTCACATACCGGGTCGGTGCTCAATGTCACCCCGAAGGGGTGAGCTTTTGGAGTAAATTGATAGACAAAAGTAGTCGCCCTCCAATTTCCCCGATTTTTAAATTAGGAATTAACCATAGACAGGAAGCCTATTCTTTGTTGATCGACTTGTTTCAATTTACAAACCATAATACATTTCATCTAGCATTGACTGCATAAGAGAATCAAATTCATTCGAATTTACCTGCCACCACACATCTTTAGATGAGTTGATTTTAGATACTATTTTATTTGTCTCAGGGCCAAAGCTAATACTAATCATTGATACCACAGAATGATATTCAGAATTTAAAATTATTAGCTCTTTCTTAGAATCTAATACGCCTTGAACAGCGTCTCTAGAACGTTTTACTTGCTTAAAAGCAACATCTCCTTTGTCAGCTCCCTTTTTTAATCGAGATAAGATTTCACTGGAATTATTAAAACCAAATTCCATTTCCTTTTCAAGCGTTTCTGCAAGATCTCGTTTTGCATATATTATGGACACCCTTTCAAAAAGAGAACGTCTAATTTCTAGAAGGTTATGGCTAACCTGAAACTTTGCAGCTCGATCAAGAGCTTTTTCAGACGCGGATAGGCCCATATGGACACCATAAATACCTATTGCTGCGGTAATAATAGGCATCAATATCGGTATTAAATATTTATCTAAAATCTTATTTTTTCCCATAGGCCTAGATCGCAAATTCAAACGAGTTAACTATCAATGAGTAAACTTTTGGAGCAGATTGATAGGCGGACGCGCTCGCCTATTCTTGCAACCACTTCTTAGTTTAAAATTAATTCTTACTCAATTTATAGCACTGCGCGGACAACTATCTGCGACAAAATATTGAGCACCGACCCGATACATGGCCGAGGTCGCGCAGCGAGCGAGGCCATGTATCGCCCGGCTAAACGGCACGAACGCAGTGATCGTCCGGCGGAGTGAAACGGAGCGTATTTGAGCCGCTTGCTAGGAGCATTCATCAGTCTGGATTTTTGTTCCACGTATACGTATCTGTATTTATATCACTGCCGTTACTTGAATAGCCAAGCCATCTGCCCTCTAATTTTTTTGAATCTACTATACGCAACTGAAAAGCACCTCGATAACCAAACCTATCTTTTTTGTTATACCAAGTGCCTGTTATATAACTTCCTTCAATAATTCCTACCAATTGGTAACGTTGATCCACTGCCGCATATTCTGCATAAATATATTTACTAAATTGATAGATATTTGCAGTCTTGTGACGATCTTTTTCGTTTTCAAATTTAATACTGTTACTTGCCCAGTAAACATCCCACTCCCCCCTTAGATTAGGTGGATTATCTCGATAAATACTTCGAGTAGGCATTTTGCTCAGAACAAATATCAGCTTTGGCGACAATCTCAAATCTAAGATCAAATTTAGCAAAAGTCCCACTACTAGGGGGCTTATACCCAGTAAAAATGACAACCAATTAAATTCCATATGGCTCCTAACGGGTCGGTGCTCAACGTCACCCCGCAGGGGTGAACTTTTGGAACAGATTGATAGGCGGACGCGCTCGCCTATTCTTGCCAACCACTTTATAATTTAAATTAAATTCTTATTCAGTTTTCAGCACTACGCGGACAACAACCCGCCACAAAAATTTTTCTCCTACAACATGCCGAGACTAAGCTGCGAGCGGGGCCGTGTATCGCCCGCATTTTCGGCTGGAGTGCAACGGAGAATCAGTCAACAACATGCTACGTTACTTAGTCCCGATACCAGTTGTAATTATCCTGTGCCACTGAATTACATTTGAGGCAGCGAGCTTTGTATTGCCCCATTGGAGCCTTTTTGAGCTGCTCCCTTCCTGGATACGGCACGTTTAATTCCGCTAAGACTGTCTTCCTACATTTCCCTTTGCACAATAATTTTATGAGCTTATTCCTAGCAGAGTCTTGGGCATATTTTGGAAGATTTCCTTTATAGTCCACGCTACTATCTCTAGGTGAGTCTAAAATATCTAAAGAATCAACCTCCGAAAGCCCCTGTGATTTAGCTTGTTCATGGTATTCCTGCAACTCATCACCCCAAAAATCTACCACCTTAATATTATGTCCTGCGCTACGCGCATCATTTCCCTTTGTCAGCCAGTCATTTGCAAATTCGTGAGCAACTGGACCTATGATGCTGTACACACCCTGATCGCCATCTTGAAGGTAAATATATAAATCTTTTTTCATGATCACTCCTGCAGTTATAAATTGATCTAGGGTTACTTGGGTAGCTAACGCCCGCGTAATGGGCTGGCTTGGAGCGCCAGCGGAAAGCCAGTCCCAATTGACGCGATTGTTATAACAAAACTAGCGGTTTCTAAAAGTGTAGTATTCCGGACCAATTTCATAATGCAGATTGTTATCATCAATAGAACTCATATCACCTACACCAAAAGAATTTGGTTTGTGCTTAACACGAAATAACTCCCACTCAGAATCACTCTTCCCAAACTTTGTAAATGGAAAGATACTACTGAAATCAGCACCAAGGGAGTTATAGCCAAGATAATAATTATGATAATCGCCGGCATTACCAAGGTACAAATACTCGCCATATCCATAGTGTTTTGACGTTAAGTAGCTGTATAGATATGTATGTGAATACTTTCCAGAAAAACCTTCTATCTCTGCCATTTGTGAAAACGTATTTTCACCAATACACTTTTCTAATTTGGGAATACAGGGAGTGAAATTCATATCTCTAGATACCACCGAATAAAAAGTCAGCGACCCACTCTTACTAAAAATCAGCTGAAGATAGAATTTTTTAAACATGTAGTTGAGTTCAAGGGTATTATCGAACTCGTGACTTACCTCAACTACGGGAACACCAAATAAACTATTTGCGTAAGATCTTCCCATACCAATAAAAATCTTACCTAAGCTGTTCTCAGGTTTCTCAATATCTTTTGAAGAAGCCTTCTCACCGGATTTAGATTCTCCGTCAAAACCTGTCGAGGCTATTGAAACCTTAGGCGACTCTAAAGCAGCTTTCGGAGCCCAGAGACCTAAATACAGTCCTGCAATTGCTGTAATCCCCGTAGCTACAACTGTAGCGCCAGCTCCAATCCATGCAGCTTTTACACTGTCACTCACTTCTGCGGACTCCTCTTAAGTTATAACGGGTCGGTGCTCAATGTCAGCCAACAGGGATGAACTTTTCAAGCTCAATGATTGCACCTGAACTTTAACCGATTCTATATTTATCATTGAATTCACTGCCTCGCAGAAACAAACCGTTAGCTCCCATTACTCAGCACTAGCAGATAATATCACTCAAACTTATATCAACACTTTTGTTTGTATCGTTAAATTATAGTAAGCAAAAAATGCATTAGAATTGATTTACGCGCCAAAATTATCTATAACGAAAAATATCTTCCTACACTTTCATAGCCCGCTTAGATTCGGCGAGCTAATTTAGAATCATTCCTATTTAGATAAATCAATAGCCTAAAAAATGGAGTTAAGAGGTAATGTAATGTGCGGATACTTTGGCAATCTCCACGAATGCCCTGCAGTTTTGGTCTTATTGTTGGATTTGGGACTTCCGATCCCCTATCCCGGTATGAATATGCAGAACTATCAAAAGAGATTGGTTAAAGGACACATCAGCGGAAGCGATAGTGGATATCAGTACTCAGATGCTTTCTGGTGGTACCAAATGGATGTTTTTGACGACAAGTTAATCCCGAGTAACCTCACCACCTTTAACGCAAGAAATCTCTCGGGACCACTCTATGGGAATGCCATCAAAACCAGAAGAGGAATAGTTATAGCTTCGGAAATCGGAGAGAGTATTGGAAGCGGAAAGGATAAAAAGATGTACCTCATGAAATCTCAGGATGGGTTACTTCTGGGGACTGTGTATAAAGATTGGCAAACACCTAATGGAGAATGCTTGAGAACGATGGCTATCATCACACGAGATCCTCACGAACGATTTAAGCAGTACCACGATAAATCGACGCCGCTCTTTCTGCCACATGATATTGGTTTTATCAAAGAATGGCTAAACCCGAGTATCCCCACCAGCCTAGCCATCGAGGAAGCATTGGCACACCCCAAACTGTATAACGATCTTGAAGTGACTCAGGTAAAAACATTTAAACGGGGCGAACCACTCTCAGCGCCTCAGACACTCAATAAAGATTGAACGATGGTGTTCAAGACCTCGATTTCACTCAAGTCAGCATGAATCACACAAAAGATGCCGATAGCCTCTTTTACTTTTGGCTGTAAAGCGCTCACAATCTTGGTCTTTATTTGATCTGCCCTGGCAAAGGGACTACACCCAACCCCAAGAGAACGTAACTCCACAAGCTTGGTCGTTAAGAATTGTTCTCTCTGCATCGGTAGAGAGACAACAGGAACCCCGCTTCTAATTGCCATACTTGTAGTGGTGTGACCTCCGTGGCACAAAAACACATCGGCATGCTGCATAGATGTGTTTAAATCTATAACTTCATTAAAGATTTGAAGATGTCGGGAGGAGAACGTATCAACCTCTGCGCTATCAATCCCCGGAATACTGATAATCGCATCAATCGGTAGCGATTCGATCACGCTCAACAACACGCCCAGGTTTTTGTAGTCTTTGTTCAGATATGCAATGAGCTTTTTTGGTCTTCCTCCCCGAAAATCTGCAACACGTCCACCAAATCCCCCATCCAAATACCCGTAGTATTGGCTCCCACGCCGACTCTGCGCGTAGATGTCGAGCGCTTCGTATGTCAACAGTAGCTCCCTATCACACTCGAATATCTCATAGACAGCGTTAAGCAAAGGCTTACCACTTAGCTCAAGAGCCCAATTCAATATCTCCAGTAAAACCTTTTCCGATTCAATCACTTCGGATATATGGCCTTTGTTGCTTTCGAATAAGGGCAGCGGAGATTTTTTTGGCGGGAGAAAGAAGCCATCACCGATATGCACTTTCTTCACCGCGAGATCACGGTAAGCCAGTAAAGCACCTGGCGCGGCATCATAGATAACGGTGTCGGGTTTTACTTGATCGAAGATCCTCATCCATGCGTTTATTAAGCAGGTTGTCTTTTCGACATTTTGAAAACTGGATGCAAGAAGAACCTCGGAATAATTTCTTGGCTTTGTTCTTTTTGAGGAAAGTACATAGAGGGTATTTGGCGCATTACCTACCGAATAGGGGAGCGGAAACTCCAGGCAGAAATATTTCTCAAGTAACCCACAAATCGGCAGAATGAATGTAACTCTGTGGCCAATAGCGCTAAGTGACTTAGCCAATTGATGTAGCCGACCTAAATGTCCGAGTCCCTTGCCGACTTCGAGGGCAATAAGGATGTTCAATACTGATACCTCTGAATTACAAATCGATAGAACAAGTGTTCAACCTTACTTGGCTTTTTCTTGTCTCGAATCCGTAACCCGGAGTCTATCACATCCATTTCAAACAGATCACACACTCGAATCAACTCGCTGAGTTTTCGATATCCATAGTTCAGCGGCGAAAATGAGCTGTTGTTCGTTAGATAACTACCTACAGTCGAAAGCATCGCCCAACTTTCATCATCCGATGTCTGAGACACAGCTTCTCTCAGCAAATGCACTAATGCCGCATCGCCCCTAAGCGTCTTTCTGTCCGCTTTTAAACTCGGTTTATCCTCTGCTGAATCAATCAGGTTTTCGGTGTAGATAAAAGGCGCACAGGCTTTCACAAATGACCACAACCCAATAGAAAATTACATAAGTGCGAATCAGGCTTTTAACTTATTATTCAGTAACACAATTCAACGATAGGTAACCACCACTGTTCCACCAATACCCCCTCTGGATCTTGCTCTTGCTCGATTGTTCTTTTTATAAGAGCAATTACTTTTACCTCCGTCTCATCTCCCACCAAAGATTGATACTTTTCATTAGCGGTCATGGAAAGCCTTGAAATTAGGGTATTTCTGCTCTCTAGAACTAATCGATTCCCCCCTCTTTTTACTAGTTTTACAATTTTTCCCACGCCAAGCTGCGCCAGTTCCTTGTGAATTATGTGTTCAGGTTGATATTTACCTGGAATTTTTAGAACAATTTGCTTCATTCCTATCGTTGAAAATCGGACCTGTTTATCAAGGAATTCTTTTGACTGACTTATTCCGATATGGCAATTGCCTTCACGCAAGATGGACAAATGAGGGTGGTAATTCTTGTCAGTTGTAATATTCATAAGGGTAAGCTGTTCAATAGACCGTGTCATACCCACGTAAAAAAGCCTTCTCTCCTCTTCAAGAGTATTGTTTTTTTCTAAAGCATATCCCCAATCCCCCCCCAAAATAATAACTTGCTTGAACTCCTCTCCTTTTACTCCATGTACGGTACTTAATACAACGCCGTCGCCATAACGGGTTTGCCTTCCCGCTTCGAATAGGTATTCATCGAATAATCGCTGAAAGTGAACAGTCGCAAGCAAGTTATCTCCAAACTCCTCTTGCCAATCTAAAATCAAGTCGTGTATTTTTTGATGCCAAGAGTTTCGCTCCTCGGGCAGCCAGCGTTCTAGATACTCAGTTTGAATTAAGCTGTCAGTAATGGCCCTTAACCATTCTCGAAATTCCACCATCTCCCTAACGAGATGTAAAGAGAAGGAATGGTCTTTATCTATCGCATATTGATATGGAACACCACCCAAATGTAGCACTGACCGTACTTGAACTAACTCTTCCCGATCAATACCGTTTCGAGCAAGGACTGCGATGTCATCATATTCCAACATCGGGTCTGACTCGGTTAAACAATGAATTTGCGTCAAGACCTCATTTGCCTGCTGGCTCAGGCTATTACACTCGATAATTTTCACTCTTCCCTGGCTTAGCGGGTCTTTCTCATGCCAACGCCCACCAGGAGGTTCTGTTTTCCTAGCATGGTTTATTTCAATAGGATGATCTGACTTCATTCGATCATTATTGTTGCCAATTAACAGGTTGGAAGCCTCAATAATCGTTTTTGTAGAGCGATAGTTCTGAGTAAGGTAATGAATTTCAGCCTGATAATCCTTCTCAAACTGATGAATGAACTCAACGTTTGCTTGGCGAAAACCATAAATAGACTGATCATCGTCACCTACAGCCATGAGACTGATTTTTTCGTCTTCATCCAAATTCTTCCCTGCAAGGGCCGAGATCATTTGATATTGTGGCTCATCAATATCTTGATATTCGTCTACAAGAATATGTTCAATGCCATCGAGTAGTAGTGAACGTTGATGATCCTCTTCTATTCCAATTTCTGTGACATCTCCTTTTAAAAGTGCCAGTGCGTCTTTTATTAAACTGTCAAAGTCCTTGTCCCTGGCCATGTCAGGATCGAATGACGTCCCTAGCAAGCGCATAGCTAAGCCATGAAATGTGTGAACCCGAACAAAACGCCCTTCATGCCCAAGTAAGAGAGCAATTCTCTTGCGCAAGGATACCGCCGCATTGTGGTTAAAAGTCAGAACAAGTATTCGCTGCCCAGGAACTTGTTCGACTCTTGCTAGATAAGCAACTCGGTGAACAATAACTTTTGTCTTTCCGGAGCCAGGTCCGGCAAGCACCAACTGGTTCTTATCCGACCGAGTGTGAACGATGGACTGCTGGGCAGAGTTGTTTAGCGAAGTAACTATTTTTTGCCATGATTCTTGGCTAGTCGCCCGCCTAAGCATTGCCTTTTGATTTTTAAAATACTCAGATAAAAACTCATTCTCAGGAAGCTCAAAATAATCTTTCACCAATTGATCAAGGGGTTTGACTTCATTCATACCTAATCTGGCGTACTCATGCATGACATGGATCTGAATGATCTTTCGCTGATAGTGGTGATCGAGATCTCGATAATGCTCTTTTGAATAGGTACGTGTATTTCCACTGGGAACCTTTAGTTCCATAGCTTGCTTAAAAACAGCCATACCATTTTGCAGCTCAATCACTTTATGAGCGTCAAGAAAAACAAAACTGCGCTCGATCCCCCTGAGCAGATATTCATTTTGCTTGGTTTTAGAAAAACCCTCCAACGCCTCTTTTAGCACCATGTCATTGCGTAACTCATCCATGGCTTGCTCCAGGCTAAATTCCACCATAACTTTCTTCTGGGAGGAAGCGCTTGCCGCAGGTAAAATCGTATAGAGAAACGCAACCAGGGATTCAGCCATATTGCGCCGGTGCTCAGAAAACCTTCTTAGTTCCGACCAGACACGATTAAGTGTTATGCATAACAAATCTTTTCCCTTCGTATGAAGGTCAATCGAGGGCTTATCCTGATATTGCTTCCCATCGTATGCCCAAGTCTTCAGTAGATTACGAATGATTCGAGGAGAAGACTCTAAGTTGAATTCATTAATTAACCGAGTATTAATAGACCGAATATCGACAATAAGCTGTTGCTTTGAGTCGTGATCCTCATAAGCTAGCTCAGGCAACAACGACAGTAGGGATTCTTCAATTTTATGGATTTCCTGCAATAACACCTTTGCATTGTTTTTTCCCTTTGGTCGAAAGTATGTCGTTAGGGAAAATCCATTGGTAATAACCCCAGCTGCTGCCATTTGGGCTAACACCCCCATAATTTGGGTAGGCGACATTTTATCCTTTAATTTTTCATCCTTTACCTGGGTAATCACCGAATCAAGTATGTCATCCGCATTGATTCCTTGATCGAGAGATGTATTCATTAACATCTGTAAAATCAGTAACCACTGACTTTTCGCTGCTGGAACTAGACTTAACGTCTCGATGTGAGTTTCCGCCTCATCCAAAGTTCGAAATTTTGGTTTCCCTTGAAAAACGGAATTGATATTATCTTCTCGCGTTAAAAACCCATCTTTTTCCAGCCAAGATATAGCAGTCTTAATTTTGGTATCCGCCATTTTATCATCGGCATCAATGTCAGCATTCATGTACTCAGAACGGATTAGTTCCTTGCTCGTCGCAACAATACTCCCATCGGTATATTTCGCTCTGAAGCGAATTTCTTTTAGAATCTCTCGAATGTCTTTCAGACGAATCTCTGACATTTTGCTGAGTTTAAATTGCTGTTCAATGTCTTGCTCATCAAACAGTAAAAAACAGCTTGCGTTATTTCGATCTCGACCCGCCCTACCCGCTTCTTGTAGATAGTTTTCAAGAGAGCCAGGAATATCGTGATGAATTACCAGCCTAACATCATCTTTATCGACTCCCATACCGAAGGCATTCGTTGCACATACCACGCGAAATTCCCCGGCCATAAAGCCATCGAGAATGGCACGCTTTTCGCTCGACTCTAACCCTCCATGAAAGTAGCTAACCGACAACGATTGCTGAGCGGATAAAATTCTAGATATATCTTCAACTCCGTTACGAGTTGAGCAGAATATGACACAACTCCCTTCTTGACCTGTCCCCAGATAATCCTCTAATAATTGAAGAATTTGACCGACTTTGTTGTGGGCTTGAGTTTCTACGACATCAAAGCTCAAGTTATCTCTTGTGACACTTCCTTCAAATCGTTGTAAGTCGATATTCAGCTCATTTTTAAAGTGGCTACAAATATCCTCTATCACCTGAAGCTTTGCTGTCGCCGTATAACAAAAAATGGGCGGGGGTTGTTCATTCTGCTCACGAGCCACTCTGGCAATTACTTTCGCGCAATAAAGGTAGTCCGGCCTAAAATCATGCCCCCACTTAGAAAGACAGTGCGCTTCATCAAAAACCCAGGCTCCAATTTGCCTTGATTGAATCGCCCTTTTAACTGAACCATTTCTTAATTGTTCCGGTGACAGATAGAGGATGGCAATATCCCCCATCCGAATACCTTCGAGAATAGAGGCTCTCTCTGGCATGGATAGCATTCCGTAGAGCGCACCTACAGACTCCATGCCTGTCTTATCCTTCAATCCATCGACCTGATCTTTCATCAATGCCTGTAACGGTGACACAATTACAGTTAACGAAGCGTTCCTCTGGTTTCTAATCATGGCAGGAAGTTGATAACATAGAGACTTACCTCCTCCCGTAGGTAATATCCCCAATAGCGATTCACCCGCAATACCGGCCTCAACAATATTTTTTTGCAAATTTGGGTGATTCTGAGGGGAATGAAAACCATCGAAACCAAAATATCGCTTTAGAGATTTCTCAGCATCAAAGTTCTCCTGGCAATAACCACATGAAGATTCACCACAGTGCGTTTCTCGTAATTTTTTGATAACGGATTTAATACTCGGAAATCGACGCCAAACCCAAGGAGGTAACACAGAGACACCTTCAGCGACTTGTATCCACGCAACAGCATAGGCCAAACACAATGAAGAGACTTTTCTGGATTCGAAATCATCGATCAGGCGACCTAGCTGAACAGGACACCCTAGAGTCGAAACACACTCTGAAATTAGCGTGCTAAATTCTGGGGTTTCGCCTCCGCTACCAGCTGCTTCCATGACACAACACAGACCAGTACTGTCAAAATCACTTTGAAGTTGTGTACTAAAAAGGAAGTGGTAAAGATCAATTATCGCTGAATTATCGGAATATTGTTGCCTAAATGCCTGAAGCTGCTCTTCAAAGATTGATAGGGATAATTTGGCGTCGGCAACTGGATCGTTGTAACTATCCTTTACGATCTTATAATCTTTTACCAACCTATGATAAGGGTTTCTCGGAAAAGCAAGTGGAGATAAGAATAAAGTGTCTATGACCGGCAGTTGCTTTAGCTCGCTGCAATCAATTTCTTGTGCATATAGCCAGGGAAGGTCATGCTCTAAAATATTGTGCCCTAGAATGAACTGAGCACCTTTGGACAAACTTATAAGCTGTCTAATTGCTTTTTTTGGATCTTTCCGTTCATCAACCTTAACATCACCTAACACTGCCCCCAAATGTTTTAGATGCTTCCCGTCCTTAGTGATTTCTAGATCGAGAGATAGGATTCCATCTCGGTTCATAGTCTACCTTGTTCTGAAAACGAGTATCGCTGTATGCTTCTTTCTACCTGCTAGTTTATCGTTGATCCAAAAAACTATCACTCATAATATTTTTGTCGCCGAACACCTCCAGAGACATTGTGCGCAAATTAAATTATGAGCCTAAGCCCGGTAGAATTTATCTCATCTATGAACTAAGGTCTGACAAAAAGTCACCCAAATTTAGTGACTCCTGAACTTTTTGTCTCAGCGAGAGTGGTTTCATATATTTCAGCATTACCTTTTTCATATTCACTTTTCCAGTACAGATCTCCATCCTCATATCGGCACAAGAGTAGTCTTCCTGAAATAAGCTTACTGCATATCAACATGCTTATCTCTTCTATAATTAGAATCAAAGACATCACCTACAAAATCTGTATAAACCCTCCATTGATAATCCGAAATTTTGAAAATTACTACCTCATAGCTACTATCCCAAGTTTCCATAAAATCTGAATCAACATAAGAAACAAACCTAAGAACATAAATATCATCATAGTCTTGCAGCATTCCAACGCCGACCTGATCTGAGTAGCCATCTATAGAGTATGAAAAAATACAGCTTTCCCTAAAATCAATATTAAATACTATATTTTTCCGTCCATTCAATTCCAATTTTTTCAATCTATCTCTAACTTTAGATGAGATTTTCTCACATTTATAACGAGAAATAAGAACAGGAGCAATCTCTCCATCAGTCAGCCGTGACAACTCAAGATTTTTATCTCTCTCAGACACAACACCCGCGAAAAAGGATAATAGTATAACAACCACACACAAAATGAATAACACAATAGGTTTTATCATTCCCCCCCCAAAATATTCAACTATCTTCTAAAACTCAGCTGGCAGGAAGCTTTTATTTGGCGGAAAAAACTGCTTTGATCCGCTTTCCTTTTCCTGCATACGCCCCCAATTAGGCGCGCTACTCGGTTTTTTTGCACCTGCGTTTTTAAAGAAACTATCTAAAGCAGATGTCAATTTATCATCCGAAGAATAATAGTCGATATAAAAATCCAATCCAGCCAAGTTAGAAGGCGCATCCTCATACGACCAACTTGTAGGGTATCCAGCCTGCCCATCTTCGGTCAAAACTGTACTATCCCATAGTTTTTTGTAAGCGTACATTTTTAAAAAACTACTATCTGTTTTCATAAATGGTTTTAGCCCTGATGGGATGTGTTTATTCGCTTCAGATGCAACTTGAAAGAAGTGCGCTAAATCAATCCACCCTCTGTTTTCGGTGTATATATAACGCCCGCCGCTTGCTCCACCAAATGGACCGACCTGTCCACCACCACCCCCAGCCTTCTCAGTATATCGTAATGAGTCTAACCCCTTTCCACCAATGATGACTTTTGCTTGATCCCATGTAATGGACTGCGACTTTGTTGGCTCCCTACCATCAAGATCGAGATATTTATACGGGTTATTATTCGCGTATGTATAGCGATTAAACATATGTGGACTATTTTCAATATAATCCAACACATGGGCCGGATCTCGACTGATAAAACGCCCTATTTCTGGGTCGTAGTAACGAGCGCCAAAATAAATTAGCCCCGTTTTATCGTCATATTGTTTGCCGGTGTAGGAGATGGCCTCATCGGTTTGATCACCGATGATCCATCCAGCTCGTTCACCAAAGGCGGCGTAATCTTTGCGCCAAATCACTTCACCTTGTTCATTGGTGGCGGCCACCACCGAACCTAATGCATCATTGTGCAAATAAGTAGTGGTACGCTCTGCCATACTCAATGACGACACAAGCATCAAACAAGCAAAGAGATAGACCACACTATTTTTTCCAATCCTTTTCATAAATTTCCCCAACGTCACTCTTTTTCTTTGCATCAAGGATGAACCGCGTTCAAATTATCAACAAAGCAGTTTAACCAGAAGCTGATTACAGTGATTCATTTTCCTATAAACGTACAAGAACAGTCGCATCATATCTCTTATTATTATTTCATTTTCTTCACACTTACATCATGAGAAACAAAAATTTCTTCGATATCCTCTACAATATCTCTTTCCGGCAAACCAATAATCCTCTCCTCACTACTATTAAGAATAATTTGCATAATGGGAAATGAGGTTCCATATAACTCTATCGCCCCAAGTACAACTTGGTTTATATTTTTATATTCAAAACGTTCTCGATCAATTACAACAACTCTTTTGGTAAGTGAAATATTTTGCGGAACAGATCGTAAAAGGCTATAACCTGGATATGCAAGCAAAAAGCCAATAATTAAAGAAACAGGCAGCACAATTTTATAATCGGCTGCTCGCCCTCCAAAAAGCCAGATAGCAAACACAAACAATACAAAAAGAATAACAAAGGACAACCTTGTTAAATGACCGACATTTGATTCGTACTCTTTATTTTTTGCCTTAATGTATTTTGGGTTTTCCGACCATTTTATCGACAACTCTTTCATCGCTTTTTTTATTTAGACACCCAACCAATCGGAAACATATTACAGACTAAAAACAATTATAAAATAAGCTGATATTTTTTAAATCTCATCAAAATAAGGAAGCTCATTCTTCGAACATACTTCACAAGGCCCTAGAAAAGTTGGGCAAAAATAAAAAATATAGTCATCATTCTTTTCCTCATAAAAAACCTTGGATAAGATTTTTTCCTTCCTGTAGCTTGCAATCTGTGAGAGATTGCCAGGAAATTCACCTTTTTCTTCGTAATAATCATTTATCTCTTGACAGACATTCAAAACAGGATATTCAAAGTCAATACTTAAATAACCAAAGCCTGCGCCAATAAGAACAAAACAAATAAGAGATAAAATGCAATAATTTAGAATTTTCATTCACTTCTCCTACTTAGACTGATAGCGACCAAGAGCCTTCTTTGCCCCGTGGGGGGAAAAAACGAAAGTATCCAGGCTTTCAAAATCACGATACAAACTAGCAGCTTCGTTGCGAACAGACTCTGAATACCCTTGTTCAGAATCCGCAACCCCTTTCAGCGCCCCTTTCAAGGTAGAAAATGTATGTGTTACACAATTTGGTCCTGTCAGCCCCCAATCAGATCCAGAGTAGGTCTGCCCTCCGGATAACTGACTCTTACGCTCTAAAGCATTTAAAACTTCAGGAGGCAAACTCTTGTCACCACTATCATAAGCATCCCTAAACTTCTGGGCAATAGCATTATCGAGTTCTTGACTGACGCTAAAATGGAATTCTTCATAGCCTTGATATTTTGCAGATGAAGGAGTTCCCTTTGTCCTTTTGTATATACCTGGCCCACTATATAAACTCCCCTTATATTTCCCTTTATACCTTCCAAAATCGTAGTTTACTTTATTTCCATTGTAATTTGTTTGTATCCCAACATGTCCCGTTCCTGCGGTTTCTACGTAAACCGAAAACCGCCCATCTGGATCTATAAACTTATACGGATTGTTATTCGCATAGGCATAGCGGTTAAATATATGCGGATTGTTTTCAATATGACTCAACACATGGGCCGGGTCGCGACTGATAAAACGCCCTATTTCCGGGTCGTAGTAACGCGCGCCAAAATAAATCAGCCCTGTTTTATCATCGTATTGTTTGCCGGTGTAGGAGATGGCTTCATCGGTTTGATCACCAGTGATCCATCCAGCTCGCTCACCAAACGCCGCATAATCTTTGCGCCAGATCACTTGACCTTGTTCATTGGTGGCGGCCACCACCGAACCTAATGCATCGTTGTGCAAATAGGTAGTGGTACGCGCCGCCATACTTAATGACGACGCCATGACCATCAAACAAGCAAAGAGATACACCACACTGTTTTTTAAGATCTTTTCCATAATTGTTTCCTAACGTTTCTCTTTTACTTTGTCTTAAGGATTAACGACTTCCAGGTTATCAATAAAACCATTTAAACCGAGCTGGTTGGTGTAAATGCGGAATTTGACTTGCCCCCAATCGGTGTAGCTGTGCTCGTAGCTGTAACCTGCCGCACGTGTTTGCCCTGCAGGGTAAACATACAACGTTGATCCGGTGGCATGCTGGACGATTTCAACTTGGTACACGGTATTGAGCTGAGCGACACCTAACACCTCAGTTGTCTCAAAACCATACACATTGTTGTAAAGCACATGCACATTCCCGTTTTCCAGAAACGCACTGACATATCGTTTATCCGCATCGGCTGCTTGGTCGTTATAAATACCCACACCAATTTCACCGGTGGTTTGCCATTCGCTCGTGGATAACTGAGCTTTGAACGTCAAGCTATCGGTAAACAAATAACTTTGCGTGCCCAGTACCGCTTTGAAGTACGTGTCCCAACCACTCATACGCGCGAAATTCAGTACACCACCACTCACCGTCATATGGTTAAATAAGGGCTCCAAGCCTGTACTGTCCGCACTAAAATCCTGCGACCAGAGTAAACCGGGCGTGCCGGAATTACTGTTAACAGTGATACTCAGCGCGGTACTTGTCGCTGTTTTGCCACCACTATCTGTCACGTCAGCGGTAATACTGTGCGGCCCGGCGGTTAAGTCATTAATGCTGACAGATGGGCCGGTATAGGACAGTGGTCCATCTTTACTGGACGTCCAGTGAATCCCTTGCGACAAGGTGACATCGTCGTCTTCGGTATCTGTGGCTTCCGCAGTAAACAGGATGGAATCCCCTTCATTAAAGAAGCTATCTCCTGCTGGCCCGGTGATGTTTATGGTCGGAGCCGTGTTCGGCGCTTCATTGATGGTGATGTTAAGTGGCGCACTTTCAGCAGGCGCATTATCACTATCCACCACTTCCGCGGTGATGCTATGCGCCCCAACCGATAGGTGGTTTACCAAAATGGAGGAGCCCGTTTCAGGCAGTAGATTATCCTTACTGGATCGCCAGCGAATACTTTGCGACAAAATAGCATCGTCGTCTTCCGTATCCGTAGCATGTGCCGTGAAGTTAATGGTGTCTCCCTGAGTGAAGAAGCTTCCCCCTGCTGGTGTATCGATTGTCACGGTAGGCGGATTGTTCACCACACCACCAGCACCCACGACCTGCAAGTTATCAATCAACCCATTTAAACCAAGTTGGTTGGTATAAATGCGGAGTTTGACTTGTCCCCAATCGGTGTAGCTGTGCTCGTAGGTGTAGCCATCCGTACGCGTTTGCCCGAGCGGATAAACATACAAGGTAGATCCTGCAGCATGTTGCTCGATTTCAACTTGGTAGACGGTATTGAGTTGGGCAATACCTAATACCGCAGTCGTATCAAAACCATATACATTGTTAAAACGCACATTCAGGTTACCGTTTTCCAGGAATGCGCTGACAAATCGCTTCTCAGCATCGTTCACTTTATCGTTGAAAATACCAAACCCAACTTCACCGGAGGTTTGCCATTCGCTGACCGACAGCTGTCCCTTAAAGGTTAAGCGATCACTAAATAAATAGCTTTGTATTCCCAGCACACCTTTGAAGTAGGTATCCCAACTATCCATACGCGCAATGTTCAGTACACCATTGCTGACCGTCATATGGTTAAACAAGGTGTCTAAGCCAGCACTATCCACGCTGAAATCCTGCGACCAGAGTATACCGGGCGTGCCAGAGTTGCCTTCGATTGTGATAGCAATAGGCGAGCTGACAGCTAAACCGCCAGCACTGTCAGTCACTTCTGCAGTAATACTGTGTGAGCCGACTAATAAATTACTTACATACACAGAACCACCAGCTAAACCAGAAAGCGGCCCATTACGATCCGAACGCCACTGGATACTTTGCGTCAAAGTCGCATCGTCATCTTCGGCATCGGTCGCTTGTGCAGTGAAGTGAATCATTTCACCTTGAATAAAGGTACTGCCTGTGCCCGGCCCAGTAATATTCACCGTTGGCAGAGTATTGGGTATTGCGCTGACCTTCACGAGAATGGGTAAGCTAACACCGGTCCCACCCGCACTGTCCGTTACTTCAGCAGTAATGCTGTGATCGTTTGGCGATAGCGAATTCACATTCACCGATGCACCTGTCACAGTTAATATTCCATCGTGGTTCGAGCGCCACTTAATATTTTGAGACAGAATGGTGTCGTCGTCTTCCGCATCGGTTGCACTGGCAACAAAATGAATGGTTTCCCCTTGAACAAAGGACGTATTGTTTCCAGGCTGAGTGATCGCTACATCAGGAATACTGTTTGGCGGCTCATTGATCGTTACGGTAATGGCCGCACTCACAGCGGAGTCACCTGCCGAGTCCACTACTTCCGCGATAATCTGATGTTCACCAAGCGGTAAATTACTGACTTGAATAGCCCCTCCAACAACACTCGACAAATAATCAACCGGGCTTGAACGCCACTTGATCGTTTGCGACAAAGTGACATCGTCGTCCTCAATATCATTCGCCTGAGCTATGAATTGAATACTTTCCCCTTGAATAAAGGACGATGCATTTCCAGGAGCGGTAATGGCAACCGTCGGCGGCGAATTTACAATAACCGTAATCGGTTCACTGCGCGTGGTTTCGTTGTCACTGTCGGTGACGACCGCGGTAATAATGTGTGTATTCGCAGTGAGCGCTGTTGTGCTGATACTCGAACCACCTTGCGAGAACTCCCCATCCCAGTTCGATTCCCAACGAATTTTCTGCATTAATATGGTGTCATCATCGTCCTGATCACTTGCCGTGGCCGTGAAGTAAATACGTTGATTGACTTTATATTTCGCATTATCCCCTGGCGCAGTAATTGAGATGGTCGGCGCGGTATTGCCATTTACCGTGACTTTAGTCAGTGCCGTATCCACAAAACCGGCAACATCATCTTCTATTCGCGCATAGATCCAATGCTCGCCTTTTAACGTTAATTGAACGCTCGGTGGAGTACTTCCCGTTCTGAGCAACCCTTCTCGGCTGGAATACCATCGAATATTGTCACTCACATCTATACCCGATTCATTCAATGCTGAACCAGACAACGCCAACGGGTTATTCACATCATGTTTACTATTGTGAACAGGCTGAGTGATGTCAATGCGGTGAGGCACACGGTTATTGCGGTGCGAGTTTACTCCCCCATAAGCACCATACTTCGTTGACCACACACTGTGTGATTGACCAGGATTATTATTGGCCAGCACGAGTATGGAAGACGTATTACCACGAAGAGTCGCATAGATCGTACCATCGTTGCCTATCGATGGATTCAGAATTTGCCGATTGGTTTGCAATAACTGCTCCCACACATTCACAGGGATTTGCGAGTCATTCACTTTAAACGCAGAAATGACATTGTATGCTGTCCCGTATTGATATGACCCACCGGAAAGCAGATACACAAAACCATCAGCACCAGAGATTAAATTAAAACTTCCTTTATGATTAGTTGGCAAACTCCCCAGTAATTGCCCATCAGAAGAAACCACGCTTAAAGATGAATCACTGTAACCGTAAGCAAAAATATTGCCGTGATCATCGAGCACGAATTCGTTTCCTCGACCGGCGACAAGTGCAACGGGAGATGCCCATAGATCAATACCGGTATTAGGATCCAGTTTACGTAGATTTCCGTCTATGCCTAATACATAAAGACCTCCATCAGGCGCAAAGGCAAAAGCTTTCTCAGCTAACGTAAGGTCGTCTCGTCTCCATGTTACTTTCCTTAAAACGGTGTCATAGGCATAAAGAAAAGAATAAAAATTAAAATAAACAGTTCTTCCATCAGCGGAGGAAACCAGATGATAAGCCGTCTCATTGGACTGCGTAAGGTCATACAGATTTTCCGTCCATTGAATAGAACCGAAACTATCAATTTTATAAAAGTAGTTTGGACCCGTAACGACATAAAGTGACCCATCCTCTGACAGACTAAATGCTAAACAGTTATTAGCATTTACTCCGGCCCGCCAAATAAGCTCACCTTCGCTATTCAAGTAGTAAATCGCATCGGCAAATGCATAAATATTTCCGTTCTGATCCACCATAGGTGGTTGACGGGAAAGCGGATACGAAACCAGCATGGGATATATCCAACGAACACTTAAATCTGGATTGAGCGACACCAACCCTTCTGATCCAACGTAATACACATATCCATGTTCATCAACTGTGGTGCCACCGTATATCGATGTGTAGTCTTTTTGTAGAAGCACGTCGCCATTACCTGGAGAAGACAGACCATCGGACAGACTCGTTCCCGCCAGGATTTCTTGTAGATTACTAAACCCATCTGTATCGCTTTGCGCCAGGGCATCGGTAGCATCTGTTGGACTCAATCCTAGCGTATCAATTTCAATACGATCAGGAATTCCGTCGCCATCAGTATCGGCGAGATAAGGTGAGGTTGTCGCAACACCTTCCTCACCATCTAAAACACCGTCGTTATCCATGTCCGGATCGGTGGGATCAAAGCCCTGCTGAATTTCGATACCATTTTTTATCCCGTCATTATCCGAATCCAGGTTTGCATCAGACAAGTTATTTGGATCCATTCCATATCGAACTTCAACACAGTCTGAAATTCCATCAGTATCTGAATGCGTCGATGTCGAATAATAACGACCATTGGCAAAGCATTTACTAGCTGAACCGGCCGTATTATGACTAACACCATTCACGACATAACCATTCGACGGTTTACTATCATCAATAAACGAAAACACCTCCCCCATATCGCTGTATACTTTTATCATTCCATCCATTTCAGATAACGTCGTTACCTTCTTACCTTTTATCGGCATATCCCACTTTAGCGCTCCGTTATTCGAGGCATCATAGGCATAAAGGTGCCGATCGATTCCTTGAACAAGCGTATCCCCGCCTGCAATTTGCAGAGAGCATGTTCCCGAGCTTGATGATCCAGGGGTACCAATTCGCCAGCGCTCTTCCCCTCGAAAATCCAGACTCACAATCGAATAACTTAAGTAACCACCACCTAGACATAAATAAATATTTTTATCCCTATCCACAACCACATTGTCTGACTTAATCCCCGAGGAAAAATAAATACTTTTACTCACTTTCCCACTGTATTTATCTATCTTAAGTAGATTGTTATCAGTCTTCACCCATAGATGTCTATGCCCAATATCGACTAACAATGTCTTTCCGCCTGGTGTTGACGTTTGCCATAAAAGCTCACCCTGATCGGAAAGGGCATAGGTTGAAGATAAATCAGAAAAATACACTCTACCGTCAACATCCAAAATGGGAGAATTAAATGGGCTATCAAAATATTCACCGATTTCATAGTCCCAGTTCAATATTGCCGTATCACCAGAGAGGTTGAGTGACACAATTTGCTGTGAATTCGAACCAAGACCAACAGCAGACAGCGCCAAGCCATTTTCTCCATGTGTAATGGCTGATAACTCCTCTTTGGATATCTCCGGGAACACACTTAAATCAAATGATTTTTCCAAAACCCCCGTATCCAAAGACAAACGATAAATAGCATTTTTACAGCCTAAATAAAGTTTATTATCCGGCCCAATGCTTGGCACACATCCTACGTAATTATAATTGTTACGAGCCGTCCACTTCACCACACCATCAGAATATATCGCCTTAACAACATTAGAATAAACGGTATAGGTGGTACCCATACTGTCCATCACCGTAGAGGGCGCATATTGAGCGGTGGACTTGACATCCAAATGCAATTTACGAACTAACCGATCATCGGAATTTGATAATGGGTAGCTGGTGATATCACCAGGTAATGTGCCAACTAAAAGCTCTTCACGTAAGCTAAATTTATCCTCATCAACATCGACCAGAGCCTCTTCGTTGTATACGGCTGGATTCAGGCCATAATCCTGTTCCTTCGCATCGGGTATACCGTCATGATCGCTATCGAGCAACAGCGGATTGGTATTTAATCCAACCTCCTCATAGTCCGAAAGACCATCCCCATCCGAATCTGAAATTTGGCTGCTGGTTTTATTGAGATACTCATCGTAGTTTGACAATAAATCGCCATCTTCATCACCCGTTGCGTTATTTTCATTTTCATAATTGAGATGATGAATAAATTCATAACAGTCTGGCAAAAGATCGCCATCCTGATCATCGCTATCGTGTCTACCCAGGATTTTTTTATCCGACCGACATTGATAGGAACTCCCAGCCAAATCATGGCTATGCATTGGCCACGGGGTTTTCGCCGGACCACCCGAGTCGGTGACCAAACCGGTCATGACTTCTGACTGAGTCGTGCCATCTAAGTACTCGATAATTAATACACCGTATTGTGTAATCACCGGCGAATAATTTAATCCAATACCAAAATTCTTCCGCCACTTTTCAACGCCATTCACATCGAGAGCATATAAAAAGCCATCGGTAGAGGTAAAGTACACATCGTCGTTTGCGGCAACAGCAGGCGTCGAGGTAATCGCATTCCCGGTAACAAATGGTGACAGTAATACCACACCGTCTCGACTTAGGGTATGTAACTGCCCCGCTTCATCACCAAAGTAAATACGGGAATCCGAACCGATGACCGGTGAGCCCGTTATTTTTGTGCCAACGGAATACTTCCATTTAATTTCACCGGCAGCGTTTACCGCGTAGAAATCGCCCAACGCATCACCAAAGTACACGGTACCCACTTCATCGATCGCAAGTGATGTCGTAATCACACTATCAAGAGTCGATATCCAGAGTACATTTCCAGACTGGGTTAACGCATATAGATTGGCTTGATCATCGGTAAAATGCAGGGTTCCTTGAGCAGAAATGGCAATGGACTGCATACCAATTTCACCGATACCATAGTATCGCCAGTCAGTCGACATATCTGAAAAATAGGAATAGACATCACCGTAAGAAGACACCCTATTATTATTTTCATCGATTGCATAATCACCAATCAATAAGGTTCCGATACCATCGATAGTTAAGGAATCACGGCTACTTTTAGTAGAATATTGCACGACAGATAAAGCACCATCGTAGGTAACTCGATATACAGGGTTGGCATCCGATCCCGTTTTACCTACAGGTTTAACATAAGCCGCACCCTTATCATCTACAACAGCACGGGTATCAATGCCATTGACAATAATATTTTCGACAGGAAAATCGTGTCGCCACAGCGACTGGCCATTTTGGGGAAAATCGCTGATCGAGTTTGGATGGGTACCAGTTAAGAATTCAATACTATCTGGATACCCATCACCATCTGAATCAAGAGTATTTTTCACTGCCGGATTTAAATTATGCGCCGTTTCATAATCATTTGGTAAACCATCCTCATCATCGTCTTTGTTCGATAGCGGATCAGTTTGATGGGTGATGACCTCATCGTAATCAGACACACCATCGCCATCCGTATCGGCAAGGAAGTAGTCCGTCCCCGCTTCATATTCTTGTAAATTATTTAGCTGATCCTCATCCCAATTTTCCAATGCATCATTCGGATTACTTCCACCTAAGCCCGCTAAGTGCTCAGAACAATCGGGGATTCCGTCGTTATCCATATCATCAGTAGCCGTGTTACCCAAAGTAAAATCAGCAAACTGACACTGGTTCCCAGTTCGATGTGGGTTATTTTGCGCGGTATACCAGGAACGTTGAGCGCGACTATTTGCAGGTATGGATTGTGCCAATGCAAAGACTTGCAGATGCCCATGCGTATAACAGCCAAAGCTGCAACCGGGCCCAGAAAACCGTCGATAAACGGAAGGAATAAACACTGTGCCTTCTTTTAAAATAAGCGGACTCAAGCTAAACATTGCGCCTTCGTGCAATTCCGGCGTCCAGGAGCTCAGCAAATCACCGGATGCAGCCTTGTAGACAAACAGTCCTTGGGCATGACTGACATAGACATTACCAAACGCTTCCTGAACCGTTTTCTGTGCTTCAATGTCGGCTTTGACAAATCCGCTCCTCGTTCCATATTCCGTATAAATATCTATGGATTTACTCCAAAGTATTCCGCCAGATTTTGATATCACCCATAAGGTTCGAGTTCTTGCCGCACCACCGCTCACCACATAAATATTGCCACTTTCTCCGATTGTAACAGGCGCAGTGATGGAACCACCCTTCAAATCCAACTGCCAGTTCAGCTGCCCATTTTTATTGAATGAATAAACCGCACCATCCGTTGCACCAACATAAATATTGCCAATGTAATCTACTGCTGCGGCCGCATGTATTTCCGTATTTAGGGCATACTGCCAGTTTAGTGTGTAATCTGATTTCAGAGACACAAGACCATTGTGAAGCGTACCAATAATAATATTGCCATCCCGATCAATAATCGGTGAGGCACTCACCGCATCGTTAATCGAGTACCGTAACTGAAATTCGGTATCTGAAAGTGTTTGTGAATACACTTTGCCCTGTTGTGAGACCACTACTGGCTCGCCAGAGGTGTTGATAGCAATCGAAGAGAAAAACGAATCGGTGTAATCAATAAAATCTGGCTGAACAGCGTTACCAAGTTTATCCAGCACAACAATCCTGCCACCATTCTGATTCTTTACACTTAAAAAGAGGTTTCCTTGAGGTCCAACAACGGGAGCACCGTATACCAAACCGCTACCGGTATACAGTATTTCGTTTGTCGTACCAGAGAGAGGTATTCGTTGAATCTGAAATTCATTATCATCACTGTTTATTGCCAGGTAGAGATAGCCATCGTAACCAAAAGACAAGGTAGATGCCTTAAACAGGTTTTCAGCAAGCGCTTGATTATCTGTCGATGGACTGATTGACCAACTGGTCGGGCTTATTTCCCATAGTGTTTCAAATTTTCCAGGATGATAACCGGGATTATTGGGCTTGGTTACACCCACATATTCCTGAATATTACTGTAACCATCTCCATCCAGATCTTGAAAGCCATCGGCATAATCATTTGGATTCAGGTTTAATCGTGTTTCTATATCATCTGGAATGCCGTCGTTATCCGTATCTAACGTCAGGTTCAAATTATCATGCACACCCTGAATAAGATCGAAAGCAAATTCAAATCTATCATCATATGGATCCGCATCCGAGTGAGGATTATCGATGAGAGTTCCCAATAACTTTTCATGAATATCTGTCAGTCCATCACCATCGGTATCCAGCGCCTCACCATCTCCCAATGGATTAGATCCCGCCTCCACTTCCACCAAATCATCAATACCATCAAGATCCGTGTCTTTTCTTAAGGCATTGGTACCATAAGCCAATTCAATATCATCCGTAATGCCATCGGCATCGCTATCCTTATATTGAATATACGAATGTTGCTGTTCATACTCAACCAGATTCAGTATTCCATCTCCATCTTTGTCTTTTCCTGCATCCGAGGTATCGGAAGGCGATAAGCCAACAGCCAATTCAATACAATCAGGGATTAAATCCATGTCTGCGTCCAACGCCATATCGGTATGCACATCCACCGAACGTGCAATAACAGAGGAACCCAAGCGAATGTAGTCTGTAGACGTGCATTCATAAATACTATCTTCATAGAGAAGTTGGCCAGATTTAGTATGGACGCTATACGTTAGCCCATATTTTTGGTTATCTTTTTGAACCACCCGTTGCCCATTACCGTCATAGCGGTAGGTCATATCGGCTTCGGGTGTAGGGGAGCCTACGGAAGTGGATAATTCGAGAAGCTGTGAAGCGTCATCAAATTGATATCGAATAATATCGGATAGTTCTAGAGTACGACCTTGAAAGCCTGTACCAATGTAATACTGTTTTTCATTGACGTTGCCATAGCGATCGTAGTTATAGTGCGTTTCAGATACAACACTTGAAAAAGCGACATCTGTTTCAACTAAAACTTTTTTCAGCTTCGATTTTGTTAAATTATAAGAAAGTGAATAGATGTGATAATCTTCATTACGTGTGTACAAATTTCCGTACTGATCATAACCTTGGTACTCTCTTTTCTTTGATTTAGATTGACTATTCGTTTGCGTTAAACGGTCTAGGGAGTCATACAAAGAGGAAACTGTATAGGTTGAATCTAGACTATTGACAATAGATCTAGTATTGCCGGTGGCCCCATAATTATACCCAAGCTGCACGACATCCGTGCCGACATTAATTTGTTTTGTCATCAACCGATCATCAAGCGTGACATCCGTGACAACACCATTACCTGATGTAAAACTTTTCACCTGCCCACTCGGGTAATAATGGATAGTGGAAGCATAAATCCCGACTTTGGTTGCTCGCCCTAAAGGATCCGGGGCGTAATCCACCAATAAAGTACTCGGATACTGAATGGAGGCTAAATTATCCAGCAAATCGTAAGTATACTGTGTTGAGTAAACACGAGGAGCATCAAACTCCATGGTTAAGGTTAGGGTTTCGGACTTCAGATTATTATTTTTGTCGTACACATAATCCAATACCGAATCTTCCGTTGAAATACGTTCAACATTGCCGTTTAAATCGTAGACATATCCCGTTGAGTCACCACGCGGATAGGTAATGGTTTTAATTCTGTCGAGTTCATCGTAGGTGTAAATGGTTTTCTCTTCATGAGTGACCGGCAGGATGTCACTTTCCCCAACATACGTCCTGATTCGGTTCCCTTCATCATCATATTCGTGGTGTGTCCAGCCAACTTCCGCATCCTGCTCCGCAACCAGATTAAACTGTTCGTCATACTGATAATAACGAGAAACACCATCGATAATTTGATTGCCATTTTGTGGATCGTATTTTCCCTGAAAAACACCTTTTTTATTGTTAAAAGTGTCTACGCCAATAAAAACCGCAATGTCTTCTGGATAATAAGACATGATCGGTACAGATGAACCCCTATTTACACCAAAGATTCGATAGTATTTTGTTGTTTCAATCGTATATTTATCTTTGTAGATAACCGTTGTATCGTCGTAATTGTAGGTTTCCGTATACCCGGCAGAATCCGTTTCACTGGTTAACCGGGAGAGTGCATCAAATTGGTATTGCGTGCCTTTGGTACCAACAGGAATTTGATATGTTTCTCTGAAATAACCCGCAGGATCGAGAGGATGAGTCTGAAAGACAATATTGCCTCGAGTATCATATTCGATATCCGTGACGACTTTTGCTATACCATCGGCACGGTGTGTTGTACTAATAACTCGCCCAAAACTATCAAGCACGTCTGTACGCTGATACCCGCCACGGGTTATCACTCTGTCTTCTAATGCGTAGCGGATGGTCGTGATTTGATTAATTGGTGGTGTGATTTGGGTAATTCGATTGAGATCATCGTAAAGATAACTGGTCGTATCGCGCTTCCCATTCATTTCTGAAGCAATAGTCCCCGTGCTATTGACCACTCGTTCCAGGGTCACGCCTTCTGGATGGTATTCCATTTGGGGAATACCACGTCTGTAATTGTGATACTCCGTTCGCGTAAGGCTGGGGTCGGTTTTAGAAAGTACATCACCGGTTTCCCAATAGGTATAGGACGTTGTTCGGCCAAACTCGGTTGTATTTTCCAACAATCCATTACTGTAATAACTGTTTGAAACTTCACCTATCGGTGTATTTAAACTCACACCTTCAGGCCCTGCGCTCCCCGCATCAACAGCGTAGAATTCTTGCTTTGCAGGCAAACCAATTAACCATTGATTAGTATCATTATTGTAAGTATTGACGGTTAATTTGTCGTTGCCGTCCCAGGCTTGCCATAAGTTTTGTTGGTCTGTTACGCCATAATTTGTGTATTCCAGAATTCTTCCTGGATTTCCATATTGGTCATAGTGTGAATAATTGGTTCTGTGACGTGTGGAAAAGTCTCCATCACTTATGGTTGAGTAATTCCCATTACCTGTGTCATTGATAATGTCCCCTTCCCGATCTTGCGTTTCCCATAAAAGAATAGGCGCGTAAGTTACATCATCCTTAAATTGCTGGCTAATCGCCGCATGATTGTAATCCTCATCGGATATTTTTCGATAACCCCACTCCCAGCGCCGTCTTTCTTTTATCTGACCATCTAAAGAAAACACCTCTTCTCCCACTTTTAAACCCACCGACCGAGGAGGTACAGAAGATAAATACCAGTCTTGATTTGCATCTTTGTATTCGAAGTATGACAGTCCAAAGTGATAGAATTGAATGATTTCCGTAGGGGATGTTACCTTTGTCATATCGTATTTATGACGAAGCCCACTACCAGGAATGATTGATCCAAACGGCACGCTCATCGGGAAGAATTCATACGTCCAAACACCCGGAGCAACGTTATTGCCCGAAAGTGTTTTGGTTTTAACACTGACGAATGGTGCTGGCTGGTACAAAAAGTTTTTTGGTTTTTCAAATTTCACTTTCTGGTAGGTATAGTCAATACTCGCACCATAAGGGTAAACAACCTTATTGATCGAATAGCTGCCCATATCCGCTTCATCGATCCCATCGGTTAAATCAGGATCTATAACTCGACTATTGTAGAAATACTGCCACGTCTGTAGATCAGGCCGCGTAACAGAAACAAGCTTCTTGATATTAGGTTGCATATAATCTGGAATAACCTCATAGGCATACTCCCAGCGCTGACCGTTTGCAACAATGGCACTAATGGTTAATGCTTCAGTATTTAGGTTTTCGTATTCAAACGTGACTACCGGGATTTCAGGGTTGCCACCTATTTCAGTCGCCTCTTCTTTTCGGAACACTTTATCGATATATAGTTTTCCAACGGCATTGGTGCCATAACCAATGGAGATCCAGTTGCCGTTTAAATCTTCGATTTTCGAGGTATACCATGCAGCACCATAGAACTTGTCCATAGTATATTTTATGCCGGAAGGACTAGTGACCTCGAAACCATTGTCCGATACCAAGCATTGTGCTTTCCAGTTGCTTTTTGTAATCAGGGTATTTGTTGTACTCAGATGAAAAGCGCTAAGCACCAGCTGTTCTCGCGCACCATCACCAAGCTCTAAAGAGGGGTTATCGCGTACTGTTTCGGCATGATTTGATTGGTTACACACTTTATCAATATGGCTTTTAGGCGCAACAATTCGACCAAAATGCATGGTCCACCCCAAGCCCATATTCATAAGTGAATCACTTGCAGCGACATTGATATCACTAGGCTGGAGGCTGGTATAAGAACGGTTAATACTGATATCCATTCCACCATTACCGGGGATATGAATATCGGTGTATTTTAGTTGGAGAGTCCCACTGAACGGATCGATATGCTCGTTAAAACTCTGATTCAGGCTCTCTTTAAACGGATGTAATCCCGGTTCAGCGTAATAGTCCCTTATCTCTTCGGAATACGAATTTGAAGAAACCCCAGCAAATAAAATAGAAGTTAATGCGATTATTTTTTTGGATAAACTAGACATATCAATCCCTTAAAAACCTGTTATTTATTACCCTGATCAACATCTTGCTTTGAGATGGAGAGGTACAACGAATCTCTTTCTACAGACGTGGAGATAAGTTTTTCTTCTAACGAATCAGGCACATCTAAAAGCTCACTTTTTTCGCTTTCGGCGATGTCTTTTTTATGAACATCGGACTCCCCACCGATAAGATACACGTACAAGAATGCAGAAAAACCAATCAAAAAAACGACAAGAAATAGCTTATTTTTCATAAAAAACATATTACACCTCAAAAACAACATATGGTGTTGAAAACACATAAAGAATAACCAGAAATCACAAACTTATAGTTAAAAAACCAACTATTCATTACAAAATATAAAACAAAAAAACGTATAGTTTCTATGCCATCTACACAATACAAAACTTTTCTTCGTAGTTTCACTCTATATAAAACAAATCCAGTAACACCAGGAGAGATGAAAATTACACTACATTCATTTCATGTAAATAGCCATTAAGCGGGAATAGCTTATAAAGTTTTTATTAGCCAAAATAGGCAATAGAAATGCGTTAGAATAATGTCGTCCCTTAGCAGAAAAGATATGAGAGCTATATCCAACCCTCACTGGCAGAAAAAAACCGCGGAATACGACAATTGCTTTTAAAAACACATCCATCCCTAGACCAAATACCAATAGAACATAAACAGGTATGTTAGCTATTTAACCAACCCCAATATCCTATCACCCTGATTGACACACTTTTTGTGTTTGAGAAAAAGTGTGTATTTTAAAAAAATATAAAAATAATAAACTAGGTGGCGCGATATGGCTCGCAAAAATTATTACGCCAAACAGATTATATTACTTAGTAACTGATAAAAACCAAGTCAGCTTCCAAGACAACTCGACTTTAAACAAATATATAAACATCAGCAATACCTTATAATACAAATTATATCGTTTTATGAAAATTATCAATCTCAGCTTAACTTTTGACTACTTTTTATTCACGCATTAAAAATGAATTATTTAAAGGAAATCCATTCAATACAACATTCTTTATACTTGAACATGGGTTCAATAATGAAAGTACAATAAACCAGAGAAACTTTATTACATCTTTAAACGAGAAGTAATCTCAATAACCAACCGTCATACAATAATTGCAAAGCAATTACTTTCCACAAAAACCTTAACAGCTAATATTTTATCAAAAATAATTTATGAAAATCGTCGAACTTTTAAACCTAATAAATTTTACAAATCAAAAAAATAGAGAAAACACACCGATACCAATGAAAGACAATTTCAACTAACACACCTGCAATCAAGCAAGATAAGGAGATAAACGCCAAATTTAACAAAATTTTGTGTCCATCAATAATTCCAGTTGACGATGACTTTTACTGCAAGCTAGCATCCACACCCCTTCGAAATGCAGTAAAAATTCTCGATCAACTTGTGAGGAGAAGCTACCTTGGAGTTAGTAGAACCTGTAAGTGATAACGAACTCGAACACATCAATGCCATGCTATCCGATGTAAATGTCGCAGTTTCTATGTCGATGTCTTATATTAGGAAAATTCAGAAATGGGATTTCAACACATTAGAATCTCGATTTGACAACATATCGCTGACCACATGGAAAAAATATCTGCAGCCCAGCTACCTTAAGATGCGCCCACTGCATATGGTTGCAGCATTTAGCTGGTTAACGATGGTACCGATGCCATCTTTTTATCGAGGGCTTAAAATCAGAGAATCATATAGAGGAATGGATGAAGAGTCCGTTGAAGCTATGATTCACTGCGGAATACTACCCAAAAAACAATACAGATTATTATTGGATTTCTTATACGAATACTTATCTCCAAGCCAGAAAAATGAAGCAAATTTGCTGATTCAAAGTATTCGAGAAAAATATGGATCACTCGAAGATTACGACGATAATGACTTCCTGTTTCCCAAATCCATTTGCATCAACAAGTTTGCAGAAGATTACTATAGATCCGTTGCGCTCGCATTTTACAATTTCAGAAAAACAAACAGCTTGAGCATTGAAACAATCGCAAAGATTCTAAATTTATCTACCTATCGCTATAAACAATGTGAAAACCCGGAGAATCCCGTTCCTCTTCCTGTAGACATAGCTGCGCGTTTAAAACTTGGTTTTAAGCTAACCGATGCAATGCCATTTACCTCAAGTATGGCCACCTACCCTCAGTTCCACACAATGAGAAAAGTACAACACATAAGAGAAACAAAACTTGTTGCTTTAATGAAACATCTTGAACAAAGTCATAAAAAACACTTTGTTGGCATCCTTTCCAACATGGCAAATCTACACTCCACTCAGATTAGAATGATTCGTTAAAATGAGTGTAAATTACTAACAAAAAGATACTCCCTCGTTTAATTTGTCTTCTCCCCCTGTTTATTTCATTATTACCTTCATCAATTAAGCCACTATTACAGTTTGAATTTGAGCACTTTTAGATGAAAGTCCAGAGTATTCTTTTGCCAGCTTTACCATAAGATTTGCTGTTTTCTCTGGAAACTCTAAGTGAACCAAATGATCAGCATTTTCAATCATTTCAAATTCACAAAATGGTAGCTTATTGACTAAATCTAGTGCATTTTTCTCGGTAACATAAGGGTCTTCTTTCCCAATGAAAAGTAAGCATGGAATATCAATTTTCGATAAATCAGAAGGACTGTATGAAAGAATTCTTACGGTATTCTCACAGAAACATCTAATTTGGTTTTCCGTGTATTTATGTACTTTTTGTCGCGCGCTGCGTGAAATAGCTTTACCTCTGGGAATACTTTTATCCTCAACAGTTAACCCATCAATAAAAGCATCTGCAAACTTTTTACGATTTCGAATCGCATCGCCCAAAATTGCCATTGTATCTAGCCTAGAGGGCTCGGGAATGCCTGCCATACCACCACACATAGACAAAGTAATGATGTTTTCCCATGCCAGACAAAGCTCTAAGGCAACTGGCGTTGCATATGAAAATGCAAGTAAGTGTGCGTATGGTATTCCCATTCTTATTAAGAATTCTTTGAGCAACTTTGCCTGCTCCTGTATGGAGTATGTCGCCGAAAGAGGATTTGTTAATCCAGTACCGGGAACTTCCACCACATACAAATTTAGATATTTTGAGAAATACTCGGAAAAAAATTCAACCGACTCAATTTCTTGTAGATTCCCTATAAGAAATACACCTAAGGGGAATTCAATTTGATGATTCTTATAGACTGAGTAGCGATACATATGATCATTTAGCCATATTTCGTTCACTTTCATACTAGCTCCAACATAGTTATTACGGACTTTCCCAATGTAACTATATCAGCCATATGGCGTTAGTAGATTCAGATACATTTTGCGCCACACAAAAGAATAGCGCGTCAAAACAAAGGACTATAAAGACTTAAATTATGCAAGGATTTAAAGAAATACGAACCGAATTTAACAAGGTAATGTCGATCATTAAAAAACAGCGGGCGTTGGTAGAAGCATGCAATGTCAGTACAAGCGCAGCGTCACAATGGGTCAAGCAGGGATGGGTTCCTCCCTCAAATGTTATTTTTGTTTATCAACTTGTAAAAGGAAAAAAAACAATAGACGGAGAGGAAATCAGTCTTGAGAAATTACTTTATGAAGGGACTATGGGGAAAAGATTGAAGAACAATAGGGATAGCAACTAAACATCCACTTCACATATTTCACTGAATCGTCAGAGAGACAGAGCATGCAAAAATCAATTCTAAGCCAAACAAAGTTGATCAGCAATTGGTTGATTATTGAAAATGAGGGGATTTCATACAGATATGCTTTTATTGATGTGCTTTTTAAAAGATCAGGACGAGAGATATTCAGAATGGGAACTACTGGTGCTAATTCATACAAAATTGATCAACGTAGAGTCAAACAAGGCGATGTCGATTTTTTACGATATATGTTCAACAATATACGGAATGATACCTTTTATGGAAAATATAACAAAGCAAGATTTGTCTTTGATAAACACTCCAATACAGGCCAATACTTTTGGCGGTACGACCCTGACTTAGAGTATATCCAAACCATTACTCTTAACCCCGAAGACAACGACCTCATTCCGTTAGTACAGTCATGGAATGGTCTTCCGGAGTGTTGTTATCGCCCCTGGATAAACTCCGATAAGACTAAAAGATCAAAACTAACATTCCTTAGACATACCCCCCTTTTTCAACAATCCTCGAGAATCACTCTCCAATGTAATTAGGGCTCAAATACCGAGGGTTGTCTTAAGTCTGCCATATGAAGAACCTCTCCTGGTGGCGGACTTTTTTTATTTTAGGTTTATCACGTATTATCGATATATCTTTCGTTTTGTCTTAATCTTGCGTCTTCGGTTACAAGTAAAGTATTGAAAAGCCCCAATCAAAAAATACAGATACTAATTCAACACTCTTCAAAGAATAATCAAATTACCCAATTAAATAATAGTGACTACTAATAAATATATATTTTTCTAATTATTTACATATTAAATCAAGGCCAGATACGGTGCAGAACAAAGAATCCATATCAAACAGAGAAAACGAATATGGTATTGACGACGAAGCGGTCAACGAATTACTGCGTGACTTCGAGTATCTGTGTATGCAGTGGCTGGAGCATCCGTTGACTAAAACTGCCACCCCCTCAGAAACAAAACTCTATTTTTGTCAGCTAATCGATCTCTGTTTAGATCCCTCACCGAATCAGGAAGATAGCGATAACAATGGTGCCATATTGTCCTATTTTTCACTGCGATTGATGAATAATGCAAATGCGATCTTACAAAAACGCTTCCCAAATGAAAGCATGTTTCAAGGTTAGAAAGGCAAAGGGCTGCCGTAACGTATATATTGAGGAAGCGAGAATTATAAAGGTGCAGATTGTTTGGATGGGGAATAGAGGTGTGGCTCAATATTCGGTTTTTTTGCACTAATCCCAAGCCGTTCTAGTGCGTCATCAACATTATCGGTCACGTAAAAATACGCGTTGGATGAGGTAGAAAGCACCCCCCAAAAATGCGCCATACCTTTTTCATAGGAAGAGGGAATCAACAACACCGTTGCCGAAAGACTATCAAAAGGTTTACGCTTTGCCGCTTGTTTAATCCCATCCGGTGTGACTTGCATCTGAGAGACATAGCGTAACGAGTAGCGTGGACAAAAACGTCGATCTGATGCCAGAACACTGAAGTGGTTATACAGTTCATCGTTAGTAAATGTCCCGTAAACTCGGGACACAACCAGTTCCAAGTCTTCCAGGATAGTGTATTCAATCGTCATAGTTTGCCAACTCCCCTATTGGGAAGATTAGCACAACCAGACTTCGCACAATCACTTAACTACGGGTTATCAATAGACTGAGTAAGCATAAAAAAATGGGAATCAATTGAGGGAATTTAGGTAGGATCGAATCGCTTGTTCCTTGGCTTCCAGACCAAGCCAGATCAACGCTTCGATAAACTGGTGGGTAATAAAAAAGTAGGCGTTTGAGTGGGTCGCCATCACGCCCCATAGAGTTGCGAGCTGTTTATCAAAAGAATCTGATGCGACTAGCGCTGTCATGGAGTGGCTGTCGAAAGGCACACGCCGAGCGGCTTCCTGAATTCCCTCCTTGGTGATTCTAAACTCAAGTACTTGTCGAAGGTCGGTGAGTCGAAAGTACTCTGCATTAAATTTGGGGTCATCCACTATGCGAGTAAAATGCCCCACTAGCTCTTCATCAGTAAAGACACCACCGGCCTTGGTTACAACGAGTTCCAGCTCGTCAATGATCGTGTACTGAATTGCCATAACCATCCCTTTCCGCTCACTCAGTATCAGCTTAGCATACGGCTCTAGCTGGTGGGTATTTCCGCCGAACAGGTGGTGATAAACCCTCTTGATGAGAAAGTATGTTCAACTCGAGTCACGGCATACTCGCCCTGAATGGGTGGCCTCACCCCTTCTAATCGAATTCGGCTTTCGGCTTGAATGTCCGCGTTGCCCAGTAAGGTTAATTCCAAATTACCCAGGCCACGTTGTAACTGCTTAAACTTAGCGGCAGCAGCTCGCTTCGCTTCATCAATATTGGGATATGTATGCCGCAAGCCAAATGACGGATCGTCCTCGCCGACTCGGACAAGTTGTTTCTCTGCATTATCAGTATCCTGCCAATAGGCAATGACCGAGGCATACTTATTTCTTTCAGCCTGGGTGAAACGAAAGCGTTTGATAATACTTGGCTGAATAATTGTCACAGGAAGCGACTGACCGGAAATGGATATGGTTTCCCCCTTGGGTGCCACAATGAGATAGCCATTGGTGGGTTTGACCACTGCACCATTTTCGTTGGCGATACGCGTAAGAAAATGCAAATCCGATTCGTTATTTTGCTCCAAGTAAGTAAAACCAATGTCTCGTAAAGCTTGGGAGACACCCGGTGTTAAATCGTCCGGTGAGACGGCTTTCACCACATCGTACAATGTTGTGTCTTCCCAAAACCGCTTTTTTTGTGCTTTGATTGTTTTGCGCATATCCGCCGCTTTTGCGCGAATCGTCATCCGCAACACAGGACCGGAATATTCCACCTCATCGACCGAATACAATCCGAGTTTGGATAAGCCGGTTTCTTTGTAACCAAGCTTTAAGGTCAGTACCGCGCCCGTCTCCGGCCAATTAATATGACTGCCCTCATCATCCAATTGAATTTCCAGCGCATCGGATTTTATGCCCGCCTCATCGGTTACACGAAGAGAAATGAGGCGCTTGCGAATCAGTTCGGTGATATCGTCATCGTTGGCTTCTAAGCGAAAATCTGGAGTCATAACACACGTATTCAGAGAAAGAACCAGACCAGTTCAGTGATACTTAGGAGCAAAGCAAGGAAAAGAAATATTAAAATAAGGCTTGCTTTAACCATCCATACACTCCGCCTAGCACCCGCACCACGATAAAATACACCCAGGACAAGCTGAATTCCGATTCACGTAATAGCATCAGTAGCTGTGCATCAATGACGGATTTCGAAAACGGCATATTCGGATGATCAAGAAACTGACACAACGCATCATGCACTAGCGAAGCGTAATAAGTTTTGGGCTTGCCAGTAATATCATGTAGCGCCCCGTCTGGCGTTCCCAGATACCCCACATCAAATATTTTAATTTTGGGGGAACACCCATCCCAGGCATAACTCTTATAAATCGTGATCACGCCCTGCTGATTAATCAGCATGCGCAACTGACCATTTTGATCATGAAACTCGACCGTTTTTGGGATAGCGATACCGGTTGCGTGGTGGTAGTGATCATCCAGGCAATATTTATAGACAGCCATGTGTCCTCCTAAGTAAAAATAAATAGTAGAAATAACGGAAAAGAAAAAAGTGGAAAACCTTAAGTGCTAATCCCACAACCGAATAGGTGAAGGGTGATCGTGAGCTTTGGAATCAAATTCGGGAAGTTCGATAAGCAACCCCGATGGAAGACGCGGACCATAATACGAGAGGCCAGGATTCACGCTTAATACATTTTCAACATGTTGTCGGCTCAATCCGTAGAACCATGTGCAGATTTGATCCAGTCTATCTCCCTCTTGCGTGCGATATTGCATAGACTTAGTTCCTGGGACGATTTTCAATTTGCCAACCATAAAAACGCAGTGATAATTCAAACTCTTGTTTTTGGGGTTGTCCGTTTTGGAGAAAAAAGGAACGGGTATCCGCAAGCGATAGCACCACCCAGAGTCCCCAAACGTCCCCCAACCCATCGACTAACTGCAAAGGCACTCCCTGCTCCGCTTCTTTCTCCAGCTCGTCAATTTGTTTTAGGCCACCGCGATAGTGGGGATAAATCACCCCCGACAGCGACAGTGATTTTTCACCTAAGCTGATAAACTGATTCGCTGGACGTTCTGATATTCGTTCTTGAGATACCCACTGAAAACTGCGTGTAATTTTGAGTTGTTGGTAGGCAGCGGTTTGAATGGAAAATCGATAGTTCGGCCCTAGGGCCATCATCACTTGACTCATAATGTTTAAATAAAACGGAAAAATGCCAAGCACGGAATGCTTGGCGTTAAGGTATTAGGATGCTATTTGACAGGTAATACGGCCATAAACCATATTTTCAGATGAATTTTTAAATGTAAGAAAGCCAGTCCAAACTGTACCAGAAATGTTATTATCCGATTCTCGATTTGCAATTATACAATACTCGTCCAAATCAAAGCCTTGTAGATATTCGACGTCAGAAAGATCTACCTTACAAGCCCGAGCATGCAAATCCTCCATCATTCCAGAAAAAATCATAAACCAGTTAATAAGTGCATCTCGCGCATCTGAATCTAAACGTGCCAAGGATGTGGAATCGTGCAGACTCTTTTTATAAAAAATCGCTTTCATTTATGTTTACTCCATATTGTTTAATCAACACCATGAACGCTTCATCATGAATTGAAGTCAAGAATAAAGAAGACAGATTAGCCACATCCATGTGGCGGCTCATTAACCCAAAGAGCAGATCATTTCAAAAGCGCGCTCTTCCAATTTGGAGTCAATATTCTTTAGTCTCGCAGTCCAACAATAGCGCATAAAGTCCTCTTCCCACCCGGTGAAAATATTCAAAGAATACTTTGGGTTATCCATATCGGGAACGGCAAGTTCAAAATCGATCAAAACAGTAAAATCAGTGAAATGATTGACTTCTCCTAACTCAATTTTTGATCTAACGATTTCAGTCAACATCGCTATATCATCACCCTCCAAATTTTTATGATGAATTTCGTATACCGTAAAGTGTTTATCGCTCATGGTTTTCTCCATCTGGTTTATTTGCACACATGAACGCTTCGTTCTGAAGGTTAATCAAGTCAATTCGTAACGGCTAAAGCAAGAAAGATTGAAAGTAAATACCCGCCCTTTTAGGCGTAAAGTTCAATCCTTTGGAAAACATACAAAGAAAGAAGAGAAGTCGCCCCGCTGGCCACACTGCGGCACACACGGGGGTAATATAGTCGGCTATCAGAGAGCGTTTTGTATTTAGGCTTGGTGTTATCCCCAGAGAAGTTTCCTCTGGGGAGAATGGTAGACCTACATTTTCACATCTACTAGCGCGCACTTCATACTGAAGTGTTTTTCAGATGAATCAATAGTTGAATTTAGATCGATAGTCCAAAGATAGCGCTCCGTATCTTCGTCATACTCTCGATAATAGCCAAGGGAGTATTTGCAGTCTTCTGCATGATCCGCATTGTTTTCCAAATCAATCAACACCACAAGCGTACAAACATCGCTTCGGTCGACCATATTTAAGTATCGTCGAATCGACGCCTGAATGAGTTCTAACTCAAACCCATCCAGATGATCGCATGTAAATTCATATACAACGAAGGTGCTATATTTTGTTTTGTCTTGCGTGTTGGCTATTGCGTGACTTTTTATCATTTTACTTTCCTGTTTTATTTTTGATGCGTTCATGAACGCTTCCTTTCACTGAACAATCAAGCACTTATTACTGCATTTCGCGATACAATTAAGAATGCATATTAATCATAAAGCGCACCTCTTTGATCCGCTTGCGCGCGAAGCATTTCCTCTTCCAACATGAATTTCATTTTTTCGCCCATCTTTTGCTCGTCCATCCCCGGCGCGGGATTAACCACAATTGAAGCGTTGACTTGGGTAGAGTTTTGAATCTGAGACGCGGTTTTGGCGGCGTTGACTGTGCGCTGCTGAACATCATCCAGAGTCGAGATATTTGATGACGCACCCAGTTTGATTTCTGGCGAATCGTTACCACTAAAAAGCGCACCAACAAATTGGATGGTCTTTTTGAGTAGACCAAAGGGATCAAGTAATTTCCCGATAAATCGAATTAAAAACCCCACCGCGTTTTTGGTTTTTTCTTTTAGGCTTTGCCAAAAATCCATCACAAAGGTTTTAACCGTATCCCACCGGGTAACCAGAAAATACCCTGCTGCCCCGAGTGCTGCAATACCGGCAATAATGAGACCAATGGGGTTAGCCGTCATGGCGACATTTAACGCCCACTGTGCCGCCGTCATTAGCCCTGTGCGCACCGCCGTTAAACTGGCGATAGCATTTAAACGCAGTAATCCAGTTTGATTGAGTTTGGTTAACATGGCTGTGATGCCAAAGGTGGTGTTAACCCCCAGCAACGCACTTTTCATAAATAGATACGTCCAGGTGCTGGCAATGGTGGCGATGCGCAAACCAATAATGCCCACGGTCGCGCCCACCACCACTGTCGTCAATAGCGGAAACTTTTCCGCAAACAACGATACCCCGGACGCCACTATCGCAAGGACATCGGCCACCGCAGCAATGGCAGGTAAAAATAATCCACCGACAACAATGGAGATGCTTTCCAACGCGCTGCCCAATCGTTTTAATGCGCCTCGGGTGGTGTTGCTCATTTTTTGTGAAACTTGCTGTGCCGTTCCTTCCGATGCACCAAGAATGGCGATAAACGATTGCAGTTTGTCTTTGCCCGCCTGATCCATTAATACGGCGGCAGCAGACGCCGCTTCTGTACCGAATATCCGTTTAATCATTTCCGTTCGATCACCCGTTCCCATTTCGGATGTTGCATCGTTTATTTCTCTTAACAGCTCGGGGAAAGAACGTAAATTACCGGTACTGTCTTTGGTCACAATATTCAATTGTTCCAAAGCATCAGCCGCCATTCGCGGTGGAGCAGACAAGCGCAGCAGCATGGTTCGTAATGCCGTACCGGCCATCGAACCTTGAATACCCGCATCGCCAAGTTTCCCGGCCATTGCGGCGGCGACTTCCAGATCCGTATTGGTGGCTGCCGCCACCGGTCCGACAAATTTCATGGTTTCACCGAGCATCTGTAATGTGGTGTTGGAGCTGGTGAACGTTTTGGTTAATACATCAGAAATTCGCTGACTTTCGGAAGCTTGAATATTGAAGCCCGACATAATGTTGGACGCGATATCCGCTGTGGTCGCAAGATCCGCCCCCGATGCTTGTGCAAGCTGCAACACATTGCCAGTGGATTGTTTAATCTCATCAGCATCAAACCCAGCCATTGCCAGAAACCCCATTGCATCACCGGTTTGAGAACTGGTGAACTGGGTGGTACGACCTAGTTTTTGTGCCTCCTTATTTAATACCGTTAACTGTTCCTCGGTCGCATCTTTTGTCAATGCGCCCAACTTGGCCATTGAGTCTTCAAAATCCATTGCAGTGGATAGTGGTCGGGAAACAAGAAACCCCATCGCCGTAGCATCAAACAGATCCCCACGCACTTGATCCCGTTTCATTCGCAACTGTTGCTGCGTTTTTAGGGTATTGCCGAGGCGTTGGTATTTTTGATTTAACTGGTCAGCAGAGGCACCCAGGCGTTTATTTTGTTGCCGTAGATTCTGGGTCGACAAGCCCAACCCAGTCATGGCCTGACGACTTTCTTGTAATCGTCGTCGCTGCCGGGTTAATGCATCCGACAACCGATTGCTGCGTTCCTGAGCACGAGCGTATTGATTGAGTAATGTTTTGGTTGGATTTTTGGAAGCTGCCACCTGCATCCGCAGGTCTTTGACCTTCTGGCTTGCTTGAGCAAACGCAATTCTCGCTTCGTTGACACGAGTCGAATCCAGATCGAACTTACGAATCGCCTGTTGTTGATCCTTCACTTTGCGAATGCTATCGCCGAGTTTATTGAGTTGCCCCTGTGAACCTTGCGTGACGGTTTTAAAGCTTTTTCCCAGTGTCGCACCAATAGAGATTGCAACGTTAAACTGAGAAGCCATCACACACTCTTACACGACACGTATAACAAAAATACAAGTAACAAGTTGAATAGAAAGAAAAGCAGAACCAAATAAAGTCGCTATCACGATTTGGGCAACACCGCTAACCACTTCAACACTTCCTCGCCTTCTAGCTCTAGAAGTTCGGAGAGTCCCCAACCCGTGTGACTGGCAATCGCAACTAACGCTTTACGGGCGTCTTGCGCTTTGAAGATAAAAAACCTTGATAGGTTTCCTGTAACTTGGCGTAGTCCAACATATCCAGTTCAGTAATTAAATCCGGCGAGCATTCACAAAGATTGGCAAACAAATCGATTTCTTTTTGGGCGTCATTGGACGTACTGTCTTCCACACCGAGCATGTCCCTTACCTTCGGGCGTCGAATCAAAATCTGTGTATGTTCTTTTCCCTCAAAAAATATCGGAAATTGCAAGGTCACTTCTGTTCGAGCAACCGGTGTTTGAGTGCGTGCTGCCATTAGTTATCCTCCTTGGTCGGTGCATCTTTCGCCTTAATCGATTGCGTTAAACTTTCTAACTCTGCTTCAGATTGTTTAAGTTCTTCTTGCACAATCCCCAGTTCATAAGTCAGGTTTTTTAGTTCATGCGTCAGTTCAGCAATGTAACGGGACGCATTGACATCGTTTGTTAAAAATCCACCATGAATAAGCGGTCGTGCTTGCGACTCGGTTAAATCCAACCGGTGGCCAATACGCACTTTCTGTTTCTGAAAAGTGGTTGGCTTCATCACATAATAAGGCGATGTTTCCATGAGAGGGCTCCATAAAAAAGAAAAACAATTGAAAAGAAAATGGACTGAACAAACCGTGTAATTGGGTATCTCAGATACTGAAGGTCAGTCAAAAATGACTGATAAGACAAATGAATTAAAATATTTACAGATATAAACTGGTCTTACACACTGAATAGTGCGAAGAAAGAGTAGACTCACGACCAACATTTTGGTTTGGACTACTTATCGGATCTCTGAACTCTGATACAACCATCAAATCATGGAACTTCGGTTTCGAGTAGTATACTGATACAAATGCAAAAACTCTGAGGGACGGTCTATCAGATGCTAATGGCTTTAGCTTGATATTTTTGGCATCATTCTAACGTTACATAATTCAATATGAGGGTCGCTCCTACTTGCGGCAAAGACACTACGATGAAGCTCTTCTTGGTTATATCTTTCTTACTTACCGTACCATTCTCGGCATTAGCAAAACCGCCTTCTTCTTTTTCTGAAGCCAAAAAAGTGGCCGTAAAAATCTACAATGATCACTTAATAAGCTTCTATTGCCAGTGCCCCATCACATGGTATGGAAACAAAGGAATACCACAGCTTGAGCAATGTGGCTATGATGTTCGCAAGCAGGAGAAGCGAGCAAATAGGATCGAATGGGAACATATTGTCCCTGCTTGGCAATTCGGCCATCAGCTTCAATGTTGGCAGCAGGGCAAACGTAAGAACTGTAAGAAAGATAAACAATTCCAAATCATGGAGGCGGATCTTCACAACCTCGTACCGGCTATAGGCGAAATCAATGGCGACCGGTCAAATTTCAATTTTACTGACTGGAACGGAACGCCAACACAATACGGTTCATGCGACATGATCGTAGATTTCAAGGAACGTAAAGTTCAGCCACCCAACCATGCAAAAGGTATGATTGGGAGAACCTACCTATACATGCAAGAGCGGTATGGGTTTAGGTTATCAAAACAGCAAGTACAATTAATGCAAGCTTGGAGCAAAATGTATAAGCCAAGTGAGTGGGAGTGTGAACGTCATAAGCGCATCGTTAACGTCACCGGTACTCAGAATACATTGACCTCCGAGATGTGCAATAAAGAAAGATAACATTGCGAAAGAGATAAAATTTAAAGCCCTAACGCAGCACGCATTTTGGCAAGCTGGTCGACGCCATTCACTTTTCGGACAAAGTTGGGAATATCGATTTCGTAAATCGGGAATTCATCCAGGACAAGCTTGTAGTAGCGTAGCGATACCATAAACTTGTTGGTTGATTTCTCTCCCGGCTTCCATGTACCCATGTCCAGCTCTCGCACCAGGCCACGCATATTGATGACTGCTGCTTGCGTTTGGCCGTTATCGGACACCACCGCACCTCTGGCAGTGAGTTGGGTTTCACCGCTAAACACACCAAACAGGGTCAGCGAGTGGCGATTAAATCGTGTAAGCGTAAATTCACATTCGAGCTTTTCCATACCCAGCTCAATGTCCACCGGCGCATCCATGCCGCCGTTGCGTAACTCCTCAGTTTGTAAACTTAACTTAGGCAGAACAAGTTCTTCTATATTGCCTGCGTAACCTCGACCATCTACTGTCAAAGTCATATTACGAAGCACATCATCGAGCACGATGCATCTCCTAAAAATAGAAAAAAGGAATGAAACGAAAAAATTTAGAAATTAAAAAAAGGGAGAAAATCTGAATGGATAAAGATTTAGAAAAAACTGGATGGAACTTAATTCGCAGGCAAAGGAATCACTTCCGTTAAATAGCCGTTAACCACTTCGCTACGAAAAACAATGTGTTCTGCTGGCGGTGGCGGCGTAAAGTCAAAACTGAAGGTCACTTTTCCCGACGCAATATCCGCAGGCGTATTGAACTCCGCATCGATCCAAGCTTGGCCGTTGATAATCGCACCACGTGTTCGCAAAGAACGAAGGTACGCATTGACACCTTCCAACACATCCTCGACATAGGTTTTAGAAATAGTACGATCCACTGCCCACAGGTGTCCTTGGAGAATGCTTTCGTTCACCATATCTGCTGTACGGCGTACCGATAAGAACGCCCATTTTTGATCATCGGAACAGGTGCGATTGCCCCATAGGCGATAACCCGTTTCTTGAATAACCGTGGCCACTTCATTTTCATTTAGGATATTGGCACGCGCATTCGGATCACCAAGCGTAAAGTCAATGCTTCTCACCGGGCCGAGAATCCCACGTAACTCTTGATTCGACGGTGAACGCCAAAAACCAAATTCGGCATCGCTTTTTGCGATTAACCCAGCCACACGCGCACTGACAGGACGAATCACTTCGGCACCGATTGCCGTATTCCACACTCGTACCCAAGGATCAACAATGTATAAGCGTGGACTACCAAATTGTTCACGATAATGAATCGCTTCAATATCATTGGTATTGGGGCCATCGGCGATCACTACGGCGCGCAATCGTTCTGCAACCGTTAACATTTCATTGGCCACTGCGGCGTTGTGTGAAAACTCCGGGGCAATAAGCACGCGCGGTGTGACATGAACTTCACTTTGTGCCGCTAGAAACGCATACACACCGAGATATTGTCCTGTGTCATTATCCACACCGCCGATCACTTCATTAAGTGCTTCTGATGGTGGGGGAATATACTCTTCCCCATCAAAGGTATCGCTGGGATCAACAGCACCACCGTAGCCATCTGAAGGCTGAGTAATACCGTCACTCACACGCACCACCACAATCAGCGCACCCGCTTGGTCAAAGATATCATCCAACGCAGCGGGCAAGGTTCCGGTCGAACCAATACCCGCCATATCAGATCGTCGCCCAGCCACCAGCACAGGAAAATTTAACGGAAAACGTTCTGGGTCGGCTTCCGGTGCCGTGCCAATTAAACCAACTACGCTCGAACGCACAGTACGAATTGGACGTGGACCGTTGTTAATTTCAACGACTTCCACACCATGTAAAAACGCCATAGCTCACCCCATCTCACGAGGAAATGTAAAAGTTAAAAATGAAAGAAAGAAAAAGAGAAAACGAAGGGAATGAATTCAGGTATAAAAACGAAAGAATAAAAACTAAGGCACAATCTTATCGAGTTGTTTTACTGTGCTCTTCGGGTTATTTGACCAAGTACGGACTGCATCAATAAACCGCCCCATTGTGGTCTGTTCCACTTCAGTACCATTTCGAAGAATATTCATCTGTTTCCAAAGTGGGTACACATCAATAATCTTTTGCTGTGCAAGAATGCGCTTTTCTTGGGGAGGATCAATCTCGGCCTGACGTTGAACCACTTTACCATCGATAAAGTTATCTCCAGGATCTGGCATATCCTCGCCTTCGGACAGAGACACCCACGTATAGTCGGACTGCCCTTTTACCGAATGCACTCCAATAATGTCGGTGCCGTCAATTTCTAACCAATATAAATTATCCATAAAACGAGTTACTCCTATCTATTGTTCACCATTACTTCCGCCAGATCGCCATGTAATTGATTTGCGATGCGGCATTGTTTTCGCTGTTTTGACAAATCACGCGAATATTGCCATTTTGAATCCGCCATCGGCACCATATTCGGTCAATACCATCAACCTCGCCACCAAAATGAATAAACCCAATACTGGCGAGAAATCCCATAAGATGACTCGTGGTATATCCCACTGGCGGCCCAATATCGGCGTAGTTATAACTGAAGTTATTTGAACCATCCCAATTCACCGCTGACCGTCGATTACGCGTGGTAGTTCGCCCCCAACTCACCAAAAAATTATTGGTCGGCGTATACCGATCATCGTGGTAATGTGGCGTTGGCGGCATACTCGTTGGCCTGCCGCCTATTTGATTCCATGTGTGAGAGTGAACTGCTGGCGTAAATGTGGTCGGCTTACCCGTCACCTGCCCCCAAGTGTGCGTATGCTGTTTCCCAGCATACCGAGCATCACCATGTTGTCGCGTACCCCACGGTGTCATGGCCACGGCAGTATTTATCACACCCGCTCTCGCTTCGGCTTCCGTGACAAGTCGAACGAGCCCAATCTCATCCTCAGTCGCAGGCGATAAATTAAAACCACCTGTTCCCTCAACAACAACACTGTCATCCGGTAAGGCACTCAGTACCATATCAAAGGCTAATAACAAATCCACATCTGCCGATTTCCAAGCGAGTGGCTGTTGCGCATCACTCCATACCGCGAACAGCGTACCATCGGATAATAAAAAACCGATTTCACGTACCCAATACTCCTGGTTTCCATTTTCGATGGCGGTAATATGAATTTGAGTCTGATTCACTCTCGAACCACCTTCAATATCCACGCGATTTTTTTCAGCTCGAAGGTGTGTTGCATTCTGATCTGGCGTCCAGCCTTGCTCACCAAATACCACCTGGGTCAGCCGCGCCTGCAGACCGTCATTGGTAGCATTAAACACAGCGGCCAGTCCTGCGGATGTAATTGTCGGAACTAGCGCGATGGCCATAGCACGTTCTCTCTTAAAAAATTTAAATCAGAAAAGGGAAATAATTAAACAACCGTAAAACGGTACGGAAATTGAGAGGTTAAAAACAAATAAAAATTGAAAAACGAACTAACGGTCAAACTAGCGTTGCGTGTATTCGCACCACATTCACCGCTCGGAGTGTTGATACCGGGTGAACAGGAAGTTGACTGCTGAACGTGGGAGCAACTACCTTAAGACTCACATTGGCTCGATTCGCAACGCGACTGGCTAAGGCAAATTGCAGTGTTTGTTGTAATTGCACACCAATACGAAAGGTGTAATGACTTCGTACTGGCTTGGTTACATCCACAGCGGCTTTTAATGCCGCATATAATTGGGTATTTAATATAGGCCTGTCATCACCACCAAAATTGTCGTTCACCCATGCAGTCAACTCAAAGGTGTGGGGTGGACCATTAAATTCAAACCACTCTCGAATATTTGCCGTCACACCTAAGTTTGCTAATACCCGCTCAATGGAAGCTAATGTGCCTTTTTGCTGATGCACAAATAAAGAATCCGCAATCGCCTGTCGTTTTTGTTCAACAGACCAACCACTTTCCCAATAATCCACTGACACAGCCCACGCTAACCAAGGTAAAAGCACCGCTGGGCACGCCCAAGGATTCCACAGCGTATCCAGTGGAATTGGAATATATGTGGTGCGCTGCAGTGTTTTTTCCAAAGCGCGTTCTAACTCAGAACGATTGGGTGGCAACAATGACCTACTCACTTTGACCTCCTACTGGCAGTCGATGACCTCACAACAGTGACCTAAATTGCCAGGGGATGTCAGAATCACTATAATGGATCAACATCAATAACCGTCTTATTTAGCAAGGGATTCGCTTATGTCCGTTCAGAGAATATACACCCTCTTCGTTTCATCCTTGATATTTTGTTTTCTTTCAACGTTTGCCTATGCAAATGACATTACTGAGAAGGAAATACAAGATTTTATGCTAACAGTTGATACTTACTTCATTAATAAGGACGTTAAGAACATTGAGTCCGTTATGTCCGAAGACTATATTATGGTATCGAACATGGATATCGAGGGAAATACACAGATGAGCACCATGAACAAGGAAGAGACTATCGAAGGGCTAAAAAATAATTGGGCTCAATCCAAACGTTATTCCTATCAACGCAACAGCATAAAAATAAATATTCTAGACGAGATAACTGCGCAGGTTATTGAATCGATTTCAGAGACCGGCGAATACGACTTTCCATTTCAGATAGATTCTACGAACGATATCACGATAAAAAAAATCAACGGAAAATACTTCGTGACACAAGTCTTTTCCAAATCGAAAGCATTTAAGCTCTAGCGAGATAGGTAGACAGGAATTTGTCTTCTTTACTTGTGACTATTCACCCCGCCCTCCCAAGGTAATCTTTTTCTCGGTATTCCATGCCACCTGTGACCGCTGTACGGAAATATTCTGTACTGGTGATAACAAATTTACCTGCTGCACACCGGGTTGATGAAGTGCAGCATACATTCCCGATAATGTAATGTCGTGTCCGAGCTTGTGTCGTGCTTTAAGATAATCATCCAATGCGATGTTAGCCGCTTGTTCAACCACAGACTCATCCGGCCCGGAAAACAAAATGAGTTCGGCCTCAACTGTAAACGGAATAACCTCTGCCGACTGCACCAATACCTGATCGGTCAGTGGTCGAATGGTTTTATCATTTAAATGCGCGTTAACAGTTTGCAATAAGGCTTCACTGGCGATTCCCGCACCATCGTTTGATAGCACAGTGACCACCACCACACCGGGTGTTGGGCTCTGGACACTGGCATCTTTGACCAATGGACTGGCGGCAAGCGCATGGAAAATGTAACTGCCTTCAGGGCCTGCGGTGCTGTATCCTTCGTAGCTTAATTGGGACCGATAACGAAGTCGGTCATCATCTTCGTATTTTGGTGCAACAGGCGGTATTGCAGACTCATCTCCCGGAGACACGATTTCTCGTTGCAATCGGTAATAGCTCGCAACAATGTGATCCAAGTTTGACCCACGCGCATACGCCAAGAGTAAAGCTTTAATGCGATCATTGATTTCTGCGCGAAGCATTAATTCTCGATACGCAGACACTTGTAAGATTTTATAAGCCGGATCACTTTCCACATCGGCGGAAAATTCCGGGTAAGCTTCGGTTAACTCTGCAAGCAATGCCGAAAAAATCGTTTCAAAATCGAGCGTCTCAATTATATCCGGCGCAGGCAGCTTCTCAAGATCAATGGCAGAAAACTGGCTCATAGACGTCTCGAGAAAGTGAAGAGCAATTTAGCAAGAAGGAAGATAAATTCGAGTAAACTCGAAATTAAAAATTCAGTTTCAGGTCAGATAAAATGAGCGGTTCACGCCGTGGTATATAGTCACCTTCAAGCAACAGGATAATTTGTCCTTGATCCACCGACTCCACCTGCACTCGCTTTACTACAAATCGCGGCTCCCACCTCATCAAGGCTTCTGCCGTAGCCGAGTATATCTCAATTATTGTCACCGAATTAATTGGATGATCAATCAAATCAAATAATCGGGAACCGTAGGTTTCCCGCATCACACGTGAACCCAATGGCGTGGTTAAGATATCGCGTATGGACTGGCGCAGATGGTCAATACCTGAGATAGCTTTTCCCGTATTGCCATCGACACCCTGCATGTTATCTCCGAGTATTAGGATTAACAAAAGTTTTTCCAGATTATTTTGTATTATTCCAACAACACTTTTAATATTAGGTGTGATATGTGGCTAAATGTGTTTCATATATATCCCGATCCGCTTGCATACTTCGCGTGTGATCCGTTATGTCGCCAGAGGCGTCAATATCTCCGGCAATGGTTACATCGCCCTCGATGTCTATTTTTCCCTTTATTTTAATTCCGCCATCGGACACCAATGCCGTCGTACCGCCACTGGGCAAAATGATGGAGAGTTTATGCGCTTTTTTATCGTATTGTGTTTCCGCCCCATCTGAATACCGGGTGAAATGTAAATCCTTATCCTTCGTGGGAGAAGGAAAGCGCTTTTGATTGATCGAGCCTAGAATAATGCCCATTGATAGGGTACCACTGGGCGAAAACACGATCACTTGCTCATTAAGATCAATCGGCCACCAAGTCAGATCTTCCCCTGCGCGTTCAGTAATAAATGGCAGTAAAGGCGAAACCAGTTCGCCAAATCGAACCTTGGCTTTCGGGATATCCCCCGATAAATCCAGTGTATCGATTCGGCCAAGTTGGATCATATTGGCCAAACGACGATCCAGCTCGCTAATACGAAATTCTATGTCCATATTAATTTTCCTCAGAAATCAATTCGCCTGTTTCGTCACCCAGTGGGTAAACAAAAATGGACTGCGGCACAATGCCTTCTGTATCCCATTTATTCTCACCCAACCGAAGCGGCTGTACCCACTCGATGAGCCAGATTCGATGCCCCTGAAATTCCGGCGAAAAATAATCTCGAGCCACATTTTTTATTTGCACCAAGCCAACATTTTCCAACATCCAAGGCGATTGAAATAATTCAAATAAAACCGCCGACACCAGTTCCCAGGACTGAGGTTCGGGTTGTGACTCCAAGGTAACCACGCGCGCTTCCCAATGCGCACGCAAAGCCAATTCGCCTGTGCCCGGATCGGTATCCGGTTCCAGTTCCACTAACTCCACCACCAACGCGGGCAAATTGAGGCTGGTTTTCTTTTTAGGGGCAAGGCCGACATAGCCCACCCCTACAATAGTCGACAGCAATTCAACCAACGCATTTAAAATTGAGGTCAACATAGTTGTCTTTTTAATACATTATTTATGAAAGGTTGAACGTAAGATGTAACGCATCTCGCGTTCAAAAAGTTGTTCAAAGTGGCGATAAGCAATCCCGTCTGAGAAATAATCCATTGCATCGCGCAAATCCTGGGAAAAGAAAAAGTACAACTCTTTGATTGGTAACCGTGAATCAGATTTCCGGCGATAGATACCTTCGTGACCTGATCGCATGCGCGCAACGAACGCGTGTTTATGCAGTTTCTTTTTAACCACCACACCTTGATCGTTTTGTACGGCATTGCCCACTTTGGACAGTGGTACTTGACCACTACGTTTAGATAACCCCACCGTGGCTTGCAAACGACTGCGTGATGCCTTAATTGTTAACAAGCCGGATTTTATTAACCCGACACGCAGTTTGGTTTTTGCCGCGACCTCTCTGGCCATCTGCGCACGCACCCAGCGAATGGTCACATTCAGCGATTTAATGGCTGCACGACGAATTTGGTTTTCGGTTGCGCCAACCGTCGCTGCCCATTGCGTTAATTCCGGTGTGGATTCAATCGTGATATTGATCATATCGTTGCCAGTGGTAACGTTTGTGCTACCCACACAAGATGCATTTTTTCCAAGGTGGGTTCCGCTTCAATACGATACGGCACATTGTCCACCGTTAGCACATCCCCAAGTTGCAAATCGGGTACTTGCCAGCGGCGTACATCAAACACCGGTTCTTCACCGTGTATTTCCGCTTCACCGAGTGCAAACAATTTTTCCGGGCGTTTAGGAATTACCAAAATGGCAACAGGTTCTTCGTCTCCCCGCTGCCACAATGCTTCCACACCCAGGCGCACAAATAACGCATCAATCATGCGAGAAAACTGTTCAGGCACTGGCATCAGCTTTTTTCCGTACCGGCCGCAAACAGATCTGTATCATCTTTTTCTGCACCGTCATCCCCTAACCCTTCTTCCACAAGCTGTTGGTAGATTGCCCAAGCGTGGTCACGATCTGCTGCGGTAATGTTCTGCTCCAGAATTTTCTCCAGCGCTTTCACATTTGGCTTTTTATCTTTTCCAAACTCAGCGGGATCAAGATCGGTAATGGCATCGACAATCGCATCAATCAATCCAGCGGCTGGGCCGATCTTTTCGCCTTTGACAATACCTAACGACGAATAGGAACTGGTGGAATTGGCAAGGGTAAGTGCTGCATCGGCTTCGGTTACCCATCGGGCTAATTTCAGCTTCACTAATTGCTCGGCCTCGCGATCATTCTCGATGGGCAATACACACAACGGCGGAATAGTTTTAGGGTTTGGTTTGCGAGTCCTAAAACTCTGATTATTGCCGTTGTTATTTGTGTTTTTATTTTCCTCATCCGCATCGATGACGAAGGTCACCAAGGTCACAATACGTTTCATACACTACCCTCTTTGTCGCACAGTAATGCACATGGAGGCGTTTGGACGATACGGCACAATTAATGGAGCCGATTGCATCAATAACCAACGCACTGCGGGATCTTCTTCTAACCAGGATTTGGAAAAATAGCGATTAGCTTGGTAATTGGCTTTTTCATCTTGGATGACACCATAGCAGCGAGTGCCTTCCAACTCGCCTGCACTGCCCATGAGCACGGTGTAACTGGGCAGTACTGATTGATCCACACCATCGTCATCAACATACACATCGTTGTAGACAAAGAATTCAAAATCGCCAATCGAGCCGACATAACGTACTTTTTTATTTCCCTGGCCAAAGGCAATGGGATCAATGCTTAACGTCGTATCTGTACCACGACGTTTATCCAACAATTTATCCACTTTGTCGTTGTCTTTAAACAGTCGCCACGCCATCGGATCAAAGACTACCGTGCGTGCCGCCGCCCCCGAAACTAACTGAATAATACTTGCCCAATCTTCCAAATCATTGAGTGGGTTCACACCGGGTTCGCCCCACTGCAAATTCCCCAGCAAGACACGTGTGAGGTCGGCGTGCCGCTTAAAGTCTACTACTTTGGTTGGATAGTTTTCACCGGATACCGTCACACGACCAAACCGCATGGCTTCTGAGGCCATAACTTCTTCTCGTCGTGTGAGATTTTCCAGTTGGTTGGTCATCGATTTATTCAGTGCAGCCTCCCGGCGGTTCATCGGCGTTAATGAACCACCAATGGTTTCACCGATGGCACGCTTCAGCGGCGCATTGGGATTGAACCGTCTTTTGTCTTTCACATAAGCCGGTTTAAAGGAATAGGTTTGATACCCTTCTTCCGCCACCACCTTGCCTTCCACCAAAGGTGAAACGAAGGGCGCAAGGCGCGGCTTGGATTGATCAATATCGAAGTGAATTTCTTCACTGTCTTCAGTTTGCACGGAGGGAAAAAAGGCATCGAGTAAAAACGACGCGGGACGATGTAGTGATTCCACCACCCGATTTAACACAAATGTGGAAAAAATATCCATGAACTTACCTATAACGCGGACACGCAAAACCCCACAGCCTTTCCCTACCGGGAGCCGTGTGTTGCGAATACAAAAATGAGAAGAAACGAATTAAAAAATGAAAAAAAATAATTAAAAAAACGAAAAGGAGAATGCGCGAAACGATGGATGTCGAGTGACCGACATAGGGTTATTAAAAAATTGAGATTCTTTACAACTCAGATCAAGCTTGATTGGCACTAAGAAAAATCGAACGAATACGAAAAGCACGACGCACGGTTTCCAGTGTATGACCGTCTCCCAATGTCAACGCCTGCGAATTAAAGTGACCGGAAAAATACGCCATTGCTTGCACAGGGCCTTGGGTCGCATCCACCGGTGCGGCCAACACCGCCTCGGGAATTTCCGAACCGTCTTCGGCACCGGCGGCGCTGAAGACAAAGAGTTGTTCATCATCAATTTCACCAATAACAGCGCCAGCGGGATAGTCCACACCACCCCCGACGGTAACCTGCATCACCACTCTTGGAAATTCACCGGCAATTAAATTGTCAACAACCGAGCTGCCCTGATCAACAAACCCTTCTGCAATACCTGGATAACTCATACCTCACCTCCTAATGTTTTTTGTGTATTTTGTATATTTTGTGTGTTCTGTGTGTTTTGACTATTGTGTGAATGCTTGACGGAATAGCTGGCAATACGCTGTGCCGCCGCTTCCATTTTTTTCTGTTCATCATCCTCGCCCTCCTGATCCTCAGCGGCAGGAGCAATCTCCGGGTTTTGAATCCCGGCCATTACCTGCTCAAAACTCGATGTCGGTTTAGTCGGCGTATTCTGTTGAACCGGCGCGGCGTTTAAGGTGCTCACCGCCATCTCCACTGATATGTCAGAGGAAAATGCCAAGTGTTGTGCAAGCTGCTCCCGACCTTTGGCCGCGTCATCACCCAAAATGGCCGCAATACGCTGTCGTTCTTCATCTTTTCCCGTTTGAATACCTGCTTGTTCACCTTCTTTTTTGCCTTCGGCTTTTCCTTGTTCAAACGAAACTGAATGGGTGGTGGATTGAATGTCTTCCACGAGCTGCGGATAGGCAGCAGTAAGGGATACCACGTCGGTCGGCGTATTGACCGCTGATGTTGTAGCAGAATGTGGCGAAGGTGTTTCCGGCTCGGAGGTATGTTGCGTCATGGTGTTTTTCTCATGCTGTAAAAATGAAACACCCCGCGAAGGTGCGGGGTGTAATGGAAAACTCTGCGTAGTATCAAGTCGCCTTTTTTTATTTTTATTATTTTTTTTATTCAATTCTTCAATCACCGAATCCAAGCTGCCCAGCTTATCGGCGAGCCCTACGGTCACCGCATGTTTCCCAATAAACACATCCCCACCGCCGAACTCGTTTTCAACAATCGCCGAATCAACGCCTCGATGTTTTGCCACCGAGTCAATAAAGACCTGAGCAAGTTCATCAATACGATTTTGAATCCGTTGTTTTCCGGCATCCGTCGAGACATCGGGTCGTTTGTGCGGGCTTTGTGATGAAACAATTTCAATTACGTTGTCATCTTTAAAGTGGCGTACTGTCGCCACCACACCGATTGATCCGAGTTCTGCGGTATCGGATACGATAATTTTGTCTGCTGCTGACGCGATCCAATAGGCACCGGATGCGGCATCGCCAGAGACATAGGCATAAATCGGTTTAATGCCCCGCGCTCTATAAATTATTTTTGCCAGCTCAGACACACCATTGACTTCACCACCAGGCGAATCCACATTTAAAATAATCGAATGAATATCTGGGTTGGCTAAAAGCGCTTGCATATCTTTGCCAATAAGCTCGTAACTGGTCGCGCCGCTAATGCGCGTAAAAATATTCGCATAGCGAAACAAGGGGCCAACCACCGACACAATGGCCACACTCTCACGCACTTCACTGAGTTGCGTTTCCAGCATTTGGTCATTGATGTTTTCCGCGACCCACTGCTGCACATCATTCTTTCGCTGTGCAATACTGAGGATCGTTTCCAAAACACGTTCGGAAATCGCCCACGGTGTTTGCTGGGCATAGTTGTAAAACGTCATGGAGTCACCGAAAAACAGAGTAAAAGGAAAAATAACCAATAAAAAGCTAATCGAGGTATTTAAGAGAATAAAAAAAAGGCCCAGGGGGAACTGGGTCATGCCCTAGATAACAGACAATACACGTTAGACAACCTGCATAAGTAAACGTGCTTCCTGATTACGTCGTGTTGTGTATCGATCTTCAAAATCGAGCAGGATAGTCAGTGTTCGTTTCCAATCTTGTTCCGTAATCGCTTGCCAAAATTTAGGCGCGCGTTTTTTAAGACCAATACCATATTGGAACGAGACTGACGCAATCACGGTTTGAATCGGAGATGGCAACGCTGAAAAGCGTATTTTGTCTTTATCAATCGACGCGTTGTACACCACTTCCAGCTTCAACGTATGTTGTGTTTTGACCGAAAAATCAATCAATTCGGCTTGAGCGTTAGAGATCTTAAGCGGATGATTCTTTAAATACGCCTCGGCTTCTTCACCTTGATACCCACAATAGGGAGAAAGCAAGTTCACTAAAAACGCATTTAATCCCAAGTCAATGAGGTCTTGCTTGGTACGTTGCCCAAGGTCAAACCCGGTGGCGATGGTCACACCACTGCGACTGCTTTCAGGGTCGGGGACATACCCCTGCGTTTGACAACCGCCTTCAAGTTTTTGGATAAAGTCATAGTCGATGTTGACCGGCATAGTGTTTCTCTCGTTGGCTTAAAAATGGGGCAAAAAAAAGCCCAGGCCGTTGCCTGGGCTGTGTGAATGTTCGTTGAGCAATCGATTAATACTCGGTGAGTTCTTCCGAATGCACTCTCCAATGCGTCTTCTCTTTTATAAGTCTGCCTCTGAAAAACACACCTTCAACGGGATAGTCGATGTCAAAATGTATGTCGTTTCGTATTCGATAGAATTGGTGGACGTCGAGATAGGTTCCACTCTTCGGTTGCGCCATGAATTTTACAGGAAGCCCAAATTTTATTACGTCAATACCCGGAGGCACATGCCCGTTAGTTTTCACAACTACCGGTACTCTATCTTCCAATTCAGGATGAAAATATTGTTGCAGACTGGGATAGTCCAACAGGGATTGAAACGCAGCATGTAAATCCCGTTTCTCGACATCGATTTCTGTCAAAGGAATGGTTGCGGGGCACCCCGTTGTGATCATGACAACGATCAATATCCAACAACGTTTAATTTCAGAAACACTCAATCTAACCAAGAGTTGACGCCTTGTTGATAAAAGAATTTCAGAGTAGAACGTTCGAGACAAGAAGAAAATACTTTTCTCTTCATGCCATTATAAATAGAGCGAGATAAAGCCTTAGTCACCCAAGGCTGTATCGTCATGGACAAGAAAATCAAAGCCAAATATTTATTCTTATTATTATTTGTTACTTCGATGTTCGAAACTATACCGATAACCTGTGTCTGCCATTGGAAATACATCACATCTAGATAGCAATCCCTATCGTCAAAAACCTAATTTGAGACATCATTCGAATTTTCTATAGCGAGTTCTTCCATTTTTGCTTTCTCTCTCGCCCGCTGCTCTAATACATCCTCCCAATCCAGACCTTGAGTCGCACATTCTTCTTCCAATGTGGATAAGCCAATGTCCATCCGAATTTGCGACGCCTTCGCTTCTTTAACTGGATCAATCCAACCACGACCAGGGCCGATCCAACGACACCGAGTCCAGGCCGTTTTGGCTTGATAAAAATTCGGTGCGTCAATGAGTTGTTTATTGATGGCTTCTTCTAACCACAAACAATAGATTCTGCTCGCCCAGTTTTGCCCCAACCAAGTTCGACGCCCCATAAAAAATCGCCAGGCTTCCATGAGTGCAGCTCGAGCACTGGCGTAATTGGTTTTGGAGAAATCCTTCATCAATAATTCATAAGGAAGGTTTAAACCTGTGCCGATATGACGAAGAACGTTCTCTACAAATTGGGCATAACCGGAGTTAGGACGTCCCGGCGTGAACGATGAAAGTTTGTCCCCAGGAAAGATCGGAATGACCGCCCCACCTTGGAGCTTAACCGACCACTCTTTCCTGGCTTTTAAGTAGTCTTCCTGATTACCACCGAATAATTCATTGATGCCCTCTAGATCGAGGGGCGTTTCAATAAACGCGGCCACCATTGCATTAACCACCGCCGCTTGTAATTCAGAGCGTTCATAGTGATCCAACATCTTAAACATCGGCATGATGGCAGTAAGCAATGGCTTACTTCGATGCTGACCAATGCGTTGTTTTTCCAACACATGGATGACTCGCTCTCGACCAAATTTTGTTCGAGCTGGAATACGTTGCCAGGAATGTTCTGTCACCCCCTGGAAATAATCGCCAGGGTGATGCTTTCGCAACCAATAGGCACTCGCACCGCCATACGCATCTAACTCTATACCGCCCCGCAACGCTTCCTGATCTTGTTTGCCATGCGGGTTTTCCAAACGATCCGATTCGACGAGCTGAATTTTTGTGGCATAAGGGCCACTATGAGTCGGTAGCCACAACGGTAACGCGACTGCCTCGCCGTTTTCCAATACCGAACGAAAAACCAATGTCGTCATACCAGCAAAGGTCAAACTTCGCGTTGCATCACAATCGGTACTATCAGCCCATCCCCGCCATAATGATTCGACGTGTTTTGACCAACCATCGGCCCAGTCTTTCGTTTTGCCTAATGCAATATAATCAGGTTTTGCGGAAAGGCGTAAACCAATCCCCACCACATTATCTGTAAGCGTCTGAATGCCGCCGGAGGCGACTCCGTGGTTACGAATTAAATCGCGAGAACGTGAGACTAAAGAAGGTAGTTCCGAATTAAGGTCACTATCCGCTGATCCTATCCCCGGCGTCCAAGAAGCAAGCTCTTTTGCAGTCCGTGACGCAGCGCGATGTGACGTATCCCAAGCCAAGGGCTTTCCATCTGCACCGAGAATAGTAGACGGTACAGACATACAGACCTTATCGAAAACAATTAAATTATGATTTAACGAATGACTAAAATTTTATGAACAACGGTTTCCGACGCGGTCTCCCCAGAGCGCGCGCAATATCCTGTTTTAATTTCGCGATATACCGTTCCAAATGAGCGATATTCGTTTCTGAAAATGTCGTTTCACCATAGTCGTCCACCTTGACTTTGACTTCTCTGGCTCCAGTCATCAGTTTATGCAGTGCAATTTCAGCTTCTTCCAATCGCGTTTTTAATATCGTAATATCCGCCATCATAGCACCTCTTTAACATCAGATTTATAAAAATGGATCATCAGAAGATTGTGTGGTTTGCAATCCTTGCAGTGGATTAATTTTTGGGGATTGCGCCGAGTGAGAATGGTTCTTTTGGTATTGTCCAGCCATTGCATCAATGGCTTTCTCTAAACGCAACCAATGCAACTCACGGAATCTATCCAGGCCGTAAATCATCGCCGCTGCCCGGTTATACACCCGGCAGTCCAAAACCTCGTTATTTTGTCCCGCATCTTTTTCCCAGATGGCTTTGGGAAAACCGTTCTTGATACGAATCACCCGACGTTCTGCAGTAATCTGTTTAAAAATCTCTTCACCATATTGCGGAAAATGACAATACCCCGCTGGAAATCCTTCCCCCTTCGCGAATTGTTCGTCAGTGGGTTTGGGGAGTTTTAACCAACCGTAGAGTTCCGCTTTAGCAACTGGAACACCTAAATTCCAGAGTTTTAATCGTGATCGTTTTCCCGCTATATCAACATTGGAAACCGAGCTAATCAGTGCAGTTTCTTTGTCACGTCCTTTGATGGCAACAACGGTTCGAGGTTGTGACGCCCTTGCGCCAGCCCCACCCCATACCGCTTGGGGAAATTTTTTCACCCAGGAGTAAACGGTTTGTGTGTTGTAGCCCGAGTCAACAGACATAACTCGAATGGGTAGCGTTCCACCGCGTGCATGAGGAAAATCCGTGTTTAATACCTTTTCTAATTTATTCCACACGGTTTGTTCTGCGGTATTTCCCTGCAAGATAAAATATTCGACTGAGAAGGATTCACGATTTCGACACCACGCCACCACTTCACATTCAATTCGGTCTTTTTGTACATCAACGCCCGCCGTTAAGAAGAGCCCTTTCTCAGGAACAACGCCCATCGGATAGTCTTCACGACGCTCATACAAGCGTGTCCAATCCGGCGCTTCGAATTCTTCTTCGTAGGCTTCGCCCAGGACGGTATTGATAAAGCCCTTCATCAATTCTGGGTGCTTTAATGCTTGCTCATACATTCTTACCGCATCAGCCCAACTGAACCAGCCAAGCGGAGAGTACAGCGAAGACAAGTGAAAACCAACAGTAATCCCATCGCCTTCTGCCGTCGCAATCCATTCACCTTCGGCCAACATTTTTGTTTTATGGTATTCAGCAATACCTCGCTCGCACGACTCGCATATACACTCCACGCCATCGGGATTCCCTTTTGGCCACTTAAATCGTGAAAAGACCAATCGTTGTTTATGGCCGCAATGGGGACAAGGCACAAAGTAATAGCGCTGATCCGACTGCAGAAATTCGCGCAAAATACGCGACGTGCTTTTTAATGTCGGCGTGCTTACTAAGAAGATTTTACGCCGACGGGAAAACGTTGCGGAACGACGCTCGGCAAGCAGGATAGGATCGCCTTCGCCATCAAGATCTACCGGGTATCCATCTGTTTCGTCCAGCAGCAAGTACTTAGCTGGCATCGCTCGGAGTGAAACGGCAGAGTTAGCGCCACTCATAACGAGCACACCGCCAGGGAAGTCTTTCGACATCACCGTATTTGAAGCATCTCTCGTGCGCGCAGGCGCGATACGCGCCTTAATTTCCGGCACATCGTCAATAAGTGGATCAATACGCTGACGAGACGCTCGCTTGGCCATGTCCACCGTTGGCGAAACGAACATGATTGGCGCTGGCGCATGATGGATCGCATAGCCCAAAAAATTAATGCCTGCCTCTGTTCCTCCGATTTGACTGCCTTTCATAAAGGCTACGCGCATAACGGGCGACGAGGTGGATAAACAATCCATAATCTCCGTCAAATAGGGCGTTCTTGCATTGCGCCATCGCCCAGACTCCGCTGCACTTTTCGGAGATAGAATTCGGTATTCGTCTGCCCACTCAGACACGGTTAAAAGTGGGTCTGGTAACGTTCCCTCTTTCCACGCATTTTCAATCGAATCAATGCCGTCGTAGTAGTCCACAGCGACATCAAAAATTCCGTGCATGGGGTTTCATAAATTACATAGTGCGTATTCGCTACCGAGGATTTAGTACGAATCAAGGCATTAAAATATCTAAATCCATGTACCCATCGGATTTAATAATTGACGATAAAAAACAATAAAGCCATCGTCCGACTCAACATCAGAGTGGATTCTTCGTTGCAATGAAGCGTTAATGGCCCCCCCAAACACAAGGGACTTACCGATGAATCAAGATATCATTGACAAAATTGAATCTGAAAAAAAAGGACTAATAGCGGCGATAGAAGCAATCAACTGCTACGCCGAAACGAACCTTCTGATAAAAAGATGCAATTTAAGGCTTTGGCACCTTAACTTTATACAAGACTTGAAAGCCAATATAGAAAAACAGTTGTGTATGATTCGGGATATCGAAGATCCTGCTTTATTTGAGCTAACATTTGTTATAGATAAATCGATTCAATTTAAGCTCTTTTCCTGGTCGATAACCTTACGTCTCAAAATGGTCAAAGCACCATAATAATAAACGAACATCTTTTCCCATCCCCACAAGCGACAATTACCTGTCGCTTTTTATGCCGAATTCAAATACTCATTCCGAAAAAAGCAAACACAATCCGATCATCCACATTTCAAATGACGATTCCGCCGAACTCTTCGATTTATTTATCTTTTCTTTGAACTTCAGCTTGCTTCTCTTCCGAATTGAAGCGTTCATGGACACCACACAAAGCACGGAGGGTTCGATATGACCGTTAACGATATCAATCACAATATGATCACAGCAAAAGCGGCGGCATTAAACGAATGCCTCGAGCATCTACAAGAAATTAACAAGCTGTTGATGATCTTAAATCTGGCGTCTGAACACCGATTTTATTTACCGATTGATCAGGTGAGCTTTGATCACGGCGCGTTACTCGCGAGCATTCGAACAACACTTGACGGCGTGTGCAAAAAAATCCCAACCCAACCAAATATTATGGCCAACACGGCAAGAGGAAAACACCATGAGTAAACTTACCGCAACCCAAACAGAAGCCCTGGTAAACGCCGCACAGCGCGAAGATGGTAGCGTATTGCCCCTACCCAGTAATGTCACACCCGCACTTATTGGCCGAGTAATTAATGGCTTGCAAACACGCGGCCTGATCGAAGAACACGGCGATTTATATTGCATTTCTGACGCAGGCAGGGAAGCCATTGCAGATCAGATCCCTAAGAGCGAAAACAAAATCAAAGCCAAACCCAAGCCTCAAAAGAAAGCCAAAGCGGAAAACGAACCCGAAAAAAAGACAGTCAAAAAGCCGACAAAAAAGCAACAACTCATTGAATTGCTTGAACGCGACGGAGGCGCCTCTTTGAATGAAATTGAAAAGACACTTGGCTGGCAAAAACACACCGTGCGCGGCACGATCAGCAACCTAATGAATAAAGATGGCTACACCATCGAATCTTCTAAAAACGAAGCGGGTGATCGTGTCTACGCGATCAAAAACTAATGGTTCATCGGGGCTTATTCCAAGTCCCGCCATTTTCATTCCGACGATCACCAACGCGAAATATTTAGCTTTTAAAAAGCCATCACCTAACTCAACCATCAACTTGATTAAGATGGAAATTGAAGCGTTCATGTGTCTACCGAAACACACAAAGGAAAAAGAAAAATGTCGACACGAAGCTGCATCGCCCTACAACTCGAAGACAATATGTATATTTCTATCTACTGCCATTTTGACGGAGATCCAAGCGGCGTAGGTAAAGCCTTAAGCACCCACTTTAACGAATATAAAAAAGCCAAATCGCTGATTGACCTTGGTAATCTTTCCTATATCGAAGACGACAATGCTTACGCCTACCACAGGGATGGCGGAGAATCCTGGCAAAGAAACCGACCTATCGCCTGCATAAGCAAAGACACTCTGCTAAACCAGGCAGAGAAAATGGACGCCTCGTATTTGCATATTTTTCAAAACGGAAAGTGGGAGATACTAAAATATTCTCCGCAAAGCTACCCACACATCTATACCAAAATTGATTAAATCATTCACTGGGGAGGAACACCTCCCCACTCAAAAATAATTTTTAGAACTGATCGTCTCGTTCAACATTCGACTGGATTACTTCTTAAATTGAAGCGTTCATGTGTCCAACAAACAACAACATGGAGACGTACACATGAGCCACCGAACTATTTTAGCCTACCAAGTTACGAATCAAATTATCCAATTCATTATTTGCGATAATATTGATCACTACACCCCGGTTGAGTTATTGGCCATTTTACAAGAGCACTATCCCAACACATTAACTATCGAATCGCTCATGACCAACGGCCATATTTTCGCAGTCGACAAAAGCGGCGTAACCATAAGGTATTACAAAGACCTCGGACGAACCTGGGCTGAAAGCCGTTCATTATTTTGTGATGATAAAGCGCATTTGCAAGACAGCGCCCACACCTTTGGTATTGAGCATATTTTTTGGTATTCGCAGCAATGGCACTACACACATGTAGAGAACCTACTTTGCAAGGAGCAAGCCGAATGATTAAATCAGAAGAATATCAAAAACTCGCAAATAAGCTGGAAGACATCCAGCTTATCATTGCCAACCAACTTTTCGAAATTAAAAAGTTACTCAATACATCCGAAGAGTTGCAAAGTGCCGCTCTAGCCTCTACCGAATGGATTGACGTGGTTGAAAATGCCATTTACAACCCCGACGGCCCCGTGTTGTCCAATCAACCAACCTTGGACAACACCATCGAATTTCTTAGAAGTCGTGCGGTCGAGCGTCATTAATTTCTGGAAGCGGGAAAGAAAGAATTCCTTCCCGCATAAATCCTCGCTGTTTTCTCAATGTAACATTGATTGCAATGTCACAATTAATTTGGGCGAAATCGTGCTATGGCACGTTGACCAAACCAAAAGCCCATCACCGCGCCAAACAATGCCTGGGTATCGGTATCCCAGATTTGTGGCACCGCGTGGACGACACCCACCTTCTGTTCAAAAATGAGAATGTAAAGAAAGCAACACTTGCAAATGGTAAACAATCCAAAGAACGCATAGGTTATCACAGGCCGGACAGATGCCCTGAGTTTATCGACCCAGGTATCGCCGCCAAGCGCCGCATCATGCTTCAAAATAGCCAGCTTTTCTTCCAGATCGGCGCTGAGATTCAGCTCATCAATCTTAAACGTATGACCGAGTTTCATTTGCTCAATTTGACGATCCAGGATCAACAATTGATGAGCCTTTTCCTGCCGATCTTTTAATAGTTTCATTAGATCTGGTAGGGCACTGGATACAAATCCAAGAAGGCTGCCGATTAGGGTAAGCATGAATTAAAAGCTCCCAATTGAGCGTTGTAAGAGATATCGCACACATTCACAGGACAAGATCGTCTAGTGGAGATACGTAGCTTTGATTAAGATAAGACTGACCGTCACCAATACCGGCTTAAATTCCACGGAACGGAAAATTCTGCCTGGCGCTAGGCTGTTTTGCCGGTGACGGTTTCTTCATTCCTCTCGGGGGCATTAGGGATTGAGCCAAAAACCTCTCCTGTTTCGGCATGTACCGCCACACCACCGCAGAATTCTTGCCAACGTTTAATAATGACGTCCACATATTTGGGATCTAACTCCATCAGTCTCGCTTTGCGCTCATTTTTTTCACACGCAATCAAGGTTGTGCCAGAGCCACCGAATAGATCCAGGACAATATCCCGCCGCTTACTGGAATTTTTAATTGCCCGTTCAAATAAGACGACGGGCTTCATCGTAGGATGAATATCATTTTTTACCGGCTTGTCGACAAACCACAGGTCGCTTTCGTTTCTTACCCCACACCAGAAGCGTTCCTCTCCCTCCTTCCAACCGTAAAGGATGGGCTCATATTGGCGTTGATAATCGGAGCGTCCCATAGTGAAATGATTCTTTGCCCAAATGATAAACGTTGACCATTTTCCGCCAGCTTCGATAAAGGCTCGCTGTAACGTATCCAGCTCACTGGACGACATGGATACATACACCGCCCCTTTGCAAACCGCCAGCGAATTCTTTAACACAGCCACCAAAAAATCGTAAAACTGATTGCCTAAATTATCGTTAAGAATCGTGCGTTTGTTATGGCGCATTTTGTCTTTAGCCGCATTACCGTAATCGACATTGTAAGGTGGATCTTGCACTACCATATCAGCAAGGCCACCATCCATCAGTCTATTTACATCATCCATATTGGTTGAATCACCGCACATCAATCTGTGCTCGCCCAAAATCCAAATATCACCTAACCTGGCAATCGGATTTTCCTCCGGTTCAGGAACACTCTCTTCGGCTTCTTTTGACTCGTCAGTATCCAAGCTAAGGTATTTATCCAAATCCGCATCAGAAAAACCCAACAAATCCAAATCAAAGTCCAACTCTGACAACTCAGCAAGTTCAAGATGAAGCATTTCTTCACTCCATCCGGCACCCAATGCCAATTGATTGTCGGCAATGATCAGAGCCCGTCGCTGTGTGTCACTCAGGTGGCTTAATACGATCACCGGTACGACATCCATACCCAGTTTTTGCGCAGCTAACAAACGACAATGCCCAGCGACGATGACATTATTCTCGCCAACCAGGATGGGATTGACGAAACCAAACTCCACAATCGACGCGGCGATTTGGTCAACCTGAGCGTCGCTGTGGGTGCGGGCATTTCGGGCATACGGAATCAGTTTGGCCACAGGCCATTGTTCTATCGTGCTAACGACGGTGGGTTGCATAATGTAAAACTCAATCTATTGTAATGTGAACATCGCCTAATTCTTTCAAATGAGCGGCCACTTCTGTGTGTAAAATGGATTTGACTTTTTCGGAGTCAACAGAGAATTTCTCCGCAATGGATTGCGCACACTCTTCTACCCACGGCATCCAAGTTGCTCGTTGTTTTGATGCAATCTTATGGACATGAATCAGAACTTTATCGCGGGATACCACGGAGGATTTCAGTTGCTCGAGCTGAACTGTGCTTTTTTGAACTTTAATGACTTCATTGGCGGTTTTTGCCTGAGCATAGCTTGTTGTCCCCACCTCCGCGATGGAATCAGACATAAGCTTGCCCATAAAAAATAGAAATAAAAATTAACCAACAAATCACTTGATTTAAGGCTGAATAGAAGCGTTCATGTACCCACAAACACGTAAAACCAAACTTCAAAAAGGAATCACCATGAGCGATGACAAAGCCTCAACCGAAGAATTAAAAGAACAACTTGGCCACTACTTAAATGGTTATGGACGATCACAACCTCAAAGACTGAAAGACCTGACGAGCATTACAAACTGGAATAAGTTAGCCGAGCAAGAACTGCAACGTCGAGCAACCCAAATCATTCAAAACCTGGACGAGCAAATGCTTAACGCCATTGCGGAGGGAAAAATTCAACTCAACCAGGAAATTGAAATTGCATTTCAGCGCCTAACCAAGTAACACACTTTTTGCACCCGCCACAGAGCGGGTTTTTTCTTCCACTATAATCGAATATACCCATCGTCTCACTCAACACGAGACTGGATCATTTCCCAAATTGAGGCGTTAATGGTTGCACACAAACAAACACGAGGACGAAGTCATGGGATGTTGGGCATCACCTACAAAATCAAAAGATGCACATAGACTGGCACAATTATTTCTTCAACCACTTCCTATCAAAGATTATATGAAGCTTTACGATCTAGTCGGGGATGACGGATTATTTGATGCCCTATATCGGGTCGAGCAGGACAATGATCCCAACGTAGATATCCGCTACGTTGTTGCCAACAAGCTACAAGAATGGCTAAACAATCTTGACTCATTTTTCCAACCCTGGGACAACGATTCAATTACAATATGCCGAAAGCTTGTCGCGGAATACGCCACAATTAAAGACTAACCTCAATCAGGACAGCGTATGGTATACATAAGCTGTCCTCACGCTCCTTGGCAGCATAAACAATTTTTATATCACTAAAGTAGCCAGTTGCTTTCTTACCTGCTCTTCCAACGCCACATAAAACTGCTGTTCATCGACATCTAATTCCGCTGCAACTTGCGCTGCTATACGCGCAGGCCAATTTAACCACGCGTCTCGTTCAGTTCGGGCGATTTTAAAAATTGTACGCAGCGCTTTATCACGATCAATCAATTCGCCTTTTAAAACCTGAAGTTCAATTCGTCCAATCTGCGCTTTTAGCACTTCATTGGCCGTTCGGGCTTTCTGGAATTGAGATTCAAATTGTCGGTTTGATACCTGAGTATTTCCCGAAGTGGAATCTTTTCTCGCTAACGCGTTTAACTGTTCCCGGCGTTTGGCGGAGTTGGTGTTTTGCTCCCATTCGCGATTGGCTTTGTCAGGATCGATTTTCCCGTTTGCTTCTGTGGTAATACGGCCAGTTTTAATCGCCTTGCGCACTGCGGTTTCCGAGACACCACGCAGCTTGGCGAACTGACGATTAGAAAGCAGTTCAGTCAAGGAATATCTGATTTTTAAAAATGGCTTAAGGGAGAAAGATGCGAACTTTTTTAGGTGCGACCCCAAAAAAAAGTTGACTCACTAGCGAAATTCGGCGAGTCGGAAACCCGCTGGCACAGAATACCACCGGAGTACCTTTTTTTCAATCGGTAATATAAAAAAATAAATACAAATATTTCTACAACAAAACTAAAACCTTCTATCAAAACAAGACGCACAGTGTACGAATAAAAATTATCTTTGCAAGAAAAAATAAAAACTTTATTAAAAAAAAAACAATAAAACATTTCCTCTCAGCAACGAACAATAGATTAAATTATTTTTTTATTTTTGCAATCGATATTTAAAATAAATATTTTTTCATCGCCGATTAGTTTTTATAGGTTAACCAAATATTTTATATTTGGAAATACTTTTTTAATTTTTTTCAGTTTTTATTTGCCGCTTACCGCTCACCCACTTCAACTCAGCATAGTGCAAAATGTACATGATTTTTTCAAAAGTGTGCCACACTAATTCACGACAATTCAGGCGGTACGCGACACTAAATGACAAGCTGTGCAAAGAGCGATACATCACGACACAGCCTGTCACCAATTGATTTTATCTAACCTCTACACGTTTACACGTTAACTCCTCGATGATTTTATCCAACGCCACAGCATACCAACGCTGACACGTTCGCATACCCACTCCAAACTCCCTGGCCACGCCCTTCCAACCAACGCGGTGTCCCCGCAACCAAATGAGCTTACGCTCGCCCACCGTGAGATTATCCTGTTGTATCCACGTTAGCGTTTCCACCGCGCGATCTATTGCGTCCGGCTGCGCGGTGAGTTTATTAATTCTCTTTCGATTATTTCTCAACTCCCGGTCGGTCAACACGATATCCGGCCAATAGGAATAAAATCCTAATCGCACCACGTTTGGTAATAACTCAAACACGGTGACGCAACTATCAAAGCGATCAATCACTTTTTGGCGATCCCATTGATATTTGGTTGTCTCAGCCTCGGTCAGTAAATAATTATTTACCACATGGGTACCACTGAATTTCATCTCAGTCCCCCTATCGAATAGCCACACGCAATTACGACCCCAGGGCAGAATGTAACACAGTGCAACGTAGTGTTACCTTCTACCCTGTAAAGGGTAGGGTTGACAGTACATACAAACTCAATCGCTACAACCCGCGCGGTTATTGGGCTAGAGCCAGAATGCAACCCAGAATGCAATGACCGCAAGTTGCATTCTGGATTTTCACTTAAGTGCTTGAATTCATTTAGTTTTGTCTTATTTCCAGAATGCAGAATGCAAATCCAGAATGCAGAATGCAAACCGCAATCCCCGTTTTGCATTAACAACATTGTTTTATTCTTGTTCAATTTTTTCCTCCTGATAGATCCAAATATGCGGGTTTTCAACAGGTAACGCTGCGCCGGTTTGCGGACATTTGTAATGACTCGGAAGTACTGGCTTGCACACATTTGTTTGCTCACCTGTCTCAAAATCCGTCTCCAATTTTTCCGTTTTAAGTTCCATTCTCTCCACACACATGTAGCCGTATTTCGAACGCGCCACACTGGGTTTACCGTAGCAATCGCTGTCTTTAAAAAACTTAACGTAACCTTTGGTCGCAAGCACACCAATTCGATTTTGAATAGTTCTATCCGCCCCCAAACCTGCTCGCCCCTCGAAGGCTTCGGCAAATTGCGCAATGGTATACACACGTCCTTGCACAGCTTCATCGAAAATAAGCTGTAAAATCACGTCGTGTTTACGTCTACGTTCCGCATCGAGTTTTTCTCCGTGGTTTTGGTTCACCAAACGTTGGCTTTCATACTCAAGCTCCACCCACCGCCCGCGCTTTTTGTCGATGAGTTTATCGGGGATAGCAGGCCCATTTCTCAGCTCCATAGTGAGTGTGCGGGCATTAAGGTGTTCGTCCTGGCGATACAACAACATGCCCGTGCTGTAATACCCTCGTAAGCTCCCTGCCCCAGAGAACGATTGAAAAGGCTCTTCAATTAGCTGGCGTTTATTCAGTTTCTTTGTGTGATGCACGATGATGATGCCCGCTTTTGGATTCACAAGATCTCTCAACCTTTCCACCCGATCCTTTAGAAAAAAAAGCATCGCAGCATTATCATTTTCCGTTGCCCCATTTTCCCCGCCGTCAAACACATTCCGCAGGGGATCAATGGCAATCACATCAATCGGTTCTTTCCCACTCGCATTTTTAATCACCTTTAACACCCTGGCGATCCCTTTTTCGTCCAACACCAACCGCAATTGCGGAGTAATAAATAAATTATCCGAAGCCCGCCAAATCATCAGTTCGGATAAATTCATCTTCTGCAATCGCTCACGTAGATAGTGATATTGCACCTCGGCTTGCAAATAAAATACGCGTAGACGTTTAGCAGGTTTTAAATCCAGAAACGGTTCCCCAGCGGCCATGTGGACTAACCAGGACAACACAAAATCGGATTTACCCACTTTGGGCGCGCCACCCAATACCACCATCCCTCCTGGCGTGAGCACACGAGGCTCAATGAGATCCTCCGGCATAGGCGAGTTGTCATTGATGAATTCTCCCAACGAAAATGCTTCTACCGCATTTGACATTAAAATGTCTTTTTTCGGTGTGCTCTTAAGAAAAGCGAGAATATTTATGCCTTCCGAAACCGCATCGAAGGCATCCCATTTAGGTCGCAGGTCGGTCGGAAGATTGAGGATCGATACTTCATCAGCCCCCGCTTCCGCAATGGCCTGTGCCGCTTTTTCTGCGTATTCTTTTCCAGCCTCATCGTTATCCGGCCAGATCAAAACTCGCTTGCCTTCCAAGGGAGACCAATCGGTTTTTTCTATTGGCGCATTTGCACCGTTCATTGCCGTGGTGGCAGTAAAGTCGTGAGCGATTAACGCATCACAGCATTTTTCTCCCTCCACCAAAATCACATCCGTGGCTTTGGCAATGCCGACTTGGTTGTAGAGCGGACGCGGATTAGGTGCCAGCCCTTTTCGCGCTAACACATCCCACGGTCTAAATTCTTTTCCTTCCTCGGTGTCGTAGCGATAGACACAGGCGATAAGCTTTCCATCGGCATCGTGGTAATCCCATTTATGCGACCAGTGACCCAGCTCATCCTTCGGCGGTGATTTTATTTTTGGTTTATTTGTAAATGCTGGTGTTTCCCCCAGCCATACCGCCATATCCTGAATGATTTTTGTAAATTCGCTCTGCACGTCGAAGCGGTGAACTCTCGCCCACAAATCGACAATGTCTCCGCCTTCGCCAGTAGCAAAGTCTGTCCATAGACCCTGCTTGCTGCCACCTAACTCGACGACTAAGCTTTTCCCCCGGTTGCCTTCCAGATCACCAATCACAAATTGTTGACCACGCACTTTTCCTTCAGGAAAAAACGTATCCAACACCGAATCCAATCGATCCAGAATGCGGGATTTAATTTCCATTGCATCCTGGCTATCGATTTGCGATTGGGAAACATCGTCCGCTGAATTAAAATTCAACCAGGCGTTATCACTCATCGAGGCACACGCTCCCAACATCGATCCTGCCACGGACATATTCGACATTCGTAGTGGGTGTCGGTTTTAGTCATGCGCGGTTGCAACTCACCAGCCTCACACGCTTCGATAATCCGCACACCACGATCCGAACGTTGTTGGGCCAGCGCGCCGTTAAATGCCACTAACTCGAAATGAATTTCAGCGGTCTCTTTGTTGATGGCAGTAAACAATGCGGGATTGCTTGATATACCTGGAAATTGCGGTTCAAGATAGGCTTGATACAACGGCATCTGTGCGGCATACACCGGATCAACAATTTCAACTCCCTGATTTTTGATTTGCCTCCAGACTTTGTTGGCCTTGGATTTACACTCCCACAACATGGGAAAAGAAAAATCAAATTGACTCGGCGCATTCACAATCACCCCATCGATATGCCCCTGAATTTTCCCATCCAGAGTTTCAAAACCAAATTGATCCCCATCGCTGCTGTGCGTCAGTAATTCAAAACCGGCCATCTTTAGCCATCGCACCATCAGATCTTCAAAGACATGACCTGCATCGAAGTTTCTTAGTGTGGTACCCAAGAAGTCTCGTCCAGGGTCTTTCGGTGTATTGCTATACTCATATTGCAACGCACGGTCACAGGATGCGCCCAATCGCGATGCGCCGAGATAATTTCGTTTTGGTTTGAGTTTGTTTTCCGCATCCAAGGCAAGATCAATGCGTTTCATGATGGCCTCAGAAAAACTGAGTCGATGATTAAAATCCAACATGGTCACACCTCCATTAAAACGACACACGGTCTTCGATAAAATCGGAAGACGCTTGTGCTTGTATTTGGTTAGCGATGGATTGGCGTTGACGGTGGTAACTCGCCACCACGGTTTCAATTAAGCCCACGATGTTGTCTTTGGTGTATTCTTCCAGTGACTTTGTTACGCCCACCTGTTGGCAGATATAATCCGCCAGCGGCCCAATCGTTAAATCGATGGCCTGCGTATGTATGTTTTCGTTATCCACATTCACTCCAATAAAGCGGAGCCGTGTGTCGATGTCCTGGCATTGCTTTGAGCAGTACTTTCTTGGCGAAGCCATGTCTATTACAGTAAGTAAACGCACCGGGTAATGACGGATACTTAAAGGCGGTTGCGACCAACCAAAGCCCCTCGCCCATTTTCTACAGACAAAACAATCCCGCGACACACTCTCTGCCTTTTAAAAAATTGAGAAATTAATTGTTGAATAAAGCGCGATTTATTCGCGCTCACATTAGCGTGACACTACTGCGCCCAAGTTGGTCTCCCACTCGAGTTGGCCGTGGTGCTGGCAGATTGCGGATTCGGCGTTTGCGCTTGGCTTTGCGCTTGGCTTTGCCCTTGGCTTTGCCCTTGCCTTTGCGTTTGCATCGGTGATGTTTGATATTGACCCGCAGTGTGCTGGGGCATAGAGTATCCCCCGGTTGATGATGACGGTGTAACAGGTGATTGCGCTGGATGGATTTCAAGTCCCGCCATTAAATTTGCGTAATCCGCGTGTTCTTTCGTTATGGCTATACTGATCGTGTTTTTGGGATCACCCTGACTATCCCGCTCTTTGCCAATCTTGGCGATAAACTCAACGCCGTCTAATTCAGCAAAGCTGTTAATACATCGCGCTTGCTGAGCCTGCGGTGAATTATCAATGGGGTCGAGGTTACGTGCAGAATTCAAAATGCCTTTGATAAAAGATCGCCCCATATTGCCCCAATCCGGTCCTTTACTGCTGTGTAAGCCGATTAATCGCCACACTTTCCGTTTATCGTATGCTCCACCGATGACCACAAACTCACAGCTTAGATACACTGCGCCCGTCGTCGGATTGAAGGTGGCATACCCGTCAGTCCATCCCATTTGCGGATCATCAAATCCACCAGGTTTAATGCTCATTCGTACTTTCGCCAACGTGCCATTGGGAATTAAATCAAACTCTTGTTGATCTTCTGCGTTGTTAAAATCGTTCCAACTCATGATTGGCCTCCTGTGTTCGTTGCGGTGCGGACTGCAGTGGATGGTTCATTTATCGGCGTCATCGCTTGCGGGGGTGGATCACCGTATTCCAATCTCTCCAACGCACTTTTCACCGGGCCTTTTATTTTTTGCATGAGTTTGCCAAGGTGAGCAGGCTCTTGCAGATCCAATCGACCACTTCGGTCTTTTGCCGGGTAACGCATCGGATTAATTTTGTGGTTGATAAAGACCCGTGTACTGTTGCCCGATACATCAGGCACATCAACCATCGTCACCACTTGATCCAATATGCCAGGTAATTCCAAGCCTGTTTTTGAGCCATCAATTTGTGCTTCAAAAATACGGCGTCCATAATCGTCCGACCGTTCTTGTAAAATCCCCAGCAGCCAAATATTTTTATTGCGCGTATGTTGGAGATGCGTAATCCAGCCAATCATCTCCTGACCAAGTAATCCATACGCACCGCGCATATCGAGTTTGCCGGTTTTTTCCGAGATGGCTTGCGGTTGACCTTTGCACCACTGAAGGCAAAAACGTCCCGCAACCGAAATGGAGTCAATAAAAAACGTGTCGTATTTATTGAGTTTTTTCGCATCGCCAAACTTTTCACACACGGCATCGTAATGGGCTTGGCTGTATGCTTGGTCAGGACGATGCGCAGGATTAGGTCCACCGATATACACCGCATAATCACGGCACTCTTGCCACGTCTTCGGACGCAAGGCGTCCCCTTCCCAACCTTCGACGGCCAAATCCCCCGCTTCTAAATCTAAAAACAACGTAGTGTTTTCAGGAATCGTCCACAGCAGTGACGTTTTCCCAATCCCGGCTTCGCCCAAAATTAACCCCTTAATACCGCTCTTTTCTTTTTTACGTTGATCGGCAGTGACAATAGGAAATCCCATTACTTCACCTCCCCGAATTTAAATGTTGGCTTACCGAGTTTGACGGTTCGAGCGGGGGCATAGGTTTGTTGGAGTGCGTGCGACCAGCCATTAAATTTACGCTCCGGCACTTTGTAGGTGATGTCCATAAACTCAGTGGGATCGAGATTCGCTTGTCGAATGTTGTGCGCAATCGACGCTAACTGATCCTGATCCCATTCAATTTTTTTCGGTTGATCCGCCACAATGGGAAGACCATCGTCTTCGAAATTCACCACACCCGTTTCTTTTCCAGTTAAATCCCGAAGCACTTTGGCTTTCTCAGAAAACTTCAACGACAAGGCTGCATCGATACTGGCTTTCTTTAGCTTGGCTCGTTGTATTGCGGCTTCCGCTTCAAGCGTCAACTCGCGCAATATTTGGTTGGGTTGCTGTGAGATTTCAGCAATTGAGAACTGTTCTAATTCACCATATTTCATGCACACACCCCCATGCGTTTTTCATGTGGTGTCTGGCGAGGCGTTACACGTATAAACTCTCGCTCATACGCTTCCACATCTTCTTTTAAATACATCACTTTCCCCGGATATTGAAGATAGGCTGGACCAATATCATCTGATCGCCAACGCTGGATCGTTCTCACCGTGACACCAAAGTGAAAAGCCACTTCTTCTTGCGTTAATAAACTTTTCGGTAACGACATTACTTTCTCCTCTGCTCATTGAACGTCGAGGAAATAGTTTGGCAAACCAAATGTACGGGCGACTAGCCCCTAGAAGTACGGGAATATGTACGGAATTTTTGGTATTTCCGTACATAGATGTACGGGGATTTTTAAGTTTCCGTACATATTTGTACGGAGATGTACGGGATGATTATTTTCTATTCAAAATTTGTCGCAATAATGGGGGGTTCTTGAAAAATTGCGGATCATGAAGAGCGAGTGAAAAGAAACAAGTCATTGCTAAACAGCAGGCACGGCAAATCTGGATTTCTTTTTCAAGAAACCAGATGTCGATAAAATGGAGGGGAAAATAGCAGGAAGTTTGGAAGTAATACAGATTATTGCGGTCTAGTTTGGTGCTCAGGAACCCATGTCCCATTTGATAAAATTAACTTCACAGATTGAGATGTCCCGAGTTCTTTCACAAAACAAAAATCACACTCTTGTTTGGCTTTTTCGAGTTGACGTTTTTCCCGGTTGCCACCTTCTACAACCATGCTGTCACCATTAAACGACACCGTAGCGACATATCGATTCAGGTATTCCTGCCGTTTAAGGGGATGAATTTCTCTCGTATTCATAACAGTGTGTCTATATAACGTGTAGGAAGGGGATTAAAACCGGCGGCGATTTTAACAAAGGGCTGAACAATAAATAAAGTATTAGCCTAAAAAAACAGGATTTCAATGAAGAAAAAGAGAATTATTATGGGAAAAAGGACATTTCATCACAAAACAAGACTGAGTGTCTGGCTCGTTTTACGCTCTAAATCGTCTAACACAAAAAGATAATCACGAATTTCCGTTCGTAAACTGCCAAAACCACGTTCACGGCACCACAACCCTAATAACCGCTTATATTCCCGAATTTTAAAGGCTTGGTTTTTATAGGCCAACTGGACCTTTTTCTTTTCTTCGGATGGGAACTCTTTATTGATTTTTTTTGCTTTACGCAGCGACTCGACCAATTGATGCGTGGACACAATCATATAATCCACATCATCAATAATGCTTTGATATTCTTCGTTTGAACGAATCTCTACCGCCTGTGAACCGGTCATGTTGCACGTCCTGTGTTGTCTTACGCGGCCATCATAGACCGCTATAAGTCACCAAACCAGTCGTCGAACCACATCATTCCTGTAGGAAAATGTCGATAACCTCACCAGCGTTATGCTGACGCACCAGCGGATATTAACTCCAGGTTAAGGCCATAATATCCATGTTTTGGCCTGGAAATATACGTTTCCCACTGATCATTGCCACGAAAAATCGACGGAACCCGTCCCGCGCCACCAAAGTCGGTTTTGGTTTTGTCTAATAATTCTTTCGCCGGAATTTCCCATCGACCTCTATAGGCCTGTTCCACCAAGTAGTGAACGACTGCGCCAGCACGTTTACCGTTAATATGCCAGTCGGGTTTTCCAACAATCGTCAATATCTGATTCTCGATATCATAGGTGCATTTTTGATTTTGGCGTTCAAGCACAATCACACTTGTTCCTTCTGGAACCGGTTCTGCATTCACATCTTGCTGTAAAGGTGGACGCCACTTAAAGTCCAGGGATTCGCCTATCAACACATCCCAAAGTTGTTGCACTTGCACACCGGTCGGCCATTTAAACAGATCAGGGTCAGCGCGCCCACTGTGTAGAACTAATCCATATGCGCAGTTTTCCGATAGCACATCATAAATAGGCTGGTATCCCCGCTCTATTCCTCGCGCTAAGTACAAAGGCACATTCACCCCCCGTTCAATGGTGGCCATCCCCAAGTACCAACAATATTTCGACATAGGAATAATGGATGGCTGAAAACTCAGTAATCGAGGCCGTAAGATTTCAAGCACTCCCGCAATAAACTTCTGCTCATTAATCTGATATACCGCCAACTCATCCAATGCAACTTCGCGAATGGCCAGAGTTTCTGGACAGGAAAAGCGTGTTAACGGTTCATTCGGAACACGTTTTACATCCACCCAAAAGTATTGTGCTTCATGGACATATTTATAGGTCGCGGCATAACCGGCCAGTTTAAAACAGACGGGCCACTCGTCCAGGTTAGGGACATTTAATCGTCGACGAAGATCCCATATCGCTACCCCTTCAATGTTTGTTCCATCTAATCCACCTAGCGGCTCCAGGGAATCTTCAAACAACTCAATAAATATTTTTAGTCGATCGGGTCTTACTTCGGACACTGATCGCACCTCCCTTGTCTTACAATATTCCATCGTTCAAGTAACGTGTAGACCGCACACCGTTCAATTAGACGCTGCGTCTGTATGGTCAGTATTTTTCCACTCTCCATTGTGACCGGAACCAAACTCGATTCACCGTTTATATTCAACGTAATTGCCAGCGTAATTTTAGATATCGTGTATGTCTCAACGGCACGGATGTCCTGTAAACAGTAATACACATCTTTCGAATCCAACGGTGATACGTTGATTTCAAGTGCCCGACCATTTTTCATTAACGTCATCTGAATGACTTTTGCTTTGGAAAACAATTCATTGGCAATGTCAAAATGTGCATTATGACTAAATTGCCGATATTCAAACCGAAAAGATTCCCATGAGTCGGGTGATTCAGAAAACAGCAAATGTTGGCTGACGCATTCTGCAAGCTTTTCTCGAAGCATGGTTCCCGCAGCCGAGACTTCTAAACGCCCTACCGTTTGGTTAAAGAGAAGATGGACAAACACAGGAATCGCCCCGACTCCATCTTGCGTAAATCGATCCTCAACCAAAGTAACCACTACCGGCGGCTTAATATAACGAACTATCCAATGCCACACGGATTGCGTATCACCTTGAAGTGGATCGACGTATTCAAAGCATTCTTCTCGAACGGTTATCGTATCTGCAGGTGTCAGTAGTACTTCCGACAACGCTTGCTTAAACTCCTCCAGACGACTGGCACTTTGAAAATACACCGCCGAATCCGGCATAGCGAACAAGGTAGACGGCAAGATGCAGGTGGCATTTTCGATCTCCGAAAAGTGAATGGCTTTGACCAGATGGTTAAACGCTTCTGGATAATGATCCTGCAGCCAAATACTGCGTTCGTACTGGTTGCCCGCATAAAAATAGTTTTCCAATTCCTCTTTCGATAAGCTCGACAAAAAGGAGGCTATCGCTTCCGTTCCACCAACACTCGCCACCAAGAAAATATCTTTTGCCCATCGAATGATGCCTTCTGCAATATGGCCAGACCAATTAGTTCGTTCAACATCAAACACCGCGTTCGCCTCAGAACCAAATCTCCGGCACAACGATGCCCTCAATGCATCATGAGAAGCATGGAGATAAACGGTTTCGAGGTATGCAAATCGCCGCATCAATGGAGTCCTTAACGTGTCCTGTAAAAAAGCACAATCCCATACTTTAAAGTGGTGATGGTGCCCAAAAGTGTCAAAATAAAGAAATATAAACGAAATTAAACGTTTTTAAACGCCACCTAAATGGCAATAACCCTACCAAGTTGAATAAAGATTAGAATTGATAGGCGAGCGTATAGGCCATAGGAGTGGCCAAGTTATGAGGGGTGGGTATAAAAAGTGTGTTCGTCATGGTCACAATTTGAGCAGTTCCGTCTCGATACATCATTACTGTCTAATTCAATTTAAAGCGTCAAATATCAATATAGAGTGAAATTATCGCAACTGGAATGAATAGGCAAGGCTAAGAATAATCAAAATGATAAAAAATCCGTTTTTTTTCAACGTTTTCTTCATTTTATTCTCTTTTCCGGTTTAACGTTTCGTGATTCAACGAATACATAATTTTTTTCAAAATCTGAACCGCTCAAAAATTAATTAATCTGTTCAAGCTGAACTTGAGCAGTCGTTTATTTTTTTCTAAAAGCATCCTCCAAATTCAAATCAAAAGAGTACATTTAGATGTACTCTTTTTTGTAAATTGAGTATTAAAAAGAGTTCGATGCACTCAGATTTAAGTAGAACGAACCACCACATCAACCCGCAATTTCAACACCCGATAGATTTATTATTTTCTAAAAATCTCAAATTACGACAAACCGCGACATCCCTCACCTACGCTCGATCTGAGTTAACTGCGACAATGTTTTGGCTTTCATTTTTTTGGATAAAACATGGAAACTCAATTCAACACCGCACCGTTATTACCAACTCAACACCTTTCTCAGCAACAGATCCTGGATGAAGTGGGGCAGCTACTTGCTCAAGCCCTGGTTCGCAAACACGAACAGGAAAAGAAAAGAGAGAGCGAAGTTTAGCTTGCTTTCAACCGGCTACAGAGCGTTCATGGAAAAAACAGAGACAACATAAAAGGAGAAACACAATGCCTGACGTGGTTGCCAAAGTGGCCGCGCTACAGACCATGAGTTCGTATGAATTGCAAGAGCTCTGGTTTGAATTGTATGGCCACGATGTCAGTACCAGCCGAAAAGAATACCTAATACCCAGACTCGCATACCGCATTCAAGAACTGGCCTATGGTGGATTGTCTGAAGCCGCACAGAAAATTCTGCGGGAGAAACTCGATGATTCCGTGCAAGACCCAACATCGAAAAAGAGTCAGGTCACTATCCCCGTTGTTGGTACGCGAATCACTCGTGAGTACAAAGGAGTAGAACACCAAGTGACGGTAACCCGCGAGGGATTTGAATATCAGGGACAAACCCACGGCAGTCTGTCCAAAATCGCCAAAGCCATTACCGGCACACACATATCCGGTCCCGCTTTCTTTGGCCTGACGGAGAAAAAAGCCAAAGCCAAACGAAAGACATCCAACGCCAGATAAGTTACAGACGCTTCTCGCGCTTAGTGCCTGTTTGTTGAAAGGAAAAATCATGTATCAAGAAATAAAACGTTGCGCCATTTACACACGAAAATCCAACTCGGAAGGGTTGGATCAATCCTATACCTCCATTGATGACCAATTAGCGACGTGCCGTCTTATGATTCAGGCAAAGCATCATATGGGTTGGCAGGAAATTCCAGAAATCTACAGCGACCCCGGTGTATCCGGTGGTTCACTGGATCGACCTGGACTGCAAAAGTTGCTGGAGCACATTCGCCAACGCAAGGTGGATATTGTGGTCATCTATAAACTCGACCGACTCACACGCAGCTTTTTTGATTTTCCAACATTGGCTAAGTTATTTGAAACCTATGAGGTGGGTTTCTTTTCGGTCACCGAGAGTTTTGATACCTCGACCGCTGCTGGTCGATTATCACTGCACACGATTCTCATGGTGTCGGAGTATCACCGTGAGGATGCGAAAGAACGTGTTCTCCACAAAATTGCTGCGTCAAAAAAACTGGGTATGTGGATGGGTGGTAACCCGCCGTTAGGGTATGACATTGTCGACCGCAAACTGATCGTCAATCTTAACGAAGCCAAGATTATTCGAGAAATCTTTACCCGGCTTATCCAACTGGGATCAGTGACCCAGCTCTGTCTGGAGTTGAACAGAAAGGGATATCGTACAAAGGCATTTATATCAAAAGCCGGTAATGCGATTGGCGGTGTCCACTTTACCCGTACCAGCCTCTACAAGTTATTACGCAACCCCATCTATGTGGGACGTATAAGGCACAGAGACGCACAGTATCCAGGGCAACACGAAGCCATCCTTGAAGTGGAGTTGTGGGATGCGGCCCAGGAGATTACCTCCGGTCGATGTAAAACCAAGATTATTGAGCATACCACCCCGTCCTTGTTAAAGGGACTGCTCTACGGCCCCGATGATCGACTGATGACGCCGAGTCATACCAAACGCCGAGGTAAACGCTATCGCTATTACGTGACACACACGGCGCAAAAAATCAGTCGGAAAACCTGTCCGGTGAAAACCGTCCGCGCCGGAGAAATCGAGGGCATTATTATTGATCAGTTAAAAACCGTGTTTCAGCAACCGGAAATACTCATCCGCACCTGGGAAGCCCTTCGGGAAGAAAAGACGGATTTAACAAAAAAGGACGTGGCTGAGGGACTTCAATCTATCGAAAGCTTGTGGGGACATCTCTACCATACCGAGCAAGCTCGATTGATACAGCTCTTCGTTGAAAAAATTCAGTTATTTGAAGATGGGATAAGCATTCGCTTACGGCCAAATGGGATCACCAACCTCGTTTCCGAGATTCGAGCAGCCCATGATGATAGGAGGAAAAAAAGTGCGTAAATCAGACAGCGTCACGGTGTATCAAGTTAACGACCGTATTGAAATCTTTATCCCGATATCTCTTAAACGTTACGGTGGGAAAAAGATGATGGTTTCACCCGAGAAAAAAGTCGTTAACCCCGACCGTTTTAGCCCGAATGATTTTGTCCTGTTCCAGGCGCTACTCAAAGCCCATATGTGGAATGATATGTTACTGGAAGGCGCCTACGCGTCCATAGCTGAATTGTCAGAAGGGGAAGGTTTGGCGGAAGGCTACGCCTCCCCTATTCTCAGGTTGGCGTATCTGGCTCCTGATATACAGGAAGCCATATTGCAGGGAACATTTCCCGCCCAACTCACCTTGGCGGATTTTAAGAAACCGTTTCCGCTGCTGTGGGAAGATCAAAAAACTTTCTTCAATATCAACGAATAGTGTTACGTAATTAAGTGCATACCTAGAAATGCACTATTTTTTATACATATAGCATGTATTTAATTTATTTCTAGGAATTTATTGAATCAGGCTCGCTAACGCAACCCATCTCTTCAACTTCCTTCTCCAACACAGCGAGAATCCGTTCCAACTCAGCATCCAAACCATTCAAATCGATTGTAGATTTTATTTTTTTCCTAGTAATAAGAAAACATTCAAACCAAGTGTAAACACTAATCCTATATGCAACTTTCCTTATGTCGGTATTAAGCTCATCGAGTAACTTATTTAACACTATACTACTTAATTCATTTATCTTTTTTGACAACAAGTCTCGAATAAACTGAGGACTTTCATCATCCAAGAAGTTTTCGCTGTTATCGATATAGCTATGTGTAGCGTCGAGAACCTTACTAACACTCCCCTTCCCCCTCAAATAATAAGCCAGAAGAGGATCAGTTTTACAAAGATCTTTTAAACAATCCTCATAAGACTGGAGAAAACATTCATCAACAATCGGTTTATTCAATTCAAGATGATCAACAAAATATTTCTCTATTGACCTTCGAAGATCCTCTGAGACCACACTCTCGCTAGCAACACCCTTTTTATTAAAAAACTCTTCGCAACGACCTAGGTAGCTCTCCAACAACTCCTTAGAATCAACATATGAAGAAACAATCAAGAATCTTATTTCTAAAAGATGAAATAAGACTAAGCACTTATTTTTCTGTATTTCGTTTCTTGTTTTAAAATAATACCCCACACCACCAAATAAAGAAGCAAGAGATACTCCGCATAAGCTGATTAGCGCTGCTACTATCGTCGCATCCATATACTTATTTCCTATTGAGAGAAAACGTTTAACAATCCAACCAATACAAACAAACCATACAAGATGGCAACCCTGCTATACTGAAAGATTTATTACAAAACCACATAACTCTATCTATATCTCAATAATACAATACATTAAATCACCCGACTGTCATCCACTGCACACCAAAAAGGTCGACAATTAGACCATTATTGTCTACCAAATTACACCGACTGACCATACCGGCTAGCACATTCTGTAGCTTGTTTGAAATATCACATGTTATGTAGACAGTATAAATAAAACTATTATCGTAACCTGTAAATATTTCTCCTGTACCGATCATCAAAGAAGCTGGATCATCTTTTTCCTTAAAAATATCCAAAAACCGTATTTTATCTTGTGGATTAGCTGAAGATATTGCGCTAGCAATTCTTTCCGATATTTCGTCACTCTTCCAATTTGGCCGTATATCAAATATACATTTTTCTAAACATTTCGCCGAGACAACATCTCGAACAATTACGACTGCTTTTCCACCCAGGTTTTCTCTACGAGACTCAAAGTTCTCTACTATAAATTCGGCGCAGGCTCGAAGATAAGCAAAACCAATATCAGATAGATTTTTTCCACGTCCAGATATACGGTCTTTTAATCCAAATTGATTAAAGTCACGATTCACTATAGGCCATAGTTTTCGAACAACAACACTAAAAGGCTTAAGAACGTCATCACTTATTGCTTGTCGTAAATCATAATTAGCAATTACACCTCCATGCATCTCGTGCGGCAACTTTTTAAACGTATTAGAAAAGAGTATATAAGTACAATTTGATGGAATTGAAAATAGCTTATTAGGCACCGCACACAATTTATACAACACAATCAAATAGCTTTTAGCCCTTTTTAAGATATCCGGTTCAAAACTCTGAACTGTCCATAATATTACGTCATGTAAATTTTCAAGGAGAATTTGAGAAAAATGCTCAACAGTCTCTGCAACAGCAACGGAAAGGCCAGATTCTTTGTGAAAAAGAATGTGAGATAAAAGCTGATCAATATAAATCCTTCTATCAACGAGAAGTATAATTGGATTACCTTCAAGAAAATCTAGCTTAAGTATTGTTTCCATGTACATAACTAGAGTGGTGTTTAAACCAGTTCCCACAGCCTGAATCACTGCCCCTGCTTTTCCATTGCCTTCTGGAGAAATGGCCTCTTTAGTTGCTTCGATGGCGCTACCGACCATCTCACGTCTCATAGAATCCAAATAACTGTCTATAGGCTGCACCAGCCGTCTAATCTCAGGAATAGCCTTGAGGACAAACTTTTGATCCTTCACATTTTCAGCTAGTAAAGATAGCAATGGATTGAGGGTATCGGAAAGTAGGCTAGAAATCTCAACCACATTTAGCTCTACTGAGAAATGCACTATCTTATTTCTGTACCTAGTTAATTGATCGATTTTCCTTCTAAGAAACGCACCATCTGAAAGCTCATCAATTGGCAATGTAATAGCCGTACGCTCAATTAAGTTTCGAAACCCAACGGACATCACTTTATCATCGTTTTCAAACAAGTCTAAAACACCCGCATCTTCCATTCCAGGTTTCTTTCTTAAAATCCCAAGCCTTTCTACAGCCTTATTAACATCTTGAAAAACTAAAAATTCATTTGTTTGAACCAACAATTGCTTTAAAAGCAGTTCTATTCCGTGATGAACCCAAATCACGGACTCTTTCAAAAGCCAAGCATCGCCACTATCTTTCCATTGAAACCACATTTCAAAACCTCGTTTTAATGAATGTGCTCCATTATCCAACAGGCCAATTTTTAAACTACTTGATCGATATAACATATAAAAATATTAATACTCAAACATTGTGTCCACAGAAAAAGTTTATATAAACTAATTCTACCCATGCAAGCCGTACATCATCCATGCTCACATCTTCCAAAGAATTAATTTCCGCTTAAAAAAATAGGAAATGACCGACCAATCCCAAAATGGTTGCAACAGTAATAACGACGATGGGCCTCCAGCTCATTGAGAATTGCCCTTTTTACTTGCCAACATGCGTAATGCTTCGGGGACTCGGTTTATCGCTTGCTCGATGGTTTTTATTAGATCAGCTCTTGAGATAGATATCCATTTCCCTTTTCCATAGGCTGACATTGCAAAAACAACACTAATGGTTGCCAAAACAGTTGTATAGTCATCCGTAATATTCATTGCCTCTAGAAACACAAGCAGCACCAATGTCAATGAAGACAGTACTTGAAATATGTCGATAGCGAGCTGATTCTTTTTCGCCTTCAAAAAAACCTCTATATCCTTTTCTTCAAACATTTTTTCTCCCTAAAGACTTAAAACATACAACATACTTAATTTACAGCGTATAAAGGCCAGCAATACCTGACAAAAGAAAATATACTGCATCAAGCTTTTTCAAACACCACAGCTGCATTTTTAAAGATAATTCTTGAATAGACCAAACTCTCTATCCTCGGCTATAGGCCACAAAATAATAGACGAAAATATCGTCTCATCTATATCAAAACCATTATCCAAAAAGAAACATGACCACTCTTCCGATCCTATAAGCATAGATAACAATTCATTTATATAGACAGAAAGAATCAAAGGATTTTCTGTAGAGTAACCAGTAAGGGCCAATTTATTCTTGTTTCTAATAGATTTAAGCACCTTACATTTGTATTTCTCAATATTGTCTTCGCCGCCATAAGGGTTGTGTTTATAACTCTCAATATCAGGTATATGATGATCTGGAACGCTTCGGTTATTCATATAAACGGAAGTTAATTCAACCCCATATTTTTGATTATTACTCTCAGATAAAAGTACGAAATCTGGCCTTTCACCTCTGGAGTATATTTTTAGTTTTTCTCCACCAACGATTGAATGATAATGAGAAATAAAATTTTCTATTTCCCAATTTTCTCGCTCTTCTTTTGTTGGCCACTTCATAATATTTAGGGTCTCATAGTGCACAATGGTTCGTGCGTCAATCTTCAGGAGGCCGATCACATTTGCTTATAGCGTACTTTTAATGGCCTTATAGCATTTATTCCCAATGGCTTAAGCACTTCGTCTGAACTTCCAAAATATATACTCAGGATGTATAAGAACACTAAAATCAATTTAGTGTTTTGTATTGTATTAAAAACCTCTTTCTTATCACTACCCAACGTACCTTCTTTGGGAACCAATACTATCGTCCATGTTTCTTGGCGATCTTTAATGCCTGGCTAACTTGACGAGCAGCGGACAAGGCTTAGTGTTTTTCATCCTACCCTGCACATAGAACGGAGCAAATCAACTAATTCTGAATTACTTTGATTTCGACTATATCTTCTGGCTTTACCGGTATATTTTGCATACCGTCTTGATCAATTCGATAGGCATTGCGATTAACCATATAATGATAGGACGAAACCAATATTTTGCCCCAAGAATAGTCGGTGAAAGTCTCTACAAATCTCGGTTCAAGTGAGCATCTTACAAGAAGAGGCTCTCCAATAGATGCAAGCTTACATCCAATTGGCTCATCCAGCTCAAAACACATGCTTACTTGCTCACCGCCATATAGACCGAGTAGGTATTTTGAACCTGCTCTACCCAATTCCGATTCAGTGAAATTAAAAAATACGCGTCCATCTCGGACGTCACTTTGGCTGCTAGTGAAATAAATAGCCCACCGCTCTCTAATGATATCCAATTCATCATCCGTGAACATGCTTCCATGTTCTCGTATAAAAGTATCCCTGATTTCTCTTCCACAACGGCTTAGCAGGCCATTTAGCTTAATACTCTCAGGGATCGCTCTTGTATAGTGAATACCAATAATTCTATTTTCTTCACAATACGCATTTAGCTCGCGAACCAACGGAATCACCTCCCTATTCTCAACCAGAGATTCCGAAAATTCATACTCAAAGAAAAGGTTTTTAATTTTACCAAATTTCCTATGTATTTCTGGTGGTAACAGGGCCGGGTTATTGAGATCCACATTCATTTCTTTAATCCTAATCGCCTTCAGATGGGTCGCCGTCTTTCTGCTCGACTGCCAACTTTTCTAAATCAATACCCTGTGTAAGCATTAGAGCCTTGTAAGCATCAAGTAGTTGGTCATGCATACCCTCTAGATCATCTATCATGACTTTACGTCCATCAACCGAATTACGCCTAAGATTATGCTGCATATAAAATGAATGCGCCAACCTATTGCGAGTAGCCAAAGCCATATTTAGGAGTTCTTCTACACATCCGATATCTTCGGTTTTCTTTCCCAGTTTTTTGATTAATTGCCCTAAAGTATTCCGATCAATTTTCTTGTAAATTTCGGTTGCCTTTTCAGGGTCAGGGCTTTTAATAAGGCCTGCTTCAATAGCAGAGGCCTCTATAAGAATAGTTCCAAGCTCAGTCTCTAAAAGCTGCGCCGCCTCAGATACCTCACCAAATTTTCGGTACACATCATCTAAAGTTGTCATAAAGTTTCCGAGAAATTTAACGGGTCGGTACTCAATATCACCCCCGAGGGGTGTCGTTTATGTTTTGTTTATAGCATACAGCTAATGGCTTTTACGTGCCAAGAGCGGACCATACTTCCGTTTCAAAATGTATACTTTTTATCCTCCAAAGCAGACACTAAGTTTTGACGCTATTGTGTCTTTGACAGGTTCGGTCATATAGGTGTTAGAACTGTCGCTACATATGAGCGATCCTGTATACGCATGAATCGCAAATGTAGTCTACATGAGGTGGATGATCGTCGTTCCATATTTGTCCTTCATATTCGGGAATATTGATTCCGCAAACTGAGCATTCAACTTCATCACACTCCTCATTGCAAAAGTGGCATTTATATACTCCATCAGTTAGAGACATGGTTCCCGCAATTCCGCAACAAGAGCAATAATAACCATTTTCTACCCCCCCAATTTTTTCAGCATCCTCAATAGCTTGTGCCACCTTTGCCTTGTATTCATCTGCCAAGATCTCGAACTCACTGATTAATTCCTTATCAACGTGGTCCTTTAATTCAAAACTAGCCACAGTTTCATTGAATTCGTTTATAGTCTGCATCAGCCGACCTAGAGTGGATTTCGCTTCCTCAACGTCAAGACTAAACTTATGATGTTCGATATCATTTCGTAGTTCTTTAAACCACCTCAAATCATCTTCAAACTGTTTTGAAACACCATGCCCTTCGTTTTTCAGAAACTGTACCGCATCCCATATTCCTATAGTGTTTTCTTTTTCAATTTTCTTCGAAAAAGGATTTTTGTATATCAACAAGGGGTGAGATTCGGAAACGTAGTATTTAAGCAGCAATTCGAAAAAATGAGAAAAATGAAGAATTGCGAATTTAAAAGCCTTTAAATTGCCATTTTTACCTTCTGTATATTTCGTCAAGGCCTCATTAAGGCTATCAGTAGCATTTTCCAGTAGGTCAAGCTCGATTTTTGCCATAGTGAATACCTGAGTTCTAACGGGTCGGTGCTCAACGTCACCCCGCAGGGGTGAACTTTTGGAGCAGATTGATAGGCGGACGCGCTCGCCTATTCTTGCCAGCCACTTCTTAGTTTAAAATTAATTCTTACTCAATTTATAGCACTGCGCGGACAACTATCTGCGACAAAATATTGAGCACCGACCCGATACATGGCCGAGGTCGCGCAGCGAGCGAGGCCGTGTATCGCCGCAAACACGCGCTTGTCGCGTGATTTGCTTTGTTAGAGTTTATCTCGCTCACGGATTACCTTAAGATAGTCAACAGCCTCACGTGTTATGTAATACTGCTGACCCCGATTGTAACGAAGAGTTAAAAAACCAGCTGAGACTAATGATTCTATATCAGCCTCCATAAACCGCTCCTCATCACAATACATACCTTTACCGACACAAAAATCTATCAAGGGAGGTTGGTCAGCTGATTCAAGAATATAAAAGTGAGAACTACCACTTTCATCTAGTTCCGATAGTATTTTCAAAGCCTGATCCGATAACCGCGACTCAGGATATATTGCTTCAGCTAATGAATCCAACCCCTCAACTTGGCTTGATATTTTAGCCAGTATTAAATCTATTTGATTGAATCTTTCTGTAAAAATCTCTGATTTTTGATTGAGCAGAGCTTTAATTGAAATAGTTGTCTTATAGTTGGACTCAATCAAGTCTTTTGATTCATTGTGGCCGTGTACTTCCAGCCAATGCATAAAGTCATCTAAACTTGCTTTATTTTTGCTTTCTGCTCTGTAATTGCAGATTAAGCCGACAACTGTAGCATATGCTCCAGCAGCTACCATTGGCTCCATTCATTTCCCCTTATTTAGTAACTCTCGCCCGGCTTTTGCGCCGGTATTTGTGGAGGCCGTTTTTTGGCCGGAGCAAATACCGGTCGACAAACAGCCCCTTGTTACGTGGCCGAACTAGGTTCTGACCACCACTCTTCTTGGATAAATACCAAATCACCACTTTTAAGCAATTTGATTTTATGCCGCCAAATTCGTACTTCTTTCGATTTCACATTTTGGGCTTCTTTAACCAAACGAAGCAAAAGAGCATCCGTATCAACCTCAGTTTTCTTAAAAGAGTAACCAACCACATAATAAAGAAGGTCAATAAAGAATTGCCTTTTTGGGCATGTATAGTCTTCGGCCAATCGAATATACCAATCAAAACGACCATGCCAAACCAAAAATAAATCCCAATTTTGATCTGGCCATTCTTTTTCACTAAAAGCCCACTCTGTCAGCTCATCCTCTGTAGGATTATTTGGATTCATATTTCCCTATCACGTAAGCCGCGCTCTACGGCAAATTTGGAGCGCAGCGGAAAATTTGTCCGACAGCAGCGCCTTGTTAGCTTTCAAACTCGGCCTCTTTTAACTCAATAAGTTCTAGTATTTTCTTTGTGTCAATTAAAGGGCTTCCAGTAGTAAAGCTTGACTCAATTGGCCCCTTTTTCTTAGTTAAATCTACATGCAAGTGATCCGGCCCATAATTGACATTGTGATGATCAGCCGAATCTATTCGAGCAACCTCTTTGCCATCCAACCCGAAAATCATATAGGCATAATTTCCTGGCGAGTCTAGCCTGAAAATCCCTTTTAATCCTGACGGTCTTACGAGTGTCATAGTATTTGCGTTAGTCTTTTCGACTTTACAACCTAACTCCTTGGGTAGCCATGACAAAACCAGCTCAAAATGCTCCTTAGTTTCTAGCGGCACGAACTGAAAAGGTGGTGGTTGTTTGAATAGTTTGGCCAAGTACTCAAGTAGACTGTTCTCAGATTTAGCCACCTCCAAATGATTGTCACAAAGATTAAATCCAACCATAAAGCCTTTGGTCGAACTCAGAGTAGAGCTCATCATCCGAAAATCATTATCACCACAAACAAGGCAGCCAGGAGAATTAAGAAACATCGACTTTTCTACTGAAGTGGATTGTGAACGCCCCTCAAATAAGCCTTTAAACATTTCTGTTTCACGAGATTGCCGCTCTCTAAACTCACGTATTCTTGCTTCAAAGCCATCTTGACCTATTTTTTTGCCAAGCTGATTAGGTGGAATGATGGGCAGTTCCAATCCGTTGGACTTAAAGTATGCATGAAGCCTAGCAATTTTCAGTAAGTCCGCCTCTCTGATGAAATAATTTCGACCTACAGGATATCTATCATCATGAAAATAATATGCTGAAAAATAAAATACTCCGCCTTCTCCATAAACATGAGGAAAGATCGACTCTTTCATCATAAGTAATAGATGTTCTAAGCTCTTCAATTCAATGGCTTGGAAAGGCTCATTTTCTTTTATTAAGTTGCACAGCATGGACTTAGCACAAATATCTGCACTTTTACCACTTCCCGTATCTTTTAATGCTTCTTCAACAATTTTCCGAATTTTCATAACTTTCCATGTGTAAGCTAACGGGTCGGTGCTCAATGTCACCCCGCAGGGTGTCGTTTATGTTTGTATATAGCATACCGCTAATGGATTTTAGTGTCTAAAGCCGAAGCTCATATTAGCATCACCAACTTTACAATCAAAAAGAATATAATGCCTACACAATAATTAAGACGCCAACTATAGCTCGGTGACTTAGCCAAATTGGTTTACAATAAATAGTTTAAGGCAGCAACAAGACAGATAGTTAGGATGATTTGTGGCAAAATTTAAGCTTGAAATCAAACATAGGAAAATCGATATACTATGATTTTGGACAGCAAGCTATTTGAACCCGATACCATATCCCACAGCGAATACGCATATTGCTTCAAAATTGACGAGCACTTTATTCCAAGTAACGGAAACACTCTCCACGGCCAATACCTCCACCATCAAGGTGATACGGAAAGTAAAGGGCTGATTATCCATTTTCATGGCAATGCAAAAAACATTACTTCCCATATCACCCACGTAGATTGGCTTCCCAAACATGGCTATGATGTCTTTATATTCGACTATTCAGGGTATGGTTCTTCTTCCGGCACGCCATCTAGAAAAAGACTTGTTCAAAATGGCATAGACATATTGAAATACATAGCTAAAAACTTTGATACACCTAAAAAGATGATCGTTATCGGTCAATCACTAGGAGCATCCATCGCTTGTGCAACGATATCCAATTCGGATACCAAAATTGATCACCTTATATTGAATTCTGCTTTCCCATCATTTAGACAAATAGTTAAACATCACATACAAAAAAAGTTTAAAAGCCAATTAGCCAGCACATTCATCCCAATTTTTATCAGCGAAAAGTACGATTTAAAGGATACGATCAAAAAAATTCGTTCGCGAATATTAGTACTACATGGAACCCGCGATGACATTACACCGTTTAGGTTTGGTAAAGAGATTAGTCGCCTATGCAATTGTACTTTTTGGCAAAGCGATAGCGGTCATACACAATTATTCCGTGAATCAGAAGAATTCAGAAACAAACTTTTACTTTGGCTGGATGAAAGTAGGTAAAAACTACAATCATGACTTTTTCAGATTCTATAGAAACTCAATGTAGGAGCCCTTTCATTCCTCTATATTTCATTTGCGTTGAATATGGCATCAAAACTCACATATAAAATATTGATTACACATATAATAAATTCTCTTATCAAGTCTCGGGGAAGAGAGTGTGAAGTATTTTTCAGGTTTTGAATGGGCAGTTCCACGTTCATTTTGTGATGCGGTTTCTTTGTGTAAATTTGAAGAGGGAGATCTTCTTTATGACAATAAGCATTCATACGAAAAGGAATGGGCTGAAGCTCGAAAGCTAGTCAACTATACCATTCAAGTTAGATATCCTAGTCGAGTAGCTGGGGGAGTCGAAAAGACCAGTAAAAGTGTATTTGAGACCAACTGGAATTCGGAAGTCCGAATTGAGTTATACAAAGAGCACAAGAAGCTTCAGGCAGGGCAAATCCGTACAACACAGGGGCGTTTATACACCGCATTATGGAGAGGTGATTTAAGTGTTCTTGATGCCTCCTCACCCAATCCCAAACCGCCATCCACAGTTATGTCAGTAACAAGCAAACTAGGTGAGGCGGAAGAAAAAGCTCATGAAATCTCGAACGGGTCTCCAGTTTTTTACATGGCACGGGACTATTCCAATTCCGTTTCCACAACAAAACATCGCGTAATTAATGAATACCTTTTCAAACATAGTGATGACCCAATAGTACTTACTCCAGGTGAAGCTGGATTGAAGGATCACATCAGTATCGCCCCATCCGTAGAAATTGTCTTCTTTAGAAGAAAGGATGGCAGTGATGCCGACTTCTCTGAGATAGTCAAAAAAGCTGTTTATGTCCCAACTAAGGGAGCCAAAAAATGTATGTTCAACATTAATAAGCACGGAAGAGTAACGTGCAGTAAAAGATAAATCATTAACCGCTTTTAGCTGCCTAATACAACAACCTGTATTAGGCAGCTAAAGAGTATTAGGTCAGCCTATAGGCCAGCTTCGCTTATCCAGTGTTCTTCAGTGATAATGGAAAGTGGTACACCGGCGTCTCGGTATTCAATAGCTTTCTCAATTTTTCGGCCAAAGGTTTCATGTGCCCAGCTATCTGATACGTATACCCCCAGGATCAAGTAATCTAAATCCTTGGTAACGTTCTTTATACTCACACCACCCAAGGCAGCGATAGCTTCCTGGCACTGTTTCCTTGTTCCATATGCAAATGTGCCAGTAAACAAAAATTTCTTATCTTCAAATCGCAACTTAGGCGCAGGAGAACAAATTGGTAAAACGGATGTTTTTGCTAGTTCACCAAGCGCAGTGGGCTCTCCAGATATTTGCTCTAGAATTTTATGTAACTCAACCGACTCTTCCTGATCTAAAACACCGTCCTCTAGCATCTGAGTTACTTTGTTAAGTAAATTAAGAATAATTGGATGTTCGGTTTGACTATTCTGCTGCAACCAAGTTAATAGGTACTCGGCCTCAGCTTGCACCACGGTACCATCAGCACTAATTCCTTTGCTTAACCCTATCAAAGTGTCAAGCTGCCTATCTTTAATATCCCTTTGGTTATATTTTTTAAAAAGATCTATGTTCTCTAGCATAGTAAACTAATCCCCTCCCTAATCGACATATAATATCCTCACACCAATAGAAACTAACATAAAGTTTCGCACTTTAAACCCCCAAAAACTGCAACGCGTAGCCACAGTATCGAAGCGAACAATTATAGCTGCCCTACTATACTTCCAGAAGCTGTGCCACTGATGCTTACATATGGCATTAGTTCTTTTTGTATTAACACATTAGAGTCTACACCGGTAATGCGAACGAAGAAATCCTCACCAATGGGAACATAAACTGTTTGCTCTATATTCGCACCAGATATATTTCCACCTACAAATTCACTACCATCACTAGTCGCAAGTATCTTAACCGTTGCCCCGGCCCCGGAAATAAGTAATACCCTTGAAGGAGAAGATTCATCAACAAGCGGAGCGTTGAAGGTTTCCACGAAATATTCAGGGATCTTAGTGCGACTCATGTTTGTTACAGGAAATAACCAAGCGCACACCCCAACAACAACTCCGACAAAAGCGAGCACAATCTCAATTTTCCGACTTATCCGAATTATCTTCTTCAAGAACAGAGATTCCTATGCTCTCTTATCACGTTGAGAAATCGATAGCTTTCTCGCTAAGCTCTGTGCTTCCGTTTTTATTCTAGACTTATTCCTTTCCAAATGCTTTTTGATATCATCCTTAGACTTAAAACGCTGTTCTCTATCAGTCATCACCGGCCCCTTTTATATCTCTTTTCATTTTCTGATACTCAATATCATTTCTCGGCCCAAGAATCCGATGTTCATTCTCGGGCAACTCAGACTCCAGATTTTTGTACTTTTCCCTGCGCTTACGAAGTTTATCTTTCATTTTCTCTAGTTTTTTTCTATCGTCAATCATTAGTCATACCTCGAAATCAAATGAGTAACGATTCCTAAACTGTTACTGTTTGGTTCAAAACCAGCCTTGGAATACATTCTAACATGAGCTGGACTCATCGGGTTACACAACCATAATTCTTTAGAGCCAAGCAATCCAGCATAGGAATCTGCGGCAAAAAGAACTATCTCCAGTATTCGTCCGTTAAGAGGGTTATTAATCGGTGTTCGTTCAATCGCATGTAACTTTAAAATAAACTTTCTTTTGCTAGGAACACCATAGCATAAAGCTAACAAGCGGTTTCCTTGCTTAAGAGCTAAATCAAACCGTTTTATGCCAGAATGCCCTTGATAATCTGAATACATTTTTGTCCATTCCCAAGTTGCAATCCGACTCGGATTATCCCATTCACCAGCCCATTGATCGGCACGTATAGCATCGTGATAGGAAATACCACTCGCAGAAATATTTAGGTGACTGTATTCATCCTGCACAAACTCATAGACGGTTTGTCTTAGATCCGCATAATAAGAGATTGTTTCTTTATAGTTTCTCAACATTTCTCTGAATTCCTTATTCAACTAACTATTCTTATATCATCAGGAGTAACACTGTAGAATCATTGACTGGATTTAAATGGCCTTTCGATTTTATTCTCACTTAGCTTAAAAAAGTAGCGAAAGATCATATTCATAAATTATCCTTGTCGACGTAACTCATATAAGTATTAGCCAAGCCCAAAACTCATATCTTTATTTAGCTTCTTAGTAGGAGTTAAGTCTTGATAAAGTGCTGGCAATTCGATTCTTACATATTCCGTTAGCGATACGGATTTAGCACTCTCCGACGATATCCCCAGCACCGATGCGGTAGACTCTGGACCTAAAGTACCATCGGAACGACCATCTACTTTCTTAAAACCAATCAAATCACAGAGATACATTTTAAATTCTTCATTATTCATACCATGATCTAGAACAGATAATACAGATGGAACATTTTTTTGAGAAAAATAGTTACGAGCATGCAAATTAAGAGAACCAGTTACATCTTCTGATCCATAAACCAAATAGTGATGGGTATCTCGGCCACTCATTTCTTTTTTAGCTTTTTCGTAGCATACAAATTTGTCTTCCTCAGTCTTTAGCTCTTGATAAGAGCGTTTAAACTCAATCAGAATTATTTTATAGTTTGAAGAGAAAATTCCATCTGCAAAACAATGCTCCTGAACACCTGACAGTGGAGCAGCAAAATCCAATTTCTTATCCGTTGCCGCCGATAAAATAAATTTATATTCAACGGTTTTCTCCCACCAAATCATCGTACTTCCCCTCTCATTACTTGGTTGTTGTGCTCCCAAGCCTTCACACGGCTACTGAAACACCTTAGATTCCATGACCGTTTATATTAAGGGTTCTTTATTGTTCAAACACGCCTCAAGCCCTTAACACCCCCTCTCAAATCGCTAATTACCTTGAACTGAAATGCCGCGTTCTCCGTTTATACATAGCAATTAATACATTGTTTAAAAACGTAAAAATATAACAAAATCAATCAACTAGATATGATTTTACGCGACAGTAAAAATGTAGTGGGCCATTTATCTCAACTCTCTGTGCAATGTTTTATTTGTTAGTAGGAGAAGAAGGAATTCGAACTCACAGCACTAGCTCTGGAAGGTATCGAGAGTTCGAATTTCCCTCCCCTCCCCCCATTCACACAAAAACCTTTTTTCGTAGGGTTATTAACTTATTGATTTTAAAGGAGTTTCGGAGGTATCTCGAAATACCTCCGTTTTGGGGAAAAATGGAGATTTTTGGAGAATTTGAGAGGTTTTTGTACGTTTTGTTCGAGAAATAAGCGGAGGGTAACATTGGGGAATATCTAACCAACTCGCCGCTAGAGCCCGCAGTTACTGGGGTCTAGAAACCAAAACGCCGAGATCTCATGTCTCGGCGTTTCAATAATGATGGCGGGGTGGAGGGTACACTTTTCGAAAAAAGTGATGCACCAAGAAAGCGCACAAAACGCTTTAAAATCAAACAACTGGAATATATTTTCACCGCTTTATCTAACTGTTCCCTTCGCTACTATCGATTGAAAGTTCGAACTTTAGATACCGAGTAATAAAATTTAATCACTTTCGACAATTCCTGTCATTCCAACCCCACTCATTCCCCCCATAATTAGGCCTCCTGCACGCCCTCAAAGTGCCACACAACAACTTTTTAAATACCCACCAAATACGGACTACTATTCGAAATGTTGCCGAAACTGGCCAATAATACTCGATCGCTTTCCTAAGCATGCTTTTGTAGCCACACCATTTAGCCTTTCAACAAAGTAGCAATACATCCCAAAGCAAGCGAACTTAGGACTACTCCTTTGCTTCAACAATCAGGTCACTACACTAGAGATCTTCGTGAAAGGCTGAGAAATAAAACCTTCTACTTTGGCTCCCATATCCCTTGTCGGATTCACATCATAGAGTAATTGCATCCCAATCCACTCCAGCCAAGTCAAGCCTTAACGTTTCTAACTTTCCATATATTTTTAATAGTTCCGAGAAAAATGGAGATCTTTTTTCGCAGCCATATAGATATTGAGTTTTCCAATAATTATATGCCATCCGGTTTAACTGAATATCAATCTCGCTTGATTCCAAAAGTAACCCTTCATATTTCAGGATATTGTTGTACACATATTCTTCTGACTTATCCATCAAATCGGAAAAAATCACTCCATCCTGATCAAACCCTCTACCTAAAATATTACTATCAATCATGTTTGAACTTCGGGTTTTTGATGTTGGGTGCGACTCCCTGTTCTTATCACTAATCTCCAACAAAATCTCTTGATAAAGAAAATAAAATGGCAAAATATGCCTAGCTATATTCCTAGGATAGGGCAAGGAAGATATAAGCTTCAGAGCACAACGATCAGCCTCAAGCTCCTGTTCATGACACATATCAATTGAATCAATATGTCCCAGTTTGATATGAGCTATTTCGTGAAATATCGAAAACTTAAAAAGCAAAGAATCGATCACCTTAGCCAGATTCAATACATCACCTTCTAAAACTTCCAAAACACTGGTAAATTCTATACCGCTTTCTACATAGTAGGTAATATATAAGGGGTCGAGGCTTATTTGACTCATCAGATCTTGTATAAATTCTGCTTTTAAAGATTTGCAACCCGCAACCATAGCACCCACAGATACATTAACAGCCATAAGATATATCCATTTTCTGTACCCAGTTGATACAACTATTGTTGGAACAATTTTGTCATTCACACAATATATATAAACTTCATTATCAGGAACAAACAATAGTCTCTGCCGTGAGTCTGAATCACCTATATTTGTCAACCCACTTTCATAGAGCATGTCTTGGGGAGTTTCACCTCCACCACATAAGCCAGTATAATAATAAATCATCCCCTCAGTTAGATTAGAATTATTGATAAGAATATATTCCATTTAAAAAACCACTCAATCCTTTCCCTCTAATATTCTAGTGAATTCACTTTTTTCTATCTTAAAACTTCCCTTTTCAATCAATACTCTAGTTTCTTTCTTGTACTCAAATTTCACTGAGTCTTTAGGTTTCTTATTTTTCTCTAAATAGCCCCATATCGCGTTTGCTAACACACCTGAACACACTGAAGAAAATAAAACCAGCGCTTCTACATAGAGGCTTGATTCTGACATACCTCTTAGCACTTTCTCCGTTTCTAAGGTAGCTTCAAAAGCTTGATTTTCCGGCAAGCTTCTTGAGAATTCCGAGAAAAAATTTCTATCTGGTGTTTTAATCATGAGCCGAATTTTATTCATATAAATCAACCAATGTTATTTTAATAATATATGCGAGGTAATTAAATTTTTTACGCCTAATCAACATCTTCATTTTGGTTTTTATGTAAATCGAAACCGGAAATTAGTCACTATATGTCTGACGCCATTTGCCGAATATGCTTGGTTCCCCAGGAAAGAATATCTCGGTTTCCCAACCATAACCACCGCCACCCCCAAGACCTTCGGACCTGAGATGCTCTATATTTCAAGTAGTTATTTTAAGCGCTTCAGAATAGCAATTTATCGGAATAACTATTAGTAGACTTAGTACCAGATAAAGCACTTTTACCCCCTTGTTCGCAACGCCAAATTTAGAGAATTATTATTTAAGCCAGACGGAATTGTGTAAGATTACCATTCTATTTCAGATAGTCGAGAATTCAATGTGGCAATTACCACCAAAACACAATTTCTGACACATATTTCATCATTTGAGCAGAATTTAAATGTGCGGATACTTTGGAAACCTTCACGAGTGCCCTGTCCCTGGCGAATTCCTAATTCGGACCAATACGACCTCAATTTGCTATCATAACCTGATTAATCTATGATCGCCCGCCATGCGAATTTGGCTCTTCTCTTTTTGGTCTGTGTTGACCACGGCGTTCAGGCTTCTCCTTCCTGGTGGAGCCAAAGCCATTGTTGCGGAAAACATTGCTTTACGGAAGCAGCTTCTTGTTCTGTCCAGAAAGCATAAACGCTCACCCAATCTAACACCGGAAGACCGATTTATTCTTGGCTGGTGTGCTCAGTATTTGAGTTTTCAACGAATTATTCGAAACGCCATTATTTTAAAACCCGCCACGATTCTTCGTTTTCACAAAGCGCTTAAGGAAAAGAAATACCAATTACTCTACTCTTCAAAATCCAAAAGAAAACCTGGCCCTAAAGGGCCGTCTCAAGATGTCATTAATGCAATTCTGGAAATGAAATATCGAAACCCTCTTTTCGGAGATCCTCGAATTGCACAATAAAAAGCACCCAAAAGATTTAGAAAACACTGAAATTGAGCATTTCTTAAACTATTTAGCAACTCACAGGAAGGTCTCAGCAGCTACGCAAAATCAAGCTCTTTGCGCACTCGTTTTTATGTACCGATATGTGCTGAATAGAGAAATCGAAGGGTGCTGTCGCAGGCCAACGCCGGTTTTCACAATGCTCATTTCATATATATCGTTGGCAATGCTAGGATAAACCTTAACAAGACTGCCCTTCTGATGACCGTACTAGAATCTAGTCTAAACAACTAAGCGAAAAAGATATGGACTTAAATAAGTTTGCAAGCACTTGTGACAAAGCAATCAATGCAAGTGATATCGATAAAATAAAACAGTTAATAACGAAGGCTTCAAATAAAGTTAAACTTGATGAAACACCGGATAACATAAAAGCTATTTATCTCTACTATATCGGAAACCTGCATAGTGCGGCCTCAAAAATTCAAAAAGAAAGCTGGCATAGATGGAGAGAACAAGTTTATCCAAGCCACAAGGTGCAGACGATAAATGCTTATAGAACTTCGTTATTACTACTACAGGAATTTTCAAATTCCCCAATCCTTAATGAAATACGCACCAATTTAGCAAATGAAATTACTGATCAAAGAAGAAGTATCGAAGCATTTGAAATCTGGAGCCATGATTTTTCATCTCCTGGTGATGCACCCTTTGTGTCAACGGCGGCAAAGATTAGAGAATTAATTTACCTTCATTACTATATAAACGACCCCGGCCATGCAAAAAGCTATATTTTTTCAGCATATAATCTACTAAACACCTTAGAAGAGAATATTAGCGAATCAAGCCACCCAGGTATAATCAACCTATTACAATATGACAAGGACATTAAAAACCTTCGAGATTTCGGGTTAAAATGTAGCAAGGAGGACTTATCCTGGGATTCTACGCCTCCCACTAAGTACTCTAAGAGTGAAAAAAAATACCGTCAGTGGTGTCTCGAAAATCGACTTTTTGTAAATCATCTTAATGATATTACGAAATCAGATATTGCCGATCAAGATATACTTCAGTTCCCTAACTACACATCTTCCTATAGAGAAGGCCCATATTTTTCTGCTGCTTTTTCTTCCCTAAAAAGAGAGTATTGTTTTGCTAGATTTTTAGCATATGAAGGATTCCATAAAGTTCACCCAAAATACGAGAATAAAAACTTATACTTGGTAGACACCTTAGATTACGTAAACTACGAAGGGTACACTGAAAAATTAAAAACCTCTCTAAGAATATGTTTCAGTATATTTGACAGTACGGCGCAACTACTAAATAAGTACTACGGATTAGAAAAGTCCAAACAAGTTGCATTCACCCCTAGGGATTTAAGGAAATGCACACCAGATAAAACAAACCCATTTTTATCTGCTCTATTTTGGCTATCATGTGATTTATATGACATTGATTTATCCAAGAAATCAAACAACTGGGAGGCTCCAAACCCTTCCTCCTCAGCTTTTCGAAAGATACGAAACTCATGTGAACATGGGTGGCTAAGGGTTGCAGACGGGAGTTTTGACGCCTGGGGGAATGAGAATGACTATGCTCAAATAATCTCATCTGAGTCTTTAAGCAAATACACTCTCGAACTACTCAAGCTTGTTAGATCCGCTCTAATATATTTCTGCCTTACTATAAAATTTGAAGAAAGTGAAAACTCTACTGAAAACTCTACTAAAGAAGAGCTGACCCTACATAGAGCCACACCTATTTATAAATAACCGTAGATTAAATACAAATAAAAATCCCAACCTATGGTGAGATTTGTCCAACCTTTAGAAAGGGAGAAAAAGTATGGCGGACGAGTGCGGGAAGGCGCTGTAAACAAATTCTCAGCACGTAATTGTATCACATTGATTAAACTACGCTCCTTATGATCATATTTCAATCGCTTTTGCTCCCGCTGTACCACTATGTCGAAATAAAACCTCGTAGACTTCCTCTAATAAAGTAATAACAGCCTCTAGCCCGCCTCCCCGTAAAGACAGGGGCATATTTAAAAAACAACTATCCTTTGCACCACCCTCACCAAAAAAAGGCCTCCTTGCGCATATTTCTTCAATCATAATGGTCGTTGCACAGTCAAATGCTTCCCACTCATCATTCTCGATCCCTGACCAATTTTTAATCACCCCTTGGCTTGCCTTTTATTGTACAAAACACCACCAGCAGCAAGAATAAGAAAACTAGAGCGAAGCGGCAGTCTCAGAGTTTAAATATCTGCTGTAGCTAAGTATTACCTGTACTTAAGTCTTTTATGTAGGCGAGCGTTTTGGGTTCCTATTGGTCATTGACAGGTTCGGTCATATAGGTGTTATGTGGCGCAACATCTTTGACATAAAGTATTTTTGATGACCTTGCTATACCATTTTTAACAGCCTTACTAGTAGGGGCTGTAAATTGCACTTCCGCTTTTTCCAACCCCACTTTCTTACAAAAACTTTCATGCCACAAATCAGCGTATGCGAACCAAGTACCATACCACTCTCCGTTCTCGACATTCATTGCATCCAATAAAATACATATATCCCAATCACTGCCGGGAAGCCAATCGCCTCTCGCTCGACTACCAAATAGGATGACAGCCCTTATTTCAGATATTTCTGAAGCCCAATCTTGGACATTCTTAGTAAATTCACTCATTCGTCATCACATAACTCCCAACTAACCGAATCCGCGTTAAGTTGCTTGTTATGTCTGCAGTTTTAGTTTAACCCATGACCGTATAAGACAAACGAATTTGTTTGACTGTCAAAAACACCTATATCAGTACCTCTCAAATGCCATTGTATTTTTGGCTTGGAAGGAGCCTGAATTTCATTTCCAAATATCTCTGATTTAACAAATTCACGGTCGTCTAATTTTGGATCTATTTGATTAATGATTCGGGTGTAAGACTGCGCCAACTGAACAATTTTCAAACTAGTACCTGACGTACTAACGTTTCCAGGAATAACAATACTATTTGGTGGGGCATCCTGCGATGAATAGTTATCAAAGAGTTGCCATAAACGTTTTCTTTCCTGAGAAATTTCCATTGAAGTAGGATCTGCAGAATCAAATACGGAGTGATCAAACACACCAAGAATATGGATTCTCAGCTTGTCTACCTTCGCAAAAACCACATCATTTTGTCTTTCTGATAACTTAGACCCTGCATTTAAAGCACCCAAATGAAAATGGTGGAAACCCATTACATTCAATAGACGGTCTTTATCTTCCCATCTATCAACATCTGACCCACTTGCAGAAGCTGCTGGTGTGAAACCTTTTTCATGAGCCTTTTTAGAGAGATATGGGTTAATGTCGTCTCCATTTTTAGATTTTTCTTCGAACCTTAAAAAACTATCAGATAGTAGAGTCCATTTTGGATCTTTGTATACATCTGGCTCAATTTCAATAACTCTTCGCCTTGGAACAATCAACCTTGATGACCAGTTGAGATATATAATTAATAAATCTGTAAGACTCTTCGATTCTAATTCATCTTTAGTTTCTTTATTATTTGGAAAGGAAGGCAATTTAGATATTATTTCTTTTTTTAACTTTTTTACTCTTTTAGAGATCACTGTGAACCTTTTTACGAATAGAGAAAAACATAACGGGTCGGCGCTCAACGTCACCCCGCAGGGGTAAGCTTTTGGAGCAGATTGATGGGCGGACGCGCTCGCCCGTTATTACCAACCACCACATAATTTAAATTTAATTCTTACTTAATCTATAACCCTAAGAAAAAATCATATATAACTTAGATTGGCTTTTTTCGACGTGAAACGCTCCAATAAATGAAAACACTAAATGACAATATAAGCAGCCCATCCGGCTCGGGAACTGGTATGATTTTTGAGTGAGGATATTCACTAAATGATAACTCTCTGGCTGTATAAATATGTGTTGAAGCCCCAGTATGAGGATCGATTCGCCATGCACTTAATTCAGGTCTAAGTGCTGTAAAATCTTCAAACTTTGGAACATATTCGGGCAAATCCCAACTCGACAGCACTCCTGCTCCTGCAACTTGCAGACGAAATACAACCTCTACTAACGGGCCGCTATCAAAAGAAGAATGTGTATGCCCTAAATAGCTGATTGTATCTAATCCTTGACCAGAACTATTAAAAACATCTACATATAGCTCGGGAGATAAGCCGTCATCAAGAGATATGGAATGCCGAAGTACCTTTCCCGAGTTCCTATAAACCTCAAACGTAAACTCGGCTAAGTTCGCATTTAGTTCGTATTGTCCATTGAACTGTCTTTTGGTAGCACCTTCAGTTTCGAATACAATTCTTCCTCCTGCGAAAGACCCCCACGGAACAGATACACCTGGTCCGACCTCCTGTATGAGCCCTTCATATTCGAATCCAATCAATATCGAATGTGCACTTGAAGACAGAAAAATAAATACAAATAAAAGCATCGACCGGAACATATTTCCTCCTAATATGCAATAGACATATTATAAAAGGCTTGACGCCTGTATCGTTTAACTATACTAAAAAGAAGATTCCTCATATTTAATTTACGCGCCAAAATTATCTATAACGAAAAATATCTTCCTACACTTTCATAGCCCGCTTAGATTCGGCGAGCTAATTTAGAATCATTTCTATTTAGATAAATCATTAGCCTGAAAAAACGGGGTTAAGAGGTAATGTAATGTGCGGATACTTTGGCAATCTCCACGAATGCCCTGCAGTATTGATCTTATTGTTGGATTTGGGACTTCCGATTCCCTATCCCGGTATGAACAGGCAGAACTACCAAAAGAGAATAGTGGAGGGACACATCAGCCAAGGTGACGGTGAATATCAGTACTCAGATCCTTTCTGGTGGTACCAGATGGATGTTTCTGGCGACAAATTAGTTCCCAGTAACCTCACCACCTTTAACGCGAGAAATCTCTCGGGACCACTCTATGGAAATGCCATCAAAACCAGAAGAGGAATAGTTATAGCTTCGGAAATCGGAGAGAGTATTGGAAGCGGAAAGGATAAAAAGAGTTATCTCATGAAATCTCAGGATGGGTTACTTCTGGGGACTGTGTATAAAGACTGGCAAGCACCTAATGGCGAATGCTTGAGAACGATGGCTATTATCACACGAGATCCTCACGAACGATTTAAGCAGTACCACGATAAATCGACGCCGCTCTTTCTGCCGCATGATATTGGGTTTATTAAAGAATGGCTAAACCCAAGTATCCTCACCAGCCTAGCCATCGAGGAAGCGTTGACACACCCCAAACTGTATAACGATCTTGAAGTGACTCAGGTAAAAACATTTAAACGGGGCGAACCACTCTCAGCGCCTCAGACACTCAATAAAGATTGAACGATGGTGTTCAAGACCTCGATTTCACTCAAGTCAGCATGAATCATACAAAAGATGCCGATAGCCTCTTTCATTTTTGGCTGTAAAGCACTCACAACCTTGCTCTTTATTTGATCTGCCCTGGCAAAGGGATTACACCCAACCCCAAGAGAACGTAACTCCACAAGCTTAGTCGTTAAGTATTGTTCTCTCTGCATCGGCAGAGAGACAACAGGAACCCCCTTTCTAATTGCCATGCTTGTAGTGGTGTGACCTCCGTGACACAAAAACACATCGGCATGCTGCATAGATGTGTTTAAATCTATAACTTCATTAAAGATTTGAAGATGTCGGGAGGAGAACGTATCAACCTCTGCGCTATCAATCCCCGGAATACTGATAATCGCATCAATCGGTAGCGATTCGATCACGCTCAATAACACGTCCAGGTTTTTGTAGTCTTTGCTCAGATATGCAATGAGCTTTTTTGGTATTCCTCCCCGAAACTCCGCAACACGTCCACCAAAACCCCCATCCAAATACCCGTAGTATTGGCCCCCACGCCGACTCTGCGCGTAGATGTCGAGCGCTTCGTAAGTCAACAGTAGTTCCCTGTCACACTCGAATATCTCATAGACAGCGTTAAGCAAAGGCTTACCACTTAGCTCAAGAGCCCAATTCAATATCTCCAGTAAAACCTTTTCCGATTCAATCACTTCGGATATATGGCCTTTGTTGCTTTCGAATAAGGGCAGAGGAGATTGTTTGGGAGGGAGAAAAAAGCCATCACCGATATGCACTTTCTTTACAGCGAGATCACGGAAAGCCAGTAAAGCACCTGGCGCGGCATCATAGATAACTGTGTCGGGCTTTACTTGATCGAAGATCCTCATCCATGCGTTTATTAAGCAGGTGGTCTTTTCGACATTTTGAAAACTGGATGCAAGAAGAACCTCGGAATAATTTCTTGGTTTTGTTCTTTTTGAGGAAAGTACATAGAGCGTATTTGGCGCATTACCTACAGAATAAGGTAGCGGAAACTCCAGGCAGAAATATTTCTCGAGTAACCCACAAATCGGCAGGATGAATGTAACTCTATGACCAATAGCGCTAAGTGACTTAGCCAATTGATGTAGCCGACCTAAATGTCCAAGCCCCTTGCCAACTTCAAGGGCAATAAGGATATTCAATACTGATACCTCTGAATCACAAACCTATATAACAAGTGTTCAACTTTACTTCACTTTTTTTGTCACGAATCCGCAAACCGAAATCGATCACATCTGTATCAAACAGTAAATATATCCAATTAAATATAGATTAAAAGATAAACACCGATACCATCAGCAACACCCCGAGGGTAACTGATGTAAATAACAAGGTTTTATTTTGACTAGTCAGCTTCTCAAGCTTTGCAAGGTAATCCTTTTCTTTTTCCGCCATTGTTTGCTGAAATCCCAGTCGTGAGTTACTCAGCTCATTCTCTAAGAGGTCTTTATCATTACTGACTTCCGCAAGTTTCTTTTCCTGATGTATCTTGGCGGAGTAGGCTGTTAATGCATATAGCAAACAGCTTCCGAATTGTGTTGGTGTCGAAAATGACTCATCCGCGTACTTATCCAGCATAACAAAACCATCGGAGTGGCCAATTGCTGTGTACAACGGACATTCCAGTTCTAATAAGGAATTGACTACCGATGCGTCATCCCATATTCGCATCCCTGAATCAGAGCTGGCACCCCCACGGACAATCACCAGTCCCTTAACCTCCATATCTCGAATAACATCCGCCAAATCACTTAAAAAGAGTTGACTGGAAGACACCCTGACCTTTGCCTGAATCCAGGGAGACTCTGACAAACCATTGAGTCCTGAATTGAAATCACTGAGACCCCGCTCGGTGCCCACAATGACCAGATTTCCCAATTCACTGAAATTCTGATGCACGAATTGATTTAAGGATATTTTTGCCGCTTGTCGTTGCGGAATAACCAACGGTTCAGTCTTGTATTCTTTCTCCCAAGAGCCCGTGACAACCCCATCCAGAAGCACTGTTAATCCGTCATGGATGCTCGAGGGCTTCACCGTAATATTCCCACCGATGATTACGGTATCATTGATCTTTTTTGGGGCTCGGTCAGGAGGGCATCGAAAAGATATCGCGCAGTCGCGGCCAACAAGGGTTCCATACACCCACAGGTCTTTGTAGGGATTTAATTGTGTAACCGTTCCACGGACAAAAACCTCTCCCGCCGGTTTACTCACGTTCAGGCTTTCTAAAAGCTGCTCAGGTACAAACTCAATATTCCGTTGTATTTCAGTACTGCTATTCATCGAGTCCAAATTCCTTTGTTAGGATTCAGTAATTCATAGTATGAATTTTAAGCATATTTAACGCTAGGAAAGATGGGTTACTTTTTACTCATATTGGTGGAAACAACCAGTGACGTTGGTCGAGCAGCCATTGCCGTGCCCACCCACTTATCCCAGAACTTTTTAATATCGTCACCCTGAATACCAACACATCCTTTTGTGCCCGGTAGATTTCCATCGGGATGAATACCAAAGCCATGCCGAGTGGTGGAAAATTTTGGCGTTAATGGTAAAAACCATCCTCTTCCCGTCGCGGCATTCACAAAACCCGATTTCATGGTTTGTGCGTTGCCTACAACCGCCTTTTTAGTCTCGATGTCGTAAGTACCATCGGGGATCGCGCCAAGCCCATACCCCCCTGTTACAACTTGATACTCTGCCCCTCCCCAGGTTAACTTTCCCTTCATTCGAGAACCTTCCCCAGACTCGGTTTTCACAAACGTTATTGATCCTGCCATTATTCATCCTCCAATAAAATACTGAGTGTAGCCTCACCCACTCCTGCGCCACTCGCGAGTCGCTTCACTCTTTCACCATTGATTTGATATAAATTCACCAGTGTAGAACTTATGACGTTGGCATTCGCGCCATCACTAATTGCACCAAGCTTCAACAATACCAACAACGCCTTGTCGTCGGTGTATGAATAGGTCTGGATCAGTTCAAGCATGGGGTGCGCAATGGAAACCCATTGTGTATTGTTTGTGGCGAGAAAATTCAGGTGAATTTCAGCATTGGCCACAAAAGCATTCATGTAGTTTTGCTGCTGTGTTCTTTTCGCCAGCAGGTATTCGAACCAAAGCTTCCTTAAAGGGTCTTGCTCTTTGGCATAATCCTTTTCAATAGCCAGCAATAAATCGTCCTCTAACGCCATATTTGACAACGCAACAAACGCAGTCACCGCATCGTCGTCAGCTTGTGTATGTGAGTAGATATCTTGCGTCAAGGTCGCTGAACATCCCGCCAGGGAAAACAATAACATCGCTCCCAAGATATATTTTTTCGGTGACATACTACCTCCTATGTTGGTATTCAAACTCAGTACATTCTATTTGAATCAGATGGAAACGCCTGGGTCTGAAAACGTTCAGGTTGGGAGTCCTTCGCACTTTTTTCCGCTTGGATACGGTTGTAGATTTCCTCACGATGGACTGAAACATCCTTGGGTGCATTAATACCGATACGCACTTGATTGCCCTTAACACCAAGAATGGTCACGGTGACATCATCGCCTATCATCAGCGTTTCACCAATGTAGCGGGTTAAAATTAGCATTGGCTATTCCTTAATAGCGTTTAAAAATGAAATGATAACTCAGCATAGACTTCCGATGTAGGCGTATTATTCTGTAAGTCCTTAACATTATCCCTAATTACCGATGCAGCAGTAAAGTTTGCACTAAAATGTCGATGTTGGAGCTTCAAACCCACACCCGCGTTTGCCAACTCACCCGTAATTTTTTCATCCCCTTCAATCAACGGATGGATTTCGCCATAGGCACCATCGATAAACACATAGGGTTGAATAATATGGCCAATAGATTCACCGAACAGTTTGGCATTACCAAAACTCGGAAAGCCAAAAATCCAGTCCACACCCAAAAACAGACCGTCATCGGTTTGTAGGCCATTGACACCAAAGGCACGCGTTCTAGCCGGTCCAGTCAAGTTGATTTGATTCAGGTTACTCAAGGCTTCACCTGCGTATTGCCCGGAGGTTTTAATCAGCCAGCGCGTTTGCTTTTCGGTAAACGGAAAGTTCATGAACGCCAACATATTAAAATCAAATGTTAGGTAATTTTCGGTTTCGTTGACCGTCCCATCAAACCCACCGCTTTCGTAGGTATCTGAACGGTGTAATGACACATTGCCGATATACACTTGACGACGTTTTTCGCTGAGCAAATCAAAATTAAACCCGAGTGAGGTTTTTTTGGCTTTTTCATCGGTAATGGTTGCCGAGGTGTCCAGTGTGGTGTCGATGTCCATATATCGCACTTCGACCGAATAGTTTTTTATTCTAGAGCGCTTCATCAGGTATTTAAGGGACACATCTGCCACTTCGGATTTACCGGTAAAGAATCGTTCACCGGAATTTCTGACATCACGAGAAACGAAGTCATTGGTGGAGAAACCAATGCTAGTGCGTAATCGAGGCATGCCCCACATTGAGTTATAGCGAAACGCGCCATAGGTACTGTTATCCGGGCTAAATGAATTCAACACCGCCAAATACAGTTCATCCCCCCAGCCCAACGGGTTATGCAAATAAAAGTCGGCATAAGCGCGATTTTCACTGGTGTTTTGTGAACCATGATTATCAAACCGAATGTTGCCGCTGTACCACTCCTCGCCCATTGAACTCACTTGAAGCTTGGTGTCCCCCACTTGCGACCCAGGTACTAATAAACTTTGAACGGTTAATCCCGGAATATCACTCACTAGATACAGCGACTCTTCCATCCGTTTACTGGTCACCGGGTTTTCTATTTGTGGGTTAAACGCTCGAACAATCAATTTTTCGGAAACACGTTTGTTATTCAACACCTCAACTTCGCCAAGCTTGCCAAGTAGCAAGGTAAGGGTAACCACACCATCTCTGACTTCCTGTTCAGGGATAAACGCCTTAGCCAAAATAAAACCGTTTTCTCGATAAAATCGTGTGATGACATCCGCGACGCTTTCAATCATACCGAGCGTAATGCCTCGTCGTCGTCGCTGATCGCGAACTAAGAAGACTAAACGTTGCAAATCGGTATTATCGACATGACTATCCTGGGTTTCTTTTTCAATGTCCGCTAACAGGTCTGCTATCTCAGAAATTTCTTGTTCTGAGTAGCCCCACTTGCCCAATTCGCCCTCTTTCATCATATCAAAACGAATGCTTTCGACTCGCTTGATCAACGCCTCTCGGGTAATTCCCATCTTTGGGAACTCCACTAAGCCTTGCACGCGAAACTCTTTGACATTCAATCGAGGGCCACCTTCTGGATCAGGGTTTCGATCACGAACAGGTGGAATGTCCATATCCAATAGCATGGTGTCCTTTTCGTACTCCGGCACCTCACGCATTTCAGGCATTTGCAGGAAGCCTTGTGCGATACTGACATTCGCGTAAAACCAAAAGAAACCAGCTAAAAGTAACGCTCCGTTCTTTAAACTACCCTTATTCATCTACTTAATTCCGTACATTTCGCTAATGTGCCTTAGTCCTCAGAAATCACTTGCACGTTCTTCACTCCCATCGCGGACAACCTGATAAAGAGGGGTTTCAGTTGCTCATCGTTGACGCCCGACTGCATATTGATCGTCAATAGGGTATCCGGTGTGACCTTGGAAGAAATTTCTTTTCCCCACACTACATCATCATAGATATCGATTTCTTTCCCTTGAATGAAATAGCGTCCCTGAGCACCTATTTCTATTTGAAACTCACTTACCTTGCTATTCGCCTCACTTGAAACCGAGGCTTTGCGAATAGTTAACTGATAAAACTTTTCATAATCCGGGCAACTCCATTCTTCTCCCGTCAGTTCCTGTATTTTGCCTTTCGCAGTCGGAGATAAATCACGAAAAAACTCCACCTTATCTAACTCTTCAATGAGCGCTGAAAACGCCTTGGTCTTCACTGCGGATTTCGATCTCGCGATAACAAGGTCATTTAGCTCTTCAAAACTTAACTCCGACTTAAACTCTTTCCAGTTTTCAACAGCAAACACATCACAAAAAGCTTTTGCATCCTGTTTGTATTTTTCAGTTCCACTATCACAACTGACAAGCAATAGTAACAACACAAAAACAAACTGTACCCGTACAACACAACCAGTATTTTTTTTATTCATGCCAAGCCTTAATCGTTTAATACCAACAGAAACTCTTTGAATGATTTATCTATTTTCTTCAAACTCTCTGATAGTTGCATAGGATTACTGACCACCTCCTTGATAATCTGAAGGGCTTCGTCCTCAGTCAAACTCACACCAGAGTCTTCCACCAACGTTTTGAGTTTTCTGGCAGCTTGGATAGCCTGTTTAGGATCACGCAAATCTGCGTTGTTTAACTCTTCAACAATAGGCCTGTACTTTCCCTCAATGACGCGACCATATGCCTCCGGCGATTTAGTTACCGATTTAATTGCTGCAGTAGATAAAATGGTAATAACAGCAGTCCACACGTTAAATGCTTTTGGTGAAATAGTCGCCTTTCCAATCAACACTCCGGCCAACTGAGCCTGCGTTTTTTCATCTTTGACAATTGTCTCGGGTAGCTGCTTACCGAAACTCTTCCATTTTACTTTGGCTTCAGCGATGAAAAACTCTTCTAATTTCTGATGCAAGGTCGGTGCATACTCAGCCATTTTCCCGTGCTCATCCAATAGATCTTTACTCAGATTCTTTGCAGCAAGTGCTTTCCTGGATGATAAAATGGATGTTACCCCAATATCCACCGAAGTAATGGCAACCAGAGCAACCAAGCTCGCCGTAGAAAGAACACCTAGAATAAAATACATCTCATACTTAACGATGGTCTTAATTGGAGCTGTTGACTGCACAACCTTATTTGCAACACTTCGGTTGGTCACATCCCAAACAAAATTATCCATATGTTGAATAAATATATTTGAATTTCTTGGCGATATTCTATCAATCAATAAATAGATTACCGTATCACACCCTACTTCATAGATAATTCGTTTTCCGTCATAACCATCATAAATTTGGCCTGACTTTAACTTGAACTGAGGAAGTTTCATACCCAGCATATTTGAAACATCCAGCGCTTGAGTGTGAAACTCATCAAATGGACGGTAGGTCTCCAAAATTTGAGTAATATTTTTGGGCTTACTTAGCGCGTTTTCTCTTTTTTCACACACTCGCACTAACTTATAACTTCCATTACTTGTAAGGTCATACTGTCTTACTTTCGCCATATTTTTCTTCCTAGTAGTATCCATCAGGTTTTAGTGTGCTTTAATATTTAAAGCTCTTCCCACCGTCTGCGTTCTTCTTCCAACTCATCTTCGTACAACTGATCTCTCGGCATACGAATCGCAATGTCTTCGTAAATAAAGTTCAGGATATTGGTAAAGATTGCCGGATCGATTTCTTCAATGTCTTCCACATCGACCAACAAATCTGCAACGCTGCCAATAATACTGGGATCAACCAGATCCGAGTCGGTAATTAATCCTTGAGCAGGACGTTCGCCAAACGCCCATACCGGACGAATCCCAGGCCCGGAAATAAACATTTCATCTTGGGCATAGACCACAATCTGGCGAGGCGCGATACCAAAGCCATCTCGTGTAAACGCATCCACACTTCGTCCAATAAGTTCAGGCCGTCTGGAATCCGGTCTCGGCGGTAAGGCAGCAACGTACCCTTGTTGCACTTCTAAACGTAATACGCCCTGGCCATAATTCGCATCAATGACACCGCCTGCCGCGCGTGTCCCCGTTATTGCCACATCGTAATCCGCTTCAGCACGATTATTAAGAATGACATTGCCGCTGGTATTGATTAACTCAATATCACCATGATTAATGAGCGCGTTGACGGTGAGGTTTTGATTATTGGTTACGCCCACTTCACCGACACTATTGGCCACATCGATAATCGAGACAGTGGTTTCGATATTGTCTTCCAAAGTGCCAAAACCAGTTTGACTATCCCCGATTAATTCGTTGGTAGTGAAATTAATTGCATCGCCATTGTTATCGGATACGGAACCACCCACGTTGAATCGAATTTGTTCGTCAGCCGAAGTAGAAGACACTCTAAAGTCGCCACCACTGTTCACCTCCAGGATCGTTTGGCTTGCGGCACTCGCACTTTCGGTCATCAACACATTTCCAGCATTTAATGTGAGTTGATTGAATTGCATATCGTTATCGAGCGTCAGCGTGTTTACCGCACTGACTTGGCCATCAGCTTGCGTTGCCGTGATATTTCCATGAAGTTCAATTGTCTGAGCATGAATTGTCAGTCGATTGCCAGTGGAGCGAAGATCAGCATTTGCCAAGGTTTCAACTGTACCGTTATTGGCTTCAATCTCAATATCGTTGCTGGCTTGAACATCGTCTTCCAACACCACATTGCCGTTGGTGGACGTTAAGGAAAGCCCCCCGGTTTGAATGACTTGGGTCGAGATGGCGTTCGCCGCAGAGACATTCACTTGTTGCGCACGCGTAACTGTATTCGAACTGCTTTCGATAAATGTCACACTAACATTTTGCGACGTAATATCGATGGTATTGTCCGCTGTGAGATTACCTGCCAACGTAATTTCGTCCGAGGCATCAATATCCAGATTACGTCCAGAAATATGTGCGCCCGCTGTTTGTTCAACTTGCGCACCACGGATAATCACATCGCCGGACAGCCTGCCGGTTGAATCCACTTCAGACTGAATGGAAACCAAATTATTTCTTCCGTCGATGAGAATGCCGTGATCACCATTCGCTTGGTCAACAGATAAACCACCGGCGATGGTTACGCCATTTCCTTGTAACGTAATAACGTGGTTTGCCGACACTGCATCCACTACGCTCACACGATCATTATTGGAACTGAGCAACACACTGGCTGCAGAAATCGCGTTGACATTCACCAGCGCATCCGCTTCCACATCAATGGTGTCGACCGCATTTCCGCCAACGGTAATACCATTCGCGCTGTGATCTCTCAGAACCACTGATCCTGCGTTTTGAATATCGATGGTATTAAAAGTATTGGCTTCGTGATCCAGTTGCACAACACTGTTATCGCTGCCATGAATAATTACATTTTCGGCAACCGTGATCGAACCGGTATCATTGACATTGGCTCTGGCCATAAGCGTAAGATTTCTTGCGCTGATTTCCGCCAAGGTGGTTGCACCATTATTTAATGTCACTTGACCATTGGGCGACAGCAGTGAAATATCGCCGGTTAAATTGTTGGCGTTATCCAGCACTATATCGCCATTGGTATCCAGTCGAACGGCTTGTGCCGAGGTCAACACCGCATCATCAGTAATCGCGCCGTTGGAATGAATATCCAAAACACCTTGTGGATTGCTTAACCCGGCTAATACCAGGTTGCCTTGTTGCTCGAGGTAGGTATCGCCATTGACGCTGGTCAGAATGAGTCGGGGACTGTGTATTTGCAAACGATTGTCTGCGTTACCCAGTGGTCCGGTGCGATCAAACGTTAATTGGTTACCCGCTTGCAATCGACCATTCGCACCAGGGTCAACCGTCACGTAACTCAAGGTGATATTTCGATCCAGCGACACCAATCCATCCAGGACCACGCCATCCCCTTGTGTGCCATTGACACGTAAGCTTTGCGTGTTGGTATACCGCACGGGCGTAAAGTCATTCACATTCACCCGTTGGTTGGCCAGGGTGATGGTGTTTGTCTGACCGGATGCAGGATTAACCGATAAGGTATCGGTAAACGCATCTTGATTGACGGTTTCAACCGACTCGTAATTGACGCTATAGCGGAAGGTACCGTCGGCAAATACTCGTTCATACAAGAACGTGACCGAGCCATCGTTCTGGGTGGTGTAATCCACATTAAACCGATTATTGGCATCCCCGCCCTGCACGATAAGCTCATCGTCATTGTCGCCGCCGTTAAAAATCACTTCACCATTTTGGTGGCCATTGCCGAGTTGCAACAATAAACGATCTTGCCCGATTCCTGCATCGATAGAGCCTGTCACACTACCGGTTTCTTCTACCGTAAAACGGTCTACTTGGTCACCACCTTCTAAAATATCAAAGCCGTGAAAGGCAATGCTATTCAATTGTGTGTCTTCAATGAGACCACCGTTGGTTTCATTAATCGTCCAGGTGTTTTCTTCATTCGCCGCCGTGAGCCGTGCACCATTGTTATTACCGGTATACTCTTCGATATTCATGAAGCCGGAACTCGCATCGCCAATACGCACATGTACCGAAGCCAGTTCACGCATATCGACGGAATCACGCAGGTCTTGCGGTTGCGTCCCCCCATCCACCCGCCCGGATATTTTGCCGTTCTCACGGAAGGTAAATTGATCCACTTGCTCGCGACCGGTTAAATTGGCAAAGCCGGTAAACTGCGTGGCATTTAATCGACCACGATCTGTATTGTTGATCAACCAGATATTATTGCCCGCCGACCCGACCAGAGTGTTGTTATTGTCTGCTGCCGTTATCGTTTCCAAATGGGTGACCGTGAAATCGGCATTGTCATAGGATGAATCCAAACTCACGGTTTGAGGTGCAGTCATTTGTTCAATATTTAATGTATCGGTAGCGGAACCGGTTGTCGGATTGGCTCCGCCGTCAAGCAAACCGGACAGTGACCCGGTATTGGTGACCGTAAAGGCGTCGTTGCGATTGCCACCAATAAGTTGTTCAAAACCAGTAAAGGCAATGGTGTTATTTAACACACCGGCATTAGCATTATTAATTAACCACGAGTTCGCACTATCATCACCACGCAACCGAAGTCCAGTGGCAGTGGTACTGATGCTTTCCACATTCAGCACATTGATATCTGAGGAGGTTCTATTACCAAGATGCACAGTGCGATCATTCAGGTTTTGAATCGTGAGCATGTCGGCGGCATTCGCCAGATTATTACCACCATCAATTAATCCACTGACGGTTACACCATTGAATACAAACTGGTCTTGCGCTTCGCCACCGGTTAACTGAGAAATGCCGGTAAACCGCAAGACTTCCCCTGTTGTCAATGTGGTGAGTGTGTTGGTGCTGCCAATATGCCATTCATTATCGGAAGTTTGTGCGCCACGAAGCGTATTATTGTGTGCCGTATTCGCGGTCAGCGTTTCGATTCCCACTAGGTCTAACACATCCGAACCGGTATCGAAGATGTTACCCGTGGAATCCCCTTCACTGACTTGGAAAATAACATCCTGATTGGCGCTACTGTCAAAAGTAATGGTATCCACCGCAGTCGGTTGATTCGCTCCACCGTGAATGATTCCCGTAATAAACCCAGTGTTGGAGAATGTGAATTGATCCTGTTGACTATTACCACCAATATTTTTGATATTGGAAAAAACAAGTGACTGGTCGGCGTTACCATCATTAAAGGATACGGTTCCTCCATTCACCGTGTCGATTGACCAAGCAGAATTAAAAGCCGCGCCAAAAAGTGAATTGTTTTGATCAGATAATTTCAGTGTTTCAAATTGATTGAAAATCACATCTGCCGAAAGAGTACTATCCAGGGACAAACTTAACGGTTGATTCACTAACGTTAAATCTAACGTGTCGTTTCCCGCTCCCCCATCAAACACCGCATCGACAAAGCGGAGATCGAGAATAGTAAACTCATCATTGCCATCACCACCAAACACCCGATCCACATTAAAAAATTCAAGTGTGGCAGCATTATCTGTGTCGACGAGTGTGGTGGTTGCGCCAATATTCCATTCGAAATTGCCAGAGTCAGCGCTATACAAATGTGTTATTGCCGCCTGATTCCCTATTAAGGTTTCAACACCTTGAATATCAATCACACCCCTGCGGGATAAGAGCACATTGGCATTTTTAATATCAGTGGGACGTGCCGTTGCCACAGGTACATTATTTTGAAACGTGCTTAATCCAAAAGTAAGTGGTTGAAGTGAACTAGACTCAATACGGTCATTGCCACCGTTACCAAATATGGCTGCACCCACATTGAAAGTTGTGTCCGTGACAGTAAGCTGCCCGGTTAAATTGCCACTTCCGGTAAACTGGAAAACATCGTCTCCAGTACCACCATACAGTTGATTAACACCCGAGAAGGTAAAACCAAATTCGCCATCCGGGTTATTGGTATTAATATCAAAACGTCCGGTGTTAATTGCACTAATTGTCCAGGTATTCGAGTCATTAAAGACAATTTCCGAATTTTCGTCATCGGCCACCACACGTAACAAGGTATTGCCGTTACCACTGACATTTAGAATTCGGTCGGTGACATTCACCACGGAGAAACCTTCTCCCCGAATTTCAATATTCGCGCGCCCCGTCCCTTCCAGATAAAAGCCGCTTAAATGATATTCAGAGATCCCATCCGGGCCAGGGCCGGTGGTAATGTTGTCTATTAGGTTGGTGCCACTGTTTTCCTGGAACGAACCAAAGTTAAAGAAATTGACTCTACTTCCACTGACAACATTATATGTCACACCTTCGACATGCTGGCCATCCACCAGCTCTGCATCCGGGATGTATTCAATGACCTGGAAAAAACCATTATTGGGTTCCCCCTGCTCAAGTCGGAACTCAATGTCATTACTGTGTGTTATTGCCAGCCAATTCAGCGCTTCGCTGGCTAAATCCCCTTCGTCAGCAATAATGGTTTCAAAATTATTGGCGTGAACATTCACGGGTGGTGTTTGGGGAGGTTCCAACGAAGCAAAATCCACAATATTACCGGGATAAGCCGATTCGCCATACTCCACCACCACACCATCGGTTAACCCGGATAAAACCAACCTGTCCTCTTGAGCGGATGCATCGCCTCCATCGACCATGCCATCAATGACACTTAATGTTGATGTAAACGCAAACGTATCTGCACCCAATCCACCTGTTAGATTCTCAACACGCTCAAACTGCCCCACAATGTTTGTATCGCCAATTTGCCGTGTACCGACACGCCCGGTGTTTGCTCCAGTGATTTCCCAACGTAAAACATCGGAGGTATCTGGGGTATTGATCAATAAGAAATCATCGCCACCTCGACCATCGATATAATTCAGAGAAACACCTGCATTTAATGTAAAACGATCCGTTGTATCGTTCCCCACTAAACGACCAAACCCGGTAAAGGTCAGTGTGTTTAACGCACCTTGATTATTTGCCGTGATATTCCAGACATTGTCACCGGTGCTCAGCGACATCAAGGTACTATTCGCACCTGAGCCAACGAAATGCTCAATATCCATGACATTCAGTCTGCCATAGGTAGCTAGATCACTTTCCGTGACGAGCTGTACCGTGCGTGGCGAACTGACACCAGCAAGATTTAATTCATCCAATACCGTCGCCACCGCATTGGTACCACCGTCCATTCGACCTGTAATGGTACCGGCAGCATTCAGGTCAAACACATCTCGCGCATTGCCACCACGAAGTTCATTGAAATCATAAAAACGCATTTGCCCAATGGTGGAAGAATTTAAAATACCACTGTTCACGGCATCAATGGTCCAGGTATTCGTACCTGTCGCCACAGAAAGGGATGCAGTATGAGTTAACCCTGCACCGCCGTTGTGATTGCCACGTACAACTTCTATACCCGAAAATTTAATGTCTGAAGAAGATTGGTCTCCAAGAACAATATGAATATCGTTGGTGACGTTTGCAAAATTAGCCATGTCATTCCCTGCAACACCACCATCGAATTCCTTAGTAATCACCCCGGCATCCGTAAAACGAAATTCATCATCCCCCACTCCACCACGTAAATACCCAAAGTCGGTAAAGGTCATGGCATCAAACGTACCACCGGAGGTTAATACAATTTGTCCGTCATTATTGCCAGTAATATCCCAGCGATAATCGCCGCCTAAATTCGACACTAACCAATTATTTTCAGCGCTGGCTGTTGATGCGGTAAGCTGTTCGATTTGATAGACATGGAAATTCGGTAAGGTGTCGGTGCTATCGGGATTAATTAGGGTCACCGTATCGCCCACTTCAATAACCACACCACTGATTAACGCAGTGACATCCAAACTGTCGGCACCACCATTACCGCCATCCATTAATCCGGTTACCGCTGCCGAACTATTGTCAATACGAAAACGGTCTGTGCCATTTCCGCCTGTTAAGTTGCTAAATGCAAAAAAATTGGCGGCAAGTACGCCATTGATGGAAACTGCTCCTTCATCGATATTACTGATGTTCCAGTTTGTCGAGTCACCGGCGGTACTGACAACCTGCAGAGAATTGATGCCGGTATCGGTTTGACCTTGTGTGACACCACGCACTTGACTCACCGTTGCGGCACTGCGGATTGTCACGGTATCGTCGACTGTACCGCCAGTTAGGTGCTCGATCCCGCCAAAGAAAACACCTTCGCCAGAAATATTATCGTAATTTAACGTGTTCGCATCAGGCGCTACGCCATTGTCTACGATCCAAATATTTTCCGTGTTGGCTCCGACCAGTTCATCAAAGCCATCTACGGCATTGGCTCCACCATCGAGGGTAATATTCAATGGTGTGGTTGTAGCGATAGTAAATTGATCGTTTCCATCTCGGCCCAAGAGTGTATGAATAACATCGGTCGCAATGGAAAAAATATCCCGGCCTAAACTACCTTCTGCCACATCGATATTGCTAAAGCCTAAGGTTCCCCCACCTGTCACGACCGCTTGTTGCCCGGAAGCATTCAGCGTCCATGTGGTTTCACCATTGTGGGTAAGGCGTAATCTATCGGTATCAGAATCAGAACCGCCGTTAATGGTCGCGCTTAATTGAGCATTGCCGATTTGAATTAAGTCTGCGCCGCTTCCACCTAATATGTTTTGCACATAACCTTGGCTTTGGATATCAAAAAAATCATCCCCGCCGCGACCATTTAATGTGGTGACATCAGTAATCGCACTGACCGTAAATGCATCTCGATTGCTGTTACTACCCTGAACCGTTTCAATCCCCTCAAACAAAACAAGTCCCGCACTGTTGGAAACACGTTCCTGACCGCCATCCAATAACCACTGTGTGGTGTTGGCATAATCCAAACGCAGTACATCATCCACGCCTCCCAAGCCGTTCAGGGTGGCATTAACCTCCGCTGTTTCAATGACGAAGGTATCTGTACCGTTACCACCGTCAAAGTTTTCAATACGATTAAAACCATTCACACGGCGATCAACGCCTTGCATAACATTATTGGTACTGCCGATATTCCAGGTCACGCTGATGCCAGCGCCGCTATTCACAATTAATTTGTCAGTGCCCAGGTCATTAAAACCGATGTCAGTACCAGAAATACTTCCCGTTATTTGGCCATCATCGCCAGTGGCATTATCGACCAGCGTAAATTCATCATTACCTTGATTTCCCGCCAAATTTTCCATACCAGAAAAATTAAGGATGTTCGTTGCGGTTGGCGTCAGTAAAGAAACCGTCCCTTTATCTATTCCCGTAATTTGCCAATCGTTATCTTGGTTTAAACCGACAAGTGTGTCATTGCCACCCAAACCTTCCCAACTTTCAAACCCCGTAAACGTCATTCCGGCAACACTGCCATCCCAGACACCGGTTTGCACCCAACGACCATTGTTGGTATTAACGGAGATGGAGTCGTTGCTGTTTGCTCCTCCGGTTATCTGTCCTGTCACGTTTCCAGTATTAGTAATCAGGAAATTATCTATGGCGATATCACTGCCGGACAAATTGGCAAAATTAATAAATTCAATACGGGTGGAACCATTACTGAGCACACCATCATCAACACCATTGGCATTGAGAATTGTTTGGCCAGTTGCCGTTGTTGTTGAAACACGCCAGGAATTGGTACCGGTATTTAAACCACTTAAGGTACTATTGGCTCCGTTGCCGATAACACGTTCGGCATGGGTGACGCCGTTAACGGAAGAATCACCCAGGGCAACGCTAATTGATCCAGCAACAGACGAACGATCCACGGTATCCGTACCGTCTCCTGCATTAATATTGTCACCCGTTCCGCCAAAGAGACCCGCGTTTAGAAAACGGAAAAAATCCGCACCGGTGCCGCCCGTTAATTGCGTTATACCTGAGAAGGTCAGGAATGAGGTGATATCGGTATCATCGCTGTCATTTACTCGTTGAACTTGATCGTCTTCAGAGGCATGCAACAATCGCCACTGATTGGTATACCCAGCGACTGAATCCACCGTCAGCGTATTCTCGATGCCCTCACCGCCTTGAATATTCCCCGTAAAATGCCCGCTACTGGTCAGAATAAAATCGTCGTTATTTGACCCACCGCGTAAATTTTGAATACCACTAAAGGCTTCAACATAATTTACAGGTGAGGCAGTGTTGGTCATATCGGCCAACTCACCGGATTGCACGCCGGTAATACGCCAACGGGAAAACACGTTCTGACCAATCAGCGTATTCGCACCACCACCGCCTTGAACACCGCCATATTGATCCATGGCGGTGCGAATTAAGCGTCCACCTAAAGACAAATTAAACGTGTCGTTACCCTCTCCACCAATCAGCAATTGGAAATTTTCAAACCGGGTAACAGGTCCACTGCCTATTTGCACATCGCCTTCGTTTAGACCATCCACTGTCCAAGTGACTGTTGAGCCAGTAACACTATTGACTGTAATTTGATTGTTGTAATCTGCATTGGCAGAAAGCGTTTCAAATCCATTTACCGTCAAGCCATTTCCCAGAGAAGCGCCTAACCTAATACTGGTATCAGCAGCGGGAAGCGTCAGCGTATCGTCACCGGTTCCTCCACCCGCATTTATGGTGAGTGAGATATTGGTGGACGATAACAAAAAATTATCCGATTGATCACCGGACGTTACGGTTTCAATGCCATAAAACTGCGTGGTGGCTCGCAATGGTGTGGCTGGAGTACCGCCATCATCCAAACCAATATTATGAGCCAGACTTCCTCTACCAGAGATATCGGAAAGGTTCCAGGTATTCACCACGTTCGCCGCCTGCAGAGTATCACCCGCTGTGCCCGTATGATTGCCACCGCTAATTGATCCGGTAATACCGACTACACCTGAAGTTGTGGTAACGGATGGATCGTAAATGAACTGGTCATTGCCCGCTCCACCAATTAAATGATCCACATTAATAAATTGCAGTCCGGCCACTTCACCATCATTCAGGCCATCACTCGATGGTTGCGTCGCGATAACGCCGATATTCCATGTCACAGAGGTATCCGTGACGCTTTCAAATGTTAAATACGTGTGATTATCTGCTGGTGAACTGAGACCGTTTTGGTTTCCCCGTAATAATTCAATACCGGAATTGGAGTCAAAACTAATTTTGGTTGTGCCTACTATAGAAGACACATCAAGCTCATCTTCCGCACTCGCACCGGCTCGAATCGTGTGGAAAGGACTGACGCTGTAGTAATATTTATCTGCGGAGGTCGCACTACCCTGCAAGGTTTCGATAGCGCGAAAATCCGTGAGGTAATTACTGTCATTAGAATCTGCAAGAGAATTGTTCAGTGCGAGAAAAACATCTAGAGCACGAATAAACCAGTGATTTTCGCCACTACGTGCCTCGATGGTGTCATTATCACCGAGGTTTGTTCCGCCATCTATTTTCTCAACAGCACCCGCATCACCAAAATCAAAGACATCACTGCCACCTTCACCAAAAAGTGACGCACTAACCGTGGTTAAAATATCAAAATGATCAACACCCGCATTCCCACGTAAAACGTCCATGCCGGTGAAGGTTACTAAATCAGTTGGTGTTTGGGTATTGGCAACACGGAAACCATTGTTTGCTTCAATGTCCAACGTCCAGGTATTGTTTTGATTTCTGGCCGTTAAGGTGTCCTCTGACGCGCGACCTTCCAACACATCAATATTGCGAAAATCCGCGACGTAATAGCCCGTTCCTCCGACCTGTTGAACACGCCCTTCCGATTCGCCGGTTAATAATTCCCATAAAGAATCGACAGCTCGGCCAACAAGCGTATTACTCCCTGTTCCACCATCGACAATACCGCTTATTGCGCCCGTACTATCAAACAGGAAGGTGTCATCGCCATTATTTCCAGTAACATTTTCAAAGCCGGTAAAATGAATGGTATCAGTTGGGCCAACAGTATTCTGCGCGACGGAACCACCATCCGTCTGATTGATATTCCAAAGATTATTTTGGTTACGACCAACGAGCGTATCACTGCCCGTTCCCGCAGTCAGTGTTTGAATATTGCGGAAATCAGTAACGTAATTAACACCACCGGTAAAGGCGACACTGCCGTTGGGTGTGGTGCTATCATACGAAAGAGAAAAGGTGGAACCTTCATTCCGTCCAGCTAGTTGGTTTGCACCATCCACCGTACCGTCAACGGAATAAATCGAACCGGTTACCGTAAATTGATCGTTCGCCTCATTGCCAATTAACTTGCCAATGTTAATAAAATAAAGGGGAATAAGATTGCCTTCAGCATCAACATGGTTGCTGTTGGTAATTACACCATCATTTTCTCCATTCAAATCACTGTCACTAAAGGCTACGGAGGTATAATCGTGAACATTCCAGTGTGTATTGCTACCTGCAATCCCACCACCCGTAATCGTAAGTGACGTACTATTACCATCACCATCTCCACGAAATACTTCAGCGTTCTGTACACCGTTAAAATCCGGTGACGATAAATCCACATTAATATTGGTCAAGGTATCGTGGGTCAATTCAACGGAATCATAATCCCCACCTCGAGCATCAATGGTTCCAGCAAACGAACCTATTTCGGTGGGTGAATTCAGAAAAGCAAAATCAAAGGTATCGTTGCCCGTATCGGAACCGTATAACACTTCCAATGCATCAAAAGTAATATTGGTATTGAGTGAACCAGAGTCTGCCGAATCTATTTGCCATTGACCGTTATTATTAACATTTAGATCTAATGTATCTGTGCCTGCGCCACCGTCAATGGAAGCGGTAATGGTGGCGTTTGTAATATTAAAGGTGTCGACATCATCGCCGCCCTCAATATCAAAGGTTGCGCCATCTCCGTCAGTGACATTGGCCGCTAGATTAAACGTATCGTTTCCACTTCCTCCCTGTATTCGTCCGGTAAAATCAGAGGACACACTAAATGTGTCTTTCCCTGTACCAGCTTCAACACTGCTATCACCACCGACCAAATTTTCAATACCCGAAAAAGTAATTACGCGACTCTCATCAGAGTCATCACCATTTGTCAGAGTAGTTGTTGAGTTTATATCCCAGGTATTTGTGTATATCGAGGCATCAACAGCATGGAGCGTATCATTACCACTTGCATCATCGATAGTTAACTCAATCCCGCTGGCATTAATGTAATACTCATCATTTCCTGCTGCGCCATGTACCGTATTGACAAGTGATGTCGTGATATAAAATTTATCAACACCACTTCCGCCGTATATCGTCGCGCCTAAATCTTTATCAATATTAAAAACATCATCTCCGCCGCGTGTACTGTCTACGGAACCATTTATATAAACCGCTCCTCCTTGAAACGCTGTGGTTGCACCTATCGTAAAGGTATTATTCGTTTCACTGTTGCCAATTAAAGAGAGATTTCCTGCTCCCCCGTTTTCCCAGGCGTTGTCTCTCAGATCAAAGCTTCCGTTTACTTCAACTAAACCGGCAACAATAACCTGAACATCACCAGCACTTTCCCCCCAAACGTTGAGCCTCGTTCCAATTGCCCCATTAAGTTCAGCGGAATTTGCGCGTATTAAGATATCGCCACCTTCCGATTCCAGCGTTGCGGTGTTTTCTAACGTAAAATTTCGACCGTGAGACTGAAATACACCACCTGTTAACCAAATATCTGTCCCTGAGATAGTGATATCACTATTAGAGTTAATATTATCTCCTAAGGTGATACTTCCATTTGCTGCGAAAGAGGCATCGTTATTGAGATAGAGGTTAAGCTGATCATCACCAGATGAATTATCAATACTGGCTGAATCGATGGTAATCGATGTTTCCGCATTTAAATTGACGTTGAGAGAATGAGTACTGTTGTTATTATTTTCACCGTAAACCAGATTTCCGACTAAATGGATGGTATCGGCCGAGACACGCATATAGGAAACATTGTCTTCATTCGCAAAATCATTGTTTCCTGTTTCACCGATATTGATAGCTCCCAGCTCTACTGCACCCAAAGAGGTAATATTTAAATCACCATTGCCGTAAGTGGAGCGCAGGTCAAACGTGGCAGAGGTTTCATGCAAATTGACACCATCAGCAGCAAAATAGCTCCACACATTGGTTGGCTCAATATCAGCGGTAAGACTGCTATCGGTGTTCCACTTTGGATCGACGGCAACTGAACCTGTTTGCAAATAAGTAATGAAATTTGTGTGGGCGCCTATCTCATCAGCATCCGTCGTGCCAGGATCAATCCCCAACATGCGATAGGTGTAATTACTATTATCGTGATCACCACCAATAATTAAGTCACCATTTTCAGTGGTAATATTGTTATAGATATTGACATCACCAGAAGCAAAAATTAATGCATGAGCATTAGCACCCGTTGTAATACTGGACGCGCTTGCAACAGGGTCGCCGCCACCGGAGGGTGTAAAAGTTTGAAAACCTAGAGAGAAATTATTGCCATAGGCATAGAACTGACCGCCTTCCAAATCAATTTCGGCGGTATAAACGGTATCACCAGCACGACCACCGATAAATATATCGCCTGATCCATTGTTGTCGCTGTCAGCGATCAGGGAAAGGTTGAGGCTATCGTCACTAAAGGCTTGACCATCATAAATAGAATCTTTAATAAAGATATCATTATGGGCTCGGAGTACTAATGAATCATTCGAGCCAATATCGTTGTAATTTAGCTCGCTCTCAAGAGTAATATCTCCATCATGACCACCCGAACCTGTGGTTTCAATTAAAACCCTGGCACTACTTGTACTGGCTAACGCCGTTTTAATTGACGATATTCGCAAATAGGAATTAGACGCGATAGGTGGATCATCGGACAAATCGGAATTAGGCTGAAAAATACGGTTTAAACCATGAACATCATCCGTATTTTCTAGATTAGTTGACTCGGCATCTCCTATCGTAATATTCCAGGGATCGATTAACCATTCTCCGCCTTCACCAGACTCAGCGCCTACGGAAACGGTTAAATCCAGATCAACAACGCCTGCCGATGTTTCGATAAACCCTCCATTGGCAGTTCCAAAACCCTCGGCATTGATGGTTCCGTAACCTCGAAGTAACTCATTTCCGTAGGCAACAATCTTTCCTGCTGAATTTGTTTCAGTTGCGTTAGCTGAAATTTCGGTATTGTGGCCAAGATATACTGCATTCGCATTGCGAATGAATTCGCTTTCGCCACGCGTATCACCACCAATTAGAACTTGACCATCACCCTGAGCCGCATCAACAGTTATTTGCGATTCACCGATAACACCAATGTTTTGTCCCAACAGTTTTATATCACCACCTACGCCATTAGAGGAGGTTGCGGAAGTTTCACTGTTTTCAGTGAGTAATGTGGTATCGCGACTGGTTAATTCGATATGGCCAGCGGAATCAAATTCGCCATTGGCGGTAATTTTTCCTGAGTGCGTAATATTCTCACCCACCAGTACTACATCCCCACCTTGACTGTTGGATGACGTATGTATACTGCCGGTGTTCACGACATCCGCACCCGCGCTTAACCGGAAGCTACCATCCTCATTGACGACAACACTGTTCGCCTGACGCACACCTTGCAGATTCATTGCACGAGTAAACACATCCTGACTCGCGGTCGCGGTTAACAAAACATTACCACCACCTGCGTTTATTTCACCGGAATTCAACACCGCTGCATCAACCCCTAACTCCTCTTGCAGTACTGACTCACTGATGCCGATCCCGAGCATTCGCTGACCTTCAAAGGTTAAAAATGCACGTTTGCCTGCGGCTAAAGTCACCGTTCCAAGTTCGGCGTCAATCAGACCGTGATTTTCTACGCGTTTCCCCAGTAACCCAACCATACCGCCCGTTGCCGCATTGATCAGCCCGGAATTAATGACCACACCGTCTTTGCCTTCCACAGCGGAGAAAGCAAAGTCGCCATTCATAAAATCGTCTGGGTTGATGGAAAGACCGGATGCGAGAATGCCACCGGCATTAATAACCGAATTTTCACCGAAGAAAATCCCATTCGGATTCACAAGAATGACTTGACCATTAGCATCGATCCGACCATGTATCTGTGAGCCAGAATTACTTAATATGTTATTGAGAGAAATAGAGGATGAATCAGGCTGGATATAGTGAACACGCTCATCGACATTGACATCGTAGCTTTGCCAATCAATGACCATCTTATCGGTTGTCTGATTAATGGTGGTGGTATTGCCGGCCTGTGAAATATTGCCGCTGCCTCCTGTCACGTTCCCACCTTGTGGCCCTGCCAAAGTACTGCACGATAGCGCACCAAGCACCATGCCTATGGCGAGAGATAGCGGATGTTTTTTTAGTTGTGGAAAAGTCGTGACAGTGTTGTTCAGACGTGGACAATGTGTGCGCTTCATAATGCACTCCCCCAAAGAAAACAACTGCCCCTTATTTTTTGAGATAGGAAGAATAAGAAAAGCAGAAGTTTAATCAAACTCCCAATGTTTAATTACTTGCTGGTGAAGCCAACTGGAAACAGTTGATCCAGAAAGAAAGATATTTGTACTTTTATTTTTTGGTGCATCCTTGCACTATCGAATAAAACCATTTTTTTAAATTCGAACACTTTAAAAACAAGGATTTTACTATTTACTTCCCTACATTACCGGACTAACAGAACGCGATAAAATAACCCGTTCGCCTGTATTGATATCAATAACATATAACCACGTTGTAGTTTCAAACTGTCTGGTAGCAAGCAGATACAACACATCGTTTTCACTATCAACAGTCAAACTACGTGGTTTTAAATACTGATTTGCACCCATATCCGGTGTGCTGCCATCTGATACAATGCTCACCGCTGCGGAAGTTAAATCAACTTGCATCACCTGATCAGTACCAGTATTAACAAAAACCACTCGGTTATCGTCCTCATCGTTATCCATATGAAACGGTGCATTAACGATAGGAGATTCGACGAACAAGGTTCGTTCTCCCGACGTTAAGTCTACCCAAAACAGTTTATTTCCTCTTACATCCGAAACTAAGGCACGATTGTTCCCTTCATCCAATACCACATCGACAATCCAATCCAACGGGTTAGCCCCTCCGACTGGACGGTCACTACCAGAAACAAGTGTTCTAGCACCTGTTGCAGGATTAATTGAATACAGCACTTGATCTGCCGCATAGAGTAAACCACTACTGGAATGCAGATCCAGACCATGAACCTCCACCATATTGATATCTGAATCCCCATTGGTATTATCCGTAACTAGACTAAATACTCCTGTATCCAAATCCGCCACATTTAATTGGTTGGTCTCCCCAAAAAATAAGCGATTATTGGATTCGTCTACATAAGCGGTACGCAAAGGCTCCGATAAATCAGCATGTTCTGCAATAAACTCACTGCGTACCCCTGTGTCAATATCCACAGCTAGAATATTTTTCTTACTATACCCTGGCACAAGAATACGATTGTTAATCATATCCATATCAATTCCACGATCTGACATCTCTCCGATATACACTTCATTTCCAGCGGGAAAATTCGTCTCTTGATCCGTTTGCAGAATTGTTAGTACTGTTGGTACTGTTTGAGTGTTCCCCGCTCCATCAGTCGCGGCTACCTGAATGGTATTTAATTTATTTACCGCTAAGTCAACGGGTATCGACCATGTGGTCATATAGTTGTCGTTTGCACCAGCAGCGATAATGACGGAATCCACTTGTGTAGCACCAGAATCCGCCGTCACGGTAACAGTAATGGAAGCAACAGGACCAAAATCATCCGTCGCCTTTCCACGTAAAGTCACTGTCAAACCATCGGTTAATGTCGTTGGTGTTGGGAATGCCACTTGCGCTTCAGGGGGAGTCGTATCTGCAACGGTAGTCACTGTGAAACTGGCTTCAACCCCACCAATACTTAACGTTGCACTTGCATCCGTACCCGGAGTCGATGCGGCGGTTATGCGAATGACAATCGACTGACCATTGGAAATATTTCCTGTTGTACCGTAATCACCGCTATCGATTGAAAACTGACCACCACTAATTGTCACAGGTGCCGCATCATTGATTCCAGTAATAGAAGCGGCGTTTGAAGTTACCACACTGCTAACCGATGCCCCGGTAACAGGATTAAAACTAAACGCTTCCGGGGTAATATCTTGAGCAATTGTGGTCACACTATACGATGCTGATACCCCACCCACCGTCACCGTAGTGGTGGTTTCCATTGAAAACTCAGAGGAAGCGGTTAAACGAAGCTGCAGCGTTTGGCCATTTGAGATACTTCCTGTTGTGCCATATGCCCCACCGTTAATTGAAAACTCACCGTTAGTAATAGTAACGCGAGAGGATGAATCGATCCCCGAAATTGTGACTTCTGGGGATTCAACGGTTTCACCCACTCCTACGTTAGTAGAGGCGCTAAATGAATACGCGTTAGGTGTTGTATCTTTGGTCGGAGTGGGCGTCCCACCATTGTCGCCACTTCCACAAGAAGCCAAGATGACACTAGTAGAAAGCAGCGCACTCGCTAACAGGGTACGAATTGCTCGAATTCTCATTGATTGGATCACTCCATGCGTTAGATTTTTATATATAAAATCTTTACATCAAACTTTGGTATGAATTCTTATTTGAGTAAAAATAGCTAAGACAAAAATTATTTTTTGAATTCTGACACAAACGGCTGTTCACGTATGTGATATAGATTTAGTTCAACAAGCGTTAATGTATGCAAAGTTATTTTTGTCATCAAAAACAACTTTTAGACACAAAAACCAATTTTCAGCTTTTCTTTCTCAACCAAACACTTTCTATACTACAAAGACTTCAGCACATCTAATAGCCCACCCTCTCTGAGAAGAGTATCCGTAATCTGGATTTCCTGATATTCGGCGGAGACAATTCTTCGGTCTGGGCGACTAAAGTTTATAAAAAAGAATCCCTTTTCACTGGGCCCACTTACATTCATAGAACGGCGAATTTTTAGGTTTTCACCTGCAACGTCTTCATCCACAAAATTTTGCCTCGAAGGTAAACCACCTTCTGCCTCCGATTTCCACAATCTGTTTTCGACAACATCAACAATCCAATGTACCGCAGCTCGAGGAAATTCTGTTTGATGAACTAAAAGCCCACCAGGTTCATCTTCTTCATCAGGATATGGAGACGGCTTTTTAACGATTAGTACTAATTCGGAGCTTCCCACAACAACAAATAATTTTTGCTTTGGATAGATATAATCCATATCTGTAACAACAGAATATCCATCAGGTAAATTGTCGGTATAGAATATCGTCATACTATTTTCCCTTAATCGGTTTCGCAGGGATTATTTTAACTGCCCCTTGCTTTTCCAGCTCACCTACAGTTAATGGATCTCGTTCAAATGTAAAAGTCTCAACGACGCCGTATTTTTGGCCAATATTATGCGCATACCGACTATCTGGTGTCACCTTGGTTAAACCATTCCCAGAAAACAAGGGGTTAGCACCAAACTCCATTTGTGTTTTATGGCGAGCCCGAATTAATTTTTGTTTATCTGAAATGTTTGAAGACTTCTGAGCATGACGCATAATTAATTGCGAGTCGTATGGATTCTGCCCAGTATTCTTATAATCATCCATAAATTCGGTATATTCTTCCGCGAAGTCTTCATTCATTATATCTTTCATGGTACTTGGCCCAAATCCTTCCTTCTCAGTAAATTCCTTTTCGCCAAATTCGGACATTTTTTCAAAAGTGGGAACAAAGCTTTCTCGTTCCGCCTGAGCAGGCATTTTTTCCATATCGATTACAGCTAAGCAAAAGGGCTGCTCGTGGTCAAAGTTTTCAATACCAAAAAGTCCACTCAGTATCTCTGGGTCGGTATCCGCCGCTTCAGCCATCTCCAATGTCGTCGCCCAATACGGTGCTCTGCCTGAATCTCGCCGAAAGCCGAGTGTACCACCTCTAGCCTTATCTTCATCACCAAATACCAAACGAACTAAAAATCGATCATTTACCTCACCCGTTTTTGCTATTTCCAGCAACTCTTCGTCCGTATACTTTTGTTTATACCCATCCTGTATTATTTGTTGACGTCGATCTGAAAGTATCTTTTCTACGTCTGCCAAGTTGTTCGGTTCTGTACTTTCAGTTTTCGAAGAGCTTCCCGAGTGATTAAAGACCGTACCCCCTTCTCCAGCATGCGGCCCCAATGTAGGTGGTTTTTCTCTAACGTCAGAGTCCTCGCGACCTGACGATTTTAATTGAGTCTCATTGTGTAGCGGATTTATCAATACAACAACTTTCCCTTTTAGGATCTCTTTTGCCAACTCACGAACAATAATTTCATAGTCTCGTTTAGTTTGCCGCAATCCCAACAGTATTTGAAAGGATTGCATCTCCTCAACGGAAAGATCCAGCTCATCCAAAAAACAGGTAGCATCTTCTTCAGTGAAAAAGTGACGTACCCGAGTACTTGCCGAATCATCCCAAAGCAAAACGGAACTGGGCGCAAATTCCACTTCTAGCTTGCTTTTCTTATTTTGTACAACTCGCTCTACGCGTGGTGCTATATGACTTTTCCCTCTTGGGATCTCATAAATCATAATTCGACGGGACATGAGAATTTGAACAATCTGTTTATCGAACTCTAACGGCGTTCTTGCACGCGTTGCCCCAAGTGAATAGAAATTAAAGAACTGATCCCAAAACGACGGCTGTACGCAAAGGTGGTGCTTAAACTGTTCAGCCGAAACGGGATCGCTTAAATGAAGTGGCTGAATTTGGGTTTGAAGATTGGCAGGGAAAAACGGCTGTTGACCAAAAGGATAAATTCGGTAAGTGCGTCCTAATGTATCTCGAACAGTAGTAGCAAACATAAACGTTCCTTTTGCAGATTCAGGCTGCCCAACTAACAGGCACACTAGGCCGACACTCCACTCCCTGTGTAAGCTCATTTAAACTAGTTCAACTTTTAACAAACATATATTACGTCTTGATCCGCATTATATATAAGCTAAAACTGAAATCCATAGGAGTTAAAGTTTAATTCTGTTAAAAGATAAAATTATATTCCTCAAAATCTTCATATTGGCACCAATGTAATCAACACATTAAAACAAGTATTTTTCCTGTTTTTTTTACAAATTTGGAATATGGCGAATTATTTTTTGAAACAATTTGAGACATTCAGCGCCACAGAAAACATTTGGCGCCAATTATTTTTTATTGTCATCAATTGCTTCGCACGCATGATTTGGCACGTTTTATTTATTTAAAAGTTTAAATAAACTGTTGTAAGCTACAAAACGTTTTTATGAGAGTGGTAGAACAAGGATGGGAGCCAATAAATTAATAAGGAGATATCAGTGAAATCTTTCGCAATCCTCACCCTTCCAATATATGGTATTTTGGCGTCTTCTAACGCTTTCTGCGAAACCAACAATCACGATATTCGTCAGTATCGAGACTTATCGAATAGCGCGATGGCATTAACACCTGCACGAATGGGACAAACCATAGAAGATACCCCCGGCTCTGTCACAGTACTCAAGCGAGACCAATTATTAAATCAGGGAATAGAAACCATCCCGGAAGCCTTGCGTTTAGTTCCAGGGATGTCCGTTTTAGAAACCACTGGATATAGTCAATCCTCTGGCCATGACTATCGCATTGCCTATCACGGTGGTTCAGCACTCGTTCCAAGACGTTTACAAGTCATGGTTGATGGTATGTCCGTATATCTGGCCGGTTTATCCAAAATCGACTGGGCACAACTCCCCGTCACGGTTCACGATATTGAGCGGATAGAAGTTACCCGTAATCCCAGTGCTGCTTCCTATGGAGCCAATTCATTCCAGGCCGTGGTCAATATTATTACCCGCCATTCCGCAGATGTCCCGAATCATGAAGCTTCCGTGCAAGCAGGTAATCGTAACGATCATTTTGCTTTTTATCGAGGTGCCGCAGGCTTTGGCGAAACCACACTGACTTTTCGTGCATCACAATGGCGAGACAATGGTTACGACGAAGCCTTAAACGCACAGGAAACAGGTAGCGCAGCACCCGGCAGCCGAGACACGACAGAAGTTTCCCGTTTTTTACTACGTGGTGACACGCTGATTCAAAATGACACGGAACTGACGATTCAAATCGGTGCCGTAACATCAAAATCGGAGTCTGAGTATGTAGTCAGCAGACAAGAGTCTGGCGTTTTTCCAGATATCGAAACGGAAGACTATTTTTTTAATGGTCAATTAATTCATACGCATAACGACAATTCAGAAACACGCATGCAAGCGTATTGGAAACGAAATACCCTGGAGCAGGATTTTCGTGCGTGTTCACCTGCCGTGTTTATTCTGCCGGAATCCTATGCATTACTCAGGGCAAACCCTGACTACTTCGATGCCTTACTCAATAATCAAATTCCCTCTGGTGGAACGACTGAAGATGATGCCTTAGCCCTGGCATTAATGACACGAGTACAACAGCTCGGCACTACCGCTTTTACACCTGTTTGCGGCACACTAAATCAAGACTACAAAGATGAAAGACAACACCTGACGGTAGAACACCACCGATTTCTAACACCCGAACTTCGTTGGCTTGCAGGTGCAACATACGAACAACTAAAAAATACCAGTGAGACCTATTTTACAGGCTATGCCCAACAGAGCATTGTCAGTGGATTTATGAACGTCGAATGGAAACCCGTCTCGGCACTCACAAGCAATATCGGCTTTATGGCCGAATACCCGGAAAACATCGACGAATTAGTCTTCAGTCCAAGAGCATCCCTTAACTGGCATATACATGACACACTCAGCGCTCGTTGGGTTGTGAATCGCGCCTTTCGCACGCCAGATTTAGCCGAAACAGATCGAAGCTGGAATTACCGTGTTCGCGATATATCTCCGGTTATTGATGGTATTACCGACAGCATCTTTGCGGACTATGCTTCATCGGAAGGGTTTAACTTGCAACCCGAACGTATAGACGCGACGGAAATCGGCATACTCTATCAAGGGAAACGACTCACACTGGACAGTCGTGTATTTTACGAAGACCTCGATGATCTCATCACGGAAAAACCCGCCTACGCCGATTTCCAACTCAGCAATAATGGCTCAGGCACTGTCCAAGGCTTTGAAGTCAGCGGCCGTTATCCCATCTTTCCAGAACTGTACTGGGACATTAATTACAGTTACCAGGATCACGACTTCACCTCGCTGAACGAGCAAGGACTCAATAGCGAACATTCGGGCTCTACCGCACTCACGTTTGATAACAATGATCGAACGATCACGTTCAGTTATATCGGCCACAGTGACCAGATGAACAATAGCCTGGATCGCTGGAAAATTTCCTGGCGAGAGCACCTGCGAACAGGTAACACAGCGCTGGAATTATTTGCCCATATTCAATACCAACCCAGTGATGTGATCTATGCAGAACCCGCCATAGATCTCGCCATTCGCTATACCCATGAGCACACAACTTACGCTGAACTTGGAATCGCACTGAGATTGTAACCATGATGAAATCACGACTGTATGCTACCGTTGGCGTATTAACACTGACGACGATTTTTGTATTCGGCGCACTGATTCCGTTAGTTAACGCCTTGTGTTTACCGCTGTTTGGCCTGGGCTTGGGCTGGCTTGTGGTCAAAACGCCCGAAACCGGATGGCTCGAAATTGTTTTGTGGTGTGCAGTCGTAGTCTTGGGATTCTTTATTGCCATTTATCGACCAGAGGGGTTCCACTACCCTATCGCCTGGGAGACCTCCGCAATGCATGAAGGCGGACTGCCGTTCACCCTACACATGAACTTCAGTAAATTACTCGGTGGCATACTGGTCATTATCTGGTTACTCACCGTATACAGCAACAACTCGATAGCTCGTCCCTTGCACGAATCGATTCTTATTACGGCGGCCAGCGTTTTCGTCATGTTGCTGATTGCCAATGTATTTTTCGATGTCGGATGGCAACCCAAAATATCCGAAGGACTGGGTTTATTTGTGCTCGTCAACCTCGGCATTACCGTACTCTCTGAGGAAGCATTTTTTCGTTTATTGATACAAGATCGAATGACTTCTTTCTTTAGTAATCCGACCATCGGCATGTGGGTCGCAGGAATATTCACAAGTGTTTTGTTTGCCTTTGCCCACTCCACGACAATCAATAAAACGTGGTTACTATTTTTTATTGCAGGGGCAATTTACAGCGCAGTATTTGCCTACACCCAACGGTTTTCAATGGCCTTGGCCGTGCATTTTGGAGTGAATCTAATGCATTTTATTTTTCTTCGATATCCCATATCGACTTAACAAGAAGTAAGGATGTCAGGTGAGTGGGTTAGCACCGTATATTCGACATAGCTTTTTTGGAATACTGCTGTTGTGCCTTATTCACAGTTCGGCTATTGCCGTAGAAATTCAATTCCATATTCCGACTGCACTCAACAATACCCCACTGGTCAATCATTTAACCAAAGCGTTTAAATCACCTTCAAACATTGATAGCAACGTCATCGTCACTCTCGGACCAGAGGAGTTGCGAAACGTTTTAGTCCAAAAAAACAAACCCGAATTCCCAGTCATTGCCTTATTAATTACACGAGAAGAGTTTTACGCCCTAACAGACAATCATTCCGACATATCCATTTCGGCGCTTTTTATGGAGCCATCGCCTAAAGCATTAACCGAGTTTGCTGTGCAACTATTAGGGGACGAAGCCAATCTACTACTGCCCGTTCATCGTGACTCAAGTTTTGCACGATTTATTCAAATGCAGCAATTTCCCTCCACGATCCAAGTTATTGAAACAGATTCGGCAAAGCAATGGTTGAGACAACTTAGAAATGTACAAGGCGTGATTGCCCAGCCCGACTCAGGTTTATTTACTACCGCGAACATTACCGCCATTGCACGATCACTTTTCCGACAACAAAAAGTGTTGATCGGTTACTCAAAAGAAATGACGCAAAAACGCGGTGCGCTCGCCAGCTTATATACCAGCGACAATCAGCTTATTCAGGATGCGATTGCGTTAATACAGGAACTTCACAAGCATCCACAAACGCCGATTCAAACATACCCCACACAGTACCGTGTCATTCTGAATACCACACTCGCGAAAACGCTGGGTTTTCACCACCTGGATGAACGCCAACTGGAAACTCAACTCAATGCCGCCCTGGCAATGGATAAACAAGGAGCTGCCGAATGAAGGATGCGTCACTGCGAATCAAATTTTCCGCGTGCGTAACCATCGCAGTATTGTGTTTAGCGGTTCCCATATTGATTCACAATACGCAACAACGCCTGGAATTAATTCATGCCAACGTACAACAAACGCAAGCCACATTGTTTGACCTGCTCTCTGTCGATGCCAGAGAAGCACTTGAAACCGGCTTATATGATCACCTGCAATCACGGTTTGATCAATTGACGCAACGGCCAGATATAAACGCGATTGAGTTACGTGACGAAAACAATAAAACACAAGTCAACTCGCCAATAACCATGAGTTACGCCGGTGATTGGGTGAGTCAATCTATTGAACAAAATGCATCAGGCCGACTATTAGAATTTCCAGGGCGAACAGAAAAATCGGTTGAGGTAACGACACCTAAACGTCTAGGCACACTGAATATTTCCTTTAACCCCGCACTGAAGGACGCACAACTTCAACAAATGAAAATCGAAACCGGCATATTATTGGTGCTCGCATTGTTCTTTGCCATTGGTTGTGCTGTATCCGTAAATTATTTTATTACTCGTCGTATTGCACAAATGGCAAAGGGCTTAATCGACATTCAACACGGGAACTATCACCCCAACCTTTCCCACACGTCGAATGATGAACTCGGCCAGCTTGCCAAACACATTAATGAAACAGGCGCAGCGGTCGAACGATATGAAGCGTCGCTACAGGCAGATAAAGAGAAAAAGATTGCTGAGCAAGCCGCTCGTACAGAAAAAGAAGTTCGCAGCTTGTCTATGATCCAAAACTTGATGAATGACCTTCGCCAATCCATCGAAGGCACTTTTAACGAAGCAGTGGAACTTGCCCAGGAGCATGTATCCAACCAAGCTCACTCTTTGATCGTCAATATGATGAACTCCCTACGGGCAGTGGATGAAGTCCAGCATATATTGGAAAAGGATGAATTGCCCGCATACCCTCGGTACGTTTCGGATACCTTAACGAACTGTATTACCAATCTTGAACGGGGCTTGGGTGTCATTGCCTCCCGTAAACAATTTCCCATCGATATTCTGGTTTCTGATTCGATACGCAAAACCGAGGATTGCATTCTCATCGATCAACATGCCACGCTTCGCTACCTCACTCTGGCGTTAGAGTATTGGCCACAGCAACTCAAATCCTTTCATTCCCAGTGGCATATTCGCATTAGTGTCGAAGACAAAAATGCACTGGTATTTGAGTTAAAGGTACACACTCTCCCACTGTCCGCCAACCAATGGGAGCAAATGCAGCAGCACTTAATCTATCCTCTGGATGTGCCAAAACAGGAACGTAGCCCCTTACAAAAATCTCTGAAGAAAATGGAGGAGATTATCTCCGTTCGCCAATCCATCGCAGTAGAACAAAACGAATCCTTGACCTTTCGTTATGCCTTCCAATGCATTTTAGGCGCTTCAATAGAGGAAATTACCGAACAGGCTAAACAGCGCTTTGGCCATCACAAACGTATTGCTGTAGTGGGTAGCACCACGTTTGTCGCCACACTCAAACAACAATTTGAGCATCTTTATGTCGATGTTTATGCGTTTAGCTACCAAGACATTCTCCAGAACAAAGAACCGCTCAACGACCAATACGGACTAGCACTGGTGGATATTGACAGCGACACCCAGCAAGCTCAGGCAGTATTGAAGCACTTACAGAAATTCACTGCATCTTCCCTGCTTCGTATTGCTTTGAGTCACACCCCAATAGAACAAAGGAAGCCGTCCGACAAAAACCGCTACTTGACCGATCTGTCAGATGAATATTTGCGGCTCCCCATTAGTCATACGGATATTGCACGAGTGATTAATAGCTTGTCGGCGAATGATGTTGCCCGCAATGCCATCCTGGCCATGCAAAATGGATTCAATCAACCCACTCCATCGGATCATCCCTCCACCGATTTAAAGTAACTCAACCCAAAAAGGAAGTGTTTTATGTTTCGTATTCTTGGTGTACTTATCTTCAGTCTGGCAATGGTGTCCCACGCGGGCATTCGCGCCGGATACTGGAAAGAAACCCTCACCCCAACGCACGAGGAAGCACTCGCTTCCTGCCTTGGGGGGTATGGCAGTCCATATTCTCGCTGCGGTATAACCGATATTCACAATGAAATTTCGGTGCGCAGTTTGGCCATCACCGATCAAGACAGCCAATTAGTTTTTGCTGTCATCGACACCATTGGCGTTGGCGATTCGGTTATTGCTGACATTCAAAATCGAGCAAGCCTGCAAAGCCTGGGCGAAATCCAACCGCAAAACATCCTCGTCACAGCAATCCATACCCACTCAGGACCAGACTTGCAAGGATTATGGGGAGGGATTTCGGCAGAGTACAAAGAACGAATCATCCGCACCACCGTGCGCAGTATTCTCAATGCCTACCACACCAAAAAAGCCGCCACCCTTCACGCCTGGACGGCACAAGGCGATATAGAAAACCGTCGAGGCTGGGATATCGTGGACACGGATATTACGGCCTTAGAATTTCGCTCAAAAAAATACGGTCGGAGTATTGCAACACTGATCAACATGAGTGCACACCCGACGATCATTGATGAAATGGGTTTAACGTACAGCAGCGATTATGTGGGAAGTTTACGGGAGACCGTTGAACAACAAGCCAACACCAGCGTGGTGTTTATTAATGGTATTGTGGGCGATGCACAACCTGCAGGAGAAGGAACACGTACCACGGCAACCGCCGATTATTTTGGCAAGCTAATGGCTGAACGGATTCTGGCTATGAGCAGCGCAGCAGAATCAATCAAAGGACAACTCCATGTCGAACAATACCCGATCCGTCACCCCGTCGAAAACCCCGGTTTATTAGGCGCAGTTCAAGCTGGTTTATTGGACGTATTCTTAACCCCGGATTTACAGGTCGAAACACAGATAGGATTATTTAAGATAGGCAAAAAAGTGACAGGAATTATATTCCCTGGAGAAGCACTCTCACGAATGGGGATGCCGATCAAAGATCAACTTCCTGGAGAATACGATTTGTTTTTTGGTTTATCAGGGGATTCTTTGGGTTACTTCATCCCCAGTGATGAATTTCTGCAAATTCCTGGTCGAACAACAGAAGAAGTGGCCAGCGTCAGTCCCACCGTTGGCGATCACGCAGCCCAAGTATTAACGCAAGCTATTGACGATTTCCCTTGGAAAAAACACCCCAAGCATTGTCGAGATTGAAATACTAATTCTCTTTATAGTTAACCATAAAATTCTGGCCTGCTACGGTAGGCCAGACTACAAATGCCCAACTTTACTTAACAGCACGATACTTTTTATTAATTCTCTGCTATCCGATGCGTCCAAATCCAGATTTTGCTTGGAGCACAACGCCAGTACCCGATCCAGTAATTTTGTCAAATGGCCGTGCTCAAGATCTTTGAATACATTTACCCCACATTCCTTTGCAATCTCATCAAGCAATACGTAGACGCGCCCGAGATACACTTTATCAAACTTATCCAATCCCTGATTGACGCTGGGCGACGAATATATTTGAGCCTCCGGGAACGGCCATTCACTGTCAGAGAGTAAATAGTGATACAGTTTATTGCGCTCAATTTCCACACCACGTTGTTTCTTGATTTCACCAATCAGGGCATCAACCAACTGAAGAAACAGGCGCAGAAATTTAGGCGGTCGGTCTTCGATAAACAACAGTCGAACGCCAGCAGCAGTCATCCCCGATATTCTGGCGATAGCAGACAATGAACCATATCCTTCGATCCCGGCATAAGAACAGGTGATACGTAGTCGATCACAGAAACCCAGAACATGATCAGGTGTCTTGGTCTTCTTCCTCGACGGAACTCTTTCTGTCGTTTTACTCATAATTAAATCGCTTCAGCTATCAGACCAAAAGTTCTATTTATTTAACTTTAAACTAGATTAGTCAAATTCTAGCCTGAAAATGGCTAACTGGATACCCATAAAGGTAGCAGATTAATCCGCATTCCATTGCCTAAACACGAAATCCATCCAGTAAATACGGTATCTTCTACGCCAACACATACACTCGCCCGCCATTATTTAAACTTTCATATAAACTTGTATTGAAGTTTAAATAAGACCATGCAAATATGAGCTTATAGTATGAGAAACACGGATTTTTATTCAACTAGCAAGGGGGCGCTTTATGCACAACAGAAGCAAACATATCGCTACGATTCGCAGGGACACCCGACACTCGGTATTCTTACTCAGGGAGTGGATGCTTAACCGGTTTGGCGAACTTCGCTGGCAGTATTTTTATCTGGACATCGTCGCCAGTGGCACACCCCCTCTATTTATATTCCAAGCGGGCACACAGCCCAATCTAGGTACGGTTCTGACCCCACTCACCGTAACGCCACACGATGACAAATATTTAGAGTCTCACGCAAAAATACTATTCGATGTCCAAACCCGTAAAGGGAAACCCTGGAATAAACTGCGTTTAGTGTATCGACGTGACTCCGAGACGCTGCTGCTTAGAACCCAGTGGGATCAGGATCTAGCTTGGTTTAGTGAGCTTTCACCCGATGAACCGACCTATCTAAATCTCGATATTGATATGGAAATGAGAATTTTGAGCTGGCAAGGATTACCCCCTTGGACGCCAAAACCCTGGCAAAAATCCCGTTTAAGAGATCGTCACATACCGACACAGATACTTAAACACAACGCAGCAACAGTGCATTATTTAAGGCAAGGCGAATCCGCCTCAAGCATGACTAAGTAGGGGAGAATAAATTTAAGAATTAACAACAAACAAAACCATTGATACTGGCGAGCAAGTCTATAGTCATCGCCTTAATAATTTTTAGTAGCGGATCAAGGATGGAATCGCTTCGTACCCTCGTGTACAACCAGTAAGGATGAATACAACTTATGTTAATACTGACACGACGATCAAGCGAAAGCATTTATGTTAGCGATGATATTGTTATTACTGTTATTAGAATAAATTCTGTTACAGGCGAAGTCGAAATCGGCATTAGTGCGCCCAAAGACATTCCCATTTATCGACAAGAAGTTTACGAACGCCTTCCCAAAAAACAACCCCCGTCTTTTTTAACCAAGCTCTTTACCAAACCAAAGGATTAGGAGCGTCACCATGCATTCTCCAATAGATCGTTTATTGCCTCAAATTACGAAATCCGTGACTCAAACTATCCCGGATCATTCCGAACGAGTCTTGCATGGTGCCAAACGCGCACGATTACGCCCGATACTAATCGAGCATCGCGGTTTTCATTTTAAAACCGACCCACGGCGACAAGCATTTTTAATCCCCAAACCGGCCTTGGAATATATTTGGATGTCTATATACACCTACTATGTGCTATTCGAAATATGCGATGCGTATCGCACTCAAGGCCAGTCCACGTTTAAACCACGTAGCCACCCTGACATGGCTAAGATTCTAGACTTTCTGAATCTAGCCCATCAACAGGTTTACACCAAACACCCTCTGAAATGGCCAACGCTACCCCGAACGCTAAATGATATCCCCGTTATGGCCATTGCTGACACCATATTTCTTCGGTGTTTAGAGTACCTTTTATTACCCAGCTACTTGAGCTTTCTAAAAGACCTTACCAATATTCGAACATCGTCAACGGATTACATACACCAGCGGGAACTCACTTCGATTAACTTGTTGATGGTGAATGCTAAAGGTCAGAAGGACAAATTTCGTCGTGCCATCGCACTTTTAGTAGGCTCATTACTTAAAACAGCAAACACACAAGACGGTTATCCAAACACCCTACAACAAAGTGAATTTAACACCGTATTGTCACAGCTTCCCGATTACTTTAAGCACAGCATTCACACTCTTTACTTTTTTGTTTGGGTTGTTTTCCACGAGCAGATGCACAAGCCAATTCCACTGACACCATACGATGTTATCAATCGAGAAAGTCTTTTGTTAAGTGAACTAACAAACCCCCACCCAAAAGGCATGACAAATCAAATCATTCGACAGAGTAAACAACAATAAAGCCGAAATAGATGAGTAAATCTATCGACAGAAACAGACTCAATTTTTAAAGAATAAAGAAAGTCCAAAAATATGAAAAGAGACATGGATTCCCCGACAAAGCGCCTACATGCACAATGCTTAACACTACTGAATGAAAAACTCCCGACTAAGGTTTATGGATTGTTACCCATTTCGGCATCTCTTCCTATGGAAGTTCAAATCACGGAATCCACACAATTTCAATTTGCCATTGACCATGTACAACATGTATTCCAATTACCGAGGACAGCGCTAGAGTTTTTATGGGTGGCCACCTATTCTTACCTATCGCTCTATGAACAAGTCGAGCAGACAAAAGAGAAAAGCAAGTTTATCTATTTTCACCTAAGCGACAACAACTACTCTATCTTGGTTGAATTATTACGTCGTGCCCGAGCGAGATTAAATTCATCCTATGCGGGAAACTGGAACACTTTAGGGATTAGCACCTATCCCATTGAAAATACGGAGCTGATCGACAGTGTTTACTTGCGGTGTATTGAGTATAAAGTTCTGCCCTTATACCTCGATTTTCTCTCCCTGCAAGCAGGAGAAACCGATGTAACACTGCAGCACGCCTACCAACGAGATCTAACCGGTAAGTTACTGATCTCCCGCAGTCAACGGGATACAGATGACCGAACAAATGGATTTGCCTTGTTTATTACATCACTGCTCACTATCACACAAAACACGCTAATCGATTACACCCATACCACGCTCGTTGCACGCGCAGTCAAAACAACCACGGAGCAAATGACATCGATTTTAAGCGAAGAAAACCACTCTGCGTATCAGTTGGCTTGGGTGCTATTTCATGCGCATTGTCGAAACGCTATTCCGGTGTTACCTAAGTCTGCACGAACCAAGTTATCGCAATTACGCACCGTACTAGAAGACTCACTGCTTACTAGTCCCTCGACTTTGCGGCAACGCAAAAATCCTCTCCAACACATTGAGGACTAGTGTTGGCCTGTCGCCCAGACCGAACCGGGCGACAGGCATTTTTTGAGTTTCGTTAATTTGAAGGTCGAACGAAAATGAAAAGACGTCTTTTTAATCCACTTGTGACAACACACATCGAGAAAAAGCCAAGCTCTTTCATTGGTTTGTATTGTGCAAACTGGTTAACAAGCTGTATTTGTGCTTTACGCATCGATGAGATATTCCAACAACAGTCAATAACTGTATTTGTGAACAAAAACAAAGCCAATGAAATGATGTATATCGTCCAATCATTTAATATCGAAACTGGCCACACACAAGAGTACTCCTTAAAACACCATCACTTAGCGTTTCTTAATAGCGTGTTCAGCATACTCAAAACATATTGCTTGACGAAAGAAAGTAATCGGATTCTTTTCATTTTTGACCAAAAAAACAATACCTGTGAGTTACTGGGGTTCTTCGACCCATACGTCGACACAATGTTTTCAGAGAAAAATATCCCCAAATTAGCTGCATGCGAGACCACACATGATTCAAGAGGAATTGATACTGTGAATACCAATAGTTCCAAATCAGCAAATGAAAACGAATATGGTATTGACGACGAAGCGGTCAACGAATTACTGCGTGACTTCGAGCATCTGTGTAGGCAGTGGCTGGAGCATCCGTTGAATAAAACTGCCACCCCCTCAGAAACAAAACTCTATTTTTGTCAGCTAATCGATCTCTGTTTAGATCCCTCACCAAGTCAGGAAGATAGCGATAACAATGGTGCCATATTGTCCTATTTTTCATTGCGATTGATGAATAAAGCGAATGAGATCTTACAAAAGCGCTTCCCAAGCGACAGTATGTTTCAGAGTTAACCGTTAAGCCGGTACATATGGTTCATGGCTAACCAAGCCACTATTGATTTTTCGCGCCAACCGCTATACTGTATATTAACACAGTATGGCGGTTGGAGGTTGCTGTGATCATTCGAATCGTTCAATGCCTGTCGGATAAGACACATACCGCACAAGCAGGACAAGACAACGCCATGTTGTACGCATGGATAAACAAGAAGCTTTGGCAATTTCGATGGGGAAGCTGGTATACGGCGGGAAACTCACTCTTTGGAACCAGTATTGATGAAACAGACACAAATCTGCTTGATGACTACGAAACACAACGCTGCTACATCCCAGCAGTTGTGGTTGACTATCAGAATGGATATCAATTAGATCAGGTTGAATTGACGGATGATCAAGCGGTTTTGGGAATCGCTGTTAAAAACACCTACAGTTCTACCAGTGGAATGGTAAATCGCAACTATTGGATCTATGCACTTATGTCAAAGGGTAAACCGTTAATTCAGAATGGCTTTCTACACGAAATCCATAGTATTAATGAATCATGATTGGAAACTAAAAGAAGGAAATCAATTGAGGGAATTTAGGTAGGATCGAATCTGATTTTCTTTAGCTTCTAAGCCGAGCCAGACCAAAGCTTCAAGAAGAATATCTGTAGTGAAGAAGAAGGCATTGGAAGACATCGCAGTAACGCCCCATAACGTCGCCCACTCCCTTCTTGTTAGATCAGAAATTAGTAACGCCGACATTGAATGACTATCAAATGGAACACGCCGGGCGGCTTCTTGAACGCCTTCCTTTGTAATTTCAAAGACTAATACGTGCCGTAGGTCGGTTAAACGTGTGAACTCAGGCCTGAAATCTGGGTCTTCGACCAACCGGCTGAAGTGACCAACTAGCTCTTCGTCAGTAAATACCCCACTGACTTTGGTCACAACCAACTCCAGCTCCTTCATTATTGTGTAGTCAATTGCCATAAACATCCCTTTTCCGCACACTCAGTATCAGCTTAGCATACGGCTCTAGCTGGTGGGTATTTCCGCCGAACAGGTGGTGATAAACCCACTTGATGAGAATGTATGTTCAACTCGAGTCACGGCATACTCGCCCTGAATGGGTGGCCTCACCCCTTCTAATCGAATTCGGCCTTCGGCTTGAATGTCCACGTTGCCAAGTAGTGTTAATTCCAAATTACCCAGGCCACGTTGTAACTGCTTAAACTTAGCGGCAGCAGCTCGCTTCGCTTCATCAATATTGGGATATGTATGCCGCAAGCCAAATGACGGATCGCCCTCGCCGACTCGGACAAGTTGTTTCTCTGCATTATCGGTATCATGCCAATATGCAATGACCGAGGCATACTTATTTCTTTCAGCCTGGGTGAAACGAAAGCGTTTGATCATACTTGGCTGAATAATTGTCACAGGAAGCGACTGACCGGAAATCGATTTGGTTTCCCCCCTGGGAGCGACTATGAGATAGCCATTGGTGGGTTTGACCACTGCACCATTTTCGTTGGCGATACGCGTAAGAAAATGCAAATCCGATTCGTTATTCTGCTCCAAGTAAGTAAAACCGATGTCTCGTAAAGCTTGGGAGACGCCCGGTGTTAAATCGTCAGGTGAGACGGCTTTCACCACATCGTACAATGTTGTGTCTTCCCAAAACCGCTTTTTTTGTGCTTTTATCGTTTTGCGCATATCCGCCGCTTTTGCGCGAATCGTCATCCGTAACACAGGACCGGAATATTCCACCTCATCGACCGAATACAATCCAAGTTTTGTTAAGCCGGTTTCTTTATAACCGAGTTTTAATGTCAGTACCGCGCCCGTCTCCGGCCATTGAATACGACTGCCCTCATCATCCAATTGAATTTCCAGCGCATCGGATTTTATACCCGCCTCATCGGTTACACGAAGTGAAATAAGACACGTGCGAATCAGTTCGGTGATATCGTCATCGTTGGCTTCTAAACGAAAATCTGGAGTCATAACACACGCATTTCAGAGAAAGAACCAGACCAGTTCAGTGATACTTAGGAGCAAAGCAAGGAAAAGAAATATTAAAATAAGGCTTGCTTTAACCATCCATACACTCCGCCTAGCACCCGCACCACGATAAAATACACCCAGGACAAGCTGAATTCCGATTCACGTAATAACATCAGTAGCTGTGCATCAATGATGGATTTCGAAAACGGCATATTCGGATGATCAAGAAACTGACACAACGCATCATGCACTAGCGAAGCGTAATAAGTTTTGGGCTTGCCAGTAATATCATGTAGCGCCCCGTCCGGGGTTCCCAGATACCCCACATCAAATATTTTAATTTTTGGGGAACACCCATCCCAAGCATAACTCTTATAAATCGTGATCACGCCCTGCTGATTGATCAGCATGCGTAACTGACCATTTTGATCGTGAAACTCCACCGTTTTTGGGATAGCGATGCCGGTTGCATGGTGATAGTGATCATCCAGGCAATATTTATAGACAGCCATGTGTCCTCCTAAGTAAAAATAAATCGTAGAAATAATGGAAAAGAAAAAAGTGAAAACTGGAAAACCTTAAGTGCTAATCCCACAACCGAATGGGTGAAGGGTGATCGTGAGCTTTGGAATCAAATTCGGGAAGTTCGATTAGTAACCCCGATGGAAGACGCGGACCATAATACGAGAGGCCGGGATTCACGCTTAATACATTTTCAACATGTCGACGACTCAACCCATAAAACCATGTGCAGATTTGATCCAATCTATCTCCCTCTTGTGTGCGATATTGCATAGACTTAGTTCCTGGGAAGCTTTTCAATTTGCCAACCGTAAAAACGCAGTGATAATTCAAACTCTTGTTTTTGGGGCTGTCCGTTTTGGAGAAAAAAGGAACGGGTATCCGCAAGCGATAGCACCACCCAGAGTCCCCACACCTCTCCCAAGCCATCCACTAGTTGCAGGGGCACCCCCTGCTCCGCTTCTTTCTCCAGTTCGTCGATTTGTTTTAGGCCGCCACGATAGTGAGGATAAATTACCCCGGACAAAGACATCGTCTTTTCACCTATGCTTATAAATTGACTGGCTGGTCGTTCATCAATACGCTCCTGGGATGCCCAGTGAAAGTTGCGCGTGATTTTGAGTTGTTGATAGGCTGCGGATTGAATAGAAAATCGATAGTTAGCCCCAAGGGCCATCATCACTTGACTCATAGTGTTTTAAAAAAAGGAAAAAATGCCAAGCGTGGAATGCTTGGCATTGATGAGATATTATGATTTTATTTGACAGGTAATACGGCCATAAATCATATTTTCAGATGAATTTTTAAATGTAAGAAAGCCAGTCCAAACTGTGCCGGAGATGTTCTTATCCGATTCTCGATTTGCGATTATACAATACTCATCCAAATCAAAGCCTCGTAGATATTCGACGTCAGAAAGATCTACTTTACAAGCCCGAGCATGTAAGTCTTCCATCATTCCAGAAAATGCCATAAACCAGTTAATAAGTGCATCTCGCGCATCTGAATTTAAACGTGCCAAGGATGTGGAATCGTGCAGACTCTTTTTATAAAAAATCGCTTTCATTTATGTTTACTCCATATTGTTTTATTCAACACCATGAACGCTTCATCATGAATTGAAGTCAAGAATAAAGAGGATAGATTGGCCACATCCATGTGGCAGCTCTTTAACCCAAAGAGCAGATCATTTCAAAGCCGCGTTCTTCTAATTTGGAGTCAATAGTCTTTAGTCTCGCCGTCCAACAATAGCGCATAAATTCCTCTTCCCACTCAGTGAAAATATTCAAAGAATACTTCGGGTTATCCATGTCGGGTGCAGCAAGCTCAAAATCGATCAAAACAGTAAATTCAGTGAAATGATTGCCTTCTCCCAACTCAATTTTTGATCTAACGATTTCAGTCAACATCGCAATATCATCACCCTCCAAATTTTGGTGATTAATTTCATATACCGTAAAGTGTTTATCGCTCATGGTTTTCTCCATCTGGTTTATTTGCACACATGAACGCTTCATCTTGATAGTTAATCAAGTTAATTCGTAACGGCTAAAGCAAGAAAGATTGAAAGTAAATATCCGCCCTTTTAGGCGAAAAGCGCAATTCTTTGGACAACATACAAAGTAAAAAGAGAAGTCGCCCTGCTGGCCACACAGCGGCACACAAGGGCGTAATTTAGTCAGCTATCAGAGAGCGTTTTGTATTTAGGCTTGGTGTTATCCCCAGAGAAGTTTCTCTCCAGGGAGGGCGGTAGACCTACATTTGCACATCCACCATCGCGCATTTCATACTGAAGTGTTTTTCAGATGAATCAATAGTTGAATTCAAATCGATAGTCCAAAGATAGCGCTCCGTATCTTCGTCATACTCTCGATAGTAGCCAAGGGAGTATTTGCAGTCTTCTGCATGATCCGCATTGTTTTCCAAATCAATCAACACCACAAGCGTACAAACATCGCTTCTGTCGACCGTATTTAAGTATCGTCGAATCGACGCTTGAATAAGTTCTAACTCAAATCCATCCAGATGATCGCATGTAAATTCATATACAACGAAGGTACTATATTGTGTTTTGTCTTGCGTGTTGGCTACTGCGTGACTTTTTATCATTTTACTTTCCTGTTTTGTTTTTGATGCGTTCATGAACGCTTCCATTCGCCAAACAATCAAGCACTTAGTACTGCATTTCGCGATACAACTAAGAATGCATATTAATCATAGAGCGCACCTCTCTGATCTGCTTGCGCGCGAAGCATTTCCTCTTCCAACATGAATTTCATTTTTTCGCCCATCTTTTGCTCGTCCATCCCCGGCGCGGGATTAACCACAATTGACGCGTTGACTTGGGTAGAGTTTTGGATTTGAGAGGCTGTTTTGGCGGCGTTGACTGTGCGTTGCTGAACATCATCCAAGGTAGAAATATTCGATGATGCACCCAATTTTATTTCTGGCGAATCGTTACCACTAAAAAGCGCACCGACAAATTGGACGGTCTTTTTCAAAAGACCAAAAGGATCAAGTAATTTACCAATAAACTGAATTAAAAAACCTACGGCGTTTTTAGTTTTTTCTTTTATGCTTTGCCAAAAATCTATCACAAAGGTTTTAACCGTATCCCACCGGGTAACCAGAAAATACCCTGCTGCCCCGAGTGCTGCAATACCGGCAATAATGAGACCAATGGGGTTAGCCGTCATGGCAACATTTAACGCCCACTGTGCCGCAGTCATTAGCCCTGTGCGCACCGCCGTTATACTGGCAACGGCATTTAAACGCAGTAATCCAGTTTGATTGAGTTTGGTTAACATGGCTGTGATGCCAAAGGTGGTGTTAACCCCCAGCAACGCACTTTTCATAAATAGATACGTCCAGGTGCTGGCAATCGTGGCGATGCGCAAACCGATAATACCCACGGTCGCGCCCACCACTACGGTCGTCAATAGCGGAAACTTTTCCGCGAACAACGATACCCAGGACGCCACTATCGCAAGAATATCAGCCACCGCAGCAATAGCAGGCAAAAACAATCCTCCGACAACAATGGAGATACTTTCCAACGCACTGCCCAACCGTTTTAAGGCACCTCGTGTAGTGCTGCTCATTTTTTTTGAGACTTGCTGCGCTGTCCCTTTCGATGCCCCCAATATCGTAATAAACGATTGCAGTTTGTCTTTGCCCGCCTGATCCATTAATACGGCGGCAGCAGACGCCGCTTCCGTACCAAAGATCCGTTTAATCATTTCCGTTCGATCACCCGTGCCCATTTCGGATGTCGCATCGTTAATTTCTTTTAATAGTTCAGGAAAAGAACGTAAATTACCGGCACTGTCTTTGGTCACAATATTCAATTGTTCCAGCGCATCCGCCGCCATTCGTGGTGGAGCTGACAAACGCAGCAGCATGGTTCGTAATGCCGTACCGGCCATAGAGCCTTGAATACCCGCATCGCCAAGTTTGCCAGCCATTGCGGCGGCGACTTCCAAATCCGTATTGGTGGCTGCTGCCACCGGTCCGACAAATTTCATGGTTTCACCGAGCATCTGTAACGTGGTGTTGGAGCTGGTGAACGTTTTGGTTAATACATCAGAAATACGCTGACTTTCGGATGCTTGAATATTGAAGCCTGACATAATGTTGGACGCGATATCCGCTGTGGTCGCAAGATCCGCCCCCGATGCTTGTGCAAGCTGCAACACATTGCCGGTGGACTGTTTAATCTCATCGGCATCAAACCCGGCCATTGCCAGGAACCCCATTGCATCACCGGTTTGGGAACTGGTGAACTGGGTGGTACGACCTAATTTTTGTGCCTCCTTATTTAATACCGTTAACTGTTCTTCGGTCGCATCTTTTGTCAATGCGCCCAACTTGGCCATTGAGTCTTCAAAATCCATTGCCGTTGACAATGGTCGGGAGACAAGAAACCCCATCGCCGTGGCATCAAACAGATCCCCACGCACTTGATCCCGTTTCATTCGCAACTGCTGCTGCGTTTTTAGGGTATTGCCGAGGCGTTGGTATTTTTGATTTAACTGGTCAGCAGAGGCACCCAGGCGTTTATTTTGTTGCTGTAGATTCTGGGTCGACAAGCCCAAGCCTGTCATGGCCTGACGACTTTCTTGTAATCGTCGTCGCTGCCGGGTTAATGCATCCGACAACCGATTGCTGCGCTCCTGAGCACGAGCGTATTGATTGAGTAGTGTTTTGGTTGGATTTTTGGAAGCTGCCACCTGCATGCGCAGGTCTTTGACTTTTAAGCTTGCTTGAGCAAACGCAATTCTCGCTGCGTTGACACGAGTCGAGTCCATATCGAATTTACGAATGGCCTGCTGCTGATCCTTCACCTTGCGAATACTATCGCCAAGTTTATTGAGCTGCACCTGCGAACCCTGCGTGACGGTTTTAAAATTTTTTTTCAGTGTCGCACCAATAGAAATTGCAACGTTAAACTGAGAAGCCATCACACACTCTTACCAACACGAATAACAGAAAGACACGCAACAAAATCAACAGAAGGAAAAAACACGATTAATAAAAGACAGGAGGAAAAATTATTGTAATATCGTCGCTATGACGATTTGGGCAATACCGCCAACCACTTCAACACTTCCTCGCCCTCTAGCTCTAGAAGTTCGGAGAGTCCCCAACCCGTGTGACTGGCAATCGCAACTAACGCTTTGCGGGCGTCTTGCGCTTTGAAGATAAAAAACCTTGATAAGTCTCTTGTAACTTGGCGTAGTCCAACATATCCAGTTCGGTAATTAAATCCGGCGAGCATTCACAAAGATTGGCGAACAAATCGATTTCTTTTTGGGCGTCATTGGACGTACTGTCTTCCACACCGAGCATATCCCTTACCTTTGGACGCCGAATCAGGATCTGTGTATGTTCTTTTCCGTCAAAAAATATCGGATACTGCAAGGTCACTTCTGTTCGAGAAACCGGTGATTGGGTGCGTGCTGCCATTATTTATCCTCCTTGGTCGATGTATCCGAATTCGTCTTGATCGATTGCGTTAAATTTTCTAATTCGGCCTCGGATTGTTTAAGCTCTTCTTGCGCAACCCCCAGTTCATAAGTCAGGTTCTTTAGTTCATGCGTCAGTTCAGCAATGTAACGGGACGCATTGACATCGTTTGTTAAAAAGCCACCATGAATAAGCGGTCGTGCTTGCGACTCGGTTAGATCCAACCGGTGGCCAATACGCACTTTCTGTTTCTGAAAGGTGGTTGGCTTCATCACATAAAAAGGTGAGGTTTCCACGAGAGGACTCCATTGAAAAAATATTGAATAAGTGAAGGAAAATAAAAGAGAATAGAAAGTCGGGTTGAATAACCCGCAAATATAAAAGTAAAAATCAAAGCCCTAACGCGGCACGCATTTTGGCAAGCTGGTCGACGCCATTCACTTTTCGTAAGAAGTTGGGAATATCGATTTCGTAAATCGGGAATTCATCCAGGACAAGCTTGTAATAGCGTAGTGATACCATAAACTTGTTGGTAGACTTCTCTCCCGGCTTCCAGGTACCCATATCCAACTCTCGCACCAGACCACGCATATTGATGACTGCTGCTTGCGTTTGGCCGTTATCGGACACCACCGCACCTCGGGCAGTGAGTTGGGTTTCACCGCTAAACACACCAAACAGAGTTAGCGAATGACGATTAAATCGAGTTAAGGTAAATTCACACTCGAGCTTTTCCATCCCCAGCTCAATATCGACTGGCGCATCCATGCCGCCGTTGCGAAACTCCTCCGTTTGTAAACTTAACTTAGGCAGAACAAGTTCTTCTATATTGCCTGCATAACCGCGACCATCTACTGTCAAAGTCATATTACGAAGCACATCATCAAGCATGATGCTTCTCCTAAAAATAGAAAAAAGAAATGAAACGAAAAAATTTAGAAATTAAAAAAAAGGAGAAAATCTGAATGGATAAAGATTTAGAAAAAACTGGATGAAACTTAATTCGCAGGCAAAGGAATCACTTCGGTTAAATAGCCATTAACCACTTCGCTACGAAAAACAATGTGTTCCGCTGGCGGTGGCGGCGTAAAGTCAAAACTGAAGGTCACTTTTCCCGACTCGATATCCGCAGGCGTATTGAACTCGGCATCAATCCACGCCTGACCATTGATGATCGCACCGCGTGTTCGCAAAGAACGAAGGTACGCATTGACGCCTTCTAATACATCCTCGACATAGGTTTTAGAAATAGTGCGATCCACTGCCCACAGGTGTCCTTGGAGAATGCTTTCGTTCACCATATCCGCTGTACGGCGTACCGATAAAAACGCCCACTTTGGATCATCGGAACAGGTGCGATTGCCCCATAGGCGATAACCCGTTTCTTGAATAACCGTGGCCACTTCATTTTCATTTAAGATATTCGCGCGTGCATTCGGATCACCGAGCGTGAAGTCAATGCTTCTCACCGTGCCGAGAATCCCACGTAACTCTTGATTGGACGGTGAACGCCAAAAACCAAATTCGGCATCGCTTTTTGCGATTAACCCAGCCACACGCGCACTGACAGGACGAATGACTTCGGCACCGATTGCCGTATTCCATACCCGTACCCAGGGATCAACAATGTATAAGCGTGGACTACCAAATTGTTCACGATAATGAATCGCTTCAATATCATTGGTATTGGGGCCATCTGCGATCACCACGGCGCGCAATCGTTCTGCAACCGTTAACATTTCATTGGCCACTGCGGCGTTGTGTGAAAACTCTGGGGCAATAAGTACCCTCGGTGTGACATGGACTTCACTTTGCGCCGCTAAAAACGCATACACACCGAGATATTGTCCGGTGTCATTATCCACACCGCCGATTACTTCATTTAGAGCTTCTGATGGAGGAGGAATATACTCCTCCCCATCAAAGGTATCGCTGGGATCAACAGCACCACCGTAGCCATCTGACGGTTGGGTAATACCGTCACTCACACGCACCACCACAATCAGCGCACCCGCTTGGTCAAAGATATCATCCAACGCAGCGGGCAAGGTTCCGGTCGAACCAATACCCGCCATATCAGATCGTCGCCCAGCCACCAGCACAGGAAAATTTAACGGAAAACGTTCTGGGTCGGCTTCCGGTGCCGTCCCAATTAAACCGATCACACTCGAACGCACAGTACGAATTGGACGCGGGCCGTTGTTAATTTCAACGACTTCCACACCATGTAAAAACGCCATAGATCACCCCATCTCACGAGGAAATGTAAAAAAGAAAAGAAAAGAAAAAGAGAAAACGAAGGGAATGAATTCAGGTATAAAAAACGAAAGAATAAAAACTAAGGCACAATCTTATCGAGTTGTTTTACTGTGCTCTTCGGGTTATTTGACCAAGAACGGACTGTATCAATAAACCGCCCCATTGTGCTCTGTTCCACTTCAGTACCATTTCGAAGAATATTCATCTGTTTCCAAAGTGGGTACACATCAATAATCTTTTGCTGTGCAAGAATGCGCTTTTCTTGGGGAGGATCAATCTCGGCCTGACGTTGAACCACTTTACCATCGATAAAGTTATCTCCAGGATCTGGCATATCCTCGCCTTCGGGCAGTGACACCCACGTATAGTCGGACTGCCCTTTTACCGAATGCACACCAACAATGGTGTCGCCGTCAATTTCTAGCCACAATATATTTTCCATAAAATGTTCGCCGTTACTTCCGCCAGATCGCCATGTAATTAATTTGCGATGCCGCATTGTTTTCGCTGTTTTGAGCAATCACGCGAATATTGTTATTTTGAATTCGCCATCGGCACCACAGCCGGTCAATGCCATCGACCTCGCCACCAAAATGAATAAATCCAATACTCGCAAGAAATCCCATAAGATGACTCGTGGTATATCCCACAGGCGGCCCAATATCGGCGTAGTTATAACTGAAGTTATTTGAACCATCCCAATTCACTCTTGAGCGTCGGTTACGCGTGGAGGTTCGCCCCCAACTGACTAAAAAATTATTCGTCGGTGTGTAGCGATCATCATGATAGTGGGGCGTTGGCGGCATACTCGTTGGCCTGCCACTAATCTGAGTCCATGTGTGCGTGTGGGCTGCTGGTGTAAACGTGGTCGGCTTACCCGTCACCTGCCCCCAATTGTGCGTATGCTGTTTCCCTGCATACCGAGCATCACCATGTTGTCGCGTACCCCACGGTGTCATGGCCACGGCAGTATTTATCACACCCGCTCTCGCTTCGGCTTCCGTGGCAAGTCGCACTAACCCAATCTCATCCTCAGTCGCAGGCGATAAATTAAAACCACCTGTTCCCTCAACAACGACACTGTCATCCGGTAATGCACTCAGTACCATATCGAAGGCTAATAACAAATCCACATCTGCCGATTTCCAAGCAAGCGGCTGTTGTGCATCACTCCATACCGCGAACAGCGTACCATCGGATAATAAAAAACCGATTTCGCGTACCCAATACTCCTGGTTTCCATTTTCGATGGCGGTAATATGAATTTGAGTCTGATTCACTCTCGAACCACCTTCAATATCCACGCGATTTTTTTCCGCACGAAGGTGTGTTGCATTCTGATCTGGCGTCCAGCCTTGCTCACCAAATACCACCTGGGTCAGGCGCGCCTGCAGACCGTCATTGGTAGCATTAAACACAGCGGCCAGTCCCGCCGAGGTGATGGTCGGAACCAGCGCGATGGCCATAGCACGTTCTCTCTTAAAAGATTTTAATCAGAAAAAGAATTTAAAAAAAAATTTGAATGACGATCTATCTGTTAAATCGGCGTTGTGTGTATTCGCACAACATTCATTGCTCGGAGTGTTGATACCGGGTGAACAGGAAGTTGACTACTGAACGTCGGGGCAAGGACTTCCAGATTCACATTGGCTCGATTCGCCACGCGACTGGCTAACGCAAATTGCAGTGTCTGCTGTAATTGCACACCAATACGAAAGGTATAATGACTTCGTACTGGCTTGGTTACATCCACGGCGGATTTTAATGCCGCATATAACTGGGTATTGAGTATAGGCGTGTCATCACCACCAAAATTGTCGTTCACCCATGCGGTCAACTCAAAGGTGTGAGGTGGGCCATTAAATTCAAACCATTCTCGGATATTTGCCGTCACACCTAAGTTGGCTAATACCCGCTCAATGGAAGCTAATGTGCCCTTTTGCTGATGCACAAATAAGGAATCCGCAATCGCCTGTCGTTTTTGTTCAACAGACCAACCACTTTCCCAATAATCCACTGACACAGCCCATGCCAACCAGGGCAAAAGCACATCTGGGCACGCCCAAGGATTCCACAGCGTATCAAGTGGAATCGGAATATCCGTGGTGCGCTGCAGTGTTTTTTCCAAAGCGCGTTCTAACTCAGAACGATTGGGTGGCAACAATGACCTATTCACCCCGTCCTCCCAAGGTAATCTTTTTCTCAGTATTCCATGCCACCTGTGACCGCTGTACCAGAATATTCTGTGCCGGTGATAACAAATTTACCTGCTGCACACCGGGTTGATGAAGTGCGGCATACATTCCCGATAATGTAATGTCGTGCCCGAGCCTGTGACGAGCATTAAGATAATCATCCAATGCGATGAGAGCTGCTTGTTCAACCACAGACTCATCCGGCCCGGAAAACAAAATGAGTTCGGCCTCAACCGTAAACGGGATAACCTCTGCCGACTGCACCAATACCTGATCGGTCAGCGGTCGAATGGTTTTATCATTTAAATGCGCGTTAACGGTTTGCAATAATGCGTCACTGGCGATTCCCGCACCATCGTTTGATAGCACAGTGACCACCACCACACCGGGTGTTGGGCTCTGGACACTGGCATCTTTGACCAAAGGACTGGCGGCAAGTGCATGAAAAATGTAACTGCCTTCAGGGCCTGCGGTGCTGTATCCTTCGTAGCTTAATTGGGATCGATAACGAAGCCGGTCATCATCTTCGTATTTTGGTGCAACAGGCGGTATTGCCGACTCATCTCCCGGAGACACAATTTCTCGTTGCAATCGGTAATAGCTCGCAACAATGTGATCCAAGTTTGCCCCACGCGCATACGCCAAGAGCAATGCTTTAATACGATCATTGATTTCTGCGCGAAGCATTAATTCTCGATACGCCGACACTTGTAAGATTTTATAGGCCGGATCACTTTCCACATCGGCAGAAAATTCCGGGTAGGCTTCGGTTAACTCTGCAAGTAATGCCGAAAAAATGGTTTCAAAATCGAGCGTCTCAATCACATCCGGCGCAGGCAGCTTCTCAAGATCAATGGCAGAAAACTGGCTCATAGAAGTCTCGAGAAGGTGAATAGCAATTTAGCAAGAATGAAGATGAATTCGAGTAAACTCGAAATTAAAAATTCAGTTTCAGGTCAGATAAAATGAGTGGTTCACGCCGTGGTATATAGTCGCCTTCGAGCAACAGGACAATTTGCCCCAGGCTCACCGACTCCACCTGCACACGCTTTACTACAAATCGCGGCTCCCACCTCATCAAGGCTTCTGCCGTTGCGGAATAAATCTCAATCATTGTCACCGAATTAATTGGATGATCAATCAAATCAAATAATCGGGAACCGTAGGTTTCCCGCATCACACGGGAACCCAGTGGCGTAGTTAAGATATCGCGAATGGACTGGCGCAGATGGTCAATACCGGAAATTGCTTTTCCCGTATTGCTATCTATGCCCTGCATTGGCTTGCTACTCTGTGATTTTTATTAAAATATACAGTCCCAACATGATAATAAAAACCACCAAAGAGGCGGTCAGTATCGAGCCTTCATTTTCCAACCAAAACGTCATCATATCTATACTGACTCGTTGTGATTCTTTATAAAGGATAGTATCGAAACTATGAACGAGAAAAAGTCTGTCCCTTCACACCCCCATAAGACGGGAATATTTTGTCGTTAAAATACTGATTTGAGCGCAGATAAGATTATTGTTTGAACTAACCCTACTATCCACCACGCCGGTTTTTAAAATGAAGATACAGGGCATAGCCCATTAGACATAAACAAAAGACAGTAAAACCAATACCAATTTGATCAACCAACTGCATAAGAACATCCAAACTATTACTACATCCAACAATGGGCGCGTAGAGTGCCTGAATATGAGTCGATTGGGTATTAGAGAGAATAACGAATTCTACTTTATTATTCGCCATACCTTCCTACGAGGTAGCGCATACATTAATCAGCGCTAGGTATGATACGTTTCTAAATGCGCCGTATAGATATCCCGATCCGCTTGCATACTTCGCGTGTGATCCGTGATATCACCCGACGCATCAATATCTCCGGCAATGGTTACATCGCCCTCAATGTCTATTTTTCCCTTTATTTTAATCCCTCCATCGGACACCAATTCCGTCGTACCGCCACTGGGCAAAAGGATGGAGAGTTTGTGCGCTTTTTTATCGTATTGTGTTTCCGCACCATCTGAATACCGGGTGAAATGTAAATCCTTATCCTTCGTGGGAGAAGGAAAGCGCTTTTGATTGATCGAGCCTAGAATAATGCCCATTGATAGGGTACCACTGGGCGAAAACACGATCACTTGCTCATTAAGATCAATCGGCCACCAAGTCAGGTCTTCCCCTGCGCGTTCAGTAATAAATGGCAGTAAAGGCGAAACCAGTTCGCCAAATCGAACTTTGGCTTTCGGGATATCCCCCGATAAATCCAGTGTATCGATTCGGCCAAGTTGGATCATATTGGCCAAACGACGATCCAGCTCGCTAATACGAAATTCCATGTCCATATTAATTCTCCTCAGAAATCAATTCGCCTGTTTCGTCACCCAGTGGGTAAACAAAAATGGACTGCGGCACAATGCCTTCTGTATCCCATTTATTCTCACCCAACCGAAGCGGCTGTACCCACTCGATGAGCCAGATTCGATGCCCCTGAAATTCCGGGGAAAAATAATCTCGAGCCACACTTTTTATTTGCACCAAGCCGACATTTTCCAACATCCAGGGCGCTTGAAATAATTCAAATAAAACCGCCGACACCAGTTCCCAGGACTGAGGTTCGGGTTGTGACTCCAAGGTAACCACGCGTGCTTCCCAATGCGCACGCAAAGCCAATTCGCCTGTGCCCGGATCGGCATCCGGTTCCAACTCCACCAGCTCCACCACCAACGCGGGCAGATTGAGGCTGGTTTTCTTTTTAGGGGCAAGGCCGACATAGCCCACCCCCACAATACTTGACAGCAATTCAACCAACGCATTTAAAATTGAGGTCAACATAGTTGTCTTTTTAATACATTATTTATGAAAGGTTGAACGTAAGATGTAACGCATCTCACGTTCAAAAAGTTGTTCAAAGTAGCGATAAGCAATCCCGTCGGAGAAATAATCCATTGCATCACGTAAATCCTGGGAAAAGAAAAAGTACAACTCTTTGATTGGTAACCGTGAGCCGGACTTCCGGCGATAGATACCTTCGTGACCTGATCGCATGCGCGCCACGAATGCGTGTTTATGCAGTTTCTTTTTAACCACCACACCTTGATCGTTTTGTACGGCATTGCCCACTTTGGAAAGTGGTACTTGACCACTACGTTTAGATAACCCCACCGTGGCTTGCAAATGACTGCGTGATGCCTTAATTGTTAACAAGCCGGATTTTATTAACCCGACACGCAGTTTGGTTTTTGCCGCGACCTCTCTGGCCATCTGCGCACGCACCCAGCGAATGGTCACATTCAGCGATTTAATGGCCGCACGACGAATTTGATTTTCCGTTGCCCCAACCGTCGCCGCCCATTGCGTTAATTCCGGTGTGGATTCAATCGTGACATTGATCATAAGGTTGCCAACGGTAATGTTTGTGCCACCCACACGAGCTGCATTTTTTCTAACGTGGGTTCCGCTTCAATACGATACGGGACATTGTCCACCGTTAGCACATCTCCAAGTTGCAAATCGGGTACTTGCCAGCGGCGTACATCAAACACCGGTTCTTCACCGTGTATTTCCGCTTCACCGAGTGCAAACAATTTCTCCGGGCGTTTAGGAATTATCAAAATGGCAACGGGTTCTTCGTCTCCCCGCTGCCACAATGCTTCCACACCCAGACGCACAAATAACGCATCAATCATGCGAGAAAACTGTTCAGGCACCGGCATCAGCTTTTTTCTGTATTCGCAGCAAACAGATCCGCATCATCTTTTTCTGATCCATCACTTTCCAACCCCTCTTCTATAAGCTGTTGGTAGATTGCCCAAGCGTGGTCACGATCTGCTGCCGTAATGTTCTGCTCCAGAATTTTTTCCAGCGCTTTCACATTTGGCTTTTTATCTTTTCCAAACTCAGCAGGATCAAGATCGGTAATGGCATCGACAATTGCATCAATCAATCCAGCGGCTGGGTCGATCTTTTCGCCTTTGACAATACCTAACGACGAATAGGAACTGGTTGAATTGGCCAGGGTCAACGCGGCATCGGTTTCGGTTACCCATCTCGCTAATTTCAGTTTCACTAATTGCTCGGCCTCGCGATCATCTTCGATGGGTAAGACACACAACGGCGGAATAGTTTTAGGGGTTGGTTTACGTGCCCTAAAACTCTGTTTATTGCCGTTGTTATTTATGTTTTTATTTGCCTCATCCGCATCGATGACGAAGGTCACCAAGGTCACAATACGTTTCATACACTACCCTCTTTGTCGCACAGTAATGCACATGGAGGCGTTTGGACGATACGGCACAATTAATGGAGCCGATTGCATCAATAACCAACGCACTGCGGGATCTTCTTCTAACCAGGATTTGGAAAAATAGCGATTAGCTTGGTAATTGGCTTTTTCATCTTGGATGACACCATAGCAACGGGTGCCTTCCAACTCGCCTGCACTGCCCATGAGCACGGTGTAACTGGGCAGTACTGATTGATCCACACCATCGTCATCAACATACACATCGTTGTAGACAAAGAATTCAAAATCGCCAATCGAGCCGACATAACGAACTTTTTTATTTCCCTCACCAAAGGCAATGGGATCAATGCTTAACGTCGTATCTGTACCACGACGTTTATCCAACAATTTATCCACTTTGTCGTTGTCTTTAAACAGTCGCCATGCCAAAGGGTCAAAGACTACCGTGCGCGCCGCCGCCCCCGAAACTAACTGAATAATACTTGCCCAATCTTCCAAATCATTGAGTGGGTTTACACCGGGTTCGCCCCACTGCAAATTCCCCAGCAAGACGCGAGTAAGGTCGGCGTGCCGCTTAAAATCGACTACCGTGGTTGGATAGTTTTCACCGGATACCGTCACACGACCAAACCGCATGGCTTCTGAGGCCATAACTTCTTCTCGTCGTGTGAGATTTTCCAGTTGGTTGGTCATCGATTTATTCAGTGCGGCCTCCCGGCGGTTCATCGGCGTTAATGAACCACCAATGGTTTCACCGATGGCACGCTTAAGCGGCGCATTGGGATTAAACCGTCGCTTATCTTTCACATAAGCCGGTTTAAAGGAATAGGTTTGATACCCTTCTTCCGCCACCACCTTGCCTTCCACCAGCGGTGAAACGAAGGGTGCAAGGCGCGGCTTGGACTGATCAATATCGAAGTGAATTTCTTCACTGTCTTCAGTTTGCACCGAAGGAAAAAAGGCATCGAGTAAAAACGACGCGGGACGATGTAGCGATTCCACCACCCGATTTAACACAAATGTGGAAAAAATATCCATGAACTTACCTATAACGCGGACACGCAAAACCCCACAGCCTTCCCAATTGGGAGCCGTGTATTGCGAATACAAAAATGAGAAGAAACGAATTAAAAAATGAAAAAAAATAATTAAAAAAACGAAAAGGAGAATGTGCGAAACGATGGATGCCGAGTGACCGACATCGGGTTATTAAAAAATGGAGATTCTTTACAACTCAGATCAAGCTTGATTGGCACTAAGAAAAATTGACCGAATACGAAAAGCACGACGCACGGTTTCCAGTGTATGACCGTCTCCCAGAGTCAACGCCTGTGAATTAAAGTGACCGGAGAAATACGCCATCGCTTGCACAGGGCTTTGGGTCGCATCCACGGGTTCGGCCAACACCGCCTCGGGAATTTCCGAACCGTCTTCGGCACCGGCGGCGCTGAAGACAAAGAGTTGTTCATCATCAATTTCACCAATAACAGCGCCAGCGGGATAGTCCACACCACCCCCAACCGTAATCTGCATCACCACTCTTGGAAATTCACCGGCAATTAAATTGTCAACAACCGAGCTGCCCTGATCGATAAACCCTTCTGCTATGCCTGGATAACTCATGCCTCACCTCCTAATGGTTTTTGTGTATTTTGTGTATTTTGTGTGTTCTGTGTGTTTTGACTATTCTGTGAATGCTTGACGGAATAGCTGGCAATACGTTGCGCCGCCGCTTCCATTTTCTTCTGTTCATCATCCTCACCTTCCTGATCCTCGGCAGCAGGAGCAATCTCCGGGTTTTGAATCCCGGCCATCACCTGCTCAAAACTCGATGTCGGTTTTGTCGTTGTATTCTGTTGAACCGGCGCGGCGTTTAAGGTGCTCACCGCCATATCAACTGAAATGTCAGAGGAAAATGCCAAGTGCTGTGCAAGCTGTTCTCGACCTTTCGCGGCGTCATCACTCAAAATCGCCGCAATGCGTTGTCGTTCTTCGTCTTTGCCAACTTGTTTACCGGCTTGCTCACCTTCTTCTTTTCCCTTGGTCATTCCCTCCGCCTTGCCCTTATCGAAGGAGGCCGTCGTAGCAGAGGACTGAATTTCTGCGACAAGATTTGGATAGGCGGTAGTCAGTGATGCCACATCGGTCGGCGTGTTAACCGCTGATGTTGTAGCAGAAGGTGGCGAAGGTGTTTCCGGTTCTGTGGTCTGTTGCGTCATGGTGTTATTCTCATGCTGTAAAAATGAAACACCCCGCGAAGGTGCGGGGTGTAATGGAAGATTATGTGTAGTATTAAGTCGCCTTTTTTTATCTTTATTATTTTTTTTATTCAGTTCCTCAATCACCGAATCCAAGCTGCCCAGCTTATCGGCGAGTCCGGCAGTGACCGCATGTTTCCCAATAAACACATCTCCACCGCCGAACTCGTTTTCAACAATCGCCGAATCAACGCCTCGATGTTTTGCCACCGAGTCAATAAAGACCTGAGCAAGTTCATCAATACGATTTTGAATCCGTTGTTTTCCGGCATCCGTCGAGACATCGGGTCGTTTGTGCGGGCTTTGGGAAGACACAATTTCGATCACATTGTCATCGTTATAGTGACGTACCGTCGCCACCACCCCAATCGATCCGAGTACTGCGGTATCGGATACGATAATTTTGTCTGCTGCTGACGCGATCCAATACGCACCGGATGCGGCATCGCCAGAGACATAGGCATAAATCGGTTTAATGCCCCGCGCTCTATAAATTATTTTTGCCAGCTCAGAAACACCATTGACTTCACCACCAGGCGAATCCACATTTAAAATAATCGAATGAATATCCGGGTTGGCTAAAAGCGCTTGCAGATCTTTACCAATAAGTTCGTAACTGGTCGCGCCGCTAATGCGCGTAAAAATATTCGCATAGCGAAACAAGGGGCCAACCACCGACACAATGGCCACACTCTCACGCACTTCGCTGAGTTGCGTTTCCAGCATTTGGTCATTGAAGTTTTCCGCGACCCACTGCTGCGCATCATTCTTTCGCTGTGCAATGCTAAGGATCGTTTCCAAAACACGTTCGGAAATCGCCCAAGATGTTTGCTGGGCATAGTGGTAAAACGTCATGGAGTCACCGAAAAACAAAGTAGAAAGAAAAAAATAACCAATAAAAAGCTAATCGAGGCATTTAAGAGAATAAAAAAAGGCCCAGGGGGAACTGGGCCATGCCCCAGATAACAGACAATACGGAAAGCAAAAAAGTCTGTCGAGGGTAAAACAGAGAATGCACGTTAGACAATCTGCATAAGTAAATGCGCTTCCTGATTACGTCGTGTTGTGTATCGATCTTCAAAATCGAGCAGGATAGTCAGCGTTCGTTTCCAATCTTGTTCCGTAATCGCTTGCCAAAATTTAGGCGTGCGTTTTTTAAGACCAATGCCATATTGGAACGAGACTGACGCAATCACGGTTTGAATCTGAGATGGCAACGCTGAAAAGGGCATTTTGTCTTTCTCAATCGACGCGTTGTACACCACTTCCAGCTTCAACGTATGTTGTGTTTTGACCGCAAAATCAATCAATTCGGCTTGAGCGTCAGAGACCGTAAGCGGATGATTCTTTAAATACGCCTCAGCTTCTTCACCTTGATAGCCACAATAGGGAGAAAGCAAGTCCACTAAAAACGTATTTAATCCCAGATCGATGAGGTCTTGCTTGGTACGTTGCCCAAGGTCAAACCCGGTGGCAATGGTCACACCACTGCGACTGCTTTCAGGGTCGGGGACATATCCCTGTGTTTGACAACCGCCTTCAAGTTTTTGGATAAAGTCATAATCAATTTTTGTGGGCATACTCACGCTCAGTTTTTAAGATATTCAAAGAAAGGGGTTGGGTTTACAACACATTTCACACATAAAAAAACCTCGTTAACGGCAAACACTAACGAGGCTTATAAAACAACAATTTAAAAAGGGTAAATTCAGTCAATCCAATTCTTGGGAAAATTCATATCGTTGTATCGTCGGATCAGCGAATTTTCGGATAAGGGTAAGGTTCTCATCGTATCCCGCATAACATGTCCATCCACGACACGGCGGCAGCACTTAAAAACTTGCTTCACCGTTGCGTTTTCTACGGTGATTTCAATCTCACAACCGTCATGTATTTTTTCAACAGAAAATCGAATTTCTGACGAATTCAATTCGCTTTGAAATCGTTCCCAATCAATCGGACATTCCGCTCGAAAGGATAGGATCAGAGGTTTTGTACGTGTGTCTAAACGTTTATTTTGCTTGTTCATGGCATTTCCTTTTTGTTTGTTGATAACGCCATGAACGCTTCAATTTTGGCAGGAAGCAAGTTGATTCTTACTTAATTCGGCCCGTTGATTGTGATGCATCATCGTCGATATCCAGCTCCCGCATTTTGGATTTTTCACGCGCACGCTGCTCTAATACATCCTCCCAATCCAGCCCCTGAGTGGCACATTCTTCTTCCAATGTGGATAAGCCAATGTCCATCCGAATTTGTGATGCTTTGGCTTCTTTCACCGGATCAATCCATCCACGCCCAGGACCAATCCAGCGACACCGTGTCCAGGCCGTTTTGGCTTGATAAAAATTAGGCGCGTCAATGAGTTGTTTATTGATGGCTTCTTCTAACCACAAACAATAGATTCTGCTCGCCCAGTTTTGCCCCAACCAAGTTCTACGCCCCATAAAAAATCGCCAGGCTTCCATGAGTGCGGCTCGAGCACTGGCGTAATTGGTTTTGGAGAAATCCTTCATCAATAATTCATAAGGAAGGTTTAAACCTGTGCCGATATGACGAAGAACGTTCTCTACAAATTGGGCATAACCGGAGTTAGGACGTCCCGGCGTGAATGATGAAAGTTTGTCCCCAGGAAAGATCGGAATGACCGCTCCACCCTGCAGCTTCACCGACCACTCTTTTCGGGCTTTTAAGTAGTCTTCCTGATTACCACCGAATAATTCATTGATACCCTCTAGATCAAGAGGTGTTTCAATAAACGCGGCCACCATTGCATTAACCACGGCCGCTTGTAATTCAGAGCGTTCATAGTGGTCCAACATCTTAAACATCGGCATGATGGCAGTAAGCAATGGCTTACTTCGATGCTGACCAATGCGTTGTTTTTCCAACACATGGATGACTCGCTCTCGACCAAATTTTGTTCGAGCAGGAATACGTTGCCAGGAATGTTCTGTCACCCCCTGGAAATAATCGCCAGGGTGATGCTTTCGAAACCAATAGGCACTCGCACCACCATACGCATCTAACTCTATACCGCCGCGCAACGTTTCCTGATCTTGTTTGCCATACGGGTTTTCAAGCCGGTCGGATTCGACGAGTTGTATTTTGGTGGCATAAGGGCCACTTTGGTTGGGTAACCATAAAGGCAAGGCCAAAGCTTCGCCGTTTTCTAACACCGAACGAAACACCAATGTGGTCATGCCAGCAAAAGTTAAGCTCCGTGTTGCATCGCAATCGGTGCTTTCTGCCCAACCTCGCCATAGCGCTTCAACCTGCTTTGACCATGCATCCGCCCACTCTTTCGTTTTACCGAGGGCCACATAATCGGGCTTTGCAGAAAGACGTAAACCAATCCCCACCACATTATCGGTGAGTGTTTGAATGCCACCCGAGGCGACTCCGTGGTTACGAATTAAATCGCGAGAGCGTGAAACTAAAGAAGGTAGTTCCGAATTAAGATCACTATCCGCTGATCCCACCCCCGGCGTCCAAGAAGTAAGCTCTTTCGCAGTCCGTGACGCAGCGCGATGAGACGTATCCCAAGCCAGGGGCTTTCCATCCACACCAATAATTGTTGACAGTGCAGACATTCAAACCTTCTAAATGAATAAAATTGAATTAGCTGAAGAATTAAAAGCGAACAAATTTTTTGAGGTAGTCAAGTGACCGAACATATTTCCTACCTTGCACCCACAGCGAATTATTGCTAGTAATAGGGAATTGGAGAGTAAAAAATTATGCGGTTTTTAATTATACTATTTAAGTAAAAATTAATATGAGTGCCAACTTGAATTATATCATTGATTATAAACTCGTTATTGGCGTCGTTAAACAAAAGTCCAGGGAGACGTATGACCGAATCCTCAACAATGCAAACGATATTGGAATAAGTACAGTATCCGTCGGAGAGATTCTTTATGCCACACACCCCATTTTTCACAGGCCGATTTCCTCAGAACACGTTAACAGATTATTAGATGAAATTACGCCTCTCACTTTTTCATATTCTGCGGCACGCTACTACGCTGACATACGAACGCTTTTATTAACGAGAGGTACGCCACTTAAGGAAATAGACATACAGATCGCTGCACACGCTATGGCATCGAAACTTACGCTGATTACACACAGGATTTCTGAATTTAACCTCATCCCCTCACTTTCAATAGAACCTTGGGAAATATAAAATACACATCATAAAAACCACTCTTACGATACGGTCAAGTAGTGTTTGTTTACGCCATAAGAACCGTAAAACCCACAAAATGTATAAGGCATTCACTCAATACAATGAGAACCAACTGATACACACGTCAAATCTACCTCTAAAGGGGTAGCGACATTTCAGGCATAACCACTACGCTTGATTGTAGGCACTTTGAAATAGGAAAAAACAGACAACGGATCGGCGAGCATATATTAGAATGTAGTTGAATAAGGTAAATAATATATGAAATTAGATACCGTAACGTACATGCTCGAAACTGAGTTTATTCGAAAGCTCGTTTGCTCAAAAATGTATATTCCCCTTGCATCAATTGTCCCAAACTCAGCAAAATTTGGTATCAGTGCGGTTAGTTTTGCCCACCTGTTAACCTGTCCCTGCGGCATCTCGTTTCACACCTTTTCAAGTCGACGCCTCCATCAACTCATAGACAAAACCAGCCTGATTCAATTCAACGAAATTGCAGCAAAAAAATATGCAGACTTGATACAAAATAAATCCCAATGGCAATCAGAATTAAATCACATTGACCTTATGGTTGCTGCGCATGCCATATGCGAAAACCTTATACTCATTACCGAGCAGCCGGAAAAATTTCAACACATTCCCGGTTTATCCACAGAAACCTGGATTATTTCTGAGCTCAGTTACACCGCATATAAACTGACAGCCACTTAATTTAGTGGTGATCACTTTTTAGAAGACATATCTATTCTCGATATTCACACGCATAAAAAGAACTAGAACTTTATGAACAACGGTTTCCGACGCGGTCTCCCCAGTGCACGCGCAATATCCTGTTTTAATTTCGCGATATACCGTTCCAAATTAGCCATATTCGTTTCTGAAAACGTCGTTTCACCATAGTCGTCCACTTTGACTTTGACTTCTCTGGCTCCAGTCATCAGTTTATGCAGTGCCATTTCAGCTTCTTCCAATCGCGTTTTTAATATCGCAATATCCGCCATCACAGCGCCCCTTTAACATCAGATTTATAAAAATGGATCATCAGATTGCATGGTCTGCAAACCCTGTAGCGGATTAATCTTTGGAGATTGCACCGAGTGAGAATGGTTCTTTTGGTATTGTCCAGCCATTGCATCAATGGCTTTCTCTAAACGCAGCCAATGCAACTCACGGAATCTATCCAGGCCGTAAATCATGGCCGCTGCCCGGTTATATACCCGGCAGTCCAAAGCCTCGTTATTTTGTCCCGCATCTTTTTCCCACACAGCTTTAGGAAAACCGTTCTTGATACGAATCACCCGGCGTTCTGCAGTAATCTGTTTAAAAAACTCTTCACCATATTGCGGAAAATGACAATACCCCGCTGGATATCCTTCCCCCTTCGCGAACTGTTCGTCAGTGGGTTTGGGGAGTTTTAACCAACCGTAGAGTTCCGCTTTAGCAACTGGAACACCTAAATTCCAGAGTTTTAATCGTGATCGTTTTCCCGCTATATCAACATTGGAAACCGAGCTAATCAGTGCAGTTTCTTTGTCACGTCCTTTGATGGCAACAACGGTTCGAGGTTGTGACGCCCTTGCGCCAGCCCCACCCCATACCGCTTGGGGAAATTTCTTCACCCAGGAGTAAACGGTCTGAGTGTTATAGCCCGAGTCAACAGACATAACTCGAATGGGTAGCGTTCCACCGCGTGCGTGAGGAAAATCCGTATTTAAAACTTTTTCTAATTTGTTCCACACGGTTTGTTCTGCGGTATTTCCCTGCAAGATAAAATATTCCACGGAGAAAGATTCACGATTTCGACACCACGCCACCACTTCACATTCAATTCGGTCTTTTTGGACATCAACGCCCGCAGTTAAAAAGAGCCCGTTCTCAGGAACAACGCCCATCGGATAGTCTTCACGACGCTCGTACAAGCGTGTCCAATCCGGCGCTTCGAATTCTTCTTCGTAGGCTTCGCCAAGGACGGTATTGATAAAGCCCTTCATTAATTCTGGATGCTTTAATGCTTGCTCATACATTCTTACCGCATCAGCCCAACTGAACCAGCCAAGCGGAGAGTACAGCGAAGACAAATGAAAACCAACAGTAATCCCATCGCCTTCTGCCGTCGCAATCCATTCACCTTCGGCCAACATTTTTGTTTTATGGTGTTCAGCAATACCCCGCTCGCACGACTCGCAGATATACTCCACACTATCTGGGTTCCCTTTTGGCCACTTAAATCGCGAAAAGACCAATCGTTGTTTGTGGCCACAGTGGGGACAAGGCACAAAGTAATAGCGCTGATCCGACTGCAGAAATTCGCGCAAAATACGCGACGTGCTTTTTAATGTCGGCGTGCTGACTAAGAAGATTTTACGCCGACGGGAAAACGTTGCGGAACGACGCTCGGCAAGCAGGATAGGATCGCCTTCTCCGTCCACATCACCGGGATAACCATCAACTTCGTCCAGGAACAAATATCGTGCTGGCATGGAGCGCAAACCCACAGCACTATTTGCCCCGGTCATGACCAACACGCCGCCATTAAACTCTTTACTCAGAACCGTATTCGAAGAGTCACGACTACGTGCCGGTGCAATGCGTTCTCGAATCGCGGGCACATCTTCGATCAGAGGATCAATACGCTGACGCGAATTACGCTTGGCCATATCCACTGTGGGTGCAACTGACAGCATTGGTCCTGGAGAATGATGGACAACATAGCCCGTCCAATTTACACCGGCCTCGGTGTTGTGCGTCGGTATCCATCCCTTACCACACAAATACAAATGGCTGGGCGAATTCACCTCAATACATCGAACAGGTCGGCTGGCAACTTGTTCGATGGATACGATTTTGCGGCGTTTGGAACGGGTTAATTGTCCGTCATGCACGGAACGCATTCGCTTGAGTTTTCGTGTTAAACGAAAAACAGGCTGCTCCCGATACGCCGTCCAAGACAATCGCCAGCAAGGTTGGCTGGTGTAGCTATTCCCGTTCGGATAAGCTTTGGTTATCGGTGCTTTGTATTGCACCCCGACCTTGTAACCCAAACTTTTCGCCAGCTCTTTTACACCCTCGATCAACCGCGTATTGGTATTGGAAAAACTGCAATAACCTTGCTTGGTAATATCCCCATCGCTATCCATTAAGCCTTGAAGTAACGCAAAACGCTGGTCGATACTTGCCCGTAAATAGTCGGAAGGAATATGCTTGTTATCGAGCACATCCAGATATTCCAGCGCCTTCATAAACGAAGAACAATGAAAGTCCACCTCGGCATCGGATTTATTCACCGAAATGTGGTTCATCTGGCTACTGCCGTCCCCCAGCCATACACCAAGCACATAGGGGTGGATCAACAAATCCCGTTTTGGTAGCGAAACAGACTGGCAGACATCTACAGCAAAGTGATATCGCTTACTTCCACCTTGAAGAAAAGTAAGTTTAGAGTCGAACATCTCCTGGGTTGTAATCGTTTCTTGAATATCCTGTTTTTTACTTTGACAAACCCAAACAACCCACCGGTGATCGCTATCGCATACCACCGATTCACCATCGTCAAAAGTGATCTCATAACACGCAGCGCCAACCATTACGGGTGAAACACCCATCACACGACAGGGCTTGCCATCTTCGGCGAAGAGCCAATCACCAACTCGAAGTTCAGCCATTGTTTTCCAACCGTCCACGGTAGGAATGGGTGTGGTGACACAGAGCGGGCCACCCACTTGGCTGCCTTTCATAAATGCCACCCGTTGTTCTGGTGATGACACAGAAAGGCAATCCATAATGTCAACTAAATAGGGGGTTCGTGAATTACGCCAACGACCGGGTTCGGATGCGGTCTTGGCCGATAAAACTCGGTGCGCTTCAGACCATTGTGAAACAGTCAATAGCGGATCGGGTAACGTTCCCTCTTTCCACGCATTTTCTATCGCATCAATGCCGTCGTAGTAGTCCACAGCAACATCAAAAATTCCATGCATCGGGAGTTCTTAAATTACATAGTGCGTATTCGCCGCGTGGATATGAGTAAGATTCAAGACCATAAATGCCCTAAAACCTTTTACCTATTTAAGCTCGTAAATAGTGGTCAGATATAAATACAAAAAAACCATCGTCCGATTCAACATCAGAGTGGATTCTTCGTTGCAATGAAGCGTTAATGCTCAAAACACAGGAGAATGAAAATGCAAGCATTCGAAATAGATGACTTTGAAATACACAAAAATACCGCCCACAATCAGATCCGAAACGTAACCAGACTAATTAGCGAATATTCCGACCCGGAGGAACCAGACTATTTCCCGGTATCCAATTATCGGAGACTACTTGATGCGCTAACTGACTTTGTCAACAAACATTGTCGAAATACACCGGCAAAGTCCTACAACAAAAACAATCAGCCCAAAACAGATTCCACACATTATTTGAGAGCGCAATACACACTCGAAGCCGAGTCTCTTATCCACAAAATGGTTGACTTTACTCACAGCTACAACAACTTGAGCAGCCAACGGGCGAGCAATGAACAAAAAGAAGCACTTAAGCGTTTTCTTAGTGGGATTGAACGAGTTTTTGAGTATTAACCATAAATACATATAAATAAATAACATCTGGGTGACCATTGCGTCGCCCAATAATCCAATATTCTTTGAAGAACAACATATCCAAGTGACAAGTATCTGTCACATCCAACGCATACCTTTTGCTATGGCGTAAGAGATTTTTTAATCTTTCACTTGCTTCATCTTCAAATTGAAGCGTTCATGGTCACTCCCAAACACAAAGGACTTACCGATGAATCGAGATATCGTTAATAAAATTGAATTTGAAAAAAAAGGGCTAATAGCGACGATAGAAGCAATCAACAGCTACGCCGAAACAAACTTTCTGGTAAAAAAATGCAAATTAAGACTGTGGCACCTTAACTTTATGCAAGACCTAAAAGCCAATCTGGAAAAACAATTGTGTATGATTCGGGATATCGAAGATCTCTCATTATTTGAGCGAACTTTTGTTATAGATAAATCGATTCAATTTAAGCTCTTTTCTTGGTCGATAACCTTACGCCTCAAAATGGTCAAAGCACCAGAATAATAAACCAACATCTTTTCCCATCCCCACAAGCGACAATTACCTGTCGCTTTTTATGCCGAATTCAAATACTCATTCAGAAAAAAGCAAGCACAATCCGATCATCCACATTTCAAATGACGATTCATCCGCACTCTTCGATTTACTTATCTTTTCTTCGAACTTCTGCTTGCTTCTCTCCCGAATTGAAGCGTTCATGGTCACCACACAAAGCACGGAGGGTTCGATATGGCCGATAACGATATCAATCACAACACGATCACAGCGAAAGCAGCTGCGTTAAATGAGTGCCTTGAGCATTTACAAGAAATTAACACGCTGTTGATGATCTTAAATCTGGCGTCTGAACGCCGATTTTATTTACCGATTAATCAAGTGACCTTTGATCACGGTGCATTGCTCGCCAATATTCGAACATCGCTTGAAGATGTGTGCAAAAAAATTCCAACCCAACCCAATATTACGGCCAACACGGCAAGAGGAAAACACCATGAGTAAACTTACCCCAACACAAACAGAAGCCCTGGTAAACGCCGCACAGCGCGAAGACGGTAGCGTATTACCCCTGCCCAGCAATGTCACACCCGGACTCATTGGCCGGGTCATTAATGGCCTTGAATCACGAGGCCTGATCGAAGAACACGGCGATTTATATTGCATTTCTGACGCAGGCAGGGAAGCCATCGCGGATAAGATCCCCAAGAGCGAAAATAAAATCAAAGCCAAACCCAAGCCTCAAAAGAAAGCCAAAGCGGAAAACGAATCCGAAGAAACGATAGTCAAAAAGAAGACAAAAAAACAACAGCTCATTGAGATGCTCGAACGTGACGGAGGCGCATCTTTAAATGAAATTGAAAAAACCCTTGGCTGGCAAAAACACACCGTGCGCGGCACGATCAGCAACCTAATGAATAAGGATGGCTACACCATCGAATCCTCTAAAAACGAAGCGGGTGATCGTGTCTACGCGATTAAAGACTAACGCTTGACTTGGGGCTTAATACTAAGCCCCATCCGTTCGTAAAATGCGATCAATAAATTCAGTTCTTATTATTTCGATTAATAACCCATCGTCACATTCAACACCTCGCTTGCTTCTACTCCCCTTCGAAGCGTTAATCACACCACCAAATAACACGCCAAAGAGGAATAACCATGTCAGACAAAAACACACTCATCGAGTCCGCAGCAGAACTTGAAGATATTCAAATGCAAATAGTCGAGCTACTCGATTCAGCGATGGCAATTATTCGTAAAACGGATATCCCCCAAATTGCAACACGAGCACAAAGCTATTGGTGTGCGCATATCAAAATAGCGCTATTTAATAATTCAGGATATCTCGGGAGATCCATGTGTACCTTCGAAGATACGATCCAAGAAATCTATAGTCAGATAGAGAAGCTTGACGCTAAAGACGATCAATAGCCTCTATTACCACACTGGGCGATAGATTATCGCCCAAACTAAAAATCCCCATCACCTATTTCAACCTTCAACTTGATTAAGATATAAATTGAAGCGTTCATGTGTTTACCGAAACACACAAAGGAAAACAAAATATGTCAACACGCAGCTGCATCGCCCTACAACTCGAAGACAACGCGTATGTTTCTATTTACTGCCATTTTGACGGCGACCCAAGTGGCGTAGGTAAAGCTTTAAGTATCCACTTTAACGAATATAAAAAAGCCAAATCGCTGATTGACCTTGGCAACCTTTCCTATGTCGAAGACGATAACGCTTACGCATATCACCGGGATGGCGGAGAATCCTGGCAAAGAAACCGACCAACGGCATGCATTAGTAAAGACACTCTGCTAAATCACGCCGAAAAAATGGACGCAGCTTATTTATATATTTTTCAAAACGGAAAGTGGGAGATACTAAAATATTCGCCGCAAAGCTACCCACGCATCTATACCAAAATTGATTAAATCATTCACCGGGGAGGAACACCTCCCCACTCAAAATAATTTCTTAAAAACTGATCTTCTATCTCGACATTCAACTTGATTGCTTTCTAATTTGAAGCATGAATGCTTTTACCAATAAACGTAAAGCGAAGGAAACCAATATGACCAACGTAGAACAACTAGAGGATGCCATCGAAGAGCTATCTTACATCCAGGAACAAATAACCGATCTATTAGAAGCGGCAAAATCCGCCATCGTTGACCTCGATATTGAAGGGTTAGTTCAGGAAGCCGAAACCTGCTGGATGGCGCATATCGCCAGTTCGTTAAGCGATGATAATAACTCGCTCGGCGATACTATGACCACCCTTTCAGGTACCATCCAAACCATTCAAGACAAGATTGATGAAGGATAAAATCACAAACGTGAGCGCCCTATAAATGGGGCGCTAGTTCAGCCTAAATTTCTCTATATCTCCACAGCAATTACCAAGACCAAAAATTCGTTAAAAAAAGATCGTCATGTTCAACATTCAGACTGGATTACTTCTTAAATTGAAGCGTTCATGTGTCCAACAAACAACAACACGGAGATATACACATGAGCCACCGGACCATTTTAGCCTACCAAGTTACGGATCAAATTATCCGATTTATTATTTGCGATAATATTGATCACTACACCCCGAATGAGTTATTGGCCATTTTAAAAGAGCACTATCCCAATACCTTGACCATCGAATCACTCATGACCAACGGCCATATTATGGCTATCGACAAAAGCGGAGTCACAATAAAGTATTATCGTGACCTCGGGCATCATTGGGCTAACAGCCGATCATTATTTTGTGATGATAAAGCGCATTTGCAAGACAGCGCCCACGCCTTTGGTATCGAGCATATTTTTTGGTATTCACAGCAATGGCACTACACACATGTAGAGAACCTACTTTGCAAGGAGCAAGCCGAATGATCAAATCAAAAGAATACCAAAAACTCGCAGATAAGCTGGAAGACATCCAGCTTATCATTGCCAACCAGCTTTTCGAAATTAAAAAGTTACTCAGTACATCCGAAGAGTTGCAGAGTGCCGCTCTAGCCTCTACCGAATGGATTGACGTGGTTGAAAATGCCATTTACAACCCCGACGGCCCCGTGTTGTCCAATCAACCAACCTTGGACAACACCATCGAATTTCTTAGAAGTCGTGCGGTCGAGCGTCATTAATTTCTGGAAGCGGGAAAGAAAGAATTCCTTCCCGCATAAATCCTCGCCGTTTTCTCAATGTAACATTGATTGCAATGTCACAACTAATTTGGACGAAATCGTGCAATGGCACGTTGACCAAACCAAAAGCCCATCACCGCGCCAAACAATGCCTGGGTATCGGTATCCCAGATTTGTGGCACCGCATGGACGACACCCACCTTCTGCTCAAAAATCAGGATATAGAGAATGCAACACTTACATATCGAAAACAGTCCAAAAAACGCGTAGGTAATCACTGGCCGGACAGATGCCCTGAGTTTATCGACCCAGGTATCGCCGCCAAGCGCCGCATCATGCTTCAAAATGGCCAGCTTTTCTTCCAGGTCGGCGCTGAGATTCAGCTCATCAATCTTAAACGTATGACCGAGTTTCATTTGCTCTATTTGACGATCCAGAATCAATAATTGATGAGCCTTTTCCTGCCGATCTTTTAATAGTTTCATTAGATCTGGTAGGGCACTGGATACGAACCCAAGAAGACTGCCAATTAAAGTAAGCATGTTAACTCCGGTAAATTTTGTAAGAGATTTCGCACACGATTAGAGTAAAAGGACGTCTAGTGTCGACACCTAGATTTCATTAATATTTGACTGACCGTCACCAATACCGGCTGACTACTCAGGGACAGGGTTAAAATGCCAGGGCTTAGGCTGTATTGCCGGTGACGGTTTCTTCTTCTGCAATAAGGGTATTATCGCCAGAAGCAAAAACCTTCCCCGTGTCGGCATGAACGGCCTCGCCACCGCTGAATTCTTGCCATCGTCGGATAATGACATCTACATATTTGGGATCTAACTCCATCAGTCGTGCTCGCCGATCCGTTTTCTCGCAGGCAATCATCGTTGTTCCTGAACCGCCAAATAAATCCAGAACAATATCCCTGCGTTTGCTGGAATTTTTTATTGCCCGCTCAAATAAGGCGACGGGCTTCATCGTAGGATGAATATCATTTTTTACCGGCTTATCGACAAACCACAGGTCGCTTTCATTTCTGACACCACACCAAAAACGTTCCTCACCCTCCTTCCAACCATAAAGGATGGGCTCATATTGGCGTTGATAATCGGAGCGTCCCATAGTGAAATGATTTTTTGCCCAAATGATAAACGTTGACCATTTTCCGCCAGCTTCGATAAAGGCTCGCTGTAACGTATCCAGCTCACTGGACGACATGGATACATACACCGCCCCTTTGCAAACCGCCAGCGAATTCTTTAACACAGCCACCAAAAAATCGTAAAACTGGTTGCCTAAATTATCGTTAAGAATCGTGCGTTTGTTATGGCGCATTTTGTCTTTAGCCGCATTACCGTAATCGACATTGTAAGGCGGATCTTGCACTACCATATCAGCAAGGCCACCATCCATCAGTCTATTTACATCATCCATATTGGTTGAATCACCGCACATCAATCTGTGCTCACCCAATATCCAAATATCCCCCAACTTGGCAATCGGATTTTCCTCCGGTTCAGGAACACTCTCTTCGGCTTCTTTTGACTCGTCGGTATCCAAGCTAAGGTATTTATCCAAATCCGCATCAGAAAAACCCAACAAATCCAAATCAAAGTCCAACTCTGATAACTCAGCAAGTTCAAGATGAAGCATTTCTTCACTCCATCCGGCACCCAATGCCAGTTGATTGTCCGCAATGATCAGAGCGCGTCGCTGTGTGTCACTCAGGTGGCTTAATACGATCACCGGCACGACATCCATGCCCAGTTTTTGCGCAGCGAATAAACGACCGTGCCCAGCGACAATCACGTTGTTCTCACCAACCAGGATGGGATTGACGAAACCAAACTCCACAATCGACGCGGCGATTTGGTCAACCTGAGTGTCGCTGTGGGTGCGGGCATTTCGGGCATACGGAATCAGTTTGGCCACTGGCCATTGTTCTATTGTGCTAACGACGATGGGTTGCATAATGTAAAACTCAATCTATTGTAAAGTGAACGTCGCCTAATTCTTTCAAATGAGCGGCCACTTCTGTGTGTAAAATGGATTTGACTTTTTCGGAGTCAACAGAGAATTTCTCCGCAATGGATTGCGCACACTCTTCTACCCACGGCATCCAAGTTGCTCGTTGTTTTGATGCAATCTTATGGACATGAATCAGGACTTTATCGCGGGATACAACGGAGGATTTCAGTTGCTCGAGCTGAACTGTGCTTTTTTGAACTTTAATGACTTCATTGGCGGTTTTTGCCTGAGCATAGCTTGTTGCACCCACCTCCGCGATGGAATCAGACATAAGCTTGCCCGTAAAAATAGAAGTAAAACTTAACCAACAAATCACTTGATTCAAGGCTGAATAGAAGCGTTCATGTACCCACAAACACGTAAAACCAAACTTCAAAAAGGAATCACCATGAGCGATGACAAAGCCTCAACCAAAGAATTAAAAGAACAACTTGGCCACTACTTAAATGGTTATGGACGATCACAACCTCAAAGACTGAAAGACCTGACGAGCATTACGAACTGGAATAAGTTAGCCGAGCAAGAACTACAACGTCGAGCAACCCAAATCATTCAAAACCTGGACGACCAAATGCTTAATGCCATTGCTCAGGGAGAAATTCAACTCAACTTGGAACTTGAGAATGCATTTCAGCGACTAACTAAATAACACACTTTTTGCACCCGCCACAGAGCGGGTTTTTTCTGTCAAATTTGAATTAACCCATCGCATTACTCAACATTAGACTGGATCATCTTCCAAATTGAAGCGTTAATAACATACACAATCAATAAAGGAGATCGTAACAATGACCACACCAGAAAAAATATCCAACGCGCTAAATACGCTGGAGACGGTTAAATCCGAAATCTATCGATTGATAGAATCTGCGAGAGAAAGTATGAAAGAGCTTAACGTGGAGCCTATCTCTCTACACGCAGAGGAATACTGGATTGCAGCGATTCGCTCGGCGCTGAATAATACGCATGATGAACTTTCGCCCCCCATCACAACGCTGACGAACACCATCGCACATATCAAAGAATTCGAGGCTCATCCAGAACGGTTTTCAGAATAATCCTTTGATAATGTAAAGTAGATTGCTGCACACCTCTTTCCAATACAACCCGCAACAATGCGGGTTTTTATCTTCTACAACCAAATAAAAAAAGATGAACAAACCCATCATCCGTTTCAACATTCGACTGGAAGCTTTCACGTATTGAAGCGTTAATACGTCTACACGCACAAACAAGGAAAATCTATTACTATGAGAAATTTACCCCACACAACTGAATCCGCCGAACAGTTAAAAGAACTCATGTCCAACCCCATAGAAAAAAACGAGTACTACTACCGATATAGGTCGCTATTCGAATCCGACTTGATTTTGGACGCGATACTAGAACACAAAGAAGGTGAAGATGTACGAAGCACTATTCGATATCACCTAACCCAAGTACTGTTAAGTATTTATACAGACCCCGTTAATTGGACAAAAGAAGCGCTCGATATTTGCCTGGAACTATGTAGTGAATCTCCTGACGAAGTGAAACCCAACATGCAAATCAATGCCCAACTCATCGAAATTTTTAAACGTTACGACAAGGATGCATTAGAAGTTATTGGCAGCAAATCAGTTGAACTCGATATCGTCGAACTCAGCAAGGAAGCACAACGACTAAATAATTCTGGAGTAACAAACTCACTGCCTTGCATTTTCATAAGAATCGACCAAGCAGTTGGCAGAAATATCGTTAAGCAAATACGGGATCTTTCAAAAGAGGTATTCCGTTTTCTATCCAAGCTAGATGAAATCACCTTGTCAAACATTGAGTCATATACCTACGAAATAGAACTTTCTGAAATCGCTGTCTATGCAAAAAAGGCCGTCCCCCTTCCAGAGGAGTTCTTACAATGTAATGCGAATTCAGAATACCTCAAGCACTAAATCCCCCCCTAAGTGGCGAGTCCTCGCCACTTTATTTTCCCGCTATCTGTCTTAAACCCATCGTCCATTTCAACTTTTGACTGGATTGAATTTCAAATTGAAGCGTTAATGGTTGCACACAAACAAACACGAGGACGAAGTCATGGGATGTTGGGCATCACCTAATAATTCAAAAGATGCACATAGACTGGCACAATTATTTCTTCAGCCACTTCCTATCAAAGATTATATGAAGCTTTACGATCTCGTCGGGGATGACGGATTATTTGATGCTCTATATCGGATCGAGCAGGAGAATGATCCCAACGTAGATATCCGCTACGTTGTTGCCAACAAGTTACAAGAATGGCTAAACAATCTTGACTCATTTTTCAAACCCTGGGACAACGATTCAATTGCAATATGCCGAAAGCTCGTTGAAGAACACGCAACAATAAAAGACTAACCTTTCATCAGGACGGCGTATAGTATACATAAGCCGTCCTCACGCCCCTTGGCAGCATAAACAATTTTTATATCACTAAAGTAGCCAGTTGCTTTCTTACCTGCTCTTCCAACGCCACATAAAACTGCTGTTCATCGATATCTAATTCTGCTGCAACTTGTGCTGCTATGCGCGCTGGCCAATTTAACCACGCATCTCGTTCAGTCCGGGCGATTTTAAAAATGGTACGCAACGCTTTATCACGATCAATCAATTCGCCTTTCAGAACCTGAAGCTCAATCCGTCCAATCTGCGCTTTTAGCACTTCATTGGCCGTTCGGGCTTTTTGAAACTGAGATTCAAATTGTCGGTTCGTTACCTGAGTATTTCCCGAAGGGGAATCTTTTCTCGCTAACGCGTTTAACTGTTCCCGGCGTTTGGCGGAGTTGGTGTTTTGCTCCCACTCGCGGTTGGCTTTGTCAGGATCGATTTTCCCGTTTGCTTCCGTGGTAATACGACCAGTTTTAATCGCCTTGCGCACTGCGGTTTCTGAGACACCACGCAGCTTGGCGAACTGACGATTTGAAAGCAGTTCAGTCAAGGAATATCTGATTTTTAAAAATGACTTAAGGGAGAAAGATGCGAACTTTTTTAGGTGCGACCCCAAAAAAAAGTTGACTCACTAGCGAAATTCGGCGAGTCCAAGACCCGCTGGCACAGAATACCACCGGAGTACCTTTTTTTCAATCGGTAATGTAAAAAAATAAATACAAATATTTCTACAACAAAACTAAAACCTTCTATCAGAACAAGACGTACAGTGTACAAATAAAAATTCTCTTTGCAAGAGAAAAATAAAAACTTTATTAAAAATAATAAAAAAACATTTCTCTCTCACCAATGAACAATAGAATAAATTATTTTTTTATTTTTGCAATCGATATTTAAAATAAACTTTATTCATCACTGATGAGTTTTTATAGATTAACCAAATAATTTATATTTGAAAATACTTTTTTTCAGTTTTTATTTGCCGCTAACCGTTTACCCACTTCAACTCAGCATATTGCAAAATATACACGTTTTTTAAATAAATGCGACATGGTAAAAAATGACATTTTATACGCTTCGCGACACACCATGATACTCCATACCTATGCCGCGAAACGATATGGTACATCTAACCAAATGATGCAAAATTAATTTGCCCTTACCCCCTTACCATCCAACTCGTGAATGATTTTATCCAACGCCACAGCGTACCAACGTTGGCAAGTTTTAATACACACACCAAACTCCCTGGCCACACCCTTCCAACCGACACGATGCCCCCGCAGCCAAATCAGTTTACGCTCACCTACCGTGAGATTTTTTTGTTGCATCCAAGTCAGGGTTTCCACTGCACGATCTATTGCATCCGGTTGCGCAGTGAGTTTGTTGATTCGCTTCCGATTATTTCTCAACTCCCGATCAGTCATGACAATATCCGGCCAATAGGAATAAAATCCTAATCGCACCACGTTTGGTAATAACTCAAACACAGTGACGCAATTATCAAAGCGATCAATCAGTTTTTGGCGATCCCATTGACATTTGGTTTTCTCAGGCTCGTTCAACAAATAATTTTTTACCACATGCGTTTTTCCAAGGCGCATAGCACGTCTCCGTATTTTTCATAATAAATTTTTTACTTTCTAAAATTTTATTTTCGCGTTTTGATGACGTATTTCTCGCTGTAAAACAATCTGTCATCGCGTGTCGTTTTTTTGTTTTTCCCCTTCTAAAACCCATCTAAAATCGACGATTACTATTGGGCAATACCAACACTCATCTTTTTTATAAAACGCGCCCAGATCGAAACACAGAACCGTTGGCGCGCATTTTTGCATTGGGTTTCTAGTCCAAAATTGAGTTCATCAAACCCGAGGCAATTTTGTCCGGTGAATATTCATATCGCCGAGCAATGTGCTCAACCGGTTCAATCGACATGGTTTCAAACTTTGCGCCGCGCATAACACACCACTGCCGCAACTGACCGATAGCCGTGTGGAAGAATTTTTCATCGGCATTGGGCAACGGTTTGTCCAGAGTGACGACGCGTTTTACCGGCAGTTGCTCGGGCAGCAGGGATAAATACAATCCCAGTGTTGGACAATCCGTTCCAGGGCCAATGGCTCTCATCGCGCAGGCCATTGGTCGAACAGGATCGGAATATTCCCATGCCAGTTGTTCACTGATCACCATGACCAGCGTCGGTGTGTTACACCACAATGGAGTCGAGATTTGCATGTGCCTCCACGCCACACCTTTCGGCCAGTCGTATTCGTCCGCTTGCATTCCAGCAAATTTTTTTGAAAGTTCTTCCGTCGTGTACAGGCGTCCTTGCATCGCTTCGGCTTGAATGAGATCGAGCATGAGTGCGTCATGAAATTGTTGAATTTTGGATTGCATTTTTTTCTCCTAAAAATTTTTACTCGTGTCCGTCGTTCCCGCCTCACAAATATTTTTATTGGGAGGTTAGGTTGGGAACCTCCCTATATATATTTATATATACCCTTTCCGGGAACGACCAAAGTCCAGTAACCATGCGGGTTTGGTCGTTCCCGGACATGAGCGGGAACGACAAAGGGCCGGGAACGACCAAGTCCAGTAACCACGCGGGTTTGGTTATTCCCGGTAGCTGGTCGTTCCCGGCGGGAACGAGCGGGAACGACCAAAACCGGAGACGACCAAACGTACAAATTGATTACCAAACACACTAAAAAGCTGTATTAAAAAAGAGCAAGGTGTTAAATTTTTGCTCAGCGAGATACGAATTATTTTTTTGAAACGCGCTCATATCATCGCGTTTTACCGTGTTATCAGGCTGAGCCTGTTCATAGATAATCAGTAAAATTCCGTCATCGTTTCCTCCTGTAAAAAGGTTACCGAGATTTAAAATTGGTCGTTCCCGGCACCCACCGGGAATGACCGGGAATAAGCGGGAACGACCATGTTTTTGTATTTTTTGTGTTTATTCATGTTTAATGCGGTTTGTTTTCCCGAGTCCATTACGGCTTGTTCGGGTGTGTAGAAGACTTGGATAAATGCCCTGGTTTGAATTTGGCTTCGCCTCTGGCAACGGGTCCATTCGGTTCATCCAGCCACTTCACCGTTGATTGTCCAGGGGCAAGTGCCGCAACTAACCGCTGCTCCAACTGCAGTTGTTCCACCATGCCAAATAAAGAATGTTTACCCAGCTCTCTAAACTGGTTCGGTAATTCAAACCGTCGCTCCCACACTCCGTTTAAGCCAGTTTTTGTATAGGGCTTCCCATCCAATGCAGCCTGAGAAATTGCCACCACCAACTCTTGTAAATCAGCTCGATTACTCTGCTTTTTTTTGGCAATGTCATAAGAACGATCCACCAAAATCCCCGACTGCTCATCACGCACATATGTGGTCACTTTCATATTTGCGCGACCATTGGCTTTCACCACACCACCAAACACCACACTGCCACGCGAATAGATTTCATTTATCGAACTGCAGATTTCCTTTGCTGTATCCACCGGCGGTTGCCAAAGGGCATAGGCCATACGCACTCCATCTACTAATCCACCAGTTCCACGAATTGCCTCCCTCGCTTGCTCCGGGCTAACGGCTTCTCGTTTGGAAAAATGGTGAGACACAATGACCGAGGCATGTAATTTAGAAGCCAGCGCAGAAAGTTGCGTACACACGTATTGCGCGTTTTCCGGGACGTTAAAATCCAACGCACACAACGGTTGCAACGGATCAAAAATCACCACGCGCAAATCAGGAATACTGGCCAATTGGTTCGTGAGTTCGTGCCAAAATTCGGTGGTGGTAGGAATGCGTTTATTCTGATCAGGGAAAAACAAGGGACGTGTGCCACCGGCATCGGGCAAAGGCACGACATACAATTTATCCGGCACATCACCCAATGCAGAGAGACGAATATGCATTTCAATCGCATCATCCTCTGCAGTGATGTACACCGCCGCTCCTTTGGTCAGCAACGCGCCACCAAATAACACCGGCGCGGTGGGTCGATAGCCATTGAATGCCGCCACTTCTCGAGCAAGTTGTGCAAGAAGAAACGATTTACCCACCCCACCCGCTGCGGCCAACAGAGACACTTGTGCCATTGGAAACACACCCTCGCACAGCCACTCCCGTTGCTTAGGTGTGCCAATAAATAAATCACTGGCTAACCAATCATTTAAATCAAAGCGACGTGTCTTCACCGACGTTTTTTCGGTGTTTTTTAAAAACTGTTCAAGATCAACGCCGCTTTCAACTGCATCTGCCGCATCCCATTTGGTCGGAAGATCCGTAGGAATATGTAATATCTCAATGGATCTTGCCCCCGCCTCCGCAATGGCCTGTGCCGCTTTTTCTGCGTATTCTTTTCCCGCCTCATCGTTATCCGGCCAGATCAAAACTCGCTTGCCTTCCAGTGGCGACCAATCGGTTTTTTCTATTGGCGCATTTGCACCGTTCATTGCCGTGGTGGCAGTAAAGTCGTGAGCGATTAACGCATCACAGCATTTTTCTCCCTCCACCAAAATCACATCCGTGGCTTTGGCAATGCCGACTTGGTTGTAGAGCGGACGCGGATTAGGTGCCAGCCCTTTTCGCGCTAACACATCCCACGGTCTAAATTCTTTTCCTTCCTCGGTGTCGTAGCGATAGACACAGGCGATAAGCTTTCCATCGGCATCGTGGTAATCCCATTTATGCGACCAGTGACCCAGCTCATCCTTCGGCGGTGATTTTATTTTTGGTTTATTTGTAAATGCTGGTGTTTCCCCCAGCCATACCGCCATATCCTGAATGATTTTTGTAAATTCGCTCTGCACGTCGAAGCGGTGAACTCTCGCCCACAAATCGACAATGTCTCCGCCTTCGCCAGTAGCAAAGTCTGTCCATAGACCCTGCTTGCTGCCACCTAACTCGACGACTAAGCTTTTCCCCCGGTTGCCTTCCAGATCACCAATCACAAATTGTTGACCACGCACTTTTCCTTCAGGAAAAAACGTATCCAACACCGAATCCAATCGATCCAGAATGCGGGATTTAATTTCCATTGCATCCTGGCTATCGATTTGCGATTGGGAAATATCGTCCGCTGAATTAAAATTCAACCAGGCGTTATCACTCATCGAGGCACACGCTCCCAACATCGATCCTGCCACGGACATATTCGACATTCGTAGTGGGTGTCGGTTTTGGTCATGCGCGGTTGCAACTCACCAGCCTCACACGCTTCGATAATCCGCACACCGCGATCAGAGCGTTGTTGGGCAAGCGCGCCGTTAAATGCCACTAACTCGAAATGAATTTCAGCGGTCTCTTTGTTGATGGCAGTAAACAATGCGGGATTGCTTGAGATACCTGGAAATTGCGGTTCAAGATAGGCTTGATACAACGGCATCTGTGCGGCATACACCGGATCAACAATTTCCACGCCCTGATTTTTGATTTGCCTCCAGACTTTGTTGGCCTTGGATTTACACTCCCACAACATGGGAAAAGAAAAATCAAATTGACTGGGCGCATTCACAATCACCCCATCAATGTGCCCCTGAATTTTCCCATTGAGGGTTTCAAAACCGAATTGATCCCCATCGCTGTTGTGCGTCAGCAATTCAAAACCGGCCATCTTTAGCCATCGCACCATCAGTTCTTCAAATACATGACCTGCATCGAAGTTTCTTAGTGTGGTACCCAAGAAATCTCGTCCAGAGTCTTTCGGTGTATTGCTATACTCATATTGCAATGCACGGTCACAGGATGCGCCCAATCGTGATGCACCGAGATAGTTTCGTTTTGGTTTAAGTTTGTTTTCCGCATCCAAGGCAAGATCAATGCGTTTCATGATGACCTCAGAAAAACTGAGTCGATGATTAAAATCCAACATGGTCACACCTCCATTAAAACGACACACGGTCTTCGATAAAATCGGAAGACGCTTGTGCTTGTATTTGGTTAGCGATGGATTGGCGTTGACGGTGGTAACTCGCCACCACTGTCTCGATTAAGCCCACGATGTTATCTTTGGTGTATTCTTCCAGTGACTTTGTTACGCCCACCTGTTGGCAGATATAATCCGCCAGCGGCCCAATCGTTAAATCGATGGCCTGCGTATGTATGTTTTCGTTATCCACATTCACTCCAATAAAGCGGAGCCGTGTGTCGATGTCCTGGCATTGCTTTGAGCAGTACTTTCTTGGCGAAGCCATGTCTATTACAGTAAGTAAACGCACCGGGTAATGACGGATACTTAAAGGCGGTTGCGACCAACCAAAGCCCCTCGCCCATTTTCTACAGACAAAACAATCCCGCGACACACTCTCTGCCTTTTAAAAAATTGAGAATTTAATTGTTGAATAAAGCGCGATTCGTTCGCGCTCACATTAGCGTGACACTACTGCGCCCAAGTTGGTCTCCCACTCGAGCTGGCCGTGGTGCTGGCAGATTGTGTATTCGGCGTTTGCGCTTGGCTTTGCCTTTGCGTTTGCATCGGTGACGTTTGATATTGACCCGCAGTGTGCTGGGGCATGGCATATCCCCCGGTTGATGATGACGATGTAACCGGTGATTGCGCTGGATTGATTTCAAGCCCCGCCATTAAATTTGCGTAGTCCGCGTGCTCTTTCGTTATGGCTATACTGATCGTGTTTTTGGGATCACCCTGACTATCCCGCTCTTTACCAATCTTGGCGATAAACTCAACGCCGTCTAATTCAGCAAAGCTGTTAATACATCGCGCTTGCTGAGCCTGCGGTGAATTATCAATGGGGTCGAGGTTACGTGCAGAATTCAAAATGCCTTTGATAAAAGATCGCCCCATATTGCCCCAATCCGGTCCTTTACTGCTGTGTAAGCCGATTAATCGCCACACTTTCCGTTTATCGTATGCTCCACCGATGACCACAAACTCACAGCTTAAATACACTGCGCCCGTCGTCGGATTAAAGGTGGCATACCCACCAGTCCATCCCATTTGCGGATCATCAAATCCACCAGGTTTAATGCTCATTCGTACTTTCGCCAACGTGCCATTGGGAATTAAATCAAACTCTTGTTGATCTTCTGCGTTGTTAAAATCATTCCAACTCATGATTGGCCTCCTGTGTTCGTTGCGGTGTGGACTGCAGTGGATGGTTCATTTATCGGCGTCATCGCTTGCGGGGGTGGATCACCGTATTCCAACCGCTCCAATGCACTTTTCACCGGGCCTTTTATTTTTTGCATGAGCTTGCCAAGGTGAGCAGGCTCTTGCAGGTCCAATCGACCACTTCGGTCTTTTGCCGGGTAACGCATCGGATTAATTTTGTGGTTGATAAAGACCCGTGTATTGTTGCCCGATACATCAGGCACATCCACCATCGTCACCACTTGATCCAATATGCCCGGTAATTCCAAGCCCGTTTTGGAACCGTCAATTTGTGCCTCAAAAATACGGCGTCCATAATCGTCCGACCGTTCTTGTAAAATCCCCAGAAGCCAAATATTTTTATTGCGCGTATGCTGGAGATGCGTAATCCAACCAATCATTTCCTGGCCGAGTAATCCATACGCACCGCGCATATCGAGTTTGCCGGTTTTTTCCGAGATAGCTTGCGGTTGACCTTTGCACCACTGCAAACAAAATCGTCCTGCAACTGAAATGGAGTCAATAAAAAACGTGTCGTACTTATTGAGTTTTTTGGCATCGCCAAACTTTTCACACACGGCATCGTAATGGGCTTGGCTGTATGCTTGGTCAGGACGATGCGCAGGATTGGGTCCACCGATATACACCGCATAATCACGGCACTCTTGCCACGTCTTCGGACGCAAGGCGTCCCCTTCCCAACCTTCAACTGCCAAATCCCCCGCTTCTAAATCTAAAAACAACGTAGTGTTTTCAGGAATCGTCCACAGCAGTGAGGTTTTCCCAATCCCGGCTTCGCCCAGGATTAATCCTTTGATTCCACTCTTTTCTTTTTTTCGTTGATCGGCAGTGACTATAGGAAATCCCATTACTTCACCTCCCCAAATTTAAATGTAGGCTTACCGAGTTTGACGGTTCGTGCGGGGGCATAGGTTTGCTGGAGTGCGTGCGACCACCCATTAAATTTACGCTCCGGCACTTTGTAGGTGATGTCCATAAACTCAGTTGGATCGAGATTCGCTTGTCGAATGTTGTGCGCAATCGACGCTAACTGATCCTGATCCCATTCAATTTTTTTCGGTTGATCCGCCACAATGGGAAGACCATCGTCTTCGAAATTCACCACACCCGTTTCTTTTCCAGTTAAATCCCGAAGCACACTGGCTTTCTCAGAAAACTTCAACGACAAGGCTGCATCGATACTGGCTTTCTTTAGCTTGGCTCCTTGTATTGCGGCTTCCGCGTCAAGCGTCAACTCGCGCAATATTTGATTGGGTTGTTGTGAGATTTCTGCAATCGAAAACTGTTCTAATTCATCGTATTTCATGAAGCTCTCCTCTTGTAAGCTGCAGAAATATTCTGAAAAGGAATACGAATACGGTTTTCATACTCTTCGATGTCTTCCCGTAAATACCTCACCCTGCCAGGGTATTGCAGATAGGCAGGCCCGATCTTTTCCACCCGCCAACGCTGCACTGTCCTGACAGTCACACCGAAATACTCGGCAACTTCCTTCTGCGTCATTTTTTCATTTTCCAAACTCATGGTTTTCCTCTCGTTTCGTTGTTTATCGAGAGGTCATTCTGGAAAACCGTTTGGACGGGCGACAATAGCCAAATTGGACGGGTTTTTGGACGGGATTTTGGACGGAGAGAACTGCTTCCCCGTCCAAATTTGGACGGCGGATAGACGGCGATTGGACGGAGAGACTATTTATTCATCACTAACAACAAATAAACAACCAAATTTGCTTTGGTACGAAGGACAAAAGAAATGTGACATCTATGCATTCGTATAGGCGTTGAGTGCATTTCTAAGGATGAACCACTTGCTGATATTATTTATGATAGCCTGACGGAGAATATAAAATTAACATGGTCTCAAAAGAAAATGCATAAAGTTTACGAAAACATCTATATAGGCAATTTCATTTACTTATTGGGGGTGATATCTGAAAGAGAGCGTCTGGCATCGTCCAAGGAAGCCAACTTGTCGGTTTCACTCTATCAGCAGACACCATCAGACCCACATATAGGCGATTTCTTTTCTACGCTGGATGGTCGAAGTATTATTATTGAGTTTAAAAAAGATGAAGCCTCTATCGATAAAAAGGAAGTCGAAAAGCAAGAACAGCTTTACTATAAGCTAAAAAACAAAGAAACTGATCCCGATCTAAAAACACTATCGACCTCTTGTCATTTTTTGGGTGTCGGGGAAAACATCTCCGGCGGCTCAGCTAACATCCATTTTCGGCTATACACGAAACTTCCCAACGGAACCCCTATTACCACTCCGATAGAAACCTTTATTTCAAACTACTGCACAGGAAAAAAGATCAATATTCATCAGTTAAACAATCTGCAGTATTCAACCACTATTGGTAGCGATAGCAAAAAATTTAAAGACTACCTAGAACTCTTGAGGAGTTTAAACAGTAGCAAACGGACAGCAAGTTCCGGCGGACTCATTGTCAACATTTCACCTGAAGGTAAAATCAACTTACTCTCCACCCCTAACATTCAGAGCCTGCTTCAACACCTGAGCGACCTCAATCAAAGCCTGCAGAAGGCAGCACCCCAACCAGCATTTGAGCCAAAAAATGCACCTCAACTCAGGTAGTAGCAGTGAGGTTTCTGTTTTGATTTACTAACGACATTCAAATGCGTTTAGTGAGTGGATTGGTTTTGAGCAAACAGTGGCAGAACCTGAAATACAGTATTCAATCTGCCACAGAAGAATGTCGATAGTGAATGACGTCTAGAATAATGCGCTATTTGACTTCTTTTTCTTGAAGGTTGAGATTGGTCACATCAGGCTTGGCCTGCTTGATTGTCTCGACAAGCTTTTCACTTATAAAATATACAGAATGATCCTCTGGCACTCGAAATAAATCAGGAACATCCTGTAGCTTTTCAAGATCAAAAACAAACTCATCAACACCAATGACCTTTCCATCGTCCGTATAATCAATATCTGACAACTCTTTATTCAAACAATCATAGGTACCCAATGGGTTGATATAAAAATACTCATCCGAGGCAATACGGCCTTTATGATTTTCAATGGAAACAGGCAAGTACTCACAGGCGTCCCCACACACACTTTCGATAGTATTCTTTACAGATTCATGGGCAATTATGGAAAGTTCAGCGTTTCCAATAAAATCAGACAACACCAATCCCCCTCTATCAGACATTTTTGCCACTACATCTTCTGGATATTTTGATGCTGCCTTCTTCCCTGACATAATGTACGAAGATAATAACGCAATTTCTTCTGGTGGGCGCTCGATAAAACTAAAATCCTTATCCTGCCGCCGATACACATTGAGTTTGTAGTATTTCACAGAAGAAAAGTCCTTAAAGATAAGTTACGAAGTCTACTTGACTTCTTTTTCTTGAAGGTTGAGATTGGTCACATCAGGCTTGCCTGTTTTTATCGCGTTCACTAGCCGCTCACTCATGAAGTATTCGGAATGGTCTTCAGGAACACGAAACAGGTCTGGTACTTCCTGTAATTTTTCACGATCAAAGACAAAGCTTTTAACACGAATAACCTTGCCATCGTCCGTATATTTGATTCTGGAAAATTCTTTATTAAGACAATCAAAAGTGCCTAGAGGGTTGATATAAAAATACTCATCCGAGGCAATGCGACCTTTATGATTTTCAATAGAAACAGGCAAGTATTCGCAGGTATCACCACACACATCTTCAATTATGGTTTTTACGGATTCATGGGCAATAATGGAAAGTTCTTTATTGCCAATAAAATCCGAAAGCACCCTTCCCCCCCGATCCGACATTTTTGCTACTACCTCTTCTGGATATTGAGATTCAGCCCTATCTCCAGACATGATATACGAGGACAATAGCGCTATTTGCTCCGGCGGCCTCTCAATAAAGCAATAATCTGGGTCTTGCCGATCATACACTTCAAAATGGTAATACTTCATTTTCTAATAAACCTTAATTATTGATTTAATCTTGCGAGACTATCCAAGGAGCGACCACCTTCCCACTCTAATATCAATTCAAGCAGCTCTTCAGAAAGATCCTCCAGTTTTTTCTTATCCAACTCAAAATCGGGTTCTTCACATTCTCCAACCTCTGCATTTTGGATGGTCTTTCTATAGCCTTCCAAAATTTTCGTCAGACCTTTATCCATATCGCGTACCATTTCATTGTACACCGGGTGATCCGTGCAACTGGCTTCAACAGAGGCATCATCCCCTTCTTTCAGCACCAAGTGCCTGGGCATATCCAAAATTCTGCCCACCTCTTTGTCCTGCGGTATTAACAACATATTAATCTTGTGATTGATGTTGTATTTTGCCTGCAACAACCCCTTTTCCATCAAACGCCCTACTTCATAGGGCTCATCGACGATGGCTTTCTTTAAGGTGCCCTTTGGAATTAGATGGTGCGCATTTTGCCAATACGGCCAAGTGTCTTGTGTAAAGTTCTTACCCATTTTCACCCGAGCATCCCTTCGACCAAAATTGCGACGCCTTATCGTTTTTGGTGGTCCGCCTACATCCCAGTCGCCTTTACCCGGCACTGGCACCTTGAGCATATAGCGCGCTGGATACATGTTCCCGCTGTTCGTCGGGAAAGCAGAAGTCATTACACCGCCTTCCTCCGCATATCGTTCATTAATTTCATCCAGATGGTCGTTATAGGAATGCAGATATTTCTTTATTTCACTGTTCGATTTGGCCTGCTCCACGGCCTGATACCGAAAATTACACGAATTCTTTCGGCCAAAATTGGAGTGTCTGGCACTATCGTGTCCCGTTAAACACGCGCCTCCCTCCGTGCCACCTTTTGTAGAGATGTGTTTTTGTTTATTGGCTTCAATAATAAAGTGATTTTTCTTCTTCGCCATCTCAACTGCCTCCTCAGTTTGACGTCACTAACGTAACGCCAATATTGCCGTTGTCCGATACTGAGCATATCAATGCCAAATTGCTTTTTGCATAACCGCGTTCAAAACTACGTGTCGCCAGCGCAACTGCAGCAATACCACTTGCAGCGCCCACGTCTCCCCAGCTTGTGGCAGGGACGATTTCATTGCAATGCTCCAAGGCCACCCGCTTACTGCCTTTTAATGTCACTTGCGCAATGCCCCACACTATTGCTCGCCATTCTTCGCCGTTAATGTCTAAATAAATATCCCCCCAATAAGGTTGCTCACCTAACACACTGAGCGCTTCAATAACGGCTTTGCCAAGTTTAACACCCAGCTCTTTCGCCAATACATGGGGGCTATTCGATTGGTCTTCATCGGTTTCATCTACATCTGAGCTGTCGTTGTCCGCATCTTCTTCCGAGACTTGCTGCTCATGAGTAACGTGTACAGAATTAAGAATGCGCGACATCATTATGCCATTTCGCTCTTGGCATGCCTCCGGGGTTTCAAGCAAGGCTATTGCAGCAAGTTCACCGGGTATGATACCCACGGGGTTCTCCGGTGTTTTGAGACGCTCATCTTCTTGTAATTGCTCAATGCACAGCGGTTCCAGCAAGGAGTCAACACTAATGCAGAGTGCGCGCTTATAGTGCCCAGCGTTAAAGGTTCGGGCAATCGCACGCAGGGATCTTGCCCCACCGGATTGTCCTTCAAGAAAGTAACCATTGGGTGGAGTAGAAAGTTTAATGCCAAACCGGGCCGCCAAGACAGCAGATAGATATTGCTGAAGCCAACTTACAACCTCATCTTCCGGCCAGTTAAACCGCTCGGAAATATTCGGAAGCACCCAAACGACGAGCACGTCCTCCCAAAAGGCGCTGTTATTTACCTCTAGCCCAGAATGATCAAGCAAGTCACTCAGCGCATGCTCCAACAATCGTAAAAGCCGCCCCTGCTGGATAAAACCTTTTGTAATTAATGGAATCGGCGCGCCCAATAGTGGTGCTTCCAACTCATCCTCATCAAACACAAATTGTCCGTCCACCGGGCCAAAGCGGCTTATACCCGCTCTCACTGACGCCGCAGAGGTGGCCACATCAAACCCCACACAGGAGACCATTCCCAGGCCAGTAACCATTGTATATGCCGACATTGTGTTCCCTTTTTATTCTGCTAGTTACGAGGCGTGTAATTCAATGATCGGTAGGAGTCGCAATTGAGCCAGCTTTTTGGTGCTAAAGAAACTGGCTCACCGCCTGTCATTAACGGTCCAGGTGCGAGCTGAACTTCTCTCTGAGAAAACAAATTGGCTTGCTTTGCCAATTTCAACCAGGCAATAATTTCCATTGAAACATGGGATGTGATTTCAGCTTCTTCCAAAGTACCTTTATACCGGTCTCCACCTTCTGCCCATTTTTCCTGATGCTCATTGATGAGCATTTCAAGAGCCCCCCAAAAATCTTCGTGCTCTTTATCCAAATACGCACGCAGTAACACAAAGCGCTCATCCTCGTTGTCATTATGAAGCGTCTCAAACGCTTTCATTAAATTTTCAATCGCCTCTTGTTCTTTCCCCAGTCCGATTAAATCTAAAAGGATACGCTTGTACAGAAAGTCTTCTTCGTATTCTTTCCGTGCGTTAACGGTAGTCGCCGCTGCTTTAGCAAGACGACTGAGGGAAGCGGTATCGTTCAAATAAATGGCATCAAACAAAACATTTATTTGTGACGTCGCCTTTTCACTTTCTTCTGCATTTTCGAGAAACTCGCAATAGGCTTGAATACCTTTTGCCACTTGTCTATTTAAATTCGCAGGGTCATTACTCATGAGAAATTCCCCTATGCCAACTTGCCGATAGAGATCCGATATTCGATTAAAATACAGCAATTTATAGGGTGGAGGTGACGACAAACTTGTAAGAATATCCTCAAGAGTAATCGCTTGATTTTTCACCGCCATAGGCAGGTACATCGTATTGGAATCTCCTGTTACGTTTGAACACTTTTATATCTGAAAAAATGGAAAAAAACTAAAGTGTACTGCACAAAACAACCTATTGGTTAGTATGAACAGGTTCATCTAGCGCTATCCCGTCGTACCCATTCGCCATCTCGCTCAACCAATCCCCCCTCTCCGACATCTGATTCTTAAAATATATCTTTAGATATTAATTTAAACCTTTAGCAAGCTATCATCGAACCAAACGTCTTCATAATCTCCGGCTATGAGAAACCTCCATCCAGGAGCTAATCCCAAATATTTTTTTACTTGCGGACACCAATCATCAAGGTGTTCGACGTGCAGAGGCTTAAAAAAATTTGGATCATCGGATAATTCTTCACCAGCATAGATATACCAACCCGTGGTATCCCCTTCCGGCGGATGGCGAAGACCGTTAATTGGTACAATACCATCACGAATATTACTAGCTATACCAACTTTGAAATTATTTGGAGAAGATAAAAAATCAGACTCATACTTTTTGCATAGCTCTCTTTGCAATTCTTCTATTGCGGACGTTTTCATAGCCCTAGATCCTTTTTCTGCTCTTTAGAATATTTGCTCAATTCGCCTCCTTGTTTGTTTGAACACGTTGGACACTGCGGCTGTACTGAATCGATATCTCGCATACGTGTCTTATCAATGGCTCCCGTTCTATAGTACTCTTTTACAAGCGGCTCTTTGTGATCGGCGTATTGTTTAGGAGTCCTAGCACCACAATCTACACAGGGTTTACCCTGAACAGACTCCCTCTGAGCTTTCGTCGTTGCACCAGATGGCCGCTTGTAGGGTTTAGTGATTTCAGGCGCTTTTTTTGCAACTTTTGGCTTTCCTGTGAGTGCCTTCCAAATATCTCCTAGCTTGACATCCCCTCTCGCGCCTCGTCCACCAAAAGCACCTCCGCCCTCTAGCATTTCATCAATTGTATCACTCAAGCTTAAAGGCATGTGGTCGTTTCGTAGATCCCTTGGCGCACGACCATCTGGGTCAACATAGCGATAAGGATTGTTATTCGCATAGGTATAGCGATTAAACATATGCGGATTTTTTTCGATATGATTCAGCACATGCTCAGGATCACGACTGATAAAACGTCCGATTTCCGGGTCGTAATATCGGGCTCCAAAATAAATCAGGCCGGTTTTATCGTCGTACTGCTTCCCTGTGTAGGAAATCGCCTCATTGGTTTTATCACCACTGACCTGCTCACCAAAGGCGGCATAATCTTTACGCCATACGACTTTTCCCTGTTCATCTGTTGCAGCAACAACAGAACCATCTTTATCATGGTGAAAGTAGGTCGTTGTCCTTTCTGCAAAGCTTGGAGTAACAGAAAATATCAACGTAGATATCAGGAGGAAGGAAAAAACGCTTCTAAAAAAATGCCCCATAGTCATTATCAACTAATCCTTACAGAAATTTATTGTATTTGAACGTTTTACGCTCATGCAGCGGGATTTGTTAAAGAGGTGGAGCTTTCAGAAGAGAAAACGTTATCCATAACAAATCATCCCTGTGCGCATTCGACAAGGACGATTATAAATATCTTTCAAGAGACTAATGAGGAGCTGGGTGACAATATTTAACTCTTCAATCGTGTCAGAGTTCAATATTTAACCGATAGTAACCTCTTCTTGATCTCTGTATATACTGCTCCCAGTTTCCTTTGCCCTTAAAGATCGACGGGATCTGCGTTGCACCTCCCGCCACTGGCTTGGTGTTTTCCAACAATTCCTTCGCTGAAATTTCCCACCGTCCGTTCATTGCCTGTTCGACTAAATACTCAACAATTGCAATGGCACGATCACCAGTTACCGTCCAGGCGGGCTTACCGGGAATACTTAAAAGATGTAACTGCGGATCATAGGAACAAACCACTTTTCCACTCGCATCCCGTACTTCCTTTTTCTGAGTAGTAGGTGCAATCTGAGCCTGCTTTTTTTCTCCTCGAAACAACAAACAGTCTATAGAAGGCACCGACGGTATCGCTGGTTGATCTAACACCAACACCTCCCAAAGTTGCCGAAAATGCATTCCAGAAGGCCAGCGAAATTGTTCAGCATTAAATCGACCGCAATACAAAATGAGTCCCACGGCTCGCTCATTTTTCAGGGTATCCAAAATTTCCTGCCTCGCAATTCTCATCCCCCGGACTAAAAAAACAGGGAACTGAGTACTCCCTTGTAAAACACCCTCACCCAGGTAGTACACATACTTGGAGCACGCTCTCACGCTGTCTTTAAATGCGATAAATTTTTCTTGTATCGCCTTGATTACAGCGCGCAAAAATTTATTTTCATCAACTTGATATACCGCGATTTCATTTAAGCCAACCTGACGAATGGCCAGTGTATGCGGGCAGGAAAATTTTACTTGCTGCTCGCCGGGAATATCGTGGACAGCGACCGAATTAATTCGTCCCATATAGGTATATCGATAAATACCTGCATAACCACATTGTCTTAACCAGTGTTGCCAGTCTTGCGGTTGGCGAATACGGTGTAGATGAATAAGTTCCCACACAGGTATGCCTTCGATCACCGGAGTATAAAGCCCACGAATCTTATCCAGGGACTGCTCAAATAAACTAATCAATGTTTGTATTTGGTCGGGATTCATTCTGGACAATGATGACCTCCTTCATGTTCATGAAGAATTTGCCATCGCTCTAACATCTGATAGCCGAGCATACGCTCCTCAATACAATCGGAGTCGATGTACACGGTTTTATGATCCACCAAACAAATTGACAGGAACTTTGGGGGGCGTTTCCTCAACACGATATTCATCGAAAGACATATTTTCGAAACTTCATACATTTCTAAGCCGCGAAAATCATTCGCACAGGAATACACATCCTCAATACCGTTTAAATCAACGGATAAGTCGATTGTGCGACTACGTTTGTATAACGATAACTGAGTAACCTTCACCTCCCGAACAACGCCACCATCAATGGGTAAATGCGGTGGCGACCGAAACGTAAAGTAGTCAAATTCAAACATAGACCAAGTTCGGGGTTCTTCAGAATACATCAACGCCTGATTCACTCGTCGTGCGATTTTATTGCGTAACATCGTGCAATCAGCGGACACTTCCAGTACGTTGAGTGAGTGATTCAAACAAATAAAAATGCTTTCGTAAGAAGATGCCGTTTCTTCCAGCGCGACACCTTTTTCAAATTGCGCAACCAATTTTGGCCGTGTGGGATACTTAATCCACAATACGGTGCATTCTAAAAATTCACTGGTAATGGCATCGGTAAACTGAAACTGTCGCTGTTGGATATTGATCGACTGAGACGGGCAAAACAGGACATCAGCCAACAACTGCCGGAACAGATCAATCTGTTCATCTTCGCCTTGAAATACACTGTTTGCAGAAAACCGAAATACAGAGCTTGGCTTTTTCCCCCATTGAAACACCAACCCGGAAAATTTTAGTGCGTTGTGCATCTGATCAAAAATTTCAGGGAAGTGACTATTTAGCCAAAGACTACGATCATATTGATTCCCGGCGTAAAAATATTGTTGTCGTTGATCCGTTGGCAACGAGGAAAGAAAATGGTCGAGCGCGGTTGTATCATCAATGTCCGCCATATCATAAATGGTTTTTGCCCAATCAATAACACTGTTCGGAACATTGCCCCGCCACTGCCCCACTGGAGCAGAAAACACGGTATTTGCTTCGTCACCAAACCGTTTGTTGAGTGCAAAAGCCAACTTTTCTTTGGAGGCATGGTTATACAAAATATCTAGATATGCAGAACTGGGCACAAAGTTTTCCTTGTCTAAAATCAATCAGCAGTTTCAGGTACGTAGCGTAAGAGCTTCTTCCCACTGAAAAATGGTACAAAACGTCATATAAAGTTCAAAAAATGTGACTATTTACGAAATTTAAAAATTATAAGCGCCACCAAGCGCATGACTTGGGGGAGTTAAATGGTATTGATTAGTGAATTTTTTGCTGGATGGCATGTATGGCAAACGAATGCCGGCACACGTCTGTCGAGAGGAGAGTATTTTCAAAAAGTGCGTTCATCAATTTCACAGCTAGAGCGTTCCTATCTCACATTTACATCTTTTCGTTTTCAATTAAACGACCGTTGAACAACTAATTTTTATCAAACTATCGCGCCAATTGTCAATTTCAAGTGAAACAACAAACACCCTTTTATCAGATTGGCACCAAATACATCATTTCTAATTCAACTTTTACTAATGTTCGGCGCTTTACCCTCCAAAGCACAGACTTTTTACGAATACATAGAGCTAATCGAATGTGTTGATTCAATAAATTATTCCGATAACGACAAATGACGATACGCGCCGTCATCCAGTACCTACGCTCGATCTGAGTTAATTGCGACAATGTTTTGGCTTTCATTTTTTTTGGACAAAACATGGAAACTCAATTCAACACCGCACCGTTATTGCCAACTGAACACGTTTCTCAGCAACAGATTCTGAATGAAGTGGGGCAGTTACTTGCTCAAGCCCTGGTTCGCAAACACGAACAGGAAAAGAAAAGAGAGAGCGAAGTTTAGCTTGCTTTCAACCGGGTACAGAGCGTTCATGGAAAAAACAGAGACAACATAAAAGGAGAAACACAATGCCTGACGTGGTTGCCAAAGTGGCCGCGCTACAGACCATGAGTTCGTATGAATTGCAAGAGCTCTGGTTTGAATTGTATGGCCACGATGTCAGTACCAGCCGAAAAGAATACCTAATACCCAGACTCGCCTACCGCATTCAAGAACTGGCCTATGGAGGATTGTCTGAAGCCGCACAGAAAATTCTTCGGGAGAAACTCGATGATTCCGTGCAAGACCCCGCACCGAAAAAGAGTCAGCTCAATATCCCCGTTGTTGGTACGCGAATCACTCGTGAGTACAAAGGAGTAGAACACCAAGTAACGGTAACCCGCGAGGGATTTGAGTACCAGGGACAAACCCACGGCAGTCTGTCCAAAATTGCCAAAGCCATTACCGGGACCCACATATCTGGCCCTGCGTTTTTTGGGCTAACGGAAAAGAAAAGTCAAACAAAAGGGAAATCCAGAAAATCAAAACCGAAAAAATGACAGCATTTTTTAATTCATTGTACAAGTAAAAGGAAAAACCAATGCACGAAGAAACCAAACGTTGTGCGATTTACACTCGCACGTCATATCAACGGAAAGACGATCAACACGTTACTTCGATCAGAAATCAACAAGCAACCTGCCAACAAATAATCGAGACGAATGCGCATTTAGGCTGGCGAACAATCCCAAAAACCTACTCGGATCAGGGAGCATCCGGTTCGACGTTAGACCGTCCTGGCTTACAGTGTCTCCTGACAGATATTCGCCGTGGTGAGATCGATATAGTCATCTTTTACACGCTTAACCGCCTATCCAGAAACTTTATGGATTTTTCGAGGCTGGTAAAAGCAATGAATCAACACGGTGTGCATTTTATTTCCATTGCAGAAAACTTAGATACCTCTACCACTGCCGGTCGCCTTACTTTGCAGACAATGCTGATGCTTTCTGATTATCAATTGGAGGATGAGCCAACCACTTTTTTTCAAAAAATCAAACAGACAATCCAACAATTTCGCTTACTACGATGGTCATTCTTTACACTCAGGGAGAAGAAAAATGCAAACTGAACACATTTCTAATGCACCTAAACGGAACTATGCCCTGTATCTACGCCGAGCAACACTGACCAATGACCACGATGTGCAACAACAGGTCCAAAAATTGGTGTCTGCCGTTCCCGAGGGTCACACTTACACGCTGTATAAAGACATTGGTTATTCTGGCCGCACTCCCGACCGCCCCGCTTTGAAACGGTTGCTTGAGGATGTGAAATCCCAGGATTTTCAATACGTGGTCATTCCTGCGTATTACTCCCTAGCCCGTGATGACTTGCTTCTCTTGGATCTGAATCAACATTTCAAAAAACGGGGGGTAGACACGCTAACGCTTGATCAGATCACACCACCTCATCCCATTCGTAGTCAGACAAAGACACGACAAAGGCTGCCGGTCATACCTTTGCTCACGCCGCACATAGATGCATTTCGTCACGAAGGGAGGCAAAGATAAATGTTAGAAGTCGCTCCGAAACGTTGTGCGATCTATACCCGGAAGTCTAATTCAGAGGGGTTGGATCAATCCTATACCTCCATTGATGACCAATTAGCGACATGCCGTCTTATGATCCAAGCGAAGGCCCACATGGGGTGGCAGGAAATCCCAGATGTCTACAATGACCCAGGCGTATCTGGCGGTAACTTGGAACGCCCAGGGCTCCAAAAGCTGCTAGAGCATATCCGAATGGGGCTGGTGGATATTATTGTCATTTATAAACTCGACCGGCTTACGCGTAGTTTCTTTGACTTTCCTATCCTGGCCAAGATGTTCGAGAAATACAATGTCGGTTTCTTTTCCGTGACAGAGAGCTTTGACACTTCCACTGCTGCAGGAAGATTGTCACTGCATTCGGTGTTGATGGTGTCGGAGTACCATAGAGAGGATGCCAAGGAGCGTGTGCTCCACAAGATTGCTGCCTCGAAAAAGCTGGGGATGTGGATGGGAGGTAACCCGCCTCTTGGTTATAACATCGAAAACAAGAAGCTTATCGTTGACATTAATGAAGCCAAGATTATCCGTGAAATCTTCACCCAGTTAATTCATTTGGGCTCTGTAACGCACCTATGCAAAGAACTGAATAAGAAAGGCTATCGTACAAAGTCGTTTATTTCCAAAGCCGGAAACCAAGTCGGCGGAATTCCATTCACCCGCACCGCACTCTATAAGCTTTTGCGTAACCCAATTTACGCTGGGCGTGTTCGCCATAAAGATAAACAGTACCCAGGTCAACACGAGGCCATTATTGAAGAAGGCTTGTGGGACGCAGCCCAGGAAATCACATCAGGGCACTGTCAAACCAAGATTATTGAGCACGCGACGCCTTCCCCACTTAAAGGGCTTCTCTACGGCCCAGACGACCATCTTATGACACCTACTCATACCAAACGCAGAGGTAAACGCTATCGCTATTACGTGACACACACGGCTCAAAAAATCAGTCGGGAAACGTGTCCGGTAAAAACCGTCCGCGCCGGAGAAATCGAGGGCATTATTATTGATCAGTTAAAAACCGTGTTTCAGCAACCGGAAATACTTATTCGTACTTGGGAAGCCCTTCAGGAAGAAAAGACGGATTTAACGAAAAAGGATGTGGCTGAGGGACTTCAATCTATCGAAAGCTTGTGGGGACATCTCTACCATACCGAGCAAGCTCGATTGATACAGCTCTTCGTTGAAAAAATTCAGTTGTTTGAAGATGGGATAAGCATTCGCTTACGGCCAAATGGGATCACCAACCTCGTTTCCGAAATTCGAGCAGCCAATGATGATAGGAGGAAAAAAAGTGCATAAATCAGACACAGTTACGGTGCATCAAGTTAACGACCGTATTGAAATCTTTATCCCGATATCTCTTAAACGTTATGGAGGGAAAAAGATGATGGTTTCACCCAAGAAAAAAGTTGTTAACCCCGACCGCTTTAGCCCGAATGACTTTGTTCTGTTCCAGGCGCTACTCAAAGCCCATATGTGGAATGATATGCTACTGGAAGGTGCCTACGCGTCCATAGCTGAATTGTCAGAAGGGGAAGGCTTGGCGGAAGGCTACGCCTCCCCCATTCTCAGGTTGGCGTATCTGGCTCCTGATATACAGGAAGCCATATTGCAGGGAACATTTCCCGCCCAACTCACCTTGGCGGATTTTAAGAAACCGTTTCCGCTACTATGGGAAGATCAGAGAAAGCACTTTAGTATAGGCAGCCAGAATCAGGTACCATAGAAATGAAATTGCTATTTATATAAGTTCAAATATTTGCCTGAGATCTCTAGCCTCGGTATCCCACTGGCGAAAATGGCTGTACAAACCATCAACACCTTGACGAAGATCTCCTGTATTCATCACCAGATTTTCCTCCTTAAATAGATCTGAAGCCAAATCATGGCAGTACTTGATCATTTTTGAGGACAAATACTCAGATCCACCTTGGTCACTTGCATACATCAGATGAACATTGGTCGGTAAAAAGTAATCACCCACAATAGGCATTTCTCTTAAGTTAAATTTATTATGATTATCCAAGTCAGAATCCACGATAAAACCGATTGAGCCTAAAAAATTTTGAGGTCTTTTTTCGATCCCCTGTAATACCTGCCACCATCCTATGTTCTCAGGTTTTTCTTTGACATTCCAAGCTTCAAACAACGCTAAAACAGAACCAGCACATGATGCTTTCCCAGAATCATGGTTTTGAATAATAAGATGGTATGCTGCAGTAATAGATACTGTCGAACCACACACTTTTTTTGTATTTGTATCCACCGCAATCAAATGATCATAGTCAAGAAACTGTCGATTAGGGTCTAACCAAACAGTATTTTTCATTCGAGAGCTAGTATGTAATATTTTCTTCCCCCCTTTGAGTCGATCTCTACTGAATTCAAGAGAAGAATCACCTATGAGCGGCATAATCTCTTGCCCTATATAGCCAGACATTGTTTGGTTTTTTAGATCAAGAGCCAAACCGTCATACTTTCGAATATTCATTGGGTCTATTTTTATGGAGATTGTTCTCTGGTATTGTCTTTTATTATTCATTAGCTATTTTTTAAACTCGAGTTTTTTGAGAAATACAAAATGAAACTTTCCAGCTCAATTTACACACCACCGGATTTTAAAAAGTCGCTTCCGATTCTGCGGAAAGATCAGAGAATGTACTTTGGCTTGGAGAGCTAAGTGATTTACTCTCCCCAACTCATTCTCCATTTCTGGAGGGATAGCGCTCAATAGAGGAAGAATTAAGAACGCCCTTAACCTTTATGTTTACCCAACGTGAGACATACCAGACGAGAATCACTCCGGCAAAAGAAGCCAGACCTGCGGCCAAAGTGACTGTTGAGTGAATTAAATATTTGAATACTAGATAAACCAACAACTCACCATATAAATGCACTTTCTAAATTAATCTGATTGACTAGTAGAAAGCCTCGAAATAAACCGTTCAAATACTTTCTGCCCTTTTTGAACATTGTTTTCCATGACTTTCATGTACTCGTCCCTGGAAATATCTAAATCTAATTCATTACGAATGGAGAGAACTACGTTTGGGAGAAGCTCTAATAAGTAGAAAAATTGATTCATACACCGTTCGACAAATTCAAGATGCTCCCTATTTTGCTCACTCCAGAGGTGATTTAGCTCATTATTATAGTCTTCTACTTGGCCTGACTCTCGATCAAAACTCGCATTGAGGCTACTCCATGCTTTCTTATCTACTATTCCCTCCAAATTGTAATTCTTCATGAGATCGACCAAGCGATCTGCATTTGACTGAGCCTTATCTCTGAACCCGCTAATTAAAAGAATCTGATTTCGTCGCTGACCAAGGGGCATTCTTTCCAAGCTCAACGTTAAAATCGAAGAGGAAATCTCTCCCATAAGGTCGACTACTGCTTTAACCGTACCTTCTGACCCCACGATATGCACCTTGGCAATCCTCCCTGTATCATCTGAAAAACCGTCCATAATTTCCTGCTCAGTCAATTCTAAATTGGAGAAATTAGCTATACGGTTATGACACTTTATAATCGACTCTACAGCAATTAACAGCACCTCTTTCTTAACCTGCTTCTCTCTTTCCACCGCCCCTACCTTAAGCTGATTAAGCGTTTTAACTTCTTCCAAAACCGTTGAATATTCTGTCCTGACCTTTTCGACTTTTTCGGTAATTAATCCAATATCTTCTTTCGTGGCTAAATTTTTGGCCTTCTCTGATACATATGATGGAAAGAAAAACTTAACAAGGTAGAAAGCTATACCCCCTGAAACAATTGCCCCAATGCCAAAAGAACCGAAAATTTCGACTAGAGATTTAATTTCTTCTGAGCTCATGATTTAACTGTCCTTTATGAATTTAATACCCGGCTCCCACCTTAAAGAGGTCTATTTTGGCTCGAGCTTTACTGAAGACTAATATAGTATGGAAATAATACTGGGAACCGATAATAAAATTCTATTTGGCGAATATTATTGTCACTTCAATCGACATAAGATCATCACCAAGGCAAGGGTTGAACAAATATTAACCACCCCAAAATCACTCCCCATAGACGGCACTAAATGGAGAAGCCTATAATCGAATGGCCTGTACCCCTGTATAACAAAGAATCTACATCAACGATAGACACACTTTAGAAATCCAGTGCAGCCCAATTTAAACACTAGCATCCCAAATAGCAAATACTGCTACGATAGCTCTAACAACAAATAAACGACTATCGAAAGGAATATACCATGGGCATTCTAGACTTTACCGAAATACCTCCTGCAAACGCTAACAACAAATATGATGAAAAAAATATCGATGGGTTTGAGCTATTTGCACAAGAGTTTTTTGGCGTGCTATATGATGCTGAATTTATAGAGTGTGCAACTCGAGGACAAGATGGCGGAAGAGATTTGCTCTTTCTCATCAACGAAAAAGGAGTAAAGGAAAAATGGGCAGTGAGCTGTAAGCATAATGCTTATAGCCTTAATCCCATCGGGCTATATCAAGAAAAAAAATTCTATGATACGCTCGTTAGAACAGGTGCGGATAAATTAATTCTGTTTTACTCTCATACAGCCACCTCATCTTTAGAGCTTGAACTATTAGAAACGAAAAGAAATAGAGAGATTTTCGATTTTGAAATTTTCAATGGGGACAAGATCGAATCAAAATTACTCTCCTCTAAAAACGGAAAGGGTTGGTTTTTAGCGTCTCGATATTTCCCGAAATCTTTCCTAAGACTATTTGAACGCTTTCTATGCCCAATAAATCACTACTCAGAAGAGGACGTGATCGTTGAATCTAAGAATTCAATTAGAATATCTGGCCCCGGTGGAGCTAGAGTAACTTTTCCAGAAGGGCAAAATATAAAGAAAGAAATTACTGAACTTATAGAGTATGCCAATGAACGAGTCACACTATCTCTACACGAGGCATATTTTGCGAAAGTTCTGACGGAAATCACTCAGTTGTGGCCAAGTTGTTTCTCATACTGGGGGGCCTGTCCATCCGAAGAAATTGATATTTCAAAAATATACCCAACATTTTGCAAAAAGAGCATTCTTGAAATTCTTCGGAGTGAAAACCGATATGATGCAATGATCGTTTGTCTAATTTGGACATGGTGGGATGAGAAACTAGCCCACTCAATTTTTCATGAAGCATATATTGAACAATATGGCTCACTAATGTCTAAAGAAAATACTCGTTCGATATTGAACATTTCCACAGTTGTAGGGTTCTGCAATCTCGAAAAAAGAAACCTAGTAACGCGAATGGTCGCGTTTGGGCATGGAAATCTAAGTGAACTAACACCGTGGGACAAGGTTGCAATAACAACCAATTGCTGTGGACTAAGAGAAACACTACATAACGTACTGGAAGACCTTTATCAACAATCCAGCACACAGTTTGGTTTCGATTCCAGAATAAGTACTTTAAGCACTATACAGAAACAACTGCATGAGTACGCATCTATTCTAGGGTTTGAGCATGTACAAAAGAGTCTTGAACCTCTATTTGAAAACTTACCTTCTCACACCTATTTACCTTTTGAGACGCTCGTTCAAAGGAAAATAAAATGGACAATCAATACTACATTTCATTTCGAATGGTACAACGAAAGAATTAATAGGTCTTAATTTTTTACCATATACCACAATGAAAAGCCTGCCCATGCTATAGAATTGGACAGGCTTTAGTTAGACACACCGAGAAACTACTTTCCTAATAGCTTAGCGGTTAACTTGATGGAAGTATCGAGCTTACCAATCATCTTTCTCAAAGGCTCACAATCGGTGTAGGCATCAAGCAATATATCTTTCAGCTGCTGCAGTAGGATTGCGACGCCCTCCAAGGACTGAGCTCGTTGAAGAAATGGATCATTTGCATCAATACCACCGTAATAGAAAAAGCCATATTCATTTGTTACATCAGCTGAATACTCAGAAAAAAACCAGTCTTCTAATTTGCACTTAATATGTGATAAACGGTTATAAACGGCTGGAGGTATTACACTAGAATGCTCAACAGCTTTTATCAATTGAGCTGCAAGTTGGTGAGACTGAATTGACATAACAGCATTTGGACGACGTTCGTTATATGGCGCATTCCAGTTTTGCATGGGCTGAGTTTTTTTACCTGAAACACGATATATAGTCCCCTTCGCCACAGCCCTCTGCTTGTCTTGCCGAGTGACAGCAAGAGGACTATAAAAAGTGTCATGCCCTTCAGAAGAGGTTCCTGTCCAATTTTCTGCAGTTAATGGATAAGGAATACCATCAATTTTGGCCATTAAGCCTTTAAAGTCATACCCTGTAGAGGCATCCGTAGCCACAAACATATTTGAATAGCCTGGATAGTACATTCCCGCCCACTTTGATGACTGTAAGTGCCAGTTATATTTTTTGGACCATGCCGCTCTTTCTCCCTCTACCACCGGGTTAAGATAGGGTTCGTCAATCAAGATAAATTGCCCGCAATCAGGATCATACCAATAAGTAGAATGGTCAGCTTGTGGTAATTTGTTATTGTGGTCCCTATTTGGACAAGCCGCTTTGTAGTCCCTACTAGGCTTTAAGCCAGTTACCTCAATAAACTTTAGCACCCTGACAGCTTTACAAATTCTACTTCTGGCTTGATCTTGCGATTCACTAATTTCGTCACAAACGAAATGATCTTGAGAAGCTAACCTAAACCGGCCTAGACCGCTAGACCTTTCAAATTCCTTCTTGCTGGCGATTTGTAGCAAAGGCATAGAAAGCTCAACTTCTAATAGCTCTCTGCCTGATTCATAGGTTTCTCGATCATACCAATGCACTGTAAAAAATAGCTGAGTGTTTGATTTAATCACAGTCCGGTTTTGAAGGGATTTACGTGCATGCTTGAAATTTTCAAATGAAGCACTTCGAGCAGCAATATCCAAAGCTTCATGATGAGGAACGCCATTCGCTTTTTTAACCTGTTTAGCAAGGCGCTTGATACCACCGATAGTAGATGGCTGGATATTGTCATTCAACATTTTTACTCTCCTAGCTTGCCTTAAAACGTCGCTCGCCTACCGCTTAACAAGCTCGAATAAAAATATTGAGCCAGTAAAATTAGAAGAAGTAGTACTTAAAAAGCTTCGCAACGACGAGCGGCAGGCTCCTACCAAGAGCAGATTCTTTATACGCCATAACCCAATTGAATGCAACCCAGCCCACTAATCTCTATTACTTGGGAGCGCACTAGGCAGCTTGCTCTGACCTTAGGTAGGTAACCGATGCTCAACCCCTTGAGCTACTGAGGATATATATTCAAAAAATGAAGCGGCAACCCAAAAAAACAAGCAAAGTACAAAACAAACCAGAGTAAGCTCCCAACCAGCCTCCGGTAAGTGCAATGCTGAAATAATCCCCAACGCCACTAGAACCCCAGTGAGCAATCTAAAAATACTAGCCAATACGGAGCCGCTTTTTTTGAATATTTCTCGATAAAGCAAAACTCTGAATGTCGCATGATCATTACTTCTAGGAATGTAACGAGAGCAATACACCACAACCAGGGAAGCCAAATACAAGGCCAAAGCGTAGTTCATACTGAAATCCGAAATATCAATAGATTCCAAGAAGTCTACGGTCGAATCAAGTCCACCACCTAAGGTGATAAGAAAACATGGGATAGTTCCAACCAAGATGGCTGCGATTAATTCTGATAAAAATAGCTCTATCCTAAACACTCTACTTCCCCCTCAAATTTTTCGTACCGTTAGTTTCATTTTAAATCCCTGCAAGGCAATAGTTTATTCAGTCGAAAGATCATCGCATTTAACACTCTCGTTTGTGGTGACAAAATATAAGTTGAGAGCAACTCTTCATACGCTTGCTCTTGAATAGTAGAAGGAGAAGCAACGCTATAGTTACACCAACTAAGACCCTCTGTGGCGTCCAGCCCCCTACAAGATACACTTCAGCCATTCGGCGCTGGCCACACAATAAGCCCCCATAAAAGACTCTATATACCAATCTAAGTTACCTGGAATCAATCGCTGGGAGTCACTGGCAGGAATCTTAATTTCACCTTCACTTGCAATGGAACACGAGGACAAAAACAGAAAGGAAAGCAGGCAGATAACCTCCCTCATGAAAAAGCTCCTTATAAAAAACTATGAGAATTTCTTATGCGTTTTAATACCCAGTTTCCGAAACTATAACACCACATCCAAAAATCATTTTTTGAACGAGTTCAACACCAAGAAATATCTCTGTAAATTTATTAAATAATTGGAAAGGTAAAAATTTATCCTACTTTTAGAAAAACAGTTTACGACTCGAACAATTTGTACAAAAATACGAAATGTATCGAGATTTCGAATTTCCCTCCCCTCCCCCCATTCACACAAAAACCTTTTTTCGTAGGGTTATTAACTTATTGATTTTAAAGGAGTTTCGGAGGTATCTCGAAATACCTCCGTTTTGGGGAAAAATGGAGATTTTTGGAGAATTTGAGAGGTTTTTGTACGTTTTGTTCGAGAAATAAGCGGAGGGTGAAATTGGGGAATATCTAACCAACTCGCCGCTAGAGCCCGCAGTTACTGGGGTCTAGAAACCAAAACGCCGAGATCTCATGTCTCGGCGTTTCAATAATGATGGCGGAGAGGGAGGGATTCGAACCCTCGATACGTTTCACCGTATACTCCCTTAGCAGGGGAGCGCCTTCGGCCACTCGGCCACCTCTCCGTTAGAACCAAGTATGCTAACCTGGCCCCTTATCTGGGCGCAGAATAATAGCAATACTGTGGGAAAAATCAAAGGGCAGGAAGACATTATTTTGAAAAAAAGTGAATAAAACCAATAATTTATCGGGATTACTCAGTCAAACCCTGCCTTTGTATTAGAATCTAGCTATTTCCGTTTTCAGCTTGTTGTCTTTTTTCGTTCTGAATGCGCTGATAGATTTCTTCACGGTGAACCGCGATCTCTTTTGGGGCGTTTACGCCGATACGTACTTGGTTACCTTTTACACCCAGTACAGTAACGGTTACATCATCGCCTACCATAAGTGTTTCGCCAATACGGCGGGTTAAAATTAGCATTTAAAATCTCCTTCCTGTAATCCTGTGTCACAGTGGTAAAGTAATATCTTGTTGACCCCACTGCCGATTTTCGTAATCAGCCCTTTTTTTTGTTTTGGTATGCCAACCTATGTAGAAAGGTTTAGCACGGACTTTTGATTAAAACCAGCCAACAATGTATTTTTAAGTTTAAATACGCTCTTCCTCAGCAGAAGAGCACCTGCTTTCCGTATTATACGCGATATTATGCTTCGGATTTGGCATCCAAATCAAAGGCAGAGTGAAGCGCTCGTACCGCTAGCTCCAGATATCGTTCATCAATGATAACGGAAATCTTAATTTCAGAAGTGGTAATCATCTGAATATTGATGTTTTCCGCAGCCAATGCTTTAAACATTTTAGAGGCTACACCAGCATGGGAGCGCATACCAACACCCACAATGGAAACTTTTGCGATTTTTGCATCAGTTGACACTTCGCGAGCGCCCAACTCCAGAGCTACGCCCTCAAGTATCGCTTTTGCCTTATCAACATCGTTGCGATGAACCGTGAAAGTGATGTCGTTTGTGTTATCAGCGGCTACGTTTTGTACAATCACATCAATTTCAATATTGGCATCCCCTACGGCGGAAAGAACCGTCGAAGCGACGCCTGGTGCGTCTGGAACTCCAAGGATTGAAACTTTTGCTTCGTCCCGGTTAAACGCTATGCCAGAGACTGCTGCTTGTTCCATAGTTTTTGCTTCCTCATCTAAGCTTATCAAGGTACCTGGCCCATCTTCAAACGAAGAGAGCACTCGGAGAGGGACATTATATTTACCAGCAAATTCAACAGATCTAATTTGCAGAACTTTGGAACCTAAGCTGGCCATTTCAAGCATTTCTTCGAAGGTAATACGCTCTAACCTTCTTGCACTATCTACGACTCTTGGGTCTGTTGTATATACCCCATCAACATCAGTGTAAATTTGACATTCGTCCGCTTTTAACGCCGCTGCCAAAGCCACACCGGTGGTATCCGAACCGCCTCGACCGAGGGTGGTGATATTGCCATGCTCATCAACACCTTGGAAACCTGCTACAACTACCACTCGACCTGCAGACAAGTCGCCTTTCATTCTTTCGACATCAATTTCTTGAATACGTGCCTTAGTATGAGAATCATCAGTCAGAATTCTGACCTGCCCTCCCGTGTAGGACCTCGCATCGTAACCAAGATCTTTAAGCGCCATGCATAAAAGTGCAATGGTGACCTGCTCTCCAGTGGAGACAAGTACGTCCATTTCCCGGTTGTCGGGCTTTTCTTGCATCTCTTGAGCTAATCCAATAAGACGATTGGTCTCACCGCTCATAGCAGAAACAACGACGACAATATCATGTCCGTCGTCACGAAATTTGGCTACTTTTTTGGCAACGGCTTTAATTTTATCGGTCGTGCCTACCGAAGTACCACCGTATTTATGTACAAATAATGCCATGAATTTACTCTGTAATACGAAAATTCAAAATAAGGCCTCTATAAAGGGGCGCCAATTAAACACCAATTTTTACCAAAAGTTAACCATTATGATTAAATCTTGGAAAAAAATGTCAGCTCTCTAACGATTCCTGCAACCAAGGGGTTATAGATGCCATTGCTTGTGGTAACGCAGCAATGTCTGTCCCTCCACCTTGCGCCATATCCGGGCGTCCACCGCCTTTTCCACCGACTTGCGGAGCAACAAATTTCATTATATCGCCGGCTTTTACTTTCCCTGTAACATCTTTACTCACACCTGCAACGATGCTCACCTTGTCACTGGCGGTAGCCAACACAACAACGGAAGAGCCCAGTTTGTTTTTAAGCTGGTCTAATGTATCCCTCAAGGACTTAGGGTCTGCTCCATCCAGAGTTTTCACCAACACTTTTATTCCCTGGATATCCTGAGCTTCATTCAACCAGTCATCGGCTGAGGCCGACGCTAGCTTACCTTTTAGCGCTGCGATTTCTTTCTCAAGCGCCCGGCTTTGAATTACTAACTGCTCAAGTTTTTCAACGAGTAACTCTGGTTTTGCTTTCACAACGGAAGCAGCTTTTTTGTACTGCTCTTCGATGTGAGTAAATGCATTCAAAGCATGCTCACCAGTGTAAGCTTCGATCCGTCTTACACCTGCAGCAATACCGGATTCGGCAACAATATGCATCAAGCCGATATCCCCTGTTCGAGAAACATGAGTACCACCACACAGTTCAACAGAGAAGCCACCGCCCATCGATAGAACGCGAACAGTTTCACCATACTTCTCACCAAACAACGCCATTGCACCCGCTTGTTTTGCTTCGTCCATTGAACAAACTTTTGTTTCAACGGGTGTGTTTGCGCGAATTTGCTGATTAACGATGGTTTCGATTTCTGCAAGCTGTTCAAGTGAAACCGCTTCAAAATGAGAAAAGTCGAAACGCAATTTTTCAGAATCAACAAGAGAGCCTTTTTGCGTTACATGCTCACCCAGTACTTCACGTAAAGCAGCGTGTAATAAGTGGGTTGCAGAGTGGTTAAGTGCGGTCGCTTGTCGAACGTCTTCAGAGACTTCGGTATTGACCGCTTCACCTGTCGAAAGTTTTCCGCTCAACATCACCCCAAGGTGAATATGTTGGCCACCACTTTTTTGGCAATCACGAACTTCAAACTTTCCAGAATCAAACAATATGTAGCCCGTATCACCAACTTGCCCACCGGACTCACCGTAAAAAGCTGTTGATGAAAGAACAACTGCTGCCTCATCACCTTCGACGATTTCGTCGACCTGCTGATTTCCTTTTATTAACGCGGTTACCGCTGAACTATTAGACAAGGACTGATAACCAACAAACTCCGTTTCGCCCTCAAGAGACAAGGTATCGGTATAGTCAATCTTAAACGCACCAGATTCTCTGGCACGTTTTTTCTGCTCTTCCATTAGTTTTTCGTAGGATTCGAGGTCTAATGTCAGCCCTTTTTCCCGAGCGATATCATTAGTCAAGTCCGCGGGGAAACCGTATGTGTCATAAAGCAAGAAAACAGTTTCACCAGATATAACCTGCCCATTTAATTCAGCAAGTTTTTGTTCCAGTACGGTCATCCCTTTATCCAGGGTTTTCGCAAACTGCTCCTCTTCAGTCAACAACACTTTAACAATTTGTGCCTGCTTCTCTGCAAGTTCTGGATAGGCTTCACCCATCTGTTCAACAAGTGCAGACACAAGGCAATTAAAGAAATGATTTTTCTGACCCAACTTATGACCATGACGAATCGCGCGGCGAATAATCCGACGTAACACATAACCGCGGCCTTCATTTGATGGCATAACACCGTCACAGATCAAAAATGCACAGGAGCGAATATGGTCCGCAATAACCCGGAGAGATTTATTTTCCAGATCTGTTGTATTTGTTGCTTCCGCTGCGGCTTTAAGTAATGCCCGAAATAGATCTATTTCGTAATTACTGTGTACGCCCTGCATAACCGCAGCAATCCGCTCAAGCCCCATTCCAGTATCAACAGAGGGCTTGGGTAGTGGCACGAGCGAGCCATCTGTTTGACGCTCGTATTGCATAAAGACCAGGTTCCAGATTTCGATATAACGATCCAGATCGTCGTTTTCACTTCCCGGAGGACCACCTGGAACATCTTCACCATGATCATAAAAAATTTCTGAGCTTGGACCACATGGGCCGGTATCGCCCATTTGCCAAAAGTTGTCTTCGTCGAGACGGGAGAAACGGTCGGCGCTCACGCCCACTTCTTTCAGCCAGATATCTGCAGCTTCATCGTCAGATATATGCACCGTTACCCATAAACGTTCTTCAGGTAAATTCATAACCTGAGTTAAAAATTCCCAGGCATACTGAATAGCTTCACGCTTGAAATAGTCGCCGAAACTGAAATTACCTAACATCTCAAAGAAAGTGTGATGTCTGGCAGTGTAGCCTACGTTTTCCAGGTCGTTGTGTTTACCACCTGCGCGCACACAACGTTGTGAACTAGCTGCACGGGCGTACGGACGCTTGTCTTCGCCCAAAAAAACGTCTTTAAATTGCACCATGCCAGCGTTGGTAAATAGCAATGTCGGATCGTTCCCAGGAATTAAAGAACTACTGCCGACAACTTCGTGGCCTTTACTTTCAAAGAACTTCAAAAAGGCTTCGCGAATTTCTGCGCTTTTCATTGTTTATTTTTGACCTTAATACTTTCGCTTGTTATGACATACCTAGCGAACTTTCAGAGAAGGTTTTGTTCGCCAGAATGTGTATATGGAGATGGAAAACGGTTTGACCTGCAGCTTCACCGTTATTGATCACAACCCGAAATGCTTCATCGACCCCTAATTGACGGGCGATATCACCCACTTTCAACATAAGCTGGCCAAGTAAGGCTTTATCTTCTGTCGTTGCATCAGCTAACCGGGGGATTGGTTTACGGGGGATAACTAATACGTGTGTCGGCGCTTTGGGGCTGATGTCATTAATGCAAATGCAGTCATCATCTTCATAGACGATGTCTGCCGGAATATCGCCATTCATGATCTTGGTGAAAATCGTTTCTTCCGCCATGTTTCGGCCCTCACGCTCCCAGATTTATTTAGTCTTTGAGGCTAAACGTTCTTTTTCTTCTAATGTCAGTTCACGCGCCTCACTTTCAAGCATCACTGGGATATCGTCCCGAATCGGATATGCCAGCCCACTCGCAGCGCATAATAACTCTTGATTTTCTTTGTCGTAAGTAAGCGGTGCTTTACTTACCGGGCAAACAAGAATGCTGAGCAACTTTTGATCAATCATGCGTTTTTAGCCATTTGAGTCAGAGAAATTCAGAGGGCGAATACTACACCGCAGACGGCCTCTGTGTCTCTATATCGGGTCAAGATTACTCGGCTTTAGCCTCATTTCTCTCAGGAAGCACAAGATAGGGGTCAAGACGCTGGTCAAACCAGTTCATACGCCAGTCCAGGTGGGGCCCGGTGACACGCCCGGTTGCGCCGATTTCTGCAATCAGCTGACCCTGTTTTATTTCTTCGCCCTTCGTAACGTGTATACGGCTGAGGTGGATAAAGGTCGATGTCAGGCCATAGCCATGATCAATTACCAGAGTGCCGCCAGAGTAATACATATCATTATGACTAAGGGTTACCACACCTGAAACGGGAGCAACAACCTTGGCGCCAATCGGGCCAGCAATATCCAGCCCATAATGGGGGCGCTTGGGCACGCCGTTAAATATTCGTTGGCTTCCATAAACTCCGGTTACTGGGCCTTCAGCCGGCCAGATAAAACCTTCTGCAAAATAGTTTTTTTTCAGCAACCCCTGGCGGGCTTGCCAAACTAATGCGGCATCATTTTTGATGCGCTCCTGCACTGACGCAGGTGGTTTTACGTATTTCTGATCAACCCCTTCAATTTTTTGCAACTTATACTGACGCTGTTTAACCGGATAGCTTTTACTTTCCCCATTAACAACGATATCTAACGTCGATTTAACATCACGCCCCAATCCGAAAATAAAGTTGCCTTGTGCATCAACGTAAACACTTTTCCCTAGAACCCGAATGGTCGCGCCAGGCTCCGCCTGACCGAAGATGAGTCCACCCTGCACCAACTCTGACTGCAATGTGATGTCATTTGATGCCGCAAACGCGGGGTTTCCAATGCACATATACAACAAAAAAACGGCTTTAATCGTTATTAAAGCCGTTTTTATTGAATACGTAGTCCGTTGTTTTTTAGTTGGTATGAAGGTTTCCATCATCGATTAACTGCTGAATAATTTGTTGGTCACTGGTACCGAGTAACGTTAAGTCTACACCAGTTAGCACAACGTCCAAAGTACTGCCGCTACCATCACCATCCACATCAACCGAAACCGTTGAATCTGCACCATCAAATGAAATATCAAAATAAGCATCCAACACTGAAGCATCCAGAGACTCGCCCTGCAATACATCAGCGAAATCCAGGGTATCGCCAGAAGAGCCAAGGGTAAAGTCTCTAATGGTATCAGTGATTGGGGAAATTAAACTGCCATCATCACCACTGTTCCACTGGAAGGTATCCTGTCCAGCTCCACCAAACATAATATCTTCGCCTTCTCTACCAATAAGTAGATTGGCACCATCATCACCTTCAATATAATCGTCGGCGGAATAATTGTATGAAGGGTTTGAGTTCAGTGTCACCAAAGCAACATCACTGGTATTCCCATCTGTATCCGTCGCAATGTATTGAATTTCTCTGTGGTCGCTACCCATCTGACCGGAATTAGCAATCTGAATTGCCGACATCACTTCTTCGTACTGCGCAACCGTCGCATTACCAGAAAGACTTAGGGCTTTAGATTCTGCGTCATAGCTCAGTGTAATACCGTAACCCGCAGCCAAGGTTTCAGTTGCATCGCTGGTATACAGATAATCATCTGCTCGCCCGATAGCAATATTTACTTCGGCAGAAACCAGTTCAGCACCATCGTCCGTAATGGACAAGTTTGCACCAATGTCACTATAAGAATGTGTCACAGTATCAGCAGACACACTGAATACGATATCGCGTAGATCCCAATCAACCGTGTAACCGCCAGGATTAGTTAACGGAGCGGCATACAAGTCTTCGAAACCAACAATGAGTTGGGAGTTATCCGTACCATCAATACCGGACATAACATGTTCGAAACCATCCGGGTTTAACGCCCCAGCCAATGACAAAGAGGTGTTTGGCAACACTGTTCTCGTTCCGGCAGGGTTTTGTTCCGTTCCTTCTGAATAATAAACCAGAGCAACATTGGAATCAGACGCATTTGCCAGATTCCCTTCGGCGTCTTCAAACCGCAAAACACCATTACCAGCCATAAACGCATTGAGTTCCGCCTGAGCTAACGTTGGATCATAACCATCCTGAATCAGGAAGAACCCCATTTGCCCTGCGGGAACACCTTCGATGACAATATTTTGTTGACCGTTTGCCACCACTGTATTTGCGTTCTGCCAAATAATATCTGCGCCGGTAATTTCCCCATTGTCATTAACGGAATACCATCCGAGAACATTATCAAAACCGGCCGACTCAGAAATAAATTGAATACGCACATCGGTTTCAACCTCAAACACGAGATTGCCAGGCAAAATACCATTTGCGTTGGATTGACCATTACCACCGGATGTTGGGAATGCATTGCCATCAAATGTTGTTTCAAATACCAAATTACTCGGCGCGACACTGCTGTCGATTGCAGTAATAACTGGCGCTTCACTCACATCAGTAACATTGATAGTAACGGTTTGAGTGTTTGATGTTAGACCACCAGGATCTGTAGCTGTAATCACTACTTCGTATGGGCCGGTTTCACCCGCCTCATAATTTGGAGCAGTAATAAAACTCAGCGCACCGCTGCTGGAATCAATTGTAAACAATGCAACATCGGTACCGCTTATGCTGTAGGTTAACGGATCGCCGTCCGGGTCGGTTCCTGTGAATGTACCAACAGCAACCGTGTTTTCAGCCACGCTAACTGTAACAGCAGTATCCATTTGTGGCGCTTCGTTTACATCACTCACATTGATCGTAATGGTTTGCGTATTGGACGTTAAACCGTCTGGATCGGTTGCTGTAATGATTACTTGATAAGGCCCGGTTTCACCGGCTTCATAATTGGGTGCCGTAACAAAACTTAATTGGCCATTAGTATCGATGGCAAATAACCCAGCATCGGTGCCAGAAAGAGAATATGTGAGTGCGTCATTTTCTGGGTCGGAGCCAACAAAACTACCAACCAGTGTTTCGCCTTCGACAACACTGACCGTGGCATCCGCACCTAACGACGGCGCTTCGTTTACATCGCTCACGTTTACCGTAATGGTTTGCGTATTGGACGTTAAACCATCTGGGTCGGTTGCAGTAATGATTACTTGATACGGCCCGGTTTCACCTGCTTCATAATTGGGTGCCGTAACGAAGCTTAACTGACCATTAGTGTCGATGGTAAATAAACCGGCATCAGTTCCACTTAAACTGTAACTGAGCGTGTCGTTTTCAGGATCGGTACCTGCGTAGTTACCAATCAGAGTTTCACCTTCATTAACACTGACCGTGGCATCCGCGCCTAACGACGGTGCTTCATTGACATCGCTCACGTTGACCGTAATGGTTTGTGTATTCGATGTTAAACCGTCTGGATCGGTTGCCGTAATTGTTACTTGATACGGCCCAGTTTCAGCGGCTTCATAATTGGGTGCCGTAACAAAACTTAATTGGCCATTAGTATCGATGGCAAATAACCCAGCATCAGTTCCACTTAAACTGTAACTGAGTGTGTCATTTTCTGGATCGCTGCCAGTGTAATTTCCAACCAGCGTTTCACCTTCGGCAACACTGACCGTGGCATCCGCGCCTAACGACGGCGCTTCATTCACGTCACTGACGTTGACCGTAATGGTTTGTGTATTCGAAGTTAAACCGTCTGGATCCGTTGCAGTAATGATTACTTGATACGGCCCGGTTTCACCGGCTTCGTAATTTGGCGCAGTAATAAAACTTAACTGGCCAGTATTATCAATCGTAAATAAGGCCGCGTCTGTTCCAGAGAGAGAATAATTCAACGTGTCATTTTCAGGATCGGTACCGGCGTAACTGCCAACCAATGTTTCACCTTCCGCAACACTGACCGTGGCATCCGCACCTAACGACGGTGCTTCGTTTACATCGCTCACGTTTACCGTAATGGTTTGGGTATTCGAGGTTAAACCGTCTGGATCCGTTGCAGTAATGATTACTTGATACGGCCCAGTTTCACCGGCTTCATAATTGGGTGCCGTAACAAAACTTAACTGGCCGTTATTATCAATACTAAATAGCGCGGCGTCTGTACCAGAAAGAGAATATGCGAGCGTATCGTTTTCTGGATCGGAGCCAACAAAACTACCAACCAGTGTTTCACCTTCGGCAACACTGACCGTGGCATCCGCACCTAACGACGGTGCTTCGTTGACATCACTGACATTCACCGTAATCGTTTGAGTATTCGATGTTAAACCATCTGGATCGGTTGCAGTAATGATTACTTGATACGGCCCAGTTTCACCGGCTTCATAATTCGGTGCAGTGACAAAACTTAATTGGCCGTTATTATCAATACTAAATAACGCGGCATCAGTGCCAGAAAGAGTATAAGTCAACGCATCATTTTCAGGATCGGTGCCAACAAAACGACCAACCAGCGTTTCACCTTCATTAACACTGACCGTGGCATTCGCACCTAACGACGGTGCTTCGTTTACATCACTCACATTGACCGTAATGGTTTGCGTATTCGAGGTTAAACCATCTGGGTCCGTTGCAGTAATAACAACTTGATAAGGCCCGGCTTCACCGGCTTCATAATTGGGTGCCGTAACAAAACTTAATTGACCATTATTATCAATACTAAATAACGGGGCATCAGTTCCAGAAAGAGAATATGTGAGCGCGTCATTTTCAGGATCGGTGCCCGCATAATTACCAACCAGTGTTTCACCTTCAACAACACTGACCGTGGCATCCGCACCTAACGACGGTGCTTCATTGACATCACTCACGTTGACCGTAATGGTTTGGGTATTCGAGGTTAAACCATCTGGGTCCGTTGCAGTAATAATAACTTGATAAGGCCCTGTTTCACCGGCTTCATAATTGGGTGCCGTAACAAAACTTAACTGGCCGTTATTATCAATACTAAATAGTGCGGCGTCTGTACCAGAAAGAGAATATGCGAGCGTATCGTTTTCTGGATCGGAGCCAACAAAACTACCAACCAGTGTTTCACCTTCATTAACACTGACCGTGGCATCCGCGCCTAACGACGGTGCTTCGTTTACATCGCTCACGTTTACCGTAATGGTTTGTGTATTCGAAGTTAAACCGTCTGGATCGGTTGCCGTAATGATTACTTGATAGGGGCCTGTTTCACCGGCTTCATAATTGGGTGCCGTAACAAAACTTAATTGACCGGTGTTATCAATACTAAATAGCGCTGCATCAGTGCCAGAAAGAGTATAAGTCAACGTATCATTTTCAGGATCGGTACCGGCGTAACTGCCAACCAATGTTTCACCTTCGACAACACTGACAGTGGTATCGGCACCTAACGACGGTGCTTCATTGACATCACTGACATTGACTGTAATGGTTTGGGTATTCGAAGTTAAACCATCTGGGTCCGTTGCAGTAATAATAACTTGATACGGCCCAGTTTCACCGGCTTCGTAATTTGGCGCAGTAATAAAACTTAACTGGCCAGTATTATCAATCGTAAATAAGGCCGCGTCTGTTCCAGAGAGAGAATAATTCAACGTGTCATTTTCAGGATCGGTACCGGCGTAACTGCCAACCAATGTTTCACCTTCCGCAACACTGACCGTAGCATCGGCACCCAACGACGGTGCTTCGTTTACGTCACTGACGTTCACAGTGACATTTTGTGTAGTGGAAAGATTTCCCTCTCCATCATCAGTGGCGGTAATAGTTATATTATATGGACCAGTCTCACCTGCCTCAAAATTGGGGGCAGAAATAAAACTTAAATTCCCATTTGCATCTATCTGGAAAAGTGACGCATCTGCACCACCGATGGAATAAGTAATCGTATCGCCTTCGCCATCTGTCGCCGAGAAATTACCAATGCTTGTCGTATTTTCTGCGACCACAATGGAAGTATCACTGCCGAGTACGGGCGCAGTGTTTTCCAACACATTGGTCACATTAACGGTAACCGTTTGTGAATCAGTCAAACCGGCTAAATCCGTGGCCATCACAATGACTTGATATGGACCAGTTTGTCCTGCATCGTAGTCTGGTGCGGAAATAAAACTTAGGTTACCCGCAGAATCAACTTGAAATAATTCTGCATCGGCACCACTTAGGCTGTAGGTAAGGGTATCGTTATTATCTGCATCGGTTGCAGAAAAATTTCCAACAGCGGTTTCATTTTCAACGATATCAACGGTAGTATTTGCACCGAGAACCGGCGTTTCATCTATAAGGTCAACTACATTGACTGTTACATTTTGCGTGCTTTGTAAATTCCCAAAGCCATCGTCCGTGGCGACAACCGTGACATTATAGGGGCCGGCCTGTCCCGCTTCATAATCGGGTGCTTGTATAAATTGTAAATATCCTGATGCATCAATCTGAAAAAGTGCTGCATCAGCACCAACCAACGAATAGGTAAGATTGTCACCATTAGGATCCGTTGCAGCATAATTGCCTACATCAACCGCGTTTTCATTGACATCTACAACGGTGTCTGCACCCAACTCTGGCGGCAAGTTACCATCCGTGATATTGACTAACGCTATGGATGTAGCGGTTTCTCCATTGCCATCGGTTATGGTGTAGGAAATAAAATCCCGCCCGACATAATCCGAAGGAGGTGTATAGGTAATGGTGTTGTCCGGATTAACAACTAAAGTGCCACGATTTGCTGTCACCGAATAAAAACTTATAGAGTCACCATCAACATCGTAGTCGTTGGATAAAAGGTTCAGAGTAATAGGGGCATTTACATTCGTTGATGTAATCCCGTCATTCACGGCAACCGGGGCATCATTTACCGCAGCAACGGTTAAATCTGCTTGAGAAGAAACGGTTCCACCGTTACCGTCGTTAATTACATAGGAAAACTGAACATCACCGTGCCAATCTGCAGCCGGTGTAAAAGTGAAGGTTCCATCACCATTATCTGTAACGACCCCATCGCCTTGAAGTATGGTCAGGTCGCTAATGGTTAAGACATCACCATCGATGTCACTGGCATTCGCAAGTAGTTGCTGTTCCGAAATAATTATCGAATGATCTTCCTGTATTTCTCCCAGGTCAGTTCCAGCCGTTACTACAGGTTGATCATTTACATTATTGACTTGAATGGTAAAAGTGGTTTCTACCGAATTGTTGATCGCCGATGAGCTATCCGTTGCAACCACTGTTATTTGATAGCTGCCATCGCCAGTCAGCGCAGCCGCATTTGTAGGAACACCCGATAGCAAACCCGTTGCGGAATCAAACACCACACCATCAGGTAGAACCGAGTCCGCTGTTAGCTCATAAGTAAGAGTTTGATTTTCATCTGGATCAGAAAAAAACTGTGTAAGTCCGAGTTCAAGGGTCTGCCCCTGGTCAATAGAAAGGTTATCAATACCAGTCGTAGTCGGGCGTTGATTAAACGGATCAGGGTCATTAAATTCTGTAGCAGCGGTGTTTATTTGCGGTACTGATTGCGTTTCAAAACCACTTTCTGGTGTAACTTCAGCAGCAGTGCGCTCGATGCGAACACCTTCGGCACTGGATGAGCTGGAGTTCGCAGTAGTAGGTTGTCCACCACCGGCGGCTGTTGGAGGAAGAAGTTCTTCAAGATTTTGCCCTTCCTCAATGGCTTGTGCAATCAGCTCGAAATTCACCGACTCATCCAAACCGTCGTCGAGCGTAATGCCACGAATTAAATCCAACAGCTGCTGATCCAGAGTTAAGGTTTGATCATGCCCCAGGCTCAGCGCATCAGCGCCATCCAACTGTAAAACAATTGCACTACTGCCCTGTGTGACAACTTGATCACCCAGATGAAGAGGCTGACCTTCCCTGACTATTTGTTTTTCTCCATTAGCCAAAACGATGTAGTTATCGCCCTGCACTTTTCCTACTTTACCGATCACTGCACGATCGGAGTCTGCTGCGGAAATATTTTTTTCTGCCATATAATTAACCTAACACCTACACCCCTTAGCGATTTTTTTTGTCTTAATGTTTTTTTCTCATAATGGTTAATATTTTTTTATACGCGCTCTATTTAGGTTGTAACGCGTTAACCAGCTTCCCTGCTGCATTTAGAATTCGATAGCTGGCAAAAAGCAGATCATACTCTGCATTGGTATAAGCTCTTTTGGATTCGACCACTTCGGTTTCTGTGTTGAGCAAATCCAAAAGCGTTCTTTTGCCGATATTAAATTGTTTTGCGTAAGCTTCTTTTGTCGACTGAGCTGCATTCTTGTGCTGCTGTAAATACTGAAGCTGAGTATTTAGTGCATCGTAGGCGTTCCAGGAAAGGCTCATGCTTTCAACAACCTGCCGGCGAGAAAGGTTACGAATATCTTTTGCTTCTTCCAATAGATAAGCCGTCTGTTTGGCTTTGGACCGGTTTTTTCCACCTTGATATATATCAAAACTCATACGCAAAGCCACAACAAAATCTTCATCTTCCCCTTCAATAGTGCCGATGTTTTCATCCCACCGTTTATCCACCTCGAGGTTCAACCTTGGCCAATAAGCGCTTTTTGATGCTTTATGCTGCGCCACTGCAGCTTTTACATCCGCCGCTGCTACTTTTAAAGTTGGGTGCCCATCAACAGCCAACGCTAAAGCTTCTTCCCTGTTTTTGGGGATAACGGGAAGAAGATCGGGTTTTTGCATGTTTTCCAAATTAGGGTATAAGCCGACTAAACGGTAAAAATTACTCTGCGCATCTATCAGGTTATTTTGTGAAACCACCATATTGGAGTTTGCCAGCGCTAAACGGGCGGCTATCTGATCCAGGTCCGCCTTACTTCCAACTCCAGTGTCTTTGCGGAGTTTCATCTGGTCATAGATATTCTGATGTTCCCAAAGGCTTTCGCGAGCGAGGTCGAGTAACTTGGCCTGACGCAACACACTTAGGTAAGCTTCAGCCGTTTTCAACGCCAAATGCTCACCCGTTGCCATTTCATTAAAGCTTGCACTCTCAACCCGAGCCTTCTGTCGCTGCACCTCTTGATGGGTTGAAAATCCGTCGAAAATGGTCTGGCTTGCTCTTAAGCCCAGCTCGGTACGCGTCGCATCGTTTTCCTGATTATCGGTTGCAGGGGCAGTTCGGGTCTCATGCCCGACGCCTGCATCGAGGGATAGGGAGGGCAAATAACCGGCTCGGGCTTGCTTTACCTCGTAGATTCTGGACAGTTTTTCATTTTTAGCAGCTTGAAGCTCTGGGTTCGTCTCTAAAGTGTGAGCGATCACTTGCTCCAAAGTCATTGAACAACATATGGTAGGTATAACACCTACTACCAGTACCAACAAACATCTGCCAAGGCAGGTCTTCATTCTTGATCCCCTAATAAATTATGACAAGTGCCTCTTTATATGTGAAATCGATCACACTTGCGTGATTTTCACACAGTTTTTTTATATGCACAAATTATATTAATAATAGATGTATATGCCACCATATGGCATGTAAAAAAACATCAAATTAGCACAATATATAGGGGTATATGCCCGGTATTAGCGCAATTAGCGCTCTCTTAGGGCGAGCTGCTTGGTTTTGAGAATAGGTTTGAGCAAGTAACTCATAACGGTTTTTTTGCCCGTCAGGATGTCCACACTCACGGTCATGCCGGGAATAATTGGCAGCTCTGAACCGTCTGGCCCGACAAACGTCCTGCTGGTCTCCACCCTGACCTGGTAATAACTATCGCCATTTTCATCGACAATGGTGTCTGGACTGATGTGTACGACCTCTCCGTCCAGCCCCCCCATAATGGAGAAATCGTAGGCGGTAAACTTCACCTTGGCTTTCTGCCCAGGGTGTAAAAAGGCAATATCCGCAGGCCTGACACGGGCCTCCACCAACAGTATCTCTTCACTGGGCACAACTTCAACAATATCCATTCCCGGCTGAATGACACCACCGATGGTTTTTACCAAAAGCTGCTTAACTGTGCCTGCCACGGGTGAGCGCACCATTGTCCTCTGCACTCGGTCGGCCAACGCCGAACTGGTTTCCGTTAGTCTGGCCAGCTCTCCGGTGATTTCGCTAAGTTCTTCCCGCGCTTCTCGGCGGAAAACCAATTCTGCATTGGCCAGTTTTTCTTTTGCTTCCTGCAAACTCGATTCAGCACGAGGCAGAGCCAGCTGGGCCGCATCCAGTTCCCCATGTAAATCGTTCACCTGACGTTCTAAACGCAGCAATTCCACTTCAGAAATCGCACCCGATTCCGCTAAAGGTTTGGTGAGTTCCAGCTCTCTTTCCAAAAGCTGATAGCTCCTGCGCAACTGGTCACGCCGGGCCTTTAATTCAGATAATTCCTGCTGCTTCTGCGACTCCTGCTGCTTCAGTACCAAGGTATTGCTGTCCAATTCCTTTTGACGAGACCGGTACACTGCCAACTCTTCTTGCACAAGCGGATCAGAGAGTTGCTCTTCGCTGACCTGAAAAGGTGATCCGTCGGCCTCTGCCCGTAGTCGCGCGGACTTGATTTGCAGCTGATCCAGGGTGACGCCAGCTTCTCGTAGTGATGAAGAAAATCGGGTGTCGTCTATCCGAAGTAAGGGCTGTCCGCGTTTGACGGCTTGTCCTTCATTGACATATAGCTCTGCCAAAATACCGCCCTCCAGGTTTTGAATAACCTGAATATGCTGTGAGGGAATAACTTTACCATCACCACGGGTAAACTCATCCAGTTCTGCCCATACTGCCCAACATAGGCAAACGACGATAAAAACGGAAATAACCCACAGCAGATGCTGTCCACCTCTCGGACTTTGAACCAAGATGGCTGCTTTCGCAGAGGAAACATAGTCCAGGTCCTTTTCAATAACAGGGTTTGGCATTTCCGAACGAATTTGGTTTTCGCTCTCCCGCAAGAACAGAACAAAAGCGCGCACTTTCTCAGTCATTTTTTTAAGAAACACGTAGCTGCCCCCGTTTTAACGCATCAAGCACTGTTTCCTTGTCCCCGTCAGCAACAATTCGCCCACCATCGACCACAATCACCCTATCTACAAGCTGTAGCAATGAGGTTTTATGTGTGACCAAAATGAGAGATTTTTCTTTGAGTGTCTCCTTCAAATTGGCAATGAGTTTGGCTTCGCTGGTGTTATCCATGGCTGAGGTGGGCTCATCCAAAAGATAGACAGATGCTCGACCAATTAAACTTCTGGCGATGGAAATTGCCTGCCGCTGACCACCGGATAACATTTCCCCCCGCTCTCCCACGGCCCGTTCAAACCCCATAGGGTGCTGATCAACAAAATCGGATACACCGCTGATTTCTGCCGCACGAATAATCTCCTGATCGGTGACACCATTTTTACCAAAAATAATATTTTCTCTAACGCTGCCGCTGAACAAAACCGTATCTTGCTGAACATAAGAGATTTCACTTCTTAAATCAGAAGGGTCTATCTGCTTTGCATCAATACCATCTAAATGCACTTCGCCTTTTTGAGGCTGATACAAGCCAACAATTATTTTTTGAATGGTGGATTTACCTGAACCGAGACGCCCTATCAGCGCGACTTTCTCACCGGCGTTAATTTTAAAGGAGATATCTTTTAAGCTTTCTTGTGCCTCTCCCGGATAACTAAAGCACACATTACGAAATTCAATATCACCCCGAATATGAGTGCGTTTGGTATAAACCCTGTCACTGTCTCTTTCCTGTGGCTGATTGACGATTTCTTCCAAAGAAGACAACGCCAGCTTGGATTGCTGATACTGAACCAGCAGTCCAGCAATCTGGGCAAGTGGAGCGAGAACGCGTCCAGTCAAAATAACACAGGCAATTAACGCCCCCATTGTCAGTTGATTGTCACGGATTAAATACACCCCGACGACCACTACGGCAACTGAACCCAATTGCTGAAGGAAGCCTGCAGCTCCGGTGACATTGGCGCTGATCATCCGGGATTTCAATCCCCAGAAAGATAACTGTCCGACAGACGATTCCCAACGACGCTGCAGTTTGCTTTCCGCGGATAACGCTTTCACTGCATCCAGACTGCTCACGGACTCCACCAAGGTTGCATTTTTCATGGCAGCGGCGGAGAACATTTTTAAAACTGTGGTATGTAGAAAACGCTGACCAACAAATGCAATCAGGACAATCGTTGGCATAATAATGAGCGGCACCCAAACCAGACTTCCACCGATATAAAACACCACTAACAAAAACAGGATAACAAAGGGTAAATCAACTAACGCGGTTACTGTGGACGAAGTAATAAATTGTCGCACAGTTTCAAACTCTCTTAATCTACTCGCAAAAGCACCAACAGATACAGGATGGTTTTCATACCTGACACCAAGTACTCGTTCGAAAATAAAAGCAGAAAGAAGTACGTCTGACTTTTTCCCTGCCACCTCGATAAAATACACCCTCAGGGTTTTTAACAAAAAGTCGAAGACATAAACAAAAAATACACCCAGAGCCAGTGCCCACAATGTTTCAACAGCCTCATTTGGAACAACACGGTCATAGACATTCATGACAAACAGCGGGTTTGCCAGAGCAAAAAGATTAATAAAGACGGAAGCGAGCAGTACATCGCGATAAATCCGCCAGGAGTGCCCCAGCACTCCCCAAAACCAATGTACTTTTCGATCACTGTCTATGCCGGTAATCTTCTTCACCGACTCCGGTGAGGTACGATCCGGGCAGGTAAAAATGGCGAAGCCAGTGTATTCGGAATCAAGGTCTGTGAGAGAAACATCATCCTCCCTCCCCAGCAATGGGAAGTAGGCCGTGGCCTTATTGTTTTCAACGTCTAAAGACTTTAAGACAACAACATTGTTTCCTTCGAGTAGCAAGATTACAGGCAATACCAGAGAGGATATTTCCGTTACTTGCCGTTTCACCACCTGAGCACTTAACCCCGCCCGTTTTGCAGCCTGGATCGATAGCTCAGGGGTCAGCATGCCATTAACCAGGGGTAAGCCCGCCGTTAGAGACGACTCGCAGAACAAAATTTGTTCAGAGTTCGCGATATGAATTAGTGCGAGCAGTAGAGGGTCCGCAGCCACATTGTTTTTTTGCTCTGCCCCAACTCGACCAGTTGTCTCGTCTGTCACTATTTCCCCCATAGGATCAAGAACTTACGTAGGTATAGAAACACCACGCGATATTCCCGATTATAGGCGACGTAGCTTAAAAAAGAGAGCTGTACAGAAGAATCTTTGACTAAACTGTGTAAAAACAACTCAACAACTTTTTTAACTCGTAAATACCATGCCTTATGTAAAACGTGATGAAAATCAGGAAATCATTTCGGTTTCCAAAATACAGACTGATGAATTTAGCGAATATGTAGAACCACATGATGAGGCGTTACGAAGCTTTTTTATTACAGAAGAACCAAAAAATATCAAACAGGCACTTAGCGAATCGGATAGAGAAGTCGCCAGGGTCGCAGAAGATTTGATCCATCTGCTAATACAAAAAAACGTCATTATATTTACTGAACTACCAAGCGCAGTACAGAAAAAGATTCTAATGAGGGAGAAATTGCGAACCGAGTTGAATCAGGAACCCAGTTTTTTAGATGACAACGAATCTATTTAATTCACTGGAAAAACTCGTATCTGAAACAAGTCATTAGTTAATCAAAACAGCTTGAAATGCTATCCAAATCGAAACCTCTGTACCTTAAGAAATTCTGCTGTTTCATTTTTTCTTTGAAGTCTTGCGGTTCGGATTTGTACTTTTTCCGCAGAACATCCTGAGCGGTTGCATTCCAATCCCAATCCGTTTCATCAAACCCACGGGAAATGACTTCGGAAGATACGCCTTTTTCGTTTAGTTCTTGAGTAATGCGAACGGGCCCAAATCCTTTTCGAGCTCGACTGCGAATATAGGCCTCAGCAAAACGCTCGTCACTTAAGTATCCCTGGTCGATGAGCGTATAAATGATTTTATCAATCAGTTCGTCACTCGAAGAGAACTTACGTTTCAGTTTTATTTTGATTTCAGAAGAGGAATGCTCGCGCCGCGCAAGCAGGGCCAGCGCGGCGTTATATAGGGATGCTTGTTGATCTTTGGTCAACGTTTTATCTATTCCGCTGTGGTTTCTTTCTCAGCAGCAGGGGTCGACGTAGCAGCTTCCTCGAAAACTTCACCAAGCAACTCAGATTTAAGTCTCTTCTCCAAGTACTCAGCGATCTCAGGGTGCTCCTTTAAATACTGCATAGCATTACTTTTGCCTTGGCCAATCTTATCGCCGTTGTAGCTATACCAAGCTCCGGCTTTGTCGATAAGACCTAACTTAACACCGTAATCAATAATTTCACCCAAACGGTTAATGCCCTGACCGTACAAAATCTGGAACTCGGTTTGTTTAAATGGCGGCGCGACTTTGTTCTTAACCACTTTCACACGTGTTTCCGAACCGGTTACTTCTTCACCATCTTTTACCGAACCAATACGGCGAATATCAAGACGAACGGAAGAGTAGAATTTCAACGCGTTACCACCAGTAGTTGTTTCCGGGTTACCGAACATAACACCGATTTTCATCCGAATCTGGTTAATGAAGATAGCCAGACAATTGGCATTCTTGATATTACCAGTAATCTTTCTTAGTGCTTGAGACATCAAACGCGCTTGCAGACCAACGTGGTGATCACCCATTTCACCTTCGATCTCTGCTTTAGGTGTCAGAGCCGCAACCGAGTCAACTACCAGAACGTCAATCGCGCCTGAACGTACCAACATATCAGCCACTTCGAGCGCCTGCTCACCGGTATCTGGCTGGGAAACGATCAACTCTTCTACATTCACCCCCAGCTTTTCCGCATAGATAGGATCCAGCGCGTGTTCAGCGTCGACAAACGCACAAGTACCGCCTGCTTTCTGAGCTTCAGCAATAACCTGTAGGGTCAATGTGGTTTTACCCGAAGATTCCGGGCCGTATATTTCGACAATCCGGCCTTTTGGCAGGCCACCAATACCCAGAGCGACATCTAAGCCAAGGGAACCGGTTGAAATACTGGGGATTCTCTCTAATTCTTTATCGCCAAGGCGCATGACTGTGCCTTTACCAAACTGGCGATCAATCTGTGCAAGCGCAGCCTGCAAGGCTTTTTCTTTGTTCGTATCCATTGTTACCCTAACCCTCAAATTTGGTATCTATCTCTGGACCACCGTCACTGGTAGCACCAGGTTGTAAAAAGCATACGACAATTTTACTGTATGCGCAAACAGTATTTATGTTTTTATATACAGTATATCAATCAGTACTGATTCAATGGTCGCCTAGTCTACATCAGAGCCCTGCAGGAGGCACCGTAGTACGAGTATTTTTCATGATTTCCTCACATCTATACAGGCATAATAGCCTGCCAAAGACACCTATTTAGGATGGAGATAAGGCGTTGAAGCTCAAACTGGCAGAACATTCAGATCTTGATCAAGTTATAGATCTACAAAGGAAATACCACGTTAATTCAGTTTCAGAAGAAGACAAAAAAGATGGTTTTGTCACCACCGAATTTACCCGTGCACAATTAACTCAGTTAATTGATAGCGAACAAGGTTTAATTCTCGCTCAGAGAGAAGGTATTACTGTCGGCTACGCCATGGCGGCGTCATGGAAGTACTGGTCTGCTTGGCCCATGTTTCAGTTTATGATTTCTGAGCTGCCAAACACCCCGTACTTAGGGAAGAACATAACTGAACAAAATTCGTTTCAGTACGGGCCCGTTTGCATAGATAAATCCGTTAGGGGAACCGGGGTTTTGGAAGCATTATTTGGTTTTGTGCTTGAACACATGGCTAATCGATACCCGACCTTGATTACCTTTATTAATAAACAAAATCCACGTTCATACAACGCTCACTCACGAAAATTAAATTTGGATACCGTTAGGGAATTCCATTTTAATAGTAATGAATATTATTGGTTAGCCACTTCTACACAACGATAGCACTAATCCATTTACCGGGGCTGACTCTTGCTAAGTAGAAAAGCCCTGGTCATAACATCAACTAATAAAACTGATCACTTCCGGTAAGCCGTTACCTCATCCCAATTAATATTCCGCGTGGAATACATCACCACACCCAATGAAGAGAAACATAACAACGCGCCCATAAGTAATGCATAGTCTTCACTGCGAATAATGAGATACAACAAACCATAGACAAGTAACACAGATAAAGAAAAGTATGACGCAACACGAAGGCTTTTTAAGATTGTTCGAAAATAACCAAACATTAAGCTCACACAACAGACCGTCGAAATACCATACGCTAGAGAAAAATCGATATGCTCAGACAGGGAAATCAACAACAAGTAAAAAATAGCAACGGCCAAACCAATTAGAGCGTATTGCACTGGATGTAAAGGTAATCGATTCAGCATTTCAAAAACAAAAAAGGCAATAAAAACGAAAACAATAAATAACACCCCATATTTGGTTGCCCGATCTGACTGAGCATACACATCAACGGGCTCAAATAAACTCACCCCAAATTCCAATTCGTTGAATGGCAGGCAGTTACCGTTTTGGCACGTTAGGAGTTTATTATTCACATCCGTAGCAAAGGAGGTAATCTTCCAATTGGCAGAAAAACCATCGCTAGTCACATTACGGCTGGAGGGCAGAAAAGCCCCATAAAATGAAGGATGCGGCCAAGAGGAACGTATAGATACACTCATTTCTTTTGCTAAGGGCAACACCCCAAATGTTTCCATTCCACGTAAATTTAGGTTCAAATCAAACGGGATACTTTTCTCATGAGCGTTCATCTCGTCATATAAGTTCATTGACAAAGGGGCATGAACACCATGCTGCCAAAAAGAAATCTTAGTACCGGGTTTAATATCCAACCGCTTGTTAAACCAATTTAATTGAGGGATTTTATCAATACCGCGAGGATCAGATAACGCAATAGATATATAGGGTTCTTCCCACTTTATAAATTCGTTAATTTGAGTGATATCACGTAATCGATTTTTGATTTCGAGCGTGGAGAAACCACCTTCAGCAACGACTGTATTTTTGTATACAGGAACTTTATATATCCCTTTATACCTGAGTTCAGTTTCAAGTTGAGATTCAAGCTGCATTGATTGCGGGAAAATATACATGTTTTCCCGTCCAGTTTTTACAACCTTCTGATATTGCTCTGCTTGCGGGTCCCACACTTTATCTTCCCATTGAACAATATAGGGCAAAACCAATACAGGCCCCAAGAAGGACTGTCGTCCAGTCCAACTTTCTGCTATTGATTGCTTAACCTCTGCTTTATAAGAAGCTCGTTCATGAATTTTATTTTGAATTAGAGCTAATGGAATAAGAAGCAAAAGAATCAAACCAAAGATTGTAGCGATTTTCCAGAGTAGTGCTTTTTGCATAGTGATGCTCCCACGTCAGATGCAAACAAGACTTTAAAATGGAATGATTACCTAATTACGGAGCAAAAAAGATCAATAGAGGACGAAAAGTGGCAAAAAATGAAGGGGAAATAAATGGAAGGGAACAAGTCCCTTCCGAACGTATAAAACTCAAAACCATCGGAGAATTGAGATAGCCAAATAATAGTTAGAGTGTCGTCAAAGCCAGGTCAAAACCCAACGTACTCAATTAGCCTTTTTATCGCGTATTCTACGGATTGTTGCCGTACAGCCTCCCTATCACCAGTAAAAAGCTCTGTAGTTGCTTTTTTACCATCTCCACTCCCCCAGGCAAAACAAACTGTTCCAACAGGTTTACCGGGAACTGCACCGGTAGGACCAGCAATACCGCTCACCGCCACGCCGATGTGAGACCCCGACGCCCGTATCGCCCCTTCTAGCATTGAAAGTACAACAGGCTCGCTCACCGCACCATATTGCTCAAGCAGCTCGCCAGGTACCCCTAGCATTTTCTGTTTAGCAAGATTGCTATAGGTAACATACCCGGAATGAAACCACTCTGAACTGCCGGAAATCGACGTTATCGCCGACGCGATGCCACCACCGGTACAGGATTCAGCCGTCGTCACAGTCATTTGCTTTTTCCTCAAAAGCTCTCCCAACTGTTTCAAATAATCGTTTACTTCCAGATTTTGCATGTGGGCACCAACCAAACTCGCTCGTGGAATGGGCGTTAATGGATTACAATTTATGTGAGTTTACTGCCTTTCCCGGGAAGAATGTATGAAGAAATTGATTTTCAAAGTCGTGGTCATGGTCGCCGTAATGGTCGGCATCTCAAACTACATGCTTTACCTTATAACAGGCAAATCTCCCTTTAGCGCCAGCAATTTCAAGGTTCCAGACGTTTCCTCTGTCAGCTCCGAAATCAAAAAAGCCAACCCCATGGGCAATAAAGAAACGGCGTATAAGTGGACAGATGAGAACGGCGTGGTTCACTATTCATCCGAACCCCCTCCCGAACAAATCGCGGAAAAGATGGAAGTCAACCCGGACACGAACTTGGTTCAAGGCTTACGGAAAGAAGAAGAGGAAGTTCCCGGCCCTCAATCCGCGCCAGCCCCAGGCTTAAATCTACCTGATGGCTCTATATACAACCCGGAAAACATCAAAAAGCTGGTAGACGACGCCAAAGAAATTCAGAACATGATGAACGAACGCAACAAACAAATGGAAAATCTCTGATTCAATCCGCATTGTTACAACATGTCATAAACAGGGCTAGAGCTGTGCGCTAGTCCTGTTACAATCGCGCCCTCACAACAAAAATCCACTCGAATAAAAACTGAGCAGCCCTGATTCATGTCGGAGAAACCGCAACATACACCGATGATGCAGCAATATCTGCGCATCAAATCGCAGCACCCCAACGAACTTGTTTTCTATCGAATGGGCGATTTTTACGAGCTTTTTTATGATGATGCCAAGCAAGCCGCAAAGCTACTGGATGTAACGCTTACCGCGAGAGGAAAGTCTGGTGGCGACCCGATTCCCATGGCGGGAGTTCCATATCATGCAGTGGAAAACTACCTGGCAAAGCTGGTAAAACTAGGTGTATCTGTTGCTATATGTGAGCAAATTGGCGACCCTGCGACCACTAAAGGGCCGGTAGAACGCAAAGTAATGCGGATCGTTACCCCTGGTACGGTAAGTGATGAGGCGTTACTCGATGAGCACCGCGATAACCTGCTGGTTTCAGTGTGCTATCACCAAGAGCAATTTGGCATTGCAGCCTTGGATATGGGTAGTGGCCGATTTGTAATTCTCACCGCAGAAGATCCGGCCTCGTTGCTCAGCGAAATCACTCGCCTAAACCCAGCAGAGTTGCTCTGCCATGATGTGGGTGCCCTACCACCAGAATTACGGGAACGCCGAGGTTTTCGCAGTCGCCCTGAGTGGGAGTTTGATCAAGAAACAGCATTACAAACACTGACGAAGCATTTCGGCACCAAAGACTTAACCGGGTTTGGCTGTGATGACAATAGTCCGGCAATAGGCGCAGCAGGCTGCTTATTCGCCTATGCGCAAGAAACCCAGCGCACATCACTCAATCATATTTCGTCGATCATTCCTGAATCCAGCGATGAAAAAGTCACGCTGGATTCCTCCACTCGCAGAAATCTAGAGCTGGATTTAAACCTTAGCGGTGGAGAAGAAAACACCCTATTCAGTGTACTCAATACAACGTCCACCGCCATGGGCGGCCGTTTACTGCGTCGCTGGCTGCATTACCCACTGCGGAATTTTCAAGAGATCACTCATCGACAGGAAGCCATTACGGCATTAATCGAGAATTACCTGTACGAAGATATTCGCCAGCCATTAAAAAATATTGGCGACCTGGAGCGTATTCTCGGTCGCTTGGCTCTACGTTCTTCTCGCCCGCGTGATTTATCCCGTCTTGGAAGCTCACTGGCTTATTTACCCGAAGTTCAGCAAAAGCTCAGTCAACAAACTTCCGCCAAGCTGGTTGATTTAGCCAACGACATTTCAGAGTTCCCGGAACTGGTGGCATTACTGGAAAAGGCAGTGGTGGAAAATCCACCTGTGGTAATTCGGGATGGCGGCGTCATTGCTGAAGGGTACGATACCGAGCTTGATGAGCTGCGAAACATCAGCACTAACGCCGGAGAGTTTTTGGTTAAGTTGGAAGAACAGGAGAAAGCCCGGACAGGTATCGCAACACTGAAAGTCGGGTATAACCGAGTTCACGGCTATTTTATCGAAATCAGCAAAGGCCAGGCAGACCAAGCTCCAGCAGAATACATTCGCCGACAAACATTGAAAAACGCAGAACGGTTTATTACTCCAGAACTTAAGGAGTTTGAAGACAAGGCACTTTCTGCGAAAAGCCGTGCGCTGGCCAGAGAAAAAGCGTTGTATGACGAGCTGATAGAGCAGCTAAATGAGCATCTGTTTGCATTACAAAAATGTGCCAACGGTGTATCTGAGCTGGATGTGTTGAGTACTCTGGCAGAACGCGCCCAGGCACTGAATTACTGCAAACCAGAACTGACATCAGAACAGATCATTCAGATAGATGAAGGGCGTCATCCAGTAGTCGAGCAAGTATTGGAGTCACCTTTCGTCCCCAACGACTTGTTATTCGATTCGACGCAGAAGATGTTGATTATTACCGGCCCCAATATGGGTGGTAAATCGACCTATATGCGTCAAACTGCATTGATCGTGTTGCTGGCACAAATTGGCAGCTATGTACCGGCAACCCGCTGTAAGCTAGGGCTGGTGGACAGAATATTCACCCGTATAGGCTCGGCAGATGACTTGGCCGGCGGGCGTTCGACCTTTATGGTGGAGATGACAGAAACGGCCAACATCCTGAACAACGCCACGGAAAACAGCCTGGTATTGATGGATGAAATTGGTCGCGGCACCAGTACATATGACGGTCTGTCACTAGCCTGGGCCTGCGTCGAGTATTTGGCAAAGGAAATTCAGGCACTCACTCTGTTTGCGACCCACTACTTCGAAATTACTGAACTGCCCGATACTTTGGAAGCGGTAAAAAATATTCATTTGGACGCAACAGAGCACAATGACGAAGTGGTCTTCCTGCACAATATTCAAACGGGACCTGCCAGTAAAAGCTATGGCTTACAGGTGGCCAAACTTGCCGGTATTCCCAGCAAGGTACTCGGTCAAGCCAAGGCACAACTAAAACGGCTGGAATCCCAGGATACAGGCTCGCCGCAACCACAGGCTGCGCCTCGCTCTGTGGCGCAGGCGGATCTGTTTGCCAGCCCGGAGCCAAGCAAGGTTGAGCAGATGCTGGACGATATCGACCCAGACTCGCTCACGCCCAGGCAGGCATTGGAGTTACTGTACGAACTGAAAGCAACAGCAGGTTAATCTATATAGCCGCCATACCAAATCGGAAATGCGATTAATACTCGACAATATGAGAGTTTCCGAGTGTGGAGCTTCCTGATAGAATGGCGCGCTCAAAAAATTGAAGGGGTGGAAAAATGACATTTGTGGTGGGTGACAACTGCATCAAGTGCAAACACACAGACTGTGTTGAGGTATGTCCAGTTGATTGTTTTTACGAAGGTCCAAACTTCCTGGTAATTCATCCAGATGAGTGTATTGATTGTGCTCTCTGTGAACCAGAATGTCCCGTTGACGCCATTTTCTCCGAAGACGAGCTACCACCAGATCAGGAAGCCTTCCTGGAGCTGAACGCTGAGCTTGCAGAAGTATGGCCAAATATCACCGAGAAAAAAGATGCCCTCCCGGATGCAGAAGAATGGGATGGTGTTGAAAACAAACTCAAATACCTCGAACGATAAACCGTTGTATCGAGAAGAAAAAAAGGCCGCTATCGCGGCCTTTTTTGTGTTTATCCTTCCCTATATGTCCATCTAAAAAGCTAACCCCTCCATCTTTATTCACACACCTAACGCCAGTGCGCTCCGCAACAATATCCTGCTACAACGTTTGCCGATCGTTTTAATTGACTTTCAACTGTCACCCAAAACGAAAAAAGCCCGGCAAAGCCGGGCTATCTAAGCTGGAGAGTTTCTGATCAAAAGGTAACTAGATGGCTCCAAACAAGGCGGTTGCATCCAAACCTTGTTTTTCCAAAATGTCGCGAAGGCGGCGAAGCGCTTCCACTTGAATTTGACGTACTCGCTCGCGTGTTAAACCAATTTCACGACCCACTTCTTCGAGGGTGCTGGTTTCATGTCCGCGAAGGCCAAAGCGACGAGCAACCACTTCACGTTGTTTTTCACTTAGCTCGTCTAACCAATCATTTAAGCTGGTGCTTAAATCACTGTCTTGCAACAATTCAACCGGGTCGGAAACTTGTTGATCAGGTACTGTGTCAACAATCGCTTTTTCTGAAGAAGGGCCGACAGGCACATCCATTGAAGTAACACGCTCATTTAATGCCAGCATGCGCTCAACGTCTTCTACAGGTTTATCCAGTAAATGTGCAATTTCTTCAGGGGAAGGTTCGTGATCCAGTTTTTGAGACAACTCACGTGATGCTCTTAGGTACACGTTAAGTTCTTTCACTACGTGGATAGGCAAACGTATTGTGCGAGTCTGGTTCATAATCGCGCGTTCAATCGTTTGGCGAATCCACCAGGTTGCGTATGTTGAAAAACGGAAACCGCGTTCTGGGTCGAATTTTTCAACGGCTCGAATTAAACCTAAGTTGCCTTCTTCGATCAGGTCTAGCAAAGCCAAACCACGATTCACATAACGGCGAGAGATTTTCACAACCAAGCGTAAGTTACTTTCGATCATGCGCTTGCGTGAGGCTTCGCAGCCTTTAAGAGCCTTACGAGCGAAGTAAACTTCTTCTTCTGCGCTCAGTAAGGGAGAGAATCCTATTTCGTTGAGGTAAAGCTGAGTTGCGTCCAGGTTTTTCTGATGAATGTCGTCTTCTGGATCGACTCGGCGGCTCCGAGTTCTTCTGGTTTCAGTTCCTTTATGCTCGAAACCGTGATCGTCAAAGTCATGATGACCATAATCAAATTGAGAAATAACTGCAGAGTCGTTTTCTTTTACTGCTAGAGTATCAAGTTCTTGAACTGCCATGACCTTTACCCCTGTGACCGATATTGTAGTTTCGTAGTTGTGCTACTTGTTAGTGTTAAACGTGGTCGATACAGCTGGACACATCGTTTCGAGCACGGAATCTGCTGGTCTTTGTTTTGACAGCTTGCTAGATGATTACGGCGTCGTTCTAGTAGTTGTCGGCCAAGCTTTAGATTCTTTAGCTCTGAAATATCTACCACCCTACTTTGGAAGATATTTCAGCGGGTCTACAGGTTTTCCGTCATAGCGTATTTCAAAGTGCAACTTGACTGAGTCGGTTCCTGAGGAGCCCGCTTCAGCAATCTTTTGTCCCGCTTTAACTTTCGCCCCTTCTTTCACCAGGAGTTTCCGGTTATGTGCATAAGCACTTAAAAATTTCTCACTGTGCTTAATGATCAAAAGTTTACCGTAGCCTCGCAAGCCGTTACCTGAGTAAACAATTTCTCCAGCAGCGGCAGCGAGTACAGGCTCTCCCAAATTCGTTTTAATATCAATACCCTTGTTCAGGCTGTCATTGGGCTTGAATGTGGAAAGCAGTTTTCCTCGCGCCGGCCAAACCCATTCTTTTGCACCGAACCCTGTATGATTTTTAATCGTGGGCGTTTGTTTTTTTGTTCCTTTTATTGAACGATTACTCAACTTTTGGGCGGGAGGTTTTTCCACCTTAATGGCGGGTGTAACTTCTGGTGTCACCTTAGTAACCTGACCTGCTGACCAGGGCTGTTTGGTAGGCACTCCGGCAAGCTTAATCCTTAAACCAGGGTGGATTGTGTAGTTGGCGTCTATACCATTGATTCTCGCCAAGGCGCGGTAGTCCAAGTTGTACCGCCATGCAATGGAATAAAGGGTCTCTCCTTTGGTTACAACATGATAATTCAGCTTCTTGGAAGGGGGCTGCTCAAACTCATGGAGGGGGGCGTAATGTGTAGTTTGACCACAGCTAGACAACAAAAAGCTCACGATCAATATATCGATCAAAAAAAACATCCTTTTCTGAGCATTGATGCTTTTGTCGCCTAAATTCACAACCGACATCCAGATCGCTTTTTGATCAAATTAATAACCTCTGAAAGATTAAAAAAATTTTTTTTATGAATAATTAATCTAATCGTTTTTCGCAAAAAGTTGTACTTTTTTCTCAACATCCGACTTTTAGTCATTTTTTATGAGATCGATCTCTCACTCTTTATCTAGTCCCTTGGACATTTTAGATGCCAATAAATCAACTGAAAGTACCAAAAACACCCCAATACAGGCAGAAATCAGTGTCAATACAACCATAGGCTCTATTTCAAGCGTTTGTTCGAACTGCCAAGGCATAACATTTGACTGAATAAGTGGAATAACCTCTCCATGACGGTCAATTGTAGACTCGACAGTGACCTTCCAGGGCCATGTCACTTTAAGCGAGCCCACGAGAAAGCCTGTGAGAAGTGCAAGGGTGGATCTGGCGTAGTTATCCAGTAACCAGGATAGAAAGCGGGAGAAAACCATTAAACCACTGGCACAGCCTGCGGCAATGGTGGTCAGAGCAACAACATCTATGGTTTCTATTGCCTGTAAAAAGACAGGGTACAAACCAATGAGTAGCAGGATAAAACTACCTGAGATACCAGGTAAAATCATGGCGCATATGGCGATGAAGCCCCCGAGGAACAATATCCAAAGCTCTCCAGGTAATTGCGCTGGTTTTATAAACGTCACCCCCACAACAAAAGCCACTCCTATAACAAAGGAAAGGAACTGAGAAAACTGCCACCGCTCCTGTTGTTTTAATAATAGTACGACTGATGCGGCAATTAACCCCGAGAAAAACGCCCATATCAACAAAGGGTAATTCTCCATGCCGAAGATAATGGCTGTCGCCAGGGTTTTCAGGCTAACCAGAATCCCGGCAAAAAGTGCCACAAGAAAGGTTCCGTTAATGTACTTCCAGGCACTAACCAAGCCTTCTTTATATAAGATGACCAACGCCTGGGGGCCGATTTGCTTTAATGAGTGCAATAACTCGTTATAAATACCAGTGATAAAAGCAACGGTGCCACCAGATACACCAGGGACAACATCAGCTGCCCCCATGGCCATCCCTTTCAGGGTGATAAGTAAATAGTCTTTTATTGTTCGATTGCTTGCAGTCATTGTGCGCAATGTTCCAGAGTTGATATCGAATTTATAGTTATGGTGTAGGGGTGTACCAGAAAGAGAAACTGGAGTTTAAGAGAGCCCGGATAGGAGCGGGACGAACTTCACCTCTTCTAGCTTTTGTTCTATGAAGTTATCTGTATCCCCTTCGCGAATAACCAGCGTTAACGTTTGCGCTTCTGCCCCAACAGGAATGACCAGCACTCCATTCGGCGCCAACTGATCCAGCAAACTCTGAGGAATGCTTCTCGGTGCAGCCGTAGATAAAATCCCGTCGAATTGCGCTGGTTCAGGCCAGCCAAACGTGCCATCAGCATATTTAAGACTAACGTTTTTGATCCCAAGCAGCCTCAAGCGTTCCCTAGCCTTGTCCTGTAGGGGTTTGATCCGCTCGACACTCCAAACTTCCGGTACCAACTGGGCCAATATAGATGTTTGATATCCTGACCCGGTTCCAACTTCCAAAACCCGGTTCAATTGACCTGCAGCGCCGATGAGTGTTTCCGTCATTCTGGCAACAATGTATGGCTGAGAGAGCGTTTGGCCATGGCCAATCGGTAACGCTGTGTCTTCGTAAGCTCGATGTGATAATGCTTCATCTAAAAATAAATGACGCGGAGTATTCCCTATCACCTCAAGCACTCTGGCATCGGAGACTCCCTGGTCGACAAGTCGATTGATCAAGCGATCCCGAGTTCGCTTGGATGTCATGCCGACACCCTCTAACTGTATGCGATCCACAAGCCCTCCACTGTGGCAAGCCAAAAACGGGACGAACTATATCAGGATTAGTGGGGCACCGGAATTATCCAGGCCAATAGAGGGCGGGATTTATGGATTTCACACAAGAATAGCGATTTCTCGCAGTACAGAAGTTGCAAATTGCCCGGATGGGAGGGAAAACTCTAGCTCCAGGTTATTGTCCGAAAACTGCCAAGTCAGCCCCTCAGGCATGGTAACAATACTCCGTCGTTCCTGTTTTAACCCCTTATGCTCTAAGACATCCCGCCATTGGCTAAAGGGTTCGAGTACTTCATCTTCCACTTGCAGAGCAACGCCGGAAGTTTGTGAACGTCCACGTCCCCACATGGGTGACGAAGGGTAACCATTTTCAGCCACGTCCCCGTCAATTAGTTGATTCCAGTTACCGAGGGAAACACGACGCGCTACAACCAGGTTAAACAGGTATGAACGGGAAGCTGACAATACCATTCCCCGCTTATTTCTGTTCCGCACTTCGGTTTGCCCCGAAAACCACTCGTCAGCCAGTTGCAGGTTATTCATATCGCGACCGAAACGCTGTTCACCAAAATAATTCGGTACCCCACCTTCACTTATCACCTGCAAACGTTTTTCCAGATCATCTGAAGCATTAATATCCCTTAGGCGTATTTTAAACGCATTACTTTGGTGAGTACCCAACCGTAATTTCTGTCGGTGAATTGCTGCATCTAATAGGGTGACTTCGGCTTCAACCTGAGCTTCAATATCCGTTAAAGAAGGGATCTCCCGAATACCGGGAAGATACACACTGAACCACTGACTGGTGACGGCATGGCGGTCTTTCTTGCCGGAGTAACCCACATCATTGGCTTTCACCTGAAAGTAATTGGCAAGTTGTTCTGCCACCCAGTGTGTGTTTTCACCTTTTTTCTTTATTTGAAGATACAGGTGCTCCCCTTCTTGAGAGAAAGCCACATCAAGATGCTCGTCGACGATAAAGTCTTCATTTTCTGATCGAAAACGCGCCGTATCCACAGGCTTACCGTAAGCATAGGGAAAATCCAGGGAAAAACTCTCAGTCATATGTTTTCTTCTTGTGAAACACCTAAATACAATCGGGGGCAGTGCTGCCCCCGAGTTTAATTTTTAACTATAAACTAACCGTTTTGGCTTTGAATTGCCCGATCGGCAAATGTTTGTCGATGTATCAACATCGGACATACCAATTTCGAACCAGGCAGATACGATATCAGGCGTTAGAAATGAGCACCGTCGCAAACGCAGCAATGCCTTCTTCCCTTCCGGTAAACCCTAGTTTTTCCGTGGTGGTTGCTTTTACATTGATCTCATTAATACTCGCATCAAGATCTTCCGCAATATTGGCGCACATATTAGTAATGTGAGGAGCCATTTTCGGTTTCTGAGCAACGATAGTCATATCCGCATTCACTAAACGGTAACCATGCGACTTTAACTTGGCATACACCATACGAAGTAATCCCCGACTGTCTGCGTTTTTGTATTGCAGGTCGGTATCCGGGAAGTGCTTACCGATATCCCCCAACGCGGCCGCTCCTAGTAGCGCATCGCATAACGCATGTAAGAGTACATCACCATCAGAATGGGCAACCATTCCATGGGTATGGGGAATCACTACACCGCCGATAACAATCTTGTCACCAGGCCCAAATTCATGGACATCAAAGCCCTGACCGATTCTCATAATCTGCTTTTACTCTGATTAAATAATGTGTTGCTTTAAAATATGCTGCGCCCAATATAAATCTTCGGGCACTGTAATTTTAATGTTGTCTCTGCGATCAGCCACAATCAGCGACCGCCCACCAACAGCTTCAATTGCCGAGGCTTCGTCCGTCACAGGAAGTCCCTGTTGTAAACACGCCTCCAACGCCGAATGCAGCGCACCTAACGGAAAAAACTGCGGAGTATGAGCCAGCCATAACTGATCCCGGTCTTCTGTTTTTTCTATTTCGATAATTTTGTCTCCAGTTTCTGGAGCTCGCTTCACGGTATCCGCAACCGGTGCGGCTAAAATGCCTCCCATATTATTCATAGTGCAGGTGGCAATAAGTTCGTTGACTTTGACAGGGGAAAAACATGGTCGGGCAGCATCGTGAACCAACACCCAAGTACTGCTCATATCCTCGACATGATTCGCTATATAACGTAAAGCTGAGAGCACAGAGTCACTGCGTTCCTTACCACCGGAAACCCGATAAATATCCGGATGAGAGGCAAACTGCGAATCCGGCCAGTATTCATCTTCATCGCTCACAGCAACCACGATATTCGACACAGCATCCAAACCGAATAGTTTTTGAAGCGTGGTGTCCAGCACGGTGTGTCCGGCAAGAGTAAGATACTGTTTAGGCACGTCGGAGGCCATTCGTTTGCCTACGCCCGCGGCAGGCACAACAGCCCATATGATGATACTGTCTTGGGGCATACGTTACTTTTTCCCCTGATTTTTCTCTTTATCCACAATCATATAGAAGGTTTCCCCTTCTTTAATCATTCCCATTTGCGTTCGAGCACGTTCTTCTACCGCATCCAGGCCATTTTTCAGCGCATCCACCTCCGCTGCAAGCAAACGGTTTCGCTCTACCAAACGGGCATTCTCTTCCCGCTGTTTTCTGATTTCTGTTTTTAGACGAGTTACATGCGCAAGGCTACCGTCCCCAATCCAGAGACGGTACTGTAGGAATGCGATAATCAAAATTAAAACGGCGGTAAGCCACTTCATAGGGACAGCTACGGGTGATAAACTTTGGCGTAAGCCTAACAGAAAAGGGAAAGCGGGGAAATCCGCATAATAAAGGAATGCCCTCTCAGGTCTCGATCCTCCTCTTCAAATTGCTCACGGCTAGGCATTCGTTTTTTGTTCATTTATCCACGATAACAAGGAGATATTGTTATGTTGAGGAAATTAGCAACACTTATTCTGGCCATTAGTGTTTCTCATAGCGTGCATAGCGCAATTATAGAAATTCATTTTTTAGGGGAGATATCTACTGAAGGTATGGGTTATCAACTAGGTGATTCGATATCAGGCCATTTTACTCTTGATACTTCAAAAGCTGGATCAAGCGCTGACACACCAAATTCCAGAAGCTACTACACGGAAGGTTGGGATGGTGATAGTGTTATCTCCAACAGTATTATTGGAAATATTTCAGAAACAACCAGACATATGGATTTTTTGGGGGTGTATAACAATAGCTACCAAGCAGAACCTTGGCATTGGTTTGACGCTCCCGAAAACAGTGATTTTATCTGGCTCTATGATATTCAATCGACAACACCCTCACAAAACACTCAGATAGATTACGGCATGGATATTCAACTTGCCTCCAGCATCTATGATTTTATTGAGACAGAGACTCTTTCAGACATCGACTTTTATTCAAATGATACAAATCTGTTTTCTCAACTTGCTCAAGGATCAATATGGCAGTGGAGTGCGCTTTATGGAGAGGAAACATACAACGAACAGGGAGACTACTACTATCGCCCGATTCTTTCTGAAACGATGGATGGAGCTATTTATCAACTGTCAGAAATCAGAATTGTGGATGTTACTGAAGTTCTGGAACCAAATACATTTGGTTTAAGTTTTATTGTATTTCTAATGACTTTTATGAGACTTAATAAAAAGTCATCATTCTTAATTTTTCCAAAACCGCATAGAAAAACTGTTGGCCAACCAAAACATTCATATGGAGAGTAAAATGAAACTTCTAACTACGCTAATATTTATACTGTTCTCAAATGTTGCTCTCGCAACATCAGTTACCTGCAGTGGAGAAATATCCCGGGTCGGCTTTTTGCCAATGTATGGAGGAAAAGTTATTGCGTTTGACACAACTTACCAAACTGAAATTTGGGCTAAAGTAATGGACGCAGACACGGATCCAAGCAAAACAGATATGGTAATGAGCATGCTACTAGCGGCAACTTTGGCAAACAAGCCAGTTAGTATTCGATTTAAAACACTTGGAGCCACCAGCTGCGAGACAATAGAAAAGTATACAGGTGGCGTTCTTATAGAAAGAATTTTTTTAATTCAGTAAAAAAAAGGCCAGCATATGCTGGCCTTTTTAGTCTTACTTGAATTCAATCGATTAAGATTTAAATTCTGCACGACCTTTGTAAGGAGCTTTCGCGCCCAACTCAGCTTCGATGCGAAGTAGACGATTGTATTTAGCAATACGGTCAGAACGTGATAGAGAACCAGTTTTGATTTGGCCCGCTGCAGTTGCAACAGCCAAGTCAGCAATGAACGTATCTTCAGTTTCACCAGAACGGTGAGAGATAACAGCAGTGAAGCCAGCATCTTTCGCCATTTGGATCGCGTCTAGAGTTTCACTCAAAGAACCGATTTGGTTGAACTTGATTAGGATTGAGTTACCAATACCTTTCTCGATACCTTCTTTAAGGATCTTAGTATTAGTTACGAACAAGTCATCACCAACGAGTTGTACGCGGTCACCAATTTTCTTGGTAAGTACATCCCAACCGTCCCAGTCACTTTCGTCCATACCATCTTCGATAGAAAGAATTGGGTACTTAGAAGAAAGCTCGTCAAGGTAAACAGCAAACTCTTCAGCGCTGAACTTCTTGCCTTCACCGGCCATGTCGTAAACGCCGTCTTTATAGAATTCTGAAGAAGCACAGTCCAAAGCAAGAGTGATATCTTCACCCAACTTGTAACCAGCATTTGAAACTGCTTCAGCAATCGCTTCCAAAGCACCTTCGTTAGAAGGAAGGTTAGGAGCGAAGCCACCTTCGTCACCAACAGCTGTGTTTAAGCCACGGCCTGAAAGTACTTTTCTCAACGCGTGGAATACTTCAGCTCCCATACGAAGCGCTTCTGTGAAGTTTGGCGCAGATACTGGCTGAATCATGAATTCTTGGATGTCTACGTTGTTGTCAGCGTGCTCGCCACCGTTGACAATGTTCATCATAGGTACAGGCATGGAGTATTGGCCTGGAGTACCATTAATTTCTGCAATGTGTTGGTACAAAGGAACACCTTTGTCGATTGACGCTGCTTTAGCTGCTGCAAGAGAAACAGCAAGAATTGCGTTAGCACCCAAGTTTGCTTTGTTTTCAGTGCCATCGGCTTCGAGCATTACAGCATCAAGAGCGCGTTGATCAGCGGCATCTTTGCCTACCAATAGAGGCTTAATTTTTTCATTTACGTTAGCAACCGCTTTCAATACGCCTTTACCCAAGTAGCGGCTCTTGTCACCGTCACGTAGTTCCAATGCTTCGCGTGAACCAGTTGATGCGCCTGATGGTGCACATGCACTGCCTACCACGCCAGACTCCAATACAACTTCAGCCATCACGGTTGGGTTACCGCGGGAGTCCATTACCTCAAAACCAATTACGTCGGCAATTTTGCTCATAAAAGTTTCTCTCTAGTTAATCAAATAAATGAATTTCTATTCTTTAGTTAATTTCTAATTGGGGTTGCGATTTAATTAAATCATCCAATTCTTTAATCTGTGCCAGGAATGGTTCCAGCATAGTCAGTGGCAGAGCGCTTGGCCCATCGCATTTTGCTTGCGCTGGATCTGGGTGTGCTTCTAGAAACAACCCTGCAAGGCCGACGGCTATTCCAGCTCGGGCTAACTCAGCGGTTTGTTGACGACGTCCGCCAGATGCAGATCCTAACGGATCTCGGCACTGAAGCGCATGAGTCACATCAAATATCAATGGAAGGCCGCCGCAGGTTTCTTTCATTGTACGAAAACCCAGCATATCGACTACTAAATTATCGTAGCCCATGCACGCCCCTCTTTCACACAAAATGATCTTTTCGTTGCCACATTCTTTAAATTTCTCAACGATGTTAGCCATTTGCCCCGGGCTCAGGAACTGAGGCTTTTTCACATTGATAATTGCCCCGGTCTTGGCCATCGCTTCAACCAAATCAGTTTGCCGGGCAAGGAATGCGGGCAACTGAATCACGTCCACTACATCCGCCACTGGCTGAGCCTGATGTGGCTCATGTACATCGGTAATGATAGGCAGATTAAATTGCGTTTTAATTTCCTCAAAAATCTTGAGACCTTCTTCCATGCCTGGGCCGCGATAAGAGTGCACAGAAGAACGGTTGGCCTTATCAAATGAGGCTTTAAATACGTAAGGAATGCCCAGCTTTTGGGTCACCTCGGCATAGGTCTCTGCGATTTGTAATGCCAAGTCTCTGGATTCAAGTACATTCATGCCGCCAAACAGCACAAAAGACTTGTCGTTGGCGAGTTCTACATCGCCAATGTTAATCACTTTACTACTCAAGGGGTTTACTCCAATTCAGTACCAGGCAGAAAACTATTCTTCGTCGTCTTTTGCTTGTCGGTTTGCAACTGCGGCCTCTATATAGCTTTTGAATAGAGGGTGCCCATCACGGGGTGTAGAGGTAAATTCCGGGTGGAACTGACAGGCAACAAACCATGGATGATCTTCAATTTCCACCACTTCAACCAGAGTATCATCGGATGACCAGCCACCGATTCTTAGCCCGGCCCGACGAAGCTCATCAACGTAATTGTTATTGACTTCATAGCGGTGACGATGTCTTTCAACGATCACCTGCTTGTCATATATCTGAGCAATTTTGGAGTCCGCTTCCAAATGACATTCCTGAGCCCCCAAACGCATAGTTCCGCCCAAGTCAGAGGACTCATCACGGGTTTCGGTTTTACCCTCAGAATCTGTCCACTCAGTAATGAGACCGATCACGGGATAAGGCGACTTACGGTCAAATTCTGTTGAATTTGCGTCTTCCAGGCCTGCAACATTACGTGCAAACTCAATCACTGCTGACTGCATACCAAGACAAATACCCAAATATGGTATCTTGTTTTCACGGGCATAGCGTACAGAGGTGAGCTTGCCTTCCAGGCCACGTTCACCGAAACCACCGGGTACTAATATGGCGTCCGCATCGGCCAGAATACCGGTGCCCTGCTCTTCGATATCTTCTGCGTTGATATAGTTGATATTGACCTGAGTACGAGTATGAATACCTGCGTGCTTTAATGCTTCGTTTAGCGATTTATATGCATCAAGCAAATCCATGTATTTGCCGACCATCGCAATGGTGACTTCATTTTCAGGATTCTGCTCGGCTTCCATCACTTCCGCCCATTCACTGAGATCAGCTTCAGGCGCATCAATGCGGAATTTATCCAGTACGATTTGATCCAGATTGTATCGTTGTAACAGCTCAGGAATGGCGTAGATGGAACTGGCGTCAGCCAAAGGTACCACGGCCTTTTGCTCAACGTTGGTGAACAAGGCAATTTTGCGACAGGAATCTTCGTCGATGGTTTGTTCAGAGCGACATAACAATACATCCGGTTGTAAACCGATTGAACGCAGTTCTTTCACCGAATGCTGTGTTGGTTTGGTTTTAGTTTCCCCTGCTGTAGCAATGTAGGGTACCAACGTTAGGTGAATAAGCAGGGCCTTTTCACTTCCCAACTCCACTTTCAGTTGACGCACAGCTTCAAGGAAAGGTTGAGACTCGATATCCCCCACGGTTCCGCCGATTTCAACCAAAGCCACATCGGCATCACCGCCACCGGCAATAATGCGTCGTTTGATTTCGTCGGTAATGTGTGGAATCACTTGTACAGTTCCACCCAGGTAATCCCCTCGGCGCTCCTTACGCAGAACGGTTTCATACACCCGCCCAGTGGTAAAGTTGTTATTCCGGGTCATCTTTGTCCGGATATAGCGCTCGTAGTGACCCAGGTCCAAGTCCGTTTCAGCACCGTCTTCTGTAACGAACACTTCACCATGCTGGAAAGGGCTCATGGTTCCAGGGTCAACATTAATATAAGGATCGAGTTTAAGGATGGTGACCTTAAGGCCACGCGCTTCTAGTACAGCCGCGAGAGATGCTGAAGCGATCCCTTTACCCAAGGAAGAAACTACACCACCGGTTACAAAGATAAAACGTGTCATGTGGACCCTTTAGTAAATCTGACAGTCATTAAAATAATGTATAACACCACCTTTGGCCTGTCCTCTGAAAGCAGAGACAAAACACAAAAGTAGCATGCAATAGGGTTAACTATTGCAGGAATTTGGTTGATCTACGTATATCGTGATTGAAGGAAGGCGTTACTTTTACCGGGTTTTGCCGCTCGAAAAGCATTCGGTCAATCACTATTGAGACGGGACGTCAGGCTACCAGAAAAGGCCTTTCAACTCAATGAGATATACGAGATAAGCCCACTTCAATTACGCCAATAAGGGCAACCTATGCTTGGCCATAACAAAGAGGCGGGCAAGATTTGATTAAACCATTCTGCTGGATGAACCTCGATCGCTACTCCGAGTACGGTCCATGAACCAGGGTGACCTTAAACAGAACCACATCTTCGTCGTCAGGTCGCATGGAGGAACCCATTTTTATTCTTCCCTGGCCAGATAACGGACAAAACTTGTTGCGGATAAACACGGCTTCTGAGCGACCAATCTTAACCATAGTCCCATTCATACTATGATCCCGAACGCCAAACTGCCCTTCCTGGATTTCCAGGGTGCAATGTTTACGGGAAGTAAGGTTGTTTTGCACGACCATGTGGCAGTCTTTTTCATCTCGACCAATAAGGAAAGGCAGGTCATCAGATTTAAGCGTGTGTGATACCCCGTGGTAATAGAGCTCCACCGTATCCAGATCGACACTTAATTGATTACTGAGTGTTGGATTGAGTCTAGTATCGTCGCGCAAAGTTCTACCTCTTCGCCTTTAATAAATGGTTTTACCTAAAAAATGAAAACTAACGCCAGCACCAATGCCACGAGCGCCGCGATCAAGCCCCACTGATACCGCCTTGCGTATTTTATTAATCCTTCAGGCTTCGTGCTTTGACGTGGTTTGGATGAATCCAATCTAAACGTCAGTTCTATACGCCCCAACAATAACTTGTCGCCATCGTAGAGTGGGCTGGTGGGTACCACCTCGCCATTCAATACGATAGGGTTAGCACTACTCAGCGCGGCAATAAAATACGTATCGCCTTTCTTAGTAATAGATGCGTGCTGGCGAGAAATCGAATCCACGGGAATAGAAATCTGGGCTTTTTCGTCTCGACCAATAGTCCAGGATCTGTTGGAACGACGGGATTCGAGAGAGAAAACCTGCCCCCGAGTGGGGGCAGACATAACAATCAAACGTGGACCACTGCCAATATTCAGCTCTTTTTGATACTGCTCATTCAGGTTTTGCACGCGCCGCCGCTCCCCTTCACTCAGCAAAGCCGTGGCATGCTCGTCGCCTTCAACGCCGGTGTTAGCAATTCGTTGAGAAATAGGCTCTCTGGGTGCTCGCCTCGGCATAATCCGAGTGGACTCTTCCAGTGATGGCTGAGGGGTGAAAGGCGGTTCAACAACCCGTGTTGCTTCGGCGTCACCAGCCTGATCTGAGGTCAAACGAAAAGACACATCACCAAAAGTGATGTCATCGCCTAAAGTCACCAACACTTTTTTTTGGATCCGCTGGCCATTGACCCAGGTTCCAGTTTCAGAGTTTAGGTCTTCTAAAACAAGGCCGTGATGTTCTTCAGTAAAGCAAAGCTTGGCGTGTACGGGGGAAATATTAGGGGAAGCTAAAACAATGGCGCAGCTGGGATCCTGCCCTACCAGTTTTTCACCAGCCAGCGGATACCTCTCGCCGGAATGCAAAGACCTTAGGACCATTAACGTTCTTTTAACCGATAAATCTCTGGTAACAACACGTGTTTCTTCCACTGTCACACTGAATTTCCCTAAGCGTGGATCTTAAGCGCGACATTACACCACAATGGCATAAAGACGTCATCCACGACTTAAGAAGTAATCCCCTGCTTTGTGAACAGCCTCCAACTGAGATGGGAATTCTGCCAGTCACTTAAAAATGGATTATTCACACCACCGTCATCCATCACACAAAACCACAAGTCTCCCACTGCCACCAAATGCCCCTGGTAAAAAACCAGTGGAACCCGTTCCCTCAACCACGGTTCAAGTTGATGTTCCTGCAGCAATTTTTTTAAGGTTTGGGACCGCTCCCGGGACTCTGGCCGACAGCGTAAGCCCGGTTGTCGAAGCGACACGCTTAACGAAAAATCTGTTTTAGGAAACTGTCCACTTGGCTGAAAAACTAATTTATCCCCCCAAGGTAAAACCAACTCAGGTTGTAGCAACGGAGACCAGTCTATCGTCCAGCTTTCCCCAACAGGGCTTGCCACGGATACCTTTGGCAAAAGGTACAATCGGTTTTGATAGCGACGCAACTCACACTGTCCCCAACTTAAACATGGGCAACCGTCTTGCGCCGCCTGGAGAATAGAAGGCAGCTGTTCCAATTGGCGATGATCCGGCAGGCTATAACCACAACGGTGTGTCCAAACCCGGATAATGTGCCGCTGACGATCAAGCCCATAGTGTTCAAACTGAGTTAAATCGATGCTCTGGCCCAGACGTTCTTCACGACACTGGCAGATACGTAAATCTTCCTCACCATACTCACTTAACAGAGATTCAGACTCGGATAACAACTCCCCGGTAAGAAAGGCTTTTTGTTCGACTTTAGGCCAACGGGTTTTAATAATGGGTATCACATGACTACGAATAAAATTCCGGTCATAGACGTCACTCTGATTACTTTCATCTTCCACCCAATTGAGCCGGTGCTGTTCGGCATACGCAGCAAGCTCTTCGCGAGACACCGAGAGAAGTGGGCGAAATAATGTCCCTTTACCGCACGCGCGACTTTTCGGGATCGCTGCCAGCCCTTTTAAACCAGCTCCCCGAAATAAACGAAACAACAGCGTTTCCAACATGTCACTTTGGTGGTGAGCAATTAATAAAATGTCGTCGCTGTCTAAGACGGAATGAAACGCCGCGTACCGCTGTACTCTTGCTGCACTTTCTGTTCCTTTGCCCTGATCAACAACCTCAACCACCTCAACCTGAATGGGGATTCCCATGTTCTCTGCAGTTTGCACACACTGGTTTTGCCAAGTACTGGCATTAGCAGAAAGCTGATGATTCACATGAATCGCGTGAACCCGGTTTGCCAGAGAAGAACAGGCCAACATATGCAATAAGCACGTGGAATCCAGGCCTCCACTATAGGCCACCCAAATTTTGCCATTAGCGGATGAGAATCTTTCGATTTCTTGTAGAATTGCATTTTTATCAAACATGGCAGTCAAGCAGGCAGCATACAAATGAATAAACAGGCCCCTTTTGGTAGCTGGGAATCTCCGATTTCGGCAGACATGGTTGCGGGTAAAACGCCCAAAATTAGCGAAACCCATGTCGATGGGAATCGAATTTTCTGGCTGGAAACCCTTGCCGAAGAAAAAGGCCGCTGTGCCATTATGATGCACAAAGACGGGCAAAACCAGTGCGTGCTGCCCAGACCACTTAGCGCAAAAACCAAAGCGCACGAATATGGTGGAGGCAGTTATTGCGTTGTCGGCGAGACGATTTATTTTATTCTGGCAGACGACCAACGGATTTATCGTTTAAACCTGGCGAAACCTGAATACAACATCGCTCCGCTCACACCCGAGTCGCAACAACGCTTTGCCAATATTCATTACGATGAAACCCGCGATAGATTAATTGCGGTATGTGAAGACCATAGTTGTATTTCTGACAATACGCCCTACCCGCAAAATTATTTAGTCAGCCTGGATATTAAAGCATCGACTGAAGAAGAACTGCCCTGCATTCACCCCACCCCCCTTCACCAGGGGCAGGACTTTTATTCCAACCCATGCGTATCGCCCGATGGCAACTGGTTAACCTGGCTGACCTGGAATCACCCGGATATGCCATGGGATGCCTCCCAGCTTTGGCTGGCTGAAATAAATAAACAAGGGCAACTGCTTCACCCCAAAGTCATCAATTCAAACCGAAGAGAAAGCATATTCCAACCACAGTGGTCTCCCGCTGGCGATTTATTTTTTGTCTCTGACCAAACCGACTGGTGGAACCTGTACTTTTTTTCCGCCAAAGATATCTCCAGCTCACTGGAAAGAGAAAATGCCCAAACTGTTTACCCATGTGAGGCGGAATTCGCTACACCGCAATGGGTATTCGGCATGTCGACCTATGCCTTCCTTGATGAAAACACGCTAATAACCTGTTTTACTCGAGACGGACAATGGCAACTGGGGAAAATACACCTGCAAAACAACAAGCTGGAAATAATAGAAACAGGATTAAATGATATTAGTGATGTTTCCGCAAACAGTGGCACAGGTGCATTTATTGGCGCAAGCGCCACGTCTTTCCCCTCCGTATATCAACATAACGCCACTGCAACTCAGGCGTTAACCGAACAACCCGTCTGTCTTGACGATGGTTATATTTCCATAGCCCAGGCTTTTACCTTTAACACCGGAGAAAACCAGAGAGCACATGCTTTTTATTACTCGCCTAAAAATAAAGACTACGCAAGTAACGGGCCCGCACCTCTTATTGTGCTCAGCCACGGTGGTCCAACAGGAAGCACATCCAGCAGCCTGAATTTAAAAATACAATTCTGGACCAGCAGAGGATTTGCCGTTGTCGACGTCAATTACCGGGGAAGCACCGGTTATGGTCGACAATATCGGGAACAGCTTTACCCGCTATGGGGGATTGCTGATGTTGAAGATGTTTGTGCGGCGGCGGACTATGTAGTCAAATCCCACTGGGCAGATCCGAGCAAGAAAATTATCAAAGGCAGCAGCGCAGGCGGTTATACAACCCTTGCCGCGTTGGCTTTTTCCGATACCTTTTCTGCCGGTGTCAGTTTATACGGTATTGGCGATTTGGAGCTACTGGCCCAAGATACCCATAAATTCGAAGCACGCTATCTCGATAAATTAATTGGAGCATACCCGGAGGAAAAAGACACCTATATAAAACGCTCCCCACTGTACGCCACCGAAAGAATATCCTGTCCTATTATTTTATTTCAGGGCCTGGATGACAAAGTCGTACCTCCCAATCAAGCGGAACAGTTTGTTCAAGCAGTAGACCAACAGGGACTTCCGGTAAGCTATGTGACCTATGCCGATGAAGGCCACGGCTTTCGCAACAGCGGTACTGTCATCCATATGTTGAATGCAGAACTGGAATTTTATTGTAAAATTTTTGGTATTCACCGTGACGATCAAACTGACGTTCTTGAAATCAAGAACCTTTCAAATTAACACAGGGATAAACACATGGGCCGATGGCGACCACCCGTAAAACGCGGTTCTCCCTATATCACCGCCCAAGGGGCAAAAGCGTTACAAGAAGAGTTACATTACCTCTGGAAAGAAGAGCGTCCTAAAGTGACTGATGCTGTGCATGAAGCAGCAAAGAATGGAGACCGCTCTGAAAACGGTGATTATATTTATGGAAAAAAGCGGCTCAGAGAGATCGACCGAAGAGTTCGATACCTGAGTAAACGTCTGGACGAACTCATCATCGTGGATCGTATTCCAGATAACACCAATCAAATATTTTTCGGCGCCTGGGTAACGCTGGAAAAAGAAGACGGAGACGAAGTCTGCTATCAGATCGTCGGGCCGGACGAGTTTGATGTGTCCTCAGGAAAAATCAGCATGGACTCACCACTCGCCAAAGCTCTTTTGAAAAAGAAAAAAGACGACGCTGTGTTGGTGAGATTACCCGAGGGAGAAAAAGAGTTTTATATTCTGGATATAGAATATCGTCCACATTCGGTGGAATAGTGTTTTAGAAATCTTTTAATTCTTCCGATATTCCCTTGGCACCAGCAAAAATAAAATCCTTGCTGAAGAATTCTTTCAACTCTGCATCGTGACTACTATCGGCCAGCACACTTTTTATGTAGTAGTCACGGGACAATTCACCGGACTCAATCAAAGATAAGTCAACAATCCGCTCAGGACACTGCTTCCTATTGGTATCCGTCAGAATAATAATCTTCGGCAGACGTCGCGCTCGCGCAATGGTTTCCAATACCACACCAATCTGGCCGTTAATTAACTCTACTATGCTTCCGGGAGGGTAGAGACCAACCGTTTGAATAAAAGCTAAAGCTAACTGATCGTCGAACTGTTTTCCTCGCTGCTCGTAAATCTCTCGCAAGGCATCGGTTGTGGACATGGCTTTGGCATACACCCGATCACAGGTCATTGCATCATAGGCGTCAACAATCGAGATAATTCGACTAAACAGGGAAATACTATCGCCACTCAAGCCTCTTGGATATCCCAAGCCATCCGGCCGCTCGTGATGACAATATGCGACATCAACAGCTCCTTCATAAACCGTTCTTTTTTCCAATAAGATTTTTCGCCCGAGATCCGCATGCTCTCGCATGAGCTGGGTTTCCTGATCCGACAGAGGGCCAGGTTTATTCAAAATTTCATCGGGAACGCACATCTTTCCAATATCGTGCAACAAGGCACACAGGCCCAAGTTCCGCAACTGATTAATAGTTAAGCCCAACTTTCGACCAAAAATAACCGATAAGGCGCAGACATTAATCGAATGCTCAGCGGTATACTCGTCCTCTTTTCTAAATCTGGATATCCACATCAGTACATCGGGATGGCGCAATACGGAAGAGACGCATTCATCCACCACCTTACGCGCTCGGCTTGTCTCAATGGGAACTCCCCGGCGAACATTATTTAATACCTCTTCAACATATTCAGTCAGGTTTTCAACCAACGCCTCAACATTTTTGTGTTCGACTTCAACACTGGCTGTAGTTTGGTAGGAGGTCGGTTTTCGACCGATGAGCACACCGGACTCGAAATCAACAGGCTTATCAAATAAATGGCGATCTTTCCCTTTAACCCAAACGTACTGGCAATACTTGGCGACTTCGGCTACATCTTCCCGCGAACGAATATAAAAGCCCTGCATCAAGAAGGGCGTATCTAACCATTCTCTATCCAGTTCGGTAATGAACATCCCTATTTGTAGATTGGATACAGGTATCCAGACATCACGATTTGTACGTTTTGAGACGGATGATTGAGGGTCTTCTTCTTTCGACATATTTTACAAACTATATTTTTAACACTAACCCTTTTTTCTGGTAGTCACGTAATTTAATACCAAAACTTCCATCGCGCCAGACTTGTTTTATTAAATTTCGCCTGGGCAGCACGCCCTCCTCGATGAGAGACAAATCCAATATCCTCTCCTTCTCAAGGAATTTTTTATCTTCACTCATTACGACAATAATTCTGGGTAAATGGCGCATTCTCTGGTTTGCTTCAATAACAATTCCAACTTCACCGCTGTATAGCTCAACGATGCTTCCAGCGGGGTAAAGCCCAATTGTTTTAATAAACTTCAGCGCAAGTTTTTCATCAAATTGCTTGCCACGCTCGTTGTAGATAATTTTTAGCGCTTCGGTTGAGGTTTTAGCTGGGGAATAACATCGGTCTGCAGTCATTGCATCGTAGGCATCGACTAATGAAATAATACGTGAAAACTGTGAAATACCATGTCCAGGTAGTTTTCTGGGGTAACCTTCGCCATCAATTCGTTCATGGTGACTATAGGCTACGTCAATTGCGCCGGTATAGAGACTGCTAGTAGAAAGCAAAAGATTTCGTCCGTGAACCGTGTGTGCTTTCATCATGCTAAATTCTTTAGTCGTCAATGCTGCAGGCTTATCGATAATCTCCACCGGAACACGCATTTTGCCAACATCATGTAGGAAACCGCACAAGCCCAGGTTTTCCAACTCCTTCTCATCCAAGCCAAGCTGTCGTCCAAAAGCAATGGCCAAAATACATACGTTCAAGCAATGCTCAGCGGTATACTCACGCTCTTCCCTTATTTTAGTCATCCAGAGTAATGCATCGGGATGCCGTAATACGGACTGAACACAGTCTTTTACTGTATCCTTCGCCACTTGAGTATCAATAGCTCCGCCAAGACGAATATCATCAAGCATACTTTTGGTGAGTGAACGAGCCTGCCGAAAAGACTTGTAAATCTCTCTATGTTCGTCAGCGAGGGAAACTTCTGGTTCGAATATGGGAATATGGGGTGCGGAAGACGCTGTACCTACATTCGAACTATATGAGGATATTTTCTTGGTATAGTCGGTATCAATCCAGACGTGTTCGCAGAACTCCGCAACAATATCAATATCTTCAGCATCCTCAATTAAAAAGCCCTGCATAATAAACGGTGTATCAAGCCATTCTCTATCCAACTTGCAAACATACATGCCTACTCTTAGGTCTCCCACATGTAACTTCTGGATGTCCGGCATCGTATTCCACCCTGTTTTGCAAACACATCTTATGATTCATCCCCGACAGCCCCTAAGACTGTGATCTAGAACGGGTACCTGTTCAATAGTAAAAGTATAGAAGTGAACAAAGGGTTTGAAAGATCAATTGGTTTTAGAGAACAGCCGAAATACCGAAAACCAATAACAAAGATATCTATTCAGAAAAGAGGGCTCTATTAAAAGAGGCAAGGGGTATCACCGAGCGATGATACCCCTTAGGAAGCTATATCACATTAATAACTGCATCGACAAAATAATCGATGTTGGACTCTCTCAAACCGGCCAAACTAATTCGGCTCGAATCCACCATATAGACAGAATAATCCGCCGCCATTTTGTGCACTTGCGCCTCAGAAAGCCCAAGAAATGAAAACATGCCTTTTTGGTTAGCAATATGCGCAAAACGATCACCACAACCCGCAGCAGCCACCTTCTCACAAAATCGGTTTCTCATATCAACGATACGAAGGCGCATACCCTGAAGCTCGGCCACCCAACTCGCTTGAAGTTCTTCATCCATTAAAACCCTGGCAACCACTGACGCGCCGTGAGATGGCGGCATGGAATAGATGCCTCTCACCACATTATTTAATTGGCTCAGAATTACTCCAGTTTGCGAAACAGCTGAAGAAACCACACCAACGGCGCCAACCCGCTCCCGGTATAAGCCGAAATTCTTTGAACACGAAATGGCGAAAATGACTTCGGGTAAATTTTCAGCCAGATAAGACAGACCATACCGATCATCTTCCAAGCCGTCTCCAAACCCCTGGTAAGCCATATCAATAAATGGCACTAACTGCCTGTCTAGCATGAAACCAGCCAATAACCGCCATTGTTCGGCGGATAAATCAGCGCCACTCGGGTTATGGCAACAAGCATGTAGCAGGACAAGATCCCCCGGAGAAGCTTTGGAGAGCCCTTCAAGCATCCCTTCAAAATCAAGCTGGTGAGTATCGAAGTTGTAATAAGGGTATGACTGGATCGTCAACCCGGCATCCCCCAGTAAAGGAACGTGATTACCCCAAGTAGGATTGCTGACCCAGATCCTGGCAGTAGCCTTAGCTCTAACAATCAGCTCCGCTGCCACCCGAAGTGCACCACAGCCACCAGGGGTTTGTACAGTGGCGACGCGCCCATCCTTTAAGGCAGGATGGGATTCTCCAAGAACCAGATCTGAAATCAGACGATTAAAATCCGGGTTTCCTGCGGGCCCAACATAGGCTTTACTCTGCTCAGTCTCAAGCAACCAGTGCTCTGCACGTTTTACCGATGAAAAAACTGGCGTAGCACCGGACTCATCACGGTAGACACCAACACCAAGGTCAATTTTGTTCGCGTTGGCATCATTTTTATACTTTTCTATTAGCCCTAGAATTGGATCCACAGGGAGAAGTGGCAAGGAATCAAGCAACATGGTCACGGCAATACATCATCTGTTTGAGAAAAACGCAGTATACACCAGAATATGCTGTTAATTACCCGGCTTAATGAATCAAAGCCGGGCTTGATTTTGGGTCCGAATGACGTCTTCCAAAAGCTCAATATTGTCTTTCAAGTCATCTCTTTCCGGATATTTGCGATATGCCAACTTCATTTGGCGTAATGCAGATGGGTAATCACCGTTGTCTAAAAACACCTGTGCTTTGCCCAGAATGGCTTCCTTTCTCACATCATCTAAAGCTTCCGCTCGAGTATAAAGTAACTCGGCTTTGGTAAAATTTTGTTTCCCAAGGTATAGCTCCGCCAAAGCAATGATTGCCAGCCCATTATTAACGTTCAACTCAACCGCACGATCAAAATACTTTATCGCATCGTTCAAGCGGCGATTAGCGTGAGCAATTTTACCCTGGTGATAAGCCAAAATACTGGACTGATTGTTACTTATGCCTTTTGTAGTGGTGGCAACTTTCGACAATAATCTATCAGCGCTATCCCACAATTGCTGTTGATATAACCAAGATAAGGCCTGATGCACTAATTCTATATCTTCAGGTTGAGCTGCCACAGTCTCGGACAACAACTCAATTCCACGATCGTAGTTACCCAACTGAAAATTAAGTTGAGCCGCGATTTTTTTGTTTTCAACCCCAGCATTCCCCAACCGAATTGCTGCCTCTACACTACTCAATGCAATTTCTTTTTCCTCTGCCTGTAAGGCTGCGCTTGCGCGCCTTAACCAGAGCTGGGGGTTAGATGGATCTTTTTTCAACAACTCAGAAGATAAAGATAATGCACTCCCAGATTGCCCTGAATCAGATAACGCCATAAGCAACCCATATTGCCAGCTTGTATTTTCTGGCTGTAATGCTATTGCGTACTGAAAGGCGCTAATCGCACTCCAGGGATTATGTAGCTGCAAGTTTAAATACCCCAACTGGCCATGGGAAAATGCGTCCTTTGCGCCGTAAGAAACTGCTTTTGCCAAATGGTCTCTCGCAGCCTTCGGTTCATTTTCCTCAATATATATTTTTGCCAAGTTCACATGTGCGCGAACCAACTGAGGCATTCTTTTTAGCACGTACAAATATGTATTTTTTGCTTCCGTCCTGTTATTTAACTGCGACAGTATCTGCGCTTTTAATATATGTAAAGCAGGGCTAAGTTCGATATCAAATTTCTCATTAAGTATCCCCAAAGCCTCTTCCAGCCTTTCCTCAGCAAGCAGCTCCCTTAAACGTTCTGCCATTTCATATTCTTTACTCGGAACTACAGCCTCTCTCTTTCTAAGAGGATCCGAAAACTGGGGAATTTCTATCTCTTGCGGGGAGAAAACAAATTTTATATCTTTCGCACTCACACAAACAGGAAACAGCAATAAGCAACAAAAGGAAAGAGAAAAACTCTGCTTGCACAAACGACTTATATTTAAAGTACATTTATTCATACACACAACTCTAATTCTGAATAAAGGTGATTGGCCAATCGTATCTAGCATGAACAGCCTCGCCATTTTTTTTGGGCGGTGTAAACTTCGCGCTTTTCACGAGCTCACGAATTGCCACCTCCATTTCGGGATACTTACTATCAAGTATTTTTAATAAAAAAGTATTACCACCCTCATCAATGAGCACCTTAACTTGTGTAGCCACCCTAGAAATTCCTCGCCGCCTCAACTCCCAGGGAATTGACACACTTTTCCTTGAAATAATGGTCGGCATCTCATCCAGCTCTGACATTTCCACTTCTGGAAAGTCCACCGCAAGCAAATCTTCCCACTTATCTTGCTCTATAGGTAAATCATCGTACTCTATTTTTTCTAATTGAATTGTTTTCATCGAAGGGGTTTTGGAAAAAGTCAGCTCAACGCCAGCACTATCGCCAATAAGGCTCATTTCCATAACAGAATCCGATGAGTCATCGACAACCTTTTCCTCTGGTGGAGGCGGTGGAGGGGGCAATCTGGAAACATCGACCTCCCTGATAACGAGTGTTTTTTCTTTTTCCAAGGACGGAGACCGAGACATCAACGCGACAAGAGACAATAAAAAAAACGCCATCAAAACCGATAAAAAAACAGAAATAAAAGCGTATTTAAACGCCTTTTTATCCAACTTTAAAAACCATAAATGTTTAAACATACAACGACTACTGCTCGGATGTTGCAATATTTATCTGTTCCGCCCCACCAAGTTTCGCTTGATCGATTACTTGAACCAACAATTCCGTAGAAACAGTTTTATCCGCTTTAATTACTAGCGGCTTTTGCTTTCTTTTCATCACACTTGAAACAGTCGACCTTACGCCAGAAACGCCAACATTTGCCCCATCGTAAACAACCTGACGATCCGAGGTAATTGCAATCAGCACAACATTTCTCTCTAAAGATTGAGTAGATACTGCCTTTGGCTTTTCGATATCCACTCCAGTTTCCTTAACAAACACCGTAGTAACGATAAAAAATATCAACAGAATAAACACAACATCAATTAGCGGAGCCAGATCAATATCTTGTTTATTATTTGTCTCAAGCCGCTGCTCTAAACTCATCCTCATTACACAGTCTCCGGATGTTCAATACACCACGCCACAAGCTGATTATTCAACTTCATCAATAACAGCCATCCAGGTACAACCAAAAGCAACCCTAACTGTGTAGTAAACAGGGCATCAGCTATGCCGTTTGATATCAATTCCTGCAATGCCATGTTTCTTCCATACGACATAAAGCGAAATGTTTCGAGCAAACCCGCAATCGTACCCAACAAGCCAAGCAACGGCAAAGCACTCAACAAGGCAGGAAATGTGTCCGACCAACCGCTAGCACGCTCATACCACTGCTCACACTTATGAGAAAACAAAATAAGATACATAAGCATGCTGTAGCAGAAAATCGCAAGAAGCAATATACAAAGAACTACAGGATTACTAAAACTAAAAAGACTTAAATAACTCAGATCACTCATCACTAACACTACAATTTAATTTTACTCAATTTAATCGCATTAGACTCCAAGCTTGCCGAGTAGTTTTTTATCTTTCTACTTAACAGAGCATTGATAAGTAGCGCAGGAATTGCAACAACCAATCCCAGCTCAGTCGTCACCAAAGCTTCAGAAATACCACCAGATACGACTGCGGGATCACCGGAACCGAACAGCGTCATCATTTTGAATGTGTCGATCATACCGCTCACCGTTCCTAGAAGTCCCAACAGTGGGGCAACAGATGCGGTAACAGCAATAACCCCGAGAAACCTCTCCATCTCATATTTGTTATCTAAAAGAAAAGCAAAGAGTTTATCATCTCGTTTATCTGAAACTGGATTTTGCAAGGCAATTTTTAATATATTACTTTGTGCGCCCTTCAAAGACTTCAGCAGCAGGGTCAGCTCAGCGCGTTTTGTTTCTTCATCTTTTTTCACAATACGTTCAACCCGCTCAACAAAATTAGGTAACAAGCGAGGAAGACGCACAATATAAGTCGCCTTCATTAATGCAATTGTCGTTGCCAAAACGGCAAAAATTAGGATCGGAACGGCCCACAGACCACCCCGGGATAGGTGCTGCAACAAACTATCTTTTTGTCCGTATACTTTCAACGCACGATCTAAAGATGGATCAAAAACGACCAGACCACGTTTTTCTTGGTAGAGACGCTGCAATTCCTCTCGCTCTGACGAGGAAAACAAATATGCCGTTTCAGGCAGCCCTTCTCTTGGTTCAGACAAGATCCCGGCTGAATGATCATCCTCATCCAGATACCAGCTGACGGGACCAATTTTTATACTCTCAACATTCCTGATCTCGCCGTTTTTAATTACAACCTGAGTCGCTCTCCACGATGGGTACAATCTACTTTTAGCGCCAGAAATGTACTGATCCAAAAGATCAATACCATTCATAATATTGTCTTCAACACTCTTCACATCTGATACAGGGTAATCAACATCTTCCGCAAACCCAATCAATAAATGCTGTTGGTAAATATTCTGGTTTCGCCACTGAGAAACCTGATTCCGTAACTTATCCAACCCCAGAGTCTGCTCATCGCTGAGCTTTCTTGCTTCTACAGCCTTTTGCCTCAATGCGGACAATTGTCTTTCCTTTAGTCGAATTTCATCCTGCATTGCCCCCATTTTTTTTGTAATCAGAGACTGCTGTTTCTCAAGCTTATGCTGCGATTTTTTTATATCGTCGACTATCGATTCAGATAATCCATCAGAATAGGAATAATCGGCCAGAATAAAAACAGAAAAGAAAAATAAAAACAAAAATCGAATACCATTCATAATCACATCACACTCACAACTACCTTTGTGACAAGGACAACTTATCATTAACGCTAACAGGTAAAGTTACCAACTCAGCCTCAGAGTTATTTTCCAGAATATTAATAACAGCCAGAATATCTTTAGGGTTAAGCTGTTGATTTAACTCTGAAGATGCACTCTCCATGTGCCACCACTTCCATCCTTCAGAGGTGGGTTTTCCGTAACCGTAAAAGGCGCCATCATCACTTGAATACCAACCTTGGGATACGCCCATATAAACCTGTTTTACCTGCACATCTAACGTTTCTATTTTCATGGAAGCCTGATGCAAAACCACTCTAGATTCAAAATGGTTCATTTTTTTTAGAAGATCGACAATCAAGTCAAGCTTTTCACTATTACTGGATAGATCAACGTCCAGTTCATTTATCCTGGAATTCCATTCCGCATTCAATGGTGGTGGCAACTGAAACGCAAGATCCTTAATGGATAACAACGACTGCCTAACCTTCGCCTCTAATGCAGATTGAGATTTCTCCATTTCATTCTTTTGCTGAACAAGATCTAATCTTTCGGCTTCAACTTCGCCTATCAAGCCGGAATTTTGTTCAACAATTCGTTTCAACGCTGCGGCCTCTTCATCCAATAAAGAAAGATAGTTTTCCATACTCTTTCTCTTCAAGTGCCATTCAGAATTCAGGGTATTAACCTGATTCTCGATATCAATCCAATTCTTCACCAAACTATCGTAGCCATGAACCGAATCACAGTATCCAACACGGCTTAATAGAAAAACCCCAAACAGGAATAAAAATTTTCCTAATATCACATAGTTATTATTCATTATTTACCTTGCCCCATCTCTCTTGAGGTCTCTTTTCTTCGTAATGCTCTTTCCATTTCACGCCGTCTATTATCATCTGCAATATCGTCATTGCGACTCTTAACCCGGTAACTGGCAAATCCTTTGTTATAGCCTTCAAAAAAATCTTCTTCTAACTCATCGGGACATATATTGTTATATTTTTTCCCGCTGAGCCCAATGTCATATCCGTTATCCGCAGTACAAAATACGAACAAACCGGCCTCATATCCTTGTAAATACGAGTTAACGTGGTTCTGAGTAAGCTTCGGTTTACACGTTTTCTTATATTTACGCAGTAAATTTAAGTCATTCCCATCCTGAGCCTCTTCCATACCACGTTGCTTCCAATCTATCTCATCACAATTTCCAGCAAATAGAGAATTGGCGCAAAGCGCCCCCAATATGAACAGAGCAACCTGTATATAATTCAACATCTTTCTTTCCTATTAAAACTGCAAAAGGCGATAACATTTTTGGCTTACAGAGTTAAACACGTAATACATACCTCGTACCCGACAAAAAAAAAATTTTTTTCGTACTGTCTAAAAATCACTTTTCAAAGCGTCAAATAACGTTAACAATCTAGCAAAACCCCAAAAAAGGAATAATAGGAATAAAAAACATGAATGTTATATCGAAAAGTTTTGATCAATACGACATCAAAATACTTTCCGCACTGCAAAAAAATGCGGGAATTTCGATGTCGGACCTGGGCGAAGCTGTAGGACTCTCCCACACACCTTGTTGGCGTAGAGTTAAACGTCTGGAAGAAGAAGGCTATATCCGCGGCAGGGTTACGCTACTTGATCCGTATAAGCTAAATCTTGCCGTAACTGTGCACGCCTATATCACAATAAAAAAACACGACGAAAGTTCCCTGAATGCATTTGAATCTTCCGTTACTGTGGTTGAAGAGATTGTTGAGTGCTACTCAATCACAGGAGACAAGGACTACTTACTTAAGGTGGTCACGTCTAGTGTTGATCATTATGAAAAATTATTAAAAAACACCTTGGTTCACCTACCCAACGTTGACTCAGTAAATTCGGTTTTTGCTCTAAAACAAATTAAATATTCAACGGAACTGCCTTTAAACAACATCAGAAGTTAAATGTATTTTTCCGTTTTTCGACACGAGTCCGAATTCAACCTTACACCACAAATCATGCTATACAAAAAGCTAAACTGAAGTAAGTAATCACACTCATAGAGGACGCCGCTGGATAGCAAGCTGAAAATAAAAAGCCCACTAAAAAAGTGGGCAAGAAACAAGACTAAAAACTAGGACAAACACTAACGTTGAATACATGAATTCTGTTAGTTGGGGGAGGAAGTACAGAACTCATCAACTAATTAAAAATATAGTCCAGAACGCAATTCAAATATGGAACAAAGTGAAATAACGGATGCGGTTATCATTTAAAACCACCATTAAAAATGTCAACAAATTGACCTTTATACATTTCCCACATTATTCCGCGCCATCATGCCACTAACAGAACCTACTCAGCCCGAATAGACTTTATTTTTTCCATTACTTCTTGTGCAACCAGATCCGGGGTAAGTCCATCAGCTACAACAGTAATTTGAGCGTATTTATTATAGAGAGACAGCCGCTCTTGATAGATATCGTCTAAAGAGCTTCCAGGCTGACTGGCTATTCCCCTGGTAGATTGGTTACTGACTCGCTGCTTCACAGTGCTATGCGATATGCTTAAATAGACAACCACACCAACCTGAGTCAGTGCCGACATACCCGTTTCGCTATATACAGCGCTCCCTCCTGTTGCAATAACATGATGATCGAAACAGGCTTTAGCCAAAATCTCCTCTTCTTTTTCTCTTAGTGCCAAATAACCTTCTCGATCCAGATATGACTGCAATGTTTCGCCAAGCGCTTCCTGTATCAGAATATCGGTATCGACAAAGGCTTTTGCCATGTACTTAGCCAATAATACTCCAACCGTACTTTTTCCAGCACCAGGCATACCGATTAAAATGACCGAACTTTTCACATTTATCTCACTATTTAAAGCGTTAAACCATGGCACAAATATTTGGCTTCAACATACTCCATAATTCCGGACTCCGAACCTTCACGTCCAACCCCAGACGCTTTTACGCCACCAAACGGCGCCATTTCGTTGGAGATTCGCGTATCGTTTACGCCAATCATGCCAAATTCTAGTTGAGGAATAACTCTGGCACATCGAGTAGCATTTTCCGAATAAAAATAGGCAGCAAGCCCCGCTGGGGTTTTGTTGGCCAAATCCACAGCCTGCTTTTCTGTAGAAAACTTTGTCACGGCGACAACCGGCCCGAAAATCTCTCGCTGAAATATCGCCATTTCAGGAGAAACATTTTGAATCAATTTTGGAGGATAAAAAAAGCCTTCACCCAGATTTTTCTCTGCTGGCGTTTTTATCGATATTTGTAACGCACCTCCACCAAGTGCATTCTCAACGAGAGACTGAACCTTTTCCCGTTCATGCCGAGAGTGCATGGGACCAAGATCGACAGATGGATCATATCCTTTCCCCATTTTTAATGATGTTATTCGTTCGACCAGTTTTTGACAAAATGCATCATGGATGCCTTCATGTACAAGGAAACGATTAGCCGCAATACATGTTTGCCCCGTATTTCTAAACTTGGCAAACATCGCCCCTTCAACAGCTAAACCAAGGTTCGCATCATCAAAAACAATAAAAGGTGCGTTTCCACCAAGCTCCAGGGATAAGCGTTTAATTGAATGAGCGGAGTTCTGGTATAACCATCGTCCCACATCGGTTGAACCGGTAAAGCTAATTTTTTTAACCCGTTCATCACCAGTGAATACCTCTCCCACCATTTGTGGTTCACTACTCACCACAAGGTTAAACACCCCCGCGGGAATAGCTGCCTGCCTGGCTAATTCACTAATCGCAATAGCCGTCAAGGGCGTCGATTCAGCGGGTTTAGCAATCACCGTGCAACCGCAGGCCAAAGCAGGCGCGGCTTTTCTAGCCAGCATCGCAAATGGAAAATTCCACGGCGTGATCGCTGCAACAACCCCCACAGGTTCGTATATGACTTCTGCTCGCTGAGCCAGGTTTTTAGTCGGTAACAAAATACCGTTTAAACGTTTAGCCTGTTCAGAAAACCACTGAATGTACGCCAGGCCATAATCAATTTCTGCTCTGGATTCCGCAAGCGGCTTACCCTGTTCATATGTGATGATTCGAGCAAGATCCTCCTTGTTTGCCACAATCAAGTCATACCATGCTCGCAATAAATGCTCCCGCTCTACAACCGGCTTACTGCGCCAGGAGGACAAAGATGAATACGCACTGTCCACCGCTGATTGAACAAGCGCTTTAGTAGCGGATGGCAACGTGCCAATGGTTGCACCCGTCGCGGGATCAATCACATCGAAAAAGGCATCGCTAACGCTGCACCATTGCCCACTTATATACGAGCCTTTTTGAAGCAACTCATAATTATTCAGCTGTATCATGACACCTCCGGGCTAACTTTTAACAAAAGCTTACCAGTGTGTTTTCCCTGGTCCATGCAGGTATGGGCATTTTGCACCGCTTCGATGTCCATCATGTTGTATACCTGAAAAATACTGGGGCATATTTTTCCACTCACCACATGCTGCCAGAAAACACGCTCAACCCCGTCACGTAATTGTTGTTTATATTGTGACGATTCTGAACGCAGGGTTGAACCCGTCAAGGTTAAACGTTTCAACATCACTCGCATAAAATCAATATCAGCGCGGGAACCGGCCATGTAGGCAATATTGATAATTCGACCATTGTTGGCGGCACACTGAATATTACGCTGAATATAATCGCCACCGACCACATCTAAAATTAAATCTACACCCCGGCCATTGGTAGCCTCCTTGCATACGCGAACGAAATCATCTCGCAGGTAATCAATGACAACATCCGCACCCAGGGTATAACAAAAATCACACTTATCCGTGCTGGCGGTGGTAAAAACACGACAACCGTAACTCTTGGCCATTTGAATCGCCGTTGACCCAATACCACCACTTCCACCATGCACCAACAGAGTATCCCCCGGCTGCATGCGTCCACGTTCAATCAGGTTGGAAAATACAGTAAACATGGACTCCGGTAATCCTGCGGCCTGCTTAAGCGTCAACGCACCGCTCACAGGCAAAATTTGTCCTAGAGGCACATCCACGTGTTTCGCATAGCCGCCTCCGTTGGTTAATGCACATACCGCTTGTCCCGGTTGAAAGGAAGTTAGAGTGTCGGAGGCAATCTCCTCAATCCAACCGGAGACTTCCAACCCCAGAACAGGAGAAGCTCCAGGGGGCGCGGGATAAGCACCCTGGCGCTGAAGAATGTCAGGGCGATTTATCCCTGCGTAGGCCACTTTGATTCTTGCCCATCCGGGAGCCAATGGCTCGGCTTCAAACGATTCAAGACGTAAAACGCTGACATCGCCGTGACCATCACAAATGACCCTTTTCATATTTTTCTCTAAGGTGCCAACCGCTCGATATGCCAACCACCCTCTTGTCTACGATATTGAAAACGGTCGTGTAATCGTGCCCCACCACCCTGCCAAAATTCAAATAGTTCGGGCACTACGCGATAACCACCCCAAAAATCAGGCAGCGGTACTTCACCCGCTTTAAACTTATTTTTGATTGACTCAAACTGCATTAACAATGCTTTGCGAGAGGAAATCGTGCTGCTTTGAGAAGATGCCCAGGCTGCGATTTGACTGTCCCTGGGACGTGTCACAAAATAACTTAAGGTTTCCTTTAGCGAAATTTTTTCTGCATTACCACAGACCTTCACCTGTCTCTCCAGAACATGCCAGGGAAAATGCAGAGATACTTTTGAGTTTTGTGCAATATCTTTGGCCTTGTCACTGTTATAGTTGGTAAAAAACACAAAGCCTTGTTGATCAAGGTGTTTTAAGAGCACAATACGTTGCGAGGGCTGGCCACTGCTGTCAACAGTAGCCAAGGTCATTGCAGTTGGGTCATGCAGCTCGGCATCAATGGCTTGTTGCATCCAAAACTCAAATTGCTCATATGGATTGTCTTTGAGATTATTCCGGCGTAATCCACCCTGTAAATATTCTCTGCGGATAGCTTCAAGCTCCATGACATTCAACCTTATAATCGTTCACAAACGTAAATTATTACATAAAAAACATATGGGATGTTCGACTCAACCATGAAGACATGCACAATACTTTCGCTCATGTTCGCCGCCACTATTTCTTCGGCAAATGAGTGTAATTTTACGCCACAAACAGAACTGGAAACCCTGTATTGCCAGGTAAGTCAAACACATCCAAAACCCAATTTGGTCAACATCTATGAATTTCGTAAGAATCCCCCAAAGGTTCAGAAATTAATTCTCAAACCACACCTAAAGAAAATGGGGTTGGAGCTACCAAAAGATAGTTCAGATAAAGCGAATGCCAAAACGAATACACAAACCGACCAACCAATACAGGATAACCAACTATCTAATTGCTCGCTTACCGGAAACACAATTCGCTGTAATCGAAATACCTACACACTACTTACCAACAAGAACAACAACGAGTTAAGCCAGTTAGCATTATCTCAAAGCAATCGGCTGGACCTGCCTGAAAAAAAATCCCCGATCTATACAGGAAAATCAGACCAGGAGTATCTGTCTTCAATATACCCATACTACTTGGAGAAAATGATTGGAATCGGCCTGGCAGAAGTCACCATGACCTTTACCAAGTTTGTTGCGACCTACAAAACAATTGTTGCGGAAAAGAAAAGCTTTTCGACACGTTTTGAAACCATGTACGAATTTCTAAAGAAGGATAAAAAACACAACCGAATAGAGAGGAATACCCGGCCAGTAACCGTCACAATTGAACAATGCTACTTTGCCGGGAGAAAACTAATCGTCTGCGATGATGTTAACCACAATTGGCTTTTCAGCATTGCAGAAAAGCGGTGACCACTAAGGCACCGCAATCAGTTTGAATTTTTGTGTATCGCTATTGGTATTTACAGAAAGTACTACCGGGGTCAGTTCACCAATATCACTGGTTGGTGTAATCACATAACTTGAGCTGAGATTATTCCGCAAAGTAACCGAGTCAGCATCCAAATCAACCAACCAACGAGCCTGACTCATATAGAAATTGTTTTCACTTTCCAAAGCTTTAGAGAAGCTAATAAGAAAACGATATACCGCCATAAAGTTGGCTGCAGAAGGAGCAATCATTTTATCTTCCGCACTGGTATTAATCAGTAGAAACCGCCCATCTACGTCATGCTTAAATTGCCATACCTGCGTAGTATCATTGCTACAGGAATTAAAAACCGCACCTCGATATGTATCACCAGTATCGGAATCCTTTATATCCCCCAAATCCAGACAGAATGTGGGATTGGATACCGACTGTAATTTGTATGAGTTTTCGGTCAACGTGTCACTGAAAAACGCTCCTGCATTAGTTAGAGATACGCCATCCAACCGAGTGTTTTCACCCGTTAAAACTTGTTGAGACGATTGATTATTAATAAAGTCTGATGTCTTCCCGCCCACATCTACTCTATTGCCAAAAACCTGCAAGTTCGTCGCCCAAGTTTCTGTATGCCAGCTTTCGTCGGGCTCCACATTAGTTACTTGCTGTGACTCCACATCATCAGTGGAGTTATAAAAAGAATTATTGCGAACTTCAGTATTATTACCCAAGTTCCGAATAACCGTCTCGCCATTAGCTGCTCCGGTCTTAATGGCAGAATCAAAAATATTATTCTCAATAACAGTACCGTCTACCCCTTCATGCACAACCACGTGCTCATTCAATATATTTCGCCCGAAGGTGCTTAATCGAATTTTGTTACCAGTGTTTTCAGGCAAAAATTCACCCGGAGTTGGAGCTGTCGTCCACTGGGAATCATCAGAACCTATAACAGCGCCTTGCGATGAAGATGAGAACTCTGAATTCTGTATTATATTATTGCTCGAACCGTTTCGAATACGTAAAGCGGCTCCAGTTTGCTTGACGACATTCAGGTAATCTATTTCATTATGGTTGGCGGAATCCAGGAGTAAACCCGTTTCCCCATTCTCTAAAGATATATTAGAAACCTGCCAGTAGTCCCCGGTTAGCTTCAAGACAGAGGTATTAATTGCACCGTCACCGATGAGAGTAGCATTACGACCAACTTCTCCCCGCATAACAATTGGGCGATCTACAGTACCGCTAGCAGCGGAATAAAAATAGGCAGAGGAATCTCCACTGGTATCCGTTGCCCCCTGATACTCTCCGTCAAACAGAAAGATTTCATCACCTGCACTTGCATTAATTAATGCCTGCTGTAACTGAGTGGAGTTTTCCACAGTTAACCAGTTATTATCTGATCTCACCACCAGCAACGAATATGTAATGATATTTGGTGTATCGCTAGTCGAATTTTCAGCCACAGATTGGATAAGATATCTATTTTGACCTGGATCTAGCTGAAGTGCGTACACTTCATTTGCGGGCAAAGTTTCACCCTGAAAAACATAAACCGGATCATCATTGGCATCCAGTTTTACGGCACCATTCTCATCAACTTCATATTTAGAGATAGTTATTGTTGCAGATGATGAAGTTGGAACGACAGTTAAACCTGTTGTTGCAACAGTATTACTGACAACAGCACCAACCTGGCGACGAGTACAGGTAAAAGGAGCCGTCAAAGTGCTATTTTCTACGGAAAGAGATTCCAAAGTGGGGAGATTAGCTAACTCCGTAGTCGTAGATGGCTTACGTTCAACGTTAATAGTGTAAGTTTCAGTTTGAGTTTTATCTTCAGACTGAATAGTTAAGTCAAATACATTAAATTGATTAGAACTACTGCCATACTTCGGCAGATCAGTTAGCGAAATTTCTTTATGATATGCGCGCCGACCGTTAATCCAAATCTTTGCTCGAGGTTCGGAGAGCACAGGTTTTATTTTTAAAGAGCAAAAAGAAAAATCAGTTTCCAGTTTATATTGCTTGGTTGCCGTTTTAAAATTCAAAGACTCAGACAATGCTGTCACCTTTAAACTTCCCTGATAGAAACCATTGGAGTCGATCAACAAGTTCTGTAAACCAGCGTCAGAGCTCACTTTGTGAATTTTAATTCGATATTCCAAACGATAGGTATTACTGGCATCCACCACGGTAACCATATAGGTGTTGTCACCGTCTTGTACATCGCGTAAACCTTGCTCGCCAGATTGAACCTCAATCTCATCAATAATTATGGTATCCAGCTTTCCGTTATTAAGTAGCTCCGTAGACACCGTAGCAATTAAAATCTTTACGTTACTGGAATTAGCTGTGGGTAAAATACTGATCGAACTCACAGAACTATCCACAGACAGCTCATATGGTCCAGTTTCGCCTTGCTTAAAATCGAGCAAACTTTGGTCGCCGGCACGCACATCCAGGTTACTCAATGTTAAATCTGGAATCTTTGTTAACCCGGTTTCAGCATCACCGCCACCACTGCCACCGCAGCCAGCCAGCACCAAAAACGAGAGCAGAGTTAACATCCAAGACGTATTGAGAATTGTTCGCGACATCACCGTAAAACCTGATTTTCATTGATATTTTTCACTACAACCATTGCGTGTATTTCCACGCAGGCGGGACAAGGTACAGACATTCTTGTAAGGAGTAAAGTGAATGCTAACCCCCTAAACCAAGCCCCCAATCGACTGGTCTTCGATCTACTCACATAACAAATAGTTCCTTAGATTAAAAACTCTTTATATTTCAGAAAGTTAGCCTTGCCACATTTCGCCATAATTGCACATCTTTGATCAGACTCGACGCCAATATCGCCCGGTTTTGGCCACATTTTGCCTGTTTAATGACAAGTATCACCATCGTTCCCAAAGAACCGTGGAAGAGAAAAAACAGAGCAAGGTCAGGTAAACGCTCTCGACTCAGGCCTGAATACACAGGCCATAAGAAAGACAACAAGAGGTTAAGCTCATGGCTCAAATACTCAATCAATTACTGCCTTCCACGACAGGAGGCTTCATCCTGTGGTTCCTCACTGCAGTTGTCGTACTGTATTTCTCACGCAGCGCAGCACATCAAGCCATTCGCGCGCTATTTGGCAGTCTCTACTCAGGCCTGCGTCTGGGCTCAGTGGCATTGGTTCACGCTCGCAAACAACTCAGAGAACGCAACCGCGATGTGTTGCTCAACTTGGGACGAGAGCACACTGAACGGGATCTGGAAAAAGAGTTTTTCGAGATCAGCAAGTTCGTACAAAAAGACTTGGGCGGATACCCTCAGCTGCAAAGACAAATCAGCGAGCAGATTTCTCAAATTCAGGACGATTACGAACAAAGCAAAGAAGTTCCTATGGCCGCCCCGGATTGGGTGGATGCGGTTGAAGCGGTAAGCAAAATCAAAAACACGGACAACAACCCGTCGCTGAACAGCAAAATACTGGAACAGATTCACCAGTCTGTTCAACAGCAATATAAGGAAAACCTGGAGGCATACCGCGAAGAAAAAAGCGCGCGTAACAAGAGCTTGAAGACGATGACCCCCTATTGGCGCAAACTCGCCTATAGCGTGGACGAAGTCGGTGTTCGATTGAAAGAAATTGTTACCCGCAGTCAAAACATCGACATGCATATGGAGAAGTTTGACGAAATTGTTCACGGCACAGATAAAGCAGAGCAATCGCTAAAAGCGTCTGCCATTACACAGTTTCTCATTGCCTCAATCGTGATTGCCATTGCCGCAGGTGGAGCCTTCTTTAACTTCCACCTGATTGCCTTACCCATGTCGGAAATGGTGGGGTCGTTGCAACGCATTGGCGGTGTAAAAGTGGCTGACCTGGCTGCGCTGGTCATTATTTGTCTGGAAGTCACTGCGGGTATCTTCTTACTGGAAAGCTTGCGTATCACCAAACTCTTTCCATTAATCGGGTCCATGGACGACAAGGTACGTCGGTTCATTTTATATGCAGCAGCATCCGTGCTCCTGATTCTAGCTGGTACAGAAGCCGCCTTAGCATTTATGCGTGACCAGATTGCCGGCGACCTGGCTGCATTGCGCGCATCACTGTCCGGCAGCGAAGCCACTCAGGTACACAGCGGTGGCATCAATGAGTGGATACCGCTTACCGCAAACATGATTCTTGGTTTTGTTTTGCCGTTAGCGCTGACCATGGTTGCTATACCGCTGGAATATATGCTGCAAACTGGCCGCACAGTCATTGGTGGTCTGCTGGAATGGGTACTCAACAGCATCGCTGTGGTACTTCGAGTCGTTGCAACAACGGTTCGGTACACGGGTAAAGTTGTGATTCATGCATACGACATTTTGATCGCTGCACCACTATGGATAGAAAGCATGGTGCTAAAACGTACACAACAAACCCGAACTTCATCAGAACAGGATGAGTTTGCGTCGTACCAGGATACAACGTCTCGCGAAACAGCAAGAGGGAGAAATTAATATGAAAGCAAATATCCTAAACAAACACAGTTGGAAGCGGCTACTCGGTTTAGTTCTTGCTCTTACCCTTGTGACAGGTTGTGGCGAAGAAACCCAAACCAAGCAGTATTCGCAGGGCATCTATTTGTTGCTGGATACCTCCGGGACATACACCCAGGAGCTATCCAAAGCCAAACAGATCATCAACTACATGTTAGCCATGATGGAACCCGGTGATACGTTTACTGTGGCACGCATAGACAGCGCCAGCTTCAGCGAAAAAGACATTGTTGCCAAAGTAGTTCTGGATGCCCGCCCCTCTGTTTCCAACAAACAAAAACGGGAGTTCGCAGCCACGATAGACGCCTTTGTTCAAGAGGTAAAAAGCAGCGCCTATACCGATATTTCCGGCGGTTTGCTTCAAGCAATTGAACATCTGAACGAAGCCAGTGTGGCAAAAAAAACCATTATGATCTATTCCGATCTGAAGGAAGATCTACCCAAAGGGTATGTTCGTGAATTTGATATGCCCCTGGACGGGTTTCAGGTAAAAGCACTAAACGTCACCAAACTGCGTGCGGATAACCTGAACCCCCAGGAATACCTGGATCGAGTGGAATACTGGCGCTACAAAGTCGAGCAAGGAGGCGGTCGGTGGACAGTGATTAACGACCTCGACAAACCCGAAGCGATAACTCTGTAACAATTCTGAAGAATTGAAAGGGCCTTAGGGCCCTTTTTTTGCTATCTTTTGGCTGTTTGGTGTGCAACCCGCACACTCGGGGTCAAAAAATACGCCCTCAAAGGAGACAGAGTGGACATTCGGGCAGCGCAACTGGAAGACATCACACAAATTATCACACTGGTAACCGGCCAATCCGATATATTTCTTGGTAAAGAACAAACAGAGTTACCAAGTTGGTTTATCAATACCTTTAGCCCCACCTACTTTGCCAAGCGATTCAGCTCGGACACCTTTTATAATTACGTCTGCACAGACGGTGAAAAAATCCTCGGTTATATCTCACTAAAATACACTGGTCACTTAGTACACCTGTTCGTTGAACCACACCAACATCGCTCCGGCATCGGCAAAGCACTGTGGCAACATGTCAGCCAACTCTGCCCGGCACAATTAATTACCGTGCGCGCCTCTCTAAATGCCGTCCCCTTCTACTTAAAAATGGGATTTAGTATTGCGGGGAAAGCCGAAGAAAAAGAAGGCTTAGCCTACCAACCAATGGAATATGTAAAAGAGCTAGAACAAAAGCCAGCCCACCGATGTTAATCGACTGCAAATCAATGGAACAACAACTGCGCAGACACACCCGATCGATTTTTACATTTAACCAACAAAACGCGCAGGCTTAATGAATACATCACTATTTATTTAAACTGCCTTAAAAAAAACACAAACAAAGTAACATTCTTCTGACCTTGAATTGGATATACTTTCCATTGCTGAATAAAAGGCAGTGAATAAAGGAGCCAGTTTTTATGGATAAAAAAATATCAACAGTTCTATCTTTCTTATCCCTACGTTAAATTCACTAAAAAACTTTCCTGTATTCATTCATTGGATTTTGTCGGTTATTCAGCACACCGTTTAATAAAAATAATTAAACGAATAACAGTAACAAAAAATTTAAAGGAAATACTATGCTAGGAAAAATAATTAAAGTATTTATTAATCCTTCACTACTCCTCGCCGGTGTTGGTTTATGCTCAACACTTTCATATGCTTTAGACCGTTCTCAAGTCGACGGCTATTACAATGAACCCACCAATTACGTTATCCCCAAAGGGGCCAATGGCATTTTGTGGGACTATACAAGTACAGAACCGGCGAGTAACTGGAATACAAGCGCATTTGATTCATCAAGCTGGTTAACAGGAACCGCCGGCTTTTATAGCGGTGGAGCATCACCTGGCGATACGCAATCAACACCCTGGCCTGCAAACGCATCCACTCTTTGGCTCCGTGGCACTTTTAACGTCACCGCAGAACAAATTCCCAATTTAATGCTTTGGGCAAGATGGGATGATTACGTCACAATTTATATTAATGGCGTTGAAGCAACATACGTTAAACAATGGTCTCATACATACCGTTATTTAGGCATATCCGACGAAGCACGTAACACACTGGTCGCAGGCCAAAATACAATTGCAGTAAAAGTAGAAGACACAGGTGGCGGTAAATATTTCGACCTGGGTTTTGTACTTGAAGAAAAAATGGCGAATATTCCCGCATCAGGTTTTACATTAAACCCTGAACTTGATGTACTCACCACCTATGTTCAAGATCAAATGAGCAAATTTGGAGTGAGCGCAGGCTCGCTTTCGGTTGGTATTCACAGCGGAACGCAATCGGAAATTATTTATTCCTACGGCTTCGGTTACATGGATAAAGAGTTCACCCGACCAACACAAAACGATGCTGTGTTTCGTATGGCCAGCTTAGATAAAGTTATCGCTAGCGATGCGATTCAAAAAATGATCAACGATGGCGTAACCAACCCGGCAACCAACACGCCAATTACCAACAGCACGCCAATTTTTCCAATGCTGGCCAACCTCGGTTTAACACCACTACCAGGTACAACACTGGATTATCGCACTAACAACATTACCGTCGGCAACGTTAGGGATCACCTTGCCTGGTTCCCGGATAACCTTCCTGATGGCAGCGCCAGTTACTACCAACAGCTCGGTGTAACCGCTGACACCATTACCGCTCGCGATAATATGCGCTGGTTATACAGCCAACCTCTACGCAATGACCCAGGCACGTTGCCCGCAGGCTGGACCAGACCATATTCCAACTCAGGCTATACATTATTGCGCTACACCATTGATGAGGTAAATACGGGAGGTATTCTCAGTTACTTACGCAACGGGCTGTTTTTCCAAGATCAGGATATTTTTGTTGCCCACGAGCGTCTGAACGAGAGAGTCTATTACAGCAATAACGAACTGCGTGAACCCTGGTATGCAACCTTTGAAACACCAACAGACCGCTGGGTTCACTTAGACGATGAACTGGGCTTAGCATCTACCACAAGTGCCTATGCTTCATTCCGACAACACGCTCACAACGATTCCACTTACAACACCCGTGGAATACGTTTCTGGGGTGGCTTTTCAGGCACCGCAACTGTAGTTTTTGCCATGGAACCTGTTCCTGGAACGTTAGTAACCTATGCGGCATTCTTTAACCAGGGCACTATGCCAATGAATGAATACAGCAACAATGTACTCGTTCAACCACACTTCGATGGAAACCTGGAAACCCTAATCGCATCACTCCCCGCTTCGGCTTGGACAACCAGCTCTTCTAGTTCTAGCTCCAGTTCTAGCTCAAGCACAAGCTCAAGTTCTTCGGGCGGTGTAAGTTGTTCCGGTGTGCAAGTATGGAACAGTAATTTAGCATACTCTGGCGGAACACTAGTCCAGTACAACAATGTTAAATACGAAGCCAACTGGTGGACACAAAATCAAAACCCAGAGCAAAACTCTGGCCAGTGGCAAGTTTGGACCAACCTTGGTAATTGCCAGTAAAACAACCTACAAAAGAGCGACAGAATTTCTGTCGCTCTTTAAAAAAACTTATTGAAAAAGCCAAACACCACATCAGTGATCTTTAGGCTCAGCCTTATCGCACTTTACACAATTGAGCAGCTCTCCTAACATCGACGCCCGACCAGATTCTGTTTCCACCCAGGGACGATTAATAAACGGCGGCTTATTACGCACATGCTGAAAATGCCGACACTCTAATTCTGCCACCCAGTCACCCTCTTCGTCTTTGTGATAACCCACAATTGTCTGCTTCATATTCATCTCACTAAAGCCTCCCGATTTCAAAGAACCAGGAATTTACATCAAAACCTATATCTTTCAATAAGCAAGTACTCGAAATAAAAACATTAGTAAAGCGGGAACAAGTGATACATTACTCTCTGCGGCAACTTGTTAGCCATACTGTTGGCTCGTAAATATAACTTGAGACACATTCTTGAATCCACCGATCTCAGAGGAGTATGTATTCACTTTATTACCTATTGATGTACTAATCAGTACTAGTACATTCGAGTAATTCTCCGATAGGCATCTTGATTTGAACCCCATGGTTCACAATTACCTTCGTGATTGTATGCTAACGTCACACTACGATCAGTTGCTCTAGCAGCCAACAGCATGGAGTACATTCTCGCTCTTGCTTCAGATGAAATATCCTTACTAATGGCAAAGACAGATTTATTCGAACATTCAGGAACATCCTCGCCATGGCTACTTATTGTAACTAGAATCGTCTCCGTTGTTGCATATGTAGTTATTGACTTTACCTTTCCGCCTACATTTTTCCATGCAGCAAAACAATTCATACTTAAAAAACATATAAATATAACAAATACAATTCTCATTACCTCTCCTTATTTTGGCAAATTTAATTACTAGCGGTTGGGCCATTCAGCCGCCCCTTAGTGCCAGCCATAGCATTTAGCAAGGCCAAAGAACGCTTAAGAAATATTTTGACTTTTTATCTCGACCAACTCGGCCATATTTCTGTTACGTCTAACTCTTGACGTCGACACGATAGATCTTCGGATACTGACCAGAACAGCCTTCAATCCCAAAACCAACTTTTTTACCCGATGCAAATGCCATTAGCAAAGTCGAGTACAAAGCTTTGTGAGGATCTTCATTTAAATCCAACTGAGCTGTAACTTGACTCGAACTACTGCAGTTCTGGGTGTTTTCAAACGACGGAGAAAACTGGACCACCACTATATCTCCATAAGCCACCAACAACGAAACAGATCGATCAGAGGGAACACTCTGACTCACTGAAAAAGCTACTTGAGAAAAGAAAAACAAACAGGAAAACAAAAACACATTCATAAAAAACTCCTTTAAATTATGAGGCGTAGCGCCCAAAACATGCTCGACTTTTCAATGAGACCTAAGGCCAAATAAAAAACGATGGACGGTATAGGTTATGTAATTTTGATTATTGCACCATACCAAAACTCTTAATATTGCACTCACCAGGAATATAGTAAACAAATATCTTTCTCCCTGCTAATTTGGCTGCCAAGACAGTCGACCAAAACCGATCGATATCTCCTTGCGTTGAATTGGAAGGAAACTGCAACTTCCCAGAACAGCTCGACCCAGAGTTCCAAACTTTAACATTGTCATTATCTCCAACATAATTTTCCAATATCCAACTCTCAGGAATAACCTCCACTTTTGGATAGGCGGCCTGGGAAAAATTACTCAAAAATAGAACCAGCCAAAATACTAAAAACAGCCTAACTTTCATCAATCACTCCACATATTCAAATAAAGGATCGTTACCTAACGCGAGTAAAATCTATTATCTTGTTAAAGACTAAGGCTTTAACGTCAAATAGTTTGAGACACATTCATTACCGGTGCCAAATACGCCTATTCTTATTGTTTTACCTGCTGTATAGGCAATCAACGCAGTGGATACCATAGCGGCATGAGACTCTATTGTTTTAGAGCCCAGGTATACAATAGATGCTTCGCAATTAAAAACCGCACCAGCAGGATTCGGTGCCTAGGGATTTTCCAGGGTTACAGCAACAACGCCACTATCTCGAGAAATAACCGATGTCACTTCCGCTGTCCAGTTAGCATGCTCTGCAAAAGCAACAGAGGAGAGCACAAGCCCTACAAATAAAAAAAATAATTTCCTGAACATAAGTTCTCCTATATTTATAGTATTAAACAAGGGTTCATCCGCTGCATTACTTGTTCATCTTAATCTTTTTTATCAAAAAACATATGATAACTACTGCAACCACATCTAAAGCAATATATGTTATATCCTGATCATATCCAAACAGAAGAGAGAACATCGGTTCAAACTCCGCCGAAAAACCGACTTTAAAACCAGTTTTAAAATATATAAAAACTCCCCCCAGATTAGTATATACAAAAGAAACCCCATCGGTTACAACACGAGAAACTGCATTCACCATTGAAACCTATTTAATAAGCACAATCATACCGTGCTGTTTTACAAAAGCAGCATTGCAGATAGACGGAATAGTGTTATCAGTAATATACACTAACAAAGACCGGCCCCCTGCAAATGCAGTCAACACAGTCGAATACTCAGCCCTACCAGTTTCTGTAGCCAGGTCCATAAAAATATTATCTCCGTTACTCAACAACGCACAAGCCTTGCCCCACTTAATACCTACATCAGTTACTGTAACCTCAACATTCCCCGCGCCATAAGAACCACTCGAACAAAGCAATATAATTAATAGCAATAGTTTTCTCACACGATTTCCTATCCGTTATATGATCGAGGCCATATATAAAACCAAGTCTTCTATCCGCATTTTTTCTATTACGGCAAACTTTATTTCCTCAATAGGAAAGATTATAAAAAGCAAAAAACAACAACGATATACATTTATATTTAACACCCCAATAAAATGTTATGAGCCCACTGGCCACGAAGGAAAGCGACCAAACGCGGCCTCATTAATCGCACAATACTCTGTTCCACCAAAGGTTACCGAACCCGCAGCAACTCGATAGAGGTGAACATCTGATTTGGATGCGACAGCAGCTAACAGCGTTGAATAAATATAATCAAAATTTGCATTACTTTTCAGCAATACAATCATTCTCTTACCCTTGCACGTTGTGTCCGAAGGCAATCCGACAGCAGCATGGGCAAAAAAACCCATAGCCACACTATCAATTTTCCCTAAATATGACTCCACACCATCAATATTTATAGGATTTGCACGTACACCAAGTGAAAAGAAAAACAATACGAAAAAAACCAGCTTCTTCATCAATTACTCCTTTTATACACCTCGTAATGGACTGACGCCCCACATCACCCCGAAAGGATGAACAATCTAGCAGATTAATAAATAAACACACTTACCTATCTCTGCCAACCACTTCTTAGTTAAAACTAATTCTTACTCGTTTTATGGCCTACACCTATGACAATCTGCTATAAAAAATGAATAGAGATCGGATACGCGGCCTAAGCCGAGTAATGCAACGTATCGTCAAGCCAAGCTTTCTTAACCATTTTGTTACAACCCTATTGTGTTAACTGAACAAAATACGGCGATGGAGGGCTTGACACAGGCACTTCATTACATGATGCAATCTCTGGAGAGAATTTGTATGAAACCATGACACTTCGCCCTGAGACTTGAGCGCTTTGCAAGATACTTAACCACGATTTGCAAGTATCTACAGCTACATTATTCACTGGACTAGCGACACTGCACAGGGCTATATATTGGCCATTAGAAATAGACTCAGCAGACAAATACAAACCTCCCGAACTAGAAACACGTGTAGTAGTTACTTTCGTAGAACATTGTGGTCCTGCCGCATATACTTCAACTGAAAAGATAATTGCAAAAAACAACAATAGATTTTTTTTCATTTTTAATAATTACTCCATATTTTTTAAAAAAACTCGACCTTCCCCACATAAACCTCCCGTAGATAGGCCTGATACATTACCTTCACTAGGATCTCCAAATTTCATGTATTTATTGTCACTAGTAGGTATTAGTTTTTATTTACTTTATGTATCCAATATACCTTTTAGGAAAAATGAAGCTATAACACCTAGCCAATAAAAAATTTAAACGATGTAAAATTCACGTCAATATTAAAGTGAAGAAATAGAGGTGAATACCTACCGAGGGCAGCACAACTAGGGATAAATATGACTTCTCGCTTCACCAGAATTAATCCTTATGTGGCTACCTGTATTAAACAGAATTCCTTATATATTTGGATAAGAATGATTCTCACTCATAAATTCTTTATTGGAATTCAATGCGTTAACAAACAGAAAGTCCGTTTAAGAACGGCTCAAAGGTGGGGAAAAGCTGTCTGAGTACATAGCGGAGCTATCCCGGTCTTCTATGCACTCCATGAGGAGACAGTTTTTCCTTGGCTTTCAGTGACTTACTTTCTAACGCTTGGAAAAACACAGAATTCATTTTCTGCGTCTCATTAGACCTCATTCTCGTAAAAATGTCTATTCCCAATAGAATTGATTTTATAAGTCAACCTGCGGATATTGGACATGGGAAAATTAAATCCATGCCTTCCCCCCCATCTCTCACCCTTCTACAGAATGCGCATTCTGAACAGCCTGGGTTAGTAACTCACTACTGGGTTAGTAACTCGCTATAAACAGGTATCCAATATAATGTTTCAAGAGAGTTTGCCCCCTGACCTGCAGTTTTTGCTTATGCATTCCGGGGCAAGACGACAACACAGGTGACAGTCCGGAAAATTGCGTTGTCTGATTATTGGGGTAGTGACAAGTCACCAATAACAACCATAAGAACAGGATAAAAAGGATTTTCTGAAAGCATTTTAAACCGTGCATTTTTTTGCCTCATATTTAACACGGTTTCATATTTTCTACATTACAAACGCCAACACCACCAGTATTGACTAAAAAAAAGAGAAAATGGCGGCTATTTCTTCATTTAATGAAAGTCAATAGGTTTCACAAGGCGTTTTTAATTTAATTTGCTTTGCTGAATATCTTGAAATTTCTTTCTAATTATGCCCGAACACTCTTATAATGCATACATAAAGATCTCGATTATCATCCGCATCCGACAAATCAAACAACCCAGACATTACTCGTTACTATCTTACTCAGCCTGAAAGAAAAACCACTCGTAGATAGATAAAAAACTCGCGATTTTATTGGGCATTCGAGGGAAAGCTATATTCGCAGACTTGGGCTGAAGGCAAGGACAACAACCTTTCGAGTATATAGCTACCCCGCCCTTCTAATTCTTAAAAAATAGCTATAAATTGCACCGGCAAAAAAAAGAACTATTTCAAATATACTCATACTACTTTCAGGCAAGTTAATCAAAATAATTACAGGAAAAAAAATACCAATTACAGCATGTATTTCTGAAAACTTATAACTAAGCAGCCCATGAGGCCATCTTCTGATGAAAAATTGGATAAACAGAAAATCAAAGACAAGGACTCCAGCCCAATAAACAAGCATTATCGGAATATTTAAAAAGTACAAAAGTTCAACTAAGTTAACCATTTTATTAATCAAAGAGCCAATAGAACCATGCCAACCTTTTCATCTCAGAGGTTACATTATCACACCTAATCAGATAGCTTAGTTTTCCATACACCACACTCATCTGCTTACCCCCTATTATCAACAACTTACTTTACAACTTTCACCTTGAATTACTCTGTGTAGTTCATTGTGCCGACAATGCTAACGTCTATCCATTTTGACTCAACCATAGAAACCAGATCACATGATTCTTCTTTTGCCAGCCTATCTTGATAGATTGCTTTAATCTTATAACTACCTGGCTTTATATTAAAAAAGAATTTTATATCATCAAGACTAAAGCTCTTCCCGTAAAAGTGACGACGATTAATATTGATTATATTCCGTGGAACTCCTGTATCTATAACACCATCAACTTCCTTCAGCGCTCCTTCTAAATTTTTTATTACTAGTTTTAGAGGACTAATACTATTTTTACCTCCCACCTCGAAGTTATTAGCAATTCTGAAATCAGATAAGCCTTCATTCTTCATTATTACTATTACTTCGGAGCCATTTTCACTTAGCTCCAATACGGGCTTAATATCCAAATCACATGACAGAGAGTTAGAAGAATTAACTATCAATAGAAAAATGACAGTTAAAAATGGATACTTAGTTAGATTCATAAGCATACTCTCCTTGAATGGACGCTTATTATTCAATAACACCTTCTACCCAATAAAATCGGCACAGTCAGAAGGGGCCGAATAGACCAAAACACCATTCCTAAGCAACCAATATTTACAACGAAAGCTTGATCAATTTAGGGATTACCACAATCGGTTCAACTATTATTTAACCAGGATAGAACAGCCAATTAAGTAGACTTTTCTTCGTCGATTATTGGCTTGAATTCGTATTTTGCCAAGGACAGCGTGTACCCCCCCTATTTTTAAATTATTTTATTTCTTTTCCATCTAGCCGAGCCTTTTCAAGTATATCCTTACCCCAATCTGTCCACCCTAACACTTCTTTACTTCCATCACAGATAGATGTTGATCCATCTTTTAGAATATAAAACACATACTCTCTGCCAGCCCTAACACCTATAGAGCAAGTACCTAAACTTTCTCTCAATACTTCTTTTTTATTACTCTCTCCCTTAAAAACACGAATGGTTTTATATTTTACTTTTACATATGACTCAGGCACGCTACTTTTCTCTACATATTTAGTAGACATAACCCGCGCATATACTATTTTTTCTACATTTCCTCTAACACCTCCACACTTACAAGCGAGTGCAGGATAAGAAAAAAGAAGTACAACACAAAGAAACATTAATTTCATAAATCAGTCCTTTCCTTATTTCTACAAGTCCACTCGATATGCACCACTTTCAAAAGTCCGAACTTGATCCGCAGTTAATTCTTGATAGAAATTCACCATCCCATCATGCTGCAGAACGCCTTTCCTATCGTACCATTGAGTTAGTAAAGCCCTATTCATTTCACTAGCACTCAACCCCGTCCTTCCTATATTTCTCATTTCCCAGTCGTATGCTGATACCTCACGAATAGCATTTGAAGTGAGAAAAACTCCACCAATTGAATATTGTTTTGCATGAACTAATTCATGCCCAATTGTGATGCATTTTTTGACGATTCATAGTTAAACACATGCGAAAATGCCGCGATTTTCGCACCATTGGCAAACTTACCACCGGCAAGCTCACTTAGCTTATATCAGAACTAAACACACTTATGAATATTTTTTAAACTCCCATCATTGGGCTGAAATAGTAATTCGCCAAGAAAATCCTATTTACATGGATTAGTCTTCATATAGTAATAATCATTCACCACTTTCCGAACAACATCCAGCACTTCATTCTTAGTAACCTTGGAATAAATCAACTCCCTTTTTTCGCTGAGGTCACCAAGTAGTTTAGTATTTTGGGGTTTATCTAAACTATAAACTAGAGACCAATATAAAACACTGGACAACTCTTCTTTTGATAGAGTTTCAAGACTACGATTGACCATCAAATATTTAGCAAACTCAACTCCCTCTAACGCAAACTCCTCAACAAAATCGTAATTTAAAGTATATCCTTCTTTTTTGGATAACTCATAAGACAAGTATACCCAGTCCCATCGATCACATTGAGTATTCCCTGAAATTCCATCTTCAACTACAGGTATCAAGCTCTCCACGTCAAACGTTGAATACGTCATATACTCCGAGACGCAAGCCACATCCGTTGAATCAACTAACTTATTCTTACAGCTACTATCAGAGGCATAAGAACACGATGATAAAAGCAGCACTCCCAACAAAATAAATCTATTTTTTACAATTGTCATAGGTAACTCATTTCTCAGTTGATTTCGTATCAGATAAGTTGGTATACACAACCACTCTGAGCATCGGTGTCAACCTCGTGAAAGCATCCCGCACCCTAACCGAAGCAAAATCCCAGGCGAACACCCTATATTTGATAAATTAAATTTGGCATCAAAGGCACGGATCGTCTTTTCTATAAGGGTAACCCTTCACAACTCGCTGTATAACCTTAGCAATAGATTCCTTCGATAACTCATTCATCGCCATCATTCTAATACTTGCAACATTTTCCATATGAGGATTATTCTGGGGCTTACCTATACTAATCAGCAAAGACCAGTAAACCAGAGACTTTAGTTCTGATTCAGCTAATCCTTTCACTTCTCTAGCCGCCATCAAGTACATTGCGAACCGAACGCCTGATTCAGCATACTCTTCGATTAATGGGTAGTTTAATTTATATGGCTGAACCTTTGACATACGGTAGGTCAGATTTAACCAATCCCATCGATCACAAGACACCGAGCTTTTGATTCCACGCTCAACTATTGGGTATACAGTTTTAAGATCGTTTTTAGAGTTTCTTGCGTACTCACTAACACAAACAACACTTTTTTCATCTAAGATATTATTTGCACAAGGCTTCCCTGCATTCGCACACCCTGTAATAACTAACAAAACAAATGGAAGAAATTTAGTTAGTTTCCCCTTAGACAACCCAGCCCCTTTTTTAGAAAGTCGAAAGTCAAATTATTTTAAGGATCATCACAATCAACACCGCTGTCATTCAGCGAAAATGGAAAATCTCCCATACACCGTCAAAAAACACACTTAAGCTTTCTGATTACTCGCAAAAAAACTAGTGTCGTGGAATTTTTGAACTCCCGACCTTGAAATAAAATAGAAATTCCTCAAAGACAGAACCTGCCCGAAATTTATTATTCCTCGTTAGAAAGTAAGATAATGGTATCGTAGATACATGTCTTTATATAAAGGTTTCATACAAATATAATTACTTCCCGGATCAATCTGGCCGCACTCAGCATCTACCACATTACTTTTATACCTAACAACATCTATCATACAATTCATCCCCCCACACTTAGAGGATCTGTTTACCCCAAAAGAAAATAGTTTTTCTGTGCTTAGGTATCTCATATTTCCATTTTTTGGCAATAATTCTTTCACTCGGGCTATATCACTAGGAGCAATGCTTTTTGGGACATCCCCCATTTTTGTAGAAAATATAATTTCCTCACCAGAAAAACGTATCCTTATCGATTCTTTATTCCCTTTCAAAACACCATCAATCTCAATTAGCTGACGATAATTATCAACAGAAAATAACCTATAAAACGTTTCTATTTCACCCTCTTTATCTGAGCACGAAACAAGAACAATAAAAACACTTAAACATATGATTTTTAAATATGTCATAAGCCACCCAAACAATATACCTTACTATTTTATCTTGCATGTCATCGCATTATCACACATAAACAAGACGATCTTTTTATCCATGTCACATTTTACTTTCTTGTGATTTATAAAAAACCCACTACCGAGGCCTTTTTCGGCTGCCATCCTTGGCTTGAATTAGCAATTAGCCAAGGACAGGTCTGCCCCCCATTCTCTGTTTACTTCAACATTTCCTTAGAAACAACTTTAAGCGTAACTTTATCTATTTCATAGATAACCGTTCCACCACCAACGACTGGTTTATTTCTTGGAATAAGGAAGAACACTTTATAAATATTATCCAGTGATTCGGATTTAACGATGTAATAATCACTAGAATCAACCCCTCGTATCGCCTTAAACTCATTTAATGCAACGTTCATTGCATCTAAAGCTTTCACCGAGACAACACCACTACTTTCAACCTGATCAAATACTTTTTGATCAAAATGAACGGGAGGTTTACTCACTTTATTTTTTGCCAATTCAGTAGCCATAAGTTTATACACCGGAAAAATAATGGCTAACGTAAATAAAAAAACCAGCTTCTTTTTCATCAATAATTCACTCTTTTTATAGGCTGCCATAATCATGAACTTTATCGGCACTTAAATCATAATATTTAAAAGACCCCTTAGGAGTTCCTAGGCACCCATTGATCTTGTGATATTTAGCAAAGGGAATAGCTCCTATAGAGCCTGTAGTTATTTACCTTGCTTCTGATATCCATTCCCCCAGGAGCCTTCCGAGCCTATAAAAAAAGGCCAGCTACCAGCTGGCAACCGGCCCAACTAAAAACAATTACAACTTGTACCAGAACTAAACACTCTTACGAATATTTTTTCAAATCCCGTTCTTGGCTTGAATTAGGGATTTTTATTTTTAATTTGGGTTTGCCCTCTATTCTTTTTTATCATCATATTCAACATTCCACAAACAAGAAGAAGAACCTTTTTCTATTATTGAATCAATTAATTCCTGAAGACCTTCATTTTTCATTAAACCAACCCTGTCATTCAAAAAATAATCACACTTACCATATATGAGCGGGATTTTGTTGATACCAGTACTTGAAAATAAATAGTACTTCTGACCAACCTTAAGATTACTAAGCTCTTCTGATTCGTAAACAAAGTCGACTACATTCCCAGGGGCATATCCATGATCAACATAAGATCTTAGAATTAGAATTTTTTCACGCCTATCTTTCAGCAATTCGGATCGAGCGTTAAGAGACTCATCCTCACTAAAATACTCATTCGCTATATCTTCCAAATCATAAATGGCTGAATACCCTCCCACTTTCATACCAAGATAAACGTGATTACTTTTACCCAAGTATTCTTTGGCTGTCGCCTTGCTGTATTCCATGTCACTTGACCAGCTCGCCAAACTGTATGAGAACAACACCAACCCTACATAACTTGCTAGCATAAATACTTTCATACATTGGATCCTTATTGAGTAAACCGACCAGAAAGAGAAGTCCAGTTACCATTAGAATAATTCAGCTCCCTAAACCTGCTGTCCTTAAACTACTTATTTGCTCTATATAAAATCGTTATGGATATGTATTTTGACGAAGCTATTCAGCTTTACAGCTTTTCTCAATCACAACGTCATCAATAGATTCCAGCCCCGCCTTTAGTATCGATAGAGCCTCTTTACATACCAAATCATTGTTGTTGTTTTCACAAGCGACTGGATACCAATAATAGCTTTGCTTCTTAAAGTAGAACCCTTTAGCCAAACCCAACTTTTCCAGCACTAGAGCAATGTCCGGCCTCCCGGAGAAAACGGATGAAACTTCAATAATCGATAAGAAGGAATGGTTTGGCACAAAATGTCCACTTTCTGTGGAGTTAAGATTAGTGAGAAATACTCCCCCAATGCGGCTGGGAGATTGAAACATGACATCCTTGCTAAACTTTATATTTACTTTTTCTAACTTGTTACCACCTTCCGAGCTACCTAGTACATTTCCAAAGATAGAATACTTGCTGTTAGACAAACTACCAGAGCAAACTTTAATCAAAGCAACAATTTCGGCACTATTTTTTTGAAACGAATTTTTAGCCTGCGCACCACAGGAACTAATAAATACAACCAGAAAAAACAGAAACATTGTTTTCATTTAGTCACCAACAGAAATTATAATTTGAATTATTCCGTCCCCACAAACCATTTTCGTAATTAAAAAATAATTAACTTATATCAGAACTAATTACATTTACGAACGCCTTTCTCAAGACTATTTTCACTTTAGATTAGTACTTCAACCAACCACAAAAGCTTTTCATCCCTAATTAAATCCAATTGAGAACCACAACCCATCAGCGAAACCAAAATTATTTTTTATAGTTAGCTCCTTCCAGTTCCTTCCTATGTAATCTGCTTTGAATGCTATAGGATTCATACCTACTGGCACAGATTCATTACAACTCAACCCATAATCAATAACAATCTCACATGTTTTTGATAACTGCTGAGAATTATTTAAAATATCTATTATCGATCTAAAAACATCTTTATCTTTATGGGAAATCACTCCAGATTTCTCACTAAACAATAGATTAAGAGAGTGGCCAATAACACTCCAGGTTTCTTCAACCAATTCAATATCTACCTGAACACTATAAAGAGAGCCATCCCCAATATTATTTTTGAAGATAAATTCCATTAACAGTTTAAGAAGCTCTTCATATTCCTTGAGTTTTATACGTTCCCTGTTTTCGATACTCAAATTATAGTCAGATCTAACTTGAAGCAACCAGGTACTATTTATTTTTTCTCGTTTAATATGATATTGTTAATACGAAGGCCGCTTTCAAGCTCAACACTGATCGCATAGAAATCTCTTGCAGTTTCATTAATCTGGACTTGTGCAGCACCGGAATCACCAATCGTATAAGAGTATAAGAGTATAAACTCCACCATAAAGTAGTAACAAAACAAAATCTAATCAATAAAGTCATTTTTAACACCTTAGCGTCATCTATTAGTCTAAGCGCTTTATTTATTAGTAGATTTCACTGGTAAGATCCACGCCGACCCACCTACAGCCAATAATGAATATTTATCATCCGTGTAACCTGACTTGATAACTGTCGCGTGATCCTGAGATACAACAACTGCAACCTGACCCGAGGGTCATAAACTGATGTCTAGAAAACTAGTGGCTATTCAGTCTTTATTATTGATAAGCAGAGGCACTTCCTTTTCAACCCATCCTCCAAGAACAACCCCAACGTGCGGATCATTTATTAACTTTGCCTTTAACTCACTACAGGTTGAACCTCTAGGAATAGTACTACACGACATAGAAGCAATCAAAACAACAGCGAAGAATAGGATATTTAACTTCACCCTTACAACCCTCTACAACTGACCCAAACCCCAAGAACAGCTTAAATACTAATTGAAAAATATTTTTAGATAGATCACCAATTTGGCATCCACCCCTAAGCTAATAGCCATCACGCCAAACTTACGAAAAATATCGGAGAAAATTTCCACAGCTTGAAAAAACAAAAACCAATTATACATTAAAAAACTTGGCCAAAATCAAATCACTAATAAATAGGTTTGCGCCAATGCCCGCACTTACTTATGATCAGCGACCATGAAATACCCGTGCACCATGATTTGGTTTTTGCTTAAAACATTATTCAGGTTTCTTGTACCTAGGAAAACACGATCGATTGTTGCCGAGAATATTCTACTTAGGCAACAACTCTTAATTCTCTCCAGAAAACAAAAACGTTGCCCTAATTTAAAAATGGGAGATCGTTTTATCTTTTCCTTATGTGCTGAGTTTCTGAGTGCTCAGCGCATCGCAAAAAGTGCAGTCTTACTGAAACCGGATACAATTCAACGCTTTCATACAGCGTTGAAAAATAAAAAGTATAAATTACTTTACACATCAACAACCAACGCGAAACCCGGCCCTAAAGGGCCTTCTCAGCAAGTTATTGATGCAATTTTGGAACTCAAAAAACGAAATCCACGTTTTGGTACATCAAGAATTGCTCAACAAATTAATCTGGCATTTGGTTTAACGATTAATAAAGATATTGTTCGGCGCGTTTTATTCAAATACCACAAACCAAATGGCGATAACACTGGCCCTTCGTGGCTGACGTTTTTAGGCCATAGCAAGGATAGCTTATGGAGTACCGATTTTTTTCGTTGTGAATCGGCAACACTAAAAAGCCACTGGGTAATGGTGGTTATGGATCAGTTCACCCGTCGCATTGTTGGCTTTGCTGTTCATGCTGGCGATTTAAATGGCTTAGCCGCATGCAGAATGTTTAACCAGATACAAAGCAAACAAACGTTACCTAACTATCTCAGTTCCGATAATGATCCGTTATTTCGTTTTCATCGCTGGAAAGCGAATTTACGGATACTGGACATAGAAGAAGTAAAGTCCATTCCCTGTGTACCCACATCCCACCCGTTTATTGAACGCGTGATCGGAACAGTTAGAAGGGAATTACTCGATAAGACGCTCTTCTGGAACAGCCGGGATTTACAACAAAAGCTTGATCAGTTTAAGCATTACTACAATCAACACCGCTGTCATTCGTCCACAATGGAAAGGCCACCCATAAACTGCTCAAAAAACACGCTTAAGCTTTCTGACTACTCGTGGGAAAGCCACTGTCGTGGCCTCTTTCATCTCCCATCTTTAGGTTGAATTAGCAATTCGCCAAGAACACGACCGTAGTTGGCGTCGTATAACTGGGTCACGCTGTGGCTGTCGCCGCCGAGGGTTTCGGTGGTGGTCAGCGGTTGGCCCAGGCTGTTGAAGCTGGTGGTACGGGTTAAGCTGCCGTTGGATTCCTGGTACATCTGCCCGTAGCCGTAGGCCACGTTGTCGTACAGGTAGGTGCTGTCGGCTTCGCCGGTGGCACGTCTAAGGGTCACCCGCCCCAGGGTATCCAGGTAGTAGCTGACGGTTTTGTTGTTGGCCCGGATTTCCTGTTGCACTTCACCAAAGCCATTGTAGACAAAGTCGGTGATGCCCTGGTTGGGGTCGTTGACCTGGGTTTTGCGGCCCAGGCCGTCGTAGTGTAAGCAGTACTACAACCAACGCAGCTGTCATTCGGCAAGAATGGGAAAACCACCTGTAAATCGCTCAAAAAACACTCTTAAGCTTTCCGACTACTCGTGGGAAAGCCACTGTCGTGGCCTTTTTCAACTCCCATTCTTGGCTTGAATTAGCAATTCGCCAAGGACAGGTACGTCCCCTTAGTTTTTTTAACATGGGTGTCTTGATTAGTTTATTTTTCATCTGGCCATGGAGGAACCGGTTTTTTCTCTCCAATTTTAATACCACCTAAATGATCAATGATATTTTGATATTCTGGATCTGAAGGCAGGTACTCAAAATATGCATCACCAATTATCCCATCTTCAGATTCCGCTTTTAACTGCAAAGAAATCGTTCCGTCAACTCCCATTGTTGCGACACCTATACTCTCATTCATATTGTTAGCAGAATCTCCTGTATTACGATGTTGTTCAGTGCAAGCACATGCAGACACTAACGCAAAAAAGATAAAAATTATTGCTCTAATACTTATTATTTTCATTGCCCACTCCAATATAAATCTAAGCTGGGATACTGCATACCATAAAACTGATTTCCACCATAATAATTTGCAAAGCTTTCTGCATACGTTTCTTGTCGCCCCGCAGCGCCAGGTTGTTTGAAATAACCTCCCAAACTACTATATGCGAGCCTATACGCAGATTTAAATGCTGCTGACCCTGACGGGCGCCCTAATACTGCGTCATAAGCATGGCCAGTCTCATGCAATGCCAAATTATATGAGCCATGGGAATGCTTTCCACTTGTTGCAATGACAACTGTATTAACATTTGGGTCGTAGACCCCAGGAACAATATCCCAAGTTTTTCCTGGGGACCAGCCTCTCGGTCGGACCCCTTTTAGGTGAGTGAGATATTCAGTTACAGAATCTTTAACTGCAACAAACTTAACACCAGATGCGTGCAGTTCAGCAAGCACCTCCGGCGGCAATAGAGACAAGTCCGCCCTAAGAGAATCGACATTCCCACCGGCATCAATAATTCCATTAAGAAGAGCATTGGCACTCTCTTGTGACTACAAAGTTTACTACTCAATAGGCAGGCATACAGATTTCAGGTATTCATCTTTAATTCTAAAGCTTTCAATTATGCTTGAGTCCTCAACGGCCCCATTTGGAAAGCACACAACTTTCTGTTCAGAGGCCCATGAAACCCCGACCAGGGAACCACCATTTTTTTCAATTAATACGTAAAGTCTTTTCTTATTCTTCAGAAGACTTATATGGGAAGCAAATAAATCAACTGTAAAAGTTTTTTCCCTAAGGCTTCCCTTAATAACATTTAAAGCTTTCATTTTAACGCTATAAAGTTCTCCACTATAAACCTCGTCTACAGAAGAAAGATCCTCTTTGAACTCAACCTTTATGGGTTTCGCCAAGACTAACACATGATTTTTCCAGCTAGTTTCTGCACAAGCCCCGACTGATATCATTAATCCAACAAATAACAAATATAAAAATTTAATCATCGTCGTTACCCCTTAGTATTTCTTCCAGCTGCCAGGCTCGTCTTTATGGACAGTCCTATATTTATATTTTCCATCTATCCTTCCGACCTCCCACAATTCAGAGCCTCGGTGACCAATTACAAAACTTGAAACACCTCTAAATTTGACAGAACTGTGATCCCCCATCTGCGGCCGCTGAGGTCTAATATAGGAGGGATGTACATGGGCTATTGCCCCTGCGCCTTGCAGGAGAGATGTGATCTTTCCACCTTGTCCAGGCAATATTCCAATATTTGTTACAACCACCTGACCATCGGAATTTAACGCCATCGCTAAAAATTTCTCTCCCTCTATTGGAATACCCGCATTAGCGGTAGCTTTTGAAATTGCTTTCAAAAAAGCTATATAACGCGGATCAGAAATCACATCACCAGAGGAAGAAGATGAAGCTGAATTAACTTTTTTGGTTGCATTTCTAACGGCTGCATTACTTGATAATCCATCAAGTATTGGAGCGTTATTCCAAAGTCCATTCTCGACGGCAGCAAGATATTCCTCGGCAGTCATTCCCTCCTGTGACGGCTCTCGGATAGTAGCTTTTTCAAACTCCCCTTGTCCAGATTCAGTAAATGTATTAAATCCAACACCTGACTCTTTATCACTCAAGATAGAGTAATTAAATTCATATGAAAATTCCTGTTGGCCTTGGGTCAGCGATGTTTGCGAGCCAAGATCACTTGAACTAACTCCGCTTAACCCACTCAATCTCCCTTTGCTATCAAAATTCGCTTTCACCGCTCCGTTTGCATCCACACCTGATTGGATAGCCAATGCATCCTTCGTATACATCTTTGTGTTAACCGTCGATCCATCGGCTTTGGTGACCGATACATTTGTATAATTCTGCTTCGACTCCCTCCCTGTAAAATCAATCGTATAACAATTTCCTAAGCCACAACTTGGAGGCTCTTCTTTAACAGCCGCATACCCCGTCGGATCCGTCCCCGCTAATGGGTTATTTAAAATGTAGCTGTAGGGGTTAATGCCCTGTGAGTTTCCAGGCTCCTGCACATAGGGGTCCACACTTAAGAACCGACCCAGGTTGTAATCATATACCCGGCCGTTCATGTGTATATACTCCACATCATCCAGATGTTCATGGTCGGTAAAGCCACGTCGGGTTTTGGCATCGGCTTCGTCGCCCAATATGGGGCGCTGTTGTTCACCACCGCCTAACCAGACATTTTCTTTCAGGCTGCCATCGGCTTCTCGCGGTTTACCAAACGGGTCGTAGTCCCGTTGTGCCACCACCAGGCCGTTTGCATCGGTGAAGGTACGTGCACTGCCTAACCGGTCTTTGTGTTGGTAACGGATAGTAAAACCGTCACTGTCGTCCTGGCTGACCACTGCAGTGCTGCCAATGTAGGCCCGCCAGCTTTCCCGTGTCACACCATTTTCTTCGCGGTATTCCTTTTCAAACAGCTTGCCCACGTAGTGTGTGGTGGTGGTTATATTTTCTTTGACTTTGATTTGCCGGTAACGCATATGGCTGGGGCCATAGGCAAAACTCAGGGTCGCGCCGCCTTTCTCGATATAGGTGGGTTTGTCCATGGCATTGTAGATGGCTTGGCTTAAGCCATCGCCGCTGGTCATATTCCCCCGGGCATCGTAGCTGAAGTTCGCCCATTGGTATTGGGTGGTGCCGTCCTGTTGCTTGAGGATTTTCTCTACCCGTTTGACCGCGTTGGGACCACCGCTGGTGCCGGTGGTGTAGTCGTAATTGCGGGCGTAGTCGGATTTACTCAGCAGGTTGCCGCCTGAGTCGTAGGTGTAATCAAGACCGGTGCCATTGAAGCTGTTAAAACTGCTGTGGGTTAACCGGTGCAGGTCGTCATAGACAAAGTATTCGCTGTAGTTGTGGCTTCCGCCCTTATCGCCCATATCCGGGGTGGCGGCGCCGTTTTGCATGTGTTCCAGCAGAATATTGCCGAAGCCGTCGTACATCTGGTATTGGATATCCAGTATCTCTTGCAGGTTGCGCAGTGCGCTTATCTGCAATGCCTGGCCATTGACCGCACTGTATTGCGCCAATTCCTGAATGCCATTGCCCAGTGTCGCCCCGACGATTGTGACTAATTGGGTCTATCCCCTATTGTTTTATTTTTTCTGACAACCATACAAACCAATCATTAATAAAACTTCTGGATCTTCATCATCTTCAGATAATTGTATTTCAGGAAAAGGCCCAGAAGCCTTTGATATAGTAGCTGTAAAGCTAACACTATCACCAATACTGCAACCTTTCCAACTAGCAGATGTATTTTCATCTACGTTTAAAAATAGATGGTCAGACCTTAAGACTTTCCCCTTTGACATTGGGGTTGTTTCAGGCTCCATAGACATTGCAATTCCAGGAGAAAACTCCTCATCTAGTTTTATATCAGAAACAATCCCCTTCCAAGCGACACTACAACCACTGTATTCAGAAGATATATCCTGCTCACTTCTTCCCTTTTCGTACAAAGCAACAACTGCTTTAATAAAATCTTTCCAATCACCTAAGCTCTTATCATTCATAATTTAAACCTAAACTTTCTAACCCCAAGAACCAAAAGTACTGTTCTGAATTTCATTTTGAAGTGTATTAGATGCTTTCTGCATTTCTTTTGCTGTCCTCGCTGGACTTAAATTAGGACTGATTCTACCTAACTGCTCCATTACAGCTTTGTTATATACCGGATGCCCTCCAATATGATCAGCACGCCCCAATAAAGCCCCATTATTTTTCCCATTAATATTAAAACCGCCCTTAGCTGCCTTTTTCATTAGCTCTGGAAAACGCTTAATGGCCTCCAAAGGAATAACATGGTGAGCAACTTTCCACGATCCTTCGGACCCCATAGCCTTTCTTAACAGCTCTCTTTGCTTTGTTGGACTCAATTTGAGTTGTTCAGCTAGTTCGACAGTAGAATCTGCAACATCATCAGCCTTTGTGGATGCTTTCCCGAATTTAGAAAGAGTTGCTCTAGACGTAGGCAACGCAGCTAAGGTTAAATTTATTACAAGTTTATTATCTTCATATGTTTCTAAACCAGCCTGCTCTGCATTATTGTTTGCTCCAATTCCAGTGGGATCTCCTTGCTCTTCTGGAGAAACGCCTGTGATATAAGTATGCGCGCTGTGAAGGGTATCTTTAACAAACCCTTTGCCCATTCCGTAAAGGAATGATCCAAGGCCACCTCCACTCTGTTTTGGGCTATTACTGTTTATTGCACCAGTTAACCGAGCAGCCTGACTATTCGTTGCAGATTGACTCCCAATATCGGACTTCGAATAACCACCCTTTCCATCAGATTTAATATCTAACTGCGCCGCACCATTTTCATAAACAGCAACCATGCTTCCATCCGACATGGTAACAACACCTTGTAAATTACCATATTCTTCACGTGCATACTTCTCAAGCTCAGGAGGCGGTGGTTCCTCTTTCTCCGCCGCATACCCCGTCGGATCGGTCCCCGCTAATGGGTTATTTAAAGGGGTTATTGCTCAACAAATTAATCTGGCGTTTGGTTTAGCAATTAATAAAGATATTGTTCGACGCGTTTTATTCAGATACCACAAACCAAATGGCGATAACACTGGCCCTTCGTGGCTAACCTTTTTAGGCCATAGCAAGGACAGCCTATGGAGTACGGATTTTTTCCGGTGCGAATCGGCCACGCTAAAAAGCCACTGGGTAATGCTGGTCATGGATCAGTTCACCCGTCGCATTGTTGGCTTTGCTGTTCATGCTGGCGATCTAAATGGCGTAGCGGCATGCCGTATGTTTAACCAGATACAAAGTAAACAAACATTGCCTAACTATCTAAGCTCCGATAATGATCCGTTATTTCAATTCCATCGCTGGAAAGCAAACTTGCGGATACTGGAGATAGAAGAAGTAAAGTCCATTCCTTGTGTGCCCACATCCCACCCGTTTATTGAACGCGTAATCGGAACAGTTAGAAGGGAATTACTCGATCAGACGCTCTTCTGGAACAGGCGGGATTTACAACAAAAGCTTGATCAATTTAAGCATTACTACAATCAACACCGCTGTCATTCGGCCACAATGGAAAGGCCACCCATAAACTGCTCAAAAAACACGCTTAAGCTTTCTGACTACTCGTGGGAAAGCCACTGTCGAGGCCTCTTTCATCTCCCATCTTTAGGTTGAATTAGCAATTCGCCAAGGACAGGGTTTAGGCCAGGGCTTGGTTTATTTAATTAGGGACTGTCCCTATTTGTTTTTATTTAAACTAAGGTAGCCCCCAAACCTATTGGAAAATTTACCGTCCACAGTCTTAACTTCCGTAGACCAAAATAAAAGCAGTTCTTTCTTAGCCAACTCTTTTCGAATAGAAGGAAAAATTCGTTCTAAATTCAGCTTTGAGCTATAAGATTCCCCACTTTTAATTTCAATTCGACCAACATCTGGATCATCAATTGCGCCAAGTTCTTCTAGTATTCCACCATAAGCTGTTGACTTTGATATATATAAGACCACATTGTCTCTTGATAAAAGATCAGAATAAAAAATAAGCTTATCTTTCGAATTATTTTTTAGCTTAAATTCAAGCTCTACACTTTTATCATTTACAACAACCGCATCGACAACATAAGGCGAAGAATCTACCTCTTCCGAGCTATACCCATTTTGTGAACTAGCTATAACAGCCATAGACAATACCATTTTGCAAAATATGCATCTAATCCAATAATAATTCATAACTATTCACTGTACTTGTTATAAAAATTTTCAAGATCATTCAACCGCATATCTACCCTTAACTTAAGGTCTGGATGTACAGAAGCATTTTTCAAGAAGTTAATTTCAGTTCTATAACCCCTTCGTTCGAGCACATTTTTATTTTGTGTTGCTGGACTAAATAAAATTTGCTTCCCAGCAGGCTGTCCTTTAAGCACGTCCAAATTTGTTCCATACTCTAGGAAATCCTTTATGTGCTGTTCCTCATGAGCCAATATCGCATCCTGGATCACTTTAGGCGAATGAATACTTTTCGTACTTAATTGAGGCATCATGCCTCCTTTACCATCGGTTACGACAGTATTGTTATTCGGCTGCTCGTCACCAATATGTAATTTAAGTTTCGTAGGAATTCCTTCCTGATCAACCCCACCCTCTTGTGACGGTTCCCGGATAGTAGCTGTTTCAGACTCCCCCTGTCTAGGCTCCTTAGTTTTAGTCAATTCGACACTTGGCTCTTGCTTTGTCAATGAAGGCTCCTCAGGCGCCCTAGTCTCCGGAACCTTGGATTCTTCGTCTGCCACTTTCGGTGTGGATGGGCTTCCTGTAACCCCCTGCTTGCCGGATGCGCCATTTGATTTTCCCGAAAGCTTTTTGATCAGACCACTTAACGCCCCCGAAGAACTTCCACTGTACTCCACCTTGTAGCCATTAGCCGCGCCAAGATTACTGGTTGCATCATAGATTTCCCTAGAAGTCGGTTTTTTCGTCGGTGGTTTCTCTACAACAGCGCTATACCCCGTCGGATCCGTCCCCGCTAATGGATTATTTAAAATGTAGCTGTAGGGGTTAATGCCCTGTGAGTTTCCAGGCTCCTGCACATAGGGGTCCACACTTAAGAACCGACCCAGGTTGTAGTCGTATACCCGGCCATTCATGTGTATGTATTGCACCGAATCCAGGTGTTCATGGTCGGTGAAGCCCCGCGGGGTTTTGGCGCTGTCCAGATCGTCCAGTATGGGTTCCATGGGCACGCCCGCCATCCAGTGGTCCTCTTTTAAGGTGCCATCGGGCATGCGCGGTTTGCCAAAGGGGTCGTAGTCTCGTCGGGCTACCACGCTGCCGGCTTCATCGGTGAAGGTGCGCGCGCTGCCTAACCGGTCACGGTGCTGGTAACGGATGGCAAAACCGTCACTGTCGTCCTGGCTGACCACTGCGGTGCTGCCAATGTAGGCCCGCCAGCTTTGTTTTAACCCGATGCTGGTTTGTTCGGTCACTTCTTCATAGAGTTTGCCGATGTAGCGTGTGGTGGTGGTGTCACCGTTGTCGCTTTTCACCTGCCGGTAGCGCATTTGGCTGGGGCCGTAATCGAAGGTCAGTAATGCGCCGTCTTTGTTTATTTCTGTGGGTTTATCCATGGCGTTGTAGATCGCCTGGGTTAAGCCATCACCACTGAGCATGTTGCCCCGGGCATCGTAGCTGAAGCTTTCCCACTGGTAGGTGGTGGTGCCGTTTGCCTGTTTGAGGATTTTTTCAATCCGCTTGACCGCATTGGGCCCACCGCTGGTGCCGGTGGTGTAGTCGTAGTTGCGGGCGTAGTCGGATTTACTCAGCAGGTTGCCGCTGGCGTTGTAGCTGTAGGCGATGCTGGCCCCGATAAAGTCGTTGTACCCGCTTTGGGTTAAACGATGCAGTTTGTCGTAGACATAGTATTCACTGTAGGCGTCAGCGCCGTTTTGTGGAAAAGCCGCTATTGCGACTTTTCCAACTTCCATCCTTGGTTTGAATTAGCAATTCGCCAAGGACACCTTCTCTTTTTAATGCTTAGTATTTTTTTGTTTTATTTCTTCCAAAATATCATTTGGACTCTGTAAAAACCTGTATGCCTTTGATTCATGTAAAGATTGAACTAGTTGATCAAAATTCATAAGAGCAAGGATAGAACCACTTTCACTAAGCACAACTACGCATTCATGCTTCAATGATAATTTATATATTTCCTTCAGCAATCTGTAGTCAGGACTCAAAACATCAAATTTCACCAACACATCTTCTTCATCTATTTCGACCTTAGTTTTATTTTCACAACCATAGACTCTAGCATCTCCCCAAGAGTCGATTCTAGGTAAGATATGTCTTATTCCTGCCTCAAAGTCTGAAATAGAATAGTTTTTCCAGTAGTTAACGAACTCACCCTCTGGAGGGATTGTTTCATGATACTCAGCATATTCACTTAGCTTACCGGATAGAGAACCGTGACTGTCAGACACAGCCCCTTTCGGTAAAATATGAAATCTGAAGTGTGTTAGTGCCATTACTTTTGCATCCTAATAGAGGAACCATGTAATTTCGGAGGAGGAACCCTTGTTAAGTCTTTTGCGCTAACGTAATTTTTAAATGGCAAATTAACTCTAGTAAACTTTAATTGATCTGTAATACCAAGATGACGTGCAGCATTTAATCTATTGCTACCATGCACTACATAAGGCACACCATCTTCAACAACATATTTTATTTCAGTATTTTTTAATCCATTTTTTGATATATCTTTGACTAGATTTCTATATGCCTTTGGCCCTAAGCGATCAGTAGGTACAAAGTCACTTTGCTGAAATTCATCATCATCAGGATCTTCCCCCATCCCCCCAGGCGAACCCGAAGAAACCATGCCTCCAGTCGGACCACGCATATCATAAGGCAACTCTCCCGGCGGCTCCATTCCATCATCACCAATCTGCATATTTGCCGGTAAACCCATTAGGAGCAAAAAGCCTGCTGCCTGCCCCGTTACTAAGACTCTGGCAGCCGCTGTACTCATCCCATACAATCGGGTACCAGCACCTTTGATCATATCCAGCGTAAGCATCCGCGCTCCGTATATAATCGTCGTGCTGGCACTGGTCTGACCAACTATGGTCATGTTTTCAGTTCCATCTGCGTCATTTTGCCCGTGATATGCACCCGGCTTTAATGACTGAACATGAGAAGAACCGCCTAAATCACTGGTACTTCCGGCTGAATTTCCGCCGCCTTCCGTTGTCAGCGTTGTGGGAACACCACCAGCCTCTTTCCCACCACCGTTAGAGAGTTTTAAGCCTGCTTTCCCTTCTTTAGCCAGCATGCCACTGACTTTATTGAGCTGAGCCCCAGTCATAGAAACTATTTTGGTTCCTCCACCCTCTACGTCAAATTCGACGTTATAGGTAGCACTCTCGTCAATCATATCGTCCTGATTCGTACTCGGCGGCAGCTCCCTCACTACATACCCTGTCGGATCCGTCCCCGCTAATGGGTTATTCATGATGTAGCTGTAGGGGTTGATGCTTTGGCTATTACCCGGGCTCTGGATGTACGGGTCCACACTCAGGAACCGGCCCAGGTTGTAGTCGTATACCCGGCCATTCATGTGTATGTATTGCACCGAATCCAGGTGTTCATGGTCGGTGAAGCCCCGCGGGGTTTTGGCGCTGTCCAGATCGTCCAGTATGGGTTCCATGGGCACACCCGCCATCCAGTGGTCCTCTTTTAAGGTGCCATCGGGCATGCGCGGTTTGCCAAAGGGGTCGTAGTCTCGTCGGGCTACCACGCTGCCGGCTTCATCGGTGAAGGTGCGCGCGCTGCCTAACCGGTCACGGTGCTGGTAACGGATGGCAAAACCGTCACTGTCGTCCTGGCTGACCACTGCGGTGCTGCCAATGTAGGCCCGCCAGCTTTCCCGCGTCACACCATTTTCTTCGCGGTATTCCTTTTCAAACAGCTTGCCCACGTAGTGTGTGGTGGTGGTTATATTTTCTTTGACTTTGATTTGCCGGTAACGCATATGGCTGGGGCCATAGGCAAAACTCAGGGTCGCGCCGCCTTTCTCGATATAGGTGGGTTTGTCCATGGCATTGTAGATGGCTTGGCTTAAGCCATCGCCGCTGGTCATATTCCCCCGGGCATCGTAGCTGAAGTTCGCCCATTGGTATTGGGTGGTGCCGTCCTGTTGCTTGAGGATTTTCTCTACCCGTTTGACCGCGTTGGGACCACCGCTGGTGCCGGTGGTGTAGTCGTAATTGCGGGCGTAGTCGGATTTACTCAGCAGGTTGCCGCCTGAGTCGTAGGTGTAATCAAGACCGGTGCCATTGAAGCTGTTAAAACTGCTGTGGGTTAACCGGTGCAGGTCGTCATAGACAAAGTATTCGCTGTAGTTGTGGCTTCCGCCCTTATCGCCCATATCCGGGGTGGCGGCGCCGTTTTGCATGTGTTCCAGCAGAATATTGCCGAAGCCGTCGTACATCTGGTATTGGATATCCAGTATCTCTTGCAGGTTGCGCAGTGCGCTTATCTGCAATGCCTGGCCATTGACCGCACTGTATTGCGCCAATTCCTGAATGCCATTGCCCAGTGTCGCCCCGACGATTGTGACTAATTGGGTCTATCCCCTATTGTTTTATTTTTTCTGACAACCATACAAACCAATCATTAATAAAACTTCTGGATCTTCATCATCTTCAGATAATTGTATTTCAGGAAAAGGCCCAGAAGCCTTTGATATAGTAGCTGTAAAGCTAACACTATCACCAATACTGCAACCTTTCCAACTAGCAGATGTATTTTCATCTACGTTTAAAAATAGATGGTCAGACCTTAAGACTTTCCCCTTTGACATTGGGGTTGTTTCAGGCTCCATAGACATTGCAATTCCAGGAGAAAACTCCTCATCTAGTTTTATATCAGAAACAATCCCCTTCCAAGCGACACTACAACCACTGTATTCAGAAGATATATCCTGCTCACTTCTTCCCTTTTCGTACAAAGCAACAACTGCTTTAATAAAATCTTTCCAATCACCTAAGCTCTTATCATTCATAATTTAAACCTAAACTTTCTAACCCCAAGAACCAAAAGTACTGTTCTGAATTTCATTTTGAAGTGTATTAGATGCTTTCTGCATTTCTTTTGCTGTCCTCGCTGGACTTAAATTAGGACTGATTCTACCTAACTGCTCCATTACAGCTTTGTTATATACCGGATGCCCTCCAATATGATCAGCACGCCCCAATAAAGCCCCATTATTTTTCCCATTAATATTAAAACCGCCCTTAGCTGCCTTTTTCATTAGCTCTGGAAAACGCTTAATGGCCTCCAAAGGAATAACATGGTGAGCAACTTTCCACGATCCTTCGGACCCCATAGCCTTTCTTAACAGCTCTCTTTGCTTTGTTGGACTCAATTTGAGTTGTTCAGCTAGTTCGACAGTAGAATCTGCAACATCATCAGCCTTTGTGGATGCTTTCCCGAATTTAGAAAGAGTTGCTCTAGACGTAGGCAACGCAGCTAAGGTTAAATTTATTACAAGTTTATTATCTTCATATGTTTCTAAACCAGCCTGCTCTGCATTATTGTTTGCTCCAATTCCAGTGGGATCTCCTTGCTCTTCTGGAGAAACGCCTGTGATATAAGTATGCGCGCTGTGAAGGGTATCTTTAACAAACCCTTTGCCCATTCCGTAAAGGAATGATCCAAGGCCACCTCCACTCTGTTTTGGGCTATTACTGTTTATTGCACCAGTTAACCGAGCAGCCTGACTATTCGTTGCAGATTGACTCCCAATATCGGACTTCGAATAACCACCCTTTCCATCAGATTTAATATCTAACTGCGCCGCACCATTTTCATAAACAGCAACCATGCTTCCATCCGACATGGTAACAACACCTTGTAAATTACCATATTCTTCACGTGCATACTTCTCAAGCTCAGGAGGCGGTGGTTCCTCTTTCTCCGCCGCATACCCCGTCGGATCGGTCCCCGCTAATGGGTTATTTAAAGGGGTTATTGCTCAACAAATTAATCTGGCGTTTGGTTTAGCAATTAATAAAGATATTGTTCGACGCGTTTTATTCAGATACCACAAACCAAATGGCGATAACACTGGCCCTTCGTGGCTAACCTTTTTAGGCCATAGCAAGGACAGCCTATGGAGTACGGATTTTTTCCGGTGCGAATCGGCCACGCTAAAAAGCCACTGGGTAATGCTGGTCATGGATCAGTTCACCCGTCGCATTGTTGGCTTTGCTGTTCATGCTGGCGATCTAAATGGCGTAGCGGCATGCCGTATGTTTAACCAGATACAAAGTAAACAAACATTGCCTAACTATCTAAGCTCCGATAATGATCCGTTATTTCAATTCCATCGCTGGAAAGCAAACTTGCGGATACTGGAGATAGAAGAAGTAAAGTCCATTCCTTGTGTGCCCACATCCCACCCGTTTATTGAACGCGTAATCGGAACAGTTAGAAGGGAATTACTCGATCAGACGCTCTTCTGGAACAGGCGGGATTTACAACAAAAGCTTGATCAATTTAAGCATTACTACAATCAACACCGCTGTCATTCGGCCACAATGGAAAGGCCACCCATAAACTGCTCAAAAAACACGCTTAAGCTTTCTGACTACTCGTGGGAAAGCCACTGTCGAGGCCTCTTTCATCTCCCATCTTTAGGTTGAATTAGCAATTCGCCAAGGACAGGTGAGTAAATAAGGTAAAGCACCGCTTTACCTTTACGAACGACCGGCCAGGGATCGGCCGGGACGTAACCAAGTTGAAGGGACTCATGCTTGCCGTACACTAAAAAAAGCCCCGGAGATTAATCCAGGGCTTTGTTTTTAATTAAGGGCGGTTCTTGGTTTATTTAATTTTCACCATTTCATTTTGAGCTGAAAAACGCCGTAAAAATCTCACAAATGCAAATAAAGAGGTAAAAACAAAAACTAGTGAAATAACAGTCTCAACACCACCACCCGAAAAGAATTTATAAGCTAGAAACACCACTAAAAAAAATTGCATCAAGCAAACAGCAAAGTAACCGACCTTCCTTTTCGCTAATTTATTAATAATAAACAGCTCAAGAAAAATATATTGGCACACAAGAACCAAAGAGAATAATACTATTAAAAATACCATTTCTAATTACCTGCCTGCTCATAAATTGTATACCCAGCCTGGAATGCTTCATTTGTAAGCTCCATAGCCCCAGCTTGAGTAAATGCACGAACAGTAGAAGTATGCTGTAAAGCCGACCCAGGGTACAACGTAACCGGAACACCTCTAGCTAAACCATATCCGGCGGTAAATAAACCAACACCAGCATGAGCATAAGTTCCAACAGAACGATCTAAGTTTGCTGCTACTGCAATATTTTCATAGCCCTGTCGCACAAAGTTCCAATCTCTACTTCCACCATCAAAGATATCAAGATAATCACCAACTCCACCGGTAATATTGCTTGTACCATGTAAGCCAAGAAATACTCCAAAAGGAGTCCAACCAACAAGAACTGCCAAAGCGTCTTGGCCTATTCCACCGAGGGTTTGAACAACGGCTGATGTTGCGGCTCTCAACCTAGCAAGATGTGTGTCTGTATCAGTTAACGTGTCCATAAAAGGGGAACCAGAAGCAAGGAACCCTTCACCGAGCTTAACCCCTCCCTCTTGTGACATTGGAGTACATCCCCTTGGTTTTTCTGAGATTAGAGACAAGAACTAAAAAGCCCTGGGGTTTAGGCCAGAGCTTTAAATCACACCTCTAATTAAAATTTAGAGTGCACCTAAATAAATTATCGCGGCACCAGATAGCGGCCCCATAATAGCCAAACTAATATGTAGAGCACTTAACCAGCGTACACTCCTTTTTTTAATTCTTACAAAAAAAGTAATCGCCATAATAATTAGTGCCGCAATTCCCCACCATAAATACCCACCAACAACAGCAAATATTAATAATGAATAAAATACTAGAGGCACCATAATTGCCAATATTACTGAGTTATTCTCCGACATAACGCCTCAACTATTTAAACGAGTCTAACGATTCACCTAAACCAACCCATTCAGATACAGCAGCAATCCCTGCTCCCGCTCGGGTAACACCGTGATAATAATCACCAAGCATCGCAGCTCCCTTGAAATACCCATGCACCTGAGAGGCCGCTCCCGTCCGTCCAGCAAACCTCCCCGCTACATAACTAAGCTGACTACCAGAAAGAACTGATAGACCCTCATTAAGATTACTTCGGATTAGCCCAGTAATTAACTGGCGGTGTGCGGGATCAGCTATCATTCGATTTATTTCCCTATCCATTAGGTTCACTCTTAACCAGAACTGATTATATCTTTCTTCTCCAGAAAAACCTTGTGAATCGGCTGCTGCAACAAAAGCACGCTTTAGTGCAATCAGATAACTTGCAGCGCCATCTGTAACCCCTCTTGCGAATGCTTCGGAGTCGAAATCTTTTCCTTTAAAAGCGGCCTGAATGGCAGAATCCATTTCATCAATAAATCCTTGAAATCCCTCATGTGACGCCCCAGGCACCCTAATCGCCTCAATGTCTCCTTCAGTCTCTTCAGCAGCTTTCGTCAACTCCTTCGGTATCAACCCCGTATAAACAAGCCCATTCTCAGACCCGTGCAATGCTTCCTGATTCCGTAAAGTAGACTGATTAGTTTTGGTTTCAGTATCCGCATCTGTTTCAGCCCCTTTCTCCCTAAACAGCCTTTTTACAACTTGCTCATTGCTCAGAGCCCCATTATAAAATGTGGTTTTCGTACCACCTTCTGTTGCTGTAGTCACTTCTGTGTATGCGGACGTAATCCTTCCATTTCGCGTTGTTGTACTACTACCATCTTGGTTAAAAATAACGGAATAGCAACCAACCCCACACTCTGCTTGATACCCCGTCGGATCAGTCCCTGCCAGCGGGTTATTCATGATGTACGAGTATGAGTTAATACTCTGCGAGTTCTTTGGACTCTGGATGTACGGGTCCACACTCAGAAACCGGCCCAGGTTGTAATCATACACCCGACCGTTCATATGTATATACTCCACATCGTCCAGATGTTCATGGTCGGTAAAGCCACGTCGGGTTTTGGCATCGGCTTCGTCGCCCAATATGGGGCGCTGTTGTTCACCACCGCCTAACCAGACATTTTCTTTCAGGCTGCCATCGGCTTCTCGCGGTTTACCAAACGGGTCGTAGTCCCGTTGTGCCACCACCAGGCCGTTTGCATCGGTGAAGGTACGTGCACTGCCTAGCCGGTCTTTGTGTTGGTAACGGATGGCAAAACCGTCACTGTCGTCCTGGCTGACCACTGCGGTGCTGCCAATGTAGGCCCGCCAGCTTTCCCGCGTCACACCATTTTCTTCGCGGTATTCCTTTTCAAACAGCTTGCCCACGTAGTGTGTGGTGGTGGTTATATTTTCTTTGACTTTGATTTGCCGGTAACGCATATGGCTGGGGCCATAGGCAAAACTCAGGGTCGCGCCGCCTTTCTCGATATAGGTGGGTTTGTCCATGGCATTGTAGATGGCTTGGCTTAAGCCATCGCCGCTGGTCATATTCCCCCGGGCATCGTAGCCAAAGTTCGCCCATTGGTATTGGGTGGTGCCGTCCTGTTGCTTGAGGATTTTCTCTACCCGTTTGACCGCGTTGGGGCCACCGCTGGTGCCGGTGGTGTAGTCGTAGTTGCGGGCGTAGTCGGATTTACTCAGCAGGTTGCCACCTGAGTCGTAGGTGTAATCAAGACCGGTGCCATTGAAGCTGTTAAAGCTGCTGTGGGTTAACCGGTGCAGGTCGTCATAGACAAAGTATTCGCTGTAGTTGTGGCTTCCGCCCTTATCGCCCATATCCGGGGTGGCGGCGCCGTTTTGCATGTGTTCCAGCAGAATATTGCCGAAGCCGTCGTACATCTGGTATTGGATATCCAGTATCTCTTGCAGGTTGCGCAGTGCGCTTATCTGCAATGCCTGGCCATTGACCGCACTGTATTGCGCCAATTCCTGAATGCCATTGCCCAGTGTCGCCCCGACGATGTTGCCCCACTGGTCCATGTCGTCAACTTCCTGATAGACATAGCCCGTGGCCGCATTTTTTACCACATTCATGTAGCCATAGGTGTTGTAGTCGTATTCCACGGTGAGGTGATTGGGGTATTCCAGGCCTTTGAGCCGGCCGTAGTTGGCGTCGTACAGGCTGGTGACGCTGTAGCTTTCACCGGTGCTGTGGGTCTCGGTGGTGCTGACGGGTTGACCTTTGTCGTTGTAGCTGTAATGACGGGTTAAACCAGCACCCGATTCCTGGTAGAGCTGACCATAACCATAACTGGCGTTATCGTAGCTGTAACTGAGGTTGTCTTCGCCTGTTGCAGTGCGCAATGTGACACGGCCAAGCGAGTCCAGGTAGTAGTTGACGGTTTTGTTGTTGGCCCGGGTTTCCTGTTGCAGTTCACCAAAGCCGTTATACACAAAGTGGGTGATGCCCTGATTGGGGTCATTAACCTTAACTTTGCGGTTTAGGCCGTCATACAACGCCACGATCGGATGCCCCTGTGTGTCTTCAATCACCACCGGGCTGCCCAGGCTGTTGTATCCGTAGCGGGTGATGCCGCCTTCGGCATCGGTGGTCCGCATCAATTGGTCCAGGCTGTTGTAGGTGCGGCTCATGGTCAGCGTTTTCCCTTCACACCCACCTTGCACCAGGATATCCGTTTGATAGGGGTCTGCGGTATCAATCCGGTAGCTGGTGGTCATGGTGGTATTGATGCCCAAGGTGCCACAGGTTTGGCTGACTTGCTTGCCCATTAACCGGCCAAGCGGGTCATAGGCGGTGTAGGTCACACCGTGGCCCTCACTCGGACTGTTCAACATGCTAAAGCTGGGCACCGACTCAAAGCTGACCAGGCCACGGGCATTGTAGAACACATCGCCATACACCCAGGAGCCCGCAAAGCTTTGCGTTGCGGTGCGCAGGGTTCGGCCCAATTTGTCCTGCCAGGCTTTGCTTGTGGGGGTTCCCGCCTGGGTTGTGGTCACCTGAAGTGCCGCCAGGGTCGGGCCATCCATGTCCGGTAAGGTATAACGCAGATATTGAGTGGCGGCACCATCGGTGTGGATGGCCAATGGCCGACCGAACGGATCATAGTTGGTGGTCACCGTCACGCTGTGGGTGGCATCCAGCATGCGACTGACGGATAACGCCTGCCCCGATGCCGGGTCAATGTCCGTCATCACGCTGTGGCCTAACGGGTTGGTCACGGTACGCGGGAAGTAGCCATCAGTACTGTACTCGGGGATGGTGGTGGTCCGCGTTTGCAACTGCCATTGCCCACTGGTGTTCTTTTGGTAGGCGGTTTGACTGGTGCTTGTTGGCAGGCCGTAGTCATTGAATAGGGTCACGGTGTCACTGTATAGCCCTTGATTGCTGGCCAGCTGATCCACACCGTTGACGTTCACCGAAGTCACTTTGACCTGCTTTGGTATTCGAAGTGAACGGGTCGTGTCGTAGCTGTAGGTGGTTTCAACTTCAATGGCGTTGTCTAAGCCGGTTTCACTGCCGCTGTAACGGGAGAACGCATCCTCAAGATGACGGCCTGTCACCTTATCCTGGGTCACGCTACTCACCGTTTTCTTATCCAGCCACCAGGCGGCTTCCTGCGTTGATGTGATGTCAATCGTGGCGCTGGCCGCCGTGACCCGCGTTCCCCATTCATCCCAATGGGTTTGTGTGGTCGCGATGGCGTTGCCCCATTTATCTATGCTGGTGGTTTCGCTGGTTTGTATCGATACGGGCCGGCTCAGGCTGCAGGGTAACGTGTCACACATCAGCTTGCGCATTACGCTTTGATTCTGGGTAGCATAGATGCTGTGTATACCACCAGCCGACGCGGTTACCGCGATATCCATTTGATGGGCAGTATTTTGCGCATAACAGTGGTGGCTGAAGTGAATGGCTTGGCTCGCATTGGCAGGCAAGCTGGACAGGCTGGTTTCCGAGGTGCCACTGATGGTGCAGGCCGCGCCATCACCAAAGACATTGCTCGAACCAAAAGTACCATAGGTATCGCTGGTGAATTGGCCTTGCTGCTGCACCAGGCTCACCATCGGGAACATTTGATGGAAGTCGGTGTGGCTGACCAGGCCGTTGGCCACGTCTTCACGAATCATCGAGCGGAAGCCGGTAAAACCACGCCCTTTGCTGTTGTACATCGCGCCCCGGTAGGCGTATTTGGTTTCATTGAGCCCGCCAATGCCGTTGGACTGCTTGAAGTTGCTGACCACATACATGCTGGAGCTAAAGTGGAAATACCCCTCGCTCTGGTTAACGTAGTCATGTGCCGTGGAGTAGAGGGCCTGCCCTGCCACACTGGTGTCTCCGGTGGATAGCGGACGATAGGCCCATTCCCCTGTCACGCCAAAGCCATTGGTTGCCTTGCTCATCACATCCACAGGGTTGTAGCTGCCGGTGGTGGTGCCATTACCCGAACCGTAGTTACGGGTGATGTAGGCACCGGCAATAAAATTACTGCCAGAGGCCAGTTCGGATAGCCAGGTTGAATTGGAGTTCGCAGTATCGATTCGTTTAGAGACGGTGCCGGTATAGGTACGCAAACCGATGGTGCTGACCATATCCACATTGCCGTCACCAAAGGCATCAAAGAAACGCACTTCGTAGGCTGGACCGACAAAAGCAGTCGGCTCTTTTCTGACGGTGTAACCGCCATTGCCATCGTCATCAAAGTAGAGTGCGTCCCAACGGTAGATAGAATCATCGTAGTAATACGACCCTATCGGAGTGGTCGGGTATGTCGACGTTTGTGTCTGGATCGCACCATACAACTCATCCCCACATTTTTCGACGGTGCCTTCAAAACCAAATGCGGAGGTGGAACATACCGAAATTAAACGCTCCCCCGGCATAACCAGTTCCTGGCGTCCATCGCCATTGAGGTCAACCGCGTGCATGGCATCATTGTATTTAGGCTGTACGATGGCACGCTTTAATAGCCCTCCACCATAAGACATTAAAATTTCATGGTATCGCTCTTCGATAAACTTCCGAGTACTCTGGGTGTTATCCACTTGCGTTAAGACGATACTGTTTGACGTGATATCGCCCTTGTTTAGCATCACCGCAAGTTGACCGTTACTCCAACCTAGCGTATCAGACAAACCATCGCCATTAACATCCAGGTAGGTGTGGAAGTATTTTTCACCAGGGCCATAATCCGTGGTTGTTCCTGCACCAAAGCCGCCTTTTAACACACGCTCAAATTGCAAATTGCCCGGCGTACTTTTATTCAGTAACACAGCGACAGGAACAGGGTCGTAATAGGTGGTGGCCAAATGAAATTTATCCATCGTCTCTTCGATGATGAAATCCGTTAAACCGTTGCCGTCATAATCACCAATAGGGGTCAGGGCTTCGTAGGTAAAGACATCATACTGGCCACCGGCTGGAAGCTGACCACAGCCTACGATAGAGCAGCCATACACCGTTTCGGCCAACTCCTGGTAGGTGTACACATCTGCTCCCTGTGTTGCAAAATGGGTCGCGGTAGCACCACCGTTATTTAAATACACCCGGAGCTGTGTTCGGCCTGCCAGCTCGTTAGGGTAAAAGGGGCTGGTACCCGTTTCCGTGTATTTCACCACCAAATCCTGCAGCCCATCACCGTCCACATCCGTCGCCGTAAGGATTTCATCACGACGGTTATATATCGGATTTCTCAACTCATCTTCGGTCGCCGAGTTGGAAGGGATTTTCAACAAGATGTTGGTGTTCACGTAGGGGTGCACGCCGGAGCTTGGCTTTTGTGAAGAAAACTGCACGTGCAACTTCCCTTGCTCAAACTTGAACGCATCGTTGATGCCGTCTGAATCCAGGTCTAATTCGATGCAGGTGTATCGGCCCTTCACTTCTGTGCGCAGGCAACCAAACTCGACATCCACATCGTTGGTACCTTCGTTGTCTTGTTCGGCATTGACGTTGTAACCGATAAAATCCCGCGTACCATCACCGTCCACGTCGCCCTGTGACATCACATTATGCAGGTACACTTCTCCCGCAAAGGTTTCCACCCCGCCTATTTTAAGTGGGGTCACTTCTGCAATAGTACTGTTTTCCAACCAGTCAAAACGGGTTGCAGGCAGGCACTGCCAAGTGCCTTCAAATGCGCAGTGGGTAATGCTTTTAACCAGTGATCGTCCACTCGCCAAGCTCAAACCATAGCCAACACGGTATTCGTAAATACTGTCTAAACCATACTTCGTGGTAATTTTGTGCAGCCGCTGAGTGGTTTCCGATTTTCCACCCGCTAAATACGATACCGTCCTGTCATCACGCGGCTCATAAATAAATTCGACCGCCCGATCACCTTTGTCGCTTTCGCTGTTCCCGGTATAGGAAATTTCGGTTAACAGCTTTTCACCTTCACCAAAGGTGGTGTAGTCGTAATGAATAAAATTAGCGGCTGCAACGGGTACGTTGCCCAAATTTGCTGCGCCGTCGGTGTTGCCGACTGCATCGTGTTCAAACTCCAGTAACCAGCTAATCGGGTAAGAAACACCGGCATGAATTAATTTACTATTGGTATTTTTACCAAAGTATTGAACGGAACCGTCTTTGTATTCCGCCGTAAACCATGCAACCGTACTGTTAATTCCGCCACTGTGCTGCGTAATCCGGACAAAGCTATCGCTCTCTGTCCGGTATTCTGCACCTGCCGCACCGTATGTTCCCGATACCACCATCAGTCGTGAGCCATTCAGACACAACCGGTCTTCCGTTATCGAGTACTGCACTCCCCGGGTTAAGGCATCCTGGGCGTAGGTGTTACCACAACGGCTGATCGCACCGCCAGCGCCCAGACTCCAGCCAACCCCCAAAGTGTCATTGCCACCACGCGATGAATAACTCAAGGAAACTGAAGGCTGAACACCGTTTCTGCCTGGTGGCAGAGCAATAGGAACGCTGTATGAGGCAGAGCCGCCGCTGACATTCGCCGCTCCCTGCAGCACACCCACCGGCTCGGCCGGCATGGCAGGTGCAGAGTTAACCAGTGTTTTATCTGCGATTACGCCGTCAAACGGATTGGCATAAACCGGCTCAACAAGAGCAGATATATTGACCGGTGCTGATGCCGTCGCTGGTGAGCATTTTTTTATTCCGTATAACGTTTTGCAGGCTACAACTTGGTATTCATAGCTGCCGTTGGGGAAAACGTAGTCATTTAACACTGCCACTCTATTGGTGAATTCTTTGCTATTCGTACCCGCTGTTATGCCAACACGATTAACACCATACTCCAGGCCGGTTAAGGAGTCCCAAGTGACCTTCGTCTCCCGTCTACCGCTTTCATTATTCACACGAATATTGGTTACAGTGGATGGCGGCGCAGAGCTAAAAACAGACACGACCGAAGACGGCACCGCCAAACTGCATGCTTCCAGGTTGGCATACACATTACACGCTTGAATGCGGTAGTAATATTGACCGTCAGCTAGACCTGTATTTCCCAATCCCGCTGACGTGGTTGTATAACTGGCCTTAAGGCTATTCGTTCCATAATCCAACAGCTCTATTCGATATTCAGTGGCATGAGTGCTGCCGGTCCAACTGATGGTGACATTCCCCGTTGTACTGGCCGCATCTCCCGCAATACCGGAAACCGGGGCTGGAGTAATCAAATTAATGGCCACTTTTCCCGAGTTTGTGGCAGGACTACACCCGCCTAAATTACATGCCTGAACTCGGAAGCGCCAACTACCAGGATTAAGTGAGCCTGAACCACTGGACACATTCGGCCCTTTATATATTTGCTCCCAGGTTCCACTCTCATTGTATTCCCGTTCCAACACGTACTCAGACGCAGTAGGGGAGCTTGGCCAACTGATAGTGACCGATCGTTCTGTGGTACTGGTAGTCGACGGATCAACCTTGTCTAGAGCAGACGGCGGAAATAAAACCTGAACAGTCTTAACCGGAATAGTTGCCAACACCGGACAGTAGCCCAATTGATTCGCCTGTCGACAATCCCGCTCTTCAATGTAATACGAATAGTGACCATCAACCGTTTTCGAATAGGTTTTCACCCCCGAAGAGTTCGTCAACTGCGTCATGGTTGGTGTGCCATCACCGTATTTCTCGTAAAAGAACGCATTCCCATAAACGGTGTTCGCTGTCCAGCTCACCGTATATTGGCCATTGTTAGAGAAGGTTTTGCTCACCGTTAAACTGGAAATAATAACGGTAGATTCTCCGCCTCCACGCCAATCCCCACAGACCGAGCCATTACAGGCTCTTACACGATAACTGCGCTTACTGGTAGTTAGCGGTGAACGTTCATAACTGATGTTTGTACCGGAATAGATGGTTGCCCAATTACCGGTATCTATTTTTTCTTGCAATTCATACTTGGTCACAGTCCCTGAAACAGAGTCCCAGGCAATATTTACCGACGAGGCCGTGATTAACGAGGGATAACGTATGGCACCTGGAACAGGCATAACAACCAGTACGCTATTACCACTCCGATAAGCACTACAACCGGTAGTATTACAGGCGCGTACCTGGAATGACCAAGTCCCCACTGACATACTCGTGGAACTGGCCTGAGTGGTGTTACTGGTGGAAAAATTACTCCAGCTGCCCGAACCTAAACGTCTTTGCGCTTCATAGCGGGTGACATAACGACTCGGAGTATTGGCCGCCGCCCCCCAGGACGCAGCCACAGAGGTTGCTGACGTTGTCGCGGGCGACACCAACATACTGGTCGGCACACCCGGCACCGGATATACCACAGACACGGTATTACTGTACTTATAATCACTGCAGCCACTGCTATTACACGCCTTTATCCGAAACTGCCAGGAACCCGGAGTAAATGTGTAAGTCAGGTTATTGGCGGTTCCAGTGTAGTACGAAGTCCAACTGCCGCCATTGACTCTCCGTTCAATTTGATAACTTGAAACAGTCCCTGATGACGAGCCTCGGGTAACGGTTCCCTGGGCAATATCTCTCGGCTGACAAACAACATCGGACGCAGTGCAATGCGCCAATGACGAGGTGGTGTAAAGGGTGCCAGGAGACACCGTTAAGCTTGAAGGAATTCCTGGCTTGGGAATATTCACCGTAACACCAGCAACAAAAGAAGCGCTCCCACCCATTGGCGCAGAACAGGTTACGCTAACTGTTTTATTTGATTGGAGATTGCTGTATGTAATGGAACCACTTTTACTGTTGTACGTAACGCTACCAACCTTGCAGTAAACACCATTACTTGACCACGATAGTGTGGAACTTCCCCCAGCATCAACCACAGAGGGGGTAAACTTTGCATAATAGAGCGTGACTGCGCTGGCAAACTGAGGAAAAAAAATAGCAATAAGCGCAAGCAAATGTATTTTTTTAACAAAGAATAGAATTTTATTATGAATAGCCTGAGCAGCCATACTTTCCCCTACGATACAAGTTTTCCGTAAATACAAAACAAGAAGGAAAGAGACCACAAGAAGCTATAGAGGACTACAGCCTACGACAACAACTTATTCTCTTCCCTAGATAAAACACATCCCACCAAATTAAATATTTGGCTTACCAACAAAACAGGAAATTTAAAGACCGGTTTCAATCGCCATACTGATGAATTATTTTTATTCTGAAAACGCTTTAATAAAAACGTAGTCACTATTATTTTCTTTACCTTTATACAGTGACACCAGAATTAAACCGCCCGTATTTTCCCAGCGAATTTCATAATCACTTGACGATGATGGCGAACCGAGATTTAACCCCAAGTTCTCCATCGCAATGGAATTAAATGGCAAATGATCAACACCCTCTACCGTCATCCAGTCCGCTTTATTATTAATAAATGCAATTTGCAGTTCAGCTTGCGCATAAGCACACTGCTCACCTTGTTCTGTGTTTTCACAGGAACCCGGCTCGCCAATAAGCGCACTGACTTCGCTTTTGTTTTTTCCAACAATAGAAGGCACATCGACCAACACATCGGCAAAGGAATTGACTGAGACAAATATCCCACACAGGAAAAGAAGTGTTGTTTTCATTATCAATCCTTTTAAGAAAAAACCACCTGACCTATAAAGCAGGTGCCTGCCCAGGCCGAAGAGAATAAAAAGTGAATAACATCAGGAAAGAAAAAAGCAAATAATAAAACGATGTTAACCTTCCCTGCTTACTACGACTGTCCAATTTTTAGCAAGTCTAACTATTATTTCATCAAAAAACAATCCACCCAAACATAAAAAAACATATAAAAACAAACCCATTCAAGACAAACCATAAAACCAATCAATTAAATTGAGAAAACATGATATCAAATGCAATACCTAAGCATGAATTAAAAAATCTCACTCCACTATAAAATAGAATAATTCTCAATATCACCCAAGAAACCGGTACCAGACGAACACACACTTGGCCATGCAAAGTACAGTAGAGGTTCTACTGCATAGTATTCAATTAACCGAATAAAAATAAATAAACAGGCCATCAGACCGCACGCATTCAGCATGCACAAAAAAACAATATCCCTCGAAATGATTAGACCTGTTACGGGACTTCACAGAAGAAAATCCCTCACTGTCTCATGATTTGAGACACCGGCCTGTCACACTATTCCAGCTCTCACATCCGTGGGTGCTTTTTCAATATCTATACCATGTTTATTACTCATTCACATTCAAAAGGATCAAATATGCTTAACAGGCAGATACTTATATGCGCTCTCCTCACCAGCGTTATGATTAATAACGCCTGGGCTCTTCCCACCACCTACTACGATATTGATTTTTCATCCCCAACACATACTCCAGGTTTGTCGCCGATGGCAAATGGCGATTCGGACACGCCATCTGAGGTTGTGTTCGGCGAACCTTTAGTTCAATCAAATAGCCCGCTGGACGGGAACGCGTTGAAATTTAATACACTTGGAAACAAGGGGAGTTTTTACTACGACCAGATAGAATTAGATTTGGGGTTTCAGTCTGATCGCTATACCGTTTCTTTTGATTTTTACGCTGAAAATTTCGCAAACAACAATTCAGCCAATCAATTCACGCTACTGTTTGATACCCCTCAGGTGCGAAATGTGTATTTTGAAAGCACGGGAAATATCACTGCAGAGTCCTATGGAACATATATAAAAAACACCATTGGAAAATTCGACAATAATCAAGCGTTGAATATGCTTATCGATATTGATTTAATCGGGAATACCTGGGATTTTTATATCGACCATTCCAAAGTCTTTTCTGATTCTTTTAGCCCTTCAGACCCGGATATCGAGTCTATGCGGTTTTCATTTGGCAATAAAAGCAGTATTGACGACCCGAGCTATTTTGATAGCGTGTTTATTGATAACCTACGGGTAACCAACGGTATTACAGCCGTTCCCGAACCGGCTACCTTAGGTCTTTTGGGTTTGGGAATAATTGCTTTGGCATTTCGACGAAGAAAAGTGTAAGAGTATAAAGGCATCTAAAGGAGCACCCGCGTTGGGTGCTCCACAAAGTTATACATTAATCGAATAGTTTAACTTCGCTTCGTCGCCGGTAATACCGCGAAACCCCCAGCAATAATCTGGCTGTTGTTTCACCGTAATTTCAACATCCGCCTCGGCTAACGCTAATTGTGTTTCACACTCAGAAAAAATCATTTTAATTAACGCTTTGATCGTTTCCTTTTCACGACCTTCTATCATATTAATTTCAATCACCGTATAAGCATCACTTCGTCCACCAGGGTAATAGAAGTTCTCCGCAGCGAGCGGCACAAATCTGTGCGCACGTTTATCTTCCGGCAACCCCAAAACCTCCTGCATACATTGATGAATCACATCCGATAGTTTGGCTTTAATCGGGTTGAGTTTTTTGTCAATTCCATATACAACAATCATGTCAATTCTCTGTAACAATAGATAGATTTAAATACAATTAAAATGTCACATATATGCAACGTTTACACTGATGGTTCGACTGAAACGAAACATATTCCGTATACAATATAATATCAAGCATTCCGCAATGCGGAGCTGGCAGCGAACAGTATCAGATAAAGAAGAAGAAGAACGTGAAAGAGCAACGTAAAAAAGAAAGGAAGCAGGTGAGCTTGATTTGCTCAGCGACTCACCTGCTAAATACCAGAACCTATCGAAATTAACCTAAGCTATCTTCAGCGATGAAGTATTTGGGGTCTTCAATCACATTAATTTCCACCAAATTTCCGGCGTTGCGTAATAGCTTGCGGCATTCATCGCTCAAGTGTACCAAGTGCAAAGTTTTACCCGCATTAAGATAACGATCGGCTAACGAATCAATCGCTTCCAAACCAGAATGATCGGCCACGCGTGAGTTGGCAAAGTCAATCACCACATCCCGCTTGTCTTTTGCTGGATCGAACTGCTCCATAAAGGATGTGACCGAACCAAAAAACAACGGACCTTCAACCGCGTAAACGGTTGAACCTTTATGATCTTCTTTCGAAATAACACGGATATGCTTTGCTTGTTCCCAGGCAAACACTAATGCAGAAACAATCACACCAACTACTACGGCTACAGCCAGATCGGTAAATACCGTCACGGCTGAAACCAGTATCAACACCAAAGCATCACTGCGGGGTACTTTGCGAATAATTCGAAAGCTACTCCATTCAAAGGTGCCAATCACCACCACAAACATTACTCCGATAAGCGCTGCTAAAGGAATACGCTCGATCAGGGGTGAAGCGATAAGAATAAATGCCAATAAAAACAACGCAGCAGAAACACCGGATAAACGACCACGACCACCCGAGTTCACGTTGATCATGCTTTGCCCGATCATGGCGCATCCCCCCATTCCACCGAAAAAACCTGTTAACACGTTGGCCGCCCCTTGTGCAGCACATTCACGGTTACCTCGACCTCGGGTTTCGGTAATCTCATCCACCAAACGCAGGGTTAACAAGGATTCAATCAAACCTATTGCGGCAAGAATAACCGCATACGGGAAGATAATTTTTAATGTTTCGAAATTGAGTGGTACCGCGGGAATATGAAAACTGGGCAAACCACCTTTGATTGAAGCCACATCACCGACCACTCGGGTGTCCAGGTTAAACCCGACAACCAGCAGCGATACCACTACGATTGCAGCCAAAGAAGATGGTATCGCGGTGGTCAATTTGGGCAGGAAGTGAATAATCGCCATGGTTAACGCTACCAATCCAACGAGCATGTACAGCTGTTGCCCCTCTAGCCACGCCACATCCAATATCGAACCTTCCATTGCAGTTCCCGCTAACCATCCTGCCTCACCGGGTGTGCCAAACTGCCCCAATTGAGCGAGAAAAATCACAATCGCCAAACCGTTTACAAACCCCAGCATCACCGGATGCGGCACCATGCGAATAAATTTACCCAGCCTCAAAGCCCCGGCCAACATCTGTAAAAAACCCATTAAAACAACTGTGGCAAAAAGATATTCAACTCCGTGATCGGCAACCAAAGCCACCATCACCACCGCCAGAGCGCCCGTTGCGCCGGAGATCATTCCAGGGCGACCACCAAATGCCGCGGTAATCAAACCAACCATAAAGGCTGCATACAAACCAACCAGAGGTTCTACACCAGCAACAAAAGCAAAGGCTACGGCTTCCGGAACCAGCGCCAGGGCCACAGTTAAGCCAGACAATACATCATTTTTTACCGACGCGACTTTGCTCGGGTGAAGTTCAAACATGAATTTTTCTCAATTTACTTACAGATGGCGTGCTTATTTCGCTAAACACGGGAATGTTTTGTGATACCACTACGAAGGAATTGTTATTATCAACGAATGGGAAGGCGCGCATTCTAACGAAACACGCCTGATTCCTCAATGGACACACGTTTTAATCATCCCGGCCAGAGCCCTACGATGGAGTATTAAAGTTTGAGTGATATAAAGATCTGGGTGGATGCCGATGCCTGCCCGGTTGCAATAAGACAGATTATTTGCCGTGCTGCAGAACGCAGAATGATCCAGACAACGTTTCTGGCGAATCAGTTTTTACCCGTCCCCACCTCAGAGCATGTCCGTTTCGTGCAGGTAACAAAGGGGTTTGATGTTGCCGATAATGAAATTGCCCAAAGAGTCGGTGCGAATGATTTGGTCATTACCCAGGATATCCCGCTGGCAGCAGACGTCATTGAAAAAAAGGCGACTGCTCTAAGCCCTCGGGGCGAACTCTATACCCAAGCGAATATTCGAGCGCGGCTGACTATGCGTAATTTCATGGACGAACTGAGAGGCAGCGGTATTCACACTGGCGGCCCATCGGCTTTAGGTAAAACCGAGATCAAACAATTTGCCGATCATTTGGACCGATATCTCCAACAAAAAAGGTAACGCCTTTCTATTTCGACTCCGACAATCAAAGCCTTTGCTGAATAATGTCGCTATTCGGCAAAGGTAAAAAGCTCACCTGCCCGGAGAATAAATAGCAACAAGCCGATAACAATTGAAAACAATATCTGCCGAACATAATGGCATAGTGTGTATCTAATTGAAGTCTTTTATTTTCCATGAGCATCTAATGACACACACACAACGCAATGACACATTTTCTCTTCGTATTCTCTTCGCTACGATCGCTATTTTGATTTTGTCTTCCTGCACCCATGAATCTGCGTATAAGGGGCTGCAAGAAAGGGAAAAACAGGAGTGTATGAGAAGGTTTGATATTGAATATGAGGAATGTATCAAGCAGTTCGACAAAAGCTATGAAGATTACGAACGCGAACGGCAGGAACTACTAAAAGATAAAAGTGAAAACGCAGAAGAATAGCCAGGTAAAGGAATACAAAAGTTATGAAAGCTTTCTGGACAGCAAGCAGAAGCAATTCTTCGACACGCCGTTAATCCATCCATGGAGGCTCGTCGCCAGCATCCCTGCTGTCGACGGTCGAGTTCATTGCTTCTGATTTACTTGCTACCTACCTGGAAGGTATTCAGTATCTGAATTAAATAGAGCAGCCTGGAAACACTTTCGTCCTGGCAGACCATAGGAGGAAGAAAATAAAAATAGTTTGGCACCACAGCCTTTAGTGCCTTACTGCCAACATCGTAAACAACGTTTCTTTCATTAACTCCAGGTCAGAGAACTTTGGATTAATCATGCTTTCAACGTTGATACCATACAAAGAATTCAGCAAAAGCTTACCAAGCGCCTCTGCCGACTGCGCTCGGGTCACCTCACCAATTTCCTGCCCCTGAGTGATAGCTGCGATAATATTGTGCTCAACCGCCTTGAAATACTCCTGAATCATCGCCTGGATATCGGGTTCTTCACCGGATAATTCCAATGCGGTTTTCACCACATAACAACAACGCTCAGGGGTTTCCGACACAACGTTGGACAGAATTCTCTCGTAGAAACGCTTCAACCCAGCCAGAGGAGTTGGCTCGGCAGCCATATCTTCTGCAAAGTTCTGGGCTGTTAGCTCGAAATAGCTTTGAAGGGTGGCAATAAAAAACTCACGCTTGTTACCAAAAGCACCGTAGATACTGCCCGGCTTTAGGCCTGTCGCTAACTCTAAATCTTTAATTGAAGTGTTGGTAAATCCTTTATGGCGGAACGTCAGCAACGCCTTGTGTAACACCTCTTCCTTTTCAAACTCTACCGGCCGTCCCATAGATACCTCGATTTAGAATCTTCTTGCATAAAAAATCTATGATATCTGAGACATCCGGTAATTTAGAAATATCCTTATCGATTAAACACAACAGTCTTATGACCGTTTAATAGGACGCGGCTTTCCGCATGCCAACGGACAGCACGTTGCAATACGACTGCCTCGATATCACGGCCAATTTCCACCAACTCTTCCGGCGTGTTGGCATGGCTTACCCGCTCAACGGATTGCTCGATAATCGGGCCTTCATCCAGCTCGGCAGTCACGTAATGGGCTGTGGCACCAATCAGCTTTACACCGCGATCATAGGCTTGATGGTAGGGCTTGGCCCCTTTAAAACCGGGTAAAAAGGAATGGTGGATGTTAATCGCACGACCTTCCAGTTTCCCACACAAGTCATTGGACAGGATTTGCATATATCTGGCCAGCACCAGAAAGTCCGATTGTGTCTCATCAATAATGGAGAGAATTTGCGCTTCCTGATCCGCTTTAGTCGCCGGCGTAACCGGTAAATAGTGATACGGAACTCCATACCATTCGCAGAGTGGGCGCATAGCCTCATGGTTGGATACCACCGCAGTAATATCCACAGGTAAATACCCCCGCTTCCAACCGTTGAGCAAGTTATCCAGACAATGACCCCACTGGGAAACCGCAATCACCACCTTGGCTTTTTCTTTCGCATTACAGAGAGACCACTCCATTTGGTAGCGATCAGCAACAGATTGAAACGCCGACTTCACGTCATCCAGAGATTTCGGCCCTTCCACAGACTCCAGCACCGTGCGCATAAAAAAGCGCTGGGTCGAGGCATCTTCAAACTGTGAAGATTCACGAATATTAAACCCTTGCAAGGAAAACAGGCTGGCCACGGAAGCAACGATTCCAGGCTTATCGGCACAACTGAATTTAAGAATCAGCTCTTCAACCATAGCTGACATACATAACTCCTAAATGGATGGTATTTGGATCGAATAATTTCGCTCCATTCTACACAAATACTTTTATTTAACAGCCTAGTTAGCTGTTTTTTAACATTTTTTTCAAATAGCTACCGGTAATGGCCGCCCCGGCGAGCGAAAAACCACCATCTACAGGAATAACCGCGCCGTTAATAAAAGCAGACTCCTCTGCTCCCAGAAACAGGCACAGGTTGGCTACATCCCGCTTTTTCCCCAACCGCCCTGCTGGAATGCTTTGCTCAAGCTGCCAGCGCATCTTCTCTGTCGGTGCCAGTCGATCCACCCCTTCGGTTTCTTCGATAGGCCCAGGCACCACACTATTTACTCGAACACCAGATTCGGCCCATTCCAGAGCCAGGCTGCGCGTGACCATATCCACCCCTGCTTTGGCCGCACATACATGACTCTGGGCCACCATAGGCACCGAGGCCTGAGGGGCAGAAATATTAATTACACTGGCACCCGGTTTTAAATGCGGAAAGGCCGCCTTTAAAACATGAAATGTGCCGAGCAAATCAATTTCAATCACTGACCTGAAGGCATTGCTGGACATATCGTTGGCCATTGCAGGGAAGTTACCCGCAGCACCGGAAACCAGCACATCAAAACGGCCCCAACGGTCAGCAACGGACTGAAACCCTTCTTCCACGGCATCCAATTGACGCACGTCCGCAATAAACCCCATGGCTTCCGCCCCCAGCTCTTCCAACTCGGCAACCGTGCGCTCAACCTTCTCCAGATTACGGCTGGCAACGGCCACCCTGGCCCCCACTATGGCGAACTCCCGCGCTATGCCCTGGTTAATACCGCTGGTACCACCCACCACCACCACGGTTTTTCCGGAGTAATCAAAACGAATGGCCATGCCCTTCTCCCGTATTCACGATTGAAAAAATGCCTTAACTGCCTGCCCAAAAGCCTCACTGGACAAGGCCGCTGAGAAGGCTTCATTTTCTCTTTTTATTGTTTGGCTCACGACCTGCTCGTTCGCCTCACGCAATAAACGCTTGGTGGAAATCAACGCAGACCTCGGTTTTTTACTGAGTTTTTGCGCCTGATTAAGCGCCACAAAAAGCGGGTCATTCACCAAATAATGAATGATCCCCTTGGCATATGCCAGTTCGGCTGGAATTTCTTCCGCCATAAGCAGGGATTCAGCAGCAAAGCCATAACCACATAAACGGGGCAAAAGATAACTGGCGGCAAACTCCGGCACCAACCCCAAATCAACAAACGGAAAACGCAGTGATGCGGTTTTGCTGGCATACACCAAGTCACAATGCAGCAGCAAGGTTGCGCCAATCCCCACAGCTTTACCACTTACCGCCGCCAGTATCGGCAAAGGGCAATGGCGCATAGCATTCATAAACTGAATGACAGGATGATTCTCGTTCGACACCTCCGTCAACGCGCCTAACTCCGCCAAATCAAAGCCGGCAGAAAAACAGTCTTTCCCTCCATGCAGTACCACCGCCCCGGCCTTTTTGCTGAGATCCGACTGGGAAAGCGCTTCCGCCAGAGCCTGATACATAGGCAGCGTCAGCGCATTTTTCCGCTCTGGGCGATTAATCCCTACCACCAATACCTCTCCCTCGAATCGAGTTGTGACTAACTCTGTCATTATTATTCCTCCATCTATCGGTATATTTTCCTGGTTCGTCGCTATGCGACCGACATGTTTACTGCGCTACAGCAAAAAACGCGACATTTTCTTTCAAACTACCCGCCATGACTTGCATCTGACAGCAAGGCCGCTAAAATCGCGGCTTCGTTGGAGTGACCCTATGAATATACGAGCTTTTCTGAATGACCGAGTCCGCAATGCTATGTCCGATGTGGGCATACCCGCAGACTATAGCCCTAATGTTTCCATCAGTAAAAAAGAAGGTTTTGGTGATTACCAGGCCAATGGCGCTATGGCCGCGGCCAAGGCATTGAAAAGCAATCCACGGGATATCGCTCAATCCATCGTAGGCAGCCTGGAACTCGGGCAGATCGCAGAAACAGTCGAGATCGCTGGCCCAGGGTTTATCAATATCCACCTGAGCAATGACTGGTTGGCCCAACAGCTACAGGAAATTTCCGCCGAGATCCAAAAGTCCACCGCCACCGAGGAAGAACCTCACAATGTGGTGATTGACTACTCTTCCCCCAACCTGGCGAAAGAGATGCACGTCGGCCACCTGCGCTCCACCATTATCGGCGATGCCATCGCCCGCGTACTCGAATTCTTGGGCCACAATGTTGTACGCCAAAACCACGTTGGCGACTGGGGAACCCAGTTCGGCATGCTGATTACCGAGTTGGAAGAGCAAATGCAAAGCGGTGACGCTGCAGAATTTGCCTTACAGGATCTGGAAGGCTTTTATCAACAAGCAAAAAAACGCTTTGATGACGACCCCGAGTTTGCTAACACAGCGCGGGAGTATGTTGTGAAGCTGCAATCCGGTGACCCGAAAGTGCTTAAGCTTTGGGAGCAATTCAAGTCAGTTTCCTTGCACCACAGCGAAGAGATATACAAAAAGCTGAATGTCACATTGACCCCGCAGGATGTTCGCGGCGAGAGCGCATACAACGACCAGCTCAAACCGATAGTCGACTACCTCAAAGAGGAAGGACTGGCCGTTGAAGACGATGGCGCAACAGTGGTATTTCTGCAGGAACTGGCAGACAAAAACGGCACACCCAGCCCGGTTATTGTGCAGAAAAAAGACGGCGGTTACCTATATGCAACAACCGACCTTGCCGCATTGAAATACCGCGCAGAAGAGTTAGACGCAGACCGGGTGTTGTACTTTATCGATGCCCGTCAGTCCTTGCATATGCAGCAGGTGTTCACCCTTGCACACAAAGCCAAGCTTGTCGACGAATGGACCAGCCTGGAGCACCACGCATTCGGCACCATGATGGGTAAAGATGGCAAGCCATTTAAAACCCGTGATGGCGGCACAGTTAAGCTTGCCGCACTATTAGATGAAGCAATTGAACGCGCTCACGCCATAGTGAAAGAAAACCAGGACCTGACGGAAGAAGAGAGCCTGAATATTGCGCAGAAAGTTGGGATTGGTGCGGTAAAGTACGCAGACTTATCTAAAACCCGTACCAACGATTACATATTTAATTGGGATTCAATGCTCAGCTTTGAAGGTAATACCGGCCCATACATGCAGTACGCCTACACACGAGTTCGCAGTGTGTTCCGCAAGGCCGAAATCGATATGGCCGACTTCAATGCAGAAATTAAAATTGAAGCGCCGCAAGAAAAAGCACTGGCATTAAAAACCCTTCAGTTTTCTGAAGTGGTGGAACAGGTTGCCAATGATGCGTACCCTCATGTGCTATGTAATTACTTGTACGACTTGGCCAGTTTGTTTATGAGTTTTTATGAGGCCTGCCCGATACTGAAAGAAGGCACTGAGGAAGACGTGAAAAACAGTCGACTTATGATCAGCAAAGCGGTTGCCACCACATTGGAAACCGGCCTGGATTTGCTTGGCATCGAAGTAATGGAAAAAATGTAATACCGCTTCGCAAGCTTGAATCAAAAACTCAGAACACCAGGGAATCCAGTTATTGAGTCATTACTGGATTCCCCCCCCCCTCGGTTTCTCACTTTAGTTTCTCTCAAGACAGAGTTAATGGTTGCCCGTAAAAAACGCATAAATACCTCCCTGTAGCTTACTCAATTCATCCCTGAATTAAGTATTTTTGACTGCCCATCCGTAACGCTATACAGCCATCTGCCCATCAACACTTACCCCCAACCCTCACGTATTCCTTTCTATACTTACTGCAAACAACCGCCGGCACGCCCACATCAATAAAATCCGATGGCGATATATGCAAAAAAGCGGTGTTCCGTATTACTCTTTGAATAGTCGGTCATGCCAATGAAACTAAAAACACTATTTTCTGTTACAGCCTTAATGGTCACCTGCCAATACGGCCATACAGTTCCCGCAACACTCGCCACACCCACATTGCCCCAAACAGACTTCCCCAGTCGTACGTACTACGACGCAGAAACAGCGAAACAGCTTCCAGACATTGTTATTCGTGGCAACCCATTGGCCTACCATCCCAAACGCAAGAAACATCTGATCGTCATGTCCCACAAAGAACTAGAGGGGCAAAAGTATTACGTCATCAACGAGCATACAAAAGAAAAAATACTGAAAGGCGTCATCGGCAAATCCATTAGTGGTAAAAGCCTGTATGCACCTTTCGACCATAACTACACACTCGATGTCAGCCAAATAATAAGTGAAGGGAAATACACGCTGATTATCGATACCGAAAAACACAATCCTTCATTCTTATTTGAGGTTGCCTACTCCAGCATCCAACCCAGCACCCGAATAAGTGAAATGCTCACGCATTTAAAATCAACGCGTAGCGGCACAGCCGATACGCTGTATCACCCAGCAACGCATTTGCAAGATAAAAACACGCTCATTGTTAGAGAAGCCAATAAAGAAACTGATGTTCCGAAATCCTACCGAGGTGGTGTAGATGAAAAACTCGGGCTGTATACCGTTGATGGAAAATACATTTGGAAATCCACAGGTAAAAATATTGACATGCTTGGCGGATGGTATGATGCCGGAGATTATATTAAATTCACCTTAACCAATGCTGCCACGGCTTATTATTTATTAGAGGCGTACCAAACCGCACCAGAGCTTTTCCTAAAGAAAAGACACTTGTCAAAATCAAAATACAATGACCTGCTCGATGAAGCCAAACACGGCCTGGATTATTTATTAAAAACTCTACCAACGGATGACAATTTTATAATGCAGGTGGGGTCGCAAGAAGACCACAACGCAGGCCACCGACTACCCGAAACCGACAAGCTCTCCGGGCTGCGACGTCCAGCATTCTCTGCACTCGTTCCACAGCATATGGGGCTGGTGGCAGCGGCTTTATCAAAAGCATCTGTTGTTTACCGACCCTACGACGAAAAGCTGGCAGACAATTATCTAGCGTTCGCGAAAAAAATCTGGCAACGAGCCAATCAAGACGATGTATTAAATTACTACCCATATGATCAACCCTGGTTTTACAACGATGTGAGTATTGCCGACAACCTGGCGTTAGGTGCAGCGGAATTATATAAAGCAACCAAAGAGAAAAAATATCTCAAGGCCGCACAACAGCTTGCTCAACAAGCTGGCGATGTCACTTATGTAAGCTGGGAGTCCTATCACCTGCCCGCCAACTTGGCTCTAAGCCAGTACGATAACACCGCCAAACAGCGAGTGCTGAGCGGGTTGGATTTATTCAAACGCTTTTCACTTTCGCAAAAACCAAACGACCATTGGGACGATGGCAATATCTGGGGACGTCCAATGAAATCGGTATGGGGCGGTTTATATAATGAATTACATGTTGCTGCTGCAGCGGCAGTACTGGGCGCAAAAGGTAACCCCGAGTATATGGACCTTGCCTACAACGTGGTGGATTATATGTTTGGCCGAAATAACTGGGGAATCAGTTTTCTATCCAGCCAAAAAATTCCACAGGCTGTAACGCAAACCTACAGCCAGATATATTCGTTACAACCACACATATTCCCAACAGGGGCAATTTCTGAAGGACCGATTGGAAAAAAAGCTCACGATGGAAATCTCGGCGGCGCGACGAATCGAAAAGTTATTGAGGAAGATATTGCCAACAACCCCTACAACACAGAAGACGAAGTTTTTGTTGATAACAATGGCGATTACACCACAATGGAAACCACCATTTGGGGACAAGCGGTGGGTATTTATTTAATGAGTACAATCTACACGTACGAGAAAAATCTTTAAATAAATGCTATGAAGCCTTTTCCTGCGCTGCCACTCTGGCAGCCAGGTTTCCCCGATATTCAAACAACAACTCGGTTATCCCCTTTTGCATCCCAGGCCTTAAAATAAATGTGTTCCTTATACCAAAGCCAGCCATCAGCTTCATTAACGAAGCCGAAGTCGCCGCATTTTTCACTTTCACTAATTTTTCGGGTTTGGAATAAACCAGCTCAGTAGGCGACCGAAGCAGAAAATTACCCGGTTTTGCGGGCATTGCGGTTTCGGGATACATAAAACACAACAATTTTGTTTCCGGTGTACAGTAGGGGCTCAAACGCTCACCCAAAGCACGCAACTGCTGCTGAGAGCAATAATTAAAAATGTCCCAACCCAAAATTACGTCGAATTTAGTTTCAGATGAATAACTCAAGAGCTGAGGGCTAATAGGTAAATACCCATTATCACCCGGCTTTAGCGATTGTGTAGAGCGCCACCAGCGAAGCGACGATATCAAGTCTTCGGTATACACCTCATCGGCATATTGTTGCCAGAAATTTGCGTTTTTACTGTTTTTCAAACCCAGATCCAAAACGCGAGTGCCTTTTCGGTGACGCAGATAGGACACCACAGATTCAAGAGCTGGCGATTGATGACGCAGTAAACCTTTAGTCAGAATGGAGCTGGTTGTTTGAAGCACTTCGGTTCGTGTCGCATGTTTTTTTCGCAACGCCAAGTTAGGCTGGAAACGTAAAACATACTCAGAAATAGCAGAGTGCATGCCATCCATTCCAACCACAGTACTTTGTAAATAATACTCGGGGATTTTTTTTAACAGTTGAGAGGTATTGTGCTGGGGGACATGCCGTTTCCGCATATCGACCGTATCAATTGCAACGTGTTGCGTGTCCTTGATAGCAAATTTTCTTGGCAGCACAGGAATATCGTCACTGACATACTTAAACATATGCAACAGTGTATCGGGCTTGCAATGCTGTTTTAGTTTTTCCAACAACGCCTGCACAGCCTCCAGTTCGAGATAATTAAAAATATCCCAACTTAATATTACGTCAAACTTCTCGCCCTCTTTATGAGCAAGCAAATAACGCTCAAGGCGATAGATTAAATTTTGCGTGGAAAGTTTGCCGTATTCCTGAATAAACTCATCCAGATTTTCGAAGTGAATTTTACAACTCAGTTGAGAGAAAAAAGAAAAGTTCGCAGCCACCATCGGCCCGAGATCAAGTACTCGATTTCGTTGCGAGGATTTTATTTCATTATATATGGCAGCAAGGCCAGGAGATTTATGCAGGAACATATACAAAAAGTGCCTGAGTTAACCACCCCAGGCACTTTTCACAATTACGCCGTTTCGGTCGTAGATTTTTTTGCTGGTGACGATGAAGATGAAGTGGAAGAATCTGTTACTTTTTGAAAATCTGATTTTCGAGATTCCACATCCATATCAATAGAACCACGGAACTTGGCACCATCTTCCAGGGTTACTCTGTCTGCGACAACGTTACCTTTTACATTACTTGATGAAAGAATGGAGATTCGCTCTTGACCGAACAAGTCACCTTCAACACTGCCTTCTACCGTGATAGTTTTGGCCAGTACGTTGGCTTTAATGGAACCTTGCTCACCAATGGTTAAATTGTTGTCTTTTAAATCAATAGTTCCTTCAACCTGACCTTGTATTAACAGGTCTTCTTCACCAACCAATTCCCCTTTAAAGCGAATTTTCGGGCCGATAACAGCAACAGGTTGTGCTTTGGATGATTGAGGCGTGATAGGTGTTGGCGAAGGTGTAGATACAACTTTTGGTTCAGCCGGGCGAGATTCTGGAGCGGCTTTTTGTGGTTCACTTTTATTACCAAGCATCGGGTTAACTCCTAATTCTTCTTGATCTTTTTCTTCTTCAACTTCTTCTAGAGTTTCTTTTTCTCGAACTTCGTCTATAGCTTTATCGTCTTGACCTTTCCGGTCCTTTTGAAACAATCTCTTCATGACAGGACCTACTCGACCAATAAGACAGCGCTGTTATGTTTCTGACACATGCGATGGATACTATTAATTGCAGTTGTGCGTTCTTTAATCTTGGTAAGCATCTTAACCAAAGCTCCTCAGCTAACACTAAAGCTCAGTGTGACACTCACCTAAGAGAGTGGTTTTGATTTGCCCCAAGAAAGATAAAGGTCAAATGCGTCAGCGATGTTACACGAAGATTTGTTGAAACTGCACACTTGATTTGAAAAAAAATTAATTTTTGCAAAATTGACGCCTAATACAACATGTTCAACCTGCGATCCTGGCAACGTGTTCATTTATGCACACATCACAAAAACATTTTGTGATTAATTTAACACTTTCAAATTATGCTCCATTTCTTTTGCATACATGAGACACTAGAAGCTCAAGAAATATTCCACAAAATTTTAAAAAAAATGTCATGCTGCATAGATCGGTTACAACTACCTCAATCGTGGTTACTCAACACGCCTCAGGCGGGTAAAGTGAAAAAACGCAATGGCAATAAATCACTATCTAATTGTTATTTAGCTAATATGCAGTAAGAAAGAAGAGAAACGTACACTTTCTGCATCAACCAAGATAAAGCAGATAGTGTATTTTTTTAAAATGTGCCAGAAGTACGAGATTAAAAATCCCGGCGGAAATTTGGCAAGGAATTGAGTAACGCTTTACCGTAGCGTTTTGATATCAGACGTCGATCCAAAATAGAAATTGTTCCCGTATCCGATTCCGTTCGCAATAAACGACCACAAGCCTGAACTAACCGCATGGCCGCATCTGGAACACTTATTTGCATAAATGCATTTCCACCATTGGCTTCCACCCATTCAGCTAACGCGGCCTCAATCGGGTCATCCGGAACAGAGAAAGGAATTTTTGCAATAATCACGTGGGAGCAGTAATTCCCCGGAAGATCAACACCTTCAGAAAAACTGGCCAAACCAAAAATAACGGACCCGTTACCGTTTTCTATGCGCGTTTTGTGTTTTTTTATTAAAAGTTGCTTCGATTCAGCACCCTGCATTAACACAATTCTACGCAAGTCATCCGGCAGTTCTTCGTGTACATCAACCATTTGTTTGCGTGAGGCAAACAAAACCAGTGTGCCCGCTTTGACATCAATTATCTGCGGCAACAGTTCAACAACACTGTCCGTATGGGCGACCGCATTATTTGCATCAATCGCGCCTTCAGGAATAGTGAGCAGCCCCATTGCATTAAAATCAAACGGGCTGGGCACAACATTATAAGTCGCATGATCATAAGTACCGGTACGCTGCTTAAACCGATCAAACGAATTTAATGCCGTCAGTGTTGCAGAAGTCACCACGGCACCACAGCAACGAGACCACAAATCTTTTTCCAGTGCTTTTGAGGCTAATATTGGGCTCGAGACAATTTCATAATCCGCAATATCGTTAAAGGTCACCACAGTAATCCAGCGCGCAACCGGCCAGTTGGCTTTGTGCTTGGTATCAGAATAACTTTCCCATAACTCCATATTGGCTTCCGCCCTATGCAACCAGGAGCCAACAACAGGATAAATGCTTTCCAAGTCGACTAATGGAACGGCAGGATGATCTTCTTCCATCAGTTCCCCCAGCTCTTTGTGCATTTTTGTCAGCACCTGAACCAATTCTGCAAACTGCGCTGCAAGGTCTTGAGCGAAGAGTTCTAAATCTCCCGGCACCACACCTTGAGCAAAACGGAGCTGTATTTTTTGCTGGGTTTGATCCGCACTTTGAACAAGCGCATCCATTTGCGGAAGGTAGGCTTCCATAATGGAGCGAGTTGCCTTAAGCGTGGACTCTAGCGGCACCGACAACTGCATAAAATAACTGGCTTCGGACAGAGGCTCGACAATGGACGGCCATTGCCCCTCACTTTGCCCCAACCAACGAATGGTGCTTTTGTAACGGGTATGGCAACTGAAATGATTTAGCGCTTTGTCGGCAAGGTGGTGGCCTTCATCAAACACATAAATGCACTGCTCCGGTGCAGGCAAAATCGCACCACCACCAAGGGACAAATCCGCCAAGACCAAATCGTGGTTGGCAACAATGCAATCCGCTTCACCCAATGCTTCCCGCGCTTTAAAAAAAGCACATTGACGAACGTGACTGCACTTTCGCCCCGAACATTGACGGTGATCAGTCGTCACCCGTTGCCAGGCAGCGGGCATGATTTCCGCTGACCAGTTATCGCGGTCCCCATCCCACTCACCTCGACCAAGTTTACCCATCATATCGCCGTAGAGTTCACTGTCTTCGGCGCTAATTAAACCGGCTTCATCTTCGTAGAGAGGAATAAACTGATCGTCTGCACTGGATAAAATTGCATCCAGTTTGGCTAGACACAAATATCGGCCACGCCCCTTTGCCAAACGAAATTGAAATTCCAAAGGCGTGTGACGAATCAGTTCGGGTAAGTCTTTAAAAATAATTTGCTCTTGCAGGGCAACCGTGGCCGTGGCCACGATTACGGTTTTATCCAGCGCTTGCGCCATCACAATGGAAGGCAGTAAATAGCCGACGGTTTTCCCCGTACCGGTTCCCGCTTCAACCACGGCAACATGGGGCGTATTGGTACGTAGCCCTTCGCCATCCAGCTCAATATTTCCCAGCGCTTTTGCCACTTCAGCGATCATTAACCGCTGCCCATAGCGTGGAGTTAATTCTTTATTTTCCAGAAACTTCGAGTAGGCAGTTTGAATCGTTTTTTTGGTGCTATCACTTAGTGGCAAGATAAAACCTACTGTGCTTTTTATTTATCGTGTTCGTGGTGCTGACCCAGCTTGGTCAGTACCGGGTTGGCATACCCCTGTAAGAGTATTTTCTTCCAGCGCGCATCAATTCCATCAATACGGGCAAGAAACTCCTCACGCTCTTTTTGCCAGGACTTTTTAGTAAAGTCTTCGGCCTGGTTACCAACTGCAACTTTCGGTGCTTCGCCCATCAGCATTTCATAAGCGAAACAATTTGTTGGGTGCAGAACATAAGCACTATTCACACGCTCATCCAAAACTTCCGCCACCTGATCCGCATCTTCAAAAGTACCCGTTAAAGGTTCACCAAACGCTAGATGCACTGCGCCTTTGTAGCCGGATATTCCCATTGCGATACTTTGCACATCCTCGTGTTCATCTTTGGTATAACTGCCAAATGTTTCCTTGTGATAAAGCTCTCGCGCTTTGGCTTCATCACATGGATCATATTCGTAAGAAATGGTCACCGGCACAATTCGACTGTTGCCAATAAACTCAGCAAAGTTCTGCGCTTTTTCCTTGCTTAAAGCAAACATATTAATAATGGCCGGATTAGTTCGGTCAATACCGTCTTTTGCTCGCCCTTCCCGCTGCGCGATCCAGATATTTTCATTGTCCTGATGCAGTGAATGCTGGATATAACGGGATAAAAGCTTTGCGGCTTTTAGTTTTTCCCGTGGTTTGGTTGCCGAGCGATTCACAATAAAGCTTTTGTTCAAACGCATCAGCCGCGAAGCAAAAGGTTTGGTCAGCAAGTTATCACCGATGGCAATACGCAAAGTGGTGAAACCGTTGTGGAACAATGTCCAGTTTACGAAGGCCGGATCCATCGCAATATCGCGATGGTTGCTAATAAACAAATAGGACTGGGATTTGTCCAGCTTTTCCAGACCGGAAACGGATAGATTGGTGACGGTTCGATCAATGAGCGTCCCAAGGTAGGATTCGATCAGAGCCTGAAAATCAGCAACTGTTTTTACACCGGAAAGCTGCTTGGCTAACTTGCTTTGAACCACAGATCGAAGCACATGCTTGAGAAACCGACCAGTTTTGGGCAGCTTTAACGCAATTATGGAGTCGATAAACTCCCGGTCTTCCAGTAGCTGCTGCAGTACATCGGCCACTTCATCGTCGTTATACGGGCGAATATCGTCGAACTCTGACATCAGCCTAACCTATCCTCTGTTGTTTAAAAATCAATCGAATGTGGGATTGTCCCACGGAAAAAGGCGGGAATTATACCTGTTCCGAAAAGAGTTATTTAGTTTTTGAAGTGAAATCCGTCGTTTTTGTTTCCCTGTGATAGACTTAAAACCAGTGGGCATAAAAAACTTTGGGTGAAGCTCTCCTGGATGAAGATACTCCTTGTAGAAGATAGTGCAACCTTACGCCACGCGATGAGCAGTTACATTCGGGCATTCGGCCACGATCCTTTAATTGCATCTAGTGGGGAGGAAGCGTTACAAATTGTCGATAAGACACCAGTTGACATGATCATCATGGACGTCGAAATGCCGGGTCTGGACGGTTTTGAAACAACCCGCCTGATTCGCGAATGGCTTGGCGATCACTGGATTCCGATTATTTTTGTCACAGGTAAAAGCGAAGACGAAGACCTGGAGCACGGTATTAATGCCGGTGGCGACGATTACCTGATCAAACCTGTTAGCCAGGTTATTCTCAAGGCCAAAATTCAGGCCATGGAGCGCATCACCAATATGCGCGACCAACTTAACCAATTGAATCAGGACCTGAAAAACCTCAGCCAGATTGATGGTTTAACCCAGCTCTATAACCGACGCACCTTTGAAGAGAAAGCTCATGAGTACTGGCGTCTGGCCACTCGATCCAAAGAGCCTTTGGCAATTCTGCTGCTCGATATCGACCACTTTAAGCTGTTCAATGATTACTATGGGCACCCGGCCGGTGACGAGTGTATCAAGCTGGTGTCCTCTGCCCTGCAAAAATGCCTAAACAGACCGTCAGACCTTGTCGCCCGGTATGGTGGCGAAGAATTTATTGTCATGCTGCCCAATACGCCGCAAGACGGAGCCTACCATGTCGCGGAGCACATCCGTAAAACAGTCGAAAAATTGAATTTGAAACACCGGGCCTCCACCAGCAGTGATCGGGTAACCGTCAGTATCGGTGGCAGCGTGGTCAACTTCACCACAGGTTCCAGTCTGCAGCAACAAATCAGCCTGGCCGATAAAGCCCTGTACGAGTCCAAACAGTGCGGTCGAAACCGTTCCACAGTCAAACTCTACAACCCGCATAACACGGTGTTAGTGGTGGACGACGATGAAATCAGTATTGATATTATTTCCGAAACGCTACGCGGCCACAGTACTGTAGTCAGCACCCGCAGCGGTGAAGAATGCCTGAATATGGCAAAAGAATTAAAGCCGGACGTTATCATCCTGGATGTGTATCTACCGGGAGTAAACGGCTACGCAGTATGCCAGTCCCTGCGGGATGACCCCTCAACAGCCATGATCCCGGTGATATTGATTTCGGTGTGCGATAAAGAAGAACTGACCCGCTTTGGCAAAAAAGTGAAGGCCAACGCCTGCTTACAAAAGCCGCTTGAACATCACCGCCTGATTGCCAAGGTCAATCAGTTCATCACTTAGCACACACCGTTATGCAATGAGCCCGGATTAAAGGTCAATCTTGGGCTCGCGTCGCGCGTGATACCAGTTTACAGGCTTGGAGAATCTATCCACCAGATCCACCACATCCAGAATCATGGCAAACAGCGCCATACGAACTAACACACCATTGTCCGCCTGACGGAAAATCGCCAGTTTCGGGTTCTGGTTCAGGTCGTTATCCAACTCATTGGCTTCAGAACGCGAATCGCGAGGAAGCGGATGCATGATCACGGTATTTGGCTCACAGTACTTGGTGTAAATAGCCTGATTTAAGCGGAATTTGCCACGGTACAAGTCGGCCTCTTCTTTGGAATTAAAGCGTTCTTCCTGGATTCGCGTGGAATACACGATATCCACATGCTTGATACTACCCGGCAAGTCGGAAGAGATTTCTACGGTATGGCCGGCTTCACGCAGAAGTTCAACATACTTCTCTGGCATGGCAAGTTCTTCGGGCGAGACCAAGACAACGTGAAGATTCTTGTACAAACGTAGCAAACGACTGAGTGAGTGAACGGTTCGACCAAACTTCAAGTCGCCAATCATAGCGATACGCAGGCCGTCCAGGCTGCCGCCTTTATCTTTCACTTCTTTCTGGATGGTGTACAGATCCAATAATGCCTGACTAGGATGCTCGTTGGCCCCATCACCGCCGTTAATGACCGGAACCCGGCTGGCGACGGCAAATTCGCCAACCGAACCCGAATCCGGGTGACGCATACAAATCACATCGCTATAACCTGAAAGCACACGGGCGGTATCGTGCAGGGATTCCCCTTTCGCTATGGCTGAGCTCTTAAAGCCCGTAGTCTCGCGAACTTCACCGCCCAGAAGGTTAAAAGCACAACCAAAACTGACTCGAGTCCGGGTACTTGGCTCGAAGAACATGTTGCCAAGGATCGCCCCCTCTAAAACACGGGTTACTTTTTGCCTCAACGCATAAGGTTCCATTGCGTCTGCGACGGAAAAAATCCTTTCAATATCCGCTCGCTCAAATTGATCCACTGAAAGAATATGGGCACCAGCAAAATTCACAAATAGATCCTCACGCACATTAAATTTGGTGGCTATTTTACCGGGGCTTCGACCTAAATGGGTAATTAATTCACTGCGCTTGGTCAAATGGGAGAAGAATGGTGCCCGAACAAAAGTCGGGCAGCCAACTTTAGGCAAACACATGAACGCAACCGAGACTTTTGCGGGAGGCCAACTCTAATTAGGCCGATCAACATCTCCTCCCCTGACAAGCAGCTGAACACAACTCCTGTTCTGACTTACTTCCCAATATGACCGACAATGCTGTTCTCATAGCGGTACGCGACATAATCACTACAAGCGTTGAGAATCGCTATTGCCTGGCTGTCCCCGGCTTTTTCTTGCTTTAACGCTCCAATTTTGTCGGTTATTTCCTGCCACGAAAGTTTGTTTTCCCCACCGTAATACAAACTATGAGCAACGGTTTCATCCCACTCTTGTTGTTCTACCTCAGTTAAATACGAGTAAAAGTTACGAGCCAAATATTTTGGCAGGATATTTGCCAACCGAGTGTCTTCAAATACAAAGCGATTGCCTTGTATATTTTCCGGTTTCAGGTTGCGAACGTTTTGCATCAATGCTTTATCACTATTGCCGATAAAGCCATCATACAGTTTCTGCTCCGGGTCCTTTTTTTCTTCGAAAACGTTTAACTGGAACACCGCTTGCAGTTTCGCTGAGATATCCATCGATCGAATTTTTTGCCAATGGATTTCACATTGGTTTTTATCCAAACCAAAACGCGCTTCCATCTCTTTACTCACCAGTTTAGGCGTAGCAAGAATCGGGCACTTATTCAAATGCACCAGCTTCAACGGAATACGCTCCTGGCCTTCAGGTAAATCCTCCTGAGCAACAAATACACGGTTGGCAATTTCTTCCGCACTCAACGTTGCCAGCTCAGCCGGGTCCACCGAAAGGTCATAGGTGATCACAGCATTTTTATTCACTGGGTGTATCGCCAAAGGCACGATGAGTGCCGAACAGCCACGTTCAGAAGAAAAACGAGAGGAGATATGTAACAACGGTTTTCTCGCCTGAATATCAATCAGCGCGTTTACCGCCTGCTTGGAACGATTGCTATAAACGTAATCGTACAACTCCGGCTTTCTGGTTTTGATTATTTTTGCCATTTCGATGGTCGCTTCCACGTCCGAATAGGCATCATGGGCAGACATATGAGAAATGCCGTTGGCCTGTGTCAGCAACTCCAGCTTAAAGCTGGGCTTACCATCCACGACTGGCCACTCAATGCCTTCCGGTCTGACAGCAAAAGTCAGCCGAAGCATATCGATAATATCCCACCGGGAATTTCCATTGCGCCACTCCCGCTCATAGGGGTCATAAAAATTACGATAGAGAGTGTAACGTGTCACTTCATCATCGAAGCGCAACGAGTTGTATCCCACGACACAGGTTTTCGCCTGCATAAATTCCTGATGGATGCGCCGGATAAATTCTCGTTCAGGAACACCTTCACTTGCCGCCTTTTGCGGCGTAATTCCGGTTACCAAACAGGCTTCTGGATTAGGCCAAATATCTTGCGGTGGCTGGCAATAAACGACCAGAGGCTCGCCGATAATATTCAAATCTTCATCAGTCCTCACACCTGCAAACTGTGAAGGACGATCAACAGAGGGGGTGGCGCCCCAAGTTTCATAATCGTGCCAATAAAGTGTTTTCAAAAGATGCACCGCATTTGGTATAGCCCGCCTGAAAGAAAAGGATCGTCAGACAAAAAAATAATTCAGCCAACTGTGTATTAGCTATTTTACTCATTACTGCCCAGAAAGAAAAAACAGCAAAATGAAAAAATCAATCACACCAGCTCTAAACAATAATATATGTAAGGTCAATATGCGTACAAGTTCGCATAAAAGAATCAATGTAAGTAAAGCTTTTAGGACCACGTTTCAGGAAAAACAGTCCGGAACTTATATTCAACAAACCTCAACAACCCCTAGATGACGTACTTTACCACCCAAGAGAAAACTATTCCGCGGAAATTCAATGTTATTGCAATGATCGTTCTTGTTTTTATTCACAATCAATATTGGACTAGTAAAACCAAACAAATAAATTGTAACCATCAGCACGATGCTGATCGCCAGGAAACGTTTTACAAGAAAAAAAATAAAATAATATTATGAGGAATACATACCATGAATAGACATGTATGTTACTTAATCACGTTACTTATTATTTCTATGGCAGTTAATTCACACGCACAAACAGATGGCGTTAATTGTAGTGGATTACCCGATTTCACTGGTCCAACTGTGCCCGCACTCATGATTTCAGACGGCATGGTAATTAAATACAAAGAGAATGCCTACCAGTGTAAAGTGGCTGGCTGGTGTAACATCTGGGGTCCATACACACCAGGAGAAGGTTGGGCGTGGCGTTATGCCTGGGATCACCTCGGTCACTGTGCACCCGATACCAGCTCCAGCAGTTCCAGTTCAACCACTTCCTCGACCAGCAGTACGTCCAGCTCCAGTTCGAGTACCACGTCGTCGTCCTCGACCAGTAGCTCGTCGTCATCCGGCGGATCAGTTTCCACCCGCATCATCTTTGCCGATTATAATGAGCCGGCGAACTTGACCATAGCCACTCAGGACTCTGCGCACGCGATGTTTTCAGTTGGGCTTTCCGGCACCATCAGCTTCGATCATTTCAAAGTTGAATTTATTCCGCCCAATCAACAAGTGCAAAATTGCGCCATATACCAACCCTGGCAGCAAGGTCAAACTTACATGGGTAATCAGTATGCTATTTATAAAAACATGCTGTTTCAGGCCAAATGGTGGACAAGTGAATCTCCGGCATCGTCAACATCCTGGGGAGCCTGGGAATTTATTGCAGCCTGTGAATCTGCAGGCATTTACGGCACTGGATTTTCCTGGAATTACCCTTACCAGCCTGGCGTAAAACGCTATAGCAAGGAATACTATTTCCCCGTATCCGGCGCTTACACGCTAAAAGGCTGTGCATATGATGCGCAAGGTGTAGCAAAACACTGCTCCGAAAAAACCATTACCGCGGGCGCTGTGTCTAATCAGGCACTGCATTTCGCCAGCCCAAGTACATCAAGCCCAATATCTGCACCGATCAATGTTGATATCGATGTATCATCGGGAACAACAAGCCAAATAGGGCTGTACATTGACAGTAGTTACTCCAGTACAGCTTTTTTCCAAAGCGTGTTGAGTTCACCTTTCGCTTACACCCTAAACGCAATTCTCGATACCTATAATACCGATACCAACCCTATCTATTCAGGAGAGCACGCTCTTTATGCGGTAGGTATTGATAGCCAGGGTGCGATTAAACAGGCGTCAATTACCGTATCTGTTCAATAAGTTACGCCTCCCAAGGCACAGAGGTTCCTGGCGCTCTGTGCCTTTTTCCAGCATTGACAAACACAACGCTTTCAACAAAAATTACGTCTAAGCTTTTGGGACGCTTTACCTACGAAAGAGTTGTACTCACCCATAATCGTACTCATCGATAGTAGTACTTACCTATTTATACTCTTTTGCGGCTTTTCCAGGTAGGAGGAAATAGCATTTACAAAGGAGTCGTACTATGGCCATCCGCCCATTCGTTTCTGAAAACTATTTTAAAAATGAAGCCTCGAAGTTATTCAAGCATCTTCATTCAGACAATCCAGTCAAACAGAAATTCGCTGAACAACGTTTTTCGATACTAACGCGCTATGCGTTGACACCCGATACCATCCAAAGAAAACACGCTTTAACGGTAGTAGCAATTGAAGCCGGATTTGGCTCCTGGTCAAAGCTGAAGAAGCAAATTAACAAGTCGCCAATCAACTATCGTGATTTTTTTGGTGCACCACAATTTGGTGGCACATTAAACCATTGGTTTAAAACCTACTCGGCCGCCAAAGAATATCTGCGCGCAAAAGGAGGCTATTTACTCCCCTTTCGGGATCAGTATTTTGTTGCCACACCGGACTTTATTCAGAATATTGGCCTCGATCAACAGGACCCTGATTGGCAACGCATTGGCTACGACTGGATTCACCCCGAATGTCCGAAAGCACTTAATCGTCTGAAACAGAAGTTAGAAAGTGCTTACCAACCAGGCGCATAATTTACTGCACTAAGACAAGACGAGATCAAAGTGATACACTGCTGCCTTTGATCTCGTCTTGAACGAAGAGCATATGATGAAACCGTTTTCTCAAGCCTGCGAAAATAATAAAAACCCCATCCTGAAAGAGATTAAGCACACCTTCTCAAAAGACGAAAAGATTTTTAACGTGCTCGAAATCGGAAGCGGCACTGGCCAACATGCGGTGTATTTTGCAGAGCATTTGCCACATATTCATTGGTATACCAGCGACTTAAAAGAAAATCATTCAGGCATCAGTGCCTGGATTGACTCATCACCAATCTCCAATATTTCCCACCCTCTGGAATTGGATGTGACAAAAATCTATTGGCCCGATGAATATCTAAAAGATATTGACGCGGTCTTCTCGGCAAACACTACCCACATTATGCCGTGGAAAGCTGTTGTTGATATGTTCAAGGGGTTTCATCAGCTCCCACAATTAAAAACCATCGTCTTCTACGGTCCATTTAAGTATAACGGTGAGTACACCAGTGACAGCAATCGACAGTTTAATTTCTGGTTAAAAGACCGGGCCAGACACCAGGGAATTCGCGATTTCGAAGCAGTGAATGAACTGGCTGAAGCATCTGGGTTTCATCTGCAAAAAGATGTTTCAATGCCCGCAAACAACCAACTCCTCGTATGGCAAAAAATGCCGAAGTAATCATGATTTTTGTTACCAACCATATTCAACTCAGTGACGAGGAAATTGAATTCCAGGCCATTCGCGCTCAAGGGGCTGGAGGACAAAACGTCAATAAGGTTTCCAGTGCGATCCATTTAAAATTCAATATTCAACAGTCCAGCCTACCTCCTTATATTCAGCAGCGGTTATTTGCCGTCAATGACCAGCGGATATCAAAGGATGGTGTTATCACCATTAAAGCACAGAGTTTTCGTACCCAGGAAAAAAACAAACGAGATGCTATAGACAGGCTGGCCGAACTTATTCGTTCCGTCTCCGTAACGCAAAAACGAAGAATCCCAACAAAACCCAGTAAGAGTTCCAGAAATAAAAGAATGGACAAAAAAACCAACCACGGAAAAACCAAACAATTGCGAGGCAAAGTCACCTGGTAAATAAATTATTTATCCAAAAAGTATTCACGCAAATAAATTTCCCTCAACTCCTCGCGGCTTCCTTTTGCATACCAAAACAGTCTTTTTTGAATTAACTTTTTGTCCTCACTTTCTTTTAATAGTACCTTATTAACACGATCTATAATTGTTTTCCCCCATGCATTTTTCGGGCAAGCCACATGTACCTTCAGAAAAGGTGTGTCTGCAATTTCTGTAATATTACGTACTGAATAGTCCGCCGCCATATCATGCATGGATGCGTGGTAAGACATAACTGCCGGATACTCGATTATGTATTCAAGACGATGATTAAAAAGCATTTTTATCAGGCTTTCATAAAAAGGCACATCCAGAATATTCAACTGATCGCCATAATCAGACGTCAATTGATTAAGGGTTGCAGTATAACGCCCCCGACTCAGGCCACCGAGAAAGCGTTGATCCGATAAAAGATTAATCAGCTGAATTTGATGACCAGGATAAGCTTGAGCAACACGTTTATTAACAAACAACTTATGTGGCAGAAGAATACTATTCACTTTTGACAAATGGGCATCCGTATCGGCTAACACGGATGGATGACATACATTGTGCTCAAGCTTCATTTCAAACAATACTCTCTGGGTTGTCATATTCACCCGCCGATGAGTGTATTCAGGTAGCGCTTCTTCAAAAGTATCCAGCAATTGATCATAAAGCCCTTTGCCTTTCATCTTGCCATGCAGAATGTAAAACGGAGCCCAGTCAGTTACACGCCATGTAATTAGATTTTCTTGTCCCCTTCGCTCCAAAGCTTCTACACACTGAGTGCTAAAAAGCAGGGTCCCAATTAAAAACCATCGCAATCCAATCATGAACAAAAAATCCAATGATGTTGTTGTCATAAAGAGTCTAAAGCCCATATACAAAAAACGCATTTCATCAATAAAAGTGGTATGCATCATGCTTTCATAGTGCAAAGACAAAAATCTGTCACCCGTTGGAGGGCATTATGGAAAGTCTCACAGTCAACAAAAACGATTTACGTGTCATATTGATTTTAGTCGCTGTCATTCCATTGACATGTTTCATTACCGGATTTTTGATGGCCCAACCATTTTCTCAACCGGTTATTATTTCTGACGGTCAAAACACCGTCACTAGCGCCACCAAACAACAAAATGCGCCAGCCATCGAACTGGAAGAAGAACTGGTCGCGATACAGCAGACTATGCCGGAGAACGAGGATGTCGATATTCTGTCAGCGGAACTTGTTTCAACAGCTGCAGAAGAAAAGACTCAATTGGCAGAACTCACCGAAACAACGCCTGTGGCAGAAAACACTCACTTCTATACGGTTCAGGCTGGCGTCTTTTCCAAAGTGAGCAATGCAAACAAGCTGGTTAGCCGCCTTAACGATAAAGGTATCAACTGCGAAGTCATTTCCGACCGGATCAATGACAATCTAAGGTTTAAAGTGATCCTGGGGATTTTCGAATCGAAACAGGATGCTATAGACTACGCGAAGGCAATGCAAACAAGCCACCAGGTCGACCTTTACGCTACCGAGTTGGACCCCAGTCGTTCCAAAGCATTCTTCGCAGCGCTGTAAAGCCCGCAATATTCATGGAACATGCCCTGATAGTTTTTATGCTGCTTTTGGTACACACAGCGTGATATTAGAGGACAATTCAGGCCATAATGGCCTGATGTCCAACAATTATTAATATAACGCCATGCATAACGATAAACTCCGCACTCAAGCACTTATAGCTTTTATTCTATTACTTTGCTCCAGCTTACTCATCGCCAACCCAGCGCAACAACCCCCACAAACAGACAACAACCTCGTCATCAGCGGCAGTTGGAAAGCGGGCTACGACCCATACGGTTCACGAGTTGACTGGGGAAAAACCAGCGAACAGGCAATAAAAACCGTGTTTTCCCTTAACGGGAAACAAAATGCGCAAAACTGGCCTTATGTTGAACTGATCTATTCTTCACCAAACTCACTTGAAGGTGTGAAGACAATCCAGTTAGCCTACAAATCCAGTACGCCCATGATCGTTAAACTGTCCCAGTCCGATTTTTCATCCGCTGGAGATAATTCCTATGCCCACTACCAAATTAAAATTCCCGCAACCAAGAAATGGAAAACGATCAAATTAAAAACCAAGAAATTTAAACAACCTGGATGGGCCCCAAAATCAGCAAAAGCAATCGACCTGAATCTGGGCAACGTGAGTGCCGTATACTTTGCTCCAGATATTGATCTGGAAAAAGGTGGTGAAGGTGTTTTTGAACTTCAGGAACTGAAATTATTACCATAATCGAAAATGACAGGTATTTACCCCACGCCAAGAAGCGTAGCGTGGGGTAAATATATCACGCAGGCTCAGTCAAAAATATCTTCCAAGATATCTGAACTACTGCTGCAGTCATGTTCCCGGCAATGGGCTTCTCGTTCTTTATGCTCTCGATCAATTCGGGCATTTTTTGCGTCTCTAATCGCTTTTCGTAACGCCGTAATACTGGCAAGACGTTTAAACGCACCGCCCACAAACTCTCCAGGCCAAGGGTTTGGCCGGTAGGTACGGGTGGTATTGACTTGGTAAAATAATTCTTCCCGCCCTGAAAATACATTTTTGGTCTTCCCTAACTTGTGCGAAATACTTGACCAATTCTTTTTGAGTTGGTCCGATGAGTTTTTATTTTCTTGTGCAACGGGGTTCAAGACAAAGCGTATAGGAAAACCCGTTATATATTGGGGCATTCCCCATTCAGTAACTTGCAGCCAAGACATTGGAACAAGGCCCTCACAAAACTCAATTTCAACACGTTCTTTCATCGCTCTTTTTTGGAGAAAGGTAACAAGATGGCAGGGTTTGCCTTCCAGAGTTTTATGGTTCTTCTTAAGGTTAAAGTGCCTATGTTTATGTTTTAGTGACTTAAAGTAAGTGCCTGCACCAATATAGTGTCGATCTTTCCCGTCGTAATCCAACTGAACAAGAAACTGCTGATACCTCGTTAACGTCATCGAGGTGTAGACTTTTAACCCCTCACCCAACGCGTAAACACGAACTTCATTCTTTTCAGGGAAAAAAGCTATTGCGGTTTTATAGCCATCCGAATTGGTTTTTCCTCGAATAATCGATTTCTCAGTAATATCATACCAAACCGATAATGAATCCTTTTGCATGTAACGTTCTACACGCTCTTCAGCCACGACATAACCGGTATACGCATTCGCTTCGAGTATGGACATCGAAAGCAAGATAACAATTACCCGAATAGTCATTTTAAACCCAAACATTTCACTCCCTTACAAACAAACTCTTGTGAAAACAGCCCCTCTTTCTCGGAGCATTAGGCATTGTATACTCAAACGAAATAACACAACTAAGTGACGGGCTTCAAAAAAATTGTCTTAAATTAAAAAAATGGCGCTTTTACCACCCCAAATCACTACTTTTCTATCTTTCTAGCCAATTGGAATCAAGCGTAGGATCAGAGATTAATAAATGGAAATCGAAGAAGAAGAAAAATGCGCATACTATTCCCTCTCTTTGTTGTTGTGTCGTTATTACAAGCGTGTGGCGGCGGTTCTGGCTCAGATATTTCCCCCGCAAGCAGCTCCAGCTCTACCTCAAGTTCGTCCACCAGTAGCTCAACATCAAGTACGAGTTCATCTACAAGTAGCTCGAGCACGTCCAGCTCCAGCTCAGGGAGTTCAAGTGGCGGAATAGTCGATAGTGTAGATATTACAACGCCGCGACCAGCCACCGCAGAAGTGATTCAATTAACAGCCAGCGCAACCGCCTCGTTGCCCTCCATGCCATTGAAAACCGGCGTGCCTTTTACATTCGGAGCCATTCGCTCCACCAGTAATATGCGACTGGAAAATCATAACGGCACCAGCGAGTTACATGCACAGTTTGAACCCCTCGCCTATTGGCCAGATAACTCCATTAAATCGGTATTAGTCTCCACGGTGAACGACCTCACACCAGGTCAACAAAACTATCAATTGGTTTATGGTAGCGACGTCACCGCGCACAACTTTACTGATCAGATAAAAATTACTGACAACGCCAACGATATTGCCATTGATACAGGAAAGCTTTCGTTAATCATTAGCAAAGACCAAGGCACTGTCAGCGGACTATGGCGAGATAAAAACAGCAATCAGACCTACGAAACCAACGAACAAATTATTTCGGGTAGCGAATTTTTTGCATTTAATGCAAAAGACAGGAAAGAATACTTAGCCAGTCACGCCACCGATGTCGCCGTAACCATTGAAGAACAAGGCTCTGTTCGCAGCGTTATTACCGCAAGTGGCACACTTAAAAATTCTGAAGGAACAGAATTAGTTAAATTTAAAACCCGATACTACGCCTACTTAAACTCAGACATACTGGATATTGAGCATTCCATTATTGATGAGCGAGTAGAGAATATCGCCCATCACGATTATGGCCGGGACGACTTAGCCCTGAGCTTATCCAGTTATGGGCTGCGATTAAATCTCACAAATGTCAGCAGCACTTATCGCTTTGGTGGAGATTCAGACACGGTTATTCAAGGCGCAATTTCTGGGGAACACTATCTTTACCAGGGCGGCGAGTTTCTTTACAACAACGATCTGCAGTATCAAGGTCACAATTTTTCATACAGCGGCGTTGCCTCTGGCGAAAAAGCAACGGGTTGGATGAGCCTAGATGGTGACAACCATTTAAATCTTTCAGTTCGTGATTTTTGGCAAAACTACCCTAATGAATTCCATATACAAAACAACACACTGATCATTGCACTACACCCTGAACGCGCCAGCGGTGCCACACCGGAAACTGCACCACCAGTAAACGATATCGCCATAGCAGATACCTATCGCAGAGCCAAAACCTTTTATTTTCTTGGCGAAGGGGGTGCGAAAACCTATCAACTGCGTTTTCAGTTTCCACAAAACAAAACCTCTGACGCCGACGTTATTGCATTAAACAATTATTACCAAACAAAAGACCTGACGTTTAGGGCAGACCAAAATACTTATCTCAACAGCGGTGTATTTGGCGAAATTAATGCCGCCGGAGACCAGGATGCGAACATCGGCTTTGACGCTTGGTTAAAACATTCTGTCTACAATCGATCAATGCAGGAAAACCTGATTAAACAATTTGGTTGGCGCGACTACGGCGACCGAATGCGTCCCGGTTGGTCGGCGGTGAAAAACGGCATACGCATTCCCACCTTTTATAACGATACCCATGTCGGCGCGAACCAATACTTTAAGCATTATTTACGCACCGGCGATGCAGAATGGTATGCCCTTGCAGAAAAATCCACACGGCATTTTATGGATATCGATGTATCCCACGGCCCACGGTACGGCTACTTTAATACGGGCGGAAAAAATCAACCGGCAGGTGAAATACATGCTATCGCCCATGAAATGACTGACCATGAAACCCGTAACGTTCACGGCGGCCATGCCCACCTTTCCGGCCTGACCGATTATTATTTATTAACCGGCGACAAACGCGCTTACGACGTGTTTCAGATAATCACAGGTTGGTGGAAGTTTATGAACGACTACCGCTACAACCGCCCTAGCAATATTGACGGCCCCAACCGGGAATATCGAGAAGCGGAACGAGATTATGCTTGGCCATTATATGTAATGAATGAATATGTGCGCATAACCGGCGATGCTGACTACCACAAAAATGTGGCTGGGAAACTGGTCGACTATGCCATTCAGTGGTGGAAGACGCCCTACGAACATGTGGGGTGGGATCCGGTCGCCAATCAAAAAGCCATAGTAGGAACCAACAATGCCAGCCAGGGGACCGGTTATTGGACCATGACCAAAATGGATAACCACGGCAACGCCACCATCGAGGGTAAATGGCCCAATGGCACCAATCCCTGGATGGCGGGCTGGTTTATTTCTAACATTATTGCCTTTTATGAAACCGACAAACAGTTTGCTGCAGCCAACAAAGCGTCTGGAATTAAACATGCAGAAATAAAAGATATGCTACTGCAGTGCTTAAATTACATCGTCAAATATGGTTACGGCCCGAACTACGATGACCCAAGCAAAAAACACTTCTATTATTCCGAAGTGGTTCGCACCTACAGTGGTGGCGACGAGTCATTGATTTATCCCCTGTTGTACCTCAACAACCTGTTTGAACAAGAACAATCACAGGGTAACTTAATCAACCCACAGTGGTACGACACTCAACCCCAGTGGCGAGGTATTGCCAACAGCGTTCATCAAAGCCTGCAAGCAAAAGTAAAAGGTGGTAATACCATTTCCACCGGGTTTTATGGCTATGAATTAATCTTCCCAATGGATTCATTCAATTTAATGGAAGAGAAATTTAGCACGCCTTAGATAAGAACCACCTACCAACTTTGGTGGTTTCGAGCAAAAAAATAGCGCCTTTATGGCGCTATTTTTAAAGAGATAACCAAACTTATAGCTGATCAATTCCAGCCTTACTCAATTTTTCTCGCAAGACTGCCAAATCTTTTTCAATTAACGGCAAAATATCACTTTTTGCTTTAACTGCATCAGCTTTGAGTTTGTTAACTTTTTTCAAATCCGGGTTACGGGAAGTCATTTCCTCCAAACCATTGCCCGCCTGCACATAAAAACGGCGAACTTTGGAAATAATTTCTGTCGGTATCTCAAATGTTTCCGGAGAGTACTTCATTCCCTGCCAGATAAAATTATCCAGAGAGTATTCACCGGGGTGGTTAATGTATGCTCGCGCGTTTCCTCCGGTGTAATCTGTTGTCCAGTATTCAATATTATTGATGTTATCCACTAACTCATCGCGCATTGCGGAACGAAGGTAATAACCACTTCTATCGGATTTCAGTAATTCAAACTGGATCGCTTTTTCAAACCCTGCTGATGCTGCCAGGTACACCCCCATGATGGTGGCAAATACAACCAGACTATGACTCACCCAAAATTCAATATTTTCATTCTCCTTGACAGCAAAGATACGTTTTAGCATTCGATACTCCTACAATATAAAGATAGTCGGTAACTGTACCCCCCAAATTTCGAGCATTTACAGCCAACGATTCAGGACACAATAATAGTTTGTGTTAAAGCCATAAAAAAGGCTGCATATGCAGCCTTTTTTAGTTTTATTTAAGCATGATATTCTTCACTACGAATGATTCCCCTACTATTTTTTATAGAAGGAACAGCGAAGAGAACACAGAATTGAAAAACTCAGGTTTTAGGTAACGTTACGCCTCTCTGCCCCTGATACTTTCCACCTCTATCTTTATAGGAGGTATCACACACTTCATCACTTTCAAAAAACAACATTTGCGCTACACCTTCGTTGGCGTAAATTTTTGCAGGCAATGGTGTGGTATTGGAAAACTCCAGAGTCACGTGCCCTTCCCATTCCGGCTCCAGTGGTGTGACGTTAACAATAATACCGCAACGGGCGTAAGTGGATTTACCCAAACATACGGTCAACACACTACGTGGAATACGGAAGTATTCAACAGTACGAGCGAGTGCAAACGAGTTAGGCGGGATAATACACACATCACTTTGAATATCGACAAAACTGCTTTCATCAAAATTCTTTGGGTCTACCGTAACAGAGTGAACATTGGTAAAGATCTTGAACTCATTTGAGCAGCGAACATCGTAGCCATAGCTGGAAGTACCATAGGAGATTAAACGATGATCCTTTTCGTCATATCTCACCTGTCCCGGCTCGTAGGGCTCGATCATGCCTTCTTGCTCTGCCATGCGGCGGATCCACTTATCTGATTTTATGCTCATACTGGGTTTATCTCTGCATAGGTCGATATTAATAATTGGCGGCGATACTACTATTAGAAAGCCCCGCGATCAATTGAAGACAACAGGGCAAATGCGCCTGGCAGGCTGCGGAAAAACGTTATCGAGGCCGTCAGCGCAGGGCAAAAACAGGCGAAAACGCGCAGTTTATACGTGATAAATGAGCATTTTGAGCCGGTTTTTAACGCCGCGATGGCAACGCTGGTAGTTTTTCAAAGGCCAGCTAGTCATCATCCACGGAAATTTCTGGCACAACAGGGCCAGTCAGGGACTGAAGCCACAAATTAGCGCCCATACGGCGGGCAATTTGCCGATAAATTTTGCTTACCGGTGATTCCGGGTCAACCGCAACGGGGGGCTTGCCCTCATCGGTTTGCTGGCGAATATCCAACTGAAGCGGCAACTGCCCTAATAGATCCACCCCATATTCCTGAGCCAGATGTGTACCACCGTCAGAACCAAAAATGGCTTCTCCGTGACCACATTTTGAACAGATATGGATCGCCATATTCTCAACCACGCCCACCACAGGAATATTGACTTTGCGGAACATATCAATGCCTTTTTTCGCATCCAGCAAAGCAATGTCTTGAGGCGTGGTAACGATTAATGAACCTGAAACCGGAACAGTTTGTGAGAGTGTTAGCTGAATATCTCCTGTTCCCGGCGGCATATCGATTACCAAGTAGTCCAGTTCCTGCCAGTTTGTATTGCGTAGCAACTGTTGCAACGCACCGCTGACCATTGGCCCACGCCAGGCCATGGCGGTATTTTCATCGACCAGATTGCCCATGGAGATAACTTTAATGCCGTGCGCTTCAATGGGAACAAAGGTTTTACCGTCAATATTATCTGGACGTTTATCTGCAACACCCAACATCTGAGGCTGACTTGGCCCGTAGATATCCGCATCCAGAATACCTACCTTTGCCCCTTCGTAAGCAAGCGCCAACGCGATATTAACTGAGGTGGTGGACTTACCCACGCCGCCCTTACCTGAAGCAATGGCTACTATCTGCTTCACGCCCGGCACCCCGGCACGCTGTTCGCTGGTTTCACCAGCTAAAACCATCCAGTCAACGGCAACATCCACATCGATGCCTTCCGCCATCATCGCCTGACGAATGTGAGTTTCAATGGAAGCCAGTTCAGTTTGGCAGGCAAAACCGAGCGTCACTTTCAAAAGAGGCTTATTCGACGAGGCCTCCAGTTCAAAGCAGTCTTGCAACGGCACCTGATCCGCATGATTCAATTCCTGTAATTCCGGCAACTGGGTTTTCGCCAGCACGGCCGCCACTCGGGTTCTCATTTCGTCCAATTCTTGACTCGTTGCGCTCATATAAAACCTCTCACCTTCCCTTTTAACCGCACAGGGAAGTCAATAGCAATAAAACTAATGGGTGATATCTGTAAATTCGATGATAAATCAGGCCGTTAGGTCCAATTGAACCAGCTCGAAAGCAGACAATAAAGTGTCGAAAATGGTATAGTTTCGCGTTTTCTGCGGGCAGGTCAAGCCAGTCTTGGTCATCCCCGGATACCAACCCCAAATTTGAACAAATTCCGAACAAATACTATGACAAAGCCACGCAATATTCTGGTGACGAGCGCGCTCCCTTATGCCAACGGTTCCATTCATCTCGGCCATATGGTGGAAACCATTCAAACCGACATTTGGGTTCGCTTCCAAAAAATGCGTGGCAACAATTGTATTTATGTTTGCGCAGACGATGCTCACGGCACCGCCATTATGCTGAAAGCCGAACAGTTGGGTATTACCGCCGAACAACAAATCGCCAATATCAGCGAAGAACACCAAGCGGATTTTCGCGATTTTCTGATCGGCTTTGATAACTACCACAGCACCCATTCCGAAGAAAATAAGGAACTGGCCAGCCTGATTTACACCCGTTTGAAAGAAAACGGCAAAATTGCATCACGAGAGATTACCCAGGCGTATGACCCGGAAAAGGAAATGTTCCTTGCCGACAGATACATCAAAGGCACCTGCCCGAAATGTAAAGCCGACGATCAATATGGCGATAACTGCGACAACTGCGGCGCAACTTATTCAGCAACTGATTTGATTAATCCCAAATCGGTCTATTCCGGTGCGACACCCGTTACCAAAGAATCTACACACTTCTTCTTTAGACTGCCTGAATTTACCGACTTTCTAAAACAGTGGACCCGTGCTGGACACTTACAGGACGAAGTGGCGAATAAATTAGCGGAGTGGCTAGATAGTGGCTTACAAGAGTGGGATATCTCCCGCGATGCACCTTACTTTGGTTTCGAAATTCCCGGCGAATCAGGAAAATATTTTTACGTTTGGCTGGATGCGCCTATCGGCTATATGGCCAGCTTTAAAAACCTGTGCGATAAAACTGACGGTTTAAATTTTGAGGACTACTGGGGGCAAGACTCCCAGAACGAGCTGTACCATTTTATTGGCAAAGACATCGTTAACTTCCATGCACTGTTTTGGCCAGCCATGTTGTCTGACTCAGGCTTTAGAACACCCACCAAAGTTTGCGTGCACGGCTTTCTGACGGTGAACGGCGAAAAAATGTCAAAATCTCGCGGTACATTTATTAATGCGCGGACTTACCTTGACCACCTGAACCCCGAATACTTGCGTTATTACTACGCATCCAAACTGACTAACCGGGTGGATGATCTGGACTTTAACCTGGAAGACTTTGTGCAAAAAGTGAATTCGGATTTGGTGAACAAGGTCGTTAATATCGCCAGCCGTTCTGCCGGTTTTATTAAAAAGGCCGGGGGTATACTGTCCAGTAATGTCGAAAACCCCGAGCTGTGGAATAAATTCACCGCGGCTTCGGAAGTGATTGCAAATTATTACGAAGAGCGTGAATACAGCAAAGCCATGCGGGAAATTATGGCATTGGCCGATGCGGCAAACGAATATATTGCCGAGAAAGCACCCTGGACCCTGGCAAAAGAAGCAGGTAACGAGCAGCTGGTTAAAGATATATGCTCCCAAGGGATTAACATGTTTAACGTGTTGATGACTTACTTAAGCCCGGTGTTACCTACAACAGCGAAAGCAGCGGAAGCATTTTTGAATTTAAGCCTGGATTGGAAAGCCGCACCAGAGTATTTAGGCGAACATGAAATTAATAAATTCAAACCGCTTATGACGCGCGTAGAAGGCGATAAGGTAGAAGCAATGGTCGACGCGAGCAAAGAAACTATCCAGGCTAAGCCAGAGAAAAAACAAGATGAAAATTCATGGCTGGCGAAAGAACCGGTTGCGGATGAAATCGAATTTGATGATTTTGCCAAAGTGGATTTACGTGTGGCGTTAATTAAAAATGCCGAGCATGTTGAAGGTGCCGATAAGCTCCTGCGCCTGACGTTGGATTTAGGTGGTGAAACCCGCAACGTGTTTGCCGGAATTAAAAGCGCTTACGCACCTGAAGATTTAATTGGTAAACACACCGTGATGGTGGCCAACTTAAAACCCCGGAAAATGAAATTCGGCATGTCCGAAGGCATGGTGCTGGCTGCCGGACCGGGTAAAAAAGACATATACATTCTTGAACCCAACGAAGGCGCCCAGCCGGGTATGCGAGTAATGTAATTAATTTCCTGGAGGGGGAGTAAGCGCGGTTCAGACTCGCCGTAAATACATCCCTGTAGGCTCATCGATAGCATCCATGCTATCGATGGTCTTCACAACACTCACTCCCCCAGCCATTACGAATTAACGATACAAAGTTGAGATAGCTATGACGGAATTTGCCGTTATTTTAATAAGTACTGTACTGGTCAATAATTTTGTACTGGTTCAATTTCTTGGCCTCTGCCCCTTTATGGGCGTCTCCAATAAACTGGAAAGTGCTATCGGCATGGGTGCAGCAACCACATTCGTTCTGACACTCGCATCCGTGTGTAGTTATATGGTGCACTCCTGGGTACTCGAACCACTCGGCCTCACCTATTTAAAAACCATTTCATTTATTTTGGTTATTGCAGCGGTTGTGCAGTTTGCCAAAATGTTTATCGAAAAAACCAGCCCGCTACTTTATCGCGTACTGGGTGTGTTTTTGCCGCTTATTACCACCAACTGTGCCGTGCTGGGTGTCGCCCTGCAAAACACCAATAAAGCACACACATTTCTTCAGTCCAGCCTCTACGGGTTTGGTGCCGCAGTCGGATTTTCATTGGTACTTATCCTGTTCTCCGCAATGCGCGAGCGGTTGGCCGTCGCAGATATTCCCGTCCCGTTTAAAGGTGCGGCCATTGGTATGATCACAGCCGGTTTGATGTCACTGGCATTTATGGGTTTCGCGGGTCTCGTATAACTTATGATTACTTTTTTTCTCGACAATCCTATTCTTAGCGCGCTACTCGCCCTGGGCGGGATGGCTGTCGTTTTTGGTGGCGTTCTCGGTTTTGCCTCCATTAAATTTAAAGTCGAAGGTAACCCGCTGGTCGATCAGGTTGATGCCTTACTGCCGCAAACACAGTGTGGTCAGTGTGGTTACCCCGGTTGTCGGCCGTATGCCGAAGCCATTGTTGGTGGCGACCCCATTAATAAGTGCCCTCCTGGTGGCCAAACCACAATTAATGACCTCGCGAGCTTATTGGATGTGGAGGCACCCTCTTTAGATGCCGAACACGGTCAGGAATCGGACGTTAAAAAAGTTGCTTACGTTCGTGAAGACGAATGTATTGGTTGCACAAAATGCCTACAGGCTTGTCCAGTGGATGCCATCTTGGGCGCAGCCAAACAAATGCACACCATTATCGGTTCCGAATGTACTGGGTGTGACTTATGCGTCGAGCCCTGTCCGGTGGACTGCATTGAAATGCGTCCTGTGGAATCAGGGCTAAATGAGTGGAAATGGCAAATGCCAACGCCGGTACAAATTATTGCTACAGACCGCACCTCACAAGCAGTTGAAGAGGAACACGCCGCGTGAGAAAGATTTTCGATATTCCCGGAGGCGTGCACCCTGCGGAAAACAAACACCAATCAACACAGGTTGCGATTGGCAGCATTCCATTACCCAACATAATTATTTTGCCGTTAAGCCAACACATTGGTGCACCCGCTGTACCCTGTATTTCGGTAGGCGATAAAGTATTAAAAGGTCAGGTCGTTGCCGAACCTATCGGCTTAATTTCTGCGCCCATTCATGCATCCACTTCGGGTGAAGTCATCGCCATTGAAGATCGTTTTATTCCGCACCCTTCCGGTATGACTGCACCCTGCGTTGTAATCAAACCAGACGGCGAAGACACCTGGGTAGAACTCACACCTTGTGATGATTACACACAGTTTTCTCACTTGGAGCTGGTCACCAAAATTCGCGACGCAGGCATTGCCGGTATGGGCGGAGCAGGCTTCCCTACGGCAGTAAAACTCAACCCGCGGCCTAATACCAAAATCACCACACTGATTTTAAACGGAACTGAGTGTGAGCCATACATTACCGCCGACGACATGCTGATGCGCGAGCGCGCTGATCAAATTATTGAGGGCGCAAAGTTACTGGCACACTTACTGGGTCAACCGGAAGAAATCGTAATCGGGATTGAAGACAACAAACCCGAAGCCATAGCCGCCATGCAAAAAGCGGCAGAAGGCAGCCAAATAGAAATTGCTGTTTTCCCAACAAAGTACCCTTCTGGTGGCGAAAAACAATTAATTCAAATACTCACGGGTAAAGAAGTGCCCAGCGGCGGCTTACCCGCGGATATTGGTATCGTGGTGCAAAATGTGGGAACGGCGGTTGCCGCCCATCGAGCAGTAAAATACGGCGAACCACTGATCAGCCGCGTCACGACTGTAGTCGGTGAATCAGTCGAAGAACAAAAAAACATCGACGTGCTATTGGGCACACCGGTTAGCCACATATTGCAGCAACACCGTTTCCATGATGACGATTGTGCACGTTTAATTATCGGCGGCCCGATGATGGGCTTCGCAATGGAACACACGGAAATCCCTGTGGTAAAAACCACGAACTGCATCTTGGTTCCAAGTAAAACTGAAATGCCCGATGGAGAACCCGCACAACCATGTATCCGCTGTGGCATGTGTGCCGAAGCCTGCCCGGCAAACCTGCTGCCGCAACAACTGTATTGGTACTCGCAATCGGAAGATTTTGACAAACTGCAATCGCATAATCTTTTCGACTGTATTGAATGTGGTGCCTGCTCTTATGTTTGCCCAAGTAATATACCCTTAGTGCAATATTACCGAGCATCCAAAGGCGCAATCCGCTTACACGAAGAAGAAAAACGCAAATCGGATCGATCGAGACAGCGTTTTGAATTCCGCAAAGAACGTATTGCTCGAGCTGAAGCAGAAAAAGAAGCTAAACGTGTTGCCCGTAAAAAAGCCGCCGAAGAAGCCAAGAAAAAATTGGCTGAGCAACAAACCACTGAAGTAGATAACGGCAGTCCGGCACCAGCCAAAACTGCACCGGATGTTTCCCCAGAAAAACAACTGGCTAAACTGGAGCGCGCGTTAAGCAGTGCTGAAAGCCGTGTTGAGCGTGCAACCACACAATTAAACACCGCCAAGGAAGAGGGTGATGCAGATCGTATCGCGTCCTGCGAAGCACGCTTGAAACAAGCTGAGCTGAAAGTCGACGAAGCCAAAGCAAAACTTGCTGAGTTTCACTCAGGGGAATCAGCACAAACACCAGTAAACGCAGCGATTCAAAAAGCACAAAATAAGCTCAATCAATCGCCTCTGGAAAAACAGACACAAACGATCGAAACGCTGAAAAAACGCTTAGCAACCGCAAAAGAGAAACTGGCAGAAGCAGAACAGGCAGAAGCTGCCACCGTAGATGCGTTTAGAGCTGGGGTAGAAAAATTACAGGCAAAACTGACAACGGCAGAACAGGAACTCGCAGAGATTAAACAACAAGCGCCGAATGCAGCCCCCCCTGAAAGCCAAACGGCGGAGAAGTCCGCAGCAGAAATTGCCATTGAAAAAGCCAAAGCAAAAGCCGAAGCCATGGCAAGTATGAGCGATGAAGAAAAAACCCGCGCTCAGTATGAATCCTTAAAAAGCCGTCTGGACAAAGCACGAGACAAATTAAATAAAGCCGAAGAAGAAGGCAGCGAGCACATTGAAGCCTTTCGAAACGGCGCTGAAAAACTGGAAACAAAACTGGCGGACATTGAAAAGAAACTGTCCGAATATAGTTAAACTCTCTGGAGATAAAAACAATGATAGACCAGATTAAGTCGTTTTTTGTAGATGGCAACTGGGTTGATGCAGTGCTACCTTTGGCACAAAAAGCGGGCGTTGCTCTACTGATATTTATTATCGGTATCTGGATAGCTAACCATGTCGTCCGTTTTGTCAAAAAATTACTTCAGCTTAGAAAACTGGACGACGCGCTCACAGGTTTTGTTGAAGGGTTATTATCCGCACTGCTTAAATTCGTTGTTCTGCTGATTGCTGTAGAACAACTGGGTATCGACACGACATCACTTCTGGCTTTACTGGGTGCAGCCGGTTTAGCCATTGGTCTGGCATTGAAGGATTCACTATCCAACTTTGCTGCGGGTGTCATGCTTATTGTATTCAAACCCTTTAAAGCGGGCGACTTTGTTGAAGCCGGCGGCATTATGGGTATTGTTGAAAGCGTAACCATTTTCAACACGTTATTCCGTTCTGGGGATAACAAAGAAATTATTGTGCCCAATGCACAGATTTACGGTGGCACTATTATTAACTACTCTGCTCGCGCCACACGCAGAATCGATTTGATCATCGGCATCAGCTACGACGACGACATGAAAAAAGCCCGTCAATTAATGCTTGATGTGATTAATAGCGATGAACGTATTCTAAAAGATCCTGAGCCTGTTATCGCTGTCGATGCACTTGCAGACAGTAGCGTTAACTTTGTTGTTCGTCCCTGGGTTAACTCATCGGATTACTGGGCCGTTCGTTGGCACCTGCTTGAAGCGATTAAAGAATCTTTTGATGCAAACGGAATCACTATTCCCTATCCACAGCAAACTGTTTACATGCACTCAGCAGAAACTAAGTAACCGAAGAAAACACTATGGCATTTATAAAACCAAGTTCACCACACACATCCAGACCAGGCACCACCGGCCATGTGATGCGCTTGGTGTTACTTGCCACTCTTCCCGGTATTCTGGCACTTACCCTCTACTTCGGTTGGGGAACCGTCAGCAATATCGTTTTCGCCAGCTTGTTCGCTATTGCCTTTGAAGCAGGCTGCCTGAAGCTTCGCAACAGAATTATTCTGTTTTACCTGAAAGACTACAGCGCGCTGGTAACAGCATTTCTACTGGGTATTGCACTGCCACCCTACTCGGCATGGTGGTTGATTGCTGTGGGAATGTTTTTCGCCATAGTCATCGCCAAGCATTTATATGGCGGCCTCGGTTATAACCCATTTAACCCCGCCATGATTGGTTATGTGGTTTTGCTTATTTCCTTCCCTGTTGAAATGACACAGTGGGCACAACCCACCACATTGTTGGCAGACGGCATTTCCACCCCATCTATTCTTGATGCGTTTTCCTATGCCCTGAGTGGTACACCAATAAATAGCATTGACGGGTTAACTGCAGCAACACCGCTGGACATTATCAAACAGAATAACAGCGAGCTGTTGGTTGATGTCTATACCAACTCCTCTATGTTCGCCGCTGGGCAGTGGGCCGGTGCAGGTTGGGAATGGGTCAACATTGCATTTTTATTAAGCGGTGTTTACCTGCTGTATAAGAAAGTGTTCACCTGGCACGCTCCAGTTTCCATGTTATTGGCTCTGGCTGTAATGTCCCTACTCTTTTACGACGGTGGCAGTTCATCCAGTCCAGGTTCACCATTGTTTCACTTGTTATCCGGCGCAACCATGTTCGGTGCCTTTTTTATTATTACCGATCCAGTTTCTTCCGCCGTCAGTACTAAGGGAAGAATTATTTATGGTGCTGCCATTGGTATATTAGTGTTTATTATTCGCGCCTGGGGTAACTACCCGGATGCCATGGCCTTTTCCGTGCTACTAATGAACTTCGCGGCGCCCTTTATTGATTATTACACTCTTCCACGAACATACGGCCATGCCAAAGCCAATCGCGGAACGCAAAAGAGCGAATAAGGAATAGGAAGAAGCTATTGTGTTTTTAAAAACGATCAGTAAAAACAGTTTAATACTTGGTGCCTTCGCGCTGGTAACCGCCGGCTTGTTGGCTTTTACCTACAAGGGCACCGCGCCTAAGATTGCGGAAGAAGAAAGACGCGCAGCACAAAAAGCCTTATTGGAAATCGTACCGCACGACAGGCACGATAACGATATGCTTGAAGATGTACATGTACTGACAGAAGCGCAACAAAAACTTTTCCATTTACCTGCGGACGCCAAGATCAATCTGGCCAAACTTAACGGCCAAACCGTTGCGGTCATCGTGCCCGCAATTGCGCCAGATGGTTATAGCGGTGATATAAAAATTATTGCTGGAGTAAATATTGATGGTTCTCTCGCTGGTGTGAGAGTGCTTTCTCACAAGGAAACACCCGGACTCGGTGATAAAGTTGATTTGGCCAAAAGTGATTGGCTATTGGGTTTTAATGGTAAGAACCTAAACAATCCAAAACTGGAATTCTGGAAAGTGAAAAAAGACGGCGGTGAGTTCGACCAATTCACCGGTGCCACCATCACTCCCCGTGCAGTAGTACGACAAGTAAAAGACATTTTGCAATTTGTTCAAGAAAATCGCGAACAACTATTTGGCAAGCTGCCAACAGAGGCTAAGCAATAATGGCGGATTATCAAGAAATTACCAAAAACGGCTTATGGAAAAATAACCCGGCAATCGTCCAGCTGTTAGGGTTATGTCCACTGTTAGCGGTGACCGGCTCAGTGGTTAACGCGCTCGGATTGGGTTTGGCGACCATGCTGGTATTAATTGGTTCCAATATCTCGGTTTCATTAATTCGCAACGCAGTAAGCGACGCGGTACGTCTACCAGCCTTCGTCATGATCATCGCTTCGTTCACGACCTGTACCGAATTACTGATGCGGGCCTATACCTTCGAGCTGTATCAAATTCTGGGCATATTCATTCCTTTGATCGTGACCAACTGCTCTATTCTCGGCCGGGCTGACGCTTTTGCCAGTAAAAACCCTTTACTGCCCTCCATTGCAGACGGTTTCATGATGGGGTTGGGGTTCACCTTGGTTTTAGTGGTGGTTGGTTCAATACGGGAGGTGATTGGTGCAGGTACGTTGTTTGACAACATGCATCTTCTGTTTGGGGATGTTGCTCGAAGCTGGAAACTGAATTTATTTGGTGCCGACTATAAAGGCTTCCTAGTGGCGATATTACCACCTGGGGCGTTTTTGGTTGTCGGTGCTCTGATCGCGGTAAAAAATGTTATCGACTCAGAAATGAAGCGTCGGGAAGAAGCGAAAAAACCTGCAGCAGTGAAAGGCAGCAAGCGAGTACGCACTACCGGAACAATCGCCTAACAATAACAATTTATACAATTAACTACATTCAGGAATGAAACATGGCACAATTTGAAAACGTGACTGTTACCAAAGCAGCAAACATCTATTTCGACGGCAAGGTTACCAGCCGTAAAATCGAATTCGCAAACGGCGAAATTAAAACTTTGGGTATTATGATGCCCGGCGAGTACACATTTGGCACAGAAGCCGCAGAACTCATGGAAATCCAAAGCGGTTCCGTCAGCATTTTGCTAAAAGGCGAAACAAAATGGCAAGAAATTAAAGGTGGTGAAAGCTTTAATGTGGAAGCAAATTCGTCTTTCGATATTAAAGTGAACGAAGTGACCGACTACTGCTGTTCTTATTTATAAACATCCAGTATAAGGCTGGTTATAAAAACCAGCCTTATATTTAATATTCCTTCATTCATCGTAACTACAACCACATACTATTAGAGACATATGTGAGCGTCATAGACGAACATATTAACGCAAAATCTACGGCAATACATTCATAACCAAAAGCAGTTACTGCGTAGCCGAAGGACAAGCAGCAGCTCCAACATCCTCCCACGCGTCACTCACACCAGGCTCATTTCCACGAGTCCACCAACGCGCTCGATAACGTCTATCTAAATGATTTACTTCCTCTCCAGCTAAATAGACAGCCAAACTATCCCATGGAAGTTCCACATCGCTTACCAAGGTCCAGGCACCTTCACCAACCGATGGCTCGTTATTCTGGGTCCACCATTTTGCGCTCCACACAAGTTCATTGTGGCTCACAACATCACCTGCATAGTAAATATTACTCGAACTCCATACTGGATAACTTGCGGCATTTGGATCTGTTGTAGGACATTGAATATCCGAAAAACATGTCGCATTCGTCACGTTCCAATTTTCAGGAGCTTGCGAGGGGCTCATATTTCCGGCAACAAGAGCCTGGTACCGAGTACCTCTGAACAAGAAAATGTCTCCTTGGTTAACTGCGCTCCCATTAACCCACATGGGGCAGTTGCTACGGCTCGGTAATATAGGCTCTCGCCCTGGAGAACAACTGACCTCACTTTCCATTACCTGCTTCCAGAAAACACCTTCTGCAGGAGGAGCGGTATCTTCATGAAACTGTCTTGCAACATATAAATTGGTTTGATGGCGCACAACATCTCCCGGTAACCAAGCCTTATTTGCGACCCATGCAGGGCATGACGTTACGATACCATCAACTGGTGCACCTGCATTTTCTTCGCATGAATCAGCGTTGTTTTGCCCCCAGTCGTCAACATAAAGAGTATACCCACCTCCCGATATGTCGGGAGTTCTCACTATAAAGAAGTAAGCATTCCAATCAACCTTACTGCTACCACAATTTGGAATTACTTTTTTTGCTCTATCGACTGACTGTGTGGACATACCTTGAGGAGCATTCTCACATCCATACGGTATCGTATCATTAACAACCCATAATGATGGATTTTCAAGTGGATGACTCAGTAAGTCGGCGGTTCCACCTTGATTTAGATAATACTTCCCATAGTAGTAAACATAATCCAAGTTATCTCGTGTTTCACCAGCAAGATATGGCCCACACCGTATTTGAAGATTGTAGAATTGGGAATGTGCAGGTAAAGAAAACAAAGCAACAATGCTTAGAAGAGCATACTTTCTTACAGACATAATTTTATCTAGCATAATGATATCCTTATTGATTATTATTTCATTAATTCTCCATTAACAGCAAAAGAATCAGATATTGATATTTATGGAGAAAATCTAATAAAACACTCAATAAATTTGATATCAAAAAAATTCTCTTAAATATATTTTTTTTGAGAATTGAATCTCGTTTTATTGGCATTAAATAGTCTTAAATATTTTCACGACAAAAAAAACACTTAACATAATTCACTCTCAAATGCATTAACGTGAAAAACAAGAATCATTCAGCTCTACAATTGGACTTGCGGAGTTATTTCAGGAAGGTATATTTTTACCTATCAACACCTAATTTATAGGCTTTAAAGAAAACAGCTTTCCAACGATAATTCAAGATCACTCTAAGAAATAGTTTTTGACAATAATGAGCAATGCATCTAACTCTATTCACTAACTGCGATTTTTTTTGTATGTTTTGATATACCACTTCAACTGCGATCAATAAATAAATCAACAATAAGCGGCAGGTGATCCGAGCCAATGTTTGGCCCCAAACGAGCTTTTTGTACTTCAAAGTGATCGGACACCAAACAATGGTCAATTGGAATTTGTGCCAAAGGCAACTTGGTCGACCAGGTAGGTAGAATACCCATGCCTCGACGCACGTTTCTTAAGCCAGTGTTTTCTTCTAGTGGTCGATAATATCTCGACCACATGGTGATATTAAAATCTCCTACCACCAACAACGGCCCCTCAATCTGTTTTATGTCCGTCACCATGTCGTTAAGTTGGGCATTACGGGAATCGAAATAGTCTTTTGTGGTTGGCGGGAGCGGATGAGTACTGAGTAACGTCACATTTTGTCCTGCGATATTTAAGGTGGCATTGATACTGGGAAGCCCCATATACCCCCAATTTTCCCTTTGCACTTGCACTATCGGATATTGGCTATACAGCGCAATACCAAAATTGTCCATACGTGGCACTTCGTAACTATAGGGATAATTGCTCGATAGCGTTTTCAGTGCAGCGACCCAGTTATCAGTAACCTCTTGAACAATAATCACCTGTGGCTTTTCGCTTTCTACCAACGCCAGTAACTGTTCATGGTTCTGGTTTTGAGACAGCACATTACTGTGGAGTAATCGCACAGACTGTTTTACTCCCACCTCCTGCGCTACCGCCCCGGTAATGTACCACGGCATAACAAACCAACCGTTAACCAACACACAACACACCATTAACACGGCCAGTAGTTTGGACTTTTTCAGGAGTGCCCAACTTAATAAAAATAGAGATACAAGGAAGTACTGTAATTTAAAGTGAACCAACAATTCGAGATAACGGTGAGAACCATCAAATAGCGTAGCCACACTCACTAAAAATGTTGCCACCACCCCAAAGATAAGGAGAGAACCAAAAGGAAATGCCTGGATAAAACGATTCATTTGAATACCAAATCCACACTGCAGCGTATAACGACTAGCCTACTATAATTCTAGATCGCATCATAGTAGATACAATAGCAACTAGAGCACATCCTATGAACAATCCGTGCTTTCAACTATGCCTTCACTAGCTTTTATGTTTATAAAGGAAGAGATACAACCATGGAAGCAATTAATGCTTTAGGCGAATAAATGTTATTACTTTTCACTCTATGTCAACCGGAAACAAATCCTTAATAAATTTGTCACCTATTAATAACTACTATTCCCCAACCGATGCAGAGATGACACATCCCAGTTGTACAGGTACACCCAGGCTTCAACGAAAAAGATGGTATCTTTATAGACCGGAAGACGTTTTCGAACATACTCGTGAGGCTCCGGGTATTCCGATGAGCATTGCTCATACTGATCCAAAATCCGAAACAGCGTGTCAGGGAAATCCACTGCATAAATCTCACCAACCACTCTATCGTCTTTTGCTGAAGATGGAATCATACCGGGATAACCATCCACCTCATAAAGACGACCATGCATATAACCCTCACCAATATATTTGGCACAATGTGCAATAACATTGGTTAAATTAGAACGGTATTTATTTTTTAATGTACCGTAAACGAAAAGAAACTCATTGTTCATGGCCATCAAAAATACCAAGCAAGTTGTGCAATAAGAGAATACTGATTACTGATATATCGATTGCCTACCCCAGAGTTCAATCCACCGTATTCGGTGCATTTTTTCCCAACGGGAACATTGATAGCCAGAAACGATTGCCAGTTTTGAGACAGGTTAAAATTGCCAATCAGCTGTATAAGCGAGGAAGAGTCATCAAGGTTATGAAAAACACCGGGAGTAAAGGTAATCAATGGGGTCAACTCAATGGTGGAGGAAGCGGCAATATATTGTTTGGCATAATTAAACAACTCTCCCCGCCGGAAACGTAAAAGAAGTTCCTCATTGGATTGTAGATCTGAATAATCTCCGTCTGCCTGACCAAAACCGTTGTAAAAGTATTCAATCTGGCCGCTGGTGTTTTTACCAAAACTCATCCACGAATAGGAAAGGTTTGTCACCCCGCTCCAATAATTATCCTCATCTGTCTGGGTATATACCAAATCGGATCTCCAGATTGCACCTGCCAGACTACTGGTTAAGCCCAGTCCCACCACTCTATCCTGATAGTGCTCAGCCAACAAAACATCGATTTCCCTTTCACCGATAAAAGCATGATATTTCATTCCAACCGAATGCTCTTCTGTTTCAATATCGCCTGTCTGTACATCCCGTCGAGCAACGGCCAGCAGTTGTATATCATCACCATTGGACAACAAATATTGACCGTAAATCATATCATCGCCGGATTTGTATTCTTTATCCACTGCAGTGGGATCAAAGGGATTTAGGAAATCCATCGGGTTGTAGAGTAATCCATTTCCCCAACTCACTGCCTGACGACCAATACGTATCACTGTGCTATCCGAAGTGTAGTTAACATGAAGTCGATCAAATCGGTGTACTAATCGGGTTCTACCGCTGTCTTTGATTTCCCAGGTTAAATCCATTAATCTTCGATCATCCGATGTTTCTCCCCCCGTAGTCCAAGCGACATCAGTCAATTTATGACGAGCTTCAGTTAGCTCTCCATACTCGGCATAGATCTGATAGTCCGCATTGAAACTCCAGGCGTTGTTTGACCAATCAAAATTAAGACGCAAATTGGCAGCTTGATCAAATGCCTCTCGGCCTAGGTAAGAATAAAAAATGCTGTCTTCGTCATATCCATTCAAATACCACTCGTATTTCAGGTGACCACGTAAGTTCGCATCACCTTGAGCATGAACATGTAAACTTAGAAAAAAAATGATGGGAATAAAATAACGCATGTTATTTTACGTGAGACTGATCTTGTGTTTGATTGCTGACAATCTTACCGTCAACCATTTTAATTATACGTTTACAGTAGGACATCACGCGGGTGTCATGGGTGGCAATTACAAAGGTAATCCCTCGGTTTTTATTTAATTCCACAAATAAAGACATAAGCTGTTCCGCGGTTTTAGAATCCAGATTCGCGGTGGGTTCATCGGCAAGTACCAAAGTCGGCTCACTGACAATTGCCCGCGCAACAGCCACTCGTTGTTGTTGACCACCGGAAAGCTGAGAAGGTCGTCGCTCTTCCATTCCTTTTAATCCAACCTCCTCCAAAATAGCCAAGGCTCTGTCACGCCGGGATTGAGCACCGATGCCTTGAACCTGCATAACAAACTCCACATTTTCTCTCGCACTGAGTACCGGAATAAGGTTATACGCCTGGAAGACAAAACCAATATGATGCAGACGCATTTCCGCCAACTGGGATTTATTCAGTAGATCAACACGTTGAGAACCAACCGTAATCTCTCCACTGTCAGGTTTATCCAGCCCCCCCATCGCATTGAGCAAGGTTGTTTTACCCGAACCGGATGGCCCGGACAGACAAACAAAATCTCCAGACTCGATAATCAAATCGACATGATCCAGGCCGGTAATCGTTTCTTCCCCCTGGCGAAAGGTTTTACATAAATGCTTGCAGCTAATTGCGGTCATGGTGTTCTCACGTTTTGGTTAATGCGCGAATTGGGTTGAGATGGGAAGCCCGCCAGGCAGGTAATAAACTGGTTAACAACCCCAATATAATCACCACTCCGTTCGCTAATAACACATCATTCAATTTCAACGCGGGATAAAGCATACTGCCCGCCCCCATCATTGCCATTCCGTCGGCAACAATAGAAATATCAATACCGGATTCCAATGGTTTAATCGCAAGGTATGCGGTCACATTGCCAATTAATAATCCCAGGCTGAGAAGTAACAGCGACTCAAGTAAAATTTGTAGCAGAATATGTCCGGGCTTCATCCCCAGAGCCAGCATTAATCCAATTTCTCTGACTCGTTCGAATATCGCCATCACCAGAGTGTTCACCAACCCGAAAGACAATGCTAAAAAGACCACCACCATCCATACCAAAACAAAGCCGTCCATCATGTCGATCATACTAGACAAATAAGAATCGAGTTGTTGCCATGCCAGTGTTTCAACATCTTCTCCCGCCGCCTCCGCCAACTCCTTCTGCAATATCAAGGTATCACGATAATCATTATTTCCTTCAACAACGATTTCAGAAATATCATCATTAATATTCAACAATGTTTGCAGCGTTGTTTTACCCGCGTAAATCAACCGTTCTTCCGTGGCCGGTAACCTTGCACTATAAATTCCAACAATGCGAAAGCCTTTATCCACTACATTGTTATCCGGGTCCTGGCTCATGAGTACAACCCGTTTACCCAAACGGGTTTCCAGTTGTTCCGCGAGTTTTTTGCCAATCACCAACCCGCGGTCATCGTTTCCTTGTAAAAAACGCCCTTGCACCAATGTCTCGTTAAAAAACTTTTGCTCCCATTCAACATTGGGCTCGATACCAATCGCCACCACACCTCGAGTATCTCGTTCACTGGATAGCACAGCAGGCACACGGACGCGCGTACTCCACGCTTTGACATGTTCTCCATTTAATGAATTTAATAAAGACTGTGATGGTGGAGGCAAACGATGTACCACGGTGGGATCATCGCGATAACCGGGGTGATGTATCTGTACTTGTCCAGGTAAAGAACGAATTCCATTCAGAACCATTTCATCAACCATGCCGCGCATTAATGCCGTCATAAAAATCATGGCCCAAACACCCAGGCTGATCGCAGCCAACATAATGATGGTGCGCCTATAGTTACGCCAGAGATTCCGCCACGCCAGGGTAAATGTTGTCTTCAGTAATGAAAGAGAAACCATTTTCATTAATTGGCCCTCATGGCTTCTATCGGTTGTAGAAAAAACAGCCGTAAACCAGGGTACAAGGCTGCGAGAAGACTACCAACAAATACCGCACTCGGCCCCATGCCAATGGCTAAAAGCGAAACAGATGGGAATATTTTACTGGGGAAGTTAAATCGCTCGGCCATTTCTTCAACGCCCGGGTACATAAAGCCAACGTGATTTAAATACAATGTCAGCAAAAAACCTAACCCGACACCAATAGATAACCCCAACACTGACATCAAAAAAGTTTCCGTAAACACCAACCGACATAATCTTGCAGGCCTTACACCAAGTGCCATCATGGTGCCGAACTCCCGAGTACGCTCTAACACCGACATTAACTGCGTATTCAGTACACTAAAAGAAACCAGGATAATAAGCACAGCATACATAAACCAGGCACTGGCAAAATCGGCCTGAATGGCTTGCTTCAACCCCGGCACCAAGGCCTGCCAATCTCGCACTTTTGGAACGGTGGAAAAAGTATTCTCCTGTTGTGAAATTAGTTGCTCCAGTTTCACATTGAGGCTTTGCACCTCATCCAGGCCATTGGCCAATATGGTAATGGTGTTTCCATCAGTGTTCATGGAAAACATCGCTTGAAAATCTTTCAGCGATATCTGGGCCATTGATCGGTCAATGTCGATCATGCCAGAATCAAAAATACCGACAACAGTCAACACACCAGCGGCAAACGAACCATCAACACCACTACCCAATACCGTGATGGATTCGCCAATGCTTACTTTGAGATTTTTCGCCAACACATCGCCGACAACGATTTCATTAGTGCCTCCATTCAGATAACGCCCCTGAACCACCAAACCCGGAATGGAAGACACTCTTGGTTCGAACTCCGGTTGCACACCGGTAACTTGAATACCGTAGGAACGCTGTTCACTGGACGCCAGGACAAATGCCATACTACGTGCAGCCACCTGATCTGAATGCAATGCTTCCCGGACTTGTTCAGCTAGTTGCTCAATATCAGGAATAATGAAACGTAATTTTGGATCATCTAAAAAATCGGGGTGTTGTATTTGCAAATGTCCGGAAAAAGTACGCAAGGTATTATCAATCATCAATTGATAACTGCCCAGTTGCAGCGAAATCATAAAGATCAGTAGAACATTGGAAAAAATCATTGCCCCGACAGTTAGCCAGGTTCGGCGACGGTTTCGCCAAAGATTTCGCCAAGCTAAACGTAACGTAATATTCACTGACGGGGATTCCTCAAATTAGATAGGGTAAACACACCTTTGCCAAGCAACTGATCAAACTCCACTTTGTGGGTTTGCATCTCTGTCCATTCACCCTTATCTTCCACCTGACTCATACGCAACACCGAGGCGACAACACGCCCACCCATCTCTTCCAATTTGAGCGCTTTCATGGTTTTTACTAACTGATTATCTTGATCCCAAAATTGCTGCTCAAGTAGCACGTTATCGTCCCGAACAAATAGAATTTCCTTTCCCCAAACTATTGCCGCATCTTCATGGGGTACGGATTCAATGACATAAACAGTGTGTTGATCCTGCTGTTCGGTTCGCAGCAAGGTGTGTTCGTATTGATCAATAATATCTGTGGTTTTACTGATATCTTTATTAGAAAAGTCACTGCCCATCCAGCTTTGTGCCATCATCGAAGAAGGAACTTTAATAATTTGATTTATCTTCGGTGAATAGGTCCACATATTCGTCCCTTTTAGCAGGGTACCGTTACCAGCATCCTTACGTGGTTCAACCACACGCACCAGCGAATGCTTATCCCCTTGAGTCCAGGCGCGCATCGACATTTTGCGCTCCCAATCCGGTCGATGGATCACCATAGTGACTTCAGAATATGAGGAGATTCCTCGCCAATGATTCATCGCTTTGCGGATAATTTCCCGAGGTGCTTCCAGGTTGCTCGCCAGACTACTGGCACTTAGAACAAGAAGACAAAGCAGCGAAAATAAAATACAAAACCAGTTTTTGAATGTAATGGGTTTCATATAACTATTTCCTCAGTCTACATATAGAAATTGACTAACATACACAACATGTTAACGCTGAATCGTGGCAGTTTTCTGTGATTTCGCAACGGAATATTTTTTATTAAACGGCAGTTCCCAACGTATCAAGCGATTAAATAATGTTTCGAAAGGGCCACCACGAAAAAACGTTAACCAACAGCAAGAAAAAATGACGGCAAAAACGCAATAAATAAGTGCTGCGCTTACTGCAACTTCAATGGACTGGCCATCCATCAGGCCCAACCCTTCAATAACGGCCATACCAATCATGACATGCAATATGTAAAGAGACAGTGATAGCTGCCCGGTTTTTGCAAGTAGTTTCACCCCCACCCAATGTTCAATAGATTTAATCAATGAAATAATTGCACAGATAAAGAAAATCGCAAACGCTGTGGCAGCAAATACATATAAGGGAGATGGCGGCATCGGTTTCGTCAAACATAGTGATATCCACTCACCAGTAGGATCAAGGCCTGATTTCGTTACCCATCCAACAAGTAGACGGGACAAGCTTTCAATTGCCAGCCAAAAGAAAAGCGATTTAATCATCAAGCGTATTCTTGAATAGCTGTTCAATAAATTTTGTCTGGCCAACCACATTCCCGCAATAAAGAAAGCAACCCAGGGGAATACAGGATGAAAACCGTTAAACAGCAAATATCGTGTTGCGCCATGTAAGGTCCAGAAGTCTTGATAGGTTAATGTTGAAAAATCCCAGCCTGCTTCATAGTCAAACAACATCACTCCCAAAACAAATGCCAAAATAGAAAGTACTCCAAGACTAATTAACGCTCGACTGGAATAAACGGCAATGACACTGGCGATGAAAAAATACATTCCATAAAAGCGTAAAATATCCGCAGGCCAGACAAAGGAAAACACAACACCGAATACAAATAACAACATAGCGCGTTTTATTAGCTGTCGCTGATAATTGCGTACTAAATTATGATCGTGATGAAGAGTAAGTGCCTGAATTTTTAAAGACACACCAACACCAGCAAGTACGATAAAAAGCGCTACCGCTCTGCCTTCAATACTGTGTACCAATTTCAGTAACCAAGCACTACCTTCATCGGCACCCATAACCAGTTGGTAATTAACCAGCACCATGCCAAACACAGCAAACGCTCTGGATACATCCAACCCCAGAATACGACTGTTCACATTATTATCCCCAAAAAAATGCCCTTGAGGCTAATGTACTAGGTCGCACAACTGAACTCAGTTATCGAGTGTCTTAAGTTAGTTACCCATATGCCAGGAATTGTACACACTCATTGAATTAAGACGCCTGACACACCTACGTCCCGCCAAACAAAGCAAGTTTGGCTTTTTGAGCATACATGTTGAGTAAGAGCAAAGGCAGAAAAAATCCGAGTATCAGGGGACAGATATGAAATGAAATGCAATGACATTAAATGGGTTAGCCAAAATGCGACATACTATTTGGCTAACGCTCCGATGCTTAAAGGCTTAGATTACGATGTTTGCCGGTTCGCATTTTTCAACGTTGCCAAGAATAAAGATCGAATGGAATAAAATCGTATTTTGAATCTCTAAAAAACCGGGAGGCTTTTGTCGTGAGAGATGCCCCTCACTTTGTGCCACACCACAAAGCAAGGGGGAAAACACCTTATTGATCAGCCTGAATGGCAGTAAGAGCAATGGTATAAACAATATCTTCCACAGTGGCACCGCGAGAAAGGTCGTTCACTGGTTTTGCCATGCCCTGCAACATTGGACCAATAGACACAACTTTTGCCGAACGCTGAACGGCTTTGTATGTCGTGTTACCCGTGTTTAAGTCAGGGAAAATAAATACTGTTGCCTTGCCTGCAACAGGGCTATCCGGTGCTTTGGAACGCGCAACATTCGCATCAGATGCCGCGTCATATTGCAAAGGCCCATCAATGATTAAGTCCGGGCATTTTTCTTTGGCAATTTCTGTCGCCTTTCTTACCTTATCCACATCCGATCCGGTACCCGATGTCCCGGTTGAATAAGAAATCATGGCGATACGCGGCTCAATACCCAAGGATTTGGCCGACAAACCGGATTGAATTGCAATATCAGCAAGTTCTTCAGCATTGGGGTCAGGGTTCACCGCACAGTCACCATAAACCAAAACCTGATCCGGTAAACACATAAAGAATACCGAACTCACCAGGCTCACACCGGGTTTGGTTTTGATAAGTTGTAACGCAGGGCGAATGGTATTGGCTGTAGTATGAACCGCCCCACTCACTAACCCGTCTACTTCATTTAATGCAAGCATCAAGGTGCCCAAAGCGACATTGTCACCGAGTTGGTTTTCCGCCATGGGTTCAGTCATGCCTTTATGCTTACGTAACTCCACCAAATGCGGAATATAGCGGTGGCGAACTTCATCCGGGTCAATAACCTCAATATTGCTTGGCAAAGAAAGGCCGTGATTGACCGCCACTTCGGTTACACGCTCTAACTTACCGACAAGCACACACCGCGCGATCCCTTTTTCATGGCAGCGTATTGCGGCTTCAATGGTTCTAGGTTCATGCCCTTCCGGTAACACAATACGTTTGGCCGCCTTGTTGGCCAACTGCACAAGTTGGTGGCGGAAAGCCGCGGGAGAAAGACGCTTCTCCGTTTGCTTGCTGACACAATCCATCAAGAAATTTGCATCTAGATGGGTGGCAATGGAATCCATCACCAAGTCCATCCGCTCGACATCATCGGCTGGAACTTCCGTATTCATCATGTTGAGTAACTGAGCCGTTCGCCAGGTGTTTTCGTGGCAAAGAATAATCGGCAGACCGGTTTTCATTGCCGCATCACAATGCTCAAGTACATTGTCCGGCGGTAACATGTCTCCAGTAAACACAATCCCCGCCAAAGGCACGCCTTTAATTGCAGCCAACGCCGCAGCAAGCATAATGTCGGTACGGTCGCCCGGTGTCACCAGCAGTGTCCCCGGCTTCAGGGTATGTAACATATTCGGCACAGTACGCGCACATAGTGTAATCAGTTGTACCCGTCGCTCAGCCATATGGCCTTCGTTAATAACCGTTGCCTGTAAATAATCGGCAACGTCTTTGGTTCTCGGTGCAATTAAGTTCGGGTTCCAGGGAATAGCGCCAAGAACTTTAAAATTCGGATTATGAAAAACTTTTAACCGCTCACGAATTCGCGCGCGATCCGGTTCTACAATTTCAGCCTCATCAGGTTCTTCATCGGTTGTCACATGTTGTTGACGAACTTTAGGAGCACCAATTTTATTATGAATACAGCCCAACACCTGAGGCGAGTCCACACCACCAAATAAACTGGCAGTCATTTCGATTTGATCATTTAACGCGTAAGACCGCTGAGCATTGCGCGCCGTCACCAGAATAATATTGCTGTTTAGTGCACGAGCCATTTCCCGGTTTATTTTGGCAATATAGCTCTCGTCGCCAATCGGCACCAAGCCTTCAATTACGATCACATCGGCATCGAGCGCGCTTTTCTGGAAGATATGAATCACCTCTTCCATCAAACGCCCTTCCAAACCACGAGACATAAGCTGCTGCGCATAGCTGAGAGGTAAAGGCGGCGCAGGCTGTAATCCAACCGTGGCTTTGATTAAGTGGGTTGAGCGATCAGGTTCGGAATCAGAACCGTAGCTTTGAGAGATCGGTTTGCAAAACGCTACCCGAACACCCATGCGGTCCAATGCTCGAACGAACCCCAAGCAGATAGATGTTAACCCGGTATTTACTCCAGTCGGGGCTAAGAAAAAAGATGTTTGCATAACTCTATTCGCCTGACCTATTTTGATAACGCTAGACAATGATTCGCAATCTGCAACTCTTCATTGGTTGCAATCACAGCAATTTTGCGCGATGAAATTTCACTGATCACCGCTGCGTTTTGTTCATTTAACTTTTCATCTATCTGAAAGCCTAAATGCACCAGATACTTCACAATTTTTTGCCTGACAAACGCCGAGTTCTCACCAATGCCTCCGGTAAAAACCAACGCGTCGATACGAGAAAGAGAAACCGATAGCGCCGCCAGATATTTGGCCAGTTTCAAACTAAACATATCCACCGCTAACAAACAGCGGGGATCTCCCTCAAGAGCATTTGCCTCAATGGGACGCATATCATCGCTGACACCACTAATCCCCAGTAAACCACTCGCTTTATTCAGCTGATGATCCACTTCATTCAAGCTCATACCTGCGGTATCCGCCATATATTTGTGTAACGAGGGGTCTACATCACCACTGCGTGTGCCCATCATTAAACCTTCGAGCGGTGTGAGTCCCATGGTGGTATCAACACTTTTGCCATTTTCCACCGCTGTTGCACTTACCCCGCCACCAATATGCGCCACAAGAACACCGTGTGATTTGGGATCAAGATTCAGTTGCTGAACAGCTTGCTGGGAGACATATTCATGGCTGGTGCCATGAAAGCCATACTTACGTACACCATAGTCTTCATACCATGACCAGGGTACTGGATATAAATAATGAATCTGATCCAAGGATTGGTGAAAAGCAGTATCAAATACGGCTATTTGGGTTGCTCCAGGGATCAGTTTTTGAGTTACTTCGATGCCCAGCAGGTTCGCAGGGTTATGTAAGGGAGCCAGACTGGAGCACGCTTTAATCTTCTCAATAACGTCATCATTTATCACCACAGAAGAGTTAAAGGCTTCACCGCCATGCACCACACGATGACCAACCGTTTTTATACTGTCCAGATCAATGCCCTTTTCAGCAAACATCTCAAAACACTTTTCCAACGCCTGCTGATGATCTGCACCTGGCAGAGGAACAACCTGTTTTTCACCGTTGGATACCAACTTGATCTTTGCATGCTCGTTGCCCAATCCATCTGCTGCTCCAGAGGCAACACATGTCTGCTCAGGTGAAAGAAATACACTGAATTTGACAGAAGAACTGCCTGAGTTAATGACCAAAGTTAAAAAGGAACTCATTACTGCACCAGTTTGTGAAAAAGAGAGGTTGGATTAATGATTATCATAGGTCGATAGCCAAAGTGCGCGTTGATAAATATCAACCGCAAATTCTTTTATAACCCACTAATTTCGTACGGATTATTTCTCCCCGAATAAGACACGGGTATTTGGCCTCCAGCCCCCCGAACAGGCACTACTTCTGAATAGAATATAGGCACTCCGGCGAACTCTCACTAGATCGCTTAATTTTAACCTAGACCCAGGTTTTATAATGCTGAACATATCAAAACATGAGAGTTACGCCAGTATCATCTCACTCCGCCCTCCCTGTTCCCCAGATCAATTGGATAATGGCCCCATAACACCCCATTAAAGCCCAATACGTGATTCTCCCCTGGAGTGGACAAAAGCCTGACCACATTGCTATGAATTTCAGGCCTCAGGCATCACTCGCAAGGGCAAACGAATGGTTGATCTAGTTGTGAAAAAATAAACAGAAATCGCATGCAATCCGCACATAAGAAACTCATGCAAAAGAAATATTGAGAATAGAACCCAACAATAAGAAGCGGGTCATTCAATATGATAGGTTTCTACTCAGCGAATTAGAACATCACCACCGAAAGTCGATTTTTAACCCAAGCATGTGATTCCATTTACGGACGACCGGTTTGCTAATATTAGCGGCCCTGAATAAGGATGGCGTCTAAATTCATATCAAAAAACGATGATAAACCTACCACTTTTCAGGGTAGATATTCACCGCGGGCATGATAGATTTTTAGTTTAGCTAATCTGGTGCGAAAGCTTATACATCACGTTGTATTCCAGAATACAGCGCCAAATTAGAACGAAAAACCCTTAAAAATCTCTTATATGAGAAAACGGGTTTTATTTCACATCAAACTAAGAGTTAAAAATTGGCATTCAGACAATTCAATCCATCTACGAACTGTTCTACAGCCTTCCTTGTATACAAGCTCTTCTTATACAACACATGAAAAGTCATGTTAATTTACCAGTAACTTAGGGAAAAAAATGATCAATATACTTCTCGTTGGATTTTTAATTGTCGTTATCTGTTTCGTTCCAGTAATGCTTGCAGCCAAAAAGCTTGACGCTGGAAAATCGGATCTGGTCAGCAGTGTAATTGCTGTTATCGTTGGAGGCATTGCATCGAGCACTATCGCGCCGATGCTTCCAGGAGCAAACACTAATGCTCTTGTTGCAACTCTCTATGTCTTTTTAATAACAGGGGCGGCGTATAAATTCATTCTTGATACAACATATGTCAAAGGCATAATTATTGCCCTTATTCCCGCAGCAATATGGTATGTGCTCGGCATTGTTTTCTCATAACATACAAAAATGAGAGATGTACAACGCACCGATCAACCGTTCCAAAACTTGATTTATTTTTATACCAAAGGAATCAATGTGAAATACGTATTTTGTATTATTTTATCGCTCACCCTTATTGCTTGCAGCAACAAATCAGGGAAAGAAGAAAAAGAGCTGGCCACACAGGCTTTTATTAATTGTGACTTTTATGGGGCCATGCAAAATGCTGAACTTGCCTTAAACTATGCAGGGGATAATGTGGAAGTGGCGGTCCCAGCCTTACTTATTATAGGTAAAAGTGCCGAATTTTTGGATCAACAAAGCACAGCTTACGAGAAAATTGTTGAGTTAGCTCCAGGGGTAATTAGTGTTTCCCAAGCAAAAGAGATAGCCAATAACTTTGTAAAAAGTTTATCAGCAGCAGCGCCACAGAAAGTAAAAGACTGTCCTCAACTGCAAATTTAATAGTTCCATGCAATAAACCCCGGCCTAAACACCTCCATAATGCTGACAGGAGGTGTTTAGATTCTGGATGAAGAACCAAAACACAAACAACTACCATCCCTCAGGGTTATATCAAGCCCACATCAGCAACAACAGATGACTCGTCAATCAATATCTGATTAAATACCCAAAAAACTAAAGGAGATATAGGGTGTTTAAAAAGGTATTAGTCATTGCTGCAGCGTTACTTATATTTCAATACTGGGGCAGTATAAATAGTCTACTGAACCCTCCTCCTGATTTTGCTGCGGCCCATAATGGCAAAGTAATTCTGTATTCGACGGCATGGTGCGGCTACTGTGCCAAAGCAAGAAAACTGCTAAAAGATAATGGTATTGATTATTTCGAATATGACATAGAAAAATCACAAGAAGGAAAACGACAGTATAAAGCACTTGGAGGCAGCGGTATTCCCGTATTACTTATTAAAGGTGAGGTTATTAAGGGTTATAACCCTAACCGAATATTAAAACTGGCAAAGCAGTCGTAACTCACCTCTCACCTTTTTACCTCATGCTTTCATCTCAAACTTATATTGGAACTTTATGTTTATGGGGAAGCCTTACATATTCACAATAGCTTTAGTGACTATACCTCAAATATCACATAGACCTTGATACCATTGAAGTCTAGGCAAAAGATCTCGCTCGCTTTTATACCGGTTCATGCAACTCACATAGATGATATATCGCTTCAAAGGAAAATGAATTATGACAATATATATACCCGTAATCTTATGGTTAGTAGGTTCCGCAGTTAGTTACTGGCTTATGCACAAAAGAGGCGTAAAACTCACCTTATTTAAAAACCTATTGGTTGCATTTCTTGGTCCACTTTCCATTCCTGTTGTATTCCTTTTTCCAGCAAAAACACATGCGCTACAGTAACCTCCATATCCAATGCATAAAAAAACCGCCACTAAAAAGCGGCGGTTTTTTTGAAAGCCAATTCGACTGAAATTATAGAGAGTTAGTCGCGTTAAGCTCGTTAAATGCTTGAAGCAAACGATCAGTCATGCTTTCTTCAGCCTTACGCTGCCATACACGAGGATCGTAATATTTTTTATTTGGTGAATCTTCACCATCTGGGTTACCAATTTGGCCTTGAAGATACGCTTCTTTATCTTTGTAGTAAGTACGAATACCGTCCCATGCAGCCCATTGAGTATCAGTATCGATGTTCATTTTAATTACACCGTAACCGATTGACTCTTCAATTTCTTCAGCAGAAGAACCTGAACCACCATGGAAAACAAAGTTAAGCGTGTTTTCCGGCAAACCAAATTTCTCAGAAACATAGGCTTGAGAATTTTTAAGAATTACTGGAGTCAACTTCACGTTACCTGGTTTATAAACACCGTGAACGTTACCGAATGAAGCCGCGATAGTGAACTTGTCACTTACTTTTGACAATACTTCGTAAGCATAAGCAACATCTTCTGGTTGCGTGTACAACATAGAAGAATCCATACCGGTATTGTCCACACCGTCTTCTTCACCACCAGTACAACCCAATTCAATCTCAAGAGTCATACCGATTTTGCTCATGCGCTCAAGGTACTTGGCACAAGTTCCGATATTTTCTTCAAGTGACTCTTCAGACAAATCAATCATGTGCGAACTGAACAATGGCTTGCCTGTTTCAGCAAAGTGTTTTTCACCTGCGTCCAAAAGACCGTCGATCCAAGGAAGCAATTTTTTTGCAGCATGGTCTGTATGAAGGATAACAGGTACGCCGTATGCTTCAGCCATTTGATGAACGTGTTTGGCACCAGCAACCGCACCCAAGATAGCCGCTTGCTGACCTTCACCTTTAAAGCCTTTACCTGCAACGAAAGCTGCACCGCCGTTAGAAAATTGAACCACAACAGGAGACTTGGCTTTAGCCGCAGCTTCCAATGTAGCGTTAATCGAGTTAGTACCAACGCAGTTTACCGCTGGTAATGCGAATTTATTGGCTTTAGCAACTGCAAATATTTTTTGCACATCATCGCCAGTGACAACGCCAGCCTTTACGACGTCGGATACTTTCTGAGTCATGAAACCTTCCTATTTATGGGGTTTAAGGTAAGAGTGAACGGGTTACTTGACCCTGAGCTACGCTCGCGTGTGAGGGGCCAAAAATCGCGCGTATTTTGACACAAGCAGCCCGTTTTTTTAAGCGTTCAGCTTATGCCTAATTTACAGAAGCAGCATATTCCGTCATAACCCCACATAAGTCGCTGATTTTAATCAATAATCTATGTTACAGTCGCTGAAAATCGCAGGGGGTTGCCCCATATCAACGGAGATGTACGCACTGGGAATACGGCTTTTGGGCCTCCGCTCTAACCAACAACTAAAATAAGGAGATGCCAATGACCCTCATTGCTCACCGAACCTGGTCAATTATTCTATTTGCCGTACTGGCTTTTACACTTACCCCTGCAGGTGCAGACTCGGTAAAAAGTCGGCTGTTTGCCAATGCCTACCTTGCCAAACAGTCCGCTGCAGATAAAGACGCCAATGAATTCGCTCCCAAGAGCTTCAACAAAGCATTAAAGACCCTTGAGTCTGCAGAAGACAGATACAGCAAAGGCAAAACCGTTGAAAGCATCGACGCCACTCTGAAAAAGGCCGTGGAGCAATTTCAAAAAGCGCAGTTTGCATCTGAGATAGCCCAACAGAAACTATCCGGGCTAATCAAAGCCCGACATGATGCCATTAAGGCTAAAGCCCAATCGATGGACCCAAACAAGTGGAAAAAAGCCGAACGCAACTATACGTCGGCAATCAGCACGCTGGAATCAGGTAATCAACCCCTGGCCATGAGTAAAGCCAAAGATGCTCAAGAAGACTTCCGTAACCTGGAGCTAACAGCAATCAAAGCCAAATATCTGGATCAAACCCGAACCTTGATTACCAAGGCTGAGAAGGTGAAAGCCAAGAAATACGCACCAAAAACATTCGCCAAGGCTCAAAATCTTCTTATGCAAGCCGAAAAAGCATTGACCGAAAACCGTTACGACATAGACGAACCACGTAGCCTGGCGAAAGAAGCCAACTATGAGGCCAGGCATGCCATCTTCTTAACAGGTTACCTTAAAGAGAAGAAGGACAAGGATAAGACCGACGAAGACCTGATTCTTGAATGGGAGTCACCATTGCAGCAGGTCGCGGCAGCAGCAGATATTCAAGCGGAATTTGACAAAGGCTATCAGCCCGTCGCAAACGAAGTAATCGCTCACATCGACTCTTCCTACGCTCTGAAGCAAGAGCAGCAGCAGGATATCAATGACCGGGACAGCCAGATTCTGTCACTGAATCAACAGGTTGGCGAACTCAGTCAAAAACTGGGTGGCGTTGCCAGTGCCGAGGCAGAGTTACAACGCCGCCTGCTGGCACAGGAAAAAATCCGACAAAAAGTGAAAGAAATTGAAGGTACTTTCAGTCGCTTTGAAGCCACTGTCTTCCGCGATTCAGACCAGATCTACATTCGACTCGCAGGTTTAAGCTTCGCCTCTGGCAGCAGCACGCTAAAAACCAAGGATTACAAACTCCTGCAAAAAGTGGTCAACGCCATCAAAATATTCCCCCAAGGCACCGTCGTGATTGAAGGCCATACAGACTCATTTGGCGGCGATGACATGAATCTGATCCTCTCGGAAAAGCGGGCTCTATCAGTAAAAGAGTACATGATGACTCACGGCGGCTTTTCCAATACCACTGTCGACGCAGTGGGCTATGGCGAAACACGACCCGTTGCCAACAATGAGACACCACAAGGAAGAGCCAAAAATCGCAGAATCGATATTCGTATCGCACCCAATCTGGATCTATCTGCATCCTGATCCACCACACAAAGGAGAACACCAACACGTGTTCTCCTTTCACAATCAACAACCCATATAGCGCTAAGTTGCTGTCTATTCTCAAAAGTCCTGCAGTAAGCTTGACTACACTTAATAAATTACCGTCGTAAAAATCCCCAAAAAGTAGTGTTATGAGTAAGAAAAAACTGGATAAAACCTTTTACGAACAAGAACTGAAAAAACTGCAAACCGAACTGGTGAAGCTTCAGGAATGGGTTAAACACAAGGGGCTGCGCATTGCCGTTATCTTTGAAGGCCGGGATGCTGCCGGGAAAGGTGGCGTCATCAAGCGTATGACTGAAAAACTCAATCCTCGTGTATGCCGAATTGCAGCTCTGCCCTCCCCAACGGAACGGGAAAAAACCCAATGGTACTTCCAACGTTACGTAGCACATTTACCCGCTGCGGGAGAGATGGTGCTATTCGACCGAAGCTGGTACAACCGAGCCGGGGTTGAACATGTCATGGGTTTTTGCAGCGAGGAAGAATACAACGACTTCTTACGCGCCTGCCCTGAGTTTGAACGTATGCTTATCCGTTCCGGGCTGGTGTTAATCAAGTACTGGTTTTCTGTCTCCGATGAAGTGCAGGAAGCCCGTTTTCTGCAACGCATTCACAAACCCATTAAACGCTGGAAGTTCAGCCCAATGGATCTGGAGTCCCGTTCACGCTGGGCGGAATACTCACGAGCAAAAGATGTAATGTTTGATTACACCGACACCAAACACAGTCCGTGGTTTGTGGTGAATGCCGATGATAAACGACGAGCACGGCTCAATTGTATATCCCATTTTCTAAAGCAAATTCCCTACAAGGAAATTGACTACCCCGCCATAGAGTTGCCCGAAATAAACAAAACCGGGTACATGCGAACTCCGAAGGATGAACAGCACTGGGTGCCAAACAAATATTAGGACCAACTAATCCAGACTCTGTGCTTAATACAGCTTTCACCCCCAATATGCTTAAATCACGGTTTCATTCATCACATACGGGTAGTCGTTAGGTGTCAGATTTATCAAGCAAAATCCAGGTAGTGTTATTTGATTTAGGTGGTGTTCTCGTCGATTTGGGCGGCCCCCCGTTTAAACACGAATGGTCACCGTTGACCAACAGTGATATGGATGTTTGGCAAGCCTCAGCCAACTCTAAGGCATTACATCAGTATGAAACTGGAAAAATCCGCTGCGAAGACTTTGCTCGACAATTTGTCGAGGAGCAGCAACTGAATGTCACCCCGGAGTTTTATTTAGAATATTTTACTCATTGGCCCAAAGGGCTTTTCCCCGGCGCACTCGATGTTGTTCGCCGAATTCCAGAACACTTTATTCGGGCAATTTACTCCAACACCAGTGCAGCCCACTGGCCTCGGTTGATGAAAGAAATGCAATTGGATAAGGACTTCGATCATTATTTTGCCTCCTTTCAAATAGGACATATGAAACCAGGCGAAGAAGGGTTTGTTCAGGTCGCGGAGAAATTGAATATCTCCCCCGAAAAAATATTTTTTATGGATGACAATATTGCCAATATCGACACGGCATTATCTCTGGGCTTTAATGCGGTGCATACCAAAGGAATTGAAGAAGTGGAAACCGCATTGGTAAATGCCGGGATTATTGCGCCAGCAACCAATTGAACGAGTCATATATAATAACTTAAGCACTGAGTTTCAGTTTCAAAACCGCATAAACACAGCCATGTGGCTCACTCAATTCATCCCTGAATTGAGTGTTTTGAAACTAAAACTCCGCGCTTTTTTTTCGAACTCGGAAGCCAATTAATAGATCCTTTCCTCTCGCAAAAAAATTCCCACCCCCTTCTCTGACTAACACGTTATCAAGAGAGATCGGAATTATCAGACACAAAAAAAGCCGCTTGTTTAGCAAGCGGCTTTTTAAAATAAGAATGATTAGACGGTTAGATCACACCGGGAATAAAGCGATATTTCACTTGCTTACAATACTCCAAATAGAATGGGTCAGCACTTAAATGACGCTCTTCAGTAATTGCTCTCAAATAGTAGAACCATGTCATAAAGCACAAACCAAGAATTTGGGTAATCGCCACATGTATACCCGTATGCGTTGCGTTATAAATAACTGCCGGAAACATCACACACCACCAGGCAAAGTTTTTCGATGCATACGCAGGGTGACGAATAATCGCGAATGGCCCTTGACGAATAATTCCGCGGTTGGTCAAGTTAGAGAAACGTACCCCGAACCAAAGCGTAGCCGACATATATACCAAGTAACTCAACACCATCATGGTGGTAAAGAAAGTAATAATCCACTGGCTATCAAAACGTAATACTTCTCTTTCGCCCGGAGCTGGGAAATACAAACCCAGGAACATCTGGAATGGAGGGTAACAACAAACACACACTACCCAACCAAGCACGGTTGGTTCGGCAGAAAAAGTTAAGTTGTCCACCCAGCGAGAGGAGATCACATAACCACACCATGCCAAACCGACATCGATAGAAAAGATTAAGGCAATAGAAATATTAAACAGATCGTTGTTGAACTTCTGGTGCGTATATTGACCACTGGCAATCATATCGGGGATCGCACCAAAAACATAACCAATATTATTGACCAGATGGGGAAACTGACTGACAAAAAAGACTGTCATCAACGGCGTAAAGAACAACTTAACAAAAAGACCGCGGGCAATTTTTTTATGTACATCTTCAAATGGCGTTTTGTTTTTTTCCAAACCAGGAATAACAGATGATGCAAAAAGTACAATTTTCGTTAGTAGCGCAGCCAAATCCTTTTTGTCCGATTCTGGATCATACTTAACTGCACGGGTAATAAGCACATAAACAAAGCCATACCATAAATAGGTATCAAATACGATTTCGAGAAACCTAAACCAACCCTGATAATATGGCGCCTGACGTTGAAAACCATATTCTCCCGCCCAGTGGAAAAATAACATCGCCAACCATAATAAAAATAAATACTTAAGATAATTCACTAAACTATCGGCAAAAAACGTTACGTATTTTTGCTGTTTCAACAAAGGCGAAATCTGGAAAAAATTTTTAGGATCTCGAAGGTAAAGGCGAACACACTCAGCCAAGAGCATGATTCCCGTGACCATAAAAATTGCAGCCAGTGTTGTATCTAAACGATTATCAGTAAATCGGTATCCAGCAAACGCGATGCCATTACCTAGAGCACCTGACACGTTGTACCAAGCAGCAATTGCAACCAAGGAGACAGCACCAATAACACCGGATATCCAAGCTCGGTCGGTAACCCAATCTCCAGCTTTAGTGGAGTCCAGGGTAGAATCAGGTGTCGCAGTTGCTGTTACGCCAGCGGTGTGAGAAATGGAAGACATGATTACGACTCTTTTTGTTATTTTTATTCGCCTCTATCCTACCCCTTGCAGCGTTGGTAAACCAGCCCCTGCCACAACTTCGATCACAAAATGCTATTTTTGGAGTAAGAAGAGGCTAATAAATTAGGACGAACAAATAGGCTTTAACCACAATAAAAAACATAAAAAAGTGTGGTTTTTTTTCATCTTATGAACATCATAAAAACAGCGCGACATCCAGGTATCATTGTATTATATTTAGTAATACGTTCTCAGTTCACATATTTAAAATAAATATATGTTAATCGGCGTCTAATGTCGATCGGATCAAATGTCAATATTGAATAAAAACTGATCGTCCGTTATTTTTCGCCTTAGCTTTTTTGTATTGTTATAGGCTTTCATGGATGTTTCTCTCACGCCTAATACATAAAAATAATAAATGAAAAGTTCCCAAAATATTTAATCGCTGGAGAATAATAATGTTTAAGAAAGCAGTCGCATCGGTCGCTCTGACCGGAGCCGCTCTGGTTTCTGGCGAGGCATTAGCAGTTAACTGCGACGGCCTACCAGTATGGAGCGCCTCATCCGTATTTACCAATGGAACCCAAGTCCAACACGAAGCAAACGCGTATACCGCGAATTGGTGGACCCAAGGTGCAAACCCAACAACCAATTCCGGCCCCTGGCAGGTATGGACACATGACGGTGCTTGTTCGAGTTCTTCCTCTTCAAGTTCATCTTCATCATCCAGTAGCAGCTCATCTAGCAGTTCGAGTTCTTCCTCGAGCAGCAGTTCGTCTAGCTCATCAAGCAGCTCTTCGTCCTCAAGCAGCAGCTCTTCCTCGTCCAGTTCTTCATCTTCAGGCGGCAGCACTTGCCCAAGCTATTCCGCAGGTTCTGCATATAGCTCAGGCGCTAAAGTAACGAATGCTGGCGGCTATTTTAAATGTACCGTTGCAGGCTGGTGTTCTTCTGGTAACGCGGCATATGAACCCGGTGTAGGCTGGGCATACAGCTATGCCTGGGCAGATATTCCCGCATCCGAATGCGGTGGTTCAACAAGCTCCAGCTCTAGCAGCAGCTCTTCTAGCAGCAGTTCATCCTCTTCTTCAAGCAGCAGCTCCTCCAGCAGTAGTTCATCTTCATCTAGCAGCTCATCAAGCTCTAGCTCGTCTTCCTCAGGCGGTACCTGTGGTGTTCAAGCTTCAAGCGGTGGCTACACCATGTGTCGCTCTGATCTGGAAGCACGTGAAACCGAGTTAACCAGTTCGCCATTGTTTACTCGCGTTAAACAAGACATCCAAGTACGTCCAGAGTCTGAAGTTCTCGCTATCGCTCCTAAAAGCGCTTCTAACCCAGACAACGTGAAACGGGTAGAACGCATTGTTTCTGAAGCCGAGTTCGACTTTATTTTCCCACTTCGTAACCCTGCTTATACCTATGTTGGCTTCTTACAGTCCATCGGTAAATTCCCAGGTTACTGTGCGGATTATCCAGGTCAGGACTCTGACGCAATCTGCCGTAAGCTCCTTGCGACATTGATTGCTCACGGTGGTCAGGAAACGGGCGCTCATGATCCTAACTCTCCATACGATTCATGGCGTCAAGCGATGTACTTCCTACGCGAAGCCGGTTGTGTGGAAGGTGGTGCAGGTTGTGGTTACGACGTAACCTGTGATCCTAACTCATGGCAAGGCCAAAAATGGCCATGTGGCGCAGGCGCTCAGTACTATGGTCGTGGCTTCAAGCAATTGAGCTACAACTTCAATTATGGTCCATTCTCATACGCGCTATTCGGTGACGTAACTGTGTTCTTGAATGAGCCAGACAAAGTAGCAACTTCCTACTACCCAATTGCTTCTGCTATTTGGTTCTCCGTCACACCACAATCACCTAAGCCAAGTATCCTGCACATTATGGATGGCACTTGGGTACCCAACGAGGTTGACCTTGCTCGCGGTATTCGTCCAGGCTTCGGTGCAACCACTAACGTTGTGAACGGTGGTATCGAGTGTGGCCAGTCAACAGATGGCGTGAATGAAAAACCACAATCCGCTAACCGTATCGAGTACTACAAAGGCATTGCAGCACACTTGAATGTACCTATTGGTGCTGACGAAGAGTTGGGCTGTGCCGGCCAGGATTCCTACGTGGTTGAAGGTGCTGGCGGCTTGCTACTCAACTGGGATCAAGACTGGGGATACTACCCAGATATGCCCGGCGGCAAGTCTTTCGCTTGTAAACTTGTAGGTTATCAAACAGCATATGACGCGCTTGAAAAAGGCGGCTACGAAGAGTGTGTTAAAAACTACTTCGGTGTGACTGTATTAGATAAGTAATTACCTATCTGGTAAGAAAACAAAAGCCTTCCTATGAGAGTAGGAAGGCTTTTTTATTATTAGCCCAAACGAACCACAATCAACAAAAAACTCAGAATCGTTTTACTTGGCTTTTTGTTGCTCTTTGACATATTGCATGATGTTAATAAAAGAGTCAGTCCAATAAATATCTTTGTTATCAGCAAGATACTTTAACAGCTCTTCATGCGCCTCTTTTGAAACAGACAAATGATCGCCACCAATACCGTGGAAGGTCAGATTAGCCATAGTGCCCTGAGCCGCGGCTCTTTTCACAATCGCGATCAATTGCTCACCTGTTGAACCGACCGGGCCGTCCATACCCACTCGATAGTAATCAAGTTTAGACATATCGGCGACAACACCACCAAATGAAGCTTTAGCAGCAACAAAATCACCCTTAATTGCATCAATATAGTTTTCACCAGAAGCCATTTGATCACCACAGGGTGCGGTGTAGGTGCGTTCCGTTTTTCCGTCAACGGTTTTCAGAAAACCACTGACTAACAGGATCTGTTCCCGCACCTGCTCCACTGTTTTTTTGGAAAGATCGTGATAGGGTTTTTGCCATTCCCGATTTGGCAAAGAGCCATCACACTCATGAAACAGCGAGTGATTACCCAGCTCATGGCCGCTTTGTGCAACAGATCGCCACTCATCAATCCGGTCAAACAAAACACCACCCGCCGGATACACATAGAAACTGCCTTTTAAACCATATTTATCCAATGCTGGAATAGCATTATCTAACTGTGAATTCAGTGCATCATCATAAGCAAGGCTTACAGCGGCTTTAGCACCTCCCGGCCACTTGAAGCTTTCTACCGCATTACTCTTGCCTGCCAGCGTTAATAATGAAAGAAAAGTACAACCGATTATTTTTTTATAATTCATGGTGAGTTACCAAGTTACGGAGTTAAAATAAAATACTACTTACTAATTAAAGCAAGTAAACTCTTTGTGAGTTCGTATTATTCTAACAACATATCTGTACGATATATCTATCTATGGGACACTTACATTTCCTTTGGTATGGCATGGCACTGCTATCCGGCTTTGTACTGCTCGGCGCGTTGCTGAATAATCCCGCGATAAAATCCAGCAAAGGGTTTTACGCCTTCCTGCGAATATATCTGCTAATCAGCGGTTTTTTATTATTCGCCACAATTACGCTGTACGTTTCAGTCAACGTACAATCCAATCACAGGTTTATTCTTCTGTTCACTGTCTCAATTCCTCTATTTTTGACCGGAACAGCGGTATTAATTCTGCAACATTTCGCAGAATCGAATGACCATGTATTAACAAAAAGCCTGCGTATATGGCGATACGGGCTTATCTGTGCAGGCGCGACACTGAGCCTGATGCTTTTGACTGTAGCTCAGTCGATAATTTTGCCTATCGTATTCATCAGCGCCTTATTGCTGGCCATTACCATTATCTGGTGCCAAAAAGCGATTCCCGTAAAGGACGGCAACAAAGAGCATCCGGCATCAGTAATTATGATTATTCAATCTCTTCTGTTGCCATTTTTGGAGGTATTGTTTCTTCAGGATTTTGTACTCAACACCGGCATGACATTCAGCCAACCATTGGTCTATCTAATTAATAACTTCCTGATATGGCATTACCGAGCACCGTTATTCAGGCTCAACAAAAAACCTAACGCAGAACCGAACCATGAACTGGAAACACTCACAGACAAGGAAAAGGAAATCGCACTGGCCGTCAGCCAGGGTTTAAGCAACAAGGAAATAGCCGCTCAACTAAACATTGCGCCGAGCACAGTAAAAAATCACCTCTACACCATATTCCGCAAGCTTAATATCACCAACCGAGTCGCCCTGGTGTCACGTATAACAGGCAACTCGGGAGATCAAAGCTAGTATTCTAACTCCCTGATATCCAAAGTTATTTTTTGGGACTAGGACAAATTTCCCAGGCTATTAAGGCCGATTTTCCCATTTATCCGGGCTCTTTTTTAGCCTTAGATAAAGACAACATCTGTTGCTTTGGGAAATAACCTATGAATATTATTCAGAAGTCTTTTATCAAATGGCCATTGCTGGTCATCTGTGCGCTGCTATCCACTACTCTTATTGGCATGATCACCATTGAAGCCTTCCCTGCCATTGTTGACGCAGAGTCCCCAATCTCCTGGCCGGATCTGATCCTGATTTCGCTTGGAGAATTGCTGGTGTTGGATTTTCTTGCACGGAAATCCCACTACGGAGGCTGGCGTTTATTGGGCGTGCTATTCGCAGTCTATGCCGGGACAAAAATACTCATGATGATGATTGAAGCGCTGTTCTTTCTGAACATCTGGCAAAGCGTTCCAATGATGAGTGTCGAAGCCATACTTGGGGCCACCTTTCACGGCCTTCTGTTATGCGGCCTTATGTGCTTACTGATCATAAGCTGGAACAAAAAATGGCATTCACCGCCGTCAACAGCGTTCACTTTTCCTCCAGTAAAACCCGTACTTATCATCGCCTTTGCTTATGTTGTCTGCTATCTAGCCGCAGGAGCATTTATTGTTATGCCTCTCGGCGGTGAGGCTTTTGAAGCGACCTACCAAACCATGTCCCCACCAGTCTGGATGCCTATTTTCCAATTTGGACGTGGTGTAATCTGGGCAATGATTGTCTGGTTGGTTGTCCAGGCCATGCCGGCACAACATAGAACCCCTGCGGTGTGTTTTTCACTCTCCGTATTCGGCGCAGCACAATTACTGCACCCCAATCCATTTATGTCAGATCACCTTCGCGCAGCGCATATCGTCGAAGTCGTTTTATCCATGTCAATATTTGGTTGGTATGCAGTGAAACAATTTACTCAGGAAGAACGACCACATATTGAGGTCAATGCTTGAAACAAAAAAACACCGCCGACATAGCCGGCGGTGCCGCGCATCACGTTAGACGCAACACGCGAGGGAGTGAAACCTATTCGGAAAGAATGGTTGCAAGGATGAGAGGAGACCCAGTTTCACCTGTACCAGGGTCTCGAGCAATCACAGTGTAATTGGTCCCCGCATTCAAGGTTACTGGACCTGCTGCGAAAGCAACGGTCGACTTGTCCCCTGCAGCAGTCACGGTAATGTAGTAGTCACCAGCAGCAACAGGAAGCTCATCAGTAACGGCTCGATAGGCCAGATTTTCAATCGCCGCTGTCGCATCGGTAATCACCGCAGAATCCGTCAGGTAAACATCAACTGGAATGCTTTCCGCTACCGCGTAGGAACCGTGGATTACTCTCAAGCTGGCTTGAGTCACCACCGAGCGGCGATTATCAGATGTGACAACCGCTTCCAAGGTTTCATCTGTTACGGAATTCAATCCACCCACTGCCACCACGGTGTAGCTCATACCATTAACAAGAGACAGGGACTCTTCAATCGGGGCAATAGAATTATCCGCCGCCGCCGCAACCGTTACCGTGTAAGTCCCAGTTGGTGCAGACACCGCTTCATATGCTGCGCTATTTGGGTAGGCAACATTGGCCAGCACTTCAGTACCATTTACCAGAATATCCACCTCAGGTGTATCTGCAGAATTATGAACAACACGGACTTCTGCTTGGGTTTGATTATCCAGTACCTCGGATGCTCCGTCTTTACCGACCGCTAACAGGTTGACAGGGTTAGCACCAATGCCGGTAGTATTTTCCACTGCGATTAATGTCAACTCGGTACCTGCAGGAAAACTAAGCGTCCCGCTGTCATACACAACATCGGGGCTGCCATCAGCGGTTATACGCACCTGATAATCCGTATCCGCCATTAACTCTACAGGTTCAATATATCCACCGAATCCGGCGTCTAGAGGGGTGAGCGTGGATATATCCTCACCAGGAGATGAAACATAAATATCCACATCGGCGACCTGAGGTGCCGCATGTAAAATGGCCACTTCGACCTGAGATACAGTACTTATATCATTATTCAGTACTGCCGCTTTAATATTGAGGTCAGTACCGTTAAATAATTTATCCCATGCGACAACATCAGTGCGTACGTCATCACTGATCGTAATATCAACTGGGCCGATGACTGACACCTCTGAGTCGTCAGGTAAAATACCCCGTACTTCTACAGAATAAATACCCTCTTCCATCACAAGGTTGCCTGAACTCACTTTGTAATCAACGTCGGCAAGAACAAGTTCTCCGTCGACATACACATTCACAGCAGGAGCATCTGGGGAGGCATGGGTTACCCTCAGTTCACCTTCTTTTTTGGGCATATACACGTAGTTGGAATTATTATTATCACCACCGCATGCAGTCAAAAAGACCATAACCAGTGAGACAAGGAACATATTGAAGATTTTCATTGTTGTTTCTCCGCATTGTCGGAACGTGCCAATTATTACGGAGAAATTTTTATTGCGGATTATAAAAAAAATTTTTGTTTACTATTTTTATATATTGTGAACCCGACGTGATCCAAAACGGATTATCGAACGTAGAGTAATCTTTTAACCCAACAAAAAAGCAGAGTTGACTAACACCCGATTTTTTTTTGTATTGCTTTGAGGAGAAGAAACTGCACAGCAATATAGATTAACGTCGCCAAGACCGTCCACGTCACAGCAATATAAGCGAATATGATAGGGGCAAGCATTAAGGTAGACATTAGCGATTCCTGATAATAGAAAAACCACTGGTGATCATCGGGAAACACTGTCTCGTGAGCCCAGCTAAAAACAGTATCAGGCCCGATAATAAAAATCAGACATACAGCCAAAACCACGCCAGATAAAAGTCCAACAAGCTGGAATTTAAAACTGGGGACAGATGCTTTTTTTTGAAAAACCCAAACAACCTGCACGCCCCAAACAAAAAACACGAAAATGGAAAAAATAGCCAACACTTCGATCAAGTGCGCAACATCCAGTAAATGAACCACCTCTGGTTGTCTTAGCAACCGCTGTGAATGCCCGACAGAATCAACGGTAAACTGAATATCTTCCAGCCCTTTTCCTCCGGTATGTATTTCGCGAACAATTTCCGAAAACAAACGGGCGCGCTCTTCTTTAGTGGTTTCTGCAAACCCCAGCTTGTAGCGGTTTTGTGGCCCATATTGTTCAATCCCTTGTTTAATACCGCCAAAATCATGCCAGACACCATAAAAAAAGTTGTTTACGGCCAACAACGCCCAAGATAAAACCAAAGCAACAACAAGACTGCCAAATGAAAAGTTAACAGAAAAAAGGCTTTTTTTAAGATTCACACAACTATCCCCCTGATAGGAGGAATAATATCATTGTTTTCAAAGAGGGTGACGATCGACTTAAAACAACTCTATATCATCACTGACATCATCTTCGACGGGAGGAACGGTCAAGGTTTCATCGATAATACGCCGCTGCTCACTATTCAAACGTCGCAGTAGCGCAACCACCTCGGCCAAATTGGTTTCTATCGAGGCATTTTCCTGTAAACAGGTGTGAATTTTTTTTGCGGAGGATTCGACCTTATCGCACACATACTCTTCCTGGTCGTGATCCATCCCCATATTTCGCATATCCAGTGATAACGTTGCGACCAACTCAGACATGATGCTGGATACTGCATTCATATTCAGCGAAAACGAATCACGTATAGAATCAATGGTCATCTGTACCGCTTCTACCGAGCCAGCCAAATCGGCGCTCTGGGTTTTTAATGCGTGTTCAGCGTCAATAACACGTACTTTGGCATCGGTTGCACCAAGCACAAAGGGAAAGATATCCTTCAATCGACCATACTGGGTTCGATCATCTAACGGCATATTTTTTACCAAAAGCACTACCTGCGGATAATTCACTTGTGTACGACTACCAAAATCCACAAAGCGGTCATGCTTATGCATCATTTCCATCAAGTCCTTTTCTAAGGGAGTCGGAGCCTTTAGTGTTGAAGACGCATAGAAGTTTCCCCTTCGCCCTTGAAACATTGCCACTGCACTTAAACCCAGGCTGCGCATAAAGTCCATCAAGTATTCGCCCAGAGATTCAAAATCGGGAGAAAGATAAGAACGTTCAACAAACCGCACCGCCTTACCCAGCTCATAACTGGTAGACATCGCCTCCATTGCAGTTTGTTGGGCATTAGAAGCATCGTAGCGCAAAACATTTTTTGCCCGCGCATGCTGAGTAATCACTTTTATTTTCGCCAACAACTCGTCGCTGTCACAAGGTTTAACCAAGTAGTCATCAGCGCCAACTTCATACCCAAGCATTCTCTCACGCAGAGAACTTCTGGAAGAAATAAATATAACAGGGATATCGAAAGTGTTTTTATCCCGCTTTAACAAATCACAGACTTCGTAACCGCTTCGGCCAGGCATTTCGACATCCAGCAAAATAATATTCGGTTTCCAGCTATTCGCCAGCTGTACTCCCTCTTCACCTTCGTAAGCACTTTTGATTTCAAATTCACCGGCAAGCATTTTTATCAATACTTTATGAATGAATTTTTCATCATCAATAATCAGTACTTTTTCCATAGCGAAACAAAACCTGCGATCTGAGATTCTGGTGTCTGATTTAACTCTAGCAGTCACCCACATCCTGCACAGAGAAATATGCCAGCAAGAGAATATTTTTATATCACGGGTTAATTATTAGATCAGATTGCACTATTAGAACAAAAAATTGAGGGGGGAATATTGAAGGGAAAATCAGGGTGGTTTAAGAGCCACCCATGAACAAACTTCTACTATCGCTTATTTATTATTGCTTTTCGAATCATTCTAAAACTATGCTCGGCGACGTCGTAAAACAACTAAAGTCGCGAAACCAAGAACAACTAAAGACGCCCCCCAAAAATTGGGAAGTTGTGCTTGAGTACTTGGCTCTGCAGCCCAACCCCCTATAGACAATAACGTCATAGTTAATAAAGCCACAAGTGCACGAAAAACAAAAAACATACTTTACTCCTAAAAAACGCTTCCGGCGAATTACAACTCTCAAATTTATTTCCTTAAGCTTTCGAGGCGGCATACTAACAACACAAGGTGTCAGTTTCTTTTCACAGCCCCGTGAAAAGCGGCGCGCAGAGTATAGGACGTACCCTATAGAGTCAATTTCAAGTGAAAGTTTTTTGTAATTTCTAAGGTATAATGGCGCCAATTACGATCTTAAGTGGAGCATATGCATGTTAGTACTTGTGGTAGAAGACAATCGAGACCTCGGTGCCAGCGTATTAGATTACCTGGAAATGAAAGGTATCGAATGTGACTATGCTGAACGTGGTGATCATGCTCTACAGTTGATCAAGGAAAACAGCTACGATGTGCTGGTACTCGACATAATGATGCCAGGCCTTGATGGTTTGTCACTCTGCCAGGCACTGCGCAGGCACGGCTGCACATCTCCAGTGATTATGCTAACGGCAAGAGACACGCTGGAAGACAAACTGGCCGGGTTTGAAGCGGGTGCAGACGACTATCTGGTCAAACCATTTGACCTGCCCGAACTGGAAGCCAGACTCATCGCGCTAAACAAACGCCAGTCCATGCCAGCCGAAGCAGGAACTCTCAAGGTAGCGGATTTAGAATTGAACCTGGAAACCCACCAGGCAACCCGACAAGGCAACCTTATTGATCTTTCCCCTGCCTGCTGGAAAATACTGGTGGCACTCATGCAAGCCAGTCCCAAAGTGCTTTCCCGGGAAACGCTGGAAAAAACCCTATGGCAGGACAGCCCCCCCGATTCGGAAGCCTTAAAATCACACCTCTATACTTTGCGCAAATTGGTCGATAAACCCTACGACAAGAGTTTGATTCATACCTTACGTGGTGTGGGTGTGGCGCTTCGCGAAGATGACTAATTTCACCAAATCCCTACCCGTTCGGGTAGGGAAAATTATTGCCATTTTTTCTATTTCCCTGGTTGCCTGTTACACCGTGCTGCTCACCATGCTTTTTGCCTGGGGCTCGGCCAAAGCAACCCACGGGGTTCTGCTCTATGAATCAGCCAGATTTCTCGACGCGTATAGTAAAGACCCCTCAACGCCTCTGCCGCAATCGCAAACGCTACAGGGGTATATTGGGTTGAATACCATTCCCCAATCGATCATGAAGGCATTCCCACCAGAAAACTGGGACACCCTGTACAAAACCCAGGAAGGCATCATGTATGTGCCAAAACGATACCCGAATGGAGACGGCCACCTCCATTTACAAGTAAGTGACTTGCCCGGACGAGAGGAGAAGTTTTACCTCTATTACGAAATTGTTGTACCGGATTCCGTAGAGGAACATATCAAAAACAAATTCCGGGTTCTGGCGCTGGCTGGTGCCATCATGGTAACCCTGATGCTGCTGGTCTTTTACCGGGTTATCCAAAGGGCACTGGTGCCAATCGGCAGCTTGTCAGAATGGGTGAAACGCAACCACGACCGGGAGGAATTAGAGGCACTTCCAGCCGATATCCGCGACGACGAAATCGGCCAGTTAGCACGAACGTTACACCAGTCACTGCAGCATATTCATGAGCAAAACAGTCGCGAAAGGCAGTTTTTACGTAACGCCAGCCATGAGCTACGCACTCCGATCGCGATAATTCGTAACACCATGGATGTGTTGGATCACATTCGTAAACAGCCCGCAGTTAATCAAAACAAAGAGCAAGATCTGCTGCTTAGAATTCGTCGAGCCAGCGACACCATGAAAGCGGTAACAGAAGCGATTCTGTGGTTAGCGCACCCAGAGAAGTCCACCTCTTCACCAAGTAGAGGCAGCATTGAGCTGGACACCCTGACAAAAGAACTTATCGAAGAAAACAGTAACCTGCTGCAAAACAAGAATGTAGATGTTCAATGCCAACTGGACGGACTTGCGCCACTGCAAATCGAAAAAGCCCTAATATACATTACGCTGGATAACTTGATCCGCAATGCATTCCAGCACTGTATGCAAGGCGAAATACTGATCGACAGCCCCAAACCCAATGCCATCCGCATAACCAACCCAAGCCCCCACTACGACCATTGCAACGCGTCTGACGAAGACATCGAATTCTGTGTCGATACCGGAGGTTTTGGCCTAGGTCTATCACTTGTGAAGAAAATTGCCGAAACCCAACACTGGGAGTTCAACTTCACCATAGACGAGCACAAAGCGATCGCCCTACTCAGCTTTTAACTCCCCCAGCTACAGGCTCGATTCATGCTTTGATGAGATATAGATTCTCTGCGCGCGTGCCAGAAACTCGGTACAATACGGCCGTTATTTTCCGGTAGATTGGTATACAGCGCAGATGATCCCGAAGTTAGATGCAGTTCCTCAACTCAAACACCTTTACGCCAAGTTCCTTGACCTGCTAGGCAACTCCTCTTTTGCAGGAGACATTCACGCCGACTTTGCAGATCGGGTCGTGCAATCCACGGACAACTCCGTATACCAAATGACACCTGAAGCGGTGCTCTACCCCAAGAGCACAGACGATCTGGTCATCCTCACCCACTTGGCCAGCTTGCCGGAATACCAGTCCATTCAGATGTCCCCGCGAGGCGGCGGCACAGGAACCAACGGACAATCCCTCACCCACGGTATATTGGTGGATCTATCCAAGTACATGAACCAAGTACTGGAAATCAATGTAGAAGAAGGCTGGGCAAAGGTACAAACCGGCGTAGTCAAAGACCAACTGAACGCTGCTCTCAAACCCTACGGTTTATTTTTCGCCCCCGACCTTTCCACCAGCAACCGAGCCACCATTGGCGGCATGATCAATACCGATGCATCCGGCCAGGGCTCCTGTTTGTATGGAAAAACCCGCGACCACGTACTGGAGCTGACCACTGTCCTGATGGATGGCAGTGTTATTCACAGTAAAGCCTTGGAAGAAGATGAATTCGAAGCTGCAGTGGAACAGCAGGATCGAAACGGCCTTATTCACCGCTTGATCAACAGTATCGACCTGGAATACTCCGAACAAATTAAAGCCACATTTCCGCCACTAAACCGCTGCCTAACAGGTTACGACCTGGCCCATATCCGCGACGAACAAGACCGCTTCAACCTGAACAATATTCTCTGCGGCAGCGAGGGTACGCTGGGGTTTATTGCAGAAGCCAAGCTGAACGTGATTCCTATTCCCAAGTTCAGCTCTCTGGTGGTGGTGAAGTATGCGGACTTTGATACTTCTCTGCGCGATGCCACAGAGCTAATGAAGAGTGAACCCACATCCATCGAAACCATTGACTCAAAAGTATTGAACCTGGCCATGAACGATTTTATCTGGCATCAGGTGGAAGATTTTTTTGCCGAGCAAACGCCGGTACCATTGCAGGGAATCAACCTTGTCGAATTTACCGGCCAGGACGAAGACGAGCTGAACAAAAAAGTCGAAAAATTCGTTAAGGCCATTCAAAAATCGCTGAGTGACACCGGACGCATTGGCTACGCCCTGGCTCAAGGGAAGGATGCCATCGGTAAAATCTGGGCCATGCGCAAGCGCGCCGTAGGACTTCTAGGCAACGCACAAGGCGAAGCCCGCCCGATTCCGTTTGTGGAAGACACCGCAGTACCACCCGAAAAGCTGGCCGATTTTATTTTGGAATTTCGCGCAATTCTGGATTCCTACCAGCTTTCCTACGGTATGTTTGGCCACGTCGACGCCGGTGTTTTACACGTTCGCCCCGCTCTGGATATGAAAGACCCAGGGCAAGAAAAAATTGCCTGGGAAATCTCTGACAAAGTGGCCGACCTGACACATAAATACGGCGGGCTCCTGTGGGGTGAACACGGCAAAGGTGTTCGCTCGCAATACTCACCGGCATTTTTCGGTGACCTTTACCCGCAACTGCGCCGAATTAAATCGGCATTTGACCCATACAACCAATTAAACCCCGGAAAAATTGCCACGCCCAGCGAAAGCGAATCCCTACTTCGCATTGACGAAGTTCCAACTCGCGGTGCACAGGACAAACTTATTTTTCAGGAAAGCTGGCAAGCCTTTGACGATGCAGTTTACTGTAATGGCAATGGAGCCTGTTTTAATTGGAACCCAAACGATGCCATGTGCCCATCCTGGAAAGCCACCCGTTTACGCACCCATTCACCCAAGGGGCGCGCCTCATTAATGCGTGAGTGGTTAAAGCAAGCTTCAGACAAAGGTTACATGCCCCACAAGCACCTCCAGGGCGAAGAAAAACAAAATGCTTTACTCAGCTTGCCACAAAAAATGGTGAACACCTGGATGCCAGAAAAACGTGCGGAAGATTTTTCTCACGAAGTCTACGCTTCCATGGCCGGTTGCCTTGCCTGCAAATCCTGTACTGGGCAATGCCCCATTAAAGTGGATGTACCGGAATTCCGGGCCAAGTTTTTAAGCCTCTATCACACCCGATATTTACGGCCGTTAAAAGATTACCTGGTGGGCTTGTTGGAATACTCTCTGCCGCCATTTTCTCACTGGCCAGGTTTATATAACTTCTTTATGAAAAACGGCATCGTGAAATTCGTGCTACGTAAAGGCGTGGGATTTGTCGATGCGCCATTATTAAGTAAGAAACAACTGAAAGACTTCGACATCGACATAGCAGACGAACAACAACTGGCCAAGCTTTCCGATGCAGAAAAAGAAAAAACCGTTATTATCGTTCAAGATGCATTTACCAGTTACTTCGAAGCACCGTTAGTAGCAGATTGTATTCAACTGTTAAAAGCGCTGGATTTCAAACCCTTCCTAGCGCCGTACTCACCCAATGGTAAACCACTGCATGTTCACGGTTTTCTGGACAGCTTTAGAAAAGTCGCAACAAAAAATGTGCGTGAGTTAAGTAAACTCGCGGCAAGCGGTATTCAACTGGTTGGCGTAGATCCCTCCATGACCATGACTTACCGCAATGAATACAAAAAATATGTGACAGAGGAAACCGTTCCCCATATTCAGTTATTTCAAGAGTTTTTAGCAAGTCACTCAGGCACACTAAAAACCAAAGCCCCGCTGTTTTCACCAGGGGACTTTAAATTGATGTCCCACTGTATAGAAAGTGCCAACGCAGTCAGCTCACTTAAAGACTGGCAAACAACGTTTAAAGCACTGGGGCACAACCTGGACGTATTAGACTTGGGATGTTGTGGCATGTCCGGCACCTTCGGTCATGAAGCACGTAACCAGAAAACATCCAAAGACATTTATGCCATGAGCTGGCAGGAAGTGGTCGACACCTATAAAGATGAAAATAACCTTGTCGCCACCGGTTACTCCTGCCGTAGCCAGGTAAAACGTGAATCCAGCTACTTGGTCCCGCACCCGCTTCAGGCGCTCTTAAAACAACTCAGGCCCTAATACGGCCTGAGGGGAAAAATATTATGCGTAAATACAAGCAAATTCTAATCAATATTTTCGTATTTCAATTTGCTTTGTTTACAGCAACCAATGTTTTTGCCGAAGAAGAACAAAAACATGAAGTTAAGGACGAGTGCGTTATTTTATTGCATGGCCTCGCTAGAAGCAGTAAATCGTTAACCCCTATTGAGAAAGAACTCAGTGAGATTGGTTATCGCGTCATCAATCAAGGATACCCGTCAACGCAAAAAACCATCGAATTACTGAGCGACAAAACCGTATCAACTGCACTGGAAAAGTGTGGCACAGTAAAGTCCATACACTTCGTCACCCATTCAATGGGCGGCATATTGGTACGCTACTATCTCAAATATCATACGATCGAGAATTTAGGTCATGTGGTTATGCTCGGCCCACCAAACAAAGGCAGTCAAGTAGTCGATAAATTAAAAGATGTACCCGGATTCAAGCTGATTAATGGCCCAGCAGGATTACAGCTTGGTACGGGAGAACTCAGTATTCCCAACCAACTCGGCCCAGCAAACTTTGATTTGGGCATTATCGCGGGAAACAAAAGCATAAACTTAATTCTATCCAGCATTCTGCCGAATGAAGACGATGGAAAAGTCACTGTAGAAAATACCAAGCTGGAAGGTATGCAGGATCACCTCACCCTTCCTGTTAGTCATCCACTAATGATGCGAGACCCGGAAGTAATTAAGCATATAATTCACTTTCTACAGCATGGTTACTTTAACGAAGAATGACATATTAAACAGAGTAAAAGTCTGTTTTTTTACTAACCCAATAAAAGCGCATCATCAATTGCAATAAATTCACTGGCGGCATTGATCAGAGAATCGGAAGTAAGTTTGGCCACACCATAGACTTCAACATGTTTGCCTTTATCTAAACGCAGTTTATTCACGAGCAAGTCAAAATCACCATCTCCCGACACCAAAACAACGACGTCAGCGTCCTGCGAATACTCCAGAGCATCTATAGTGATTCCCACATCCCAGTCACCTTTGGCAGAACCATCAGACCGCTGAATAAACGGCTTTAACTTCACTTCAAAACCGATTGCACGCAAAATATTTTGAAACTCTCGTTGCTTAGAATCCCCTCGATCAATTGCATAAGCAACTGCCTTTACCAGCGTTCTCCCTTCAGTGGCCTTGGCAAAAAACCTGTTATAGTCGAAATTTCGGCCAAAAGTCTGCCTGGAGGTGTAATACACGTTTTGCACGTCAACAAATATTACGACTTTTTTAACATCAATCATAACGCTGCACCAACCAAACAATTAAGGCGTAAAAACAAAATTCTATTAAACCACCCATAAACCAAAGACATGCAAGCTTTCCGGGAATGGGGTAGATAAAATATTGATTGGCGTTAACCAACACACCGGCAAGAACCGCAAAGAATAACCCGTGAGTAAGACTCTCGATCACATCACCTTTACTCAGCCATTTGTTATAACTGATAACAAAAAGAATCGCCATACCGAGGGTAATGAGCAACGATAGAAGCATTTTTTCGGACATATCCGATCTTCTAAGATCAGCGATTAATGCGTTTTGTTCGGAAATCAGCACCATATGAAATAAACCATTCCACATGATAGCGAATGCAAACACCAGCACTACTGAAACGATACATTTTTTAACGGTCATTATGTCATCCTCACACAACTTACCAATATGGTGTTCCTTTCTACGATTCCTCTTGATACAGCGCCAGGGTTTCTGTTATTGCCTGATGTAACTTTTCCCTTAGTATCGGAGGTGCAACAATTTCAGCGTGTGCGAAATATCGAATCACATCCTGAATAAACTCATGAGGTTGCCCAATATTTACGGGAAGCGTTAACAAGTATCGACCATCCTCCAGAAACTCACCCCTTTGCTCGGGGTGCCATATTTCTCTCGACACACTGTATGCCACGTCTTTAGAAAAACGAACCTTAGCTAATTCAACATTGTTTCCGGCGTAGATACCATAACTGGCTTGATAGTATTGATCTAAGGCTTGCTGATCTACCTCTTGGTAACGAGCCGTGGTTTCATGTGCCCCGATGATACAATCCAGAGCAAATGTCCGATAGCTTTCACGCTTATGGCACCAGGCATCAAGATACCAGTTATTGCGATAGTTTATAATTCGCTGTGGAGAAATAACGCGTTCGCTTTGCTCTCCCTGATCCCGACTCATGTAAACGATTTCAATACTTGTTCCATTTAATGTGGCGTCCACAATTTTGGTAAAAATACCCGGCTCAACATCCCGCATTGCCACCCCAAGAAAACGCACTCGTTCTTTAATTTTGGAATGATCAATCTGATTGCTTTTTAACAGTTTGGTAATTTTTTCGGTAATAGGAGAAAACTCTTTTTTCAGAAATCCCGTTCCCAAATTATTTAATAGTTGCTGTATAAGTAATAAGGAAAATAATTCTTTTTCATTGAACCAAAGCCCCGGCAATTCAAAACCGGAATCTTTATCTTCTTGATAATAGTAACCACCCTGTTCGCGGGAGTAGGCAATAGGCGCACCGAGAAAATCCGTCATGTGACGTTTAATTCTGTTAAACGTCGCTCTGGAACACTCCATTTCCTGCAAGATATCCTGGGTTGATATGGCAGTTTTTCGGTTTTTTAGAATTCTGTGCAAATCGTATATTCGGTCAAATCCATCCACGGTAACGACTTCCTCTAAGTCAACTTCAGAGTCTCAAGATTTGAGACATCAACCAGTAATAATACCCACCAATGCAGATACAAGGACATGGCAGATATGTCTGGCAAGCATTGGATTTTTTATGATGTCCAACTGATTAAAAAAGGAGCAATCATGAGACTTGTTTTATTTTTCATGCTCATAAGTTTCACCATGCTTGTTACCTGGGCAGATGCGGGAACATATACTCAGGAGGCCAGCTTTAACCAGAGATTACCACTTTTGCTGAAGCAAGGAGAAGTGTATCAAGCAAGCATCAGCTTTACTCAGCGCTTTTCCTCAATTCAGCGCGTATGTTTTCGTACTTACTTTAGTTTAGATCTGGCAGACCCCGGTGACGGCATTCGTATTGGCCCAATTAAAGACTTTAGTTACGGTTGGCGAAACATATCTCAACCACCTTTTGAGTCTCGACCAATATGTCTTTCAGACTGGCATACAGACTCCCTCGTCTTTCTCGATGGGAGGCAAGCATTTGCAATCCAGTCCACATCAGGAAGTATGCTATTGGAAAAAATGACCGTGAGCATTACCGGTACAGTGGTTGAAACAGAAACAGTTAATTAGGATTCTTTTTCCAACACGTTCCTCTGATTTTCCGATTTTTAATTACTTTAGTGTAACCATCGGAATAGTGTTCAGGAATAATTTCCCTAAAGACAAAGATCTACAACCAATGTAAGCACCCACTAATCGGCAACAGCCTATGAAATAATTAGGTTCAAAGAACAATCATGCAGAAAGCAAGTTTAGTACTGCGTATTGTATTAATTGGGCCACTATTTCACAAACAGGGATATACACTTAGTATGGCTTAATAGACAATTTACACTTCTCCATCGCAGCTGTTTTGAGAAGCCCGGAACCTATCCTGATTAGGAGTAACTACATGCGGATTCTGGCTATATTTTTTATATCCCTTTCAATGAACTTACTCGCAGTTCAAGCATACCCAGATGCAATGCCTTTTCCTATGGCGCAAAAGGAAAAGACTTATCGAATTAGCAAACCCAAGTATTCCCAAAAAACACTGGATAAAGACATACATCAATATTATCAGAAATGGTTAGCCCACTATTACCGAACCTATCCCGCACCTTACGATAATATTGGTTATATAGAAGGCCATGTAACCGGTGGTTACCCCGATCCCTGGAGCGATAATCAGGATTCACTAGGCCCTATGGTCAGTGCTTCCGAACATACCGGTTACGGCATGATCATTTTTGCCATTATGGGTGAGAAAGAAAAATATGATTCTCTGGTTAGACTTTATCTGGCTCACAAGCACAAAGAAAATCACATGATGAATTGGGTAATTACCCAAAATCACATTGCTGGCACACAGGAAAAAGACGAAATTGGCAGCGCAACTGATGGCGATATGGATATCGCGTATGGACTGCTAATGGGGGCCAAACAATGGCCAGGGAAAAGCCCGTTTGCCAAGAGCTACATGGATATGGCGAAGGATATGATTAACGGCGGTATTTACAGTAATCTTATTCACCATGAATCCAAACGGGTTCAGTTGGGAGACTGGCACGACGACGACGCGCCTTATACTAAGTGGGTGACTCGCTCCAGCGACTTTATGCTGGATAACCTGCGTGCGTTTGCTATCTACGCCGATGCTGATAAAAAACCGTTATTCAACGATGCCATTGATGAAATTTACAACGTGTTGAGTGTATTCAATTCAGAATACAATAAGGGTACTGGTTTGGCTTCGGATTTTATTGTTGGCAAATACCCTCGGCCTGCTCCAGAAAAGTTTTTGGATGAAGATTTCCCAACCAATCACTATTCAGAAAACGCCTGTCGTTTACCCTTCCGCTTAGCCGCAGATTACCTTCATTCCGGTGATGAACGAAGCAAGGCACAGTTGGAAAAAATTGCATCCTGGATTGCACCAATGGTAAATGGTAAATGGGAAAAGGTTGTCGACAGCTACACTCTCGACGGAAAAGACACGATTGATTGGGATCAGGCAGAAAGCCCTTACCATGACCATCAGGGTAAGAGGAATAACCTGGAAGCCTTGCATTTTTCTTCTGGTTTAATTGCGTCTCAAATTGTTCGAAAAGACGGTAAGAAAGATTTATCCAAGGGCTGGAAGTTCTTACGTCAGGCGCATGCTTACGGAACGGAAAGTCGTTTTCTGGTTCACGAAGGAAAGACACTTCCTCTGCAGGACGCCTATTTTAAAGATACCTTGGCGTTATTAAATATGATGGTTATCTCTGGGAATTGGTGGTTTCCCGGCTAGCCATGATCATTTTATTAATGAGCTTATTTGGACAACCATAAATAAACACTATAGACCTGCAGAAAAAACCAAAGTAAAACCGATGCTATGAGCACGACCGTCGACAGCAGGGAAGCTGGCGACGAGCCTCCATGGATGGATTTACGGCGTGTCGAGAAAATAGCAGCGGATTTACATTAACGTTATACGGACAACCTTTTAGCCTTTGCAGACTCGCTGTGAATATATCCCTATACGCTTATCGTCGGCGTCCTGCCTCCGATAGTCTGCCAAGGCAGAAAAGGTTTTCTGAAAGTTATGCATCCACCGCCAACCAATCCAAAACCGGCTGCCACTGCTCTCTGTCTTTTTTTATACGCGATGGCGGAAAATCAAAAATTGTTACGCCCTTATCCATAGCGTGAACATAATTCTGAGTGTCACGTAAACTCGACACCATTGGCAAATTTATCCGTTCCAAAAACTCATTCAAAATTTGGACGTAATTGGTATTGGTTCGCACACGATTGGCAATTAACCCCACGTCAATACCAGACTCCATCACACCAGAGCGATGTAAACTCATAATAAAACGAAAGCTGGCTTTGATATCGGTAGGAGAAGAAAGCACAGGAATAAGGACTTTATCACCGCTGTGCAAAATTTTGGAAACATGCTCAAGCGACCAGGCCGCAGGCATATCATGGACAACACAATCGGCGCCATTTGTCTGGGTTGGGGTATCCGCCGAGGCGGCGACCAAATCAATAGGGGAACAACCTTTCGGGCGAACAGCTAGCCAATCGGAACTGGAGCGTTGAGCATCGTGATCCACCAACAACACATTAAATCCCTGGCTGGAATAAAAGCCCGCCAGATGTGTCGCTATTGTCGTCTTCCCACACCCACCCTTCGGATTTGCGACAAAGACTTGTTCCATGATTTTCCCCAACGCCAATTATTGTCAGTTGTTATGGCAAGCGCATTCACTGCTAATTTATAGCAGATAATCGAGGAAAAAGCTGTGGAAATCAGTGACAGTTAACAGGGTCCTCTTCTGACGCCTGCTGTTCTGTCATCATATGCTGGGAATGATCGGCATGGCCTCTCTGTGTTACGCCATAGAGAACCCATCCACCATAAATAATAAACAGGACCGCAAAAGTACGGCGCACCCACTTATTCTGCAAAAATTCTTTCACTCCTTGACCGGCCAACCCGCCTAGAAATACTGCAGGTAAAGTACCTAAACCAAACGCCAGCATCACCGCACCACCATGGGTTGCACTGGATTGCATTGCCGCATATGTGGCGGCAGAATACACCAAACCGCAAGGTAGCCAGCCCCAAACTGCACCCAACAATATGGCATGATCCAATCGTTTAACCGGCATCAGGGCTTTACTTAAAGGTTGGATTTTCCGCCAAACAACATTACCCAACCGTTCAATATAGGTTAACCCTTTCCACCAATCCGCCAGATACAAGCCCATTAAAATCAGTAACACACCCGATAACACCCGAAGTATCGGCATACCACTAGCGTTTGCTATTTGGTGGCCCACAGCCCCTACCGCCGCCCCAAATGCGGTATAACTTAAAATGCGACCGATGTTATACCCTAAAAGTAACAACAGTTTTTTATATCGCTCTGTTACCGGCACAGCAAATGACAATGCTGCTGCGATGCCCCCACACATTCCTAAACAATGGCCTGCGCCAAATAATCCCAAAAAGAATGCTGTTACCCAAGGAAGGTTGTCCAAGTTCACTCCTTATATTCAGGTTGATTTTGTTGTTGCGGATGATCTTGCATTTTTTTATTTTTCTTAGGCTCATTGTCAAATAATATGCGCTTGGCCTCTGTATCCAGGTCATCAAACTGACCAGATTTTACAGACCAAAAAAAGGCCTTAACCGCAATAACAACAAACACTAAGGCGATTGGAATAAGAATAAATAGACTTTCCATTTAATCACCACTGGCCGATATTTTTTTACCCCGATTTAGTCTCAGAGCATTTACCACCACCACAAGAGAACTTAGCGACATACCAATTGCAGCAAGGTATGGAGGAATAATTCCGGTTACTGCGGCCGGCAACGCCACCAGGTTGTACGCAATGGCCCAAGCCAGATTTTGGCGTATGGTGTCTTTTACCCTACGGGAAAAAGACAGACTTTTCACCAGCGTCCGCAAATCACCATTCACCAAAACACTGTCCGCTTTTGATTCTGCTAGTTGCGTAGAACCCGCCATAGCGACAGATAAATTTGCCCCACTGAGCACGGGCACATCGTTAATGCCATCCCCCACCATCAGCACTTGCCGACCAAAGCTTTGCAGTTCACGAATAATTTCCAGTTTCTGCTCCGGTAACAATCCACCAACAACGTTTGCAATATTGTGTTTTTCGCCAAAGGCACGCACATTTTCTTCCCGATCACCACTGAGAAGTGTCACGTCAATTCGGTTTTTACTGAGTTCTTCCAATACTTTATTCAATTCAGGTCGAGGCGAATCATGTAAAAGAATCCAGCCAATCACTCGCTCTTTATCCGCAAGCAGTTGCCAAAAACCGTCACCAGGGTATTCAATATTTTGCAGTTGTTCTGGCGAAGCAAATTCTTTTTTACCAAACCGATAGGTTATGCCACCAATATCCCCTTCAACACCTTCACCGGAATATACCGTTACGTTACTGGCAATATGTCGCAGGCCAACCGTATCAAATGCCCGGGCAATTGGATGAGAACTATTTATTTCCAGCGCGGACACAATATCCAAAATGGATTTTTCATCATGCTCACTGAGGCTGACCACTTTAAGTACCGATAACTTCCCTTCCGTTAAGGTGCCAGTCTTATCAAACACAATATGGGTAATACTGGGGAGCAATTCCAAAAAGTAGCGAGAGCGAACCAGCAAGCCCATTCGTCGTAACTTAAGTGTTCCCGCGGTTAAAGCAACAGGAGTCGCTAAAGACAATGCACAAGGGCAAGTGACCACCAGCACGGACAACAACACCCACAGTATTTTTTCTGGAGCAATAAAATACCAGCCCACAACCACACACGTAGCAACAAGTAATACGGCACCAACAAAATAGCTGGCAACCTTATCTGCCATTACTTGCTGTTTGGGTTTTGTTGTAGTGGCAATTTCCACTAAATTTTCAATGGTGGCCAACAAGGTGTTCTGAGACACCGCCGCGACTTTAATTTGCAACCCGGTATCACCATTGGTGGAACCGGCTATTACTTTGTCGCCCGGCGCTTTATGTTTAGCCTCGGATTCCCCCGTTAACAGAGATTCATCCGCCGTACTGGTTCCGGATTCAACCACCCCATCACACGGAAACACTGCGCCAGCATCTACCCAAACAATTTGACCCGGCTGAATGCTTTTTAACGGCACCAGTTTTTTTTCACCCTCTTCCATTAATTCGGCTGACAGTGGTAACAGTTGTGACAAATTGGATGTAGCGAAAGCACTACTGTGCCGGGCACGCATTTCAATATAACGCCCCAACAACAGAAAAAAGGTCAGCATGGAAATAGAATCAAAATACACTTCACCACTGTTAATAATAGTGGCCCAGGTACTGGCGAGATACGCTATGGATAATGCCAAAGCAATCGGTACATCCATATTCAAGCTTTTTAACCGCAAAGCCCGATATGCGTTATAAAAAAATGGATTGGCACTATAAAGCATTACCGGCGTAGCAATAAGCCAACTCACCCAGCGCAAATACGATTGCCAGTGCGCATCAATACCCTGGGCTTCGCCAGCATAGAGTGCAACAGCAACCATACCCACCTGCATCATGCCAATACCGGCCAGCCCCAAACGACGTAAAAATCCGGTTGCCTCTTTTTTCTGAGTGCTTTCCTGCTGACTGGCAATGGCTGGCTGAGGGTGATAACCAATATCCTCCAGAGCGTGCATGATTGCACTCAACTGAATTTCATCATTATCCCACTGTAATATACACCGTCGATTCGTTACATTGACGATGACTTTTTGTATTCCGGGAAGTTTGCCCAGGTAGTTTTCGATTAGCCAGGCACAGGCAGCACAGGAAATACCAACAACATTTAACCTGGCAGTGCGTATCGAAGTTTCTGAAAAGGTAACAAAGTCCGCCTGAACTTCATCAAGATTATAGGCGTCGAATTGTGTTTTTTGAGCGATTCCTGTTTCGCCAGACACATCCCGATAGTTGTAGTACTCAGACAAGCCGCCATCGGCGATGGCCTGAGCCACTGCCTGACAACCGATACAACAAAAAGATTTTAATTCACCCTCAATTTTTGCTTCATATTCCTTGAACGCGGGTAACCCGCAGTGAAAGCAAGTGCTCATTATGTTTTGATCCGTATTAGCGCAATACGATCGACGTCGTATTATTCAGGTCTATTTCTCCAGATAAACGCCATTGCGTTTTCTCTTCCCCATCTGCGCCACGCAATTGAGAAGTATCAGAAATAGCTGGAGTAATCCTTACATACCAGCGACCTTTTTCCACATCTACATTATCCGCAATAAAACGCGTCGAACTAATTTTTTGCAATTGAATAGTTCGATCAAGCTCAGTCTTTGCCGGATGTGAAATAAATAAAGCTAGCTCATCTTCCAACTGCACGGTTTTTTCCAGTGTGAACGAGACTACTCGCCCCGCCTGATTGAATACCAGAGTTCCGGAAATACCGCGATCTATTGCATTTTGATCCGCAGAAAAACTGCGATTGATCAAACGACCTTCTTTATAGTAGTCATCAATCACTACATCATCGGCTGAGCGAATTGCAATAGTTACCGTAACCGTGCAAGTTAATATAACAACGATTAAGGGGGTAAAAACAATCCATCCCCAAAACTCTTTATACCAAGGATTTGAATCCTGTTCGTGTTTTGAATTCACGCATTCTACCTAAATCTGTTTAACGACGCTTTTTTACTGCAGGCCCAATAAAATTGGTGGTTTCGACAGCCTGTAATTCAGGGTCATCCTGGGCGGTAACAATAAACTTAAGTTTAGCTTTTTCTGTATTCAACTCGCTTCGAGGAATAGAAATTCGTAAGGGTAAAGTAAACACTTCACCTGCCTCAATTCTCATCGGCCGATAATTTCTTAATTCAAATGGGTATTTACCATCAAGCTCAATTGAATACTCGTGAGGCTCATCATCCATATTGTTGATTTTTATGGTGTAGACATTTTGCACCTGATCACCGGCTATGCGATACAAACGTGCTCCTCTATCCCGTATCACATCAACGCTTAACGCCGTTCTGGACAGTAGCACATAAGAGAACGCACTAATCATTGCCAACACAGCAAAACTATAACCAAATAACCTTGGACGGATAAAACGGGTTTTCCCGGTTTTTAACTCATCTTCCGATGTAAATCGAATCAATCCTCTTGGGTATTTCATTTTATCCATAACGGCATTACAAGCATCAACGCACAAACCACAGTTGATGCAGTCGTATTGCAAACCGTCACGAATATCAATATCCACTGGACACACCTGAACACACCAGGAACAATCGATACAATCACCCAACCCTTTCGCCTTGTAGTCATCCGTTGGTTTTCGGGTACCGCGTCGTTCGCCACGCTTTGGATCATAATGAACTGCCAGTGTATCCGAATCGTACATAACGGATTGAAAACGCGCATAGGGGCACATGTATTTACAAACCTGTTCACGCATCCAGCCCGCATTCAAGTAGGTCATGGTGGTAAAAAACAGCGTCCAAAAAGCCGCTACTGGTGAAACACCGATTTGCAACATACCCAAATCATTACGAAATGGTATCAAGCCGGCTAACAACTCGCGAATGGGTACAAAATACCCAATAAAAGTCGCCCCGGTAATAAACCCAATTAAAATCCATAAAGAGTGTTTAACGGTTTTCTTGCTGATTTTTTCGAAGGTCCAGCCCTGACGATCTAATTTAATCCTTTTATTTCTATCCCCTTCAACTATGTGTTCAACGGACATAAACATCATTGTCCAGACCGTTTGGGGACAGGTAAAACCACACCAAACCCGGCCTAACAACACCGTGACCGTAAATAGGGAGAAAGCAGAAATAATTAATAACCAGGCCAACAACATGAAATCCTGAGGCCAAAACGTCATCCACAGCACATGAAATTTCCGTGCGGGCAAATCAAATAAAACCGCAGGTCGGCCATCAATAACTAACCAAGGTAAAAGTAAATATGCTGCAATTAAAGGCAAACCGGTATAGCGACGTATATTTTGAAAAAAACCGGTTATTCTCCGTGTGTATATTTTGTCCGGGGTTTCATACAGGTTTACATAACGAATTGACTGGTCAGAAGCTTTGTTATCCGCATTTTTTTCTTCACTACTTCGCTGTTCAGACACTTAGCTACTCCAAAAATCGAATCCGTCGTGCGTCTCAAAATACACTGAGACGCACGACTTTGGTTGATACTTTATACTATTCCAAATTAAAAAAGGGCGTGAAGGACTGTGACATTTTGTCGCATACCTGCACGCCCATTTAACGCTTTAGCGTTTGAGTCTTATCTATTCATACTCAAAAGATAAAGAATATACATATGCAGTAAGCAAATGGATCTTCTCTTCACGAAGTAAATCTTTTTGCGCAGGCATATGGTTATTCAAGCCCATACGTACTGAGTGAATAATACCTTCACGCGAACCGTCATACAGCCAGATATTGTCGGTCAGGTTAGGCGCGCCCAAAGCGTGCATTCCCTTTCCTTCTGCACCATGACATGCTGCGCAGTTTTGACTAAATACCGATTCGCCTTCGGTAGCCAGCTTCAAATCATAATCCTGACTGGATAGCTTAAGAACATACTCAGATACTTGTGCAACTTTTTGCTCACCGAGTATTGGTCCCCAGGGAGGCATATTGCCGTTACGCCCTTGAGTCAAGGTGTGTTTAATCGCTTCAGGAGAACCGCCGTACAACCAGTCATTGTCTGTTAAGTTTGGAAAGCTGAAGTTTCCGCCACCATCAGCACCATGACAAACTGCACAGTTATTGGCAAATAAGCGGGTTGCCATTTTCATAGCCTTCCCATCATGCACCAACTCTTCGATAGACATTTGTGAGTAAACGTCATAACTGCTTTTGTATTCTTCCAGCGCCTTTCCCTGCTCAGCTTCAAGTTGATTTTCCTGAGTCCAGCCGCCAATACCTTTCCATGCGCCCAAACCAGGAAACCAAATTAAGTACGCAACAGTAAAAACCAAAGTCGCTACAAATAAATTAAACCACCAACGAGGTAAAGGGTTATCGTATTCTTCAATACCATCGTATACATGTCCGGTTGTTCTATTTTCCGGCTCTTCATCATCACTCACAGCCACTTTGCGGTTTGCAAATAACACCCACGTGACCAATGCTAAACAAACAACTGTGAGGACAATAATCCACAAACTCCAGAATGTGCTCATATCTAGCCCTGCCTTTCTTCATCATTTTCAGGATGAAGTTCTGTATCTTTTGAATTGACTTCGTCAGCAAACGGAAGGTTTGCCGCGTCTTCAAACTTATTCTTGCGCTTGGGGGAAAACGCCCACCAGCAGATACCCGCAAACGCGACCATAACAAAAACCGTTGATAGACCTCTAAGGGTATTGAGATCCATAGCTAACTACCTTTTATGTGTTAACAAGGTTCCAAGCTGTTGCAGATAAGCAACGACAGCATCAATTTCTGCCTTGCCTTCTACAGCGGCTTGAGCGCCAGCAATATCTTCATCGGTATACGGCACGCCAAGAGTACGTAATGCAGACATTTTCTTCGCGGTGTGTTTGCCATCTAACTTTTCGTCAAACAACCAGGGGAAAGCCGGCATATTGGACTCTGGCACAACGTTTCGAGGGTTATACAAGTGAGCACGATGCCATGTATCACTGTAGCGTTTACCCACGCGAGCCAAGTCAGGACCAGTTCGTTTTGAGCCCCAAAGGAAGGGGTGTTCGTAGACAGATTCGCCAGCAACAGAATAGTGGCCATATCGCTCCACTTCCGCACGCAAAGGACGAACCATTTGAGTATGGCAAGTATGACAACCTTCACGAATGTAGATGTCTCTACCTTCCAACTCAAGAGCAGCTAATGGCTTTAAGCCTTCTACAGGTTCAGTTGTCTCAGGCAGGAAGAACTGAGGAACCAACTGCACCAAGCCGCCGAAGCTAATCGCAACAACGACGAGAAGCACCATCAAGCCAACATTCTTTTCAACAATATCATGATTTTTCATGTCGCTTCCTCCGTTACGCTGTTTGTGGTTGAGCTTGCGAAGCTTCTTCCGCTTCGGACTCTTCTTCTACGCACGTGCGATACACGTTGTAGGACATGAACAGCATACCTAACAGGAAGATAAACCCGCCGAGGAAACGCACAAAGTAACCTGGATAACTGGCTTCAACGGATTCAACAAAGCTGTATACCAGTGAGCCGTCAGCATTAAATGCCCGCCACATCAAACCTTGCATAATGCCGTTAACCCACATGGAAGCGATGTAAAGCACCGTACCAATTGTGGCCAACCAGAAATGGGTATTAATCAGGCGTACACTCCACATCTGCTTTTTATTGAATAAAGCAGGCACTAAGTGATAAACCGCACCGATAGAAATCATTGCCACCCAACCTAATGCACCGGAATGCACGTGACCAATTGTCCAGTCAGTATTGTGGGACAGCGCGTTCACAGTCTTAATCGACATCATCGGGCCTTCAAAGGTAGACATACCATAGAAGGATAAAGACACCACAAGGAAACGAAGGGTTGGGTCAGTGCGCAATTTATGCCAGGCACCGGATAACGTCATGATACCGTTGATCATCCCACCCCAGGAAGGTGCCAATAGAACCAATGACATCACCATACCTAAAGTCTGTGCCCAATCTGGTAGCGCAGAGTAATGTAGGTGGTGAGGACCAGCCCATATGTATACGGCAACCAATGCCCAGAAGTGAACAATCGAAAGCTGGTATGAATAAACCGGACGCTCAGCTTGCTTCGGCACGAAGTAGTACATCATGCCAAGGAAACCCGCCGTCAGGAAAAAGCCCACTGCGTTGTGGCCATACCACCATTGCACCATGGCGTCCATCGCACCACTGTATGCAGAATAGGATTTAAACAAACTCACTGGCATTGCCATGCTGTTCACTACATGCAGTAGCGCAACAGTAATAATGAAGGCACCAAAGAACCAGTTCGCCACATAAATATGCGAGGTTTTTCGCTTAACAACGGTACCGAAGAATACAATTCCGTAAGCCACCCAAACCAGGGTAATCGCAATATCAATTGGCCATTCAAGTTCAGCGTACTCTTTTGCGCTGGTAATCCCCAACGGCAAAGTAATCGCAGCAGCTACGATAATGGCTTGCCATCCCCAGAAGGTAAAAGGAATTAAGAAGCCGCCAAACAAACGCGTTTGACTGGTTCGCTGAACAATATAATAAGAAGAAGCAAACAGCGCACATCCACCAAATGCAAAAATTACCGCATTGGTGTGTAATGGTCGCAAACGACCAAAATGTGAATAAGGCTGTAGCAGATCGTTAAGTTCCGGCCACATTAGCTGGGCCGCAAGCAATACACCTACAGCCATGCCAACCACCCCCCAGACGACCGTCATGATTGTAAACTGACGGACCACCTTATAGTTGTAGTTTGACTGAGCTGCAGCACCCTTTTGAGATGACAAGTCACTAGTCATAGTAGATTCCCAAACACTATAGTTAGAAAATTTTTATATCGGTACACGCTTATATTTCGCTTTACCGTGGGACTTCGAACGCTGAATCGGCTAAAAACAGACCACCCTAAATATTGGCTACACAGTAGCCCATTGTCTATTCCAGCTTTAACAGCACGAGCCATTATAGGCATGCTCAACCTAAGGGTATTGATTACCATCAAATTGAGCCACCAGGTTTATTCGTGTGCCAAATTAATTAAGGACGAATACGAGAATACCACGTACTGCCGTACGTGGTATTCATCTTTGGTTTTAGTTTAGTTTGAAATTACGCTTATGGCTGTTAACGCTTAAAGAAAGCCACGACCTTTCTGGGCTGCAATACGCATTCTTAAAGCATTCAGTTTGATAAAGCCTTCCGCATCTTTCTGATCATACGCACCAGCGTCATCTTCGAAGGTTGCAATCTTCTCGTCGAAAAGGCTGTCATCAGAGCGACGACCCACTACAGAAACGGAACCTTTGTATAGTTTGATACGCACATCACCATTAACCACTTGCTGAGACTCATCGATCGCAGCTTGCAGCATTTTTCTCTCCGCGCTCCACCAGTAGCCGTTGTAAACCAACTCGGCGTACTTAGGCATGAGAGAATCTTTTAAGTGTGCGGCCTCACGGTCAAGCGTTAAAGATTCGATAGCACGGTGCGCAGGCAACAAAATGGTGCCCCCCGGTGTTTCATAACAACCGCGAGACTTCATACCCACGTAGCGGTTTTCGACGATGTCTAATCGACCAACACCGTGCGCTCCACCCATCTTATTCAGAGTTTCCATGATGGTGGCTGGCGACATGGCCTCACCGTTAATAGCAACCGGGTCACCACTCTTGAAGGAAATCTCCACATATTCAGGCTTGTCTGGTGCATTCTCAGGAGAAACGGACCAGCGCCACATATCTTCTTCCGCTTCCGCCCACGGATTTTCCAAAATGTCTCCTTCATAGGAAATATGAAGTAGGTTGGCATCCATGGAGTAAGGGGATTTTTTCTGTGCCTTGGCAAAATCAACAGGGATATTGTGCTTCTTACAATAGTCCATAAGCGTTTCACGGGAAGTCAGATCCCACTCCCGCCAAGGCGCAATCACTTTAATTCCAGGCTTAAGTGCATAAGCACCCAACTCAAAACGTACCTGATCGTTACCTTTACCTGTTGCACCATGAGAAATCGCATCCGCACCGGTTTCATTGGCAATTTCAATCAGACGCTTGGCAATAAGCGGTCTGGCGATTGACGTTCCCAATAAATACTCACCTTCATAGATGGCGTTTGCACGAAACATGGGAAAGACGAAGTCGCGAGCAAATTCTTCGCGTAAATCATCGATATAAATTTCCTTGATCCCCATCGCTTCGGCCTTGGCCCGAGCGGGCTCAACCTCTTCACCCTGACCAATGTCAGCTGTAAAGGTCACTACTTCACACTGGTAAGTTTCCTGTAACCATTTAACGATTACAGAGGTATCCAGACCACCAGAATAGGCAAGAACGACTTTGTTAACTGAGGATGACATAGCTTCTCCGGTTATATCTGGCCAAGCGGAACGCTCAGCCGGGATGCGAAATTGACACATATTTAGGGGGGCGGATTTTATCGCGATTATGAGGAAAATGACAGCATCGAAGGCCACCCATTCACCGAACTGACGACTATTTTCTTTATATCAGTAGCGGATATTGCTAAATTACGACATTCAATATTCCGTTTCACCCCGACTTTTGTCGTTCCAGGGAGATCACCATGCCGGCCTTGTGGGGCACTCTTTTTTGCATCTTATTCATTTTCAGCACCCAAGTTGCAGCGGATACACGTCGCCTCGGCCCTGATCTCGACATTCAAGCCAAGATCGTACAAACCGATCACGGTGCTGAAGTACTCTACTCACTCACCGAAGTGGAATTGAAAGCAGACGGTCACTGGCAAGCGGTTGACTATATTTCAATCCGCATTAACAGCATTGAAGCAGCACGCGACTATGGCCGCATTGCCGTACCCTACAACCACTACTACTCCAATATCTCATTGGATTTTGCCCGCGTGCTTGATAGGCAAGGCAAGCTCAACGAGCTGGCAGAAGATGCCGTTCAGGTTCGTATAACCGGTGGTGGCCAGGATTTTTATTCCGATAGCAGCGAGCTGGTATTTTCTCTTCCCGACGTTGCCCCCGGTTCAATACTCGAATTTCAATATACCCATACGAGTAAAGAGTTAGCGCTGCCTGAATTGTTCAGTAACCGCATCACTCCCTACTATTTCCAGAAAAAAGTAGGCAATGACGGATGGCGTACAGACTACGTTTCCAACTTTTCCTATTCACTAACCCACAACGTGGGCAAAAAGCTTTACACCAAGTCGTACAACCATTTTCCAGCCACACCTACAGTTAAAAGTGATGGTCGAACCATCACCAAAACTTGGAGCATGAAAAATGTAAAAGACCTGACTATTGAAGGCTGGATGCCACCACTGTATCAAGTCGCACCTCAACTATTTATATCTACCCACAAAGACTGGAGCGTAATCGATACGTGGAGCTGGGGTAATGTGCACGAAAAACTGGTACCCACAGCAGAAACAAAAAAAATTGCCAAGCGATTAAAAACCAAAAAACATGGAACAGATGACGAAAAAGTCCGTGCCGTATATGAGTTTATACAAAGTAATATCCGTTATGTGTTTGCCCACTTGGGGAGAGGCGGATACGAGCCTCACTTTCCCAATGATGTTCTGCAACAAAATTACGGTGACTGTAAAGACCAAACTGTTTTAACGGTGACACTGCTTAAAGAGCTAGGTGTAGAAGCCTACCCGGCACTGGTACAGACACCACAATCCGGACGTAGCGATACACCATTAGTCAGCCTTATCTTCGACCACATGATCGTTTACATCCCCGCAACCGAAACACGCGAAGCAATATGGCTGGATACCACCGGAGACCGGGCTCTTTATCCGGGGATGTCTGGCTATCTTGCCGGACAGACCGCGTTTGTTGTGGATGGCAAGGGAGGAAAGCTCACTCGCATCCCTAAAAGTAAACTACCTAATAACGAAGCCACCCTGAATCTGGACTATCGGGTTAATGAAGAAGGCTTTTCCGAGGTCAGCGCAGAAATATTTTTATCAGGCTACTACGAAGAAAATATTCGCAACTGGTGGAAACATGACACCAACCGCACAACCAGCTTAAACCAGTTTGCATCGTCAATTTTTCCCAAAACCACCGAGTACGTGTTTAGTGGCGATGTATTAAATACTGATGACTTTTGGCAACCAGCAACAATTAAGGGCGTATTTACATTTAAAGAAAAAGCCTCGGAAGAGGATTCCGTTTCGTTCGCCGCCAGCCTCGCTCAAATCATCCAACTATTCGGTGGTTACAGTGAGTTGCAATTACCACAGGAACGAGAAAATCGCTTTACGAATTTTTATCCCAGCACACTGTATTTAAATGCAAATTTCCACGCCCCCACTGAAACCATTGTTGCTGTTGTGGATACCGGTTCGGATATAAAAAGTAACTACTTTACATTCACCCAAAAAGGAAGCAAAACAGCAGAAGGCTACAGGGTAACTATGTCGCTTACACGGCCAGTGATTAATATTTCAGCCAGAGAGTACGCCGAATATTTTGAGCATGCAAAAGCTCTTTCACAACCCAACCCCTGGATTATTAGCTTTACCAACAATCCAGAGCAGGAAAAAGAACATCAGCTTTCACAAGTTGAAAGTAAGTTTGGCAACAAGAGCTTTGAGTTTCTGCTGGCAAAAACCAAACAACTCATAGAAGCCGGCAACTTCGAAGCAGCACTGGAACCCGCCCAGGAAGCAGTAAAACTAAATGTAAACAGTGGCGAAGCTTGGTATTACCTAGGTATGGCTCAAGGCTTGAATTCAATGATCGACGAATCTCAGCAATCATTTACTGTAGCAGAAACCCTAGGCTATTTACCCTAAGCAGGAAGTCAGTCAGGATGCGAAGAATAAAAACAACTTTAATATCATGCGCAGCCGTACTGTTAATTCACGGCTGCACCAACACACCGAACACAAACACCAAACAGACCCACCCCTTAGCTCAGGCGACCACACATCAGGAACTCTATCGTTCTGCACAAGAGTATTTTGAGTTATGGGGAGAAAGCTTTTCACCGTCAGATTTAAACAAGAGCTACACGTTATTTAAGCAGGCTCTGAAAAAGCAACCAGATAACATTCAGTATCAAAAAGCATTCTATTTGGTTTTATTTGCTACCAGCATTTTGGAAAACCAGCATGATGAGGCAGCACTAGAAAAACAGTTTAATGCGATTCATCCAGCAATTCGTCCTTCCATTGCAGCGCCAGCAAAAAGCACATTTATCAAGGCGAAAGCATTAAATAAACCGCAGGAAGAGTTGTTACCCATATTAGAACGCGCAATCCAACAACAACCCTACGACCCCTACCCCTGGCTAGAACTCTCTCAAATCTATGCAAAGCAAAACCATTTCTGGCTAGCCGCAGCAGCCGCTAAGCAAGCCCAGAGCCTGGATCTAGAATCAGGCGCGCCGTCCTACCAACTCGGACTGCAACTAAACAATATTGCCGATGCGCGACTATGCGCAAACAATACCAAAGCACTCAGCCAGCAAGCCATTAAACATATTTCCCGAGCATCATCCAAGGAACCGAATAACGCCGATTACTTATATGCGCAGGCATATATTTACCAGGTGCTAGACCTGATGCCGCTCGCACTGATGCAAGTAAAAAAAGCTATAGCAAACAAAGAAACACAATGGAATCTAAGACTTCATATCCAAATACTACTCAACCTTAAAAAGTATAAAGAGGCGAAAGAGTTATCTCGACGCTTGATTAAGCAATTTGAAAATAATGATGGCTATCTGTTTTTAGCATTAGGCCACGCAGGGCTGGAAGAATGGGGAGACAGTTACGACGCATACAAAAATTATACGCTACACGTCAAACCTTCGCTTTATCACAGCTTTATTCTTAACTGGTTACACAATATCGATAACAATAAAAAAGACCTCCCCAAATTAAACAGCGATACAGCAACAAACAAATGGGAACATTTTATTTACGACTACGTTTTTGCCGAGAAAGTAAATGAAGAAGATAACCTGCTGTATCTAGCTGAAAATCAATGCGAAAAGACATTGGGGCACTTTTTTACCGCATACAGGGCATGGATAAAAAATAGTGACAAAGATGATGCAGTTAAACATCACCTACAACAAACAAAATCACTGAGAATTCTTCGTTATCCGGAATACTATTGGGCTCAATCTCTTTTAGACGGACTGAATTAACACTCGCTTAGACTAGTTGGTTGCAGAAGCTAATGGCAGAACCTCAATTTCTTCCACACGCTCCAAACGAATTGTCACCCTGCGGTTCTTTGCCCTACCCGAGGCAGTACTGTTACTTTTCGCGGGATAACGCTCACCATGCCAGCGAAGTTTTATCCAGTCTTGCGGGATTCCTCGACGTATCAAATAAGCATTAACCAATTCTGCCCGTTTTTTTGATAACTCCAGGTTTTCATTTCGATCTCCGGCGCTATCGGTATGACCATCAATATAGAACAGCCGTACTTTATTATCGTGTTTCACCAATGCCAAAATCTGATCCAGTTTTTGCTGCGCCCCTGGTGATAATTCCTCTTGCTCCCCGGGAGTAAAATATAACGCGGTGCGCTTAAGCTGATCGAAGTTTCGAGGGATTAACGTCGCCAGACATCCCAGGTATTCATCATAAGCCTTTCTAAATCCGATAGGCGTAATGTCAAGATCAGTGATGTGGCGAATATTGTCGTACCAAGTTAAACCAGCGATTTGAACCTCTCGGCCATGGCTGAGGTGCACCAGCATCCTCTCTGCCCAATAATCGCCCAGGTACATAGGCGTCAGCCCCCTTTTGATTGGTGCCTTACCCAGATTATAGGTTCGCCCTTTAGGCTTCCAAACTGGAGGATGGACTGTAATTTCAGCCTCACCGGCACGGAATCGACTGGTTTGGGAGCGCAGATAAAATGAAGATGACTCCCCCGCCCGCTTACGGAAAACAACTTCGCCGTAAAAGGGGATTGTATGGACTACGCGACACTCGAAAACCGAGCTTTCAGACCGCCAACCTTCATTATTGATTGCTTTGGTGTAGGTTGTTGCATAAGCCCCGGACATGGCAAAGCAGGCGGACATAACAACCACGCTATAACCCAACCAGACAGATCGGAGTTTTGATAGAACAAACAGTGTCAACACAATCCGGCCTTTAACGCATTCATAGACAGCCCGTAAAACAGCAACGAGAAAATAAACTGACTCTTAGTTTATATCGGCGGCATCGCCACCAGCTTTAGTGTTGATAATGACAGACAATGCAAAAAAGCCGGTTTTCAGGTAGCATTCGCGACTCTCTGTCAGTAACACATGAGTACCCGGCAAAATGACGCAAACTCTTACTCTTACCGCACCCGACGATTGGCATATCCACCTGAGAGACGGCGACGCCCTCCAGTATACGGTGCCCCATGCCGCAAGCTCCTTCGCTCGCGCCATCATCATGCCCAATCTGGTTCCCCCCGTAACCAATGCAGAGGAAGCTGTGGCGTATAAAGAGCGGATTTTGCAGCACGTCCCCAGCGGTGAAAACTTCACCCCATTAATGGTGTTGTATCTGACCGATAACACAACAGCAGAAGATATAGTTGCTGCCAAACAGGCCGGTGTCGTGGCTTGCAAACTCTACCCTGCCGGTGCGACGACTAACTCAGACTCAGGCGTAACTAACCTGAAAAACATATACCCCGTGCTGGAAGCCATGCAAGAACAAGGTATCCTGCTATTGGTACACGGTGAAGTCACCACCTCAGATATCGACATTTTCGACCGGGAAGCCGTGTTTATTGAACAAATTCTGAAACCGGTGATTGCTGATTTCCCCGAACTTAAGGTAGTTCTTGAGCATATCACGACAAAAGACGCCGTTGACTTTGTTACCCAAGCGAGTGATAAGGTTGCAGCAACGATTACGGCACACCATTTGCTCTTTAACCGTAACCATATGCTGGCTGGCGGAATTCGTCCTCACTTCTACTGCCTGCCAATACTCAAGCGCAACATTCATCAAGAGGCCTTGATTCAGGCTGCGACCAGTGGCAATAAGAAATTCTTCCTCGGAACCGATTCAGCCCCCCATGCCAAAAACAAGAAAGAAGCCGCCTGTGGGTGTGCCGGCAGCTATACCGCTTTTGCGGCAATAGAGCTATATGCCGAGGTGTTTGATGCAGCGAATGCCCTGGACAAGCTAGAAGCTTTTGCTGCCCACTTTGGCCCGGATTTCTACGGTTTACCGAGAAACCAAGACACCATCACGTTAAAACGAGAAGAATGGACCCTACCCACCGAATTCGAATTTGGTGAATCGACACTGGTTCCTATCATGGCCGGAGAAACGCTTCGCTGGCAAATTCAACGATAAGCATTAAAGGCTGTATATCGTGACCGAACAAAAGAAAATCAGAACAGGCATTGCCGCGCGCTTTCGCGGCTTTCTGCCGGTTGTTATTGATGTTGAAACCGGCGGTTTTAATGCCAATACAGATGCACTGCTGGAAATTGCAGCAGTCACAATCCAGATGAATGAGGACGGAGAACTGGAACGGAAGGAAACCCTGGAATTCCACATCACGCCGTTTGAAGGCGCGAATATCGAAGCCGCCGCCCTGGAATTTACCGGAATCGATCTGAACAGCGAAACCCGTGAAGCCGTCACAGAGCTAGACGCACTTACAAATATCTTTAAGGCGATTCGCAAAGAAGTGAAAACAACCGACTGCAATCGAGCGGTACTCGTTGGCCATAACGCCCACTTTGATTTGGGGTTTCTGAATGCCGCGGCACAACGCTGTGAAATAAAACGTAACCCATTTCACCCGTTTTCCTGTATGGACACGGCCACACTATCGGGCCTCGCTCTGGGACACACCGTGTTAGCCAAAGCGTGTCAACTTGCCGGAATCGAATTCAGCAACTCAGAGGCGCACTCTGCGGCCTATGATGCGGAAAAGACGGCAGATTTGTATTGCTGGATAGTCAACAAATGGAAATCACTTGGCGGATGGCCTCTAGCAGCCGTAATAGAAGAAAATACAGAGACTGATACAAAAACACCGGCATAAGCCGGTGTTTTTTTAATGCCTGAAAAACGACCTTATAGACTTTCAGCGTTCTCAGAAAGGTAAGCTGCAACACCTTCTGGAGAAGCTTGCATGCCTTTGTCACCTTCTTTCCAGCCAGCTGGACATACTTCGCCGTGCTCTTGGTGGAATGCCAAAGCGTCAACCATACGAAGCATTTCGTCAACGTTACGACCTAGAGGAAGATCGTTCACAACCTGGTGACGAACCAAACCGTCTTCGTCGATCAAGAAAGAACCACGGAAAGCAACACCACCTTCTGATTCAACATCATATGCCTGACAGATAGCGTGAGTCATGTCAGCAACCAAGGTGTACTTAACAGCGCCGATACCGCCATCATTTACCGGAGTATTACGCCAAGCGTTATGAGTGAAGTGAGAATCGATGGAAACACCAATAACTTCAACGCCACGCTTTTGGAACTCTTCCATACGGTGGTCAAACGCAAGTAGTTCTGATGGACATACGAAAGTGAAGTCTAGAGGGTAAAAGAATACAACTGCTTTTTTACCTTTAGTGGCTTCAGCGAAGTTAAATGAATCAACGATTTCGCCGTTGCCCAATACCGCTGGAGCTGTGAAATCTGGAGCTTGTTTACCTACTAATACGCCCATGAATGTTCTCCTAAATAAATAAGTAATTTTTGTGGTGACAGGAAGATGGGAGCTACCGTTGTTTCTTTAGGCCCACCACTGAATGAATTGCCATCAACTGGCACAGAATTCATTCAATATGACTATCAGTCTACTTCTTCCGATAGAGACGGCTAATCATACACAGAGCAAGCCCAACAATTAATTAATTTTTTTTATATCGCTCATAGCTGCAGCCTAATTCGTATTTCGGTGAATCCCTTTTCTTTTGTTTTTGGTCAAACACCCCCCACCACAAGTTACCTATTATTCAACACAGATAATGACAAAAATGAGAACGCATTTGACAAGCATTCTCATTTGCATTAGTATTAGTGTAACTCTGGATCAGTTTGATCATTGATCAAAAAGGTATAGCTATGTACGTATGTGTATGTAAAGGTGTTACAGACAGCCAAATTCGCGACGCCGTGAATGCTGGTGCCGAAAGCGTACTGGAAGTCCGGAAACGCCTCGGCGTAATGAGCCAATGTGGTAAGTGCTCCACTCTGGCACGAGAAGTAATAAAAGAAGCCCTAGAAACAACCGGAAACACCTCATCCGCCCTTTTCTACGAAGTAGCTTAACTCCCTCTCCTCATTCCAAACAAATTCCTCACTTCCCGGCTTGACATAAGCCAAGCCGGAAACCAAACTTTTGCACAATCTCGCCCCGAATCAACAGGAGAACGCCATGAAAGGTGATGCAAAGGTCATTGAATTCCTAAACAAGGCATTAGGAAACGAGCTTGTGGCCATCAACCAGTACTTTCTTCATTCACGTATGTGTAATGACTGGGGGTTCAAAAAACTGGGAGAAAAAGAATACAAGAAGTCCATCGAAGATATGAAACAGGCCGATAAACTCATCGAGCGTATTTTATTTCTCGAGGGCCTCCCCAATCTACAATCTCTGGGCAAAATTCTAATTGGAGAAAATGCTCAGGAAATTCTAAATTGCGACAGAAAGTTACAAACGACCAAACTGGAGCAGTTACGAGAAGCGATCGCCATATGCGAATCCCTTCAAGACTACGTTTCCCGTGATTTATTAGAAGACTTTCTGGAAGAAGAAGAAGAGCATCTGGATTGGATAGACACGCAAAAAGATCTGATCAATGCGACAACGTTGGAAAACTACCTACAATCAATGATTTAATCCCTCACGCAAAAGGCTGCAGTTCACGCAGCCTTTTTAATTCCCCCTATAAAAAGTTCTGTCTCAATACTGGTAACGTTTCCGTTACCCAACTCGCTATCTCTTCAGCAGGCATAGGTCTGGCTAGAAGAAACCCCTGAACACGGTCAACACCAAGTGAACGGATCAAAGCCAGATCCTCAATATCTTCCACACCTTCGGCAACGGTTGTCATTCGTAAACTCGATGCCATTTGTACCGTGCTGGCCAACACCTTCTGTTGTTGCTCTTTCTTATTTGAGTGATGCACCAGAGAACGATCCAATTTCAGCTCTGTTGCGGGTAAGCGGGACAACTGCTCAGCATTAGCAAAACCACTACCGTAATCGTCTATCGAAATGTGAAAACCCTTTAGGCGTAAACGAGCAAGAATCTGAATTGCCTTGGCAATGTCACCAATGATCATGCTCTCAGTTACTTCGAAATTTATTTCGTTGGCATCCACTTTATAGTAATTAATATGACCGCATATCCAATCGGTGAAATCTGTATTGTTTAACAAACTTGGTGACAGGTTTAGTGAAAGAGCGAGTTTTAAACCTCGATCATTCCAGTACTTTTTTTGCTGTAGCGCCTGATCAAATAACTCTAATGTCAGCGCCCCCATATAACCGGCATTTTCTGCCACACTAATAAACCGACCGGGAAGTACAATACCATGTTCAGGATGATTCCATCGACACAGCGCCTCGACGCCAATCATCTTTAAACCTTCAACTGACAATACCGGCTGATAACACAAGAAGAATTCTTTTCGTGTAATGGCGGAAATTAAATCCTGAGCAGATAATTTAAAAGACTCGGTGGAGGTATCATCTCTCGCTTGAGACTCAGCCTGAAATTTTTCCAAGCAGGAATTTAAGGCTTGTTGGGAAACAGGTTTTTGCAAGGTACCAAGTACATCCAGGTTTTCAGCCTCGGCCATCACACCAACACTGGAAATAAGCGAAATATCCTTAGCGCTCATAATAATAATGGCTTTACTTAAACATTCATTTGCAATATACCCGATTAACTCAACGCCATCTAAAACAGGCATTTCCAAGTCAACCAGAACAATATCGCAGCTCTCCTTTCTCAATTCAGCAAGAGCCTCTGCACCATCATGAGCTGATCGAACTTCGACGGCACAAGGAGCTTGGTTGCATAAGTCCACCGCATGTTGACACTGGACAATACTGTCATCAACAACAAAGAGTCGTAGCGTTTGCATATTTAGGACCTCATTCATTGAATAAGCCCTGGGATTTGTTCCAGTGCAACAATTTTTCGGGCGGCTTGTAATTGAATTGCTTCTTTCGGCATACCAAATACAACGCACGTCTCTTCGTCCTGAGCCACAGTTTCACTCCCCGCCTGTTTCATTTCCAATAACCCGTGGGCACCATCGGCTCCCATTCCCGTCATAATAATTCCCAACGCGTTACGCCCTACGTTTTTTGCAACGGAACGAAACAGCACATCAACCGAAGGACAATGGCGATTAACGGGCGGCCCATGAAAAACCCGACTAATAAACTGTGCTCCCGAACGGGTTACCTCCATGTGCTTCCCACCGGGTGCGATCAGTACCCGGCCTGGAATGAGGCGCTCACCGCCCTGCGCCTCAAGCACTTCGACCTGGGATATATCATTAAGCCTAGCAGCAAACGCCGATGTAAACTTCTCAGGCATATGCTGGACAACAGCAATCCCAGGACAGGTTCGAGTTAATAATGGAAGAATGTATTCCAATGCAATGGTGCCACCGGTAGACGTGCCGATGGCCACAATTCTGTCAGTCGTGTGGCTCATATGAACCAACTCACTCTGACGAGGAGGCTTTTCTTCTCCAGCATCAGGAGCAACTGACTTAGGTTGCCGAACCATCTTAGCCTGTGCTGCGGCACGCACGACCTGCCAGAACTCCTGCTTTGCATCCAACAGAAAGCCTTTCACACTTAATTCGGGCTTGGTTATGATATTGGTCGCTCCCAGAGAAAGCGCCTCTAAACTTAAGTTACAACTTTTCTTGGTTAGTGATGAGCAAATAACTACTGGCGTGGGACGCTCCGACATTATTTTCCGTAAAAATGTCAGGCCATCCATTCGGGGCATTTCGATATCCAGAATAATCACATCTGGCCATCGCTCTTGCAGAAATTTCTGTGCAATTATCGGGTCGGACGCAACTTTAATAACTGATATATCCGGCGCCTCCTCCAGAACGGAGGAGAGTACCTGTCTCACAACAGCGGAATCATCAATTATGATAACGTTTATTGTCATTGCCTATTACCATCAAGAGGAACCGGATACAGACGCACATCAATCTTGCCATTTTCTAGATCCATCACCAGTGTTCGTGCGTTGTCTCCTCCCAGAGAGGTTTCAACCACATTCAATTTTTCCTGTTTAACCCACTGCTCAGCCAACTGAATATTTTTGCATCCAACGTTTCGGGTTTTGTCTGGGGAAAAAAACAAACTCCCTCCACCATACAAACCCACTTGATAATCGCGAGCATTACCTTCTTTTTCCATTCTTCCCTTCATATATCTAACGGCATGAACACCATAGAAACCATCGGGTTTTTCAGCCTCTTTCTTACTTGAATAAGGCAGTAAAAAATGGCACATCCCACCGTAACGTTTTTCCGGGTTCCACACTGTTACAGCAACACAAGAACCAAGAGTGGTCTGGATCTTTATCGGTTGATGCGAAAAGAAGATCTCTCCTGTAATTAAATAATAGATGTTATTACCAATAAACATCTCATACACCATATTGATACACTGCAGGACAACGCATTCGAAACTCTTTATCCACCCCATGAAGAGATTCAGAATGCCCAACAAACACATAACCATTCGGTTTAATACATTTTGATATGCGTTGCATAACTTTGATTTGCGTTTCTCGTTCAAAATAAATCATGACATTTCGAATAAAAATCGCATCAAATTTTCCCATTCCGGTAAAGTCATGCATTAGATTCACTTTCAAAAATTTCACACGATAACGAAGCTCTGGCGTTATACGTACATGAGATTGATATTTCCCTATCCCATGAAGAAAGTATTTATCCATAAAAGCCGGACTCACCCCACTGAGTCGATCATCGCGATATATGGCTTTATAAGCATGTTCTAACACCTTTTCATTCACATCAGAAGCAACCAACTCCCATGGAGAACTGCATGACTCTGACAAAATCATCGCGATGGTGTAGGGCTCTTCTCCTGTCGACGCAGCAGCACACCAAACACGAAATGTTTTCGTATCACCTTGCCGTTGCTGTAAAACCTTATTCAAGAAATCAAAGTGCTTGGGTTCGCGAAAAAAATAGGTTTCGTTAGTTGTAATCAGTTCCAGTGCCATCTCCAATTCATGGGATTCACCAGAGTCTGATATCAAAGAAAAGTATTCTGAAAAGTTTTTACAACTCCTTTCAACCAAACGTTTACTCAGCCGGTTATTCAGTAACGTTTTCTTATGAGGAGGTAAAAAAATCCCCGTACTCTCTTCAATTAGCCGCTGATACTTTAAGAACTCGCTATCTGAAGGATAGGGGATTCCATGTGTCATGAATCAATCTCAGTTAACAATAGGTCACTATTCGTTGTGGGAGACAAAATATTGATCATCATCGTCTCCAACCACCCTTCTAGGAGAAGAAGACACATCACTGGGCCGCGAGGATGTACTATCAACTTTATCCATCGGACGACTTGAAACAGATGTGTAAGATTGCCTTGGGATAACCGTGGAAATAGAGAAGTAATCAATGGCCTCTTTTAGGCGCATTGCCTGACTACTCATCTCCTCAGAAGTCGCACTTAGCTCTTCCGAAGCCGCAGCATTCTGCTGCATAGTCATGCTCACCTGGCCAATGGCACTATTTATCTGGTGCACGCCGGATGTCTGTTCAGATGAAGCCGCTGCAATTTCTTGCACAAGATCCGCCGTTTTTCGAATGGAAGGCACCATTTTTTCCAAAAGTGCGCCCGCAACATTCGCTTGTTTAACACTGTTAGTTGCCAACTCACCAATATCCTGAGCTGCCACCTGACTTCTTTCTGCCAGCTTTCTCACTTCCGAGGCAACTACCGCAAACCCTCGTCCATGTTCACCCGCCCGACCAGCTTCAATAGCAGCATTTAATGCCAGTAAGTTTGTCTGATAGGCAATATCGTCAATAACGCTAATTCGTTCGGCAATTTGTTGCATGGCTTCAACAGTCTCAGAAACGGCATTACCGCCGCTAATTGCGTCTTCCGCCGCCTGCTGTGCCATACCATCAGTCACATTAGCGTTTTCATTATTCTGAGAAATAGAAGCAGACATTTCTTCCATGGATGCAGAAGTTTCTTCCACACTTGCCGCTTGTGCCGAAGCACCTTTCGACAAACCTTGTGCAGTCGAACTGACCTCTTCCGAAGCGGAAGCCAAAGCATCCGCTGAAGCCCGGACATCTGATATTACCGCGGTAAGCTTTTCCTTCATTGAAGCAATGTCTGCTAATAAGGAGTTACTAAAACGACTGGCATAAGTAATATTCAAGTCGAGATTACCGTCAGCAACACTTTTCACAATATCCGCAGTATAAGCTGGTTCTCCGCCCAACAAGGCATAGATATCATAAAACGTGTAAAGCATGACCACCAAGACTAAAACCGAAAAAACGATCCCGTATAAGATGAAACTGTTTATGGCATGGTCAGTGTTATCATGAATATCTTGAGCAGTGTCCTTAATCAGATTATTAATCTCATCTTCCGTCCGAAGTGCAATTTCTTCCATGCCTTTACTAGCAGCCCTATCAACACCTTTAACAAGTTTATCCACCGTTTGCCCAGCTGTTCTATCCGATGAATTAAAGCTCTTTATCGCATCCTTATATTCTTTACCCAATTGTTTATGATCAGACAGCAATTGATTGGTTCCGGCAGAATCAATACCGAGTGCCTTCTGTTTTTCAATCGATAGTTTTAATAATTCCTGAACCGTATTTTCCTCTTTGACAAAGCGCTCAAAGTACTTATCAAATTGCTCTTTATCATTACCTCGAATTAGCACATTCTTCCATTCCTGAACCTGCATTTTAAAATGAACATGCGCTTGCTCAACGGCTTCCAACAGTTCGACTTGAATATCAATTCTTTCTATTCTCTGATCAACAAAGTTATCGACTTCAATAAGTTCTGAAACACCTAAAGCACCTAAAAACCCCATTGAAAGGAGTACGAGAAGTGACAAAAGTGCAATTTTTAATTTAATACTTAATTTTCTAAACATAAACACACACCCTCTCATAGAGAGATTTTAAGACATTACACATCGAATTCAGCTTCAACCAACTTGGCTAACTCTCTGGCAGATAACGTTCTATTTGCATCGAGCAAAATGACAAATTCATCGTTTTTCTTGGCTATACCCTGGATAAACTCAGCACGAATTTTGGCTCCAAAGGCGGGAGCATCTTCAATATCGCCATCCTCAATCTCCGCCACTTCGCTCACGGCATCTGCCAGTAACCCAAGAGTTAAATCATGTCCTTCGTGGTTATGCTCCACAATGATAATGCACGTCCGCTTTTTGATTTCGATGGCAGACCGGCCAAGACGAATGGCAAGATCAATCACAGGAACCACCTCTCCACGTAGATTAATCACGCCATTAAGAAACTCGGGCATAAGTGGAACCTTAGTCACGCCTTCATACTCAATCACCTCACGAGTTTGTGACAACTCCATACCGAATAGCTCATCAGCCAATTTAAAGGTCAGGTATTGTTTTATATGAGATGATTGAAGAGGATCCTGACTATCATCTTTTCTTGCTACGGAAACCATTTACGCGGTCCTCACATCTGCACCAGTAAATTTATTTTCTTTTTGCACCACAAACGAAATCAGCTGTGGAATATCCAGGATAAACGCAATATCTCCACTACCGAGCAGCGAATAACCTCCAATGCCCCTAAGTGATTGAAAAATGGGGCTCAAAGGTTTTATCACGGTTTGGGTTTCACCAATCAATTCATCGACTACAATGCCCGCCCGGTCTACGCCAAACTGAACAACAACAAAATCGGAGTGATCGGTATTCTTACCTTGCACAGCAAACACTTCTGCCAACTCAATATATGGCACCAGCTCTCCACGAAGCTTAAAGCTGTTTCCACCTTTGGATTTTGATACGGAGTTGATATTAATACACTCCACCAAAGTCGATTGAGGAACGATAAAGTTGGTTCCTCTTACTTTGACGTGAAAACCATCAATAATGGCTAACGTAAGGGGCAAACGAATGGTTAATACGGTTCCTTGTCCTTCTTCACTCTCAACTTCCACTCCTCCCTGCAGTTCTTCAATATTCCGTCTAACCACATCCATACCGACGCCTCGGCCGGATAAATTTGTTACCGATTGAGCGGTGGAGAAACCCGCATGAAAAATACAATTGTGTATTTCTTTACGAGAATAACTTTGTTTTTTATCGAGAATACCTTTCTCTACAGCCTTCTCATAAATCTTATCTGTATTCAGCCCTCGTCCATCGTCTCTCACTTCAATGACGATATTGCCTGAGTCATGATAGGCAGAAAGCTTTAACATGCCATGCGCATCTTTGCCGTTTTCTTCTCGCACATCAGGTGATTCAATACCATGATCAATGGCATTTCTCACGATATGCGTCAAAGGGTCAGTCAGCTTTTCAACCATTGAACGATCCAATTCAGTTTCCTGCCCGTCGAGCTCCAAGGTTATTTTTTTATTCAGATCGGCTGCGGTATCCCTCACAACTCGCTTGAAACGCTGAAAGGTTTCACCAATTGGAACCATACGCAGTTCCAAAGCGGCATCGCGCACTTTTTCTGTGAGATAACGAAGACTTTCGACGGATTCATCCAAAAGCTGGTCTTTCATTCTTTCGGATATGGTATCGACTCGTTGACGATTGATAACCAACTCACCAATTAAATTAATCAGGTTATCCAAACGCTCTGCATCAACCCGCACGAATTTAGTCGTGTTCTTTTTACTCTCAAGCTGTTTGCTTTCTTGTTTGTGGGGGGAATTGTTTTCTTTTTTGGCTTTTTTACTGGTGTTAACCTTATCAGATTCCAGTAAACCATGTTCCATCAGCAGCCGCTTAAGCTCGTCAGAGGATTCCAATTTATCCAATAGTGCAAGGTATTGTTTTCGATCCGAACCGGGTTCAAGTACTACAATGTCCGATTCATCGGCAACAAACATAAATGCATCTTCAATATCGCTTTTGGTACAGGATGCGGATAAGCCAAATTCAAAACCAATATACAGTATTTCTGGATCGAAGCTATTACAGTCAAGGAGATCATCAACAACCAGGGCATATTGGATCTCACCCAATGACTCTAAATAGCGAATCATGGCAACAGGATCCATGCCGTTTTTTAATGCATCCTGATTAATTCTCACCGATATATGCCAACAACCAGAACAGGCTGTCGAGTTTTCATCTGACCCTGCGCTTTCACTGGAATCACTATCGAGATAGACCCGCAGCTTGCCAACCAACTCTTCACCACGCAAACTCTGCGCGTCACTTAAAGAGGTTTGATCGGAAACATTAGCGACCAATTCTGCAATATGATCTTTACAATGCAGTAGAACACTGACCAAATCATCATCGAGTTCTATTTCGTTATCTCTGGCTTTATCCAGAACATTCTCGACAATATGAGTAAAACCAACAATATCATTTAATCCGAATAGCCCTGCTGAGCCTTTAATAGTATGTGCTGCACGAAACACTTCATTAAGCACTTCACTATCTTGAGAGCCATCACTGATCTTCATGAATGCATGTTCCAAAACATCAAGAAGTTCTTCGGCTTCAGCTAAAAATGCGTTTAAAGCGGCATCCATTGACATGAATATACCTCTAGCTCAACAACATGGATTCTTGCCTAAGTAATCTCAGCGGATAACTTACGGCATCATTCGCCTGCTCTATTACGAAACGCGCATCCTTCGATTCTCCCTGTAGTTTTTTCTTCATATAAAGAAGAAGCTGTATACCCGCAGTATCAATTTCTGTTACCTGGGCAACGTTAACCTTGATATTGCTTTTAAATACATCCTTTTCCTGCTCGATGCGTTGCAATATATTGGCAACACACTGTATGGTCATTTCGCCCGAAAACTCAATGTAGGTTTCTGATCCGTCTTTCTTTACTAGAACATTCATCGGTTAAGCTGGCACCAACATAGATACAGCTTTCAATAGTTGAGGAGGTTGAAAAGGTTTAACAACCCACGCTTTCGCTCCGGCCTGCTGACCTTCGCGTTTTTTCTCTTCCGCACCTTCGGTCGTCAACATAATGATGGGGGTAAACTTATAGTCTGGTAGCTTTTTCACCTCTTTAACCAGGGTGATACCATCCATATTAGGCATATTTACATCGGAAATAATGAGATGCACCTTTCCCTGCCCCAACTTGCTTAGTGCATCTTTACCATCAACGGCTTCCACTACGGTATAGCCCGCCCCTTTTAGGGCAATATTTACAACCTGCCTAACGCTTGAAGAGTCATCAACAATCATTATCGTTTTTGACATAATCTACCTTTACTCTCTCTAAAAAAATGTTATTTCTGATTCACCTGGCGACTGATCACGTACTTGACCATCTTGATGCACCGCTACCTGCTCAAGAGTGGTAAATGATTCCTCAATTTCCGCCAACCATTTATCAATATCGATCGGGTCTACATCAATTCCTTTTTCAAGATGATCTTTTTGCTGCTGAAGAACAACACAAAGTTTTTTCATATCACTGGAGACATGCTCCAATATTTGTCGGACACGATCCTGAAACTGCAAAGACACCAAAACCTGCTCCACTTCATTTCTCACTGTGTCGCTTTCGGTCATTAACACTCCAGTAGTTTCAAACAGCTTTTCACTGAAGCTTTTAAAAGTCAGCAGTACCGACTCAATCATCTGTTCAGATTGCTCAGTGGTATTTTTTCCTTTTTCGGCAAATTCATCTGCAGACTGTAGGGCTCCCCTTAGCAGATCATTCACTTGTTCTATTCGTTTGGTAATCCTTGCACCAGTCTCACCTGAACGGGTAGAGAGCGTCCGCACTTCGTCAGCCACGACCGCAAATCCACGACCGTGTTCTCCCGCTCTTGCTGCCTCAATGGCAGCATTTAAAGCCAACAAGTTGGTTTGCGATGCAATACCCGCAACTTCATCCCCCATTTCCCTTAACTCATCGGTAATGGAAGAAAGCTCAGATATTTCATTGACTAATTTTTGCTGTTCCAAGATAGACAGAGACAGAAAGTCAATTAATTGTCGTAACTCTTGTTCCGAGTTACGTAAAACTTCTGCTAAGCCACCATTCTCACTATCATCACCACTGGTAACTTTGGCTGCGTTCATTGCCACTTGAAGCTCATCGTAAATAACCGAAAATTTATTAGTAAGTTCTGATACAGCTTCTGTGGATTGATAATTGGCAAGATCCACCTGTTTTTCCCAAGCAGGAACTAACTTACTCATAAAATCGCGACAATAATCTTCACAGCTGTAGGCATGCATATCTTCGGTTAATTGCTCAAGCTCTTCGACTTTTGATGACTGAGATTCAAGTTCCTGCATCGTTCCCTTATATAAGTAGGCCTGCAAAACCAAAGCAGCAAGTACAGTTACCGCAAGAAGGTATTGAAAGATGCCGAAGGAGCTTTGAAATATGCTTAGAAATAAAATAAAAGATATCGCGATAGCAATAGAGGAGAAAAAGAGTATATGTCTAAGTTTGTACATTCACGACCACATTTTATAAACATATTTTTTAATAGGCTTTAGAAGAATAGTACATCTGTCATATTTTTCCATTTGTTGAAAAAACTGAAAAATGTATATAACTAACTGAATGCAAACCAGGTTTTTGCATAACCAAGCTCGCAGAACTCGGGAGAATAGATAATCAGGTGTTAAAAATCTTGATCACAAGAAGGTACTACAACATCAACTTTGGACATTTTTCGGTGAGTGCAATCTCAGATCGACATTACCCGTAGCAAGATCAAAAACCAGTGTTCGACATTCGTCACCACCGACGGATTGATCGACAACATTTAGTTTGTTTTCTTCAACCCAATCAAATACCAAGTGAATATTTTTACCAGCCACATCCCGTGTTTGGGAAGAACTGAAAAATAAACTTCCGCCACCATACACACCGACTTCATAATCTTGCATCGAAGCGTCTCGTGTCATTTTTTCTTTCATTATGTTGACAGCATGGATACCGTAGTAGAGATCTGGCTTTTTATTATCGTCTTCCAGGGTATAGGGTAATAAAAAGTGGCACATACCACCTTTGTGTGCTTTCGGATTCCAGACCGTAATTGCCATGCACGAACCTAACGTGGTATTTATTTTTATTGGGAGGTCTGAAAATTTAATATCACCAGCGGTTAAGTAATAAACGTCTTTCCCAATATACATTCGAGTATCCACCTTAGATCACAACTGGCCGCAATGACAAAAACCTAATCCATTCATAGCGCCAACAAAGAAAGGGTGGGGGTTGGCACTATTTCAGAATAGTACAGCCAAACCCCCTTTCCACTATAAGATATAGTTTATTTAGAATAATTATCTATATAGTTCTGTTTTTTGATATGAGGGTTTCCTGTATAACGGCTGACGCGCAACAAGCACCAAATGCGTGCACATTGCTTCGCCTATTCTTACCACATAAAGGAAAAGCTGCCGATGCGAGCAATTGAATTGGATAGAGGAACAATTATTTTGTTACTGGAAGGTGACAACACCAGAAGTAAGCACTTCACCTTTAAGAAGTACTTGAATTTGATAACGACCAGCCTGTGGAATGGAAGTTGAAGGCAACGGCAGTGAATGAGTCCCGACCTTGTCGGTTAAAAGAATTGCCTGACGATACACTTCAGCTTTTGAGGTTGCGTCAAGAATGGTTAACACCAGAGATTGATCATCAATTGGTAAGTTTTTGTAATCAAAACTAAGTGAGATGTTTTGACTGAGCGTGAATACCTGACCTTGGTTAATATCGCTTAAGTCTGAAGTCGAAGAATCACCGATCTGGAATCCGACTATTTTAGGCTTCATTCTCTCCCTCTCGGCAATAACCTCTTTCACCGCCAAAGAAAGAGAGTGAATACGATCATTCGCAGGCAAGGCACGCTGAGGTTCATCCAGTTCCGCAAGAGCTTGCTCAAATTTCTCGGCGCTCACCATATTCCAGACTTTGGTTGATAGCGCATCAACCACTTCCTCAATACCCTGTAGAGCTTGCGCGTTATTGCTTTCTTTCTCCAATACTCTCTGAAAAGAATCCAACGCATTGGCGCCCGGAGGTGTAAACAGCTGTTCATCATTCAGTTGTTGTCGCGCTCTTACCAATAAAGCTTGAATTGCCTGACGACGATTTAACTCGCTATTGATCCTGCCTCGTAACTGCTTACTCTTTTCATTTTCTCCAGCAGCGGCATCCGCACTGTCAAGATAACTTTTTGCTTTTGCCAAATCCCCCGCCGAATAACTGTTCCTTGCAATACTTAACAAGGTCGAACCACACTCGGCCAGTTTGGTTTTTGCTGTTGTATTATCCGGGTCCAGTTTGAGCACAGCTTTAAATTTGGTCACAGCATTATTATTCTCTGGACGAGTCAGCTGTTTTTTCTGCAGTAGCTGATCCCCTTCATTTAATAAGGTGGTAATTTTCTCCAGTCGATTTAATTCTTTTTCCAGCGAGACCAGTTCTTGATCAGCATAGTTGCGAAACAAATATTTTAATTGCGTTATCTTCTTTTCACTTACTGCGAACTTCTCCTGAGATATCAATACTGTTACATCATTTACTTCTGTTTGCAGCAATGCTTTCATGGCCGCGAGTGTTTCAATATCGTCGGGAACATTGGCAAGCACATCGCGGTAAGCGGCAACCAGATCAGCCAGATAAGCGCCATCTGTTTGATAAAGGGCTTCCAGCGTCGTTGCCTGCTCACGCAGTTTGGTAATCGCCAAACTCTCTTCCAGCACTTCAGGCTCTTCAGAAACAGGCTGTTTGACATCAACAACAGTATCATCAACTGGCTCTTCAGGTTGAGCAACCAACTCAACCGTTTCAACTATGCCAGCTTCATCCGCAGATTCTTCTGGCAAAGGCTTTTCTTTAACGAGAGGAGTTATGATCGAGGACTGTTTTTCTATTACCTCAGCGGTAGCGGGTTCTTCTTTTTCAAATGTTTTTTTTTGAGCCGATGTCACAGTGGATATCGGCTCTTGAGCAGTACTCGTTACGGGAGCAACACTATCTGGAATAACTTTTTTACTCTCGCCCAGAACAGTATTTGTATCCTCAGTTTCCCCTCCCATAACATTAGAAAAGGTCTGTACCACCATCTGCCGGGAATTCTGCAACCAGGAATCAATCGACAGAGAATGCTGTTGATAGAAAACGCCCCCCAACACAGAAGCTAGGATGGCACCACCAAACACCCAAGGCCAGGGGGATGATTTTTCATGCTCGAAATCATCCTCCAGAGTTTCGTATACCATAGTAAAGCGCTCTACTTCATCAGAAACCGGCGCCATCTTGGGGCGACTGGGCCTTGAGCGAGCAGCAGTAGAAACCTTGGCGGACATTGCCGCTTTATTAATGGGTGTGACAATTGTGGGTAGATCTGCGTTTGACGAGGTGTTGTTTTCCGAAGACGAGTTTTTTTGCGCCCACTGAACAAGTCGGTCCAAATCTTCAATATCAATTAGATCCAGATCCTCTAAAAATTCCTCTGCATTTTGATAACGCTCTTCGGGCTTTTTCGCCATGAGCGTATCAATAATTGGCTGCATTTTTTCAAAACCAATCGGCAATAGCGGAACCGGCTCAGTAATATGCTTAATACCAATCGCAACAGCGGATTCTGCATCATAAGGCACATAGCCAGACAGCAACTGGAAAAACACTACCCCGAGGCTGTAGAGGTCTGAACGATGATCGACGGGCTTGCCTTTTGCCTGCTCTGGGCTCATGTAGTGAGGAGTACCGATGGCCACCCCCGTTTGCGTCATGCTTTTATCCGTTTCAGCGGCTCGTGCAATACCGAAGTCGGTGAGCACAGCTCTATTGTCCGCCGTATAAAACATTATATTTTCGGGTTTGATGTCCCGGTGGACATAACCTTTGGAACTGGCATATTGCAGTGCTTTGGCAATATCCCGAACAGCAGAAAATTTTTGTGCAAGCGAAAGGTTGTCGCGCAGATGTCTCAGATCCTTACCGTCAATGTATTCCATCGACAGGTAGTAAGAATCTTCGTATACACCAACATCGTGAACCGTGACAATATTAGGGTGAACCAATTGACTAACGATTTTGGCTTCGCGCATAAAACGCTCACCAAATGCGGAATCTTCGCCTAGCGCTTTAGACATGATCTTAAGCGCCACCTGACGACCAAAGATTTCCTGCTCCGCAAGATATACCGTAGCCATACCGCCTTTGCCTATAGCCCGGATTATCTTATAGCCTGGAATTGTGTCGGTCATGTACAGGGTCCGCTTAACGCATACGTTGAAACGATAAACGCTTAAATATCAAAGCTTAAAAAGAATAGCTTATTCAGCTTACAGTTTAGTAGACCCAAGGGCACGCTTTTCTACAGAAAATCAAAATTGTGACTAATTATGGTGAGTTCTTGATCGTTTTTTTGAATTTTTCCGACCACTTTTTAACCACATGTAAATACCCGTAATCGCTAATATAAGAAATGCGACAGACATCACGTCCATTATCCAGGGCGCGTAGCGACCAAAAAATCGGCCAGCGTGAATATCCAGTACCAATCTTTCCCAGGTAATTCCCGAACTAAATTCCTGTTGAAATATCGATTCGGGTATTTTATCTATTTTTTTTGCCGGTAAATTCCAATTAATCTCATTCGCATCTACTTGGGTTTCCTGCCACATCAAATCATCAAGTGACGCCGAATAAAAACGTTTTTGGGAGTTAACAACAATTAGCTGATCTATAACGCCAATACCTTGTATTGGGATGGAAAGACCATCATAGCGGCTGATTTTTTCCACCAACTGCATATCACTGGAATAAATTTGAATTTCCGATTCGCAAACTATATAAAACAGCGCCAAAGCTTGATCCGTTAATGCCCCAACTAATTTACCATCACAACTGCCGAACAAGTTTTGATCAAGAAAAAGATCCTCAGCAACATTGACGATACTCTTTCCCGATAAGTTGACGGAGTAAGCCGCTGGAATCTCGATATGATAAAGATCCAAAATAACAGGGTTGCGAATGTGTTTGCGATCAAGCCCTGCGTCCACACTATGGTTTAAAACCAAGCCGGTAACGGAAAGAAATACAACAAAGGCGGCGCTTATAATACCTAAGCGTCTATGCCAAACCCACCAGACTCTTTTATTAATGCGCTTTTTCATTCGCCGACTGAATTACCTGAATGTGTAAAAAAAGCGCAAGTTTAGCGATTTTTTTTGATGCCCGCACAGATAAGGTTGCGCCTGTGATGCCATCAATTTTCTGGGACAGCTTCCACGGACTCTTATCTTGAACCAATTGAGCGTGTTCAAACTGCCTGGCAAAGAAATCGTATTGAATTTCTCCTCCCCGACTTTCCCTGTATTGAAGTACCTCAAGGAACTCAATATGTCCATCATTGACCACCACACCAAATGTTATCGGTTGCTCTTTCCCAATTTCCTCCAACACCCAGGCAGTTTTATTTTGATGAACCCAGTAACGTACTCGCAACTGGGAAAAGGAATAATCCAGTTGCTCTCTTACCTGCTCTTTGAGCGCTTTGGTAATCCATATGGATTTTCTAATTGGCATCTGCTCAGCAAACGCTTTTTGTCTAAACTCTAGCAAAGGGTCTTCATCCGCTATTGAGAAATGCGAACTCAAACAACAGAACCCAAAAATAGTGTACAAAATAAAGCGAATAATCATTTCCACTCTGTCAGAAACAACGAAACCTCCGCGAATAATCACGGAGGTTTAAAACAGTTTATTTATGGGCAACTTAGAAAGACCAACCCACACCTAAATTAAATGAGTCATAGTTGTCACTGTCTGGATTATCTTCATGGGCAGCTTGATAATCCGCTTTAAAAACTACGCGCTCGGTAAGCCAATAATTTACGCCCACATCGTAAAAAACTGAGCGTTGATCGCTTACATCAGGATTTTCTCCCGCCTCGTTATTGTAGTTGCTATAACGAACAAAGAAGCCTAGATCATCCAGAGGTTTTATTGACGGCTCGACAAACCAGCCGTTTTGAACATCCCGCTCATTCGTTTCCCAAGCGTCGTTATCAATATTCCATTCCGCCCACAAAGCACGTACAGAAAATATGCTCTTCTCATAACTTGCATTTAGTACGGTTAATACGGCGGAAGCGGAGTCGCCTTCGTTATTTTGAAGCACGTCTTCCTGATACTGCACTGCTGCAGCCAAATTCAAACCAGGAACACCGGTATAGGAAACACGCCCTGTATAGGCAAAATCATTCGCAGTCGCCTTGGCGGATTTCTGACGACCACTTCGAACTTTATCGCCGCCGTCCATTTTCAGACCGGAATGCATGGCAAACTCATACTTCACACCAGGCGCGATATCGCCTTTGAACATCACACCAGTTTCCCACCATGTAGTTGGAATAATGTTCTTTTCTATCAGGTTTCGCTCGACACCATAAAACGTATCGGGCTCATGAATTTCATTTAAGAAACCAACAGGAATCAAATACTGACCGACAACGAATGAATGCTTGTCCGCGTAATCCCATTCAATAAATGCTTGTTCGAGTTCAACTTCACCAGGCTGGCCATCACCGGATAATCCGTGCTCTAGCTCCCACTCAGAAAAGAAACGAACCTTGTCTGAATATTCGTGACCAACGTAGAGCACATAACGGTGAGCATCGACACTGTCATTCTTGCCCCCATTAAAGTTGTTGTAGTGATGTTCACCATAGCCACCGATAGTGGTTTTTTCTGCCCAGGATCCCGCCTTTGAGCCGCTTAGAGAAGAGCCCGTAGCTACTTGTTCAACCGCATCAGCTGTAGCTTCGACCTTCTCTTCTGTAATTTTTAGGGTTGCGTCAGTTTTAGACTGCTCTTTTTTAAGCTGTTCAATTTCCTTTTGTTGCTTTTGAATGATGTCCCAAAGCTCTTCTACAGTAGGCGCAGCGGCAGCCTGTCCGGCCAAAGCCAGCAGAGAGGACATAATTGCGACTTTGCTTATTGATTTCATGTAGTTCCTCGAAAAAAGGTGATGTTAGTAGACCGAAATTTTGCGGGGAATATACATCAAATGATAATAGTTATCAAGTGCATTATATTTAGCATTAAGCATCAAGTAATTGGAGCCCCCCCCCCTGTACTGATACTTATCCGCTGTTTTTTTGCATTTCGTCCCCGGAGTAAATAGAATGGCGCCAGTTTCCTAAGGGGTGGCTCGCGCCTGAGACTAATCGCATTCCTGCGGTTTAAACCCTTTGAACCTGATCCGGTTAATGCCGGCGTAGGGATAGGGCTTCTCTCAAATTGAGGTCAGCTTAATCACCCAATTTGAGTGTTCTCGTCTATCAACTCACCGCTTGCTTTTCCGGGTCTCCTTTTATTAATTGGGGGCTCAAACGTTGAAAAAACACAAACTTGGTGCATTGGCCAAATGCACACTAATTTCTTCCCTGGCACTGACTTCCGCCTACAGCGGCGCGGAAGCCATCGAAGAAGTCACGGTTAAAGGCGAGTTTCGCCAGTACGCACCTATCGATATCGCCAATAGTGTATCGGTCTTCACCGACAAAGCATTGGAAATGCGTGAAGCAGAGCATTTGGAAGATCTGTTTAACCTGGCACCAAACGTAAACTATTCTGCTGGTGCTTCACGCGGACGCTACATCCAGGTGCGCGGCATCGGCGAGCGCAGCGAGTACTCTCACCCAGTAAACCCATCTGTTGGTGTTGTTGTCGATGGTATTGACTTCACAGGTATCAGCACCGGTGTAACCGGCCTGGATACCGCACAAGTGGAAGTATTTCGCGGACCGCAAGGTACTTTATATGGCGCTAACGCGTTAGCAGGCCTGATATATGTGTCGGGTAAAACCGTAGAATATGAGCTTGGTGGAAAAATTAAGGCAGGCATCGGAAATTACAACACCAAAACATTATCCGGGGTGATTAATGCTCCGCTAAATGAGGGTGCTGGTGTTCGGTTTGCCATTAAAAACCATTCTTCCGATGGTTACATGCGTAACGCTTACTTAAATACAGACGATACCAATAATATCGATGAAACCACTGCGAGACTTGCTGCATCGCTTAAAGTCACAGATAAATTAGCTTTGGATCTCGTCACTTACCTTATTGATGTCGATAATGGTTACGACGCGTTTAGCTTGGACAATACCCGCACCACCCTTTCTGACCAACCTGGACATGACACTCAAGACACGCTTGCAGCAGCATTAAAAGCGAATTACCAGTTGTCCGATTCCGCTCGATGGGAAACGACTGTAAGCGTCGCCGATTCAGAAACAGAATATGGTTACGATGAAGACTGGGCCTATAGAGAAATCTGCCCGGAGACGTCCGCTTGTGCTTACTACCAGTATTCCACAACCGACAATTACGAAAGAGAAAATGAAAATCTTTCTCTGGATTCTCGCGTAGCCTCGCAGAATGCAGCCTCCGAATTTGGCTGGGTTGCCGGAGTATACTACCGTGACCAATCCGTAGACTTAACTCGAACCTATACCAATAACGACCCGAACTACGATTCTTTTTACGGCCCCATTACTGACCAAGAGTTAACTGTATATACCAGCGATTACAGCACTGAAAATATTGCAGTATATGGCCAACTGGATTTTCCATTATCACCCAAGTTAAAACTGATTTCTGGCTTACGTTATGAAAAATGGTCTTCGGACTTTATTGACAGCGACCAAGCTAAATTCTCCCCGTCAGAAAATCTTTGGGGTGGACGATTATCACTGGAATACAATACCGATAACACACTGATTTACGGCCTTGTATCACGTGGATATAAGCCAGGAGGATTTAATCCAGAGAGTGGTATTCCTGTCGAAGATCGCGTCTACGAAACAGAAACCATGTGGAACTATGAACTCGGGTCGAAAACCTTTTTCCTGGATGGCAATCTGGAACTTCACACTGCGATCTATTATCAAGACCGCGACGATGTTCAGGCCAAGCAATCGAAAGAAATACGCGTGGATGGACGCCCCGAATTTGTTGAATTTTATGGCAACGCAACATCCAGCAAAGGACGTGGAATTGAGCTTGAGCTAAACTGGCGAGCAAACAAATCTCTATTGTTCTACGGCTCTATTGGCTATCAAGAAACAGAGTATGGAGATTACGTTAACCCTGACCATATCCTAAACAAAGATGAAGGCAATTTAACTGTCTATAACATGAAAGGCCGTGATCTGGCACATGCGCCAAATTATCAATACGTTGCTGGTCATCAAATTGATATTTCAGACAACCTCTATTACCGGCTGGAAATTGAAGGCAAAGCAGAATTTGTGCTTTCCGACAGCCATAATGAAGAATCTCAAAAATATAACCTGCTCAACCTGAGAATTGGCTATGAAATCGATCAACTAACGATTTCATTGTGGGGGAAAAACCTGACCAATGAGGACACTATTGTTCGAGGTTTCTATTTCGGTAATGACCCAAGGGATGAATATACAGCCAAACCCTATTATCAATACGGTGCACCACGGACATTCGGTGTTTCCGCAAGTTATGATTTTTAAATTGACGTCCTAAAGGAGAGCTCTGCTCTCCTTTTTTTCTGGAGAAAAACATGCAACTCAGCGCAGAAATAACACTCTACCCGTTACAAGAAGATTATTTAACAGCAATAAAAGCCACCATTGAAAAAATCAATACCTTTAGTGGTCTTAAAATTCAAACATTTCCCACCGCGACAATTATAATGGGTGAATACCAACAAGTTATGTCAGCAATACAGGAAACTGTTCGCTGGAGCTATGAAAATTACGGCAAGTGCGTTTTTATTGTGAAGTACTTACCAGACTACGAAGCATTGTCCTCATGACAGCATCTGATATTTTTCAACAAGTCTATACCGCCTTTATCCAACAATCTGGCCCAGAAATCGTTGCCGTGATGCTTTCAATCGCTTATTTGGTTTTAGTGATGAAAGAAAATATGTGGTGTTGGCCTGCTGCATTTCTCAGCACGGCTATTTTTACGTGGCTATTTTTTAGTGTAAACCTACTCATGGAATCAGTATTAAATGTGTACTACATGGTAATGGCAGTATACGGTTGGTGGGCATGGAAAAATGCGGACGATGACCCAGATAAAATAACCAGTCACAAACCAATACTAAAATGGCACAAAAAGAAACACACTCTGGTAATTTTATCCGTTATAGTTGCGAGCGCGATCAACGGCTACTTTTTATCAAAGCATACCAATGCCGCATGGCCTTACCTGGATTCTTTCACCACATGGGGGGCAGTTATCACCACTTATATGGTGGCCAGAAAAGTGTTTGAAAACTGGTACTACTGGTTGGTAATTGACGGAGTTGCGTTGTTTCTCTATATCGAACGTGGTTTATATTATATTGCTTTGCTAGATATGATATACCTTGTCTTGGTCGTAATAGGCATAGTCCAGTGGAAAAAGAAACTGGCTAACCAAAGTACACAGGCTGACCAGCAGGATATTGAGAACATAAATGCCGCAACTGAAACTTCATGATTTTAAACGGCTTGATACGCTAATAAAAAACTGGCTAACTTGGCAAAATACCTTTTCTCATTCCCTTGAATTAGTTAGGCCAATTTATGGTGGCCTAACTAACCATAACTTTCTATTAAAATGTGGTGATAACAAATTTGTAGCTCGATTAAATAATCCACATTCGCCCAATTTAGGCATTGACCGTCAAACTGAAATTTCTATTCTCAATTGTTTAAAACATACAGGCTTAACCAGCGAAATCATATATTGGCACCAACCCACAGATATTACTCTATTCAAATATATTGAAGGCCGCAGCTGGAATCAGTCCGATTTAAGAAAACACTCGAATACGCTTGCAGACGCTGTAAATATCTATCAACAAGTATCTTGCGATGTCCCGCATATTCAGTACGACGAATATTTAAAAAAATATTGGCGAATACTCGAACAAAAACAGCCATCTATCACACAAAAATTAAAAACCGAGTGGAATAATTTCAGCAAGCGGGTAAAAGTGTTTTCCAAACAGAACTGGGAACGCAAACTCACTCATCATGACCTGACAGCGAGTAACATTATTGAAACAGATGAAGGGATTAAAATTATTGACTGGGAATATGCATCGCTGGGCCACCCGGCTATTGACGCGATCTATGCTGGACTAGCGGATCATTACGTCGCCTATCCAAAAGACGAAATTCACTTTCTCAGGGAAATGATAAATTGGATGGATCAACTATGGCGCTACATCAATAAATAGGCCTGCCACCCCAATCGATAAGAGGTGGCATAAGCAATTTTTTATTCTTCTTCAGGATCAGCAGCAGAATCAACCAAAGTTTTTAACTCGCCACTTTCATGCATCTCGGTAATGATGTCGCATCCACCAACTAACTCACCTTTCACCCACAACTGAGGAAAAGTTGGCCAATTAGCATACTTGGGTAAATTAGCACGAATATCAGGGTTAGATAGCACATCAACGTAAGCAAACCGCTTACCACAGGCCATCAGCGCCTGAGAGGCTTTCATAGAAAAGCCACACTGAGGGGCGTTAGGCGAGCCCTTCATATATAAAAGAATATCGTTGTCTTCGATTTGCTGCTTAATGGTATCCATGATGTCCATGGGAAAAAATACCTCGTAAATGGTTCTTAAAGGCTCAGTTTTTGGCCAAACCTTAGTGGATTAGTCAAGTATTGGATTCTACAGGAGAGGCTGGGGAAATTCAGCAACTGCGGCGCTGCTTTTTAATCCAGGCAATATGCCGCTGAACTTTCTCGTTCCCCAACAGGGCCGTAAGGGTTGAATAATCTCTCGCCAAAGTCATTTCGTCAAATAACCTGTGCAGACAGGAGTGGCACGGGCGACATAGTTCAATACCGCGATTCAATTCAGATCCGCTGTAATGCTTCTTAAAATGCGTTCTCCGGTGCACTTTTCGCGGAATCAAGTGGTGAAAAGTCAAAGGCACCCGGCGTCCGCAGAGCGCACACCTGTTCTTCTCAACGTTTTTCTGCATAGATGGCCAAAATCTGATTTGAAAACCTTGAAATCTCACGGTTTTTGTTTTTAGAATGCTCGTTTACCCAGGCAGCAATCCGCTGCCTGTTTCTTTTTGGGGAACTTAAGAATGTCGGTATCATCGCTAATGAACACCTACGGTTCAAGAACTACTACTTTGGTTAAAGGACAAGGCGCTTATGTCTGGGATCAAAGCGGTAAGCGCTATATCGACGCAATTTCAGGCATTGCTGTGTGTGGCTTGGGACATTGCCACCCTGCAGTCACCCAAGCCATAACCGACCAGGCGAATACGCTGGTGCACTGTTCAAACCTGTATCTGATCGAACCACAAATCATTTTAGGGGAACAACTCACCAAAATCTCTGGTTTGGAAAAGGTATTTTTTTCCAATTCGGGTGCAGAAGCCAACGAGGCGGCGATCAAGATCGCACGCAAATTTGGTCAAAGCAAAGGCATTGAAAAGCCGGAAATAATTTCCACGACCAAGAGCTTCCACGGTCGTACCATGGCCACCCTGTCTGCCACAGGAAACCCCAAGGTCAAAGAAGGTTTCTTCCCATTAGTCGAGGGCTTTGCCCACGCGGAATACAACAGTATTGAGTCCATCAAGTCGGTTGCGACAAGTAACACCGTTGCCCTGATGGTCGAACCAGTTCAGGGCGAAGGCGGCGTGAACGTGCCCGACCCATCCTATCTTTCAGAGCTGAGAAAACTCTGTGACGAACAAGACTGGTTATTGATATTGGATGAAATTCAAACGGGTAACGGAAGATCTGGCAAATACTTTGCCTTCCAACACACAGATATGAAACCAGACGTGTTGACCACAGCAAAAGGTTTAGCCAACGGCGTTCCTATCGGAGCCTGTTTAACCGGCCCCAAAGCCGCACATATTCTGCAGCCAGGCAACCACGGTTCCACATTTGGTGGCAACCCCTTAGCTTGCGCAGCAGCCAACGCCGTTGTGCGCACAATCAACACCCCCGAATTTTTAACTCGAGTTAACACAATAGCCAACCTCATGGTGACGCAATTCAATAAACAGCTCGAGCATTCAGAAAAGGTTGTACAAGTTCGTAACCTCGGTTTACTCATTGGAATTGAGCTAAATATCGACTGTAGCAACCTGGTTGAACAAGGAAAAGAACTGGGAGTACTTATCAATGTGGCAGGCGGTAATACCATTCGTTTACTTCCACCACTCAATATTACTGATGATGAAGCTCAAACCATTGTGGATGCAGTGGTTACGCTAATCCAGAACAGTTAACCAGGTATTAAAAGGCTATTACGCCATGGCAAAAAGACACTTTTTAACTTTACTTGACCTCTCTTCCGACGAGCTTAATCACATCATCCAGGATGCGATTAGGCTTAAAAAATCGCTTAGAAGTGGGGAGATATACGAGCCTTTTCAAAATCAGGTCCTGGGGATGATTTTTGAAAAGTCTTCAACCCGCACCCGCGTCTCTTTTGAAGCCGGTATGGCACAACTTGGTGGAAGCGCTATTTTCCTATCACCAAGAGACACGCAACTTGGCCGAGGCGAGCCCGTCGAAGACTCTGCCAGAGTGCTTTCAAGAATGGTCGACATGATCATGATCCGCACATTCGATCACGCAACGATTGAATTATTTGCAGCCAACTCAAAAGTGCCTGTCATTAACGCCTTAACGGATGACTACCACCCCTGTCAGCTATTAGCAGATATACAAACCTACACCGAGCATAGAGGCTCGCCTCAGGGCAAAGTAGTAGCATGGGTGGGAGACGGCAATAATATGTGCCACTCCTATATCAATGCCGCTCGACTGTGCGATTTTGAGCTTCGTATCGCATGCCCCGAAGGTTTCGAACCCAACGCAGGCCTGGTTGAAGCCAATAAAGACCGGGTCACCGTTGTCAGAACACCGGAAGAAGCGGTTAAAGGAGCAGACTGGGTCGCAACCGATGTCTGGGCCAGCATGGGACAGGAAAGTGAGCAAAAGGAACGGGAAAAGCAGTTCGCCAACTTCCAGGTTAACCACGAATTAATGAGCCATGCTCAATCCGATGCGGTATTCATGCATTGCCTACCAGCCCATAGGGGAGAAGAAGTCAGTGCCGAACTACTGGAGGACGAAAAAATCTCCATCGTTTGGGATGAAGCAGAAAACCGGCTCCACGCACAAAAGGCATTAATGCTTTTTCTTGCCAATCAAAAATAACACCAGCAAATACATCCTCGCAGTATCAACGCACTCCGACAGCGCAATTACGCCGTCGGAGCTATACCCACATAAAATCTAATACTAAAGTAGCTATAAAAACATCATCGCAAAAGAAAAAAATATTATAGATTTATGTCAAAACAGATTTAACGCCAACAGCCTTTATACCATCTAGCTTTGCAGGTTAGTGGTTACTGCCTCAACTTATTACCCACATTTTATCCACAAGAAACCAGCAGCAATCGAAACTTGAAAAATCCTCAAAAGCGCATTATCTTGTATCAAAAATATGGACAACCCCAATATATGGTGTTTTGGTGAAATTTTGTCACAGGGTCGAATTCTCAATATCTGTACAAAATAGCAAGGAATTTTTTATAAATATTATGCAAATCAATGCCTTAACACTGAGAGTTCCTGCGTTCTAGCGGGAGCAGCAAAGAAAAAGTTGTATTGAAAACAAATAAGCAAGACGGCGACAAGATCGTCAGGCTTTTTGCAACCTTTGCATGAGGAAGCGCCTGTTTCCTCACAAAGAATTAAACGAAATTTTAAATGTAGTAACCGTTTTTAGTATCAGGAGCACACGGAGATTTATGCACACATCAGATTCAGAACTAGCGAAAACTCACAACAACGGAACCAAAACCGCTGCGCATGAGATAGATAGCTCAACCGCTAGTTCAGTAGCCGCAACAGCACCAGGGCAACTCAAAGTCATCAAACGCAATGGAAAAGTTGTTTCCTATACCGACGACAAAATCAAAGTGGCTGTTACTAAAGCATTCTTGGCTGTGGAAGGCGGATCTGCCGCAGCATCTACCCGCATACATGAAACCGTTGCCAATATTACTGATCAGATCTCAGCAACTTTCCGACGCAGAATGCCATCTGGCGGCACAATCCATATTGAAGAAATTCAAGACCAAGTAGAACTCACGCTAATGCGTAATGGCGAACACAAAGTGGCTCGCGATTACGTGCTTTACCGGGAGTCGCGAGCTAAAGCGCGGGCGGAAAAACAGGAAACGGCATTTGGCGCAAACACACAAGCTCATGCACTCAATGTCACTATGCCCAATGGTGAACAACAACCTCTTGATATCCAGCGTGTGCAAACCATTCTGTCAGAAGCCTGCCAGGGCTTAAAGGATGTTGAGGCAGCGGTAATATTTAATGAAGCCATGCGTAACTTGTACGACGGCGTATCCTACGAAGATGTAAATACTTCTTTGGTTATGTCCGCCCGTACTCTGGTCGAAAAAGAACCCAACTACTCCTTCGCAACGGCAAGACTACTACTTGATAAATTGCGAGCAGAAGCATTGAGCTTTCTGGATGTTGCAGAAACCGCAACCCAGGCCGAAATGCAGGTTTATTACGCACAAGCATTACCCAAATACATTGCCAAAGGTATTGAACTTGAGCTTGTTTCGCCCGAACTATTAAATTTTGACATCGCCAAACTAAGCGAGGCGCTTTTACCTGAGCGTGATTTGCAGTTTACCTACCTTGGCCTGCAAACCCTTTACGACCGTTATTTCATTCACAGTAATGAAATACGATTTGAGCTCCCTCAAATATTCTTTATGCGTGTCGCAATGGGCTTGGCGCTCAACGAAGAAAACAGAAATGAACGTGCAATTGAGTTCTATCGATTGTTGTCCTCGTTTGACTACATGAGTTCCACACCAACACTGTTTAATGCGGGAACCTTAAGGCCTCAACTGTCTTCTTGTTACCTCACCTCTGTGCCAGACGACCTGCACGGGATCTACGGTGCAATGCAAGACAACGCCATGCTATCCAAGTGGGCAGGCGGTCTGGGTAATGACTGGACACCTGTTCGATCTCTGGGAGCCTATATCAAAGGCACAAACGGTAAATCCCAAGGCGTGGTGCCATTTTTAAAAGTTGCGAACGATACGGCTGTTGCAGTAAACCAGGGTGGTAAACGTAAAGGGGCTGTCTGTGCTTATTTGGAAACCTGGCACCTGGATATTGAAGAATTCCTGGAGCTGAGAAAAAACACAGGTGACGATCGTCGAAGAACCCACGATATGAATACCGCAAACTGGGTTCCAGATTTGTTCATGAAACGTGTTTTTGAAGATAAAGAGTGGACGCTCTTTTCACCCCACGACGCACCCGACCTTCACGATGCTTTTGGTCAGTTCTTTGAACAACGCTACACAGAGTACGAACAAAAAGTTGCATCAGGCGAAATAAAACTATTCAAAAAAGTACGTGCTGTCGATCTATGGCGCAAGATGCTCGGCATGTTGTTTGAAACCGGTCACCCTTGGATCACGTTCAAAGACACCTGTAATTTACGTAGCCCACAGCAACACGTCGGTGTCGTGCATTCATCAAACTTGTGCACCGAAATTACGCTCAACACCAAGCCGAATGAAGAAATTGCGGTGTGTAATCTGGGCTCAATCAACCTTGCCCAACATATTGTTGATGGTAAGCTGGATACAGGCAAACTGGCAAAAACCGTTTCAACCGCTGTGCGTATGCTCGATAACGTGATCGATATTAATTATTACGCCGTACCAGCAGCAAGAACATCTAACCTTCGTCATCGCCCCGTTGGCTTAGGATTGATGGGCTTTCAGGATGCCCTGTACAAAATGAAACTCCCCTATTCCAGTGATGAGGCGGTGGAGTTTGCAGATCGTTCAATGGAAGCCATTAGCTACCACGCAATCAAGGCATCCAGTGAACTGGCCAAAGAACGCGGAAGTTATTCAACCTTTGAAGGTTCGTTGTGGAGCAAAGGAATTCTTCCGATCGATTCGATCAAACTGGTTGAAGAAAACCGCGGTGCAGAATTTATCGAGGTAGATAAATCCACCACGCTTAACTGGGATTCACTTAGAACTCAGGTACAAACCCAAGGTATGAGAAACTCAAACGTAATGGCCATTGCACCAACCGCAACCATTGCCAACATCACCGGAGTTTCTCAATCGATCGAACCGACGTATCAAAACCTCTACGTAAAATCGAATCTTTCCGGTGAATTTACAGTGGTCAACCCATACCTTGTTCACGATTTAAAAGACCGTGGTTTGTGGGACAGCGTCATGGTCAATGATTTGAAATATTATGAGGGTTCACTGCAAAAAATTGATCGAATTCCAGAAGAGTTAAAAGCACTTTATTCAACTGCGTTTGAAGTTGAACCTCGCTGGATAGTAGACGCAGCAAGCCGCAGACAAAAATGGATTGACCAGGCTCAGAGCTTAAACCTCTATATCTCCGGGGCTAACGGTAAAAAACTGGACATCACATACCGCATGGCTTGGTTCCGAGGACTAAAAACTACGTATTACCTACGTGCACTGGCAGCGACAACAACAGAAAAATCAACGATAAATACTGGCTCATTAAACGCAGTATCGGCAAATAACACTGGTTCATCCTCATCCGTGGCGGCACCGGCAGAAGTTCCTAAAGCCTGCTCACTGGACGACCCGGATTGCGAGGCTTGCCAATAACAAGCCCGTAAAAAAAGAAGGACCAAAGGGGGAGCACTGCCTGGGATGGAGTTGGAATACGGCACCAACTCCATACCCAGGCCTTTTACCCATATAAGAATCTATTTGAAACACAAAATCGCAGTAAGCTAAGGAAATATTTATGCTGAGCTGGAATGACTATGAAGAATCGTCAACCACTTCAACAACCAAAACCGCACCACAACCTCCAGTTCAACAAAACACTGTTGCGGAGTCATCTGCAACTTACGTTGTAGAAAAACAAGAACTAAAAGCGGAACAAGCTCATACACCAGAGAGCCTTGAACAGAATGCAGACAGCATATCGATAGATAGTGACGCAGTAAAAAAAGCCCAGCAGGCAATCCATGATATGGATCCTGCTCCAGGGTTGGAAGAGCTGGAAATGGGCGCAGCCCGAATTGAAGTCGACGATAAACGTATGATCAATTGTCGCGCAGACCTTAATCAACTTGTGCCATTTAAATATGATTGGGCCTGGCAAAAATACCTTGATGGTTGTGCCAACCACTGGATGCCACAAGAGGTCAATATGACCGCAGATATTGCCCTGTGGAAAAGCGCCGATGGCCTGACAGAAGACGAGCGAACAATCGTAATGCGCTCACTCGGATATTTTTCTACGGCAGACTCGCTTGTTGCGAACAATTTAGTATTGGCAGTATATCGTCACATCACCAACCCCGAAGCACGCCAATATTTATTGCGACAAGCTTTTGAAGAAGCAATTCATACTCATGCTTATCAATACTGCATTGAATCTCTTGGCATGGATGAAGGTGAAGTCTTCAATATGTATAGGGAAATACCATCTGTCGCAAAAAAAGCAGCATGGAGCATTGCGCATACCCAAGGGATCGGTAACCCGCAGTTTTCTACAGGGACACCAGAAGCCGATCAGGAATTATTAAGAAACCTCATTGGGTTTTACGTAATTACCGAAGGTATATTTTTCTATTGCGGTTTCACTCAAATATTATCGATGGGTCGACGCAATAAAATGACGGGTGTAGCGGAACAATTTCAGTACATTTTACGCGATGAGTCGATGCATCTAAATTTCGGTATTGATGTCATCAACCAAATTAAATTAGAAAACCCGCATTTATGGACGACGGAATTTCAGGAAGAAGTTAAACAAATGGTTCTTGAAGGGACTGAATTAGAAATCGCCTATGCCAGGGACACCATGCCACGTGGAGTGCTAGGTATGAACGCGGCGATGATGGAAGAATATCTGCACTTTATTGCTAACCGTCGCCTGGCTCAACTAGGCCTGAATGAAGTCTATACTGGAGCCAAAAATCCATTCCCGTGGATGAGTGAAATTATGGATCTGCGTAAAGAAAAGAATTTCTTTGAGACACGCGTCATTGAATATCAAACTGGTGGCGCGTTAAGCTGGTAACACGTTGGAGGCAACTCTAACGTACGTCGTTCCCACGAGTTTAATTGAGTATATGTTCAATTAAACTCGTCAGATCGACACATTAATATGTGAAGAGTGTTTTCTCATGACACAGAAAAAAAGTGACACTTATTGTATCGTTTCTTCTACCGAAGAACTTGTTGAAGCACTAAGAAAACTAAGCAAATCCATCGGCAGCCTAAGCAGTGTGCTTAACGAAATGCAAGATGAGCTGGAGCAACAATACAATTCGCACATTGACCTGGATTTACTTGAACTTGAAACGATAGATATTCCTAAAACAATTCATTGATGTTGTTTATGTGAGACCAAACATGCCGACAGCTCTAGAGGAAGTCCAGCTTGCCACCCAACACACAAGCTACAGCAATCGCTTGCCAAGTAATATTGCCAACAGTAATCTCGATAAAAAGAAAATAATCAAAATAGTTCGCCACTTACGGGATGATTTATCCCGCATATTTCCAAATGAACTTATGCCCAGTTCGTGGATAATCCGATGCTTGATAGAAAGTTGTTATACAGAATCTCACGGGCTCTCATGGCAAGCTTCGGTACTCCACATACTCCGTTCAGTTTCTGAAAATACTGCATCCAGATATGGCGTAAATACCGTCTTTTTCCAAGAAGATGGTGTCACGCCTCTGTTTCCAAACAAGGAAGACTTCAGCCCATCTCATGCGCATACCTTTGCAAACCTGGCTCACAAGTACCTCAAGCTTCAACAGCAGAACCAAGACATAACCAAATATTTATATCAAACTAGCAACCCATAATGGCTACAGATAAAGATATGGCACACGGATAGCATTACTTCAGCTCTGCCCTATACTTGTATACACATATAAATATTCCATAATCCATTTGGCTAAGAGCTTGCATGACCAAAGTACTCGTCGTCGATGATGTTGAAGACAATATAGTTTTGCTTTCATTTGAGCTAGAAGACGATGGCTTTATTGTTGAATCTGCGTCAGATGGTCAAACCTGCCTTGAAAAAGCGATCTCCTGCTCGCCGGACATCATTCTTCTGGACATTCGTATGCCAGGAATAGATGGTATTGAAACCCTGCAAAGATTGAAGAAGTCAGAGAAAACCAAGCACATTCCCGTCATTATGGTGTCGGCAAATGACGCCGACCAAAGTATCGTTAAAGCTCTGGATCTAGGCGCTCACGATTTTGTCAGTAAACCCATTGAGTACTCAGTACTATCGGCCAGAATGCGCTCAGCTCTGCGCTTAATTCAAACCAAAAAAGACCTGGAAAAGGCAAACAAGGAACTGGAACGCCTGGCGACTCAAGACTCATTAACCGATGTTTATAACAGAAGGCATTTTTATAACCTGTCAGAAATGGAATTCGCCAAAGCCGTTCGGCACAAACGCAAACTATCGGTTCTTATGATAGATGTTGACATGTTCAAAACAGTGAATGATACCTATGGGCACGCGGCCGGAGACGCAGCACTGCGAGTACTTGCGGAATGCTGTCGGGAAGTGACACGCTCCTCGGACGTGATTGGCCGATTAGGTGGAGAAGAGTTCGCCCTTACCTGCCCGGATTCAGATCTGGAAGGTGCCTTTTCTCTTGCAGAAAGAATTCGGGAGAACTGCCAAAATAAAGTAATCACGCTCGATGATCTTTCCTTTGGTATTACTCTCAGCATTGGCGTTACAGAAATACAGCAACAAGACAAAAGCCTGGAACAACTATTACAGCGCGCAGACAACCTGCTATATCAAGCCAAAGAGATGGGTAGAAACTGCTCTGTCGCAAGCTAGCTCGCAACTTAAACGTCCCCCTCCCCCCTTCATCTGACACAATCCACACGTATTTTCGGTCATGTCGTGTAGGCAATGTCTCACATTCCCCAATGACCATCACCACTGTTTTCTCACCCCCTAAATAAGCAAAATACTCATCAACAAGGACGTAGACAGGGAACAGTGAACTGGCCAGGAAGGGTCAACGGAAGCGCCTTTAAGGATTGTGTGGTGTTCCAAAGGATAGGGACACTAATTAAGACGCGAATGGATTTATGGATCCCACCTACAAGGAGGTTAACAAGGAAGATTCTTAGGTCATGGAAGGCCAACGGAAGCATGATGCTTTCAGGACAGTGGGTAGAAATCAGGATTAGATGGAACTGGCAAAGGGAAGCAACAAATCGGATGTTTAAACAGGAGGTTTACAAAGTAAGGAGGCTTTACAAGGATGAACTTACCAGGATGGTAAAGGGAGCAGCCAAGAAGGAAATTCGTATTCAGTACGATACTCCAAGGATGGATGTGGATTTAAAGAATTACAGGGATGCCCCATGGACGGAACTGTTGGCCAGGAAGGCCAAAGGAAGCGCCCCACTCAAACGAGTGTATAGACAGCGTCAGAAGGGCTGTAGCTCCCCCCAGAGTCTCAGCCAATTCTGACTGTTTGTCTGCCCTTTCCAAACTACAACCCTCTGGCAATACACAGTAATCCAGCGACTGATATAGCGTCAGTTATTTCCCCTCGCATCACCATATCCACAGCTTCGGTGATCGGCATTTTTCTTACTTCAATATCTTCCGTATCTTCCAATAACTGTCGACCTATTGAAAGCTCTGTAGCCTTGTAAATAACGGCGTATTCATCAGTAATAGAATTGGACAGGTGTAACCCCATCAATTTTTGCCATTTACCGGCGACCAAACCAACCTCTTCTTCCAACTCTCGTTTTGCTGTTAGCAAAGTATCCTCACCTTCAGGAGAGCCTCCTTCCGGAATCTCCCAGGTTGCCTTTTCCAGAGTGTAGCGACTTTGCTTTACCAGCCAGGTATTACCATCATCATCCATTGGAATAACACCCACAGCTTTATTTTTGAAATGTACAACACCGTATATGCCTTTCGATTTACCAGGGGTAATGACATCATCGTGGTAAACCCGAATCCAAGGATTGTCATACACCGTTGAGCGATTAACTCGAAACCAGTTACCAACCACAGCCTTAATTTGTTCTTTCATAAAACCTACTCAGTCATCAAAACAGCCTGACTCTTTTTATTTTCAGGGATATCTTCCCAATGAGTGTATTTGGTCGTTCCCGCTTCACTTACCCACTTGTATATTGGGTTACTTTTTGCTGGATCAGCATCTCGACTCAACATGGCGTCACCATCTTCAGCCTGATTCACAAACTGGGTGTAATCAACACCCTCTAATTTAGGGTCATCCAAAACAATAGAGATTAGCTGGTGTATTTTGGCGTTTAATAACAGTTCCGCAGTATTCTGTTTTTCAATTAGCGTTCTAACTTCCTCGTCAGACAAAATGGCTTTCACTCGGGTATCATTTTTCAGGTACTGCATTCTCCTCCACACCCAGGAAAAGTTGTCTGCGACAAACTGCTCAGGGTCTTTATTTTTTTCTTGAGAAAAAGCCTTAGCCATTCCCACCATATCTGGTTGAGACATAAGCTGAGAAAACTCCGGCAGCTTTTTAAGCGCTCCGGTGTTATTGGTTGCCATCAAATACTGCGCTTGAGGATTTTGCACCAAACGTTTTAACTCTTCCGATTTTGCTAACCCTTGAAAATGAGTTACCGTTTTCGCGGGCTTACTGGTCATAACAGCAATAATTTTTGCCTGCTCCTCATCCTTACCTGTAGCTCGAGAACCAAGATATGCAGCGGTTTCCATCGCTTTGCTGGCCACCTGTCGGATTGCCTGATCTGATGATGGTGAATCAACCACAACCTCGGCATGACTCAATTCAGCGTCACTTGGCGCGTCTTTTAGGGATAGCGCAAAATCAATAAACCAGACAAACACCAACCCACTAACCACATTAACCCCAGCGCCAATCACAGCACCAAGAGCGGGAAGCTGCCCCTTATTCTTGCTTATCAAAGGCGATATATTGGGAACAGATGAAACAAATAACTGAACAGAGAAGAATAAACACGGCAAGACCACTAAAGCGGCAATCAAAGGAGAGAAGCCCTGCTCTTGTAAAATATCCACAAGAGGGCGTCCCAAAACGACACATGCAACATAAGCTGCAACAACCCCCAATACAGAAAAAAAACTCAGCCAAGAGCCTTTGAAATATCCCCTAATTGCCCCCCAAATTACCCAGGACACAAATAATAACGTTGTGATGTTCTCTGGCATTGCTTTCCCCTATATTTTGCGCATTAATTGGCTCGAATTTGATCAACAATACAGGCCTAAATACAGTCTTTCTCTCGGTTATGCGCTATAATCGCCCACCTTCGTTCAACCAACAAGTAGCGGTTGGAATAACTCCCACCCACTTTAAGCTTAAACCCCCAGTAATATCCCGGATTACCTCTATGCAACATACAGGAATGGTGACTTCTCTTTCCAACGAAAACGAATTTACCCAAAGGCACATCGGACCAAACCAGCAACAAGCCGATGCCATGCTCAAACAATTGGGTTACTCAAACCTAGAGGAGCTGATATCAGCTACTGTTCCTCAGTCAATCCGACACGAGGCAACTGCGGTACTTAAACCGGGTATCACGGAACATAAAGCACTACAGGAACTCAAGTTAATCGCGGAATCCAACCAGTTGTTTTCCACCTATATTGGCCAGGGATATCATCCCACCTACGTCCCGCCGGTAATCCTGCGTAATGTGCTTGAAAACCCTGGTTGGTACACAGCTTATACGCCATATCAACCCGAAATAGCCCAGGGACGTCTTGAAGGTCTGCTGAATTTTCAACAGATGATCATTGAACTCACTGGCATGGATATGGCAAATGCCTCGATGCTGGATGAGGCAACGGCTGCCGCTGAAGCCATGGCTATGGCTAAACGCGTATCGCGAAAGAACAAATCAAACTGCTTTTTTGTTGATGCCCAATGCCACCCACAAACCATCGCCGTCGTAAAAACCCGTGCCGAATATTTTGGTTTTGAGATCAAAGTTGGAGACCCCGCGACCTCAGAAAGCCTGGAAACAGACTATTTCGGAATTTTGATCCAGTACCCAGGCACTGACGGTGCAATTCCAGACTTAAAACCTGTGATTGAAAATGCTCATAGCAAAAATGCCCTGGCCATTGTTGCAGCGGATATCATGAGCTTAGTGTTGTTGAAATCTCCAGGAGAACAAGGTGCCGATATCGTTGTAGGCTCCAACCAGCGTTTTGGCGTACCAATGGGATTCGGCGGACCTCACGCTGCTTTTTTTGCCTTCTCCGAAAAACATAAAAGATCCACTCCCGGACGAATCATTGGCGTATCTGTCGATGCTCGTGGAAAAACAGCATTGAGAATGGCCATGCAAACCCGGGAACAACATATTCGAAGAGAAAAAGCCAACTCCAATATATGTACCTCTCAAGTATTGCTTGCGGTTATGAGCGTTTTTTACGCCATGTATCATGGCAATGAAGGCATTACCCGGATTGCCAATAGAATTCATTTCTTCACCAAAGTTATCGCTCTGTCTCTGCAAGAACTAGGCTACCAACTCAATTCAGAAACTTTTTTTGACACTATATGTATCGAGGTTGGAGAACAACAAACTGCAATATACGAGCGGGCACAAGCAAAAAAAATTAATTTACGTAAAGCTGGCGATACGAATCTAGCGATCAGCATGCACGAATGTGCATCCTTTGATGAAGTAAAAGAACTCATCGAAGTCTTTAATCTGGAAGGCAAAGAGATTGGTTATCCAGACATAGAAAAGCAAGCGCAAAAACAAATTATTCCTGATCACCTACAACGTAGACAGAATGCTCTCAGCCACGATATTTTTGAAAAATATCATTCTGAAACAGAAATGATGCGTTATTTAAAAAGGTTGGAATCTCGCGATATTGCACTTAACCACTCAATGATCCCCCTCGGCTCATGCACTATGAAATTAAATGCAACTGCCGAAATGATTCCTGTTACCTGGCCGGAATTTTCCAATATCCACCCACATGCACCAATTGAGCAGGCTCAGGGGTATATAAAGCTTTTCGATGAGCTTCAAAACATGTTAAAGGCATGTACAGGTTACGATGCAATAAGCCTTCAACCAAATGCAGGTTCGCAGGGAGAATATGCCGGTCTAGTTGCAATAAACAAATATTTTGAACATCAAGGCGAGCTAGATAGAAAAATATGCCTAATACCGGCATCGGCTCATGGCACCAACCCCGCCTCAGCCCAAATGGCCGGGTTAAATGTAGTCGTTACCAAATGCGATGATAAAGGTAACGTAGATTTACAAGATTTACAGAAAAAAGTAGAAGAACACGGAAGAACCATTGCCGCATTAATGATTACCTACCCATCTACGCATGGAGTGTTCGAAGAGCAAGTTAAAGAGATATGTGATCTAGCCCATTCAGTTGGGGCTCAGGTATATATCGACGGCGCAAATATGAACGCACTGGTCGGGCTTGCGGCCCCTGGTGAATTTGGCGGCGATGTCTCCCACTTAAATCTACACAAAACTTTTTGTATTCCTCACGGCGGCGGCGGCCCGGGGATGGGCCCTATAGGGGTAAAATCCCACCTCGCACCATTTTTGCCTGGTCACCCTGAACAAAGCGTACCCGGCACATCGCTGAATAACGGAACAATATCCGCGGCCCCATGGGGGTCAGCAAGTATTCTACCCATAAGCTGGATGTATATTCGGATGATCGGCGCGGAGGGAATAAAGAAAGCAACAGAAATGGCAATACTCAATGCAAATTACGTCGCCCACCGTTTACAAAATCATTTTCCAATTTTGTATACAGGAAGAAATGGGCGCGTGGCTCACGAATGCTTGCTTGACCTACGTCCTGTTAAGGAGCGAAGCGGAATATCTGAAGAAGATATCGCAAAAAGACTGATGGACTTCGGGTTTCACGCACCAACAATGTCTTTCCCCGTTGCAGGGACTTTGATGATTGAACCCACTGAATCCGAATCAAAAATAGAACTCGATCGTTTTTGCGACGCAATGATTCAAATAGCAGAAGAAATTAATCAAGTAGAACAAGGGGATTGGCCTTTGGATAACAATCCTCTGGTCAACGCACCGCATACACTGAATGATATCTTCGATGAAAGCTGGGAGCGCCCGTATTCAAAAGAAACCGCAGGCCGTCCTTTACCCTATTTGAAAGACCACAAAGCTTGGCCGTACGTAAATCGTATAGACAACGTATATGGGGACAGAAACCTAATCTGTTCATGCCCAGGCATTGAATCGTATCAAGACGTTGAGTAAAAAGATGCGCTCACCGGAAAAAGGTGGGCAACAGACCTCTTTCCAAATAGATACACACACATTAGCCGTATATTTGTCTCAATAATACAAAAACAGATAAACCTGAAAAGAGCGCACAAAAAAAGCGAACCTATTGGTTCGCTTTTTTGCCGCCCCTGTCTCCAAAAGCGCCAGTTAATTCCAGCTTAACTATATTAATCGCTAAACGGGATTAAGGAGATATTATAAATTTTTGCTTCCCGAGCAGCATCAGCAATTGAAACATATGTTTCAGCTGAAGAAAGTTCGTGCGCACGAACAATTACAGAAGCATCAGGGTTCTCAGCTTTCTTCTGAGCAATCAACGAACGAATAGAACGAACGTCAACACGACGGGTATCTATAAAAACCTCGTCCGAGGACTTAACCTGGATAAGAATATTTTTAGGTTGATCTGAGTCCACCTGATTATCTTGAGGGGTACTTTCCGGAACATTGACCCCAATAGACTTCTCCTTAACAAAGGAGGCTGTCACAATGAAGAAAATCAACATGATAAAGACCACGTCAAGCATAGGGGTTAGGTCAATCTCTGCTTTATCTTCGGCTTCGCCCTTATGTTTCTTTCTACGACTCACGATTTGATCTCCAGAATAGTTAGTTTGGCAGTTACCACTGCCCATAAAACGATCACTAAGCCAAGTATCTTCAGTTTAGCCTAGCCCTCCCCCAGGTAAACCGCAAAGGCGCAAATGGCCACATCAGCTTAGAGGTGTAAGTTTAAACCACCTGCATGTTATTGAATACCCATATATCACACCCAGACGGCAGAATAATGGCTTATGTTGTGCTGAAACATAAAAACCACTAAAAGTGCTGTTTTTTTAGCCATCCAAGGGAAGATTGAGCTGTCGCATTTCTCCGCTCATACAGGATAGACGCAATCCAACTCCTAACAACCTCACAGGCAAGGGATTTCGGCTCCTTGCCACCATCGCCAGGCGCTGAAACTCCTGTGCTGCAGTGGAAACGAATTCAGCCCGATTTCCCGTCCCCCACTTTCGGAGTAGGGATTTTGGTATTACCGCCTCTTTTGTGGTTTGACTGAAATCACTAAACTTAACTTTAACAAAAAATTTTACCGGATCTTCAATTCTCGCCTGCCTGGCTACCCTTTCAGAGAGCTGCTCCAGAACCTCAGACAACCGGGTATTTACCATACTTGTATCAACGATATCCGAGGAAAACGTCCTCTCCACGCTAATTGATTTTCGCGCATCTCGTGGTTTTACAGGCCTATCATCAACCCCCTTAGCCCGCATATACAATTTGTGGCCAAAAGTTCCGAACTGTTTTAGCAAAAAGTCCAACCCCGCCTCTTCAATATCAGCGCAGCATTGTATTCCGTATTTAGCTAAACGATTTTGCGTCACTTTACCGACACCAGGTATTTTTTTGACAGGTAATTCTGCGAGAAAAAACGGAAGCATCTGAGGTGTTATTGTAAAAAGCCCCCCCGGTTTATTCCAGTCACTTGCCACCTTAGCCAAAAACTTAATTGGTGCAACACCAGCGGAAACAGAAATACCTATCTCTCGTTTCACTCTACTCATAATTTCCCGAGTGATTAATGTTGCACTGCCGCGATTTTTATCTGAGAAACTGACATCGATATAGGCTTCATCGAGTGAGACTGTCTCCACTTGATCTGAATACTGGCCAAAAATATTCATCATGCATTGCGAATATTCCCGGTATAGCGGCATGTTAGGTTTAAGCAACAAAATAGATGGGCACAACCTCAGCGCTTCAGCCGAAGACATAGCTGAACAAACACCATATTTTCGGGCTTCATAATTACATGTAGCAATTACCCCCCGCCCGGAAGGGTCGCCTCCAACACCAACGGGTTTATCTTTTAGATAGGGTCTGTTTAACAGCTCAACTGCCGCAAAAAAACAATCTGCGTCGATATGTATGATTTTTTTCATAAAAAAGAACCAAATTACTGTATTAGTATACAGCACATTCATTTTTGAATTATCTTTTTTTATGAAAATGAACAAAAAAATTGTTTTTAAATGCGGGTGCCCATATCTAATCGAGGATCAGCTCAAAAAAATAAGTTCATACAGTATTACAGTGGTCGATTTTTTTTACACTTAGATCAGTTTTGGCTTTAATTTTAAATATTACAGCTTCTGTAACTGATAATATTTAAACAGTAATTTGAATTATGTTTTCCACTTTTTTGTATAGGCTTTTACCAAAAAATAGTTCAAAAAAAATATCAGAATGAACACTTTGTAATACAGAAAAAATTCATATCCCGAAGACTTTTTTGACCAAAAATTAAAAAAATTTAGGTTTTTTTAAAAAAAACGGTAAAAAAATGCAAAAAATCCTTTAAAATCAATAAAAAAGCTTGAATTTTTCTTGTTATTTCGTAATGTAGTGCTACAACTTCTTTAAATCCATAAATAAAGGGTAATTCCGATGGCAGGTCGTAAGGCAAAAGTTGTCGATTCAGTTGCAGCTTTAGAAGCTGAATTGGCTCAACTTAAAACTAAACTAGAGAAAGCGCGTGCAGCAAATGAAAAAGATGCTGCTACTGCCGCCACTCAAACAGCGAAAGCAGCAGCTGCTGCTGCAAGCAAAGCGAAAGCAGCAAAAGCTAAAGTAGCTTCTATTCGCTCCAAAAAGAAATCAGCTGCTCAGGCTAAGCAACTTACTGCTGCAAGAGCGGCTGCCGCTGCGGCAAATAAAGTAGCTACTGAAACAAAGAAAGCTGCTCAAGAAGCTAAATCTGCGCTAGTAAAAGTTAAGGCTGACAACAAACAAGCTACAGCACTTGCTAAAGCTGTTGCTAAGGAAGAAGCTACTCTAGCTAAAAAAGCAGCAGTAGAAGCTAAGAAACAAGCTAAGAAAGACGCAGCAGCAGCTAAAGCAGCAGCGAAAAAAGAAGCTGCAGCAGCTAAAGCCGCCGCGAAGAAAGAAGCCGCTGCTGCTAAGAAAAAAGCCGCCGCAGAAAAGAAAAAAGCTGCTGCTGCTAAGAAAAAAGCCGCCGCTAAAGCCAAAGCTGCAACTAAAAAAGCCGCTGGCAAGCGTGGCCGTCCAGCTAAAGCTAAACCAGCTGCTGCCGCTGCCAAGAAGGCTCCAGGCAAGCGTGGTCGTCCAGCTAAAGCCAAACCAGCTGCTGCCGCTGCCAAGAAGGCTCCAGGTAAGCGTGGTCGCCCAGCTAAAGCCAAACCAGCTGCCGCTGCAAAACCAGCTACTAAGCGTCGTGGTCGTCCACCAAAGAAAGCTTAATGCTCTTCTAATAAAAAAAGGCTGCTCTCTAGGCAGCCTTTTTTTATGTCTCATTATCTTGAATAGCTAATTGACCCTTCTCCTGATTTTAAAACTCTCAATCAGGTTATTTTCAGTAACACATATAGATCGAAACCGTAGTTTATCTCCCTGCTGATTCTCTGCGTCAAAATCAATAATGTACTGAATTCTACTCTCGTCGATATAGTTCGGTTCCGGCTGATTTTGAGTAATTAACACCAGATTGATCATAAGCGATGTCTTATCTGTAAACGTGCTTTGACATAACTTCCACATATTTAGCTTCCAGATTCTAAGCTCCTCCGCCCGTTTTCTTTCCTCTGCCAATCTCATTTGCTCTAGCTCTTCAGCCGTTGGTTCGAGAACAATCGGGACTTTTGTCGTTAAGGTGCGAAAACTCACCCCATCCACCATCTCATTGTAGCTTTTACCGTTTTGCTGACGGCAGAGTATTCTATAAACGGGATGACCGTCAGAGCTGCGATCCAAATCCAGCGTTCCATCAAGCACAACAACACACCGATCTATAGATTCGGCAACCTCTGCTGCTTTTTTTAAATCAAGATAGAGAGTTTGGTATTGAGAAGGAAGCCAAAGACGGTTTTCATCGAAAGCCAGGCCCGAAAGAACAGGGGTTAGCCACAACCCAATTGCCAAAACGAGCTTAGCGAACAGATTGAATTTTACCAATTGCCATTGCATTGAATACATACCCAAACAGAACCAACATCTTGTCCTCACTTCCCTTTAGAAACTCAACTCCGTAAAAAAAATCACCGTTGCTGCGCTGGATTTTGGAACGAATCATCACTTCAATCGACAATAACCGCTGTATCCCAGCAACTTCAAACTTGCCCTTTATTTCAACCTTCTCGCCAACTTCCCCAACACTTCGCTCTAGTAATAGACCAGCTCCAGAAACACTTATATCCGCTATTTTTCCAGTAATTCCTCTCAAACTTCGATCGACTGTACTTGAAACTAATATTGGCAAGCTCACTTCTACCCTCATTGCAGTGCGCACAGACTTATGCTTGATTGCTTGAGGAATATCCAGATATACCATTAATGTAGGGATTTCTGAAATAAACAACACCGTAGTGGGAAACATAGCAATGCCAATCGCTGTAGAAGTTCGAATAGCGACTTTTTGCCCCTCTTTGACCACAGGAAATTCACCTGTTGGGGACACAGAGACAATAACTGCCTCTCCTGGAATTCCACCAATATAAGTACAATCAAACCTTGTTGATTCTTTGGGATTAGGATGGATTTGAACAATATTCCCAACATGTAAATCCAAATCGTCAAATTGCAATATTTCGTGAGAAGACATAAGCCACAGTATTATTTATGTATACACAAAGCCCAAAAGATCTATATCGGCATATCCTTAGTAAATATTAGCAGTAGAATCGATTCACGTTTTTTGAGTACCAAATTCATTGGTTAAATAACAGGCCATCTGAAAGCAAAATGGGAGCAGGCCCGCGGTTGATATGACAGCGGAAAACAAAATATACATCCCCACGCTCAGATAACAGAAGAGATTCCAGAAAAAGATATGGTCTACAGAGAGATGATTCGGTCAGCAATATGGTCTCACCCCACATTGCTGACGATAAGGTAAAAAGATCAGTTTACTGCCGTATACTTGGAGACTTCGTATTCATCTTGAACGGACTCAGCCTGCCAATAATCTCGCACAAAAAAGCTAAGTTTAAGAGCTCCTCCCAATAACAGAAGCAAGCCCCAAGATCCGATTTCAAACGGAGCGAGAAAAGTAACAGCGACCATTGATAAACCAAGAATAAATGGTGCCAAATAGTTTGCAGCACTGATCCACACCCAGGAAAAGTACCACTTATCAAAGATACCGATCAAAGCAAAAATGTAGCAACCAGCCAGTCCCAGAAGTAATATTCCACCGAGTACGGTGACCAAAATCCCCACACCCCCAGCAAAAATCAGTGAAGCTAGAGATGGAAGCAGCATAGCCGTTGCGACAAGCACCCCAACAAGCGGGAGCCCCCAGATAACAGCCCAGAGGAAGATCAGAAAATTTCTCACTTTATCTCTCCTCTATCTCGAGTCAACGGCGCTAGTGGTCTCCTCGGATGTTCCCTGTAATGCTTATAGGGAGTCTTAACATACTTTCGGTACAAGGCTTTTGCCTCATGAGGCAATGCCAGCATAGCCGGTGTAACAACCAGAGTGAGTATGGTTGAAAACAACAAACCATAGACAATAGCACTGGCAAGGGACACCCAGAATGAACCAACTACCCCCCCGTGGATTATCGTTCGTCCAACCAAATCGATACTGAGGCCTCGAGCCAAAGGCAATAAACCCAGTATCGTTGTGAATGTTGTTAAAAATACTGGACGTAGCCTTAACGTCGCGGCTAATAAAGCAGCTTCTTTCTCTTCTAACTCTGGACGGGTTTTACGTACATGATTAAACGTATCAATCAGTACAATATTGTTGTTCACCACAATCCCCGCCAAAGCAACAATACCTACCCCCGTCATAATGACACTGAATGTAGAGCCGGTAAGAGTCAGCCCCAGAAAAACACCCGCGGTTGACAGAATAACAGAAGAAAGTGTCAAAAAAGCTTGGTAGAAACTATTAAACTGGGTCACCAGCAATATAAACATTAAGAATAATGCCAATAACATAGCGGTGGTTAAGAAAGCCTGAGATTTTTCCTGCTCTTCATTAGCACCTCGATACACGACCCGAACGTCCTTATCCAAGGGGTTTTCTTTTAACCACGCCTTGATCTCTTTCACTTTGTCTTCTGCGTTGACACCATCTTCCACATCGGCCAGTACCATTGCATATTCTTTGCCGTTAATACGCTGAACTTTATCGACTCTTGGACTGGCAATTCGCTTAACGAAACTGGATGCGGCGACTGTACCGTTCGCAGTGTTTACCTTGATATTTTTTAATTGCTGCAATCCACGTTCAGATTCAGGTAATCGAACGCGAATATCTACCTCATCATCAGCGTCATCGGGTCGATATTCAGACAACTTAATACCATTTGTGACCAACTGAACAGCTCGACCAACTTCCATCACATTCGCGCCCATTTGCGCGGCCAAATCCCTGTCTACTTCGATCGTCCACTCAATACCAGGTAACGGTGTAGAATCCGTAACATCCCTTAAGCCAGGAATATTTTTTTCTAACTGAGCACGTAAATCCCGGGCACTGTTCAACAGTTTCTCCCGATTAAGCGACTCTAACTGAATTTGCACGGGTTTCCCGACAGGAGGCCCCCCTTCCATTGCCACCGCATTCACATAGACACCAGGCATATTCTTAGTCTTCTTGCGAATCTCGGCATAGACTTCATGAGTTGACCGGCCCAAAACTTCAGGCTTATAAGTTTCAATCAACATCGCGGCGATCTGATCCTTTTCCGGTGACCGGGGGCCAAATTGCTGCGGAGCCCCAGGGCTGGCAACCGAATACACAACCTTAACACCAGGAACACTCATCACGACTTTTTCCACCTCCGCCGCTAGTGCTCTCGCTTCTTCTACCGCCAAATTACCTTGAGCACGAACATCCACTGTGCCAATAATTTGCTCAGTTTCAACAAAAAACTCCACGCCTTTATTAAAGTTGGCAAAGGCCATGAATATCGCAACCAACAAATAAATAGCACCAACAAAAAGCGCAAACGGATGGTCTATTACACTCGTTAAAACTTTTACATACTTCCCGGTAATACCGCCATGCGAACGGGGATCATCCGTCTCCAGTCTTTTAAGATAATCGGTTGTTTTTTCATCCATTTTATTCTTGCCCATTAACGCCCCCATAACAGGGGCAAATAACAAGGCATATAAAAGGGAACCGACAAGAACAGCAAAAACGGTAACCGGCAAATAACGCATAAATTCGCCAGCGACACCAGGCCAAAACATGATAGGCAAGAAAGCCGCAAGAGTGGTGGTAGTCGAAGCTGTAACCGGCCAAAGCATTCTCTTTACTGCATAACGATAAGCTTCTTTACTGTCAGAGCCTTCCGCCATTTTCCTGTCAGCATACTCAGTGACAACAATCGCACCATCGATCAACATACCCAGGGCCAAAAGCATGCCGAACAACACCATAAAGTTGAATGAGAACCCAATAAAGTAAACAACCAGCAAGCCAAACAGGAGAGAAAACGGAATACCAATCCCAACCAAAATCCCAGACCGATAACCTAGCGCAGCAATAATAATGACCATTACCAAAACCATGGCGGTCATAATATTTCCCTGCATTTCATTAATCATTCCAATTGAGAAATCGGATTGATCCATCAAATAGTCGATAGTAACTGCTTCGGGAACTGTTGGTTTCAGCTCATCAACGAGCTCTCTCACGGCTTTAGTTACAGCAATATCATTTGCTTCATTGCGTTTTCTGACCTCAATTGAAATGGCTCTTTCACCATTAACAGTTGTATATTGCCATGGATCTTTAAAAGTACGGCGCACATCAGCTACTTCACCTAAACGAATAACGCCATCAGCATTGGCTCGGATAGGTAAGTTATAGACATCGTCCCGGTCTTCAATTAATGCGGGGACTTTTACCGCAAAACGCCCTTCACCTGTATCAATATTGCCGGCAGGTACAAGTAAATTATTACTCACCACAGCGTTAAATATTTCACCACTGGTAATGCCATAGCTTTCTACGCGAGAAGGGTCGATAGTCGCTTCAATGACTTCTTCCCTGTGACCTGTCAGCTCTGCTTCTAATACACTTGGGAGAGATTCTATCTGTCGTTTCAATGTTTGCGCTGTTTGATAAAGCACACGTTCCTGCACTTCACCCGCAACCGTCACAATAATAGTTGGAGCATCATCCGCAGAAACTTCATTGACAACAGGCTCTTCTGCATCGATAGGTAATTCAGCTTTCGCTCTATCAACAGCAGTACGCACATCAAGTAAGGCTTGATCAACATCCTGATCCGCCTCGAACTCAACAATCACATACGAAATAGATTCTCGAGATGTGGCACGAATTTCTTTTAACCCTTCTAGAGAACGTAGCTCTTTTTCCAAAGGGCGAACCAATAAGCGAGCCCCATCTTCAGGAGAAATACCATCCTGATAAACAGAAACAACCGCAATGGGAACAGAAGGGTTAGGAGAAGCTTCAATTGTCATGTTATTGCGCGCCTGAATACCCGCAACAACAATTAAAACCATGATACAGAGCGTTGCTCTCGCTCTGGAAATTGCTGCACTGATTACATTCATTACTGGATACCTACAACAGATGCTTCAAGAACATCATCCCCTTCCTTTGAACTCTCCTCTCCATTAATCACGACCTTAACCTGCTGACCTTCAGAGACATATTCCTGTCCAACAGTAATGAGCAAAACATTTTCAGGTAAACCCGTCACCCAAACACCGTCTTTATCATCACCGATGAGGTTGACACTCACACTGCGAACTTTTTCTGACTCATCCAGTATACGTACAGCAATTTTTCCGGAATCCTCCAAAGAAAGTAGAGAAGGAGAAATTAAGTGCGCCACTTCAGATCGAGTTGCAACAGTAATATCTGCCGTTAAGCCAGCCTTTAAAACCAAATCTGCATTTGGCACCACAACCTCAATACGAAATGTTCGCGTCAATGGGTCTGAAGTATGGCCAATGAATCGCAATGTGCCATCCAAGGTTTCCCCGGAAATAAAATGGACTTTTGCTTGAGCACCTCGATCCAACTGCATCACTTCATCTTCCGATATTTGTGCTGCAACAACTAAAGGTGACAGTTCAACAAGAGAGGCACAGGGTTGACCACGTTGAAGAAAATCTCCCGCTTCAGCTTCACGTCGTTCAATGATGCCGGAAAAAGGTGCTTCAATTGTGAGCCGATCCAACTCCAAAGTTGCTCTCTTTAATGTTGCTTCAGCTAAAACCAGACTGGATTTCGCCGCAGCAATCTGAGATTTCGATTGGTAACCACCGTCTTTAAGTTTTAACGCGCCTTGATAGTCAAGCTTTGCTTTTTCCAATGAAGCTTTTGCTTGCGCCAATTTTAACGCCCTGTCTTCAGAATCCAACTCACAGAGAACGGAACCTTCTTCCACCCAGGTACCCTCTGTTGCTGGAGTGGACACAACAACACCATCTATTTCCGCCATAACCGCAACAGTTCGATTTGCTTCGGTTTTACCTCTGGCCAAAATTCCTCGCTGATATTCCCGGGCATGATGATATTCTGCCTGCACAGTAAATACCGACGCATTTTTTGATTGCTCAGCAAGCTCTGCGTCTTTTTCCAATTTATTTTGGCGAACATAACCAGAAGCGACCCATAATACGGTTAAAACCGATAAAAATAACGCCAGCCGGTAATTTGAATTCATGAGTTCTTCCCAATAAAAAAACGAAATGGATTAGCAATACAAACAGATACTTTTTATGCTCGAAAAGTATCAGAATTTCGCAGAGAAAGAGGGAACTCTATACGAGGGTGAAGACGGTGAAGTAGCTCCCCTGCACTCCAGATGCGGAAGCTTATTACATCAAAGGAACTGTGAACAGAGAGTGAATGTTACCCTTTGTTATCATTGATAAAAATCAACAATGTTAACCAATTGCAGCTAAAGTGGTGTAATCCAATTTATCTCTTGGTGAAATTGCTAATCTATCAAATTCTAAATTCCATTGTACTAATAAACGCGCCAACGCTCTTGCTTGTTCGTCCAAACTAATAAGCTCTTCCAGCGTGTCTTTTTTTCCAATGTAGAGTTTTACTTTACGATGATTTGAAGCAAAGCTGTGTTCAGGGTAGGACATTCGATAGACTTCCAATTTCCATCGTAAGTTATGCACCATATTGCGGTAGTAAACCAACTTGGTAAATAACGAAATTTTGCTGATATCAGTTAACTCACCGAATACAGTAAAGTCCGTTCCAAAAACCAAGACGCGCTTACAATTTGAATCAGCAATCACTGTCGCTGTTCGTTGATGATCAACCAAAACCGCCAAATCACCGAAGACCTCCCCAGGTGTCAGGTAGTTGACGACTTTTCTCTCTGCCTTGGTATCACCAACCAACACAGCAAGCTGACCTTTCAATAGGAAATACAACCATTGATCATTTTGCCCCTGTTCCATCAGAACCTCGCCAGGTCGAAATTCACTCACACGCGAATAGCGCATCAACAGGTCATATTGATACTGATCTGTTTGCTGTACTGTCTTATAAAATGGTATGGAGGCCAAAAGGTTATCAAGCGTTGCCTGAGGGTATCGACTTAGAGGATGAACTTCCATAAAGCGCCTAGTGAATTTTATTAAATCTGTTCTGCCTACGCAGCTCGACTATTCTTCTAAAACAATAGCCGTTAATCCGAGTAGCGAATCAAATTTGAACGACATTCTTATTCCATTTAGTATTTTTGTTACCCAAATCACGCTCAAAAACTGAACCAATGCTCTTTTCAAAATGGCGCAACAATCAACATAAGGATGTAACTCAAATTTGGGTGCACTCTACAACTTCAGGCGCCAACTGCCAAGACCTTAAAGAAATGTTTATACCTCTGAAATTTACTATAAATCCAAGAATTCACGGCTTGAAGTGAGACTAAATTCCTGTACAGTTAGTGGGGTAGTCTGGTGCTGTTCTCGCTAAGGCGAAAACTCGCACCGGACTTTGTCGGTATATACTTATATTACTTAGTTGTAAAACAGCGTTAACAGCATACTTTAGAAACCCCTTATAAAAGGGTAAAAGCAACGTATCCGTATCAATGAATACTGGAGCTTATGAGGTTCATATGATAAGAACGAAAAAAACTCCGATCTCTCAAATTGGTCGTCTAATCACAATTGCTGCACTCTCAATCGCCTCACTCTGTGCAAGCGCAGAACCAACGATAAATGGGATGTCCACCCACTCTGAGCTGGGTAAAGAACAGTTTATCGCCGCACTTTTCACCGAAACCCTGACAGACAGCTCTCGAGATGTGCTGCTGGCTGACGAAAACAAACGGATTCAAGTCAGAGTCACTGCAGATAGACTCTCCTCACGACGCTTTAAGCGAATGTGGATTGAAGGGATGGCGATTAATGCCAGCCCAGCTGAGCTGGAGAAACAAGCTCAAAATATGGCCGACTTCAGTAATATGCTGAAAATTAAGATGCTTCAGGGAGATATTTTTACCATCGACCGGGGGTCAGACACAGTAAAAGTCATTCTCAATGGTGTTCAACTGGGCGAAATAGAAAGTACGCAGTTTTTTGACCTGTTACTTCGAGCCTGGATCGGCCCTGTTCCGCTGTCCTCAGAGTTCCGCAGCAAATTGGTTGCTAATGGTAAGGTCGAGTCAGGCTTACAGTCCCGATTCGATGAAACTCGCCCCTCCGATGAACGTATTGCCACAGTGGATGAATTGGCTCAAAGCATCGCGGCGAGACATCAGGAAGCATCAGAAGATCAGACAGATATACCCAAGGTTGCGGTAGACCTGCCCTCGGAACCGACTGTTGCAGCGCCAAAAATCGCAACCGCTCCGCTTCCAACCGCAAAAGTGGATATTGCTCCACCCGCGGCCGTCGCGGCAACCAAACCCACTCCAGAGCCACCTAAGGCAAAACCTCAGCCCAAGGCAAAACCAAAGCCCAAACTCGCGATGGCCCCCAAAGAAGAGCTATTGGATGATGAGCTTGAAGAAGACGACCTGGATTTCACAGCAGAAAGTCTACTAGAACAGCAGCTCTACATTGCCAAGCTGAAAAAGTGGTCAAGCAAATTTATGAAATACCCCTCGCGGGCACTTTCACTTAGCCAGGAAGGAATAGTAAGGCTTGCCGTTACCATCGATCGAGAAGGAAAAGTATTGAATATTGAAAGCGTGCAAAACAGTGACTATTCGGCGTTGGATAAAGCCGCGGAGAAAGGCGTAAAACGTGCCAGCCCTTTCCCAGCTATGCCTGAAAAAATGAGCGGGGAGCAATTTACCTTTAGTTTACCCGTGGTATTCCAGCTCAAATAATTTGATAGCTATTCTGGCTGCCCCATTCCGGGGCGGCCATTTCTATACCCTTCCAGCAAGCTCCTGCAAACGCTCCAATACAACAGATTGAATATCCTTAACCTCCAAAGCAGATAGTTTTGGTAAATCCGAAAGCAACAGGGAATGTAAGTGCAGGCAGGGCGTATCCGCATCCAGTTCTCGTAGGTCACCTTTGATTAACACTGGCAAAAAAGGCTTGTCTGATGGGCGATGTTGATTTATCAGTTTTAACCCAACGTCAAGCGGAACACGTCGAAAGTTTCTCTTTCCGGCATCACTTCCTTTTAGCGGAATCATCATACTTAAACGACCTTTTTCATCTCTGGGGTCAGAAGGTACGATAAAAATGCCCGTCGCCTTAACAGAAGCCTCCTCAATTCCGTGGAAAGTGTCATGAGCAGCATAGGGGTTAGGAAGGATAACCAACTTGTGATTCTCATCCTTAGGGAAAAAGATATCGTAATTGGTATAAAGCTGTTCTACCGACCCCGAATAAACACACAGTTTATTTTCGAAACCGAGAACAAAATTTTCTGCTCTTTTTCGTTTTTGGAATTGCTCCAGATCCCAAACAAGGTCTTTGTTATCCATTCTGCTCCAAATAACTCTCTGAATTACAAATAACCCACTCAAACTAAGTGAAGTAAGTACTGAACGATACGATACCATTCCTTCAGGAATGCATTATCAACACCTAATGATAATAGTAACCGAAGACTTGGCGTTTAGCTCATTAATTTAATTGGGGTGATATTGCCAATATCTTACAAGAAGATATCATTGATAGCGAAAAATTATGACTATTAATACATTTAACAGCCATTTTTTATAGCAGCGAGTCTACATTGTCACCAGATAACACATTCAAGCACTCGCAAAACAAGCTTTGAAATAGGCAGGAGAGTATGAAAAAAGCGGAGAAGTAAAAAGAAACAACTGTTTGATAACGCCACAACACCATGCGAGTGAATGCATACCTGTGTCTCAGATGGTGTTTAAAGAGAAAATAAGTAATTAGCTCAATCCCGAGTATGGGTTGCAACAGAAAAGAGCTACACCGTTAGAAAAGCTCGATAGTATTGTCTGTTGAGTGCTTTTCCATAATCGGCATAGGACTAACTTTCCTCGACAATTCCGCGGCCTCATCCACCTCAGCGAGTGTGCGTGCCACCGCATACTCCAATTTGGAAAAGCACTCGTCGACTTTTAAGCCATCATTGAAAACCCGATTTGTTTCTGTCACACATTGATCGGTAATTTCATAAAGAAAGTTTTCATCCCCCTCCGTTAAAGCAAACGAAGGTACCCTGGCCTGTACCAGCTCAGACATATTTTCAACTTCGGTCGCAATTTGATTCATTACCGTTTGATACGACTCTTGCAATGTCATCATAACAACCTGGACATCTTTAGATAATTTCCGCAGAGATTCTCGTTCCTCCAATAAGCGATGCTTATCTTCCAACGCGATAATTCGGGCATTCATTCCCTGAATCAGCGAAAAAGTATTGTCTTTAATCGAGCCGTACTTCTCTGCATCATCGATTGGCATGTTTTTAATCAACAGCGAAACCCGATCGAAATTGATGATTGTCCTTTTACCAAAATCGATATACCTGTCAGATCCCTTTAACTGCGTTAACAATTGCGATTCCAAGTCTTTCGCCATGCCGTGAGCTTCCATATTTTTCTCACCCATAATGCTACGCATTTGCAAACTACAATGCAGACCATAACGCTCTATCGTGGCAAAAAACTGTTGGCCAAGCTGGTCGAGGTTGTCACAGGAATGCACGCTGAGCAAAAACTGTATATTGGCTCCCAAATCACTATTGTCTACCAGTGCACTGCGCGCAGTTTGATTTGCCATTTCCAGGCGACTGGATAACTGGTCGGTAGCAATACGATGAAAAATGGACTTGGTAATTCGAGCACACACCTCATCTTTGGTAATTGAACCATCAATAAAGTCGTCGAAACCTATATCAAAGGCTTTGAGTTTATCCTGAAGAGAATAGCTCCGCGTAAGTATTACAACGGGCAGTTTAATCAGCTCTGCATGAGATAAAACACTTTCACACAACTCAATATCCAGGTCTCCCGCTTCCATGGTGTCGAACACCACAGCTTTGTAGTCCTTACTGGATACCATTTCAACAGCCTCATCAACATCTGCTGTTGAATCAGCTTCAAAAAACGATTGAATGTGTTTGCCTAAATCAGAAATTTGCTGCTGGAATAAGATAAGAACCTTGTGATGCGCCATGAGTCAACATATGCCTCCAGTCCTACTATGCATTGGCGAAACGCCCCATCACCCTACTGCGCTATTCATAGCGCATCCACAGAGAAATACCCTGTCGTCACTATCTTTGAATCTAGACTATGGAAAAATGCTTTGCCATCAATGCGAAGTCATATGCGACAAAACGCGACAAAAATTTGATTTATGAGCACAGAGTTTTTGCTATATAAATCAGTGATATAAAAAGAATCGTCTACAGCATTTTCTTTTATTTTGTCTCAGATTAAGGATTTGCGCTCTCGAAAGCTAACTACGTGCTAAATTTATAACAATAGCCAATAAGAAATGTTTAAGCGCCTCAAGGTAACTTTTTATGACCACCGAAGCTGTCCAGTCCCCCGCTTTTTTACAGGTTGAGCCTCTTCTCCGAGAAAAAACACTCAATGGACAGATCGACGTCCCCATGTTGCCTGAAGTCGCTGGTAAAGTTGTCCGTTTAACGCAAGACCCCGAATCCGACGCGATCGAACTGGCGAAGCTCATACAAAGCGATCAAAGCCTGGCAGGACACGTTATGCGAGTGGCAAACTCCGCCGCATACAGCCCAAATAGCACGATGGTTTCGTTACAACAGGCGATTACTCGACTGGGAATGAAAGTAATTTCAGAAATTGCCCTGGCAGCTTCCATAACCTCATCCCTTTTTGATGCCCCCGGATTTGAAAAGTACATTCAACATGAATTACGTTTTTCTCTGGCAACGGGGCTTTGGTCAAAAGAAGTCGCAAGGGTATGCAGAAAAAATGTTGAGGCGGCTTTCTTAGCCGGCCTGCTTCACGATATTGGCAGGCCTGTTGCCATACAATCCTCTCTCGAGGCGGCTAACGAATTAGGTGTGGATTTAACCAAAGACGATGTCTACCTCCTTGAAAGCCACTACCAACGCCTTATCGGTTCCAGAGTTGTGGAAGAATGGGAAATGCCCGCTTCCGTTATTAGCGTTGTTCGTTTATTTGATAACTACAGCCGTCCTCACAAAGGCCAGGATCAAACCATGGTGGTGGTTGCCGGAGCCCGCTTTGCCCATCATTTTATTGGGAAAAAACAGGGGGAAGACCGGTTGTCACTCGAAGAACTTACCGATAGTAACGTGCTTGCGGATTTAAACCTGTATCAAGATGACATCGAAAAAATATTGGAAAAAGAAGAAGTCATTACCAGTTCTCTGGAGGTAATGCACTCGTGAATGAACGTTACTACGATATGGTCGTTATCGGTAGCGGCCCAGCCGGGCAGAAAGCTGCGATTCAGGCAAGAAATCTGGGAAATACCGTTGCTTTGATCGAAAAAACACGGGAGTTAGGAGGTAGCTGCGTTCACAGAGGGACTATCCCGTCAAAAACACTCAGAGAAAATGCGTTACGCGTAAAAAATATGCGGATGAACGCGGAACTGGCTAACTTCAAGCTTCGAGAAGACCTGGAACTTGCAACACTTATAAATCGCCTGGAAATAGTATTACATGCTCATGACAAATACATGAGCAAACAAATGACACGATGCGGCGTAGAGTTTATTCATGGTCGAGCCAGATTTCTTTCACCAACCAGCCTGGAAGTAACAAAGTTACGCCAGGAACCGGAAATAATTAATTGCCAACGTATTGTTATTGCAACAGGTTCTCACCCGCGAGTACCGGATAATATTCCCATTGACCATGAGCATTTACTGGATAGCGATTCTATTCTCTCCATGATGTACCTGCCCAAAAGTTTGGTAGTTCTGGGCGGAGGAGTGATTGCAAGTGAATACGCATCGATATTTCAGGCCCTTGGGGTAAAAGTCACAATGATAGACAAATATCCCCGCCCATTGGGGTTTTTGGATGATGACTTAAGCTCAACCTTCATCAGTGCATTTGAAAACATGGGCGGAACCTGGCTCGGCAATACTAACGTGATTAAAGCCTATTGGAACGGCTATGATGGAGTCATTACAGAGTGCGAAGGCGGTCTGGAAATAAAAAGTGATAAATTGCTTTGTGCAGCAGGTCGAATTGCAAATGTTTCTGACCTGAATATTGAGGAAGCCGGGCTACAACTGAATTCCAGAGGGCTCATCACCGTCGACGAACACCTGCAAACACAGGTTCCCAGTATCTATGCAGCAGGGGATGTAATTGGCCCCCCTTCTCTTGCCTCTGCATCGATGGAGCAAGGACGAAGAGCAAGCTGCAACGCGCTCGGGAAAGAGTGTGGAAGAATTCACCAGCTTATCCCTACCGGTATTTACTCAATACCTGAACTTTCTTCCGTTGGCTTAAGCGAAACCCAAGCCAAAGAGCAATACGGAGAAAATGTCATAGTCGGACGCTCGTTCTTTGACGAGATTGCTAGAGGGCAAATCAACGACATTCAGGATGGTATGTTAAAAATTGTCTGTGATCCGCAGGGACGTAAAGTCCTGGGAGTTATGATTGTTGCCGAGGGAGCAACAGAACTGGTACACATCGGGCAAATGGCATTACTGAATGATAATGATGTCGATGTTTTCGTAGAAAGCATCTTTAACTTTCCAACGCTGGCAGAAGCCTATCGAGTTGCGGCACTGGATGTATTAGCCCAACGAGAAAAAATACAATAAGAATCTCTTGTAGTTACGCTCAAACAGTCGCCAATTAAACCTATACCTGACTTAAGCACTCGGTTTAGCGCACTATATTTGGGCACATAGCCGCTGGTAGTAACACACCAAAACTAAAATAAGACACAAAATCGTAACCAGCCAGCAGACAGTGCAAACTAAACACTTTACTATTAAAAGCGGTCTATTGGGTGTGTAAAAACCCGTATTTTATAAAATATGTCTGCAGCGAACCTACCGACACAATAAAACGCAATGGAATACAGCAATGATCCGTAAAACTCTATCTTTGTTAAGCTTAACCGCTATAGGCTTTTTTTCTGCATTTAGTTACGCAGAAAACCTCCAAATAGAAGGTACCTTTGGTGTAGCGAACCTTTCAAAATCCGGTTATACCTCGGGTGAAAATAGTGAAATCTCAATTGCCTACACCACTCCAAATATTTTTTACCGGGTTGGCGGAACATACATAGGCGGGTTTAGTTTAAGTGAAGATAGAGATCACTCGGATGTAAATATTGGTGGTATTTTTGCCGGAGTGGGTAACACATTTGACTTAGGCTTTCTGGACATGGACATAGAAGGCGGCCTTCTCTATTCAAAATTAGAAGCCAGCTACCAAGGGAGAGACCTTGATGAGCAAAATGACACCAGTCCGTACTTAACGGTTAAATTCGAAAAACGCCTTCCCAAACTCGTGGGTATACACCTCGGCTACAAATACATAAACGACCTTTCCGGTTCAGACATCAACCTAATCCAGGCTGGTGTCCGGTTCCATTTTTAAAAGGAGGCTAACAATGAACAATATTTGCAAAACCCTTATGCTTGGACTGCCTCTGTGTTTTTCTCTGTACGGTTGTGACGATACGGATGACAACACCAATAGAGTAGATTCTGACTACGTTGCAACCGGTGATATTTACGCCACAATCCAGGTTGTTGCCGACGAAGGCGATACTATTTACGCCGAGACACAATTAACCAAAGGTGTTCCGCCATCCTATAGCGGCAAGATTTACGTTCAACTGGTTAATAGTGATGAGCTCTGGTTTTCTGCGGGAGATAATATTAGCGCCATCGATTTATCCGACGATTTTTTCGGTGAATTTGCACAATTCCCCGACACCCAAGACAGATTTTATCAAGCCAAAACCACCAGTGAACGCTATGGTTTCTTATGGGATAAAGTCATTATTAATGAATATGGCACATGGTACAGTGCAGAACTGCCTAAAAAAGAACAAACAGAATTTACCATCTCACTACTTCGAGATCACAAAACTTCAGCTGTAAACTCCATGGTTAAAATACCTGGAGATTTCCAATTAATTCAACCTCAATCAATAGAGAGTTTCAGTCGAAGCACTGACGATATTGTTGTTGAATGGAACAACCTGGAGTCTGATACTCAAGTAGAAGTTGAAGCTGTAACCACCTGTTCAGATTACTCTGTAGAAACCTATAGTCAGCTATTCGATACAGACTTAGGCAGCGCTACAATCACGGCAGGGAGTTTACAAGATGTCAGTTTAGTCGGTGACTGCACAACCACACTAAACCTTCGCAAAATAAAAATTGGGCAGTTTGATTCGAAATTTATTGGTGGAACCATCAACGGCTATCAAATTCGACGCGTATCCCTAGTCACTTCGAATTAAGAATCAATATGTGCACGAGGCTCCAAAGCCCGTGCACAACATGAACTTAGTCCATTTGAGGAAGCTTTATCACACTCGCTTCAGCGTCCTTTTCCAACTCCTCCGAGCGATGCAGAATACTCCGACCAGATCCAAGCATTAACCCAATTGCACGAGTATCTTCAAAACTCTCCAGCGCAATTTTTACCGTCATTGTCAGGGGGATCGATAACAGCATACCCACCGGGCCAAGCACCCAGCCCCAGAAAACCAACGAAAGAAACACAACCAAGGCGGAGAGATCCAGACCTTTGCCCATTACTCTCGGCTCCAAAACATTACCAACAATAAAGTTCACCGCTAAATAACCTGCCGCCACCAATACAGCGTCACCCACTCCAAGCTGAACGACAGCAAGCAATACCGCAGGTACAGCCGCCAGAATCGAGCCCAAGGTTGGAACAAAGTTTAGTAAAAAAGCCAGTAACCCCCAGAGAACAAAATAATCAACCCCAAGAATCCACAACCACACCATAACAATAGCGCCAGTGAGAAGACTCATAAGCGACTTAATTGCCATATAGCTGTTGACACCAGAGGTAAATTTTTCGATCGCGGCGAGGGTTTTATCTGAGTTCTTAAAGAAGCGGATTTTTTCGCGAAAGCCCACTTCCTCAACCAGAATAAAAATTACAGTAAGCTGAATCAATAAGGCGTTAGTCATCAGATTGCCAAATGACGCTAAAGTATTTCCCGCTAAGGATAACGCTGCTGAAGGATTCAATCCTTCTTTAAACTGGCTGGCGTCGATATTAAAACCAAAGCTGTTTAACTTATGGAACAGGTTACCGGTCATAGTCTGAAGTCGAGCCTGATACTCTGGTAAGTCCTGGCGAAAGTCTGCAATGGACGCTCCAACCACCGTGCCGATAATTGCCCCAACAATGACCACTACACCGATCATAATCAGAATAGATAAAAAACCAGGAATCCCTTTGCTGCGCATTAACATTAAAGGTGGAGTAAGAATAACCGCGATAAACAAGGAGAGAAGAAAAGGCACCAAAATAGATTCCGCCGCCTTCATTCCCGCCACCACAATAACGAAAGCAGCCATGACATTTAAAAAGCGTGCAATTGGAGATTCAGACACCATAAAGTTCTCCCAGGTCGATTATTGTTTGTCTGGATGTTTAGCTGTGTATCTGGAATTTATGTATTCTCGCATCTGATCAATGTCTCGATAATAATCTCCAGTTGTTTGCCAGATTTTATCCAGATGCATCGTCTTGGATGGGTAATCCCATGCCACTAGCATAACGGGTACATTGGCTTTCTCCGCTACCCGTAAAAAGCCGGTTTTCCATTTATCCACTTTGGAGCGAGTACCTTCAGGAGTAATAACCACCCACACTTTATCGTGGGTGTTATACCAACTCGATATTTGCTCAACAGTATCTTCAGCTGCACTTCTATCCAGGGGAATTCCCCCCAGAGCCATAAACATATTTTTAAATGGCCAGAAGAAGGCTTCCTTTTTCATCAGATACGAAATTTTTATTCCAAGCGCCATAACCGCACTCATGGCCAGAATAAAATCCCAATTAGAGGTATGGGGGGCCGCGGCGATAATTAACTTCTTCTCCTTTGGAAACTCCCCAACCACCTTCCACCCTGCTAGTTTCAGCAGGGCTCGACCAATAAATTTTACCAAGCCCAATGCATAACGATTTTGCATTTGAGGCATGTGTTCAGGTACATCGGGTAACAATTTCGATTCGTCCATTATTTTTATTTTGTCGATTAGTGCTCTCGCGTCGCTCTGAACACAACATCAGGATAACGTTCTTCGGTTAATGACAAATTCACACGCGTAGGGGCCAGATAGGTTAAGTGACCACCGCCATCAACAGATAAATTATCCGCACACTTGCGTTTAAATTCTTCCAGTTTTTTGGCATCGTCACATTCCACCCAACGGGCTGTCGCCACGTTAACCGGTTCGTATATTGCCTCAACTTTGTATTCGTCTTTCAGCCGGTATGCCACCACTTCAAATTGCAGTACACCAACCGCACCAACCACAATATCATTGTTGTTAACAGGGAAAAATACCTGGGTAGAACCTTCCTCAGAAAGCTGCTGCAAACCTTTCTGCAATTGCTTGGTTTTCAACGGGTCTTTCAGACGAATCCGACGAAACAGTTCGGGAGCGAAATGAGGAATGCCGGTATATTTAAGCGTTTCACCTTCCGTAAAAGTATCGCCAATCTGTATCGTACCGTGATTATGCAAACCAATAATATCGCCCGAAATAGCCTCTTCCACATGACTTCTATCACCGGCTAAAAACGTTACGGCATCCGCAATTTTGACATCCTTACCAATACGCACATGTTTCATTTTCATGCCTTTGGTGTATTTACCAGAACACACACGCATAAAGGCAATTCTGTCCCGGTGCTTTGGATCCATATTCGCCTGGATCTTGAACACAAAACCCGAGAACTTTTCTTCATCTGGCGCAACCTCTCTTGCTTCCGACAAACGACTGATGGGAGGAGGAGCCCACTCGACAAAACCATCGAGCATTTCCCGCACACCAAAATTCGCCAGGGCCGTACCAAAAAAGACAGGTGTCAGCCTGCCAGCAAGATACTCTTCTAAATCAAACTCGTGAGTCGCACCTTTAACCAATTCGATTTCTTCTCGAACATCGTCAGCGTATGGCCCCATCAACGCATCAAACTCAGCGCTGTCCAAACCTTTTATCTGAATATCTTCAGGAATGGTATGACCCTGACCATGACTGTATACATGAACGGTATCGGTATACAGGTTGTATACACCTTTAAATTCTTTACCCATTCCCAACGGCCAGTTAATGGGCGCGGCGGCGATTTTTAACACATCCTCAATCTCATCCATTACCTCGATTGGATCGCGAATATCCCGGTCCATCTTGTTAATAAACGATAAAATAGGAGTATCTCGCAAGCGACAAACATCCATGAGTTTGATAGTTCGATCTTCAACACCCTTGGCCCCATCGATTACCATCAATACAGAATCCACTGCGGTTAGGGTGCGGTAGGTATCCTCAGAAAAGTCTTCGTGGCCCGGCGTGTCCAGCAGATTTACAACACGCTCTTTATAAGGGAATTGCATCACCGAAGAGGTCACAGAAATTCCACGCTCCTGCTCCATACTCATCCAGTCAGATTTCGCATGCGGTCCCTTTTTTCCTTTTACGGAACCCGCTAACTGAATGGCATTGCCGAAAAGAAGGAGTTTTTCGGTGATGGTGGTTTTACCTGCGTCAGGGTGAGAGATGATAGCAAACGTCCGTCGCTTGCCAATTTCTTCTTTAAAATGCGTACTACTCATGGAATTCTTATCAATAATGGGCCGGAAATAAAATGCCGGCCATTATATCCCGTGCAGATGCGGATTTATATTGAACGGGCTGAGTTTCTGCTCAAATAGCACTAACGCGAAGGTGCGGGCCGTAAAACCTGCCCGGGGTGGGAATATTTCATCCCCAAAGAGTCTGCAACTGCACGATGCGTGACCTCCCCCTCGCTCAGATTGACGCCACTTAGGAAGTAAGCATCCTCCAATAGGGCCCGCTTACCTCTACCCGCTAACGCCTGGATGTAAGGCAAGGTCGCATCAGTTAGAGCAAAAGAGGAAGTTTTGGCGACTATACCTGGCATATTTGCCACGCAGTAGTGCACTACCCCTTTATGGATATAGGTCGGCTTATCGTGAGTTGTGGGTCGACTGGAAGCAAAGCAGCCCCCCTGATCGATTGCCACATCGACCATCACCGATCCCTCATCCAGCAGGTCCAAGTCTTCTTCGTTAATGAGCTTCGGTGCCGATGCACCCGGTACTAGCACCGCGCCAATCACGACATCCATACTTGGCAATAAGCGCTCAATGGTTTCCTGAGTTGAGTACAAACAGGTAATACTCGGGCCATATAGTTCGTCAATTCCTCTTAAACGGGGAAGGGATTTATCCATAAGGGTAACCCGAGCCCCCATTCCGATAGCGACTCTGGCAGCATTTAGACCGACTACACCCCCACCCAGGATCAACACATTCGCGGGAGCCACCCCAGGGATTCCCGCCATCAACACACCTTTACCACCTTGATTTTTCTCCAGGCAGGTTGCCGACGCCTGAATCGAAAGCCTCCCGGCAACTTCGCTCATCGGTGAAAGCAATGGCAGTGCTCCGGTTGGGTCGGTGACGGTTTCGTAAGCAATGCAGGTCGCCTCGCTCGCCAATAACTGTTCTGTCAGCGCTTTATTGGCCGCGAGATGCAAAAAAGTAAACAGCATGTGCTTTTTCTGCAGCAGACCGGTTTCTTCCGGCAACGGCTCTTTCACTTTGACAATAAGCTCAGCCTCCTCGAACACTTCTTCCACAGACGGTAATACCACCGCTCCACTCCTTTGGTACTGCTCGTCACTAATACCTATACCTAATCCCGCTCCTGCCTGTACATAAACATCATGCTCAGCGCTAACAAGCTCTCTGACCCCCGCAGGGGTCAGTCCCACTCGGTATTCTTGTGGTTTGATTTCTTTCGGAATTCCAACACGCATGTTTTTCACCCAAGCAAATGACAAAGGAAACTTTTCTAGAGCTTAGCTTATGCCGCCACCAGAGAAAAATATTACCTTTCAGAAAAGTCGAACAGACTCACATGAAATAATTCCGATGCCCACCAACAAAAGATAAAGCTGAGCAAAATACATACAATCACGAGTAACGACTTGCAAAAACCAAAAAAACGCTGCCAACCAACTCGCACGAAAAAAACAATCCTCAAGCCCCTTATGACCGTTGGCCGGGCCGGACAAAAAACCGACGAATAGCAAAGAATTGAGCAAATTGCTCCTCGCTCAACCATTGGCGCAGCTCAACAAACTCCCGACAAAAACATCCGTCATGGGCACTCGACCCACAGAATTAAGTTATACCAAAAATAAAAACGTTTCGGAGAAACTCACACATTCCCTACAGTTTCCATTGCCATTTTAGCCATACCACCTAACGCGAAAAAGTATCAAAATCATTGAGCTCAACTTATTATTCCTGTGAGCTAAAAACTATTGAAGAACAAATAAAAACATATCAAATCACAACAATAAAAAACCAGATAGTACAGAAAACAATATGTTAATAGCTATTGGATAGAGCCCTTAGGATAAACAGCTATTAGGCACTAATAGTGAAATAGAAATAAAAGCACACACCCTCTTATTAGCAAGATCCATTATGCATTTACTTTATGTTAAAAATTTTTATTAATTAAAAAAAATATTTAGTAAATCCAGGAATTCTGACCAATGTCAGCGTTATTTAGTTTCGCACCGCTATACTTTGAATGCACATCCGCTACATTCGGAGGGTTATCCAATGACCATATCGAAAAGAGTGAGCGACTATTTAGATGCTAACAACATCCAATACGACACCCTAGACCATTACTACACCCACAGCGCTTATGCATCCGCATTGGCAGCACACATTCCAGCAAAAACGATTGTTAAAGCCGTAATTTTTGAGGATCACGAAGGGCATCATCTCATGGCGATTCTTCCCGCTGATGCAAAAGTCAGTGTAAGCAAGCTTGAAGAAAGTCTCAGTAAAGGACTTCACTTAGTCGACGAAGAACATATCTATGCGATGTTTAATGACTGTGAACCCGGAGCAATTCCAGCAATTGGCCAAGCATATAATATGAATATCGTGTGTGAACAGGATCTTGATAAGCTAAACGATGTTTACATCGAAGCAGGTGATCATGAAACCTTACTTCACTTATCTCAGGAAGCGTTTCAAAAACTCATGAAAAATATCAAGCATATACATTTCAGCCAACGAACATATCACTAAACTCATAAAAACATATGTAACAAGGAAGTTTACTTTTTTATGATCGACCAGCTGATTGAAGACGTTAAACAGGATTTCCTACTCACCAGTACAACAACTGGGTTTAATTCCCTGAGCAACAAGGTGGCGAGCGGTCCCCAGAGAGGCGTTTGTTCCACAAGAACTCGAACCAATGAGTTATGACAACCGCCCACTTCCCATTGGCTACGGACAAACCATTTCCCAGCCATTTATTGTTGCCCTCATGACTCAATACCTGGATATCAATAGTGATGACATAATTCTGGAAATTGGCACCGGTTGTGGCTATCAGGCTGCAATCCTTGGTGAGTTGGCCAAGCGGGTTTATTCTATTGAAATCATCCCGACGCTTGCCGAAAGTGCCAGACAAAGGCTTCAGGATTTGGGATATACAAATATTGAAGTGTATTCTCAAGATGGCCATTTAGGGCTTGATGATTACTCCCCATATGATTCGATTATTGTTACTGCCACCGGGAAAACTATCCCTAAAGCACTAATTAAACAGCTAAAACAGGGAGGGAAAATGATCCTTCCCATTGGTGGTGAGTATGAAACGCAGTATTTGACGCTCGTAGAGAAAAAGTCTGGTAATCGAATAGAAAAACTCCGTTCAATTCCCGTTAGGTTTGTACCACTAACCCATGACTAAATGATCCGCCCCTATTTATCGTCACCCGATTGCATTCTCTGCAAGGTGTCTTGCCATATTACATGAGCACCTTGTTCAAACAGATAAAAATAAATATCAAGACCAGAATAACGATCAGCCAAGCAGCACTTTATCGCTATGTGAGCGGCTTCTCTCAATGGGTAACCATACACACCACATGAAATAGCTGGGAATGCGATGGATTTACAACCTTTTTCCAGCGCAAGATCAAGACAGGCTGTATATGCAGAGGCCAATAATTCTTCGGGCTTTTTTTCAAAGCGGTATCTCGGTCCTACCGTATGGATGACATACTTCGCGCGCAGCTTTCCTGCACCAGTGACTCTGGCTTCCCCTGTTGGGCAACGTATCCCATTAACCGATTCCACCTTATAGCATTCTTCCAGTAACTCGGACCCGGCAGCTCGATGAATAGCACCATCAACACCTCCACCACCCAACATAATTGGGTTGGCTGCGTTAACAATTGCATCTGTCTCGGCGAGTGTAATATCACCTGCAATGATTGCTATATTAGCCAATATGCCGCCCTCACAAGTAATACTTTGCGCTAATCAGCGCTAACCTCTTCACTGACAATCAACGGAAAGTAGTTTTCTATTTTGCCAATAATTCGATTGTGCTGAATCTGACATTCACGCCCAACCACAACGACATCACAGCCCGCAGCCAAGGCAGAACATACACCGTTGTTGGAATCCTCAAACGCCAAACAACGCTGGGTAGCAAACCCCAACCATTCAGCCGCAATCTGGAACTGTTCCGCGTTTGGTTTTCCTTGATACACCATCTCAGCAGTAACAAATACGGAAGGAACCGGCAAATTAGCAGCATTCATCCGCATTTTTGCAACAGCTTTGGTTCCGGATGTCGCCACCCCCCAAGATTTACCCCTCTCGGTTAACTGGTGAAGCCATTCGCCCGCACCTGGGATTTCGGTCAATCCTGTTTGAACCTCAAGCTCCCGCTTTAACAGGTACTCAACCTCGTCCTCCACATCAAGTTGTGGAGCCACACTAGGCAGCACATCAGTGATACGGGCTCCATGCGATGCGGCAAGCATGATTTCCAAGTCGAGTTCTCGAGACTCACACCATTCGTTTAATATTTCCAAAATGGCTTTTGATGAATCAACCAACGTACCGTCTAGATCAAAAATGTACGCATCGTAAGTCTCAATCTGCTGGATCAGCTCAGCAAAAGTTTTCGCAGCCATACACTCCCATTTCAATGTTATTTTTTAACGGCAATTAACTATATCTCATCTTGCCTGAGAAAAGATAAAACCAGCGTGAAATTCATTTAATACTGAATATCATACGTTAATTGCCTTGCAGCATGAATACAGCGTTTTGCGTCTTTCATACCAAGCTTGGCGATACCAATATAGCTTCTTTCCATCACTGAACCAATTTTTTGGTAAAGCTCTTGTTCGTCAGAAGACGCAACTTTCTCCACCGTATCAACATGTGCAAGCCAAAGAATTCTGGCAAACGCTGTACCCACCCACTGAATTCGTACCAAATCCGAAAGTCTGACCAACTCGTCTAGCTGGGAAGGTTTGATACCCGTCACGTCAATCAGATGTTCCCGCCTTTCTTTTGTGGTCGAAGCATTAAATAGCTGCTCACTGCTATCAATACCAATGCTTTCCAAAGCATGAACTGAAGTCATGTCCACATTTGGGAACTCCCTTAATTTTACCGGACGAGCCTCCATACTATTTATTTCACGTGCGAGTAATATTAAATATTCCATATTAACCCCGGATCGGGTAGCAAAGTCCTCTAAACGTTTTTTCGTTTTAAGTACTGCCCGCAGATCCTGCAGATTTCGAATCCCTTGTCGACTGATTTGGGTAAAGCGTTTTTCAAGGCCAAATTTGAGCGCCGATCGACTTGGCAAAAGCTCTTTTTGAGTAAGCTCTTCCAGGTATTGGCCAAGCTCGATCTTATTAAAATCAAGTGCATATGCCATAGCCGCCCCCTATATACCCTTATATAACACTATTATTTTCACCCCATATTTGTAGATTGATACTAACTACATCAAATTTACAGAATGAAAATAAGTTTATTTGGGGCTAACTATCCATGTTTTTATAAACAATAGAATTAAATACAGAATAGTGCACTTGCTAGATTGGTGACGATAGAATAATACACCAGACACGGCATATATTGTCTGGTGTTTATGAAGAATCCGACTATTGAAGATAGGTTTTTGAAGTATCGACCGAAATATTTTGAGCCTCGGCGGAGTGAACAAGCTCACGAACATACTCAGCAATCGCCTTACACCGCTTTTTCTCATTCAAGTATTCAGTTATTTGCCCTTTGACACAGTCAAAAGATCGCTCTCTGGCAAATGCTTTATCGAGAATATTCACAACATGAAAACCAAAACGCGTCTCTATTGGCGCAGCTTGGATACCCAACTCGCCTTTCAGTAACGCTTTTTCGAATTCTGCAACCGCTTGGCCATTGGAGACTTTGCCAAGATAACCACCGTTATCCCGTGATGGGCAACATGAATACATATTAGCCATTTCGGAAAATGTAACAACACCGGCAGTTAAATCAGATATTAATTTTTCGGCCAGAGATTTTGCGACCTGTTTACTCTCTGCATTCTCGGAATCTGCAGAAATTAGGATGTGGCTAACCTCTATAGTTGGGATTGAGAAAAATTCGTGTTTGTTTTCTTCATAGTACTTCAGACACTCTTCTTCTGTAGTACAGGAATATGTCACTTCTTTTTCAAATACAGCCTCAGCCAATGCGACATCATCCAAGCTCGTATCAATACCCAACGACTTGGCTTTTTTTCTCAGCAAACCATCAATAATTAAGGCCTGTGCTGATGAACCGCTATGGCGACTCGTATTAGAAGAAACCGAACCAGCATCACGCTTTGGGAGGTTAATATCCAAATCTGAGATATCCGAAAAGACCATAGTGTTCACCACTTATTTGGAAAAAACCTGGAGTAATACGAAACCCCTGTCTGCCAACAGAGGTTCCTATTGTTAGGGTGACTTAGTACCACTCCAGGGTCTAAAGCGCTTTGTCAAATACTCCTGACAAAGCCAGCAAAAAAATTATTTTGTGCTTATAGATCGATCAATTGGATCCAAGCTTTGAGCCGCTAGACTACATGAGGGGATAAGCTAAAAGTTTGCGACGAATCAAAAAGTATCGGCTTGAAGGGGCAGAAATATAGACCAAAAGGAAATGAGAATGAGAACGGATTTTTTAATTCCTGCTAACTGCATTTTGTTATAAAAATAGTCAAAAAAAGAATAAGAAAAAGGGAGATATTTCCCCCTTTTTCTGAATCAAAAATGACTAAATCTTATTCAAACTTATACCTTGTAACATTAATGCTGATGACCACCATCTCCGTGAGCATGGCCATGAGCAAGCTCTTCTGCCGTGGCTTCACGAACACTGACAATATTGATATCGAACACAAGCGTCATCCCCGCAAAAGGATGGTTAGTATCAATATCCACAGCCTTCAGTCCATGTTTTACCACGCGCGCATCTCTCATTCCCTGAGGGGTTTTGACTAACACAATTTGTCCCGGCTTAAGCTTGCCTTTTACAGGAGCATTGTCAGGTAATTGAATATTTTTTAACGGCACTCTCGCTGCCGCGTTTTCACGTCGTCTTCCATAGGCATCATCCTGCTCCAAGGTTACAGACACATTTTCTCCATCTTGTTTTCCTTCCAGCGCTGTTTCGATACCTTGCAGCATATTATTATGACCATGGAGATATAAAGAGGGGTAACTACTGCTTGATGCTTCCAGTAAATTCCCGTCAACATCTTTTAACTCGTAATGAAACGAGACGACTTTATCTTGCTCAACCTTCATTGGACACACCATTCTCTTTTAATTTTTTCTGACACTTCATTATTTTTTTAAGGTTACGTTTCAATCCGCCATCAACTTCACTTTCAACTACAATTTTCAAGGCGTCAGCCTTAAAAAAAACACTATTTTTTTTGAAAAACTCAACAAACCATTCTGCAACAGCAATGTCATTTCGATACGGATATTTGTTATTAAAATATTGCTGATTCATGGTATCAACCATTAAATTAATGCCGTTTTTATTGTCATAGGAATCATTCAATAGTTTTTTTATCCCAGCGACCTGCAATCGCCAATGAGGAGAAGCTATTGCCATCATAAGCAGCGCGTCTTCATCCGTACCCAAATCATGTTGCTGCCTGATTTGACTAATCGTTTTGTACCAATGCTCATAGGCATGAAACTTAGTCCACTGTTTTTTTGCATGTCTTCGTAAATGCTCATTTTGAGCATTCAACGCCTTTGACAAGCTAGGCTTGAACTGAATATCGCCTGATGACGAAACTGCCTTCACCCAGTGACCAGCAACGGTTCTATCCTTAGCAGTACCATCCAAGAGAGCTTGAAGCTGGTGATCCAATATTTTCCACGAAGCCGTGTCCAAAACACCCAGGTTATAAATTGACTGGACGGCTCGAACTCTTAAGTCGATATCATTTTTACTATCACTTTCAAGTAACAAATCGCGAGCAATCTCCTCTTCGCTCAAATGCGGGAAGTCAGCAACATCCCCCTGATGTGATTCAACCGCCTCTTTTATATCACTGAACAGTTGAAGCTGAAGATAACTCTGCCCATAGGAAGAGGAGAAATCGCCTTCAGGATAACTTCGAGGTTTTTTATTGTATAGATCGATCAATAAAGATTTATCATTGGTACGCTTTGCGATTTCAAACATCGCTTCACGCATGTAATTTTGCAACCTGATCACATCTAAATCATTGCCATCCCATTTTTCAATAGAACGTTCATAGATGTTTTTAAGTGCGACGCCTTCTTGTATACCGCCTGACAGTTTTAATACACGTATTAAATTAACCGCAGTATCAGTAATCAATCCACGATAGTAGATCGGCTTTGCCTCTATCAACAGTTGAAGGTATTCAGATACGGACAACAATGTTGCGCCATCGACTCGTTGCTGGGAATACAACGCCCACGCTGCTGCACTTGCCACCTCTGGATCATCAAACCATATTAACGCGGTGTAAATACGACTTAAACCAACAGTACGTTCAGACTCTTGCGGCTTTAGAGCATAGGCGACAGCTTTTTCTTTTCGAGAAGAAACCACTGCACGCTGAACAGCCTTTGCGACCGCAGAATCCAACCGACCATGTATGCCTTCCAGAGAGAGATAAAGAGATATGTATTTTTTATCTTCAGCATCAGCCAGCATATCCACCATAGACACGGCCAATTTCTTGTTATTCTCAACAAAGCTTTTATTCTTCAATAATTTGGCAAACAACTCTTCATATTGTTGGACAGGCGTCTTCTGCTCAACAATTTTCTCAAGTTCAACTAAAGAGGGTTTCCCACCAGATTCAATAAGGCTTACTGTATCTGACGAAATATCTGAAAAAACAATAGAGGAAAAAACGACACCAACCAAAAACAAAAAACTATGCTTTAACACGGATTTACCTATCAACAATATTTTGCATGTTCAATCATAAGCTGAACACTTTTCACACCACGAAACTCATTCACATTAATCGAATAAACGAAATGCATTTTTTTATTCTCGCACTGCCCAAACTCTGCAATATCGGTATTGAACCATATCGCATCAAAGGTATGCGCTGAAAATTCATTTTCAGCCACAATCATTTTCAAATGCTTATTGGCCAACACACGTACACTGACAATATAAAATTCCCCATCAAATAATGGCATAGGAAAATGCTGTCCCCAGGGGCCTGCTTTCTCAATCATCTCCGCAGTTGATAAGCTAATATCCTGTTCAGACAAACCACCATCAGTGTAGATTTTTTCCGCCAGCTGATCATCCGCTGCATGTTTATCCACGACTTTATCGAACGCCTGACAAAACAGCTCATATAAATCTTCCTGTATTGTCAGACCAGCCGCCATTGCATGACCGCCAAATTTTTTGATCAAGTCAGGATGCGTTGTCGCGACCTCATCCAAAACATCTCGAATATGGATACCTTCAACAGATCTGGCTGAACCTTTAATTTCACCATTATCAGATTGAGCAAATACGATCGTTGGTCGATGAATTTTATCCTTGATGCGTGATGCCAAAATACCAATGACGCCCTGATGCCAGTCTTCTTTATATACACATACGCCTGCTGGCAGAGCTTCCTCATTGAGATTTAATGCCTGCAAGTAACTCATCGCTTCGACTTTCATCGAGCTTTCAATCGATTTTCGTTCCTGATTTAAGTTATCCAGTTCTCTGGCCAATACTTGAGCTTGGTGTGGAGAGTCCGCAAGCAAACATTGTATTCCAATTGACATATCATCCAGTCGGCCAGCCGCATTTAGCCGTGGCCCCAGAGCAAACCCCAAGTCGGTGGAAGTGAGTTGTGTGATGGATCGATTGGCGATTTCGATAAGTGCGAGTATGCCCGGCCGGACACGACCAACTCGAATACGTTGCAAGCCCTGATCGACCAAAATACGATTGTTCTGATCCAGAGGTACGACATCGGCAACTGTACCCAAAGCCACTAAATCCAGAAAGGCAGCCATATTGGGAAGCGAAATATTTTTTTGTTCAAACCAGTTGAGTTTCTGCAGATGCGTTCTTAACGCACTCATCAAATAAAAGATAACGCCTACACCGGCAAGGTTTTTACTGGGAAACGGGCACTCCGGCTGATTGGGATTAACAATCGCTTCAGCCTTCGGCAATACATTACCTGGAAGATGATGGTCGGTGACCAAAACCTTAATGCCAAAAGCGTTTGCACGCTCAACACCCTGAATACTGGAAATACCGTTGTCTACGGTAATTATCAGATCCGGTTTATTCTCTGCCGCAAGGTCAACGATTTCGGGAGTAAGCCCGTAACCATACTCAAAACGGTTAGGTACAATGTAACTCACATTCTCCGCACCAAATTCCGTTAACGCTTTTACGGCTAATGCCGTACTTGTCGCGCCGTCGGCATCAAAGTCGCCGATGATGCATATACGCTGATTTGTTTGCAGGGAAGCAGTTAAAAGCGTTAAGGCAGTGTCCAGACCTTTTAACGAATCAGGTCGAAGGAGATTAGTAAAGCGGTAATCAATTTCCTGATAAGAAGAAATACCACGATGAGAATAAATTCTTTGTAGAAGAGGATGAAGTTGTTTTAAAGACGTGTCCACCTCAACCAAAGGTGAACGTCGGATAACATGTTTTTCCATTGCAGGTTTATTCTTGGCTCACGTCCCTGTGAACATAGGATTATGCGTTGATGTTACTTTTTATAAAGCCGTGCACTTTTTCCATGTCATTGGCAATCACTTCGTAGGCTTCTTCCCGCTCAAACAAATCGGACATATGATGTGGTAACGCCGGATCTTCTGTTTGCCCTGCCTGTTTTACTGCTTCCGGGAATTTGGCTGGATGTGCTGTAGACAAGCACACCATTGGCGTTTCCGATGACCGTCGGGTTTCACGAGCAGCCTGCACACCAATAGCCGTATGCGGATCCAGTAAGTATTCTGTTTTCTCAAACACTTCGCGAATAACATCGATAGTTTCGTTGTCATCCAAACGATAACTGGAGAATAATTCGCGGGCTTTTTCCAGCGCTTCGTCGCTTAGTACCATGCTGCCAGATTTAAAATCTTCCATCAGTTTTTTGATTTGTGCACCATCACGACCGTATAAATCGAACAGCATACGCTCGAAGTTACTGGACACCATAATGTCCATACTTGGCGACAACGAATGAATCAACGGCTTTTTACTGTGATCGTTGTCGCTGATACAACGATGCAAAATGTCATTGCTGTTGGTTGCTATTACCAGCTGCTCAATCGGAAGACCCATTTGATTAGCTAAGTAGCCGGCAAAAATATCACCAAAGTTTCCAGTAGGCACGGAGAAAGAAATTGCACGATGCGGCGCACCAAGCGCCAAACCAGCATAAAAATAGTAAACGATCTGAGCCATAATTCGGGCCCAGTTAATGGAGTTTACTGCAACAAGCTGTCGACCTTCAGGCAGAAATGACTGATCGGCAAAGCTGGCTTTCACCATATTTTGGCAATCGTCAAAATTACCTTCCAATGCAATGTTGTGAACGTTCTTTTCGATCACGGTGGTCATTTGTCGACGCTGCACTTCCGACACTCGTTGGTACGGGTGCAAAATAAAAATATCGACATTTTCACAATCGCGACAACCTTCAATCGCCGCTGATCCTGTATCGCCAGAAGTTGCGCCCATGATGACAACTTTTTGATCACGCTTTTTCAATACGTAATCCAGCAAGTGCCCTAAAAACTGCAGAGCAAAGTCTTTAAACGCTAAGGTCGGCCCTTGGAACAATTCCAATATCCACTCGTTGTGACCAGTTTGTACTAGCGGCGCAATCGCTTCATGACGGAAGCTATCGTAGGATTTATCAATCAGGTTTTTTAAATCTGCTTCAGGAATCTCGTTAGCAACAAACGGGGTCATAATCTTCAGAGCAAGCTCGCGATACTCCAACCCAGCCCAAGAGGCAATTTCTTCCTTGGAAAACTTTGGTAGGGTTTCCGGCACATAGAGACCACCGTCACTTGCCAGACCTGTTAATACGACATCCTCAAAACTCAGTGAAGGTGCTTCTCCACGGGTACTGATATATTTCACAGCTATTCTCACTCACTAGTAGCTGCGCCTTTTGGCGCAGAGGTAACAATTACCCTAAAGATTCAACACGGATGCGAACGACTTTGTCTTGAACTGAGCCCAAGGCTTCAATTTTTTCGATCGCAGCATTAATTTGTTTTTCAATAACCCGATTGGTTAACAGAATGACCGGCACATGGTCTTGGCCTTCAAGCGGTTCTTTTTGAATCAAGGCCTCAATGCTGATACCTGCATCGCTAAGTATCTGGCAGACTTTGGATAGAACCCCAGGCTTATCCAAGGCCGATATACGCATGTAGTACGCAGTCTCTGTTTCTTCGATCGGAAGCACATCATAGTCACACAAATTCGCCGACGAGAATCCCAATGCAGGTACGGAGTTGGATTCAGCTACAGCCACATTTCGACTTACCGATACCACATCCGATATCACCGCTGACGCCGTTGGCTCAGAGCCCGCTCCAGCACCGTAGTAGAGTGTCGGGCCGACAGCATCCCCTTTTACCAATACGGCATTCATCACGCCATCAACATTGGCAATAATTCGTGACTTGGGTATTAAGGTTGGATGAACTCTGAGCTCAATACCATTGTTGGGTCTGCGACGGGTAATACCCAAATGCTTAATTTGATAACCTAATTCGAGTGCATAAGACACATCCACTGGTTCAATTTTGCTTATACCTTCAGCAAACACTTTAGTGAACTGAAGCGGCATACCGAAAGCAATGGAAGATAAAATAACCAGCTTATGGGCAGCATCTATCCCCTCCACATCGAATGTTGGGTCTGCCTCTGCATACCCCAGTTCTTGAGCTTCTTTCAGTACATCAGCAAATTCACGCTGTTTATCGCGCATTTCGGTAAGAATGAAGTTGCCGGTACCATTAATGATACCCGCCAACCACTGAATTTTGTTTGCCGCCAAACCTTCTTTCAACGCACGGATAATGGGAATTCCACCAGCAACAGCTGCTTCGAAAGAGATGGTCACGCCTTGCTTGTCCGCTTCGGAGAATAACTCGTTACCAAACTCAGCAATAAGTGCCTTATTTGCTGTTACCACATGCTTACCATTGGCAATCGCCTTGAGAACAAGATCTTTCGCAACCGTTGTGCCACCAATGGTTTCTACCAGTATGTCAATGTCAGGGTCTTCAGCCACAGCAAAGATATCGCGACTCACTTTTATCCCGGATGTGTCGCAGTTTGGGTTATCCCGCCGTGCACCCACATGGGTAATTTGGATGTCACGCCCGGCACGGGCATTGATATCAATTTGGTTTCGGTTAATAACGTTAAACACACCACCGCCAACGGTGCCAAGACCACAAATTCCGACATTGACCGGTTTCAAAAGAGACTCCTCAGATACAAGAGATTGAGCGCTCTGGATAGCTCCAGAAAAGGAAGTGCAACATTACTGATGCGGCATTACGCTGTCAATGTGGCACGACAGAATAGCGTGATTTTAGGGGGGTAGATTAAGAAAATCGCCGAAAATCTGGCAGGATCTTCGGCGACTTAATACATTAGAGGCCTAATCGTTTGGCTAACTGGGGAGCAGGCATATAACCTGGCACCAATTCACCACTTTCCAATACCAGTGCAGGGGTACCAGTCACACCAGCTTTCCGACCCAAATTAAACTGCTTAGCAACAGGGTTATCAGCACAAAGGTTTTCCGGGATAGACTCACGACGCTTCAATTTGGTCAGAGAATCTTGCTTATCCTTCGCACACCAGGCCGAAACCACTTTTTTGTAGGATGGAGAACCAATACCTGCTCTTGGGTAAGCCAGGTATTTCACTTCGATTCCCATTTCATTGAGCTGAGGGACTTCGTTGTGTAGTTTTTGACAGTAGCCACAATCCACATCGGTAAAGACCGCAATACTGGCTTTTACCTCACCTTTAGGTGAAAAGATGATCATTTCATCGCGGCTCACCTCGGCCATCATGTCTTTACGAGTACCATTAAAGCGACTCTGGATCTCACGACGCTTATCATCACTTACATTAACCAAACCGGAGTCGGTTACCTGAATCATATCGCCAGGAAAGAAGAAATCAGCCGTTTCAGTAACATAAATAATACCTTCACCATTCACCACCCCTTGGTATATTCCGGGTGCAGGAGAGGGTTCAATATCGGTGAATTCAAGATCTGGTCGCACTTTATTCAAGCGAGCCAGAATTTGGCCTTCTTTACTATTTGGGTCAATATCGGCATTTTTGACAACTTCAACTTCTTCAGATTGTGCAGCCGCCGACTTAACCTGAGTTTCCTCAATGACTTCATTTGTCTTGGAAACAGCATCTTTTTCAGCAGCCTGGGCATCTTTCTTACACGCCTGTAGACCTAAAGCGACAACCGCCGCGAGTATCATCATTATTGTTTTATTTAGAAAAATCTTCATAGCATCCTCAAACGGCCCTTTCAGACCAACAGCCTAGACAAGTTAATGGGATAGACTACCAGAGAGCCGCCAGGTTCCACACTCTAAAAAAAGGAAAAAATATAGAAAGATGTCTCAATTAGCCACGAGGATGATGCTCGGCGTGCAGATTTTTCAAACGTTCAGTCGCTACATGAGTGTATATCTGCGTAGTAGACAGGTCGCTATGCCCCAAAAGTAGCTGTACAGAGCGAATATCAGCACCATGACTGAGCAGATGGGTGGCAAAGGCGTGACGCAGAGTATGGGGAGACAATGACTTGTTAATTCCTGCTACATTGGCCCAATGCTTTATCCTGTGCCAAAAGGTTTGACGAGTCATAGCCCGAGCCCGAATACTGGGGAAAACCACATCACTAATCGCATTATTGAGGATATCCCCCCGCGCACTGGACAGATAGCGTTGCAACCAGGTTAACGCCTCGTAGCCCATTGGAACCAAGCGCTCTTTACTCCCTTTACCAACCACCCTCACAACCCCCTGACGAGTATTGATTTGATCCAAAGTCAAATTGACTAATTCTGATACGCGCAAACCACTGGCATAGAGGAGCTCAAGCATTGCCCGGTCCCGGCAGCCAACTGGATCTTCCACATCCGGAGCCTCAAGCAAGCTTTCAACGTCGTACTCAGACAAGGTTTTGGGGAGAGAGCGCCCAAGCTTCGGGTTTTCTATATGTTCAGTAGGTGCGGCTTGCATACTGCCTTCTCGAACCAAAAACCGATAAAAGCCACGCAGGCAAGATAAAAATCTGGAAGTAGATCTTGCGCTTAGCTTTTCCCCCATCCGGAATGCCAGATGCTGTTGGATAATAACCTGATCAGCCGACTTAAGAGAGATCCCCTGCTTATCCAGCCAACCAGCAAAAGAAGTAAGATCTCTCCGATATGAGCTTAGAGTATTATCACTGAGCCCCTTTTCCGCCCAAACTCGGTCTAAATAGTAGTCAATCAGTTGTTTATCTGAGCTTTTCAAGACTCTTCTCTGCGAATAGGTAAAAATAACTTTGACCCAATAAGATGTAATCAAAGGCGTTTCTTATTATAGTGGAGACGAGTGAGCCGGGGTTGCTCACTCAATTAGGGCACTTAATGCTGTCTCACGAAGGCATTATCCTAATTTCCAATAACAACGAACATAACATTCTATTGGGAGTTATACATGAAAGCTTTAACCATTCTTTTCGCCATTTTAATCTCTCTCACATTGGCTGCGTGCGACAAAAAAACAGACAAACAGGATGCTGTCAAAGCAACAGAAGAAACGAGCACACTGGAAGCCGTTAAAGAGAAATCTGATAGAGCTGTGGATGCAGTTAATGACAGCGTAGAAGATGCAGTGAAGCAAGCTGAACAAACAGCTTCAGACGTCGCCGAAGCAACAGAAGAAGCCATTGAGGACGCGGTTGACGAAGTCAACGAAGCTGCAGAAGACGCAAAAAAAGCAGCTGAAGATACTGTTCAAGATGCAAAAGATACTGCCAACGCTTTATTAAAATAAGGTACAAAAACAGCCGAAGAGTAGGGTTCGCTCTACTCTTTTTAAGTTTTTCATCTCCTCCCACCTACAATAATTTCCGCCTCTTAAAATACTTAGACGCCACATCACTCCAAACCAGAAAAAACTCCACAAGCTAGCTTTACGCCCTTGTCGCTCAAAATATATACAGAGATCACACTTACATCAAAAAAAGTCATATTTTTTAACCAAAAAACATTTTGTCACCTAATACAATAGAATTATTTATTGATACAAATAAACTAATACTAAAGCAGTAAACAATCATTCACGAGGTGCCGAATGAAAACTATCAATAAATACATTCTTCCAATCGCTTTCATCCTTCCAGCTTTTTCATCTGGAGCCAATGCACAGGAAACACTTTCCGCAACCATCTCGTGGGAGATTCCAACAACCCGCGTCAATGGGGATGCGTTGCCATTAAGTAGCATAGGTGGATACCAAGTTCTGTTTCGCCAAACCAACCAAACAAGCTACGCCGAAATAATGGTTTATGACGAAGCTCAAACATCACTATCAATAGATAATATTGAATCTGGAGAGTATGAATTTTTGATAGCTTCATTCGACACTGATGATATTTTCAGTGCGTACTCCTCGCCTTATGTTACTCAACTTGGTGACGCAAGCCCTGGTGGTGACATTGATACAGGAGGCAGTACTGGAGGTAATGATGGCTCTGTTCAAATCATTTCAGCGGAACTTGACTGGGCGGCCCCAACAACACGACGCGATGGACAACAGCTGAGCCAAAGTGAAATTGGAGGTTATCAAATTCTGTATCGTAAAACAGACGAGATGCAATACACCGAAGTGAACGTTGCAGACAGAGCGGCAACCAGCCACCTGTTTCAGGAAATTCAAACCGGTGAATATGAGTTCATGATCGCGTCTTACGATACAGACGATGTATTTAGCGAGTTTTCTGCTCCAATGATTGTGTACCTGGACTCAACAGGAAGTACTGTCATAGATAGCGGCAATGGCGATAGCACTGACAGCAGCGGTGGCACTGGAGACGATACCAGTACCGGCGGCACAACTGGTGGCGGAGATAGTACTGCCGATAACGGCTCATCAAATGATGACGGTTCATCAAGCGGAGGCAACGGATCTTCAGAACCAACACTGCTTTCCGCAGAGGTAGATTGGACAATCCCAACCACAAGGGAAAACGGTGATGAACTACTACTAAGTGAAATTGGCGGCTACCATATCCTTTATCGCCGTACAGATGAGATGCAATACACTGAGGTGGTAATTACAGACCAAACGATGAGTAACTACATTATTCAAAACCTTGAAGCTGGTGAGTATGAATTTCTAATCACCTCGTTTGATACCGACAACCAATTCAGTGCCTACTCAACACCTTATGTAACACAAATCAGTATGTAGGGAAGAAACTGGGCAAGTCACACGATTCAGACCCCGCTCTCGACCAAAAAGGGAGTAATAACAGAAAGCCATCGCCCAACCAGGCGGTGGTTTTTTCTTTGTAAGAACCAAGTGTAAAAAACGACGAGTTTACGCCCTAAAACACACAGATTTTAGCTTTGCGCTAAAACCAGGAAGAAAAAACTCGAACTGAAAGAATGAGAATATATTAAAAACAACCTGCGCTCAGTCTTCCTGATAAAGTAAACCCAATTACAGAATATGGATTTTAGACAACGAAAAAAGCCAGCTCATACGGGCTGGCTTCTTCAGAAAATAGGAAGAGAATAACTTAGTTAAGTTTTTCTTTAATACGAGCTGCTTTACCAGTAAGTTCGCGTAGGTAGTAAAGCTTAGCCTGACGAACATCACCACGACGCTTAACTGTGATGCTATCGATTAGTTTACTGTGAGTTTGGAAAGTACGCTCAACACCGATACCGTGAGAAATCTTACGAACAGTAAACGCAGAGTTAACACCGCGATTACGAATACCGATTACAACACCTTCATATGCCTGAAGACGCTCACGGTTACCTTCTTTTACTTTAACCTGAACAACTACAGTGTCACCTGGAGCAAACTCAGGAAGATCTTGTTTTAGCTGTTCGCTTTCCAGCTCTTGAATGATTTTATTTCGTGAACTCATGGTTCTGCTCCCAATTAATCCGCTTAAGCCTCACGGCTAGAATCTAGTTCGCCAAGGCGATTTAACTTTTTAACTTTTCAATCTTTAGTCTGTTCAGCCTGGTACTTATTCAAAAGTTCAAGCTGTCCATGATCCAATTCAGTGTCTTGCAACAAGTCGGGGCGCCGGTTAAAGGTTCTCCCCAAAGACTGCTGCTGTCGCCACTGACTGATCTTTCCATGATCACCGGAAAGTAATACATCCGGCACTTTAAATTCTTTTACTCCATCCGACCATACTTCTGGTCGAGTGTAGTGAGGGCAATCCAATAATCCCTCTTCAAAGGAGTCCTGCTCTGCAGACTGTGCGTCACCCAATGCGCCAGGAATTCGCCTTATAACGGCATCCAGCAAAACCATTGCTGGCAGTTCCCCACCACTGAGAACGTAGTCACCGATAGACCACTCCTCATCGATATAGCGCTCAATAAAACGCTCATCAATTCCTTCGTAACGACCAGCAACAATAATCATGTGCTGTCTATCACCAAATTCTTGTACACCCGAATTATCTAACAGGCGACCTTGCGGCGACATATATATTACTTTCGCTTTATGCTGCGAGCCCGAAACGTTTTGCAACCAGTTTTGAGCATCTTCCACAGCTAGAGCCAAAGGCTCGACTCTCATCACCATGCCTGGCCCGCCGCCGTAAGGGCGATCATCCACAGTCTGGTGTTTGTCTGTCGTATATGTTCTCGGGTTAAAACACTTTAGCGTGATTAACCCTTTTTCTACTGCTCGCCGAGAAATACCACTCTCGGTTAAAGCGCTAAACATCTCTGGAAACAAGGTAATAACAGCAATATGTTTAGCGATGTTATCCATCTGTTTCTGCGGCCTAAAATTCCGGATCCCAGTCAACGAATATAACATGTTCCGTCAAATCTACCGACTTTACAAACTGTTCCGGTACATAGGGAATGAGTCTTTCCCGGTCATCCAGACTATCTTCATCTGGACTAATTACCAACACATCATTGGCACCGGTTTCCATTAGACTAGAGACCTTCCCGAAAGAATACGTCTGTCCATCAAACTCACTGACAACTGTCAAACCAATCAGCTGATGCCAGTAAAACTCGTCATTTTCTAAGGGTTCAAAAGCGCTCCGCTCTACCGCCACATCAACTTTCGTATACTCAGCGGCAATATCCCGGTCATCTACGCCTTTTATATGCACTATCAAGCCCTGAGGGCGTATTTGATAGTCATCTATTTCTATTTCACGAACCCCGTGACGGGTTTTAAGGAACCAGGGAACATAGCTAACAATGTTGTCCTCTGGATCAGTAAAAGATTTAACTTTTACCCACCCCTTAATACCAAAAACGCCAGTGATCCGTCCGACTGTTTCCAAGTTGGAACGTTTAGATGCCACTGACGTTAAGAGCTCTGCCTCGGTTTACCCGAATTAGGCAGCAGCAACTTCTTTCAAAAGAGTTGCAACGCGATCAGACACTTGGGCACCTTTGCTTACCCAGTAGTCTACACGCTCATTGTCAATACGAAGACGCTCTTCCTGACCACGTGCTACTGGATTAAAAAAGCCTACACGTTCAATAAAACGACCGTCACGAGAGTTACGGCTGTCAGTCACTGTCAAATGATAAAATGGGCGCTTTTTAGAGCCGCCACGAGCTAAACGAATGCTTACCATGTAAGTCTTACCCTGTTTTGAATTCTTTGTTTACAGATGGACCCGCGTTTCTGATACCAGCCTCTGTAGCCTGCCCCTAAGGGCTATGCTCATGCTAAATCCTATTGATTTGCCGAGCTTTTCAGTCGCATAAAAATAAGCCACCTGCGAAAGGCGGCGTATTTTAATGGAAACCTATGCCAATGTATAGGCCTGATATAGATTTTATTTCAGGCCCAGATAAGCCCCTCAAATAGGGCTTTATTGACCCAATCCCGGGGGCAAACCACCCCCACCCATTGGCGGCATACCTCCTGGTCCACCACCGGGGAACATCCCCCCCATACCGCGCATCATTTTTTGCAAACCGCCGCCTTTCATCTTCTTCATCATCTTGGCCATTTGCTTGTGCTGCTTGAGCAAGCGGTTGAGGTCTTGAATATTCGTACCGGACCCAATGGTAATTCGTCGCTTACGCGAGCCGTTCAAAATATCCGGGTTGCGACGCTCAGCTGGGGTCATGGAGCCAATAATCGCATCCATCTGTTTGAACTGCTTGGTCATATTTGCCTGCTCAGCCATTTGAGCGATATTGCCCATACCCGGCAGTTTTTCCAGCATGGCCGTCATGCCACCCATGTTTTGCATTTGCTGTAGCTGCTCACGTAAATCCTCCAGATCAAACCGCTTACCCTTCTGGACTTTCTCTGCAAGCTTGGCCGCTTTTTCTTTATCAACTTTCTGCTCAACTTCCTCGATAAGCGACATGATATCGCCCATACCTAGAATTCGAGACGCAATACGATCCGGATGGAAAGGTTCTAAAGCATCAACCTTCTCACCCACCCCCAGGAATTTGATCGGCTTACCCGTTACCTGACGGACAGACAGAGCCGCACCACCCCGGGCGTCACCATCGGTTTTGGTGAGAACCACACCGGTAAGCGGAAGTGCCTCATTAAATGCTTGCGCCGTATTCACGGCATCCTGACCGATCATGGCATCGATGACGAACAGAGTTTCTACTGGATTGATTGCGCCATGTAAGTCTTGAATTTCCTTCATCAGCTCGTTATCAACATGCAGACGACCTGCCGTATCGACAATCAACACATCCATATGCATTTTTTTGGCCTGGCTAAGCGCGTTTTTAGCGATATCGACAGGCTTTTGCTTTTCATCAGAAGGGAAAAACTCAACCTCGACCTCACCAGCCAGTGTTTCCAGCTGTTTAATCGCAGCAGGACGATAGACATCAGCACTGACGACCATCACCTTTTTCTTTTCCCGGTCTTTAAGATACCGAGCCAACTTCGCCGCCGAAGTGGTCTTACCCGCACCTTGAAGGCCTGCCATTAACACCACGGCAGGAGGCTGAGTGGAAAGATCGAGTTTTTCATTGACCTCCCCCATCATCAAGGTCAACTCACTCTGAACCACCTTGAGAAACTGTTGACCGGGGTTAAGTGAACGAGCAACTTCCTGCCCCAATGCACGCTTGCGTACATGGTTGGTAAACTCTTTTACCACCGGTAGCGCAACGTCTGCCTCTAGCAGCGCTTTTCGTACTTCACGCAATGTGCCTTGAATATTGTCGTGATTAAGACGGGATTTACCGCTGATCTTTTTTAACGATCGCGCCAGGCGATCCGATAAAGTCTCAAACATGTTTTTGAAATCTGTCCAGAATTTACGTGTCTGTGTGCGCCAACACCGCCGCAAAAGCAGAGCGTGTGTCGACAAAGGGCCGCAAGTATAAATCCATTAGGTTGGAAATGCGAAGACGAACGATTGAGAAGTGAACAACTCTCTGTTTTTTTGTGTCAGAGGGAGGATATTGGCTTGCAATTGAGATAAATAAAAGCCTAATCTACTGATCAACAAAGCATCGGCTGACGGGATTTCAACTCAATAACAATGTTTAGCGCCGCCTCTATTATTTGCTATCTTGGTGCTTGGGGCATCTTGATACACTTTATCAAAGTACGAAATCAGAACGTTTTACCCAAAGCGCTCGGTGTTTTGTGTATAGGCATTCTGCTTCACATTGCTACAACCCATCAACAAATGGTCAGAGCCGACGGATATCAACTCGGTATTTTCCAGGTCCTATCTCTGTTTTTCCTAGTCATAAACAGCCTTGTTCTACTCAGCAGCCTTAGAAAGCCTCTGCACAATCTGTTTCTGTTTTTGTTACCTCTGTCAGTAGCAGCAATTATTGTGGCTTCTATATACGGCCAATCCACCAAGCACGCATCAGAGCTTAGCGCTGGCCTGGTTGTCCATATCCTGCTATCTATACTGGCATACAGTTTGTTGACTATTGCGTGCTTACAAGCACTATTTCTCGCATATCAAACCAGACAACTCAGACATAAGCACCTGAAAGGAGTAATGGGCTTACTCCCTCCGTTACAAACAATGGAAACCCTGCTGTTTGAACTGATTTGGGCCGGGGAAATATTACTCACTCTCTCAATTATCACCGGTGCGGTGTTTATCGAGAATTTGTTGGCTCAACACTTGGCTCACAAAACCGTCTTCTCAATCTTGTCCTGGTTAATCTACGCAATATTGCTTGCTGGTCATTATCGCTATGGCTGGCGCGGACCCGCCGCAATACGCTGGACTCTGGGCGGCTTTGCAGCATTAATGCTTGCCTATTTTGGCAGTAAACTGGTACTTGAAGTGATATTGCACGTCAGCCAGTAGTCCGCCTCTTGAATGCGAGTTCAATCTGGTACAAGATAGCCCTCCCTTGATGACATAGGCCTCATTTTTCTTGGATAACATTTCAACCAACCTACTGATACTCATACTGGTTCTGCTGATCTTCCTTTCCGCTTTTTTTTCCAGCTCCGAAACCGGAATGCTATCGCTCAATCGTTATCGCCTTCGTCATTTGGTCAACAAGGGACACAAAGGGGCTATTCGCTCGTCTGCTTTGCTAAATAGAACAGACCGGCTCATTGGCGTCATTCTGATCGGTAATAACCTGGTCAATATCTTTGCCACCATAGTTGCAGGACTGATTGCAGAAAGATTGTTTGGCGAGTGGTTTGCTCTCACGGTAATGCCGCTACTTCTTACGCTGATTATTCTGATTTTTGCCGAAGTGACACCAAAATCCGTTGCCGCTGCATTTCCAGAGAAGGTGGCGTTTCCTGCCTCTATGGTTCTGCAAGCACTACTTTTGCCTCTTTATCCAGTGGTTCTGCTGATTAACGCCATATCCAACGCTATCGCACGTATATTTGGTCTGGATACCAGCAAAGTGAAACTCACCGACCACCTGCACCCTGAAGAACTGAGAACGGTTGTAGATGAAGCGGGCGATTTGATTCCCGATCATCACCAGGGGATGCTGCTGAATATTCTGGATTTGGAGAATGCGACAGTCGAGGACATTATGATTCCTCGTAACGATGTTCAGGGTATAGATCTGGAAGACAGCATCGAAGAGATTGCCGAAACCCTGCAAAACACAGAATACACACGATTACCGGTTTACGAAGGGGACATTAATAACGTCATCGGTATTTTGCACTTACGCAAAGTCGCACGTTTTTCACTTGATGGAGAACTGAAAATCACTCACGAGGCAATACGCAACCATCTATCCCCACCTTACTTTATTCCCGAGTCCACCACGCTGCCCATGCAGCTGATGAACTTCCAAAAGGAAAAACAACGCACTGCGATCATTGTTGACGAGTACGGTGAAGTAAAAGGGATCGCCACGCTGGTGGATCTGCTGGAAGAAATTGTGGGTGATTTTGCCACCGACACGTCTGAAGAAGAGCATGACGAGATACTGGAACAGCCGGACAATTGGTTTCTTATCGACGCCGCGGCTTCCATCCGAGATATCAACAAATCACTGGGCTGGGAGTTACCAACTGACGGTCCCAAAACCCTTAACGGGCTGATTGTTGAGTTTTTGGAACACATTCCCGACGCACTGGTAAGCTTTGAAATTGGCCATTACCGCTTTGAAATAAAAGAGCTTGGTGATAACCGAATTGAGAAAGCGATGGTGTTGGAAAAATACGACCTGGAAAGCAACTAAGCCCATAGCACCTCAGGCGAAGTATGCTGCCGGGTAACACCTGCGTTGTAATGTCGGTTAACAAATTCCACCAGAACCCGCGCTGTGAATCCCCAGATTGTATAACCCCCATATTCATAGACCGGTGCCCAATAGGTTCGTTGCTGAATACGGAATACATCAGTTTTCACTCGTCGATCCTCGATAAAGTGTTCAACAGGAACCCAGAACAAGTCATCCAACTCGTCACTATTGGCTTCCAACGGATGATATTCGGTAACTCGAGCGGCAAACGGCGTCACACACATCCCCTTTCGCGTGTAGGCCACAGGTAACTGGTCAATCACTTCCAGGCTCTCCTGCCTTAAACCCACTTCCTCGTAAGATTCACGCAATGCAGTTGCTTGCAGGTCGATATCCCCCTCCTCCCACTTTCCTCCAGGAAAAGCAACTTCCCCCGAATGCAGATTCAAATGTCGGGCACGCAAGGTAAGGAGGAGATGGTCACCGGAATGGCGGTCAGGACTATCACATAACGCAATTAATACTGCCGCCTGACCTGCATAGTTTTTCATTTTTCGTTTACTAATAGGAAAGTCTTAAGTCAAATATTAGCCAGTTTGGGCGCCATTTGCATTGGAATGGATCACTCTTTGCGCTAACCCATGACACGTCTATTTATAGCCAATCAGTATAAACGCATGGATACACATTCCATATCCAAGTCTGATAGTATATTTTTCATCCAACTAGCAACAGTGAAACGTCAGAGGGATGAAATAAGAGCCAAGGCTAGCCGGGGGGCAGAGCTTGGCTCTGATGAGGGCATGGATTCCTGCCCATTTAGATGTACCCATAGGGGGAGGTTAAGATGTCGAGAAAATTGCCCCACATAGACCAGCTGATAAAGCTGGCCCAGAGTAATCCAACTGAACTTGAGGAAATCAGGCTACGCGAAATTGAAGCACTGATATCAAGCGCACCAGAAGAAATGCAAAAGCGCCTCCGAGGCCTACAGTTTCAAATAGACTGTCGTCGCCAACTGCATAAAACGTCATTGGGCAGCTGCATTTCAATCTCGCAAATGATGCATGAGTCAGTCGGTAAACTAAACTCCGCCCTACACGGCTTAACCGCTCCAAAGGGCTCTCCCCAAGGGAAAACAGCAGACATTATTGAGTTTCCAGTTACGGCCTAATCAATATCGGACAGCTGCCAAACATCGTAAGCAGGCTCTTCATATGGGTGAGCCTGCTTTAACGCAAAAACCGCCGCGTTGATTTTGTCGTCGTCACACACCATTTCTACCCGATACTCATCAACCGTTTCACGATTCCCTAAAGTGCCAATAAACGGGTTACTGCCCGGCAACGGACGAAATTGTCCCTGCCCCAGTGTCTGCCACGAACACTGATCATAATCCCCTATTTTCCCGGCACCCACATCAAATACGGCTTGTTTTACCGCCTCACAGTGAGAAACAGGAACAAAAAACACCAACTTATGCATAGCAGCCCTCTTTGAGAAAACACAACATTCATCGTTTGCATGAGGTAAGATAGCGCGATTTTAATTCACCTTCACAGAGAACTTTCTCCATGCGCTTGTTTGTGGACAACCTGATCAACATCGATTTCAGTTACCTGCACCCAGTACGAGGACTATTGGGAGAAACCTGGCTCGCCAGCGTTGAGCTACAAGGTAAACTGGACGAACAGGGAATGGTCTGTGATTTTGGCGTGGTTAAGAAAAGAATCCGTGATTGGCTAAATACCGAGTTAGACCACAGATTGCTTGTGCCTGGCAAGGCTCAAAACCTCACCCTCAAATCGGAAAATGGCAGCCATGAAGTGCTCTGGAAATTTGGCCAGACACAGGAAAAACACCTTGCCTGTACGTCTCCAGAACAAGCTATTACACTGATTGAAGCTGAAGAAATTACTCTGGAGTCTGTAGCCCAATGGTGCCAATCTGTTCTCCTGCCACAGTTTCCCGAAAGCATTGAAAGTTTTAGCATTCAATTTATATGCGAAGCAATTGACACACCTTTTTATCACTACAGTCACGGCCTGAAAAAACACGCCGGCAACTGCCAACGTATTGCTCACGGGCACAGATCAAAGATTGAAATCTGGCGTAACGACATACTTTCTACTGACGATATGCAAGAATGGGCAAAAACCTTTGAAGATATTTATATTGCGACTAAGGAAGATTTGGTTGCAGAAAAAGAAAGTCACTTTGCTTTTGAGTACCAGGCAGAACAGGGTAACTTTTCTCTCGAAATACCCAAAGACACCTGCTACCTCATTGATACAGATTCAACAGTAGAATACATTGCGCAACATATTGCATCAAAAATTAAAACAAACGCCCCTGGAGAGACTATTACCGTAAAAGCCTATGAAGGCTTGGGTAAAGGTGCCATCATTTCGTTAAAGTAAAATGTCCCGAATATTAAAAACGTTTATTCACACGCTTTAATTTTAGTGAGTGGGTACACGTTGTATGGCATGGCGAACCATCGTGGTAGTTGAGCTCCACTTCATGCTCAGAAACATTGACTCGAGTAAAACTCACCGTCTCTGCATCTTCTCTATGCATGCAAACAGAATAAGCCGACTTTGCAGGCTTATGCCCCGCATGAAACGCCACTAACTGTTCATTGGTTATCGGCTTGCCATGACGACAAAGGTCCCAATAACAATTCATTCTCGATGTATACACTTCTTCGAATTTGAAGGCCGATGAAATCAAGGGCGAAGATTGACTGAGATAAAGCAACTCGCGACCATTCCAACGAATCATCTCCACTTTATCTTTTATCGCTAACGTCGGAGGAATAAATACCAACAGGGAAAAAGGTGCATAGCGCTGTAAACGCAGATTAGTAAAAAAATTTTCAATATCCGCCCAATTCTTTTTGCCCGCCAAACCGTTCACAATTTGCCCCCGCGAGAACAAGGTTCCTTTAGGAAAATGCCCTTGATAGAAATTCAGCAAAGCAAAACCAAAACCATATTCATTCACGGCAACCCAAGTGCCTTTACCTTCCGGGTCTATCGGCGCGATATAGGAAATCCCATCCACGGTAAGATGTTGTGGAGGGATGGCTTTTAATCGTGTTTTTTGTTCGTCCCTGTTAAAAAACAGTGAGTAGCCATTCGATGAATATTGCCAACTGATTGTGCACATAGAATTATTAGAAGTAAAACCTTACCCTAAACAGATTATTTTTGAACGTGCTCAGGTGCGTTCCTCAGGTAACTCGCCGTTGTAGGCGCAATTCCAAAAGAATCCTTTACCTTGACTCCTTGAAGCTTAGCCAAGATTGCTATTAATGCATAATGATGAACTGCATGGCTACCGGCAAAAATAAGCTCACGAGTGTAGCTCGATTGAACCGACACAGAATCCGTTTTAACAAGAGAAACTTCTGAGATGACTTCCACATTCAAATCATCACTTTTCATATTATCCCGCTGGTACTGATCAAGAAATTGACATAGCCATTGCTGTATTTCAGCCAATTCCGTTAACGCAGTCTGTCGGCAACGCTCAACCTGAGCGCCTCTTCGTCTCAAATCATAATTAACCAGGCGATTGGGATACCCCCCCGTCACAGCAAGAAATAAGTCGATAATATGGCGAAAATGTTCGCCAATGCAGCTATGTGCATAGTCCTTCACAATATGAGTATATTGCTCGTCGGTTAATGACGATACAAGCTCTGCACCTTGTGCTAAAGCTTCAATATTGCTTTCGATAACCGATTCGAGAGAAGTGATATTCATTCAGTAAGTCAACGTATTTATTTTTTAATAAAGGCTCTCAAGCCACTTTCTTTTGCTGTCACATCTTTTACAACCAGGGCTACAGAACTCAGCCAAGTTAAACATGCCATGACAAACAACGTTCCACCATCATCTCCGATCACCACACCTAGGGAATCAAAAGCGGGCATCACAATACCTAGTGGTGTAAAAAGGTGGAAAACAATCGCTCCAGACATAATTTCAAACGCAAGCAGCGCTCCCCAGGCCCACCAACGAGTGAACAACAAAATTGAAGCAATAAGCTCCAGGCTACCAACAACATATGCACCATAGGGATTAATGCCTGCCACACCAAACAGGTCTGCCAATACGCCAAAAATATGTTCTGTTTCGGGGGCGCCGGTAAATTTAAAGAACAACGATTGCACAAAGACAAATGCAATCCATATACTCAACAATAATGGGTAACGCTGCTTAATAAATTCCATATTCACCCCTCAAAAACGTGTTCAGCTTCGACCACGACAAAACTGAATAGTTACGCCTGAGTATCTGTTACATCCAACTTAATTAGATTCAGGGTAGTGCTTAGATAACTTTAGCTCACGCAACCACACTTTTATCAAGGTGGTAGCAGGTGGAGGTTGATAACCTTGCGCCCGCAATCGGTCCCCCATTTGGAAAAGTATACGATACTGACGAAAGAGCGAACCAAAAGCTTCCCACAGATGTGCTCTTGAATCCCAAATGTGGACAGCTTCACTACTCGCGCCGTTAATCTCGATAATGGTAAACGCCTCTCCATGCTCAAGCTTTTCTGTGCTCTCGAATTTAATATCCAGACGGCCGTAGTGAAAACCTCTTACATCCTGTAATACCCTGTCGATTGCGGCTTCCAGCTTTGGCGTGATGTGTTGCCAACCATTGCGAAAGATAGCACCTCTTGCATGGCTTCCAGCAAAGGTAAGTGCAACGTCTTCGCCTTTTTTTGGCACCCAAGTTAACCGATGCGCATTTCGAGAAACATACACCCCATATAACTTGCTCGCCCGCGGATCTCTGGCAATCAATGTTTGTAAATTTGTCGCCCCATCACCTTTTACAGTCGCAACATATTTTAATGTTAATGACGTTATTCTTCCCTGAGTTTCCCCCGGCATGCGCTCATAAAATACTCCCGCTTCTGCAGAGTAAGGAGCGAGAGTCTGCACCATACACCGCTGACCATCTGGAAACGCATGCAAATATGTATTCAGTTGTTCTATGGATCGAATAACACGTACCCCGGTTCCCCGACAACCTTTATCAGGTTTTATCACAAACGGCATATTGATATTGGATTGCTCAGCCAACTCTATGACCGATTGCGACAGAGCAGACAATGAAAGAGCCGGATCTTTGACAAAGGTGACAGCTCGTAATATGTATTTCGCAGCATACTCCCCGGCCAAATGCAAAATTGCACTTTTGGACTCTCCTACCATGCCACCTAACTCAATCTCGGGGTTGGCAAGCATCGGCAAACCAAAACTTCGATAACGAATCGATAACCATAACCAATAAAACACAACTGGTATATAAAAGAACCAGGCTGGCCAAAATTCAAAAAAGGAAACCGGCCTATCCTCCAAATCAAGAGGGGGCAAACCTTCATTAACGGATGTTTGATTAGGCATGAATGTATCAGAAAAAGATTTGTAATTATTTGGTGGTAAATTTGCGAGAGGCAAAATAATTATTTACCAACAGTAAAAGCAAGGCAACGGCTAGCAGCGAATATTTCCAGGATGAATCAACAAAAAGACGACTCACTCCCAAACTGTATACCCCGGAAAAAACAATAGCCACCCACAGTATACCGGCGACGCCCATGGCAGTAATAAACTGAATTTGAGGAACCCGCCATAAACCACATAGGGTGAAACCGAGAGTTCTCAAACCAGGAATAAAACGGATAATAAAAATATTGGATAACAAGCGAGCCCTAAATCGACGATTCAGCACACGGCAATATGGATTTTTTAACAGGCGAAAACGCAGTCCTCTCCAACGCTGAGCCAATCGTCCCAAATAATATAACGCCAGGTCGCCAGAGGCGATACCAACAAAAACAGAGAAAGCGGCTACCGGAACAGAGATTAATTCATCGGCCGCAAACAGGGCACCAGAAACAACCGAAGCATCTTCCCATATCCAGGAAACGACAATTAATGCCATGGCAAGAAGAACCGGGCTAGAAGCATATTGCTGCAGGAATTCAATCATCGGTATCCAGTACAGGTCATAAATATTGTGACAACTCGGCTAAGACCCATGTCAATGACCAAGAGTTCAATAAAGCATACTACAAACCAACGAATAACAACGAAATAAACCGAAAAGGATATACCTAATTGATACCCCTTTTCGGTTGAATTAGTGACAATAGATTATAAGGCGTCGCAACTCATCCGGCCGCGTTGATCATCCGAGATTTCCACACGAAGATTGGCGACGACCAGTTCCATACTGCCTTCGGTTGATATCGCAAACGCCTCAGTTTGATCAAACACATTGGATTCGGACGACAAACAGTCGAGCTCGATAGACAACGGCGTCCAGACATGGCCAGGGATTTGTTTTAAAGTTTCGGTCAGGTCAACGCTTTTCTTGCAGCCTTCACCACAATCCAGTTGTAAAGAAACGGCTTTAACCGGTTTGGTCAACACACGCACATCCGCGGATAATACCGCATTCTGTTTGACATACTGAGCAAGATTCACCGATTGCTCCGATTCAAATATCAATGACGCTAGTGCGTCCCCCTGCCAAATAACACGTCGAGAATCTCCCTGAGTGGTTTTATCCTCACTGAACGATTGAATATGAGTGGATTGTTCCGGCAACATATTGCGTATGCTGATTTTACCCTGGCTATCTTGTATATAGGCTTGCCAGGGTTCCACTGGCCGACCAACAAAGATATCCACTGGCTCCAGTTGCGCGACATCTTTATCGAAGGAAACGTCTTCAGGCAGAAGATCAAGATTGGTATTCTTATCCTGATACGTCAGACCAAAACCATAAGCAAATAACGGGTCATAATTTTCGTCTCCCCAGTTTAATATTTCCTGATGGCGATACTTCGGCCAGGAAAACGAAAGCTTACCAGAGAAGTCGTAATTCATTTCACCATTTACCCGACTAAACAAAACATCTGCCACGCCCTGACCTTCACTGCCTGGCAACCATGCAGCCACAAACGCATCGGATGCATTAATTTCTTTGTTTACCCATAGTGGACGACCTGAAAGAAACACGGAAACTACCGGGATACCTTGGTCTTTCAATTTATTTAATATTTTCAAGTCCACGTGGACATTCGATTGATACCCCAGGTGTTTAATATCTCCCTGCATTTCGGCATAGGGTTTTTCGCCATAGACAACAATGGCCACATCCGGCTTTTCTGAGAAGTTGCCAGCTTCATTTAATTCAACCTGTCCATCCGCTTGCTCAACTACCGCTTTAATACCTTGATATATGGATGTTCCATCGGGAAAATCTTTATTGCTGTCAGTCACCCCCTGCCAAGTTACCGTCCAGCCACCCGAAGCCCAACCAATATCATCCGCAGCCGGGCCAGCAACCAATACTTTTTGTTTCGCAGATAAAGGAAGAATATTCTGATTATTTTTCAATAACACCAATGATTCTCTTACAGACTGACGAGCGACGGCACGGTGTTCATCACTTCCGAGAAATTCATATTTGCCACTGAACTTTCTTTGAGATGGTGCGCCGCGATCAAAAAGCCCCATGCGCATTTTAACCCGCAGAATTCGCGTTACCGCATCATCAATACGACTCATGGGAATATCACCTTGCTTCACCGATTCGATTGTATTCGCAATTAACGCCTGCCAATCACTTGGCACCATAACCATATCAATTCCAGCATTTATCGCCTGAGGGCAGCTTTCGTTGCTACACCCTTTTACCTGCCCATGCCCATTCCAGTCACTAACAACAAAACCGTCAAAACCCATTTGGTTTTTTAACACGTCTGTAAGCAAGTGTTTATTGCCATGAACTTTTTCGCCATTCCAACTATTAAAGGAAGCCATCACCACTTGAGCACCTTCGGCCAAGGCACTGAAATAACCTTGACCGTGAATATCACGCAGCTCTTTTTCTGAGGCCATCGTATTTCCCTGATCGATGCCGTATTGTGTGCCACCATCACCAAGAAAATGCTTTACGTTGGCAAGCAGTCGGTCCTCGGCAAAAAGGCTCGGAGTGTTAGCCTTCCCCTGAATGCCCTTGACCACAGGAGCAGCATAACTTTTTACGACTTCCGGATTTTCAGAAAAAGATTCATAGGTTCTTCCCCAACGATCATTTCTTACTACCGCAACTGTCGGCGCAAAAAGCCAATCCACCCCCGAGGTTAAGGTTTCAATCGCAGTAACGTGCCCAATTTTTTCCATCAGCTCAGGGTTACGCATTGCGCCCAAACCGATATTGTGAGGAAAAATCGTCGCACCAATAATATTACTTGCGCCGTGCATGGAATCTGTCCCCCAAAATATAGGGATAGGCACGGCACCATCAGAGTCGTCAACAGAAGCATAATAATAGTCATCGGCTCTTTGCACCCACTCAGCCAAAGTTGCGTAACCATCTTTACCTGCTATTGATCCTCCACCATTCAACACCGAACCGATGTGAAACTGTTTCACCTGCTCGGGAGTTATATACCGAACTTCCGGTTGCATCATCTGACCCACTTTTTCTTCCAGAGTCATTTTCTCCAGCATCTCGGTAACGCGGTTCTCAATAGTTTTATCTTTGGCGATTGGGCTTTGAATACTTGGCCATTCAACGCCAGACACTTGACTATCCGTTTTCTGATCGCAGGCTATTAACCCCAAAACAATCACAGTGAGGAAAAAATATTTGTTAATCGTCTCCATAAGTAAAAGCCTTATCTGTTTGTTGCAGTTTTGTGCAAAGCGTTATTCACCCTTAACACCCACAGAGTCTCGTTGGACTATTTTGGTTGGTATGACAATTTGGTGTTGCTGTATTGGCTCGCCACGAATTTGTTTTAAGAGTAGCAAAGTCGCTTGTTCCGCCATGTCGAATATTGGTTGCTTGATAGTGGTCAGTGCCGGCCATATTCGTTGTGCCAATGGAATATCGTCAAAGCCAACAACAGATAAATCTTCGGGCACACGAACCTTGTTCTGATGTGCATAAAAAATAACACCTGCTGCCATATCATCGTTGCTGGCAAAAATTGCGGTGACAGGGTTCGGCTGCGCTAACAGCTGGGCCGCGGCCTCAACACCGGATTCAAATGAAAGATCCCCCTGAACAACCCAATCGAGCTTCGACGACAAGCCATTTTTCGATAGCGCATTGAGGTAGCCCTGATAACGATGTGCGACCGCCTTATGGTCCGCCAGCCCGGTAACAAAACCAATCAGTTGATGCCCCTTATCAATCAGGCTCTGAGTCAGTTCTTCAGCTGCGGGCTTGTCCGTTGTCCGAACAGATATTTGACCCGGACGAATAGAAGCCGGTGCGATCAAGACAAATTGAATCGAGGCCTCTTCTAACCTATCAATCAGGTTTTGTTTGTCCGATAAAGGCGGGGTCAAAATCAGGCCGTCAATATTTTTGTCTTTGACCAATCGGATGATGTCGTATTCAAGCGCTTCATCTCTGAAATCGCAGGGGTGAATGAGCAGGTCATAGCCGGAAGATCGACAAACAGACAAAGCCCCTTCCTGCACATTGGTTACATAACTGGCGCTGGGGTTGTCATAGAGCAGAGCTAAAAGAAAAGAACGTTTTCCTGCCAAACGTCTGGCAGACAGGTTAGGGCTATAACCAAGCTCGGCAATAGCACCCGATACTTTTTCTCGCGTGGTTTCACGGACGCCGGTCTCGTTGTTGACCACGCGGGATACCGTTTTTATGGAGACTCCGGCAAGTTTGGCCACGTCTTCTATGGTGGGTCTGGACAAATTTCACCTCAAACGAACAATTGACAGCGCTGTCATTTCAAGATTAATCTACTCTTATTCAAATGACATAGCAAGCATCATGACTCCGATCCGGCCTTTCTTTTGTGAGTAACTGGCATGAATACAACGACCCCACAGCGCAACCCCTACCTCATTCCTTTAGTCATCGTTACCGCCCTGTTTTTTATGTGGGGAGCCCTGACCGCTTTGAATGATGTACTTATCCCTCACCTGAAAGGGGTATTCGAACTCAATTACACCCAGGCTATGCTGGTGCAATTTTGCTTCTTCAGCGCCTACTTCGTAGTTTCCATACCCGCCGGGCAGCTTATCAGTCACATCGGGTACCAACGGGGGATTGTCTGCGGTCTCACAGTGGCGGCATTGGGCTGCCTGCTGTTCTATCCCGCGGCATCCAGCGAAATATACTGGGTGTTTTTGTTAGCCCTGTTTGTCCTTGCCTCCGGCATCACGGTATTGCAGGTCTCAGCCAACCCTTATGTCACAACCCTTGGCGCTCCCGAAACGTCTGCTAGTCGCTTGGTGCTGACACAATCGTTTAACTCACTCGGTACAACAATAGCCCCAGCTCTGGGCAGTTTTTTGATTCTGGCAAACGGCAACAAAACCCCCGAGGAAATTGCGGCACTCAGCAGTACCGCACTGGAAGCCTATAAAACGTCGGAAGCACAGGCCGTACAAGGCCCCTACCTGATGCTGGCAGCAACACTATTCATTATGGCCGTGATATTTGCCGTTATTAAGCTCCCGGCAATCACTCATGCACTGCAGAAAACACACACCGGCGTGCTGCAAAACTTTAAAGAAACCCTATGGAAATTCCCGAACCTTAGACTCGGAACCATCGGCATATTTGTTTACGTGGGAGCAGAAGTTAGCATCGGCAGTATTTTGGTCAGTTATTTCTCACAGGACAGCATTGCGGGAATGACAGAAGAAAGTGCGGGCTATTATGTGTCCCTATATTGGATGTTTGCCATGATTGGTCGATTCATTGGCGCGGCAGTAATGTTGAGAATAAAACCTGCGTATGCACTGGCATTTAACAGTATTACCGCCATTGCCCTGCTGCTAATGACCACGACCTCTTCAGGTAGTTTTGCTATGTGGACAATCCTGCTTGTTGGCCTGTGTAATTCAATTATGTTCCCAACCATATTCAGTATTGCGGTGTCTGGGCTTGGGGAACACACCAGCCACGGTTCCGGTATTTTATGTATGGCGATAGTGGGTGGTGCCATTATTCCAGTAATATTTGGTGTATTTGCCGACTCGATTGGCATACAAATGGCGTTCCTGCTCCCGGCCTTATGCTACGCCTATATCGCATACTACGGTTTACAAAGCATTAAAAATATCTGACTACAAACTTGTTCGTTGTGACTTCTTTTGTTTAAGAACAGATATTCTAAAAGCCACCTATATAGCGGGTGGCTTTGATCGAGTCACCAATAAAACACCGAAAACCGGTTACGTTTATTACTTCTATTTTATTGTTGCTGTTAGACTTTTATAATCTGAACACTTGAATCGAGAGCCATGCAGCTCTATTCTCGGTAAATTAAATAGACACTCTGGAGAGCAACATGAAAGGTGACGCCAAAGTCATAGAATACTTGAACGATCTTTTAGCCGGGGAGTTGGCGGCAATTGATCAGTATTTTATTCATTCACGAATGTACGAAGACTGGGGGCTCACAAAATTATACGAGCGTATTGGCCACGAAATGCAAGATGAAACAGGCCACGCTGATTTGTTGATCAAACGTATTCTTTTCCTAGAGGGCAAACCAAACATGGTTAAGCGTCCTCCACTTAATATAGGTACAGATGTACCCTCAATGCTACAGAGTGACCTTGATCTGGAGTTACAAGTTGTGGCCGACTTAAAAGAAGCCATGGCTTATTGCGAAGGCGTTCAGGACTACCAAACCAGAGAAATTCTTCGCGTTATGCTTGAAGATACCGAAGAAGACCACGCTTATTGGTTAGAACAACAGCTTGGTCTGATTGGAAAAATCGGTTTGCAAAACTACCTGCAGTCGCAAATGTAATTATGCTTTCGGGCCACTGAATCACGTAGTGGCCTAGTTAACCCCTTAGAATAAAAAGTCATAGCCCCACACTTTTCGCTCCGAACTACTGATCACATCCCATGCAAAATTCATCAACGAAATCGGAAACGCTTCTTGCTAAGCTAAATGCCGAAACGGCAAAAATTTCCTGGCGAGAGTTACAACGCTTTTTTGCTTCAGGCAAAGCTATTTATGTCGATTCAACCCTAGACTTAATACATACAGCCAGCCTAATGGTGGAAGACGATACGGCGCAACTGAAACCATTAATGGATGCACAGCAATTTGCACCAGTCTCCGATCAGCAGGCAGAAATATGGTACGAACAAGACGAAAATTTATGGGCCGTTGTCGTATCCCCCTGGGTTCTGGTTCAGGAACAAAAAAAATAGGTATTTTTTTTTCGGTGTTTTTTGTCTAGCAACGTTATTACAGTAAGACTACATCGATTTTAGGTGAACACATGCAACTTACGGATATCATCAATTTTCAGAAAGTGAATGCACGGATCGCAACATCCGGTCAGCCATCCCCATCACAATTTGAACAGATTGCTCAAAATGGTTACGGCTTGGTGATTAACCTAGCTATGCCCGATAGCGATAACGCCCTACCTAATGAAGGGGCTCTGGTATCCTCCCTCGGGTTGAAATACATTCATATTCCTATCAAGTGGGACAACCCGCAGGTTTCAGACCTGGAATACTTCTGTAAGGTAATGAATGCCTCAGCCGAACAAAAAATTTGGGTACATTGTGCGTTGAATATGCGCGCTTCATGTTTTGTGTTTTTATATCAGACTTTAGAATTAGGCATCGAGAGTAAATATGCGAAAGCGCCTTTGGAAACCATTTGGCAACCCCAGAACGACAAAGTCTGGGGCAGTTTTATGAGTGCCGTAACATTGAGCAAATTATCATCATCTTCAGCTAACCTGTCGCCTGTCACATAGAGTTTTTCACGTCTTTTTTCCTGAGCCTGATACGAATCAAGCCTCCCCTCCCCAGAGATTGCTAAAGTTACTCTGTACCCATCAAGAGGTACCTGACTGACACTGGGAGGCATAAAAATTGAGTAGTACATCGAAATCTGATCATAAGCGCATAATCAGCCTGTTATCAGGCCCTGCAATACTGCTTTTTTGTTTGATCATACCACCTCCCTTTGAAGGGATGCCGGTTGCGGCATGGCAAGTGACCGGGTTGGCGATCATGATGGCTGTCTGGTGGACAACCGAAGCCGTGCCCATCCCAGTTACCGCACTCATCCCAATTGTATTAGCTCCGCTCCTGGGTACAGCCGATGTTAAGACTGTAACAGCCGCTTTTGCACACCCTCTGATCTACCTGTTTTTAGGTGGTTTTATGTTGTCTTTGGCGATGGAGAAATGTCACCTGCATAAGCGTATTGCGTTGCTTGCTCTTTTAGCTTCAGGTAGTAAGCCAAAAATGCAAATTGCGGGTGTAATGATCATCACCGCATTCTTAAGTATGTGGATGAGTAACACCGCCACATCCGTGATGATGCTTCCAATCGGTTTATCCATTATCGGTCTGGTAAAAGCTCAAGACGATGGCAAGAACCCACAAGATACCGCCAATTTCAGCACTGCACTTCTCCTATCTATTGCTTACTCAGCCAGTATCGGCGGTGTTGGTACTTTGATTGGTACACCACCAAACGCGCTACTCGCAGCCTACCTGTCTGAAGCTTATGGTTACCAAGTCGGCTTCGCCAAGTGGATGATTATTGGTCTTCCTGTTAGCTTGATCATGCTTCTTTTCTGCTGGTTATGGCTAACTCAATGGGGTTACAAGCTATCCAATAAAGGTTCTTCCAATACTGAAGCGCAGCTAAAAGAACAAATTAAAAACCTTGGGAAAATGACCCAAGCAGAAAAGTACGTAGCTATTATCTTCGTTATAACTGCCGTTTCCTGGATGACTCGACCACTTCTTGCCAAATGGTCAGGCCTGCAAATTACTGACACAGGTATCGCCATTGCCGCTGGTATCATCCTATTTACCATCCCTGCCAACATGCATGGCAAGAAAGAGTATCTACTGGACTGGGAAAACACCAAGAAGCTTCCTTGGGGTATTTTGCTTCTCTTCGGTGGCGGTCTGTCTCTCGCAGGTATGATCAAAGATACTGGACTGGCTACTTATATTGCTGACGCCATCAGCCATAACTCTGCAATGCCGCTGATTGCCATGGCGCTGTTAGTCACCGCTGTAGTAGGTGTACTTACCAACTTCAGTAGTAATACCGCTACCGCCGCTGGTTTCCTTCCTCTATTAGGCCCAGTATCAATGAGTTTTGGCGATAGCCCACTACTATTGACAGTTCCAGCAGCCCTTGCAGCAAGCTGCGCATTCTTAACCCCTATTGCGACGCCCCCCAACAGCATTGTTTTCGCCTCGGGTGAGCTGACCATTAAGCAAATGATGAAAACAGGTATCGTCCTGAACGTGTTTGCAACCATACTCATTGGCACAATCGGGCTTTGGTTAATCCAAACATTCTTTGCTTAAACCATTTTAAAGTTTTTTATCTCCTGATATTTGGCCGGTTCACCCCGGCCCTTTTTTTGTCTGTCATTTATCCATTAGTGGTTAATACCAGCCGGCAAGTACTCCTCATTCACCAAACCACTCTCTTCTGAAACAGATAAGCGGCTTTTCACCTGCGCCACATGCGTTAACTGACATTGAATATGACCAACCAGCTTCGCTGCGATTCGTTGATTATCAGGGTGTAACTGAATACTTGAAGACATGACACGCAGTTTGCTTTTCATTTCTTTCAAATAATCGTAAGCGGTGGGAAGCTCACCAAGCTGACATAAACTGTTTACCAAGCATTGACCAGCGGCAGAAAAATGCAGCGGGTCAAATTGGGTTGATTTGTGGTACATGCATTCCAAGCTAATTTCATAAGCTGCGCCAAAGAACGCACTGGCAGGCTTCCAACGGCTATGTTGGTATGAGCGCTCCCCATTTGCAAAAGCACCACTCCAAAGCTTCATACCCAAACAAGGATTAGATTTCACAATACCAAGGTGTTTGTTACATAAAAACGCCATTACCGCCTCCATTTAAATGTCATGAACCACATACTGAATATTTGTAATTGATAATGATTATCATTTATAATAATGGAAAATTTCATCCCTAACAAGCCAGATACAAGGCATTGTAGGTATGAGCTTTTCAATTAACTGGAGGGATATCAGTGCACAAAAACATTAAACTGGCAGTGTCCGAAGAACTCATTGCCAGACTTATACGAGCAGGAATACTCAGTGTTGAAGACTTTCAATGCCTGGACTCCTACTCCAAACAGAGCATGCACAGGATTTATCTAAAAAGCTTAATTAATAATTTTCGTACGAAAAAAGATCTGTAAAACCGCTAACAACAGGCTAATAACCCTTTAAAAAAAAATGCTTTTAAACGGATGTCCCATTATCACTCCTTATCATTAGAAGAAATCAACTAAAGCAGTTATTATTAGGATAGGTTTAAAAGTTATATAGAAAGATTCGCAAAACCAACGCCAGCTGATTTCGTTCTTTTTGCTGTTTCTTCCCGCCGTTCAATATCTACCGGGGGATACAAGTGACACAACACAACACTTACGATGTAACGGTCGTTGGAGGCGGAATACACAGCGTCAGCATTGCTAGTGAGGCTGCCAGCAGAGGGTTAAAAACCTTACTTGTCCAGGATGGAGACCTTGCTTCAGGCGCTTCAGCTGTTCCTCTCAGTGTCCTTACTGGTGACCTGCGCAAGCTTGAAAGCTTCGACCTAACAGGCCTTTCGTCCAATTTGGATGAAATCAGTAAAATCCAAACAAAAGCGCCTCATTTAATCGAAAGCCGCCCTTTTTTCCTCATACAAAATCCTGAGGTTCGTTCCGCCAAAAGAGTTAACACTGGTATTGCCGTCTACCGCCGTATACAGCCTCGCTGGATTGAAACCCTAACCTCCACTACTCATCCCCAGAATCGCCTCAAACCAGACATAGATATTGCAAAATACACCGATGTTCTGTTTAAAAATGGGCGTTTTATCCTTGGGCTGGCACACACAGCACAAAACCTCGGTGCAGAACTTTTGTGTCATCATCGGGTAATCCAGGCAGATAGGCAAAAAAGTCGCTGGGTTTTGAGCATTAGAAAACAGAGTTCCCATGAATGCTTTCAGATCTCCAGTAAAGTTGTTGTCAACTGCTGTGGCTGGCTCGCCAATAACTTCCTGGAAACCCTGCAAGTAAAAACCCGGGCGAGAGCAACACGTGTCGACTATGGCCACCTTTATATTCGAACTCAAGCGCCTCTGGGCGGCGTTTATGCGATTCAACAACCGACTAAATGCTTAACCTACGCCTACGATTTCAGCGAAGGTATCGTCTGTATTGGCCCCTTTCTTTTACCTGAAAACACTCAAGAAAAACGTTTATGCGTAGTGAATGACGTTATTGAACAGTGGAATCATGTTTTTGCCGAACACATCACTAGAGACAATATTATTCACCAGAGCTGGTGTTACCGCGCTCTGATTGAAGACCCGACCTGTAACGACTATACGGTGATGAGAGATTCTCTGCTCGACCTGAATAACCCAGGGAGACAGGCTCCTGTACTAAACCTGTTTGGCATAGAACCCACCAAGCACCGTCGCATCGCCGAACAGGCTCTGGATATGCTAATGCCCTTCACAGGGGCAGCCAGGAATACGGAATACAGGAACACCCCCATCGCCTCGGCGAAGTTTAACAGCACATCGCCAAGAGAATTCGGAGAAGATATCGGCCGCAAGTATCCGTTTGTTCCCTCGCAGATAGTCTCACGGCTTGTTGAGCACTACGGAACCGAAGTAGAACGAATATTAAACAAGTCAACGCAGTTAACCGATCTGGGTGTCCATTTTGGTCACGGCTTATATGAAGCTGAGGTCAAGTACTTGCTAGAACAGGAATGGGCATCAACAGCAGAAGATATCCTCTGGCGGCGCAGTTATCTGGGAATGGTATTTTCTGAAGAAGAAACACATCACCTCCAAACTTGGGTTTCAGAACAATCGAAATAATCACGCTCTCGGGCTCAGGATATTTACCATAACCCCAATCAGGAAATGGACCCCCTCCAAACCGCTCCTCAAAACAGATAAAAAACCATTTAACCAATTCTAAAACGCAATTATTTATTGCGCCCATTAAATGATTTTGACGACATAATTTTTTAAATGATTTTACTCGAACATAAAAGAGAAAATCGCCCTCTGACATGCATTTTTTCATTTAGTCGTCATTAAAAAGGGTTCATTTTTGTGGTTTTTATTTGCACATTTTTCCGCACAATTTCCACTTCGGATTGACCAATACTTTCCCTAAAAGACAATTTTAATGCAAAAAATAAAGGCACAAAACGAACCAAAAACAATAGATGCCAGAGGATTTTTTTACCACTAACCTATTGATTTACATAGAGAAAAATAGCATATCAAAAATGAACATAGGGATATCATAAATAAAACCCCTAGTGCAGAAATAAACAATTGACAACAAATTTGTCTGAATTAGCTTTTAGGAAAACAAGGCGGACAAAGAAACAATTTTGCTCACGCTCCAAGACAAAATTGATGAACATGAAAGAACTGTCGCCAAAAACTTCAACAAAACAAAGATGCCACAAGAGGTTTATTATGCCAACCATTATTTTGAAAGTAGATTGCGGTTACACAGATCAACCACTAGACAAAGACGAAATCGCGCTTATTGAAAACAAGGTTCAGGAAGCGCTAACAGAAATTGATTTTAAATATTTGGTCTTTGACACAAAGTACAAAAGTGAATCCCTATTGGATTTGGAAGACGAAGAAATTCCGGATACGCGCTTCCTGGCACCTGTCGCAGAGTTTGCTGCCCGAAAAGCCAAATAGGATAAATCATCATGCGAGGTTGCTTGTGGCCAACCTCGCAGCCAACGGCGGCTGTTCAGCCTTTTGACCTTATCACTGAACGGATATGCCCTCGGCACCAAACCAATAGCCATTCACCCCCTGAGAACATTGCTTCTCAGAATAATCTCCATTACAGGCTAAAAGCGCCAATGTAGCGTCCTCTTCAGGGCTAAACCGTGCGATATCAACAATACCTGACATATTCCCCAAGTCAGACAAGATATTGTGACAACTGCCAGAAAGCGTCTGGATGCCATTTAAGACAAACATTTCCTGATTATCCTGATTGAAGGCTGTTCTTCCTTTTGGGTAATGAATACAACACCGCTCACACTCACTTTTATCCCGGTTTTCAGACCTGGCAGTAAAGCACCTCGCGGAGTAGGCCAAGGGTAAGTGGCCATGGACAAATACCTCGATATTCAACCTTTCCCGTATACCCAAAGCATCACAATCCAACAGCACTTGCTGTAACCAGGATTTAGACAACTCTACCGGTAATACCCATCGACTCATTCCCAGATTCAAAAAGGTATTTAGCGTTTCTGCGTTATAGCAGTTGACCGCGGGGCCCACCACGAAAGGCAAGCCCTTCTGCGCGAGCAAATGAATGGCACTGACATCGTTGGCCTCGACGACAAAGTCTTCCTGTTCACACAAGCTTTTAACCAGCGTTAAATCACCTGCTGACTCTATTAGCGCTAGAGATGAAAGAACCACCTCCTTTCCTGACTCTTTCAGTTTGTTAGCGATAACTAACCAATCATTTCGTTTCAACTCAGAACGTTTACCACAGACGGTTTCACCCAGGTAAACGATATCCACCAGGCTTGATGCAACACGATCATAAAACGCCTCCACATCCGCTTTACGCCAGTAGTAAAGAATTGGCCCGAGAGATGTTTTCAATTTCGAGGTCAGGTTGTTTGTTGTTGTCATTGCCATTTCCTCGAATAAGCACCAAGGGTCATTTGCTTGCCTTCCGATAGTTTTTCCAGAACCTGGGTTTGTTCCACCGTAGGTATAAAGTCATGCAACTGACGCTTAGCTTGATCAATCGCTTCACGCCAGACTTTGGTAACTTGCGCAACATACGCGGGGCTTCGCTGACGCCCTTCAATTTTGACCGCAGCGATACCCATCTGCAGTAATTCGGGCAAAAGGTCTAGGGTATTCAAACTCGTGGGCTCTTCCAAAATATGGTAGGTATGGCCATCCACCACATAACGCCCTTTGCACAAAGTGGGATAACCCGCATGTTCCCCCGGAGCAAATCGATCAATCAAAAAACCATTCAAACGAGTTTCAAGCACGTCGTTTTCTTCCCGCCACTCGACATACTTGGCAGGGGAACAAGCGCCACAGGTATTTGGCGACTCACCAGTGAGATAAGATGACAGGTAACAACGCCCCTCAGCCATGATACAGAGACTGCCATAAGCAAAAACCTCCAGCTCCATTGGTGAGGACTCAGCAAGTGATTTAACTTGCTCCTTGGACAGCACACGCGGCAGGACGGCACGCGTGGCATTGAAGTTCTGCCGGTAGAAGTCCAGAGCGGCAAGATTAGTCGCGGATGCCTGTACGGAAACATGTAATGGCATATTCGGGTATCGATTGGCACAATACTCCATCACCGCAATATCAGAGACAATAATGGCACTCGCCCCCATATCGACGGCTTTATCCACAGCATGGAACCAAAGCTTAACGTCGCCGGGGTGGGCGAATGTATTGATGGCAATAAGCAGTTTTTTTCGTCGCTCAGAAACAAGCTTGCCGGCTCGGTTCAGGTCATTATCAGTGAAATTCAAACCTGCGAAACAACGGGCGTTCGTTCCATTCTTCAAACCGATATAGACAGAATCTGCGCCGTTCTCAATCGCTGCTTTCAGAGAGGCAATACTTCCTGCTGGGCAAAGTAATTCCATGGGGTCTCCTGAACTCAAATGCTGGATTTTATTCTTGCTCGGATAGCGTTCCTTTGATTCAAATTAATAATTCACGGTCAAGTGAACATACAATCTTACGATTTACCCAATAATAAAGGCTGGCGAAATGGCTGTTACCTACTTCGATATACAAAAATTACCCGCAAAGGTACACTCAAGCCTCCCCCAATTGGCTAAGCATTCTTTTTCACTCTTGCCGATGGCACCTTTTAATTATGCCGCAAGTGAAATACTCAATAAGCTGTACCGCACCCAAATCAACGACGGTGACCTGGATTTTTTACGTGATAAAACGATTTTACTTACAGTAAAAGATATCAATCAAAGTTGGGCATTTACCCTGGCAAGTGGAAAAATTCGTGTTTTTCAGAATGCTGTAGAAACTAACGCGACCATTAGCAGCAATTTTGATAATTTTTTTCAACTGTTCAGTCAAGAGGCGGATCCTGACACCTTGTTTTTCAGCCGGGAAATGTCAATTGGAGGTGATACCGAACTGGCACTTGAGTTCAAATCCTTTTTTGAAAACCATCCATTAATTGACGATGACGCCTTTTCCTGGGGAATTCTGCAGTCTTACATTAAAGCCATTCGTAGCAAACCCTAAGTTAACACGTAAAATACAGGGAATGGATAGCCAAAAAAAGCCACCTGGATAAGGTGGCCTATTTTTAAGCGTATACAGATACACGCCTACAGACTTAAACAATATAAATGCATTTACATTGAAAACTTGGCAATAATACCGTCTGGGTTTTGTAAGTTTCGAGTTGCCAAATCCTGCACAGATTGCGTCGCATCAATCAGATCCAGTCCGTATTGAGTCAATGTACGAGCATGATAGACGTTTTTAGACAACAAAGGGTTGGTATATATCTGCGTAAATGCGTCGTACGACACCATGGCATTTAATAAATCACCGAACAGCTGATCGCCATTTTTCTTCTCGGCAAACAACCCCACGGTGTACTCTAATTTATCAATATGCCCATACAGGTTTTCTAACTTATCTGCCAACTCCTTATCTCCGGTTAACTCCTGAAACGAACAAATAGGAGAAAGCTTAAACAACTTCCGATACTCATTATATGGTTTCAAACGGAAATCCCGTCCCATACGAATCATGGCGTATTCAGCTCCCAACATCCATTTTGGAGAGTTTTGCAAACCTATTTTTCCTGCGTTTTGCGTAGAGGATGCATGAATCGCTTTTGCTAATCCAATCTGCTCCAACAATCCATTATTAAAGCGATAATCGGTCTGACTAACCACCGCATCATCCACTTTCATACTGTCAGGAATTAGGCCGTGCCAACGATAAAGTAAGTCAAACTCCAAAGCAATCCACGGCAACCTGTACCAGGATTTTTTTTCTGCAAAGCGGGTATCAAACTCAAATAATCGATTACCCGCAATATGGTTAATGTAATCAACAATAGTTAATTTCATTAAAATTGCCATATTGATCAAACGTGCCGTTTGGAATAAACGCTCATCATCCCAATCTGGATTTCGTTTTTTCAACTCACCACAAATACGATTATGCTCGCGCATAAACAACGTACTTACCGCAACATAGCCAATGGATGAATTGCCTCTTTCCAAACCTGTGGCATACAGCTTTAATTTTCGTTCATCGGGTAAATTTTTAAATAGAAGCTCAGCGAGACCTTTTTGCACATACGGCAAGTCATGGTAATGGTCTTTTATCTGCACTTTCCCATTGCCGTTTTGCTCACACAAATAGTCCAGGAATTCTTCACCGTTGATTATCTGACTACGTAGTCGCCCTCCTTCATGCGAACGTAAAACGTTTGCTGCCGCTTCGGTCAAGCCATAAATCTGGCACAAATCAATATTATGATTCGAGGTATTTTGCCTTCTATCCAAGGGGTTTATTCGCAACACACTGTCGGTAAACCACTGGGCAAAAAACATAAACAACATCGAAGAACGATCTTTCTTCATTTCTCCCTGACGAAGGAACAACGAGGTAACCTCACCTTGCTTGTCCGCCTGAGGATTAAACTCTGTGTCTTCAGGCAAGCTATCGATATAGGTTTTTTCAGCTGGTGGCAGATGTCGGGCGGAGAATTTTTTATCGGTCAACATCGGCCAGGTCGTATACTCTCCTATCGGCCCTTGTTCATCGTAGGATAACGATGGCGGCTCTGGAGGCTTAGGAATATGCGACCATAAACTGAACGCTCTCGGCCTTCCTGGAATCTCCTTGCAAATATAATTTGTCGCAAATCGATTTACGTACTTATGAAGAAAAGGAATGTACCTGGTAATCTTCAATGCTATTTTTATTTTGCTCATCCAAAAATCCCTCCACCCTATTGAGCTTGCAACACTAAAAGGCTATGTATGAATAAAATGCCGACCGAAAAAAGGAAATCGATGACAATAATATGGTTTTAAGATGTCATCTCAATAACATCAGCAGATGTTTCTTTCTAATTAAAAACTTGGAGCACAGGCCGTATCCCCAAAGTATCTTTAAAAAAATAGCACGGATTTAATCCCTCAGCGGCTTTTCTTCACAGGTAGACACAACAACATCCCCCTGTGCCGTTTTCTCTGACAGATATTTAGGAAACAAGAATGACCAAACAACTTTGTTTATAAAAGTAAAAGACAACAAGAGAGGTGAGAAAGCCGTCGTTAGAGAAAGATAACAATCGCAGGCTCCGTCCCGAACAAACGTTCACATATTCTATTCAAAGCATTAAAAGCGGGACAAAAAAAAGCCCTGCATTGCAGGGCTTTTTAAAGGAAATAAAGCTATATTAGCCACCGTATGAAGGGGCAACATGACCCGCTTGAGCAATTTTCATGGTGTTCGTGCCTCCATGAATATTCTGATGGTCCCCTTTAGAAATGATAATAAAATCATTTTCTTCAATAATATTTTTCTCAAGCAATACGTCGATTGCTTTTTGGTTAACATCCGATGGAGCAATATTGTCACTGTCAAACCAAACAGGCTGTACACCGCGGAAAAGTGCAGCACGACGCAACGTGGAGTAGTTTCGGGAAAATGCAAAGATCGGCAATCTTGCACCAAAACGAGACATCAACAGTGGTGTAGAACCTGACTCAGTCATCGCCACAATACACTTCACTCCAGTCATTTCATGCGCGGCGTACATTGCTGCACGGGCAATCGTTTGATCACAGGAGGTGTAACCACCGGAAGGACGGCTAGGAGCCGATTCGGCTTGAGGGTGTTTTTCCGCCCCAAGGATCACTCGAACCATAGCTTCAACTGTTTGCACCGGGTATTTACCAGCAGCCGTTTCAGCAGAAAGCATCACCGCATCCGTACCATCAATCACCGCGTTAGCCACGTCGAAGACTTCCGCACGCGTGGGTAAAGGGCTGCTAATCATGGTTTCCATCATTTGTGTCGCAGTGATAACACAACGGTTCAGCGCACGGGCACGCTCAATAATGTGCTTCTGAACAGCAATAAGTTGAGCATCACCAATTTCCACGCCCAAGTCACCGCGGGCAACCATTACAGCATCAGAAGCAAGAATAATATCGTCCAGAACTTCATCAGATTCTACTGCTTCTGCACGTTCAACTTTCGCCACCATATAGATGTTGCCACCGGCTTCACGCACTAGTTGGCGAGCCAAATTCATATCGTCGGCAGAGCGGGGGAATGAAACAGCAAGATAATCAACGCCGATTTCCACAGCGGTTTTGATGTCTTCACGGTCTTTGGAAGTAAGGGCTGGAGCGCTCAAACCACCACCTTGACGGTTGATTCCCTTGTTATTGGACAATTTACCGCCAACCGTTACGGTTGTTTGGATGGCTGGACCATCAACGCTATCTACCTGAAGGATAACTCGACCGTCATCCAGTAACAAAAGATCCCCAGGATTTACATCGTTTGGTAACTCTTTATAGTCGATACCAACTTTTTCCTGGTTTCCTTCTTCACGACCAAGAGAAGCATCAAGAACAAACTTATCCCCTTCGGCCAACACAACAGGGCCTTCAGCGAAACGGGCTATACGAATTTTTGGGCCTTGTAAGTCACCCAAAATTGCGACCACCTTGCCATGTTTTTTGGCTACATCGCGTACAGCATTGGCTCTACGCATGTGGTCTTCTGGACTTCCGTGTGAGAAGTTCATACGTACAACATTGACACCCGCAAGGATAATCTTCTCAAGGATGCCAGGTTCGTCAGTAGCTGGACCTAAAGTACTAACAATTTTTGTACGTCGATACATAAAAAAGCTCCGGAATGTGGTACCAATAAAAAATCGTGCGGCATTCTACTACAAGTGGCCGCAAGTATGAAAAATAAGTCTGCAAAACGGGAAATTTCTACCCATATCCCCTAAATTATATAGGGGTTAAATGACTATCGTATTATTTCGAGCACTGAAATTGAGGTTTTGCAGAAGATTTCAGCGTTGAGAAGGGATAATCGCTGGGCAAAAGCCCAGCGATTCAAAACTACTGCCCCATTCCTGAGACCATTGAAATCATTACACCTGCTGCAACAGCTGAACCAATCACACCTGCCACATTAGGACCCATCGCGTGCATCAACAGGAAGTTATGAGGATTCGCCTCAAGCCCAACCTTATTCGATACCCTTGCAGCCATAGGTACAGCCGATACGCCAGCAGAACCAATCAATGGGTTGATCTTCTGCTTGCTGACCTTGTTCATCAGCTTCGCCATAAGCACACCCATCGCAGTACCAACGGCAAAGGCAATCACGCCCAGCACGAGAATACCCATGGTTTTTGGATCAAGGAACTTATCTGCAGCCAATTTAGAACCGACTGATAAGCCTAAGAATATGGTGGTAATGTTGATCAAGGCATTTTGTGCAGTATCAGACAAACGATCAACCACGCCACACTCTTTCATTAGGTTACCAAAACAGAACATCCCGAGTAGTGGGGCCGCATCAGGTAACAATAGCGCAACAAGAATGAGCAACAAGATAGGGAAAGCGATCTTCTCCCGCTTGCTAACTGTTCGGAGCTGGGTCATTTCGATGCGACGTTCTTCTTCGGAAGTCAAAGCCTTCATAATTGGCGGCTGGATCATTGGTACCAACGCCATATAGGAATATGCTGCAACCGCAATCGCACCTAGCAGATCAGGGGAAAGCTTACTGGCCACATAAATTGCCGTAGGACCGTCCGCACCACCGATAATGCCGATAGCCGCCGCATCCGCAATGCTGAAGTCCATAAGACCTGCAGCGGAAAGACCAACAGCACCAAGCACCGTAAAGAAGATCCCGAACTGGGCAGCTGCCCCCAGGAACAACGTTTTGGGGTTCGCCAGCAATGGACCAAAGTCAGTCATCGCACCCACGCCCATAAAGATAATCAAAGGCGCAGCACCACTGGCAATGGCAACCGAATAGAAGTTATACAACATACCGTTGTGATAACCCGCATTCACTGCAGCTTCAGCAACCGCTGCATGTACCGCAGGTGAAGCCGACTCATATGCCGCTATAAACGCTTTTAATGACGTTGCAGGGTCAATATTCAATAGCTGGGCCAGGGTTTTCAGAACCACAGGATCTGCCGCATAAATAGCACTCTCAGCGGCAGGCAAGGCCAAACCTGCACCGGGGATATTCGCTAAAATACCGCCGAATCCAATGGGCACTAGAAGCAAAGGCTCAAAGCCTTTGCGAATAGCGAGGAACAATAAAAGTAGGCAGATAACCATCATGGACAGCTGTCCAAAATGCATCTGATAAAGACCGGAGTCTTGCCAAAGGCCGATAAAATTCTCCATTGTCGACCCCTTAAGCGATGGTGAGAAGGAGGTCGCCAACAGCAACAGTATCTCCTTCTTTCACGCTGATGTTGCCAATTACGCCAGCCTTAGGAGCAGATACCTGCGTTTCCATCTTCATTGCTTCAAGTACCAGCAGGGTATCCCCTTCTTCAACTGACTGACCTGGAGAAACCATAACGCGGAAAATATTTCCGGCTAGTGGTGCATTCACAGGGTCGCCACCAGACACTTCTTTGTCTGAACCAGCGCTTGGACCAGCGTGAGAGCTGCCCAACTGCACGATGCCAGTTAGCTCGCCGCCATTGCTCACGGTCACGGTGTACTCTTTACCTTCAACAGTAACGGTGTAAACCTCATCGCCGTTGTCAGCATGAACAAGAGTGCTTTCGTTACCTGTTGGAGCCGGTTCGAATGCGTCCGGATTACCACGGTTAGTAATGAACTTAAGACCAACTTGAGGGAACAAAGAATAAGTAAGCACGTCATCAATTTCGCGCTCACCTTCCGCCAGCTTGAGGCCTTTTTCCGCAGCAATCGATTTCAGATCAGCAGCAAGTGTCTCCAGCTCTGGCGCTAAAAGGTCTGCTGGACGACAGGTCACCACTTCTTCACCTTCTTCCAACACCTTCGCCTGAAGCTCTTTGTTCATTGGCGCAGGAGCAACACCGTATTCACCGCGAAGAATACCGCGTGTTTCTTTTGAAATAGACTTGTAACGCTCGCCAGTCAGTACGTTAATAACCGCCTGAGTACCCACAATTTGTGAGGTTGGTGTAACCAAAGGAATGTAACCCAAGTCTTTTCGTACTCGTGGGATTTCCTCCAGTACAGCATCCAACTTATCTTCAGCACCTTGCTCTTTCAACTGGCCTTCCATGTTAGTCAACATGCCGCCAGGAACTTGGGCTGTAAGAATTCGAGAATCGATACCTTTAAGCGCACCTTCCCACTTCGCATACTTCTTACGCACATCGCGGAAATACAACGCAATTTCTTCAAGTTTGGCCAGATCCAGGCCGGTATCTCGTTCTGTACCTTGAAGCGCAGCAACAATCGTTTCTGTTGGGCTGTGACCATAGGTTGTCGACATTGTGGAAATCGATGTGTCCACATTATCAATACCAGCTTCTGCTGCTTTAAGGATTGTTGAATGCGCCAAGCCGGTTGTGGCGTGGCAGTGCATGTGAATAGGAATATCACAACTGGCTTTCAATTTTTTAACCAGTTCGTATGCAACATATGGCTTTAACAAACCGGCCATATCTTTAATAACAATAGAGTCTGCGCCCATGTCTTCAATGACCTTACCTTGGTCGACCCAGGCTGCAATATCATGGACAGGACTTTCTGTATAAGAAATAGTGCCTTGCGCATGCTTACCTTGTTTCTTAACCGCTTTCATCGCGGTTTCGATATTACGCATGTCGTTCATCGCGTCGAATACACGGAATACGTCAACACCGTTAACCGCACACCGTTCTACGAACTTCTCAACTACGTCATCAGCATAGTGACGATACCCAAGAATATTTTGGCCACGGAATAACATGGCGTGTGGCGTATTTGGTATCGCTTTTTTCAATTCACGAATTCGATCCCAGGGGTCTTCGCCCAAAAAGCGGATACACGCATCAAATGTTGCGCCACCCCAGGTTTCCAGAGACCAAAAACCAACCTGATCCAGCTTCTCTGCGATCGGCAACATGTCATCAATACGCATACGCGTAGCGAATAGCGACTGGTGCGCGTCTCGTAAGACTACATCAGTAATGCCCAGAGGTTTTTTTGTTTCAGTCATTTACATCTGCCCCCAATGATTTTATTTATGCCTAGGTCAGGTTAATACGGTGCTTACTTATGTTTCGCTCTATGCTCTTGAACTGCCGCTTGAATTACCGCCAATGTTCTTGGGCTGATATTGCCCGCGGGTTTCGCGCTGACTTCTTCAGGAGATTCTGCGAAATAATTTCCTACGATGTAGGACATAGCAAGGGTCGCGATAACGAGAAGAGTAAGAAAAACAAACACAGTGCCCATACCATAGATCATCAGATCCATACCATTTGACACTAGCGATGTCGTAGAAAGGGTTTCTTGCATCTGTCACTCCGAAAGGTAACTACCAGAAACAGTTTAAGATAACCGACGGGTTTTGACTGGCAAAACTCTTTAATTATCAATTAGTTAGTGGTTACACCGGTTAATAATATAAGCATTTTTATACGCGCCTGCTTGAGCACGGTCGCATAAGATAATGAAAAACGCCCCTATTGAGCAAGTGCAACATTCCATATTTTACTTGGGTTGCTGTCATAATGAGCCCGGTCTAAATCAAGTAAAAGCCCATAAATTTCTCAAACCAACACCAGGCTGATAGACTGCCCGTCCTCTGTTACTTATCCCCATATAAAAGCTATGAGAATTTTCCTTGCCCCAATGGAAGGTGTTGTTGACCACCACATGCGTAGAGTCATGCAAGTGATCGGGGGCGTGGATATATATGTCACAGAATTTGTACGGGTATGTGATCACACCCTGCCAAGAAAAGTGTTTATCAAATATAGTCCTGAACTCACGCAAGCGCAGCCTAAAATACCCACACGCATACAACTTCTTGGCAGTAACCCAGAAGCCTTGGCTTTAAGCGCCAGAAAAGCCGCAAAACTGGGAGCACCCGCAATCGATCTCAATTTTGGTTGCCCAGCAAAAACCGTAAACCGCAATCGCGGTGGAGCCTGTTTACTCGACGATACGGATCTAATCTATCAAATCGTTTCCCAGGTAAGAGAACAGGTTCCGCCTTCAATACCCGTCACCGCCAAAATTCGTTTGGGCTATCAGGAACGTGACAGCTACCTGCGCAATGCGCAAGCAATCGAACAAGCAGGTGCAAACGAACTTATCGTTCACGCGCGATCAAAACAGGATGGCTATAACCCACCCGCATACTGGAAATATATTGGCGAAATAAAACAGGCAGTAAAAATACCTGTGGTGGCCAACGGCGAAATATGGAATTTGAAAGACTTTATCCAGTGCAGGGAAGAATCTCTGTGCGAAGATTTTATGCTTGGCCGCGGATTACTTGCTCACCCCGACCTCGCAAAAGAAATAAAAGCCTACTGCCAGGGTCATGAGTATACTCCCATGCCCTGGAGTGAAATCGCCCAACACCTTCACCAGTTTTTTCTGGAAACCTGTGCCGCTTACCCCAAAAAATATACGGGTAACCGCGCAAAACAGTGGCTGCATTATTTATCTCGACACTACACGGAAGCCGCCGCGTTATTTGAGTCCATAAAAAAAACGCGGGATTTTTCTATAATAGACACTGCATTAAAAAATCATTATTCCTGATTATTTCGCTCGATCAATCTCGGTTCCGCCACAGCGGTAAAGCCTTTGTCTTCATCCCAACTAATTGCCTGGGTTGCACCAAAACCAGGCCAGTCACGCATTGCATGGCCTTTTTTCTTTAGCCCCTGTTTTAACTCGTCCGAAGCAAAACCATCAATCAAAAGTGTATCCGGTTTCCATTGGTGATGAACTCGAACCGACGACATGCTTTCTTCCAGCGGCATACCCAGCGCCAGCTGTTTCACAATTACCTGAAGGACTTGAGTAATAATGGTTGGGCCACCTGCTGCCCCCAAGGTTAAAACCGGTTTATCGCCTTTCAAAACAAGTGTTGGACTCATACTGGACAAAGGCCGCTTGCCCGGTTGCACCGCATTGGCTTCGGCCCCAACCAAACCAAACGCATTGGGCACCCCAGGAAGAGCAGAAAAATCATCCATCTGATTATTCATCACCACCCCCGTGCCGGGAATAATCACTTTACTGCCAAAGCTGGTGTTCACGGTCGTGGTAATAGCTACCCAGTTGCCATCTTTGTCTGCAGTGGCAATATGAGTCGTGTGTTTATTAAATATATCCGTATCAAATTTCGGCGGCATACCATGCTTTTCAACAATCGAAACCTTATCCAAGGTGATTTTTTTACTCAATTCATCCGCATAGGTTTTTGCCATTAACCCTTTTGGCACCTTGGCAAAGGCGGGGTCGCCCAACCAATAGGCTCGATCAGCAAACGCCAATTTCATGGTTTCAATAAGCAAATGGGTTCGATTAATCTCATCCAGTCTTGCAAAATCGTAGTTCTGCAAAATATTCAGCATTTGCGCAATATGCACACCACCAGAACTCGGTGGCGGAAAACCATAAATAGTGTATTCATGAAACTGCGACTGGATAGGCTGACGCATAATAATGTGATAATTTTTAAAATCATCGTAGCGAACCAGCCCATTATTTTTCTTCATCCAGCGGTCAACCGCTTTGGCGAATTTCCCCTGGTAAAAATAATCCGGCCCATGCTTACCAATTTTGCGATAGGTTTTGGCCAAGTCCTTTTGAATCAAACGGTCTCCCGCTTTAAGCGGTTCCCCTTGTTTATCAAAATACACTTGCGCTGTTGCAGGGTATTGTTTCACCGTATCTGCCACTCTGGCCAAACGCGCAGCAAAAACCTGATCTACTGCAAAGCCCTGTTCAGCCACACCTGCTGCAGGAAGAATGACATCCTTTAACTTCAATTTACCCGCTTGACGCTGTAACGCATCTAACGCGGCGACAGACCCCGGAATACCAATGGCAAGCGAGCCAGACTTACTCCATTCAGGCTGAACCTTACCATCCTTAAGAAACATATCCCGATGAGCCAATGCCGGAGCTTCCTCTCGACCGTCGATTGCTAACACCTCACCATTTGCAGTGCGAACCAAAATAAAGCAGCCACCACCAATACCTGAGTTGTGGCCATCCACCACCCCAAGGGTAAATGCCACCGCCAAAGCCGCATCCACAGCATTACCGCCATCAGCAAAAGCGTTTAAACCCGCTTGAGTCGCCAGGGGATTAACCGAAGCAATTGCGCCGTAGCCATCTTTTGTAACCTGCGCATAGCCTTGAGAATCCGCGTAAACACAGACAGCTCTGAAAAAAAACCACAAACAAAGTATTAACTTGAAAAGGTTCACTGCTCGACTCCATCACTGTTTTTTAGCGGCAAGTGTATCGGGAATAGCGCAGAATCCCAATGGCGAGAATATGAATTAAGAAGGGAAAGGTGCGGGGCAAAACCCCGCAAAAAGTTCGACAACTAGAACCAGAAACTACCGCTTCTTGCCCCAGAAATCTTCATTGCGCCACACATCCGACCACGAGAAATGATTTGATGCTGAAGCGCCAATAAGCGTATGTAACACATTTACACACCTCCAAATCGATACGGCAAAGCGGCATGGCGCCTTGCTCGACTTAAGAGTTGTACAGACCCTCACTCCACAACAACTCAACATATTCAGTAGAAAATAAGAGTTATTGTTATCGTTTCTTCTGTGCGGCGGCATTGTACGGATTTAAATAGCGTATACAAGGGCGAATCCCCTCCTCTCTGAGGGCAAACCCTATTTTTTTTGTTTTACCGCATATCGAACAATATGGAAGATGACATTTTGCTCCATCACCCCGCCCACTAAATGGGAATATGGCCCGATAGCATAAATCGGCACATCCTCTCCGCCATGGGTTTCACTCATATACGGTTGGCCATGATACTCATACCCCGTTGGAACCAGTGCTTGCTGAACAGCATGTAACCCGGTTTCAGGCTTTGCTCGCGCACCCTTTACCGCGCCAGGGCCATTGTAGTAACCGAGCGTGGTATAGGGCTGGTTGTCGAATGCCGTCTCGGGTTCAGTTTTCGGCTCTCCGTGTTCATCATTGCTTTTCACCACCCCCAAAATGGGATTGCCGCGTGTCGGGTAACCGCCCATGCTGAGTACGTGGCTATGGTCCGCCGTCACAATTACCAATGTCTCTGACAAATCCACCTTGGCCAGTACCGCCTTCACCGCCTCGGCAAACTCTTGAGCCTCAGCCAAAGCCTTACCGGCCTGGCCACTGTGATGGCCATGATCAATCCGGCCACCTTCAACAAGCAGGTAAAAACCCTTTTTATTTTTCGATAAAAGCTCAACCGCTTTGACGGCCATATCCGACAAGCTTGGAACAGCCGATTCCTCCTGGCGTTCAATCACATAGGGCATATGACTGCTGCTAAACAAACCCAAAACAGGGAGATCCTTACTGGACAAAGACGCCATTTGCGCCCCACTCTCCACCAATGTGCCGCGCTTTTGCCAATGGGCAAGCTCTTCCTCAGTAAACTCTTTTTTCCCGCCACCAAAGCTGACATCAATCGCACCCTTTTGATTAAACTCCACCAACTGCCGGGCAATAGATAAACACCCCGCTTTCGCCGCCTCTGCGGGAACGTCTCCGGAGGCTTCCCAGTTGCGATCAGGAATATGCGCATAAACCGAAGCTGGCGTGGCATGAGTAACACGCGTCGAAGTCACTACCCCAACTCGCTTGCCCTGCTTCTTCATCACCTCCGCCATATTGGCAACACGGTGTGCTTTTGCCGCCACACAATCGCCCCGCGGCGCATCGCCAGACACCCCCAAAACTCCGGCTCGAGTTTTTACTCCAGTATGAATTGCACTGGCAGTGCCGGCAGAATCCGGTACCTGTTGGTTAACATTGTAAGTTTTGACCAAACCAACATGAGGGAAGGTTTCAAACGGCAATACATTTTCTTCTCCCGATGCCCCTCGGGACTGCCCGTCAAAAATACGCGCCGCCGTGACCGTCGATACGCCCATGCCATCCCCAATAAACACAATGACATTTTTTGCGCGATTCGTATTTTTTGTTACCGCAAGACGCGCTTGGATATATTCCTCACCAGAGGCATACCACTCTGAAGAAGAGGCAACAGACTGAACAGCAAAAGACGAAGCAAAACACAAAGATAAAACAGCAGCAGAAAAACGCATGGGTTCCCCAAAAAACGAAGGCTAACAGTAAACACGAATAGTACGCTTTTTGAAGGAAAAAGGCGAAACAGCCAAACAACCTACTTGCTCGATTAAACAAGTAGCACATCAGCCAAATAAGGTGCCATTAAAGTAAGGAAGGAACAAACCACTTCGCCCGATTAGGCAAAGCGGTTTATTGCACGAAAACAGATATGCGGATTATTTATCCGCGATCATATAGAGAATCAGATATTTCACAAATTAACGGCAGAATTTTTTCGGTGTTATAACGCGGCTCGGTTTGAATCGGGTGACATCGGTTTTTCACATTCACTCCATACTCCAGGCCCTTGCCACTCAACACATAAAAACTCTTCATCTTTTCCACGTTTTTCATGCTTTGTCGATACATACGCAATAAATACCCTCGCTCAAAAAGCACCTGATTCACTTTTCGCGCACTGAGTGGAATATTGTTCTCCCGCAAAATCACAGACAGAGGTAAACAATGAGTGCTGGCTTTCATAAATTTAATCATAAACATTTCCCTCAAAGATACGGACTAAAAGAAAAAAACAAATGAATAGGCTGCCTCAAAAAGGGAAGGCGCTCGCGTTGGCGATTAAGACGATAATTGCAATAACAAACAGAAACGTCATTCGATTCATATATGCCCCGTAAAAGAACCGTCGGGTGGCACTCGCTTATCCATGCGGTGCTCACCCAGGTGTTTGATCAGCGTTTTACACTTCCCTTTTCGCTTGGGGTTATTATCTCGAATGGGTGTCTCATATCGTGAGACAGCTCATAAAAAAGGGCATATTTTTTCAATAAAATCCCACCAGAAAAGCAGTAAAAATCAGTGGAATTGGAACCCAAAAGAAAGGGAGAAAGTGCGCACAAAAAGCGCACAATCAGATGGTTTAAATAGAGAAAGGACGTGGCAGAAAGCGGCCAATGCGCCTCCTGCCAGAGAAGGTTAATTAATCGACTTTAATGCCTGAAGTAATTTGGGTGGTATACGAGTTTGCAATGAATCACTATGAGCCTCGGCTTCAATTTGGGCACGAAACTGAGCCATCATATCCGGCAAGGCCTCAACGAAGGCATCGAAATACGACTTATACGAACCAGTGTTTTTATCCCGAATGGCCAAGCGCCCTCTAAAGATCAGCTGCATCTCATTCGACATGGTATCAATCACATCCTGAGTCCCCCCTTCCGAGGCCATCCGCTGCTTTACTACCTCAACCAAACTCGGCGCTTTACCTTGCTGAATAAAAGGCACATAGCGTAACGCCACATACTCGCCACTAGGCATGGCCGATGTCCCGTTTTTAATAACGGCAAACACCTCATTCAAGGATTGATGTGCGGCTTGCAATGGCAGTTTTAATTGTGGATTTTTTTCTACAATACCCGACAATTGATCCGACCCCATTTTGCTAAACAACTGCTTATCACTTCGGCTCACAAACTGATGGCCAAGGCTATTGGTTACTGGCAGGCCAGTTAACGTCCCATCCAGATTATGTAGAAATTGCGTTAACGCACCAGAAATCGACGACCCTTTTTCCCGTTCATCACTTTGAATCAACGCATTATTTTTTACAAACTCATCAATCTGCGAACGCGGTACACGCATATGGCCAGATGAAAAGGCATCCGTTAAGAAATGGTCGGCAAACGCATTGGTAAATAACGCCGTTCGGATCAGCTTCTCCTTGGGCATTTCTTTTAAATAACGTTTGGTAAAACGCTTACGGGGGAACAATTCCGGTAAGCGACGGTATTTGGCTTTTAACTTATTTCGATAATGCGAAGCATCCACCAAACGATGCAAGGTCTCCTCATTTTTTTGGCAAAGTTTCGGAGTCATATCCCACTGATGCCTATCACACTTTAGATGGGCCAACTGGGCAAACCATAGCGCCCGTGTATGCTCCTCCACATACAGCTTGATATTATGCCAGGCAAAGTGCGAATAATTATCGTGTGCCAGCGCCACATAATTCACCCGCTTCTGCATCAACTTCATTTCCCCGCAACCACCGTACACCTGCTCGGTACGAATCGCGTGAACCTCCTCATCAATACACTTTTTTAAACCCTCACGGTTTCGGCCGTGAAACTCACTCAACACACTTGGGTCTTCAAACGCCAGCCGCTCCACGTTTTTAAAAAAGTCGCCAGACAACGCCACCAGTTGCCCATAAGTGTAATGAATCTTAGCTTCCAACCCTTTAATGTTATGCGCAAACTCCGGGTTGGCCAGCTTCAACGCCTCATCACCAATTACAGCGTGCTCACCGGAACTAAACGCCCACGCGCCCTGCCCGCCGAAAAACATACTGCAAACCAACAGTAACATCATCCATTTATTGCCGAAATGCTTGAATCCCATCGAACCACCTATTCTCCAAAAACTATCTGCCAAATTAACAAACGGCCTATTATGAAACCTAATACTGTTTTCGTCTTGCAGAAATGCGTGTAAATCAAGGAACCAACCTTACAAAAGCGATCATTCTTTAAGCAAAAGCAAGCATCAAGAAAACATTAAACGTCCGTATAAAACATAAAGCGCCAAAAGAATTTGGGATTGATTAAAAACTATTTACAGCGTTGTTTTCTAATATATGGTTGGGGTTTGGTCTGGGTTCGACACAACGTAGTCATTCAGGATGATCGTGGTTGAAAACGGTTGAACTGTAAAAGCAGATGTTATTTTTATTCAAGACTCATAAGCGGATATGAGTCTAAATATATACGATATTCGGAACTCACGGGTTCAGCTCGCCTCTATTCAACAAGATAGATATAAATTATAGATTCCGCGTAATTCTATAATCTGGGTTAGAACTAAATTTTAACTAAGAAGTGGCTGGAAAAATAGACGTGCAAACCTGCCTATCAATATCCTCCAAAAGTTCACTCTTTCGAGGTGACACTGAGTGCCAACCCGCTATAGTTTTAAGGAGAATCATTTGAGTCTACTCGTTAAATCAGCAGCTGTTGCAACAATAGTAGCAGCAGTATTTACAGTGGCCACTTATTTCGATAACGACAATGATGTGCTTATTGGAATTTTTCCAAGTCCCGCGATTGAGAGCGATGACTGGCAGCCTCCTGTAAATCCACATTATCCAGAAAGTGATATAGCAATTGAAGAAAAGGTAGATCCTAATAAGCGTGAAATGTCCCCAACAGAGGTTATTCGTGCCAAACATCAAGCAGCCCTAAGAATACCAAGCACAGTATCTAGATCTAGCGCACTTAAACAGCTGTCAGAAAAAACCGCTGATCTTGGTTATTTTAAGGAATCCTATGAAATTGGTCTCGATATACCAAGCACGGTAAGCCAATCAAGTGCTTTAAAATATTTGTCTGTAAAGGTCGCAAACAGTGGAGATATCGAGTTTGCCATCGAAATCGCAAATAAAATACCGAGCAGCGTTTCAAAAAGTAACGCATTAAAAGAGATATCTGGGATATAAATATAACAAGGCCAATTAACTCAAGCGTTACCACAAAGAATTGTGCACCGATCCTTTGTGCAGTCAAAACATAGAGCCTATATAATATTTTTTATTTCATTGCTAGTTACAGGGTACTATTGTCCACATCCTGTCTTGCATATTCTCACTGATAGAGGTAAAGAGTACTGCGGCAAAGTAGAGCAGCATGACAATCAACTTTATCTTTCTTTAAATGATACAAAATGAAAGTACGTCACCCACAAATGTGGACGTTTCCAGAAGACGGTTTTACAGGAGTTTTATCAACCCGCCTTCGGACGAAAAATCTATTCTACACTTGAGGAGGTTCAGACAGATCCGGACGAATGGTGAAAGAACGACCCCATCATGGGAAGATGGTGCTGCGGTAGAATCTCTATTGAAATGTTTCTCGTTGGAAAGCAAATCTGGCAAGGAAAGTGTGTAAACTAGACTTGACCTAACAGACATATTCTAAAAAATCGGTAACTGTTACATCAAGTCCGAACTACAGCCCTCCCTGTTAGCCGACTTCACCAGAAACACTCTTGACTCATAGTAGGAGAAAGATTCTATTATCTAACATCGACTCTATTTTATACGTCCTCATTCGCAACAACGGTTAACTGAAATGCTGTTGCCTTTTTGTTTCTAGCTGAAATTTCAATATAATAGTCCCCCGGCATAACAAAGTGTTCTTTAGAGCGAGAGCCATTCCCATAAAACCCACTATCAATTTTGGTTCTTTTCATAGAATAAAATGAAGCATCCACCATATTCGAGAGCTTAAAGAACTCAAAACGCAACATTGATGGCTTAGTTATCGACAATCGATAATAAATTTTATTTTCACCCTCAACAAACGACTTTACGGAGACCTGCTGTGGCAAATAACCCAAATATTTTGCATTTGCAAAACTATTATATGCAGGCAAGGAAGACAAATTCATATAGGAGTTATGAACATCTGGTGATGCCAGCAATGCATCTACAATTTTTCCTAGGTGCTTTTGAGTACATTCGCGTATGTTTTCATCCGCAATCAGCCTTAAATCTTCTTGAAAAGCTGTTGCACCATTTGCCTCTCTGACATTGAGTGTTACAGAACCGCTTCCACTCGGCTTTAGACTCTTAAAGGTTATATTCCCTTGAACATCTGCATCTACCTTATATTCTGATCCCGAAAGACACAAACTATTTATAACCTCAACCGCTTTATCGATATTACTTTGGTCTCCTGCAGACGTGTATAAAGCACTAGAAAATAGTATGCCTCCGAACGAAACGATTAAAACTCGAATAACAAACATAAATCATCCCCACCATTATTTCCATTCATCATATAAACCATATATTATGTAAACACGATTTAGAAAAATCACACATAATTATCATGTGAAAACAGAGAATATACAACAGCAACCATAAAATTGGCGCAACATCCATCTTTTTTATCACCCCGGGCATAAGAGCAAATAAATTTCCGCATTAAAAAACAGACTAACAGTACGCACTACCAGGATATCGGGTGACAGCCCCCAATTTTCGTTATTTTTTCATACTGTCTAAGCAGAATTGAAATTGAAAGTATCTCGTTATTTACATACTCATACGAGTTTCGTAAAGAAAATGAACCTGTTTCATTTTGGTCCATTGTGGGGTTAATTATGATGGGTAGCTTGATTGTTATACCGGTTTTGTACTATCGGGTATCTGCATAACAAATGACTACGGTATTTGGAATGAGCTGAAGCAGTATATCCTTCCATGTCTGCTTCTGACTTTAATATTAAGTTCGGCCAATAGGCCGCTCTTGGTCGGAAAATGACTTTTTTAAGAATTGAGCCGTGGTGTACCTCAATAAGTAGTAAGCACGCGCAGCGGATTAGTTACGCTGCGCTCCACAAATCGCTGGCGTAAACATAGCTATCCTTATGAAATTATCAGAGTACCTTGAAAATTATAATTCGGTTGAACAGGTGTATGGTTATTGGCCATCATTTCATGATGCTGAAATAAAAAGTGTTTTATTGGAGACGTATTACAAGGAAAAGGAAGACTATGTCTGTCCTTTTATAGAAATTACTTTACATTGTTTCGAAATGACATCAAAAGTATTGTCTAACGGTTTTTACGAATTGATTAAACACAACCTAATAAAGTTTCGATTCGAAGATGTACATGATTCAGAGCTAGTTGGATTTGACCATCAAAATGCGATTTTATCTTTAGAATTTGAAATTTTACCTAAAAATGAAAGAGGGTTTACTCCCATTTTAGTGGAAATAGACCCAGCAAATGGTTTAGGCGGTAAGTTTAAGGCATTTAGTGGTAAAGTAGTGGAAGTTTTTCCGTGTGATAGTACAGGGAAGCTAAAAAGTGACCGTGGTGTTTGAAATAGATAGAAATTGCCGATCCGCCAATGTCCGCTTCTGAGTATACGACTCTTCAATTCCGAGTTCGGCCAAGAGTCCGTTATTGGCACCGAAAAGCCATTAGAAGTATGCTATCACACATACGAGTCAAATTTTTGAGACGATATCGAACACCGATCTGTAAGTTTCTATGAAGAATAAGTTTATATTCCTAGTTTCATTGCTATTTTTGTCGGGAGCATGCCTTTCACATGAAGAAGAATCTCCACCAGCCGGATATTTGATCTTTGAAATTCGTAGCGCATATGGGATATCTTACGATTTCTTTGTTCAAATGGGAGTCGGAAAAAAGCACATCTCTTTAGAAAAGTATACACAAAAGGATGCATTTAGTGAAAGAAAAGTTGTTGAGAAAATCTACTTTGAGCTATCTAATAATCACTATAAGAAAATATTAAATTTACAAAGTAATGCTAGAAATATATCTGATTTTTCACCTAAAGAGGGTTTTGATGGTGAGGTATGGATATTTGAATCGGATGTTGAATTTTACTTGAAGTACGCTATATGGGAGCCAAAACTGCAGTCAAACTGTTGCCAGTCTCTTATAGATTTAGGAGAGTACTTGATTGAACTTAGTGAAACTAATAAGTAGGTTGGATTCCCGTTAGATGATTGAGGCGATAGGAACTCGAATTGTGCTAATAGTTGCCTTTGTATTTTTTGCTATTTTTGGGGTTTGTATCTCAATGTCTGGAGCTTGGGAAAGAAAATTTTGGGCTCTTCTCGAAGACCGGGAGCCGGAGGTTTACAAAAAGATTGGGGCTAATAGTTTCTATTCCCAAAGACATGTATCAATTGGTCTTGAGCAATCTTTGCCCTTTAAGGATATTTCTGATCAGGATGTTCTCGATGCTTTTTACAATGCTCAGCACAAATACAAAAAGATAGCCTATGCAGCATTCGCACTTGGTTTTATATCAATTGTTTTAGGGGGTATTCTTCAATGAGAAAAGTTCCTAACAAGCGACTGTGCTGTTTGAAAGGGGCTGATGTTGCTGATTCTCCTATGTCCACTTTTGAATCGAGAAAGCATCGATATTGAGCTTGGTCAATAGTCCGCTCCTGGCACTCAAAAGATATTGGTAGTACGCTATAAATACACATAAACTACACCCTGCGGGATGACATTGAGCACCGACCCGTTATGCGTTTTTTTAAGGAATGTAGATGAACAAACAGAAATTGGAGCAGTTGCTCGGTTTAGTAGTCATCGCGCTAGTAATTGAATTTATTTTGGGCTCTGGAGTGTCCTTATTTATAAATAAAATGGCTGCTTCTAGATCCTATAGTGATTCGAGCTTTTGGTTATTCACTGTTCTTCCAATCTTTAAACTATTCCTCGCTCATATAGTCGGCGCTGTTCTAGGATGGTGGCTGTATACCGTTTCTGATGTTAAGAAAAATCTATGGTTCTTCTTGGGCTTATTTGCAGTTTGGTGGGCGCTATTGGTTTTTGCTCTATTCAAGTATACAGAGAAAGAAAAGGTCGCATAACAAGTGACAGTGATATTTAGAAAGAGTTTAAACTGTATCTTCTTCTATGTCCGCAGCTTGGTTTATGATGCCCTGTTTTAGAGTACGATTGATAGTCCGGTAATGGCACGAAATAGACCTGACTGCACCAATAGAGCTAATTCGTGGAATGGGTAATTATGTTAAAAGGATATGGTTAAATATGAATCAACAACAAACAAGAAAGCGGCTTGTGGATAAGCATTTTCTATCGTGTGTTTTTCTAAAGGTTCGTTAGCGGTAAATAAAATGAGATATTTCTTACTTCTCATAATTTTGTTTTCTTCAGTTTCGTATTCTGATTCTCGGGAGAGGCTGGTCGCACTAGAATCTTGTAGTGAATTTTCGCGTACTTTCCAAGTTGCCGAGAATGAGAAGTTTGAAGGTGGACAGTCTTATATTAGTCGTGAGTTTGAATTTTATGGTGTTGATTCACAAGCGATACTTACGTGCAAGGAAGGAGTCTCTAATAGCTTGTTCATTATTGCGAAACATTCAGAATTCGCTTCTGCAAAATATCATTTCGAAGTTATTTATAATGAACTCAAGCACCTTTATGGCGCTGAGAGTGCCAAGGCATCTACAATATTAGCCGTGTTTGAGAACAATATTAATCCCCCAAGTAAAAAAGGCTTTGACAGTATTGACTACGAGAAGCAATGGGAAAAGCACGGTGAGAACAAGCTGTCTTTGAATAAGTATAGAGATTTTTATGCTATTGTTTATGGCTATGTTATTCGCTAACAAGCGGCTCATTTTAACCGGTATTTGCTTTGGCCAAAAATTAGTCCTCCACAAATACCGGGAAAAGAGCCTGGCGCTAAGTGAGTAGATCGAGTGTTTAATCTGAAAGTAGAGAGCGACAATATCTATATCTACGCTAATGGAGTTGAATATGTGATTCCAATGTCCATCAATGGTTGGAGTGAAATTGATGTATTACAGCATTGGGGGTATGAACTATATGATTTACTTGACCACTACACACTGAGGTTTCTACTTACAGGCTTAATCGAAAGTAAATGCGGGCAGGGTTATATCAGGGCATTCCGAGCCGTAAGAAATAGAGATAGTGTGCATTTTGATGATGTGTTGGTTGTGTCTCCATGGAATGTCCGAGGTTGGACACCGATTGAAGCTGTAGAGTATGTGTTATCTCCTGCTTCCCAAGCCGTTTATGATTATCAATTTGAAATTGACAATAGGTTGCCTGAGTTTTCAGTTTCATCAGAAGATTTATCTGTATGGATGTTTGAAACTCTAGAAAAGGAGGTTCCTGTAAACTATGAATCGAAATACAGATTGTATACTGAGGTTGAAAGCACTTAGCAAGGAAAATTACGCGACGAGTACATGTTTTCGACGTTATATGTAAAACGAAATAAATAAAGATGATGGGAAGTATTTCCAGGTAGGTAACCATGATCTGAATGTAAAAGAAATCATAGGGTTTTCTTTTCTCATTTTAGCTGTGCTTGTCTATCTCCTCGTAGACAAGGCCGGCTTTCAATATGCTTGGCTTGGTTGGGGTTTTCTGGTTGTTGGTTTTGTGCTGGTAGCGCTAAGTGTAGTTCAGAATGAGAAAAGGATCAACACAGAATAAGTCCATGAACGTTACTCCCTGTGTGACGTTAAATTATTCTAGTGTCAGCAATATGCTGAGTTAGCTTGTATTTGAAAAATGAAACAGCAATTGAACGAAATTGAAATTAAACTAAAAGAAGTATACTTGCCCTATCTAGTCGTATCGATTGGAGCTATCATCTTTTATGGCCTGTTTCGATGGTTGTTTGACATTAAACTCAGTGTTCTTCCCTTAAAAGAAGATTTGATCAATTTTTGGATACCTTTCGCTCTTCCTTGGATACCAATTCTAATTTGGCTTAGAAGGAGAATTCGAATTCTAAACGCAAACGGAAGGGATGGTAACGGATTCTTCTTATATCAGTTTGCAATGGCGGGAGCTATCGCAGTTCCTATAATTCTAAGTCAGAATTATCTTGAAAAGATATCTTATGACCTTGTTTCAATAGAAGAAATTCATGAAATTCAAAATCTCAAGAGTGAAAAGTTTTTTAATGTTCAATCATTTGGCGTGGATAAAAAGGAATGCCTTCATTACGTAACCGTTAGAGCTTCGGGCAGGTACAATGAAAACTTGAACCTGTATTTGTACGTGACATGCCCTTTTGATAACGCCAAAAATATTTGGTACGGTGTGAAGTATACCAAGAGCTTGAGTAATCGTATCAGTGATGACAAAAAGAACTCAGAATATAGAAGCTTCTTGGAGATGTCAGAAAAGAACTTTTCAACTTACGATTTTCAAAATATAAAGTACTTCGAAAAGCTTGGTTACACGGATGATAGAGATGGTTTTTTTAAGGCAATCAGAGAGGGGAAGTCACATCTAGACAAAAAGGAACAAGTTATTTTGGTTCCTAGAGCCGAGCATTTTGACCAAGACCTTGGGAATACCTATTTTTGGATTTTTGGATCGTTTGGCATTGGAGCATTCGTGATTTTTTGGATGGTGATTATCCCAGGAATTGACGTGAGAGAGCTAAACCATTTTAAAGACGGAAGACCGTTAAAAGAGGATGGTTTGAAGGATATTTTGGAGTTTCTCGATCCAAGAGGTCCTAATAAAGTGACGGCGATCTTACTTTTGACAAACATCGCTGTTTTCGTCGTGATGATACTTATGGGATTAAACATTATCTCGCCGACTCCTCATGAACTTTTGGAAATCGGAGGGAATAGAAGGTTTGAAGTATTGGCTGGAGAATATTGGAGGCTTTTCTCTTCCATGTTTATACACAGTGGAATAATGCACTTGTTTATGAACCTATTTGGTTTGGGTATAAGTGCAAGCTTATTGGAGGCAATACTTGGGAAAACCAAGCTGATGTCGATTTATTTAATCTCTGGTGTGTTAGCGAGTTTAGCCAGTATTTATTGGCATGAAAATACTGTTAGCGTTGGTGCTTCAGGAGCAATTTTTGGGCTTTATGGTTTGATTTTGGCATTCACAGTGTTCAAAATTTACCCGAGTTACATGCGAGGAGTTACCTGGATACTATTGGGTTTATATGCGGGTGTCAGTTTATTGTTCGGTTTTTTGGATGGAATTGATAATGCGGCACATATTGGTGGGCTAACAAGTGGATTCTTTATTGGAGGAATCCTGATATTGACTGGAAGAGATAAATTAATAAAAAATACATCCTGGATCTAAAACGTGTTATGTAAGCTAATTCTTGTCCATGGTTGTTTTTTTTAGATATACGCGACGAAATAAGAATGCAATATTTACCTTTGCGCGTGGCGATACACGGCCTCGCTCGCTGCGCGACCTCGGCCATGTATCGGGTCGGTGCTCAATTTTTTGTCGCAGATAGTTGTCCGCGCAGTGCGATTAATTGAGTAAGAATTAAATTTTATTTATGAAGTGGTTGGCAAGGATAGGCGAGCGCGTCCGCCTATCAATCTGCTCCAAAAGTTCACCCCTTCGGGGTGAAATTGAGCACCGACCCGTTAGCTTCTATAGTTGAACTCTCAGTTAGGAAGAGATATGTCAGTAAATACAAATTCAGCATTAACAAAGAAAGAGCTTTCTTCGATTGTTCGGAAATATGAAGATGCTTTGGCTTGGCTCAGTGAAAAGGGCCTGAATATAGGACCTACTAGGCTAAACAAATATCATACACATTATAGATCCCTACTTGAAAACTGGGGAAAAGAGACAATTCGAGAAATTATTAACAATAAAAATTATGCAAGTGCCATTTATGAAACTTATGAAGTTATCGAAATAAAAGAGAAGCTTGAAGAGTTTGATTGCAAAGAGGTTCATGAGAGCCTAAAGAAATCTCTATCCGGTTTAGAGTTATATAGTGCTGATGCAAGCAGTTCCAAGCCTAGCTCGGCTAGAGATTTTTCATTTGAGTTGTTTATGGCAAGGTACTTCAAACGTGCTGGTTATAACTTGAGCTTTAACACTGTTGCAGATTTTAATGCTCATGATAGCGACGATTCAATTTTCGTAGAGTGCAAAAGACCCGTTAAAGAAGAAACAGTAGGGAAAAACATTAAGAAAGCCCTCAAGCAATCAATAAAGCGCTTTATTGAAAATGACCCGAGGAACCAAAAGGGTATAGCTGCTATCGACTTGACCGCGCTTTTGAATCCAAGTCAAGAGTTTCTTGTTACCGATGATCTAAATGTCATATCTGAAGCATTGAAAGAGGCTGACAAGGTATATTCACCTGAAGTAAAAAGGCACTTTGATGAGTATGGTGAACATTGTCTGTCTGTAATATTTCATTGGCGAGTACCTCTTTTTCATCTTAAAGAAGAAAGTGTTGGGCTATATGCGAGGTGTTTTAGTTTGCCAATTTATAAAGCCGGAACAACCTCTGAAGATGTATTTAACCGATCAAATAAAAAACTAATGGGCTCAGTGGGGCTATAAGCTAACAAGCGCATTTTGTCGGACTGGTTTTCCGCTGCGCTCCAAACCAGCCGCAAATGCGGACGTTATGTGTAAACAGGTTTGATTTATGGAAGAAGAGCTTTTAGATCTTCAAAGAAGGCTTAACTCTGCTGAATATGTAGCGGAGGAAATATACCGCCGAAATGAAATTAACTATCCACTAGTTTGTTATATAAATAATATTACAGGTTGTTACATTTCAGGAAACTATGAGGTTATAGTTCTTTTTATTGGTCGTGCCAGAAAGCATATGAAAGAGAGCCGTGAAAAGCTAAGAGAATCTGGATACTATTCCTTAGTAGAAGAATATCTCTCAATAATGGAAAGGTATCTTAAAAGCAAAGGTATTGAACCGGAGTATTCTTTTTAGCATGCAAACACATAACAAACTAATCAATGGCGCCCCTGTGGGACTGGACCTCCACTTCGCGGCTTCGCCGCTACGTTCCTGCCCATTATTGAGGCGACACACGGCCTCGCTCGCTACGCGACCTCGGCCATGTGTCGGGTCGGTGCTCATTTTTTGTCGCAGATAGTTGTCCGCGCAGTGCCGTTAATTGAGAGAGAATTAATTTTAAACTAAAAAGTGGTTGGCAAGATTAGGCGAGCGCGTCCGCCTATCAATCTGCTCCAAAAGTTCACCCCTGTGGAGTGACATTGAGCACCGACCCGTTAGGCAACCGAGTTACCCACGAAAAGTAGACACCAGTTAAGCGTACTTTTTGTGGGTAAGACCAGCACCAAAGCTACATTTGTATGGAAACTAAGTACACTGAAATTGAAAATAACTTGAACTCTATTCTGGCGGAGTGCTTTAGGGAAAAGTTTTACAGCGAGGGAGTTGAAGAGCTACGTACGTTGTTGTCGAACAAAGTTCGCTACTTCGAGTGTTGGGAGTCTATTGTGAGGTGTGTTTCTGGTAGGCAGCTTGAAGTAGGTCGGGCATTGGCACTCGTTCACAACTCGGCTAATCTTCCGTTAGATGAAAATACTGAAGAGGAGGCATACCGTTGGCTTGTGCTAATGGTCTTAAATGCCTCAAGAGAGCCTGGCTCAGGAATTTACGAATATTGAAGTTATGCATAACACCTATATGACCGAACCAGCCAAAGATCAATAGGACGTAAATCTTTACGTCCGCTTTGAGGTTTGAAGACCCTATTGACTGATCGGGCTTTTAGTCCGGTATTGGCACCAAGAAGCTCTAGATAGAAGGCTATTATCGTACATAAACTGCACCCTGTTGCGTAATATCGAACTCTAGTCCATTTGCGTAGATTAAATATGAATAATGTAGTTGAAGAGTATAAATTTTTTAAAAATATCAATGCCGTATTGGATATTGCGAGATTTCCAGTTAATGAAAATGCAACCTCTACTGACCCCAGATTAATAATCAATGCTTTAGAGGAGTTCGGAAACCGATATAAAGCAATTTTTCAAAAGATTAACCCAGATTTAGATATCAAGGAATATTTCAATATTCAAATTGATTATCAATCAGCCAATGGTATCAAGGGTAGAGAAATTGAGATACACGAATTTTGGGGTGAAGGTTATGATATTACCAATAATACTGTTAATTTATTTGAATACTCCAAGAATTGTATGAGTACAAGCGTAGACTCTGGATTGGCACATGCCCTTCTTGATCCACCATATTGTCTTAAAAGACCACCATCCGTTCCATCTAAAATATCTATTGAAAGAAAGGATCCAGAAAGAAAGTGGATGACTGATCTTGTTAATAGGTTTAATAATGAAGTATTGAAAATTGATGTAAATTCCTCTTTAAATCATATTATTATTGAAGAATGGCCTACCAATTGGTCAAATTATTTTGACGCTGGTAATGAGTGGTGGGGTTCATTTTTATGGTCCGTATTGGATAAAAAGAATAAATGGGTAACTGTAATCGGTGCATCCACCACAGATTAAAATAGATTGTAAAAACGTAGAGAAAAGAAAACCAAGAAAAGACAGTCGTAATGTGATTGTAAAATGTCCGCTTTGGAGAATGCATGCTTCGACGCCTGGATAGACATATATTCCGCTTCTGGCACGCAAAAGCTATTAGCAGTATGCTATAAACAAACAGAAACGAGGCCCCGCCGGGGTGACATTGAGCACCGACCCGTTAGGCGAAAAGAATGTTCACAGTAATCGTCAAGAAACCAAGGCCCGATTTTAGGGTGTTTATAGATCTTCTATTTGGCGAAGGCAGAAGTGTTGATTCAGAAGGAGATGCTAATTCTGTTCATAGTAGAGATTGGCGTGATTTATATCTTAAAGATAGAGAGTCGGATGATCCAAAAGTGGAGTTGTACTCAGAGGCTGTTAGTCCTCTGTATTTCGAGGTCGAGTCTGAATCCCAACGGCTTGAAGAATTAGCAGCTTTGTACCTGTATTTATATTGTGGGGATTCAATTCAGAGTGATACCGGGTATTGTCTGAAAAAGCTGTGGCGGCACTAGAGCATAAATATAAAGAAGAGCTGCATCGGGCAAGCAATTCAATTTGGCATAAATCTAATGAAGATAACCCTTACCCAAACATCGCCTAACAAGTGACTGTGGTATTTCGATAAGGTAGAGACTGTATATTATGCTATGTCCGCTTCTGGGTTTGTGAAGCTTCGATTTTGAATACAATCAACAGTCTGCTCCTGGCACCCAAAAGCCATTAGCATTATGCTATAAGCACACATAAACGATATCCTGTAGTGTGGCATAGAGCATCGACCCATTAGGCAATAAAGGAAGTTATGAGAATCTACGGAACAAAAAATAATGTTTATGACGCTGTTGATACAGTGCTAGAGCACGGGATAGCTGCGGTTGAGGGGACAAAGATACCAGCTGTTGAGTACGCCAATCGAATTATTGAATGTCTAGGTATATACCCAGATGTTTCACCAATAATTAGTTATCAAAACGTACCAAATGCGGGCTACCTCTACTATGTTTTTGACATTAATAGGTTTCCCATCGGTGAAAAAGCACTTGAAGACATAGTGTTAGAAATAGATCTGGAAAATGCCTAACAAGTAACTATGGTAATAGCGCATAACATGTTAACGGAAGCATAGATAGGATGTCCGCTTTTAAAGGTGAAAGCTTCAATACCCGAGTGGACATCTAGCCCGATAATGACACAAAAACGATATGGGGAAATTACCCCATTAATTAACTGATAAATCACCTCATGATTAAAAGTCTTGCCAAATTTTGGGAGAAGGAATTCGAAGGTTTTATACCGAAGGCTCATAACTTAAAGCATGAATATAAAAATCGTTGGGTTCGCTTCCACTCATTACCTGAATCTAAGAGATACCCTGAAACTGAAGATGAATATGTGGAGATTTTGCGCAGGCATAATCTCATCTTGCAGGAGATCGTTGGGGATAAAGAAGACTTGTATGTGATTTTGCCAGAATATTCTGAGTCAGGTGTTCCAACAAAACCAGAAGAAAATCTAACAAATCTAGTTCCTATCTCAGAATACTGGTGTTCAATTCAGCCATTCAAAGACGAAGACTACGATGTATTTTGGCATCTCCATGCTTCTAAAATAGTTTTTACTGGTAGTGAGCTAAATGACTTGTTTCGTTTAGTTGCCAACGATGAAGTGCGCAATATTATGATTGTTTGTTCTTCTACGAAGGTAGTATTTCATCCCTATGACGGTGGTGCTGATGTCGTGTTAGCATCAACAAAAGAAAGAGATGAGCTAAAGAAGAAGCACTGTGATTGGCTATCTACTCATCCCGAGGGTTTTTAGACTAAATGAGCTGGGTGGCTTGATATTGCACACCGCCCGCTTTTCTTCTTTCGAGGTGGACTGTTATTTTTGAACTTTATTTCTGCTCCTGGCACGCATAGACCATTAGCAGCATGCTATAAACAAACATAAACGCCCCCTACTGGGTGGCATTAAGCACCAATCCGTTGCATGTCAGTATGAATAAGTACACTATAGCTAGTATTATGTTTTTCTTGTCATTGCCGAGCTTTTCAGCAGAGTGGATTGCAGTTGGTGAGCAGCCTGAGCTGTCTAAAACTGACGAAATTGAAATTCGACTTTGGGAATATTTGAAGGAAAATAGTGAATCAGATTTTGAGCCTTCAGAAAATTATAGGTTTCAGTATAAATTTATTAGTGAATCTAAAATATTTATTAATGCGCTTTGTGTCCAGGCTCTCAATGACGAATCTGAACTTGGAGCTCTCCCTGGCCCTACTACCGAAAAGCTGAAGAATGAGCTATATCTAGTACTCGACGGCGGAAACTGTTTTTTTAATGTTAAATACAATATTGAAAAGGCCAAATTTTATTCTTTGTCTATTAATGACAGAGGATGAAGGTGGAACAAGCAACTGTAGTGTTTGAAAGAAATTGGAGCCGCTGAACCAACTGCGGAATTATACCGACAGCGCTGGAGTATTGAAGCGATTGAAGCTTTGCTACCTAGGCATGTTGAGCTTGACTAGGATACAGATGGTTTGGCGCTTACTATGTAACCCTCAGGATTTCAAAAGTTAAGAATGTTCTCTTAATTTTCCTACAGAAAAAAGACCATCGAATACTTTGTAAGTAATAAGTGCAACACCGATAGAGCCGATGACAATCAACACTTCTCCAAGGTGAGGAGAAACATAGATAAAGGATTTTGCTACCCCGTACATTTCAGTTTTTTCAAAACCCGTACCAAAGCGATTGAACATTGGCACGACGTTGCCACCGTACACGAAAATAAGTCGCCCGACATAGCCACCAATAATGACAAAGATTGATGCAATGACAGTGAGCATAGGTTTTCCAGCCTTTAGGCTCAAAAGAACCGATAGTACGAATATAGGCAGAACGTAGCCTATAAAGTAAAGGGGAGCCAAAGGTCCAAACAGAATTAAATTAGTCCAGTCTTTCTCAACGTGCAGGTAACCAATAACCTCAAAGAGGCCCAATATAACAACGGCTATCAACATTGTGCGACGAATAAGATTCATCAGAGGGGCATATTCAGTTTTATTTCTGTGTACCAGAAAGGTATAAACCCCAATAATGCCAAGCGAAGCAACAAAGGACGATACAATAAAATAGAACGTCAAGGCGGGAAATTCAGTCCATAAATGCCTTGCGGTGTTCATAGCAAAGAGGTTTGCTTGAATATAATATTCAATTAGATCAACACCTATGCTCATAATCACAATAATAAGCGCTAACTTTCTTGCTAAAGCTCTATTGTTTGTGAGTAAAAGGTAGATTTCAAATAAAACAAAGGGAATGTATATCAGGTAAAGTGGTAACATCATCCACATGGCTGCTCCGGTATTTGGGGTAAGCAGCATCCAGGGAATATTTAATACATGTAAGTCTGTTGTAATGGTAAACAGTCCGGCAAAGACCATAGAAATACCGACGACCATAAAACCAACAGCAAGGTTTTTAATAAGATTAACGCGAAAAAGTTCAGCTAAGGCAACGAGAAAAATAATGCCGCTGCCAGTGTAGAGCATAAACATATAGTTGGAAATTAAAACAGTCCAAGGCGAATTCCTATCTATTTCGCCAACGGTGCCAAAAATCGCCTGGCGCATTGCCTCTTTTAGCGCTGGATTAGTGGGATCTATTCCTGCGTCATGTGCATTCAGCGTTGCACTGAAATACCGAAGATCATAAAGCTGATAGAGACCCAATATCGCAATAAACAAAAGAAAATAGGCCAGCAACATCGCTTTATTTAAAAACATGGCTTTAAAAGACACTTTATTAATGTCTAAACCCGCAAAAGCTATTGTTTCCATTCGAGGCTCCTTTTTTTAGCGGCGCGCTCATATTGGGGTTGTATCTCTTCCCAGGAGTGTATTTTGGTGTTGGGGCCAATACTTTGCTTGGCATAGGCATCATTTTCTGGCACCAGGTAGAAAAGTTTTGGCAGTGTACCAATTTCTTCTTTTTGAAAGAAAAACCGTCGTGTTTTAAGTAACTTAACAATATCACTATTAGGATCGTCCAAATCACCAAAGGTGCGAACTTTGGTAGGGCAAGTTGCCTGACAAGCTGTCGTTCCGGTTTCTTCAATTTGGTGTTCGCAAAAGGTGCATTTGTCTACTGCATACTTAGTGTCATCGACAAATCTAGCGTCATATGGGCAGGCTTCCATGCAACCTTTGCAAAGAATACACTGATCTGCTTCAACCTTGACGATCCCACCAGCAATGTAATGACTTGCATTTGTTGGACAAACTGAGACACAGGGAGCGTCGATACAATGATTGCATTGTGACGGATATAGATTTACATAAGGTATTCCGGCGTTACTGCCTTCCACAATGCCAACCCAAATGCGTTGTTTTCCCGCACCGAGTTGAACGCCGTTTTCTTCTTTACAAGCAACTTCACAAGCGCGGCAATTTATGCAGTTTTGATAATCTAGCGCCATTGCATAGTTCATACTGACACCTTCTTAACGGTAACTAGTGTTTCGTGCATGATGGCAGCACCATAGACCGGTTCAATTACACCTTCTATGATTTCGTTGTCGCTAGCTCCGTTTCTATGGGCGAACGTTTGACCATCAGATTTTGCACCAAATCCGTGAACGTAAAAAATTGTCTCGGGGATTATTTTAGGCGTGGGATAAGCTTTGATACGAACAGAGCCAACACTACTGGTGATTTCAATAGTATCACCATGCTCGATGCCACGTTTTTTTGCTTCATCATCGTTTATCCATGCAAAGTTTTCTCGCATGAGTTCTAACAACATCACATTGTTCTGGGTTGCATTTTGAGTCTGTAGCGCATGACGCCCGGTAATAAACTTAAATTTTCCAGCGGGAACATCGACATGCTCTTCCTGTCGCCAAGTAGGCATAGGGTCGACACCTTTTCCGGCAAGATTACCCAAATAGCACTCGATTTTTTTACTGGGGGTGTTGAAGGTGCGCTTCCATAATGCAATGTCAGCTGGATTAGAGCAGGGGTCGCAGGATTCATAAACATCGTCGGCAACTACCTTAGAAGCTGCTTGCTCTTCAATAGGAAGCATAGAGTATGCTTTTTTATCTTCAGGATAATATTGATAGCTATTGTTATTAATCTTCTTGAATGACTCTGCCATTTCCGGGTAATAGACCCCTTTTTCGCGGAGTATTTTCCATGCGTTTTCACCATACTTGTCAACAAAAGCATGTTTATTGAGTGCGTCCTGGGAATGTAAGTAAGGCTCTGTGAGATCAAAGCCATTTTCTTTGTAATAAGTCAGTTCATCTTCTTCTTGCAGCTCGTCTTGCACATCTTCATCATGTTTCTTGGTAATTTCCCAAAGTGGTTTGGTGAGTTTTTTACTGAGACCCTGCATAATTTCAATGACAGGTTTGGTATCGTACATCGGCTCTATGACTTTTTGTCGTAATCCGATGGCAGGCTCTATACCAGGGAAACTTCGTATTGGATCTTCGCGCTCAAGATAAGAGCACTCAGGTAAAATAACATCGGCAAGCAATGCGGTATCACTTGGCATCGTATCGATAACCACAAGCAAATCCATTTTCTCAAACATTCTTCGGGTTTTGGCGGTGTCAGGTATAGAGAGCATCGGGTTTTGTTTGTAAACAAACATGCCCCTAATCGGATAGGGCGTTTCACCTGCTTCTACCCTATTGCGCCATGCAATCCACGAACCGCTTGAACCTATAATAGCTGCATCGTCGCCTTCAATTCTGGACTCAGCATTCGCATACAAAGGCGTATTAATTTCATGAGCGGTTAAGGGCAGTTTGTTACCGAACACAATGCCACCTTTTACGTCGACTCCACCACCTAAAGCAGTAAAAAGCGCCATTGCCCGGCGTAGTTGGAAATCATTTTTTGCCCAGGTTGATCGCCGCCCCTGATAGTAAACCGCTTGTGGTGCTGCAGCCATAAAGTCGCGCGCTATTGTGCGGATAGTTTTTGCTGACACGCCGGTGATTTTTTCAGCCCACTCGGGGGTGTATTGATTCTCTAGAATATGTTGCTGATATTTATCAAAATCATTGAAGTTATTTTTGACATATTCCTTGTTATACAACTGCTCTGATAGAACAACATAGGTAAGTGCTAAAACGAATGACAGATCTGTTCCCGGCTTTATTGGCACATGAAGATCGGCATGCATTGCCGTGTTGGTGTAGCGCGGATCGACAGAAATGAGCGTTGCACCTTTTCCACGAGTTCGTTTAAAAAGATCCATTGTATCGGGCGTAATAATAGCCTCTGCCCGATTAGCACCTGCCATAATAATATATTTTGCATTTTCAAGATCTGCCTGACCATAACCACCCAGCGTGAGGGTATAGCCGGCTGTGGCTGTCTGCAAACAAAGACTGGCGTGATTGAGAAAATTCGCACTACCGAATTTATCAGCCATAAACGTTTTAAAGGTGTGCTCAGCCAAACCTTCACCAGCGCAATAACCTATACAGGAACGATTATCTTTTTCTTCATCAACAATCTTAACCAATTTGTTTTTAATGTATTCAAAGGCTTCCTCCCAAGTGGCTTTGACATATTTACCATCCCCCCGCTCTCCCACGCGGATTAAAGGGGTTTTTAACCTATCTGGATCATAAAGCGCATGAATACCGGCAACCCCTCGGGCGCAGAGCATATTTCTTGATTTAGGAAAAAGAGGATTGGGGTTGAGCTTTTTAACTATGCCATCTTCAACATCGGCAATGAGCCCGCATTTGTTGACACACATCTCGCAAAGCGTTGGCACACTATAGCGGGCCGGCTTATCGGAATTGACATGCTGACTCAAAGCAAGCACTTCAGGACCAGACAGGGTAACCCCACCTAACACTGAAAGTGCGACGCTATTTTTTAAAAAACGTCTACGTGAGAGTCCTATTTCCATACCTGCACCTAATCATGAATACGTACTGTTTGAAAACCGAGTTATGTTGTGTTTCTCAAGGCATGCTTCAGCCGTTTATGTGAGTACTCGCGTTAGAATTTATAACGAAGCGTTGCACGAATATCACTTGCACTTTCTACAGGTACTGGCATACCAAGCATTTGAGACATGGCATAAGCCTGCTCAATCGTCATAGGCGTACCTGTCGCAGAGCCGAAGAAGCCATTACTACCGGTGTAGTCATAGTCAATTTTTGTGTATCTGAGCTGAAATGTTAACGCTTCATCTATGATTGGGTAGTTATAATAAACTTCAAAGGCATCACCACGTGCTGCAATTTTGGAACCGATCATGGTGTCTTCACCATAGGTGAATGAACGCCAATATTTTGAACCATGGTTAAATTCAATACCAAAAGAATCGCCTTCAAAGGGGCCCGGCACATTGACACCAATCCAATATGAATTTCCGGTTTCTGATTCCGTAGAACCAAGCATTGCCATGCCATCATCAGGATCTGTTTTTGACATTGAATAAGAAATAAATACACGTGTATCGTCTAGAAAGTCACTAATAAACTCACCAATACCATTAACTTCTAATGAGATGGTGAAGTTGCTTAAGTTACCGAAGTCATAAAATGAGTAATCACCATCGCTCATGATCCTGTTCATGTCCAAACCGATCATGTTGTTAGCGGTATAGATTTGAGTTTGTAGGTTATATTGACCGTTATTATATGGCGTTACAATAAAGCCAAGCATATCAATATCGTCTGTTTGATTATCGTTAGTAGCATAATCTAAGCCCGCAGGATCAAAACGACCATTAGCATTCGTTAAACCACGACCAGCACAAAGCTTGACAGAACTACCTGTTAAACCGATAACTTCTTCTAACTTGGTGTTTAGGCTTAAACCGTCAAATTCAACGTTAATTGAATGCGCTAGTGGTGATTGAGCCTCTTCAAAACCCTCACGATTATTCGCTAAAAATCCGTTAGTCGAAGGCCGACGACCCAGGCTGAACGTCCATGGAATATTGCTGTTTCCCAGGAACGCATCACCTAAATATAAAAAATACGCTTCTTTTACGCGTAACGTATTGTCTTGTAGGTTTTCATTATTTACCCAATCAAAGTCGTCATTGCTTGGCGTAGAATGTGAAGGTGCTTCACCGTAAGCTTTGCTATAAGACAGCTGACCTTTAAAGACAAGGTTGTCGTTGTACTTATAACCCATATTAAGCAATAAACGATTAGCAAGTAATCCGTCATTTTCAGCCGTTGAACCGTCGGCTAGCGTGTATTCTATGCTGTCTAAAGTGACACGATAATCGACACTAAAGTTGAGATTGTTGCCACCTGTTTTTATTTGTAGATCTCGAACTTGTTTTTTCAATAATTCAATGTCTTCACTTTGATCTGCAAATGCCGGAAAAGTTAAACCAAGGCCAACGACTATGGCCAACGATAGTGTTGAATGCTTCATGATATTCACTCTTCAATCCCATTAATTACAATTAGGAAGCTCACCGCTATCTGCGGCATATTTAATAGCAAAGTCACCAATGTGTGGCGCCATCTTTTGGAACTTTTCACTCGCTAAAAAATCAGCTGATTCCGGGTGCTTCGCACTAAATTCACTAATAAATTGTTCAGCGCCGTTTTTGAAGTAAGATTCCCATTCTGTTTGGATATGTTGACTGGCAAACACTTGGCCGTTGTAGACAAAGTAAGGTCGTAAATATTTAAGGTAATATTTCTGCCCTTTAACCGGATCGGCCATTACCGATGTTGATAACATCAGCGCAACGGCTAAAAGTATGAGTTTTTTCATACTGCACCTCGTCGTTATAGTTCATTAAAGTTATATGCATTCATCAATTTGTCTTTACCAATGATCATGGCTTTCAATTGATTGTTAAGCGCTAACCAAAGGTCATTTAATAAGGATTCATGGTTAAAAATGCTATCAACGAATAGGCAGTAATTTTGCTGCTAAGATCTATTACGCCCTATATATAAGACTAGTCTAAATTATTTATATCTAATTGACCTGCATCAAGATAGTGACCTATTACAGTTGGAAACAAGCTGTTTGGTAGCTTGCTGTTTGAAATGCTCCGTTGTTTTTTTATAAGCCTGTCCAGCTGAAAGAACATGGATTCAGCCTGACAAAGGGACGGCAAGCCAAATGGCAAGAGGGTCATCGGCTAAGGTTGTGATTTGAACGAAATCAAAGGTACAGAGCCAACCGTAACCTGTTTCGGCTACATTGGTGTGGGTCTCCCAGGTTTCACTAGACAGGGGGCTTGGGGATTGCAATTCACGCTGTAGAGCCCGGTACACCTGGCCAGTAGAAGGTTATTTGTTTAAATCTACCTCAATTTGGGGTACCGCAAATCTCAGCCTATCCTGCTAAACCCCGGCTTGAAATCCTTGCAGGATGATCAGTCATTCATTTCTGCACTTTATTTTAAGGGCCTGAAATACCGTCAATTTAGCCCGAAAGCTGATCAGAAATCTCGATTATACGAACGTCTACTGCTGTTACTTGGGGCTGCTAATTGGAATAATATGAACATCAGGAAGGGCTGGTTACCTATCTACCTGAAAGGCCAATAGCTGGGCGGCACCGCGAGCTATTTTTGATGCGACCATCGAATACCTAGCTCACAACAATATAGCCATTCCCACTCTCAGATTACAGTCTTGCCATACCGTTGAAGCCAGTTTTTTCTATTAGCTCACCGCAGACCATGAAACTTTCCTTTCTAATCGAAAACATCTCCTACGCTGTTATACTTTCCGTACCGTACAACTACGTAATATCACGGTTTATCCGACTTTCCACTTCGGTACTAGCACCTCTTGCCCTTGTATACTGTCTTTTAATCTATGCACTCTGGGAATTGGTTGATGGTCATGGGTTTAACCTGTTGGCAGGGGCCACATCCACTAATCAGCAGCTAGTATGTGTATCCCTGCTTATATCCACGGTACTATTTGGTAAAATATCTAAATCAGCAGCATAACAATCCAATTAGGGCTAACCCAGTAAGCGCCGCTGGGTTTGGGCGAAACAGCAACCAAAAGTGGCGGCGCTCACTGGACAGCTTATTTTGGCGTTAGGCACTAAAATATGAAGCTCTTACTAGTAATCGCAACACTGTTATTTTCAAGCTACGTTATTGCATGCGGTAATCGATCCGTTCCGATTAAGCTTGAAGTTAAACGAGGCTATTCTGGCCAAATATATATTTCCTTTAAAGCGCCGCTAAATTACGAAGAGTTTTACTTGCTTGGCGCTCAATATAATAACGGTGAAAATATGATTCCTATGTATAAAGGGTATCAGGAAGATGACAGGCATGCATACTATGAGGTCAATGGCGAGGACGACTTTTTTAAAGATGCTGAAATAACCATCTCATATGCAGTTAAAGGAACACTGTGCTTTCACTCAGAAAAATATATCTGGGAGCAAATATTAAAAGCATGCAAGAATTGTAAAAAAGCCTAACAAGTGACTGTGGTGTTTGAAAGAGGTTGACGTTGCCGACCCTCCAATATCCGCTTCTGCGTAAACGATTCTCCGATTCCGAATTCTGCCAATAGCCCGCTCTTGGCACCCAGAAGCCATTAGTAGTAAGCTATAAGCATACGTAAACGACACCCAGAAAGGTATTTAAAATCGATTTGTTAGGCGTTAAAAGAGCTAGCCAGGAACAACCATGAAGCAATTCGCACTTAGAAGACTGTATAGTTATTTTGAGACAGACTCTCAAGATATCGAAAGTGGATCGTTTGATGAAAAACTAGAAGCCCTCGATGAAGAATTAAAGGCATTACTAGAAAAGTACGATTTAAAATTACTAAGCCAAGATACGAGATTTATCCCATTGGAGAAATTGTCAGCTAGGAAATGTGAGCAATGCGATAATCTAATGATTAATAGAGATAAAAATCCCGCTCGGTTTGATAAAGAAGATATGTGGATAGATTTGGATACGGATTACAACGGTATTATTTGGGATGGAGGAACGCATGAAGATCAAGAGCTTTGTATGGAGTGTTTGCCAATAGAGCATCGGTGGGGTTATTACTCGTAAGCGCCTTCAATGTAAGGAGTTCGATTAAAGGTAGCCACAGTACTAAATATAAAAACTTTTATTTTGCACCATTTTTTTTCGCCCATGTTCTGAGTATAAGACAGTTTCTAGTATGAAATTATTAAGGTTACTAATTCTTCTTGTCATTTCAAGTTCAGCTTGCGCTGAAAACTTCGACGCAAGAGTTTTCTTTGCTGAAGCGGCAATGCAATCAGAAGAAGGAAAGAAATACGAGAAATTGGTAAGAGAAAGTACATGGGATGTAGATGGCGAGTGTTTTCATGCTTCAGCAAAAATTAGAGCAACCCCTGGTTACTATCAGCTAGTTGCCACTATAGATCGAGATGGCAAGGCTAAGATGGTTGAGGTTCGCCCTGTGCACCATTACTCATCGTGCGTGGCGATTTGGTTTGCGAATAACAGGTTTCCAAAACCCCCACGAGATAATTGGCCCATTCGCTTGGAGGTAGATAGTCAACCATAGATTCAGAGTAAGAGAGATTGCCCAGTGTTGGCACGTAAAAGCCATTAGCAGTATGCTATAAACAAACTTTAATGACACCCTGCGGGGTGATATTGAGCAACGACCCATTAGAGATCCATAATGAAGCTAATCATATTTTTACTATTGATACCTTTGGTTTCATGTGCGATTAATGAAACCATAAAGTTTAAAAGTGATGAACTCTTCATTGGAGTAAACTGGGAAAAACTGTCTCCTGACCAATTTAGGGTACTTAAAGAATCATCGGAAGACTATTTTGCAGTATTAGAAGGTAAGAAGCCTATCTATGCCAAGTTGGATGAGAATAGGTTTGTGTTGGACGGAGGAACAAGATTTTACGACGGGTACAAATATCGACTGACTGTTGTAATGAGTATGTCTTCCTTCGGTGATGTGCGAGGATATGCGTACGGCCCTTCAATTCAATACGAAGAAAGTTTCGCCCCAGGTAATATATCGAAGCTTTCTAACATTAAAATGTACACATCAGAGTCGCTTGGTGAATTACTAAATTGGAATAAGCTGTGAACTCTAAAAAAGTGCTCCTTCTGACGCAGCGGTCTACGTTTCTATTTGTGCATTCCGCTAGCACTACATTGTTGCACAAATATACATACAACCGCCGCGCAGCAGAGCAAGGCGTTATACCTGATGCTAAAGAAGCAGCTTAATGGAAGATTTTGATGGGGACTATGGTTACCGTTCGAAGCCGAAGGGTCCTGCACTTGAGCCAAAGTGCCCAACCTGTGGAATTGGGGTGCCACTTAGGAAAAGCCATAGAAGGTGTTTAGTCTGTCATGGGAAATCAACGTCGGAGATTGAAAAATTAAAACAACAAAGAGTATCTGGTGATCAAATATCGGAACAATTAGGATTATTTTTTTTCCTAGTTGGAGGAGTATGCTTATTTGTTATTTTGGCCAGCATTATCTTTTTCTGAATAGTAATAGGTTGTATAGGTATAACAAGCGGCCGTTGCCCCAGCGGGGGTTGGGAAAGCCTTTTCGTGGCTTCGCCACTACAGCTCGCTCCTAAGCCGAGCGATACACGACCAGTTAAGATCTGTATGAGAAATTTTCTATTAACTTTATTGCTTATGTCCTCAGTTAGCTGGGCGCAACCAGACTATGCGCCAACATGTAATGAAGAGGCTTTTAAGAAAGACCTAGAAGCGGATGATAGGTTCGTTGAACATCATCCAATCGATGTTGATGAAATAGAACCGTATATGGAAAAGTATGAAGATTTGGATGGTAGCAATAAAAAATGTGCAACTACAATTTATACAAACTATCTTCAGGCTTACATAGAGCATTGTACAACGCATGAATGTTTTTCAAATATTGGTGGTGGCTGCTTTCATATGGCGGGACAACAATTTTGGTTATACAAATATGCTTATAATCAGTGCAAGCCTTAACAAGCAACAGTTGTGTATGAAAGAGGTTTTTATTACTGATCCTCCTATGTATGCTCCAGGGGTTGCAAAGCTTCGATTTTGAGCATGTCTTTTAGTCTGTTCCTAGCACCTAGAGGTCATAAAAAAATAATAGTTATATGGCTGGTTGTAACTTAGCGAATTGTTTGGGTAAGCTAGTCGTAACTGGTGTCCGATCTTTTGAAAAGGATTTAATCGTAATGAAAAGCATTCTCCGCTGTGGATTTTATTTGGTTTTTATAAGTTTACTGTCCTGTACCTCGAACAGTGAGTTGATGGAAGAAGAGGTCATTGTTACAGGTATTAGGGCCAGTCAAGCTGACGATAGTCGACGTAGACCTGATTCTGAGGTAGTGGCATACGATATTGGTGGTGTTGAGTCAGCCTCTGTTGCTAAAAATAAGAAAGATAAGATTGAAAAAACTTGGCGTATCGCTAGTGCAAATGCTAATTCTGCTGTGCTCTCGGTGGGAGATGAAGAAAATATATCACCAAATGCATTGGATATTAAGGTTCGGATAGATGGGTTTCGAGCTAGAGTTGTCGTAGATGGTTTATACATTAACCCTCACAATGAAACCTTGGAGGGAGATTTTAAATTCAGGTTACCCGATGGAGCAAAACCATACTATTTCGCATTCGGGGAGGCTCTAAAGCGTGATCAGAATTTACTAGAAGATAAACACCATATATCACTTGAATCGCTTGAGAAAGGTTACTTGAGCACGAAGGAGTTAGGCAGTCGGTATAAGGGGTTATGGAAAGAACCGAAAGAAGCGATAATGGTTTCCAAGCAGAAGGCAGCATTTGCTTATGAAGATACCGTTTCCCAACAAATTGACCCTGCTTTACTAGAGTGGTCTGGCGCCGGAATTTTCTCAGCAAGCGTATACCCCTTACAGCCTAAATCGCTTAACCGGATCGTTATCGGGTACGACATAGATCTTCAACGTTTGAATAACGACCTTTACTTAGATTTTCCTTTAACTCGTGAATCTATAGACAAGCGTGTTCATGTAACCTTCGGTTATCTTTCCCCTGATGCAGTGCAAATCCAGCGAAATATAAACGGAGAGCTTAAAACTCCATATCGGCCCGGAGTTGTAAATGGAGTTTTACAAGAGGCTTTACACAGTGAATTGCTCTCTGGAATAAGGGTAAAGATTGATGCAGAGTATTCTCCAACATTGGTTGGGATGGATGAGGTGGGGGAATATTTTGCAACCCAATGGCTTGCGGAGTTACCTATGGTACCCGCGAGAAATCATTCGAGAGCGGTTTTCTTACTTGACACTTCTCTGAGCGCTTCAAACGATAGTTTTCATCTTTGGGTTGAGCTGTTACTCGAGACACTCACACAAAATGAAGCGGAACTTCATGAGTTTGCATTAATGAGCTTTAATACCGAAGCTCTTTGGTGGAAAAACTCATTTGTAAACAATAACGAAGAAAGCCGAAGGGAACTCAAAACTTATTTGTATAGTTTGATTTTGGAAGGTGCTACAGACTTATCCAATGCTTTGGAGTTTGCAACAAATATTGCATGGTTGGAAGAACAATCGTTGTACGACTTATTTCTATATAGCGACGGGGCAGCAACATGGGGTGAGCGGAATGCTTGGATAATAACGGAAAGCGTTAAGCAAAAGTTCAATGGTAAAGTGTTCTCATATCGGTTAGGTATAGAAGGTGAGGATAAAGCACTTCTTGAGCATCTAGTTCGTGAGCTTGGGGGTGCAAATTTTCATGTGCAGGATAAAAGTGAGATCAGTTCTTTAGCTACTGCACATACCTCACTGCCTTGGGCAATAGAGAAAATTGAACTTGCAGGTGCACGGGACATCTTGTTGGAAGGACGGCCTAGTGTTATTTATCCAGGCCAGGTATTAACTATCGCCGGTCGTAAAATTTCTAACCTAGGTGATGAATTAAACCTTTCTCTTGCTAGTGCCAACCGAACAATTGAAGTGAAAATACCTGTTAATCAGGTGTTGCCTTCCTCCTTGACAGCGCGCACATATGGTCAAATAGCCGTCAATCAGTTGGAGGGGCTCGGTGAGCTCAAAGATAAAGTGGCCGCATCTTACGCCAATCATTTTAAAGTGCCTGGGCGCACAAGCTCGCTCTTAATGCTGGAATCATCGGAGGATTACAAGCGCTACAACATCGTTCCCAAACAGGATGCCTACGTTGTAAAAACAACGCTCATTACCGATGTATTTCGCTCAATCCGGGGAGATATAGCATTGCAACTGGGAAATCCAAAAAATCAGTTTATCTCACTCGTAGAAAAGCTAAGCAAATTAAGTAGTGTCAATATGGAATTACCTCACGCTGTAACATTATTAATGGAGCGCTTACCCAGTGAGGCGTTTAACAAGCCTCAGAACCAGTTTAATAATAAGGTTACCTTTCAAAATCAAGTTAGTTCATCCTATCTAAGTGGACTAGCCGAGGAAAATATATATTCGCTCATTGTGGAGGAGTCTAAAAGACGTTTAGAAAAATTCGGCACAGCAGATGCGATTAAAGTGATGAGCAACTTGGTTGAGCGTGCTCCTTCAGATGTGACCGTACTACGAAATGTTGCCTATTCGGCTGAAGCCTGGGGACAACCTATAGCTGCATTTGAATTGCACAAACAAGCTCTCAACTCGCGCCCTTTTGAACCTCAGTCATATAGCTATTTGGCCAATCTTGCTGAAAAAATTGGTAAGTACGATCTTGCTCTTTTGTTTTTTGAAATGGGCTTAGCAGGAAAGTGGGATAACCGTTTTAGGGACTATGAAACCATCCACAAAATGGACTACTTGAGTTTTATTGAGCGCCGCTTAGAGAATGGAAAAGGCTTTTTCAGTAGTGCCTACGCCCAATTGAAGCTAAAAGCGCTTAAGAGCGAACTACCAGATTCGCTTGATATGCTAATCGCTGTCAGTTGGAATACTGATCGTACCGATGTTGACCTTCATGTTATTGAGCCAAGCGGAGAAGAGTGCTCTTACCAGAACAAGGTTACTCGTTCTAAAGGTGAAATTTCGGACGATGTAACTCAGGGATACGGACCGGAATTCTACAAAAATAAGCACGCACCAAAAGGAAAGTACGAGGTGTATGTAAAGTATTTTTCGGATAGCCCTAACAAGCTGGGCTTAAAAACTAAAGTGAATATTCGCATAATCGAAAATTGGGGAACACCACAAAGAACGGAACGTTCATTAAATGTTGAGCTTGAAAAGGCGAAGCAAAAACAACTAGTCTCCAAGGTGAGAATTTGATGAGGAATGAAATATTCTGAAATGGCAGCTTATGATTAACACTGACGTCCGATTTCGGCGGCTTCTATGTCTGGTACAGACCTGGCTACATCAATAGCGCTATTTCACTGAATGGATGATTATGTTAAAGGGACATGGTTAAATATGGATCAACAACAAGAGAGAAATCAGCCTGTGGATAAGTGTTTTCTATCGAGAATTTTTTTTACCGGATCGTTAAGTGATAATTCATGAACGATCAAAAAAAGCAGAATAACGACTATGGAAAATGGGTCGTTCCAGACACATGGGGAGGCTTTGGCCCAACACTATTCGGCCCATTTTTAATAATGATGGGAGTCAGTTTTTGTGTGATTGGTATTTTTGGCGTTTATCGAGGTTACCATCTTAGCTGGGACTATTTTTTAGATTTCAATAGCTATGAAACGCATCCGGTTCGTATGGTTATGGCGGGGACAGTATGTTTCTCGCTCTACTATTTGTTGTGCGTTAAGCTCAAAAAGTATTTAAACAAATGGCAGTGAGTTGATTTACTCAACAACGACTATGATAATAGAACGTAACACTTGTCGCAGAAGACATTGACGGAAACATATGTCGGATATCCAATCTTGAGAAATAATGCTTCGACGGTTCGAACGGACGTATAGTCTGTTTTTGACACAACCAGAAAACTCACCCCAATAAAAATAGAAGTATCGCAATTTGTTACGTCCTGGTGTTCGTAAAAAAACATAGAGAGGCAATATATAGAATATGATAGATTGGCTTGAAAAATATTCCGGATCTATATTTTTTGGCATGATTAGCTGGTTTGTTTCTTATCGGATCTACAGCACCAAGAGTATCAAAGCAAAAGGCCAGTATTTTTTAGTTACGGATGAGCAATCATTATACTTATCAGCCGGATTTTTTGTTATAGGATTATACTGTTTTTACTTGGTTTTTCGAGGAGAGTAATTTCTTATTAAAAATCAGCCCTTAAAAAGCAATAAAGACGCAAGTTGGCTACCTAACCAATTAACTATTACGCATATACAAACAAACCAAAACCCAAGACATTAAAGGTGTTACCTACGTTGGCAATGACAATTTTGTACTTCAGACACTAGAAAGAGAATTGGCTAAAAAGCATCCTTAACAGACTAATTTCATATTGCACAACGAACGCAAGGCATCTCTGCCAAACAGCAACGCCAAACAAACCTTACATATTGGTAACAAAACTGCGCTGCCATATCAAAACTGATCGAATTTCCTTTGAACACGCCGAAAATTAAATAACAATTAAAAACCACCTCCCCTTATGCTTTTAATTTAGCTTTTCGCCTTTTGTACTTCATGTTCCGTATTACTAATTATTCTCATTCTTTTTCTATTTAACGACCTACCTAAAGGCAATTATAGTTTGTCGGTAAAACCGCACCTAAGGCGTTAATAACGTTTACTGAACACAAGCCCAATTCCAACAGAAAAACCAACAATAAATTTTAAAAAACAATAATGGGCAACAAGCATGTCACTAACGACCAACTTAAGCGCGGACTTACTTCACCCTAACCTTCGGTTTTTTGCTTTGATGAAGACGTCGCAACAAAAAACAAAGAGAAGCAAGAAGGCGCTTTAAATAAGGGCCTAATCAAGAAGAGGATCAAGCACGACAGTAATTTTCACCTAGTAATTTATCTTAATTTTTGCTCTTTGATTTTAATTACAGCTTCGATATTAATTTTAAAAATACTTTAGGAGTGCGTTATAACATGACAAATAGCAACCATTTAACAACACCATCAAGTGACACGTCAGGTCGAATACAGCGAGGCGGATTGAGCTATGAACTAACGGAGCATTGCAATCTTCGTTGTGCAGGATGCGATCACGCGGCACCCTGGTCTGATGAGCACTTTGCATCCCCAGCAGAATTTGAACGTGATTTAACGGCCTTAGCCAAAGTACTGTATGTGGATGAACTTAAACTCTGTGGTGGCGAACCTCTATTGCATCCGCAGTTGTTGGATTTTCTTCGTATTGCAAAAAAAGTGAATATTGCTGAAGGTATTGTTTTGCTCACAAACGGCACCTTGCTGCATAAAATGCCTATTGATGCCTGGCAGTATTTAGCTGAAGTTCGAATTAGTGTCTACCCTGGTGTTCGTCGTCGCTATGATGCTCAAGCGCTGTCTGCTATTGCCGAACGCTACGGCTGCTTATTTGTCGAAATGCCAATCGAGACATTCAATGAAGTCTTTACGCCAATTAAGGAAACCGATGAAACATTAGTGGAAACAATACACCGGGGGTGTTACTCGGCGGTGAACTGTCACACCGTATTGGATGGAAAGTACTATCGCTGTTCTCGCGTGCACAGCATTCGAAAACGATTGAAAATGATAGGCAAGCCAGACAGCCTGGAAATGGATGGCCTGGATATACACAACAGCCCTAACCTGTTTCAGTCACTACGCCAGTATCTGGATAATGATAAACCCCAATCGTCATGCCGATATTGTTTGGGTATGTACGGAAAAGAGGTTAAACAAGAACAACTTAACGCGAAAAAACTGAAAGAAGAAATAAATCGCCCACATTTAAGTGCGCTGGACTTACTTGATCCGACGACGCCAAGAACCAAAGACTCAGCCGTTCGAATAGAAGAAATACGAACTGAATTTACACAGAAGAAAAACTGGCTGCATCTTCAGCAGGATATTATGCATTGCGAATAAAATCGGGAGCAGTAAACCTCCTTATTTAACATATAGACTACACATTATTTATGTGTAGTCGTACACCAGCCAAGATATACAAAACAGGCAATAACATAGCTATTAATTACAAGTGAAACATAGCGAGATATAGCCGTTTTTCTAATAAAAAACACCCTTATTAAATAGTGGACCAAAACAGAGAGCTTTCTCGTTCTCTTCATAAAAATTTCACCATCCCTTGGTCAATATAGATTTGTGGTCTAAGTTATGTAAAGCTAGAACACAATAACGCACAATTAGGGGGTATCCTTATGTTACGCTTTTTCATTTTCCTCTTTTCTATCATTCCATTGCTTGCACATGCCAATGAAGAATCGATTCGTATCAATCAGATCGGCTATTACCCCGACGCGCCAAAAATTGCGATCGCAATTGGCGATACAAAAACGGATGCTTTTTCTCTACTCGACGAAAGCGGTAAGACGGTTTTCGAAGGCAAACTGGGGAAGCCCATCTACTGGGCAAAGTCTGAAGAAACAGCAAGAAAAGCCGATTTCTCTGAGTTTTCAAAAAGTGGGCGTTATCGCTTAAAAGTTGGCGACAACGTGTCCTGGCCTTTTTTCATTCAGCAGGATGTTTGGAATGAGGTGTCCATCGCAATGATGAAATCCTATTATCTCCAGCGCGCCTCTATGTCTCTAGATGAAAAATATGCAGGAATATATAAACGTAAGGCCGGCCACCCAGATACAGACGCGGTGTTTCACCCATCAACGGGTAAAAAGGGTCGGTTAAATGCCCCTGGAGGCTGGTATGACGCAGGGGACTTTGGCAAATATATTGTGAGCGCTAGCTTTACCATCGCCAATATGATGAGCTTAATGGAGCTGGTTCCGAATGCGTACCCGGACAGCAGCCTCAATATCCCAGAATCTGGTAATGGTATAAGCGACTTGCTTGACGAAGTTCGCTATGAGCTTGAGTGGATGAAGAAAATGCAGGACACAGACGGTGGTGTGTTTGTGAAAATGACCTCCGACATTTATCCAGACATGATGTTTCCTCATACTGACCCGTTACAACGTAACGTGTATGGCAAATCTACAGCGTCTGCTCTCAATTTTTCAGCGGCCATGGCAATGGCCTATAGGCTCTTTACCCCAATCGATGCCAAGTGGGCTAAGGATTGTTTAGAGCGATCAGAGCGAGCTTGGAAATGGGCGCGAAAGAACCCAAATGTGATCTTCACAAACCCTGAAGGAGTACTTTCCGGTGCATACAGCAACAGCGACATGAGTGATGAATTCCTATGGGCGGCCTCCGAACTTCTTATTTCGACAGAAAAGTCGAAATATAAAAAGTATCTCGCAAAAAATATTGAGGCCCTAAAAAGTTACGAAAAACCAACGTGGCCAAATGAAAAGGGCTTAGGCATCATGAGCCTAATTGTGCACCGGGAAGCACTGCCTAAGAAGCTGAAAAATGTCGTAGAAAAATCGATAAAGGAATGGTCAGATAAAACGCTTCAGGATATGAATGCTTCGGCATACCAAGTCCCGGAAATAGAATTCACCTGGGGCTCAAATGGCGATATGGGCTCAGCGGGGTTGAGCTTTATTTACACATACCAAATCACTGGCGATCAACAATACCTTGATGCCGCAGCGGCGGTAGCTGACTACATACTGGGTAAAAATGCAACGGGTTACAACTTCGTTACTGGCTTCGGCTCAAAGCAGGTGGTCAACTTGCATCATAGTGTCTCGATTGCAGATGGTATTCCCGGCTCGTTACCAGGATACATTCCAGGTGGGCCAAACGCTGACTTAGAGGACGCAGTAACAGATGCCCACGGTGAAGCGGCTGCCTACGCCAGCACCTTACCAGCCAAAGCCTATGTGGATTCTCAGTTAAGCTATTCCTCAAATGAGAATGACATTTTATATACCTCGCCTAACCTCGCGTTGATCACTGCGCTTCATCACCATTACAGCGCGTTAGCAACCAAGCAGAAATAGTAGGCGAATTAGGGATAACAGGGGCAGATCTATTGCCCCTGTTATCTCTTAGATATACGGATGAAATCAGGCAGCCCAAGAACCGGCGGCTACTTTCCCATTAACACGCTCACTTCTGAATCAAGACAGATTAAAAGAAACACACCAATAACTACCAGCAATGATTGATCGACTTAATGGATATCAATATTATTATTGGAAAAAAGGAGTAAAATTGCGATAATGCAACAGCAAGCCGGACGGTGCAGATAATAGCAAACATATAAGCAGTGGAAGCTAAACCTATGAAACTAAAACCTTTTTTCTTCTTTCTTTGTCTTCCTCTGCCTCATACAACCTGTTATCGGGCAATCTGCCACATTATTCAGATGTTATACAAAGTTTAAATAAGAGTTTTTCGCGATGAAAAAGATATTGTTCATAATTATCCTTGTTACCCTATCCATTCAAGCCAAAGCCTCCGGATCAGGTCTTTCAATAGAAAGCGTATTCTATTGTGGGGACGACTTTTCCATGGTTATGAGTAATGGAGAGCGATGGGTTGTAAAAAAATCGCAAGTTGGTGAGCAGAAGCTTAATCACTTTATTTCAATGGCTTTATTTATGATGGCTTCAGGGAAAACTACGCTAAACGTGTTTCCTGGCACTCCAGAAAGATGGTGTGGAAATGACAACACTCGGCCAATCACAGTGTTTAGCTTTAGTAAATAGCAGCTGCATAAAAAGGCTCGCCAATAGGACAGAGTTTTCATTGTCTGTTTTATAAAATTTTCGCCACACCGGCACAAGACAAACTAACAGCAAAACCGTACGTGTAGCTGGCACTAAATTTATAGCATCAGAACTAAGAAACTCATATAAAATTGGCGTTATAAATATTAAGCAATATTTATAACAAAACATTTCACTAAGGCAGAAGTACCTTCAACATAGGCAAGGACTCGCAGAAAATTACGTCCTTCGCTTGCAGGCAAGTATACACATTAAAACATTGGAGAAATAAAATCGTGAAAAAAGTAATTGCTGTATTTATCCTATTTCTAATATCTGTTAATTGCATCTCCGAAACGGGAGAAGTTAGCGGTAATGTGATAAAAATAGTTAACCACCAGTATTTGGATGGAATAGGTTGGGATAACCAGATATGGTTTTGCCTTGACAGCCAATCAAGCGTAGGAAGCTGTCCAACTTCTTCGTCGTGCAACAATAAAGCTGTATTTGTGATATCAAAAGATGCAGCTCCTTCCATTTTTTCAACGGTGCTAGCTGCGAAATTAAGCAACACTCAAATTACGGTTGGTGTAGACGATTCCAAGAGACTAATGGGACTCTGCGTGGCACGGATAATAAGCATATAAAACAGCGAATGCAGAGTTATATATCTTGACATAAAAAACTAAATCGTATGCATTTTTTAGTGTTTATTTCATACCGACCCGACACTTTAGACCATACATATCAAGGAAAAGAAATGAAATTAAAAATACATATATTATTAATCGGTCTTACACTAACTTATAGCTTCCCAACCTTAGCCAAAAGGTATTGGTCACCTGATGTTCTGACTGAGTGGACATTATCATTAAATAACGGGGTTGCTTATATAACATCGCCGCAATTTGTCAGCCACTGCTTATATTCGAGAGGGCAGATCGACATGGACGGCACCGAGTTCAATAAAGCTCAGTATGCTTTTGCCATGTCAGCCAAAGCACGTGGAAAGAAAATAAAGTATGTTGTAGATGACACCCAAACTGTATGCATTATCACTGGCTTGGAAGAGATAGATTAGCACACCCTTAGATTCATGCCCGAAAACGAAATTGCGAACTTATTGAGTATAGAATTTTTAGAAACGAAAGGAAAATTAGATATGCTGAGGAAAATACTGGTCATTGGAATGTTATTTATAGTTTCAAACGTACACGCATCCGGGTATTTAATTAATTTAGGTGACGGCATAACGATAAACAAAATACATGCACATAATGGAGGAGGCGTTACTTTATGGGTAGACGGTAGCAAATTATCAAACCCAGACGGATGTCATAATATGAACAAAGTACACCTTCCTTCATCCACAGCGGGAATTGCCACACAAACCTCCATTGTATTATCAGCATATATGGCTGGAAAAAAAATAGGTATGTGGAGTACTAAATGTGATGTTATTCCGTTTTGGGGAGGGACAGTTAAATATCCTATTGTCACTGAAATATGGATAACCGAGTAATTTCGATTCACTAACAAACACAGCTTTCGTTTGTTTTTTAAACTCAGTTCAATACTCAAGCTTCAGGAAATCAATCAGACGTAACATCAAATACAAGTCTATCTTCTTGAAGGAAATATTACAGATGATAACGTTAAAAAGCAGCCGTAAAAGACGGCTGTTTACTTAATATTTGTGTAATTTTAACCGCGAGCAGTTCGCCTGCCGATATCTACAACACAATCTCTTTGATTTTATCGTCTTTACGTTCAAGATAATGCGTCGACTGAATTTTTCGAATCGTGCGCGACCGCCCTCGTATGAGCAGGGTTTCGCTGGTAGCGAGATTTCCTTTACGGGTTACCCCTTCTAACAAGTCGCCTTTGGTGATCCCGGTTGCCGAAAATACCACATTATCGCTTTTGGCAATGTCGTTTAAACGCAGAATTTTATTTGGTTCCACACCCATTGTTTTACAGCGTTCTCTCTCTTGTTCGGCGAGTTTTTGGGATTCATCGTCCGCACCTTTGACTTCGGTACGCAGTAGCAGGCGCGCGTTCATGTCACCGCCGAGCGCCCGAATTACCGCCCCTGTTATTACACCCTCGGGGGCACCGCCTACGCAATACAGCATATCTACGTCACTTTCCGGCATACAGGTAAGGATAGAGGCGGCAACGTCTCCGTCTGGTATAGCGTAAACTTTGCAGCCCAGGCGATGCACTTCTGAGATCATATTCTGGTGACGGGGTTTGGCAAGGGTAACCAGTGTGATGTCATTGAGATCTTTCTTTAATGCCTTGGCAACCGCGCGAATATTGTCCTCAAGGCTGTGCTCTAAATTGATCACGCCTCGCGCACCAGGGCCGCAAACCAGTTTCTCCATGTACATGTCGGGCGCACTTAAAAAACTGCCCTTTTCACCTGCCGCTAACACGGCGACGGCGTTGGATTGCCCCATTGCGGTCATGCGAGTCCCTTCAATAGGGTCAACCGCGATATCAACATTACAGACTGTAGCACTGTCGGCTTTGACGCCCACCTTTTCGCCAATATAGAGCATGGGAGCTTCATCAATTTCTCCCTCTCCGATTACTATTTCGCCAGCAATATTCATCTTGTTTAGCATAATGCGCATGGCTTCCACAGCCGCATTATCGGCGATGTTTTTGTCACCTCGGCCAAGCCATCGGTATCCGGCAAGTGCGGCAGCTTCGGTTACACGGGAGAAATCAAAGGCTAGTTCACGTTTCATGGGGTCTCTTAAATCATTCGTCTGTAATCACTATAGCCGGGTATTATATAGTGTTCCTCCTAAAGAAGGTCTGATCCTCACGGCTTGACATGGCGATTTCACCAACCCAATGCAGTGCCTTTGATTTAGTTTCGACGGGGATAGATGACCGCTTTGTTACTTGAGCCTAAACTTCAGTCGCGAGAGTGAAACTGAAGCAACGCCACAGCCTGCTTTCTTCAGTGATATCATTTTGTGATTGACGAGGCTATATACCCTAAGATGACGATTTCCTATAAGTCTAGGCACTCTTATTATAAGCCTATCGGAATAAAAAAATTAAACGACCGGACAGAAAACTCCCGCAAACATTAACAAGAATCATTGCCAAGAAAAAGGGTTAGAAAGACCAACAATTGACAATGATTTTTCCGGGTGATATAAGACAGACTCGTTTTGTCAATTTTCTATTCAAGGATTTTTTTGTTTTCTAAATTATTAGATATTGCGCCAATCGTTGCTGATAAAAAATAATCAGAACTGTACTGGTGTAAATTTTTTCTTAATCCTTCTATGTTTTCGAACATGGGCGTATTTACATTTTCCGCTCGGAAATAATGTAGCGCCATCCCTTTCTGTATTATCTTTCATTGGCAACATCTCTTAATTTTCGCCACACATCTATTCTATTTAGTAAAAATCGAAAGGAAAGAACATTGAAAATTAGACTCTCAAACAAAAACGAACAGGCAGAAATTGAAAAAATACATGAATTGGCATTCGAGAAAACTGAAGGCCCAGAAAAAGCTCAAGGTATAGCCAAGCTTGTGCACGATTTATTTGAAGATGAGACGGCGATGCCAATACACTCCATTGTCGCGGTCGAAAATAAAAAATTGGTAGGGCATATCCTTTTTACAAAAGTAACCATTACCAATTGCCCTGTAGAAATTGAAGCACAGATTCTGGCACCCCTTGCAGTATTACCCGATTATCAGTCAACAGGAGTTGGGGGGCGCCTAATCAAAGAAGGATTACGCCAGCTGAAAAAAACAGGGGTCGATCTGGTTTTCGTATTAGGGCATATCGATTACTACCCTCGATCAGGCTTTATCAACGATGCTAAAAGTCTGGGATTTGAAGCCCCCTATTTCATTCCAGAGGAGTTTTCCAATGCCTGGATGGTAATGGAGCTATCTACCGGTGTTCTCGGTCAAGCTCAAGGCAAGGTAAAATGTTCAGATGTACTGAACCAGCCAGAACACTGGAGAGAATAATAGAAACAGAATCAATTCACTCCACGTTAAATCTGACAGGCAAACAGAAGTAGCCGCAAAAATAAGTGGGAGGGAAACGCCCTCCCCGCTCATTTAATAGCAATAATTCATTTCCACATTAGCAATATAGACAAAGGGAGATTCGAGTAATGTCTTATAGTATTATTTTAAAGAAGTTAATACTGTATGGCTCTCCATATCTTCTTCTAAGCTTACGAAACTTCGATTTTGACACTGCTATAATCCAATACCGTCCCCAATATATATGGGCACACCACTCCATTAATTAACTATTGCGTCTAACTGATTATGGAAATACGCGAATTAAACGAAAGCGAATTAGACCAGCTTCTAGAGCTATATAAAGACCTTCATGAATCGGATGATCCATTACCAGATGAGACAATCGTCCAGGAAGTATGGGGGCACATACAGAACAACAAAGACTTTTTGTGTTATGGCCTTTTTGATAAAGGCAAGCTTATTGGCTCTTGTTGCTTGATCATTGTCGCCAACTTAACAAGAGGTTGCCGGCCCTATGCTGTGCTCGAAAATGTAGTGGTTCATCGAGACCGGCGCGGAAGAGGATACGGCCGCAGCATGCTGGAACATGCGTTAAATACAGCCTGGTTAAAAAACTGCTATAAGGTCATGCTGTTAACTGGACGTTTAAATGAAGACACGTTTAAGTTTTATGAATCCGCTGGTTTCGATCGACACGCTAAGCAAGCCTTTATCGCCAAGCCATCAGATACAAAATAAAAGAGCACATATGAACACAATACAATATAAAGAAGTTTCTCAAAGTTGCGCACCCATGGCGCTACTGTTATTGGCAGACCCCAGTGAGGAGAACATACATTCATACCTCAATGATTCGTGGGTTTTCGCTGCGACGAATGGAGAGGAAATTATTGGTGTATGTGTTGCAAAAAAAATCACTGATGCGCTAGCTGAAATTTATAACGTCTCTGTTGACCCGAGCAATCAAAAACAAGGCATAGGTACAAAGTTACTCAAGTTCACTCTTGAGCTACTCGCTCAGAAAGGAATAATAAGAGTAGAGCTTGGTACAGGCACATTTGGTTACCAACTAACATACTATCAACGTGCGGGATTTCGTGTTGACTCGGTGATAAAAAATCACTTTATCGAGAATTATTCGAAGCCAATTTATGAGGATGGCATTCAACTTAAGGACATGCTAAGGCTCTATATCGAGTTTTGAGGTATACACCTATCAGGCGAAACTGTCCGACTATCCCCCATTTCCGTTTATTCGATTTTAAATCAGACATGTAGCATGTCGTTCACTTTTAAGCCTCTTTTGAGCGAGAAATGTTTAGGGATGCTTTTCACTCGATCACGACAGAGAATAAACTCACTCGAGTTTCACCGAAGCCCGCATGAACTTCATTGCCAAACTCTACAGAGGCGAGATAATGGGACTCGGTGATGTAACCTTTCTCGATCAGCCGGGTGAGAAACGACTGAATATTGAGTGACAAATCGTAAGCGGGCGTTTTTCTTCGAAAAACAATATAAGGGTTTTCCCAGCCGTTGTAATAGTAAAAATCGTAAAGAACACCGTCCACAGTCTCTTCGCTGATGGGAGCAAATGGCGGGAGCATTTCTCCGCTAGTCCAGATCATCAATTCCGCTTCAATGTGTTCAGTCTTGGATTGAGCATCATTGGTTATCCATATATCGTAGGCAGCGTTGATCTTATCCGGCTCCGAAGCAAAGGTACGGTAAACAACTTGCGTGATAGCCGATTTAAGCTCGGAAATTTTCTTTGGTAAAACCTCTGAGGTACTCCACTCCTCCCAAGGTTTTTTACCAAAAATAATCTGCGGATAAAGGGGCCGCTCAATGGGGCGAGAGAGATCCCACTTCCATAAATATGTTGTCTCCTCCCCAGATGTATCGAGGGCAATACACTGTTCAAACTCGGGAGCGCTCTGCTCAGAATAGATTCCGGTGACGTTATTAAAGAGCCAATAAGGTACGGCGATGAGGTGCAACTCCGTTTCACACAGCCACGGAGGCTCCACTACCACTGCTTTTTTCTCTGCATTCGTAGAAGCGTTGTCGCCCGAACAGGAGAGCAGTAACGAGGTAAGTAGTATGAATAGAAACTTCATAATAACTTCTCACTATAGGCATTGATCACGGGAACGCGCGACAGTTGAGTCTGTAGAGGTAAAGGACTAAAGCTATTGACGGCAAAGCTTGCCTAACAATTGCACTCTAGAAGTCGCGCCGAGATATTTTGGGTTACCCGACGCTGTTATGATAGGCAATTCAACACGCCCAAAACAGTGCTTTTTCTAACCAAAACTTGCATAGTTTGCACTATTTCTATGCTCTTTTTTAACAAAAATATAAGCCCGCATCCCGTCATAGTAAGTGAACGCGGTTACACAGAGGATAGGTTAGAAAATCGAGAATTTAATTATTGAATGGACGATCTTCAGCGACAACCTCCCCCACAGCCGCTTCAACCCATTCAATAGCGGGTTGCATATCAAAGAAGAACTTTAACGGCTTGATATCAACAATCATTGCCTCTATTTCGGCAATAATTTTAGCATTTCCTGAATAACCAACAATTGCCCCGACAACCAAGCCATCAAGAGAAAATAATTCCTTTACTGAGATTGGGTTTACGGAGTACATATTTATCCGATTTGTTATCACCCCAAACGGTCTTTGACCATATACCTTTTCTAACGTATTTCGCATAACGTCAATTTCAGACGCGTCAATCTCCACCCCCTCATTACACACAATTACAGCATAGCTGCCCACCATTTCCATAAAGCCAAAACGAAAAACATGCTTAAGATACATCTACACTCTCAACATCAAATTTTAATTATAACCAACCAATATTTTTTGTTATTTTTGATAAAACAACTATTGCCTTGCGAATTTCGTACAATCACCCCCGACAACCATCAGAACAAAGTAGTAATTCTTAATGATAGCACCACTTTTTGTTTTAGCATGAACACGATTATTATGCATCACAATCAAACTCATAACTTTAACTGCCACCCACCAATCACGTTTTATTAAACTGGATCAACAAATTAAAAGTTAAATTAAGACTAAAAACCAAATAAAAACAAAACAACTTATAAAACTTTTTATTATTTAAACACTTTACACATTGCCTTTCATTTACACCCAACAAAAACCACAATCAAAAATATCACCACCTACTGAACAACTCTTTACTGTACGCGCCTTATATTTTTAAACACCTTAAACAACACTATCTAAACCAGTTTTTTAGGTGACTGCCGAACAATTAAAACACCGATTCAGCAAGCGCCCTAAATCAAATTATTTCTCTATAAAAAATAAAATCGTTTGTTAGGATCTCCATAAAAAGACAAGCAGACCAGACAACAAGCAACTAACACATCCCTCGTAGACAGAAAGAACACCATCAAAGACTAACGACATCACTTTCTTTCACTCACTAGATGTGTTGTACATTTATTTACAAATAGCCTTAACGTAAATGTTAACCCCACCCCACTTCTTGCCAAACTTTGGTGTTATCTTTTTCGCAAATCTTGAGAATAGTGGCGACGATAACGGATGCTCCTCAACCACCCAAAATCCAGACAATGCTTTCGGTGCCATCGCAAACAAGAGAGCATCAAATGCTTTCTCCAACGTGCGATATCGGACCTCCTCACCAACCAGAATGTATGCAGGAAGAAATACAGATGATGAAGTTATACCCCTCGTTCAGGTGGCTGTTTGCAGCTGCTATGTTCACATTGTTGGCTGCCTGCGGTTCTGGCTCGTCTGGTGGTGGCGGAATCGATGGCGGCGCCAGTTCCAGTTCCAGTTCCAGTTCCAGTTCCAGTTCCAGTTCCAGCTCAAGCTCAAGCTCAAGCTCAAGCTCAAGCTCAAGCTCAAGCTCAAGCTCAAGCAACAGTAGCAGTTCAAGCAGCAACTCGAGCAGTAGCGGTAACCCCAATACCTGTACTTCCGGGGACACTCAAACGGCGACATGCACCGTTGGTGGGACCGCAGGCAGCCGCACTCGTACCTGCGGTGGAAATCTATTGTGGAGCGAATGGAGCATTTGTGTAGCCGACCCAATCGAACCAAGCCCAACGGCCAGTACTTACTATGTGTCTATAGCCGGAGCCCACGTAGGCAATGACGCTAACCCCGGTACTGACGAACAGTCTTGGCGGTTTCTGCAAAGCTCGGTAAATAAACTGGGCCCAGGGGACACACTCATGGTTCGTAGCGGTTACTACAGTGGCCAAATCACCATCGCGAACAGTGGCACAGCAACAGACCCCATTGTTATCCGTGCAGAGGTGCCTCTTGAAACCAAGCTCAAGGGTGGCTTTGTCATTAACGGCGACTACGTAAAGATTTACGGGTTCGACATTGAGCAACCTCTGCGAACACCCGCAATTACGATCAATGCGGCCACGGGTACGGAAATTCTGGGCAACAAAATCCACGATTCACCCTACCTTGGAATCGACGTGAACTCTTCGGCCTCGAACTTCAGAATCGCGGGTAATGAGTTGAGTTACGTCGGTCAGATTGGCATCGCCGTTGATGGCAATGGAGGCCAGATTCAAGACAATGACATCGTGGAAGTCGTCGCCTACCATCCAACACTCGCCCCTATGGATTACCCGGCCGGGGATGACGCAGATGGAATGCTGTTACACGGATCAGGCCATACGATAAGCGGCAACATTATCGCTAACTATGCAGACCCGCTGGACAGCCACAACTATGATTTGGCCGAGCCCATTCACAACGCCCATGCTGATTGCTTTGATACGCGCGCGTTCCATAGTTCGGTTATTGAAGGTAACCATTGCTGGAGTAACTTTCATGTCAGCAAAGGCATAATTTTTAATGGGCCTGCGTCGAATCGACCCAACATCATCATTCGCAATAATATTTTTGAATACCGTGATATCGGGTTAGCGGCCTACGAATACGGCACCATCAGTGACCTATACATCTACAACAACCTGTTTAAATCGCAAATCGATGACGTGATCGATTCGTATTTCAACCCGGGTACTCAGGCTGCCATTCCTGGTAACGCCATTCACATTGCCAATGTCACCGATTACGCGATCTTCAATAACATTACTCTTGATTGCGACAACCACAACGCACCCAACCTGACCGCAACGCCCTACGACATTGATGGCGGTACAGGTATCCTCGATTACAACTTCTCCTGGAATTCTGACGGCGCCCCATTTACCACCGGGACAGATCCCGGCCCGAACGGCAGTCTGACGTTGAACCCAACCTTTGAGCGTTATGACACCGGCGTGCATGGCTACAATGATTATCGCCTGCAATACTTCTCACCTCTGATAGGCCTGGGTACGGAATCGGTCACAACCCCCGGCGGCGATGTGGTATCAGTCACCGATGATATACAGGGAACACTACGACCTCAGGCTACAACCTTTGAGCCCGGCCCCTTCGAGTACCTCACCAGCTCTTCACCGCTGCGCCGAGCCTCAATATCCGATCACGTCGACGACGCGCGGTTAACACTCACACCCACCAGCTGCTCCGCACCCACAAGCCCCGTGAGTGTCGAAATCGCCCGCTGGCAAGGCAATCGCGAAGGTGCGATGGTCATTCGTTTTGACGACAGCACACCTGGCCAGGCCTTGTGTGGCCTTGAAGCACTGCACAACCGAGGCCTCACCGGCACCTGGTATATCAACCCGGGAAGATCCGCGTTTCAAAGCAATCGCGCAATGTGGGATCAGGCACCGGCACTAGGCCAGGAACTCGCCAACCACACCATGAACCACGCTAACGTGTCCGGCTATACCGCTTGGCAGGCCGAAGTCGCCGAAGCCGCAGATGTGATCTGGGAAATCCGCCACGGCATACCACTGCAACAAAATGCCTCGTTAGTTGCGTTTAACTCCAGTTCGAGCACCTCCTGGAACTGGGCTCCCTCTGTAGAAGTGGAAATCCTCAATCAGGTCAATCACATCGATCGACAGACCTACATGGGCCCGCCCTATCAGGCAACCGCCAACCCAAGCAACCCCGTTCCCCAGCTGGCGTCTGCCAACGCCATGTATTGCACCTCTTCGAATTACACCATTAATGCCAATGGCGATTGTGTATCGGGCGGAGCCGTTGCAAACGTGGGGGTAACAGGCGCCCTAGCGAATAGCAGCGTATATACGGTTTCTTTTCACGGCATACTCAGCACTGACACAGACGCCTGCACAGACTATGAAAGCGGTGTTAACACATCAGGCGACCCCGTTGATAATGGCGTAGGAGGCGTATATTACGAAGAGCTTGAGTCGTTCCTGAACAGCGTTGCCACCATCACCGATCGAATCTGGGTTGCCGGCCGAATAGAACTCTACAAATACACGCAAGAAGCCCAGCGTTCAAATATTCGAATGCATCAGGAGTGCGATGATCGCATCTACTTCGACCTGGCCAGTACCTTGAGCCCACTTTACGATGAACCCCTGACGCTCTTGATCACAGTGCCGACCAATTGGACTGCATGCACGGCGATGCAAGGGGCTCAGACCAAACCCTGCACCATTGGAACAGATGGCCGCGTGATGCTGGATGCAATCCCCAACCAGGGGCGAATTGCACTGTTCCGGCAATAGAACTGGCTTTGATAATACATTTGAACAGGGGCGTGTTTTCATGAATGAATTGTGACAGACAGCCCCTGAGCCCCCCTTTTAAAAACCTGCTATATATAAATATCAGCGCCTCTTTTTTGCAGGGCCAACTGATAACCACCACCCTTAAAATGACTCAGCCATTGGCACCGTTATGCTAATGGTAGTAGTCTATGAACATGCAGTAAGCACTGCCCATTCCGGTAGGCGTTGAACTAAAACCATAAAAATACGGGGAAACCGATATGAGTGTGAGATTAAATGTTCCACTAGTAAACCAGTTACGTTCCATGTCTTGTTGGTATGCATCTGCCTGTATGGTTGCTTATTTTCGTGAAGCCGGCCCGCGCCTGGGTCTCCCAGACAAATGGAACGCAAACTCTGGGATCAATCTCAACGATTTTATAAGGCTGGCACAAGCTGAAGGCCTGCAATCTGTAAAATCACCTACATCAAACCTGACCGAACAACAGCTCGAAGTACTACTAAGAAACTATGGCCCTATCTGGTGTGCAGGCAGATGGGATGGTGTACCCCATATCGTCGTTTTGACTGGGGTAGAAAATGGCCAGGTTTATATAAATGACCCTAACCCGGCGAAAGGAAAGAGAGTGGAAACCTTAACCTGGTTTAATCAGAAGTTGGATAATCACGTCGCAAACTGCATGATGTATAAGCCACCCAGAAGTGTTAACTAGCATATTCAAGACAAAAACGGATTCACCTGAGCAAAAATCTTGACTCGATAACACCTACCTCCACACAATCTATCGTGTGGAGGTACTCGAAGCAAATATCCAGGTACGACCCTCTACCCTTGCACGGTTAAGTCGTTACAATTCCCTCTAAATAAAACTCAGTACTGCTCCACAGGCAAACATCAAGGCGATCTCGCCCCAAATAATGAAAGAAACAGAGAATGAAAACACAAGAGTTACTGTCCACACCAGAAGCTGCATTAGTCTCCATATTGAAAGACATGAAAGTTAAAGAGCTGGAGAAGCACGGAAAAAAGATAGCAAAAAAAATGGGGCTCGATGATTATCAGGAACTAATACGCCATTTAATCAAAGTGTTACCTCAGCTCAACCAGGAAGACAATCGATTCGAAAAAATCAAGGAGCATATATCTGCTCTTATTAAAGAAGAGAAAACGGATATTGATCTCGAAACACAGAACGAATCAGAGAAAGGAATGCTGGATAGACTGACGATAATAACGACACTATTGATTTCTAAAAAATTGAATGAAATTAAGGCCTCTTTGTAATAGAGGCCTGACATGCTTTTTTGATTACATATTTGAAATATTCGCTTTTGACACATAGTCCGGTAAAAATTTTAAACCATCCATTGAAAAAATTAGAAATTACTGAACATTAGCATCATGAACAAATTAACACTTATTGTTTTATTGAGTTGCCTTTGTAACTTAGCGAAAGCAAAAGATGATTTCCCCGTAACCTTCACCCAAAAAGACATTTCTCCCCCAAATGCGCCATGTAGCCATTCCGGACCAACTCAGATTGAAGCGAGGTACATAGGAGATAAAATTGTAGCGACAGTTATTACTGGGTTTAGTGGTAGTTCTATCGCAAGAAAACCGATTGTAACCAATACTGAGCAAAATTTTGTCCTATTGGTTGAAAGCGATTACCCTAAGAATCAAGGTACTCTTTGTGTTTACAGCAATAAACTGGAAGTTGAATTTGAAGTACCGGACGACATCAACTTTAGAGCACAATATTTGTACTACATGCAAAACGGTGTAGTTAGAAGCCACACACAAATTAAATAGCAATATTTATACGTGCTATATAGATACCAATAAAAGAACTAGTTTAAGTTATCACACTATTACATGATACGCAGACCATACCGTGTATTCGAGAGAGGCATACGATGAGACATGCTTGTTTTCTAATACTTTTATTCTCGCACCTATCTCTTGCAGAAGTAACTCTCGTAAAGGTGGACAAGTCGCTGAACACCATGTATATCATAAATGGGGACAAAATTGTAGAAAAATTCCATGTCGTTTTTGGGAAAAACCCGGTCGGACACAAACAGCAGGAAGGAGACCAGAGAACACCCGAAGGAAGGTATTTTTTGGATTACAAAAAAGAGGATTCTTCATTTTATCGAGCAATGCATATTTCATACCCCAATAAAAAGGATAAAGAGAACGCAAAAAAGAATGGCGTTTCACCAGGTGGTTTAATTATGATTCATGGGCAAAAAAATGGATTTGGATGGCTTTCATACATTACCCAGAAGTTTAACTGGACAGATGGCTGTATTGCCCTAAGCAATAAAGAAATGGACACATTTATGGAACTGGTTAAGGTTGGCACACCGATTGAGATAGATCCATAGATACAATATTTTTAAACTGAAAAAAAGACCAATTACCACAGACAATAAAAACCATATTTTAGATAACACCTTAAACCATATTAAAAGCATCAGAAGTTACAACAAAGAACCATGAAAAGACCTACCATTTTGATTCTTCTCCTCGTGGGACTAAATCTAACCTTTGGCTTTTGCTCTAATCTGACATATATGAATGAGCACCTCGCGGTACTATTAGGTGCTCTATATATCATTCTTTTTAATATTATTGTTTACGAATGGTGTGAAGTGAACTCCAGAAGCAAAAGCTTACCCATACCTTCTGGAGCAAAAATGTTAACGGTATGCTTTGCACCGTTAGGGTTAGCCTATTACTTCTTCCGTGTATATCGGTTTCTTCCAGCACTTCGAGCGTACACTCTATCAATTTTAGTTATGATCATTGTATTGCTTGCACCAGGTATCCCCGGCCTTTTGATATGAACAATCTAATTTGACACCCTCAGAATTTTTTGCCCAAAAGTTTTAAACAACGGCGCCAATCGCTTTTCAACCTGAGTATGCATAAAGTAAGCAATCACCAGCATTACCACGATCATGCCCACAACCAAGTAACCAATATTGTCTTCTGTTCCAAATTGGTTAAACAACATATAACCAAGGTGCTGGTGAATAAGGTAAAGCGGATAGGTCAGCACGCCAAGATGTAGACACCACTTTTTCCTGAGGATGTTGTTTTCCATAAAAGCGATAGCGCAAAAGAAGAAAAAGAACGCAGAATTAAGTACAACAATGACATCCGCTCGAAACTCGTAATTCAACCACCCCGTCATCAACTCACCAAATAAAGTCGATTGTTTCAGTATAAAAAGGTACGAAAGCACAACAAGCGAAACCCGGTACAAACTTGGGCCATCACGCTTCACTAAATAAAGCGCGCTGCCTGCGGCAAAGTAACCACTCCAGTGCGGAAAGATGTGAAGAAAAGGCTCCGAACTTATCCCTAAAGGAGAGAACAATGCGGCCAGAGAGCCAACCAATACAATAGCAATAATATGTTGATAGTATTTCATCAAGCCCAGAAGAAGCAGTACATAGATAAGTAAATAAAACTTAAGCTCAATAAATAGCGTCCAATAGGCGCTCTCAATGGGTTTTTGACCGAACAGCTCATTAATCATGGTTATATTTGCAATAAAGCGGACCCAGTTAATATCAAAGACCTCGCCTCCCAAATAAACAGTTGCAACCGATGTTACAAGCAGCGCAAACCAATAGGCAGGAAACAACCGTGTAAACCGGGAAATCAAAAACTTTTTTGCACTCCCATTGGAAACACTCATAAAAATAACGAAACCGCTGATCAGGAAAAAGAAGTTGATTCCCATATACGCGTATTTAGAGAAATAGCGAACCGCCTCAAAGTTAGCTACAGGGGAAAAGTTTTCGACGCTAGCAGTGAAAGTATAATGAAAAACAACAACAAAAAATGCGGACAAAAAACGGAGAAAGTCAATTTCGTAAAAACGTGTCTTGGTACTACTCATAAACACCTCATTGCACACCAAAAAAAAGCATTTTATAACGGCGCCAGGTATATATAGGTGAGCATACATGCAACCAAGCTTCATAACATAAACATTATGCTAACGACCATATGACAGGGATTTTTCACGCACAGAAAAGAGCCAAGCTCTAGAATATGCACCGATAGTATCACCCATCCTGATTCGATTTTTTTAAAGTATCCTCTCGCTCTATAGCAGAGCCCTTTCAAATTTTCCGCCCAGAATAAGAATGAGGACTAGCGCTAATAAACTATTGGTTAGCTATATTTAACTTTGACGACATACCAAAACCAGCATACAGCATTATACCCCTTCGTCTTTTGTACTATTTTTCTCAATAAAACATTACTCAGTCCAGATCTATTCTGACATCATTGGCATTGCAAAGGAGAACACGCAATAAAAGGAAAACCTTTCCAAATCCTACTTATACTTCTCGCTTCTACCTATTGCGACGTTGACAAATGCTGAAAAGCAAGAGGAAAGCTCGGATTTAGGAACTACGACCTTAATTGGAATTCTGGATCTCAGCACAATTGATGAAGGCCACTTAACCTCTCCAAATTTGGCTAGAAGTCTTCCATACTCCTGGCAATACGAAGCGACAATTTGATAAATATTGGAACGGGAAACGCACTCTATTCGAGCTTATAGACACCCCAAATTCGCATCATTAACAAAATGAATATTGCTATTCATAAATTTAGTGCTGGAGCGTATCATCGGTTTCAAACATAGGATCAAGAGGGAGAGGCTATCCTAACGATGCCGCAAAGTATGGCCAACCTATGATCGCTCCACACGTATTTAAAGGCGTTTCGAAACACATACAATCAGCTATTCCCACTAAAGAGCTTTAAAAAACACAGCCTAAGGACATGAAATATGAGCAGGGATCCAAAAAAACCATATATAAACACGATAAACGCTTTATTATTGTTATGCTTATCCCAAACTGCCCTTGCGCGAGGCATCCCTCATGTTGTTGTCGATATTGCACGCGGTGATACGGTGGTCATAAAATCACGCACAGAAACAGAGCGATGCAAAGACAAACTAGAGATATCTATTCGAGACTTCTCTGGTAGTAGTCCCTCAGGAACACTGGTTCGTACCGAAGTGGTCAATGAGCAACTTGATACAACTCTATACGAAGCAGAAGGAATGAAGGCGGCAAACAATATTATCTTTTGCACCACAGAGGATCAAATTGAGTACCTGAGAGTTATGTGGTATTACGAAGGAAAGAGTAAAAGTAGAATATATGTAAAAAGAATTGAAAACATTAGGGAAGGACTAAAAAGGCAATAACAGTATAATAATTCCTGAAAACACCAAAACCACATTGAGACATAAAACCATAAGAACTGAAAAACGACATGCTTTTATTGACTTTATTTATCCACCTATTATTAGGATACAACATCTGCATCTGGCTTGTACGTAAAAGCCCTCTTCGATCATCAAAAGGAAGAGTTTTTCTATACTCTATAGCCACGTCAGCAATATCTATCCCTACGACAATATTGCTATTTATTTTTACCCCAGGATTAAACGGCTTACCCGGTAGTTTTATGGAAGGAGCGCTATTCATCACACTGCCATTATTTTTTATAGTTTTCACAGTGATTTATTGCTTTGTAGCAAAGCTAATCATTAATCAAAAGAGCAAAAACTATCAACAAGAATCAGAATAGCTACTTGAAACTCTAGAGGGAAGTAGTCAACTCAAAGACAATCATCGAAACTTTAATATCACCAAAGTTCACCGAATCGAAGGCATCCCGAAAAAACAACGCCTTCGAATCATCATATCACCCCTCCCCTTCTACATTGGATTACATCTTTCGACATTACCAGTAGGATGAGACTGTATATCACCATACTCATTATATAGGGTCGGCCTCCACCCCAAAGGCAGATCTACAGTAGAAGCACTTCTTTGCCAATAAACAAAACCGTGTTCTGTGCGAGTATCCGTTACTGTATTAGCCTGAGTGCCGTTAAAGCTAAAACCATCGTAAGAACATGTTTGATGTAGATTATCTGGGCTGCTCATATCCACCTTAACACCGCCATGACCCACAATATAATGCTGAGGAAATATCGCATTATTATTTGAGTCAATAAAATTCAGATGTTGATAGAGGTGTTGGTGGCCAAGCAAAAATAACGAGGGCGAACACTTTCCAGCCAAACACAATGGGCCACGTTCTGTTGTCGCATCGCTTAATGCGTTGCGCACTCCAGTATCACCAGTATGAAAACTGCCACTATAATAAAGCAGGTCATATGCAGGAATATGCGTTAACCACCAAACACTTTTTGGCCCTGCAGGTTCGCGGGTCATGTTTATCGCATTTTGGTAGTGGCGGGTTAAGCTTTTTGCCTTGTCATCGTTGGTATCAATAATGACAAAACGATGCGGCGCATTGTTCGATTGCAAACCACCAACAGCAACATCAAAGAACCAGGGAGAAAGGCTTTCTACGCACTCATTTTCTGATTCAGTTCCAAACAGTTGAAAATACCCTCGACCAAAATAGCCACTTTGACACATCTCATGATTACCGCGACCAAACACCCAAGGCGCCTCTAGAAGCAATGGTTGTGCAGCGGGGAAGAAATCTTTTTGCCAATATAACCAGCTGTCTGTACTGACTTCTTCTTCCAAAAAATATCGATAGTCTCCAACATGTAAAACCAAGTCAGGATTTAATGCCGCAGCTGATTCAGCAATTGTAGATAGAGGCCAACTTTTTTCATCACAAGCTTGCATCATGCGAGCGGAACTGTTCTTTGGCAAACCACGACAGCCAGTATCCCCTATGCTTATCGCCGTTATTTCCCCTTTTTGACGTTGTCCAATCGAACCGGGGCCGTACACCATCGCAAAAGAGTTATCCGCCTTACCCGATGTAAAGCCTTTACCAACGGTTTGCCTGGTATCGCCTTCAACCAATTTTGAGTCAAGCCGCACAACGGCGCCCTTGTACTCAAGGCGTGCGGCAAACCACTGAGTTTTTAACGAATCAGGAACAGATACTTCACATACCGTTATATCATTAAAAGGGTTGTCTGTATTTATGCGCGGCTGGAGTTTGATTTCCGGCATGTACATCCATGTCGTATTTTTTTGCTTTTTTATTGACACGGAAAACACACTGCAAACAGAAGGGTCGGCATTCGCACCCACCACAAAACGCATTGCCACTTGCGGCAAAATCAAACCGGTTAATGCGTTATCTGACGACTCCCCAACAACTTGACTCCATACAGCTAATACACGTGGAGGTTCGGATAAATGACTCTCAGTAACAGACGAGTTATTTTTCTGCACAGATGTAGGGGTACAGGAAACAATAAAAACACTTAAGGCGAGAACGAATAATATTGAAAAATGGAAGTGATTTTTTATCATAAGATTTTCTCTATAACCTAACGAGGTCAATCATTGGGCCACTATCCGTTTAGTAAATACAGGAAAACACGCCCCGAACCAACAGCGCCACCAACATCATTATGTTTTATCAGCAAGTATAACTGGGCATCGCGTACTTGCATTTTCAATAGAGAAGTAATGTTAAATTTAGCAATTATATTTTTTATTTGGCACCCGAATATCTATTTCCCCTTATTCAACCAACAGAAAATCTTTTCTATTTTGGCCTGACATATCAGAATACACATAATCCAAGCCCCAAACAGAATGAGCTTTATTCAACACACAGCTTGCCAACACTTCATATAAGTATCAATAACCAAGTTCCGTGGAATGAAACACACCTGATTCGTCAGTTTTATTTTTGTGACCACCGTACATATACCCCATTCACTATTGCGTAATACAATGCCAATACCAACACATATCGGCAGCATATTGTTAAGCGAGAGTCGACAAGTTCAACACCGAGCAATATTAACGCTCGCTTAATTAGTACCTATTCAAACGAATGAGATACGCAAGGGCTGGACATATTTATTTCGTGTTGGATAAAACGTTATTCAGGAGAGCGCTAAGTGGCTTTGTACTCAGGAAAAAAAATATTTTTACTATTACTTTGTATCAGCATGCTGGGTTGTGGCGGCGGCAATAGCGAACAAAGCGCTCCGGGAACATCTCAACCCACTTCTCCACCTCCTCCCACCGATCCAACTCAACCAGAAAACCCCGACGCTTATGGCAGCGAGCCCATAATATTCTGGCCCAAACCCGCATATGCACACCCAGACATACCATTCGACTTCACGATGATTGCAGCCGATATGGAAAATAACACGATTATCTATCAACTAAAAAACGCCCCCTCAGACATGAGCATAGATTCCCAAGGGAAAATTTCCTGGCCAGCTCAATATCAAACTAAGAATGTTGATTTTTCGGTATTGGTGGACGATGGGCGCCAACAACCAATCGAAATCCCAGTTCATTTATCCGTTGATAGCAGCCAATTTTTATTTGTCTCGCCTACAGGAGATGACACAAATGACGGTTCAATAAACACGCCGTTTAAACGAATCGACAAAGGTCTGAAAGCATTAGCCGAAAAGGGTTATGGTCATTTAATGATTCGCGGCGGAACCTATCAGGAAACTTGGAATTGGGAAGTCAACGGCGTTAGAGCACCAACTTTTGGCGCAGCAGGTAGTGCGGATAAACCTTATATTGTGTCCAGCTTCCCAGGAGAAATGGCCATTCTGGATACAGCAGGCGGACATGGTTACTGGAGTTACAACGCAAGTTTTTGGTTATATAAAGACCTTGAAATAAAAAACGCAGGGATCGGCGAAAGAGGCGGCATGATGGTTACCCATACATCGAACGCAGCCCAGAATATTACCGTCCGGGATTCGAACTGGTCTCGTAGTGAGAACTGCACAGGTTTCTATTTAAACGGTAGCCAAGCAATCTGTCATCGGTGTAAAGCGTTTAATAATTACGATCGAAACTCTGACCACTGGAACAGCAGCAATTATCTGGTTTACACATCAGGGCAATCATCCGATGCGTATATTTTGGATAGCTATTCAGAAGGAAGTATTAGCGGATATAAAATTAAGCATTCAGGCCCGGGGAAACTGCTTATTCATAACAGCAAAGATGTCGGAAGCCATATTGGTTTTGGCGGCATGGATGACGACTCATCAATTACCTTTAATACCTTTGTGAACAATAAAACCGCGCTCTTACTCGGTATTACCGACCCTCATCCTCCATACACTCAGGGCAATATTCGGGTAGCCCACAATACCGTAGTGGAACCCGCTGATGTGGGTATTGAAATCCAAACCAGTTACGGTGCGGAAAAAAAAGTATTTATCGAAAATAACGTATTCCAATCCGCAGCTGGCTTTAGCAACCAAGCAAACTCCCCACTGGCAATAAGAGTCTGGGAATATACCAACAGCACAAATCTAAATGAGGAATTTGTACAAAGCAAAAATAACTGCTGGATATCCTCATCAAACGATATTGCTTTCAAATGGGGGAATGAAGAAGCCTATGACTTCGCTAGCTGGCAGCATATGGGGAAAGATACACAATCTCTTTGGACAGATGTATTGCTTGATGAGAACTACCGAATTACAAACCAATCACCGTGCTATTGAGAGCACTCACTTACTCAACGGAAACAAAAAAGCCCCATCCTTTCGGATGAGGCTTTTTTGTTTTATATGGCGCGCTCGAGAGGATTCGAACCTCTGACCGCCTGGTTCGTAGCCAGGTACTCTATCCAGCTGAGCTACGAGCGCGTACTCATTTGAGGGCGCGTATGTTAGTAATTTGCTGGCGCGGAGTCAAGCAGAATTATCGGGTTATTTTTGATATCACTATTTGACTCTCGATGACTGAGGGCCCACACTTTGGCCCTTTCTCTCTAACCCGATACTTGGAGACCCAGGTGAAAAGTAAACCCGCAAAACTTCACCAATCAAAAAATATTGCCCTGGTAGCCCACGACAACAAAAAGAACGAGCTTTCTCAATGGGTAGAAAGCCATAAGAAAGAGCTTGGGGCTCACCGCCTATTTGCTACCGGCACAACCGGTTACAAACTGGAGAAAGAAACCGGGCTTCCGGTAGTGAAGTACGTAAGCGGCCCGCTTGGCGGCGACCAGCAAATTGGGGCCAAGATATCTGAAGGGGATATCGATGTTCTGATTTTCTTTTGGGATCCGTTTGAACCCATGCCTCACGACCCGGACGTAAAAGCCCTACTGCGCATCGCTGCCGTTTGGAATATCCCTGTCGCCTGTAACCCCTCGTCCGCAGACTTTATTATCTCTTCGCCGCTGATCGGTCAGCCCTATGAGCGCCAGGTTCCAGATTACGACGCGTATATTCAAGAAAGAACATCATAGTTTTTATGGGCCACCTCGACTGGTGGCCACAAACGGTTTTTAGAAATGCAGGGTGATACTGGCTCCGTAGCCAAAATACGTGTCGGTATTGGTGTGAATCAGATTTTTAGCTTCAATATTGAAGTAGAAGCTATCCCCGACAACCAGCCCGCCACCAATGCCATAAGATAGCCCGTTTGACGTGTTGGTCACTTGTGTGCCGTCCTCAAATTCTGAGGTCACACTCATTCTCGCAGTGCCCAGCAGCATATAGAGTTTGGCGATATCGTTTTTCAACTCTGCGCGATAATAAATCGACTCGAAGTGATCAATATTTGCTTCAACCACATCCTCTTCACCAGAAACCGGATCCTCTCGAACCAGGACATTTTCACCTCTCACAGAAGCGCCAATTCGGCTTTCTACCCCCAGCAGGGAGTTATACCGGTACCCGATAATGCCTTCGACAACTTTAAATTGCACTTCTTTGTCATAGGCATCCTGCAGGCCTATTTTGGTTAGCATGGTACTGCCACCGATGTACACACCCCGATCCGGCCCTGCCAACACAGGCATAGCAAACAGCATAAGGCTCGCTGCAACAATTATGCTTTTCAAGTAACCACCTTTATTGTTTTACTTTTTACGTAAAGATACAGAAGCCCTATGAGATAAGAAAGACTCCTGACGCGTGTTAAATCACAGAATTTAATGATGACAGTTAGAGCGCAGGGTGCAGCAACTTGCCGTCAGATTCAAAGTCAGTACGCCGAAACTCGATGTTTTCCAAGTCCGCGCGACCAAACCAGCAGGAGTTGGTGCTTAAGCGAAGATTCCAGTTTTGCTGCTCTTCGGGCTGGGTGGTATAAAAAGCTTCCGGCGAGATCACTGCAGCATTGACTCCGCCTTCAAAACGGGCAGAAGGATACCAAAAGAAGTGCGCACCAGCCTCCCTGATTTTACTGCCAAGTTGTTGCGAGAACTCCCAGGAATCTGGTGATTTTATTTTTTCCCGGTCTTGTTCGAAAACACCTGAACACAGATCCAGAGCCTTTGAGCTAGCCAGTTTTACCGAAAATGCGGTTCGCTGATCGCGGATGTACTCCAGCGGACCAAGCTCTTGCAAACCTCGTTGAAACAGCCATAAGTAAACTGCCGATTCTGCGAAAGCAGTCTGTATATCTGCGGCGGCGTAAAAGATTCCCCGTTCGTGAGTACTTCCAAACCTGGAACCATAACGGAGAGGGGGATAACGAAAAGGGGTCATGAGCAGATAGGACAATCCGCCACAATCTGATGGAACTTTGGGTTTAGAGGCATCCAGTAGCTCCTCTAAACGGTGCTGTTCTGCAGAGGATTGGGTGATGTCCCTTGTGGCTGCAACCTCTTGTGTTTCCACTACTCGCCACACAAGGCCAATCTGGAGAGACAAATGTTTTTCTATTTCCATTAAATCCGACCGCGCATTGCGTCCAAGTACCAAACCAGTTGAGAAATACCGTCTACTTTTTGAATCAAATCGTTCGGACACTCCCCTGAAAAGTGCTTATTAGGGGTAGACATCCAGTGCTTCATTGAGGCGTTATCCCCACCAACAATGGCGAATAATGCCCGATATATTCGAATCACCATTAATGACAGTTCAAATGGTTTATTACCAGGAACTGCACCGCCACTTTTCATCCGAGCCACAGTTGGAACGGAGACACCAATCGCATTAGCAAGCTGCTCTCTCGTTAGGCCTAACGCTTCCGCAGCACCTATTACGCTCTTCCCTACCAAGGCTTCATCAGATATCGCAAGTGTTGCTGTCATAAACTCACCTCAATGACAAATCACAGGACACATTAAAGATAACAATGTATCCCATGATACATATCGTACAAAAAATAACAATAGCCAAAAACTACAGAATCACGAAAACCAGGTAGCCAGGTAAAAAGCAATGAGAGAGACAAAGGAACACTCTCCCCCCTGAAACGACCAGAGGAGAGCGATGAAAGGACAGTAAGTATTTACTTCAAAGAGGAGTAATACGCTGAAAGGTTCGCAATATCATCGTTAGTCAGCATTTTGGCAAAGCCTTGCATGGCAGGGTCTTTGCGGGTACCACTACGGAAATCTTTTAGCTGCTTCTCCAGGTACATGGTATTTTGCCCGGCTAAGTGCGGGTATAGAGGAATCGCGGCCTTGCCTTCGGGGCCATGGCAGCTCTTACATAGCTGATCCGCTTTGGTTTTACCCGCTGCAACATCCGCCGACAGTGCCGGAAGACTCCCCCCACCCAAGACAACAACCCCAAGCGCCAGTATCATTTTTTTCATGCAATCTTCTCCTAACATCAGAATACAAATCTTATTCACTCCTACCTTCCAGGCATATGATATACGACAGACAGAAACAGATATGTACTCAACCTAATAGAGATCAACCTCATTCCACAGTTACCGATTTTGCCAGGTTCCTTGGTTGGTCGACGTCTGTTCCGCGCATAACCGCCACATGATAAGACAACAGCTGCAAAGGTATGGTGTAAATAATGGGCTCTAATATAGAAGGAACATGAGGCAAAGAAAACACCAAGCAGTTTTCATCCGCCTCAAAACCTGCGGTTTCATCAGCAAATACATAGAGCTTGCCACCTCGTGCTCGCACCTCTTCCAGGTTGGCCTTGAGTTTCTCCAGCAACTGATTGTTGGGTGCAACGGTGATCACCGGCATATTGTTATCCACTAATGCCAATGGGCCATGCTTTAATTCACCCGCCGGATACGCTTCAGCATGAATATAGGAGATTTCCTTGAGCTTTAATGCGCCCTCCAAGGCGACCGGGTATTGAATCCCCCGCCCTAAAAACAATGCATGCTCCTTATCAATAAATTCCTCACTGATGGTTTCGATTTCCTGGTTGAGCTTAAGTACCTTGTCACACAATTCAGGTAACTGCTGCAAAGCGCCAACCCATTCCGCTTCCTTCTCAGGTGTCAGGCCTTTACGCCGTCCAAGCACAATCCCGAGTATCTGCAGTGCCGCAAGTTGAGTGGTAAATGCCTTAGTTGAAGCCACACCGATTTCCGCTCCAGCCAGGGTCATTAGCGTAAGGTCAGACTCTCGAACAATCGAACTATTGGCCACATTACAAATAGCCAGAGTCGCCAACACACCTAAATCCTTTGCTATTCGCAATGCAGCCAAAGTGTCCGCCGTCTCCCCTGACTGGGAGATAGTGATAAACAGGGAATTAGGGGGAGTAATCACTTTTCGATAGCGGAACTCGGAAGCAATATCCACATAACAGGGGATATTGGCCCATTCTTCAAAAATATACTTCGCCACCACCCCCGCATGATAACTGGTACCGCAGGCCACAATCTGCACAGCATCTACCCGATCAAAGATTTCCGCAGAATGTATACCAAAGGCTTCTTCCAGTACCTTGGTGTCACTTAAACGCCCTTCAAGGGTTCGTTTAATCGCCACCGGTTGTTCATTGATTTCCTTCAACATGTAATGACGATACTCACCTTTGTCGCTGTCATAGGTGGTATCGGATATTCGGGTGGTTTTACGATCAACCAACTGGCCTTCGGCATCAAAGATCGCCAGACTATTTGATGTCAAACGAACCAGATCCCCCTCTTCCAAATAGATGAACCTATCCGTTACCGGACGCAACGCAATTTGATCTGAAGCGACAAAATTCTCTTCGATCCCCAAACCAACGACTAAAGGGCTGCCGCTTCTGGCGGCAACCAAAGTATTGGGCTCTTCCACACACACCGCCGCAATGCCGTAAGCGCCACGCAATTGCACCACAGTTTGGCGTAATGCAAGGATCAGGTCCCGAGCAGTTTTATATTCTTCATTCAGTAAGTGAGCAATGACTTCTGAGTCCGTTTCCGATTCAAAAACATAACCCTTACCTTCAAGCATGGACCTCACGGATTCATAATTTTCGATAATACCGTTGTGTACAACGGCAACCAGATCAGATTTATGCGGGTGGGCATTTTTTTGACTCGGCTCGCCATGTGTGGCCCATCGAGTATGGGCAATGCCAATGCTGCCACGGAAGTTTGCCTCGAGTAATTGTTCCTCAAGACTGTGTACTTTACCCGCCGCCTTATTTAACAAGAGCTGACCGTCGGAACCTATTGACGCCATTCCAGCTGAATCGTATCCGCGATACTCCAGGCGTTTTAAACCTTCGAGCAGGATACTAACCACATTTCTCTGAGCTACTGCACCCACAATGCCACACATAATTCTGTCCTCTGAAAAACTGGCGATACCTTCAGTAAAGACCGAAATAGCGTCATCCGCAGTAGCAGGCAGACGTTTTGCCTCAATAAATAAAAATCTATTGCTTAGTTAAAATTTTTATCTATAACAGCCTATATTTATAGATTGAAGCAAACTTAACTTCTCACCCGAGACACGAATAAGCACACATGGAATTACAACAAGAAGTGACAGACTACTGCCCGTATTGCGGAGAAAAAATTACTTTGTTAGTCGATGCAAGTAATACAGAGCAAAACTATATTGAGGATTGCGAAGTCTGTTGTCGACCAATAAACATTCACATAGAGGTTTCATCTGACGGCAATATTAACCTATCACTGGCGCACGAGAACGAATGTTAACGAGGTAAAGAATCAAAAAAAACCACACCCAATTAGGATCTATACTAAAAACTAGCATTCTTTTGTTTATATGAGTTCTAACGATTGAGAATTTTTCAGCCTAAAGATCACGACACCCGAGTTTTCGAAAACTCCATCGGTCTCAGATTATTACGCTATGTATTTGGCTGCTATCTGATTGTGACCATCGTTGTCACAACCGCTCAACTACTGGCAGAATATTCTCACGTTAAAAAAGGCATTTTCGTCGAACTGGTTGGCCTGGAACAAACCTTCAAGCACAGTATTGCTGAATCGGTCTGGACCTTCGATAGCATTCAACTGAGCTCAACCCTCAAAGGGATGAACGAAATCGACTTTGTCGTCGGCGTAAAGATTGTCGATACCAGAGGTCAAATACTGGCGTCTATCGGCACCTACGACAACAACGCCGATAATACTCACCTTCTATCCAAAATACCTGAGCAAAATATCAAACACAAGAAGACCCAAACGAACTCGGGAAGCAAGGTGTTATACGAGTACACTTTTCCAATTATTCACGATAAAAACAACTTATCCCAGAACCAATATATTGGTTACGGACATATCTACTCAGATAACGATACCGTAATGGAGCGGGTTAAATATGGTTTCATCCTGATCATTATTAACTCTGTCATCAAGACCCTCGCACTCTGGTTGATTTTTCTCTATTTCACACGGAATATTTTGGCAGTACCGTTAAGAGAACTGGCCGAACGAACACGAGACCTTACCCCGTCAAATGTCAAGAAAGAAACCGATGACAACCACTACGGAGATGAACTCGAGTGCCTGGCCATAACCTTCGATAACATGCGAGAGGCCATACTGGAGAAAATCAATATTATTGAAACCCACAATCAAACCCTTGAAGACAGAGTCAACCAACGTACTGCTGATCTACTGAAACTCAATGAAGACTTATCGAACACACTGGAAGAACTCAAATCAACGCAAGAGAAATTAATTCAATCCGAAAAACTGTCTGCACTTGGCTCACTGGTTGCAGGAATATCCCACGAGTTAAATACGCCTGTCGGCAATGGTTTAACAGCCATAACGTTCCTCAACAGCGCCACTCAGTCCATTCAGGATAAGATGAAAAAAGGTATAACCAAAACCGAATTAGATTCTTATCTAAATGAAATGAAAGAAGGCGCAGAGATTGTAGAAACCAGTTTAAATCGAGCCTCCTCACTCATTAGCAGCTTCAAGCAACTCTCCATCGACAGGGTCACATCACAACGACGAACCTTTATGATTGACGAAGTCATTCACGATATTAAGCGCGCCTTTATGCCGCAACTTCGGGAACACGGAATACAGCTTGATGTGCACTTACCCTACCCCATTGAGCTTGATAGCTACCCCGGCCCATTAGGTGAAGTGATAGACAGCTTAATACAGAATTCCATTGCGCATGGATTTAAAGAAAAAGAGTCTGGCGTAATTAAAATCAGCATTCACGAATCAGCCGGAAAAGTGTTTATTGATTTTAAAGACGATGGCATCGGTATTGAAGAGAAAAATATTGGTAAGGTTTTTGATCCATTTTTTACCACCACCCTTGGACAAGGGAATAATGGTTTGGGCTTACATATTATCCATAATATTGTGACAGGCCCCTTGGGCGGAAGCATTATTATTGAATCAGAGCCCGGCGTTCATACCACCATTCATATGGAATTTCCGAAAAAATCTCCACGAGAAGAAACAGAATCGGCCGCTTAAGCTTAAGTGCTTGCTTTTATTTTACTTAACAAAAAACCAACGGAATACAGCGAGAAATATGACCGGACTTGCCCGCTATGCCATCCAAAAAACATCCAAGTGGTTTAGTTAAGAAAAGAAAAACCTTTCCATTGGAAATAAATAGTTCAGACCGAATAAAAAAACCCGCCGGGATCCTCCGGCGGGTAATCTAAGACAGCAAAGGTACTCGTACCGTTATTTTGTAGGGTTGAGTCCCATTGCCTGCAAAGCTTTGAAGAAGTTTTCTTGACGTTTATCCAAGCCATCAACCGGACCGCTGATTGGACACGTTTTATCTGGACAACCACGGTTTACAATACCGGAGATATCATCGATAAACTTGGTACCAACCAAACCACCGTCAACATAAGCTTTAAGCTGTTCGAAATAGTTCCAGTCAGCATAAGTACCGCCAACATCGTTGTAGCCTTGAACTTCATTCATCCAGTAGAAGATACCTGCAATCCACTTAATTTCACCGTGCTCTTGCGTACTACACACAAGCTCAGGATTGAAACACAAATCCATGTCGGCATAGAGTGGACTTTCTGGCGCAGCCTTCACATCAATACCTTCAACCGTTGTACCTACGATATCCGGATCAACATGGCTTCGTCCCATGAAGTGGTTCAACTTACCGAAGTTGTATCGTCCAGTGGTTTGGATAACACCACGGCCCCACCAACCACAACCTTCAAGCGATTTCTGTGCAGAACCATCCCACACAAATTTACCGGCTTTCTGGTCTTGGTAGCTGGCGCACGACTCACGCAAGTACACTTGTTTGGATGGATCGAAGGTGGGTTTATCACCGTAGCAATCCTGGTTGTCACCGTAATTCCAGTAACCCACATTGCCATTCACTAACAAGCCCAAATCATTCAATACACGATCAGGAGCAACAAACAATGGAGCAGGTGCGCCGTACCATTTCGCATGAGTAATCGCTGTCATTTCCATTTTGGGGTTGCGAGGACAAGAGTAAGGCAAGTCGTTACCGGTTGCAGGGTTCACCCCATACTCTTCGTAGTTTTGCTGTAACTGTCCACAAGAAGCGGAAAGAGGATAATTCACTGGATCGCCAGTATTAATCGACCAGTTATTTTCATCACACGCATCGTATTGGATGGTTTCCTTCATACTTTGTGCAAGGAACGAAGCAATCGCCACCTTGGCGTATTTGATGTTAGTTGCATCATCCACACCTGGTTCGGTTAACCAGAACTTCACATTTTCAACGCCCACGTTGTGCATGGAGTTAAGTGCCGCCAGGAAGTCATTCCACTTATAAATCGTAGAAGGAATCCAAGAGTTATCTGGCAATTGAGTCAAGAAGACTTCATTGTTCATCTTGGTTTCCAGGCTTTCCAACTCTGTATTCAATGCAGGAAGTGACGTAATGGGGGTTGTAGCAGCGCCACCGCCAACATAGTAAAGAGGAACGCGTCCTTTAGTTTGGTAAGACACCACTTTATTTTTCAGCCAGTTGTTATCACCAGGGCCATTGGTCGCAATAGGCACAACAGCCGTAGTCGAACCACCACCCCACATAATGGAGAACACATTGCTGTAAGCTGCTCGACGCAATTGGCTCACACCCCAATCGTAATTAGGTGTTTGTTGCAACAATGCCTGAACAGAAGTTGCTCCGTCATAAATGGTTGCATTCAACGGAATGCTCAACACTTCACTGCGGATGTTGGAAATATCTTTACCGACATTTTTATCGCCCATGAAGTAAGTGGCACCACTGGCAGAATGATTCGCTAAGTCGTATGTACCGATGTCTTCACCAACGGTTGCCATATGGCCACCTGGGATTTGCCAGATCATGGCAGGGGTATCGATATAGTCGGTAATCTGCTTAACGTAGTTGAGATAGTTTTCCCACTCTTTTGCACCGAAAGCATAGTTGCCACGTGCAGCAGGAGAGAAGCCATCGCGCTCATACTTATCAAAGGTCAGGAAGTCTGGACGGAACTCATCATTGTCATAAGCACCGATAAACTCAACAAACCCGGCAGTACTTTGTGAGGCCGCATCCCAAACAGCTTGTTGACCAGAGTAGTCTGTGTGTACCCAGTTTGCGCTACCGGGGTTCCACAAATTTACTACCCAACCAAATGCCACATCCGGGCTGAAACGTGTCATCACCAAGTTTTGTGATTTCACCCAACCTTTAACGTTGTCTTCAATTAGAGTGTCGATCTCGGTTTGCAACGCAGTTAGATCATACAAAGTACTGAGCGACTGAGCGCCATTAACTTTGTAATCCGCTTCTTTGGTTATCGCTTCTTTCAATGCTTGTTTAACCAAAATGGGTGTCCAGGCACTGGCATCACCGTAAGCCGCCTTAAACATTGACGTCCGGCTTGCTTGCCACTCTCCAAATAAGTCCGCATTTAATACAACCGAGCCGGCAGAAGCATCATTTGCGTCTTTGCTCGCCTGCATTGCAGCACTCATACGAATCAAGTTTTGATAGTGCATGACCAAATTGTCGTAAATCAGAATATCTTCTGATGCGACACCACCACCGCTGGCGTTCGCCGTATAAACCACCATGGTTGGGTTTACATCGCCACCACGGATTTGCTCGATATCGTTTGCCTGCTGAATAGTTTGCAAGGTCACAGTTGGCTCGATCACCGCACCACGGTTACCCGCACCATCACCAGCATATTTGAAGATTGCATCCACTTGAGAAGACGCTAAATCAGCATTACGAGAGAAGCTATTATCGGTAATTGTTCCCATCGCCAGATATTCTGGCCAGCCATGTACTTTAAGGCTGACAGGGTCTGCGCGGTTTGGAAGCGTTGAGCCACCACCGGAGGAACTTGAACCACTGCTGGAAGAAGAACTGGCACAGGAGAAACTGAATGTCCACGATCCATCACTGCCAGGAACAGAAGCGGTCCACCAGTTTGCTGTGTACGCAGAACCTTCGTGCTGCATTTTATCGCCGGCGTTGGCGTGGCTTGGGTTACCCTGCCAATCTGTTTGCGGCCAATCCGGGTACGCATTAATACCATCACACGCGCTACCACCCGAACTGGAAGAGCTTGAACTGCTGCTCGAAGATGAGCTGGAGCTACTTGAACTGGAGGATGAGCTGGAACTGCTTGATGAACTGGACGAGCTGCTTGAGGAGCTACTGGAACTCGAAGAAGACGAGCTGGAACTGCTACTTGAAGAAGAACTGGAGCTTGAGCTTGAGCTTGAGCCACAGTTTTCCAGGAATTCCCAGGATTCGTCACTACCGGGAGCGGATTGAGTCCACCATTTCGCTTTATAAGCAGCACTTTGGTAAACCATGACATCGCCACTCGCCGCATGGCTTGGATCGCCCTTCCAGTCTACCTGCGTCCAGTTAGGGTAAACATTTGCATCGCAATTACCCACCGCTTGAACTTGGCTCGTCACCATAGCGCTCAATGCGATAGGAATAGCGACACAGAGTTTGCATCGTTTAGAAATAGACATTGCTATTCTCCTAGAGAAAGCCACTACGCAAAAACGCGATCGCGATTTAGCCAATGGCGGTTGCATTGTTAATTGTTATTAGAGTTATTCGGTGGGCTACAGCCCCAACCAAGAAAACCCGATGGAGTGAATCGGATTTCCTAGCTGGACTGCACTTAGGTCAGGCATATTTATTCGTAGTTATTCATTGCCATGAACCAATCTTGCCAAAACACAGTTCCAGCCCAACCGAGGTTAGCGCCTTCGGTAAAAATTTTGTGTGACCCTTGCACGGGTTTTTACGAGAAACACGGAACAAAATAAAAAAACATTTAAAATCAATAAGTTAAATACTTATAATCAATTTATATTTTCACGAACAGCAACCAAATAAGAAAAAAATCGATCTATCTGGATGAAAAATCAGAACCTATAAGGAGGTGTTTTTGGAAGAATACGAAAAAGACGTTGAGTAGATAGAGCATTAGCAAGTGCAGCATCCAGGCTAGCACTCGCTATTTAACAATCTTCAGTCACCCCATTTCTTCATATAAAGGAGGCGATAAGATTTGCCATTTTAAGGGACGAAACAAGAGAAAACACAACTCTGGCAAAAGAGCCTGCTGAATGTAATTCATACAAGCCCGAAAAGCAGTACCAGCCCCTACTTTCCTTTAGTCACCTTCTCCAACTCAATCCATGCACCATCATTCAGCCTGCTCAATTGCGCCGCTTTCATGAAAGCATAAATTTCAAGCGTTTCCTCAGCTGCGACAGGCGATTTTTTACTACGAAAGAACTGAACAATCTGCTCCACCAGAGGACGATAACCTTCAAACGGCCCGACATTTACCACACCCTCGCGGCCATAAGCCGTGCCACCATAGAACTGTGCGCCATTTCTATCGGTTCTGACCGTACCAATTCGACCGTCTTGCCACTCGCCGATAATCATATCGCTGTGCTGGCCAATAATTCTTTTCACCCGCTTACATCCCGGCCCCATCAAGGTGTAAACAGTCTCCACAGCATGAATGCCATACCAGTAATAGTCACTATGCTGAGCCTCTTCATAGTACGGGCTATAACCATCGGCACCTAACACCTCCCCAACCAAGTTCTGGTGACGAACCGCCTGGGCTTTACTTTGGTAACGAAGTGCTGAAGCCGAAAAAACAGGAACCTGATGTTTTTTGGCCAGTGAATATATTTGCACAGATTCAGGAAAATCCGCCGCAATGGGTTTATCCAGAAATATCGGCAACCCAGCTTCGATAACGGGTTTAATTTGTTCCAGGTGCAAAAGTCCATCGTTGGTGAGTAACATCACTCCGTCCACTTGTTTTAATAAAGCTTCAATGGAATCCACCAGAACAACGCCATAACCCTGAATTTCTTTGCTGAACTGCACAATTTCCCTGGCATTGCGCTCCATCCGGGTAGAACCGTAAGGGTAGGCTGCTACCACACGGACATCAGACATTGTTGCGTCCTGAGGGTCATTGATCATTGTGGTAAATGCAGTGCTGTGCATAGTATCCAGGCCAATAATTCCCAAACGTAATTCATCCGCTTGAATACTGGAAACGTAAAACAAAGAAAAAATACAGACACTGGCAAGCCTGACGCAATAGTAGAAAACGGTTTTCATAAGCCCCCCTTAATGGGAAAAGAAAAAACCCAACCTAACGGCTGGTCATTATCATTCAACGCCAAGCACTTCAGGAGACAAGAAGGTTAAACGATATTTTTTTAATTTTTAAAACAATATTAGAAAAATTTAATTCTATAAAACAGTAAGAGAAAAAGCGGTCAACAAAACAAAAAGTCGACTCCAGTCAAAAAGCGCACCTAAACTGCCAACTATTCATACCGGTCGTAACAAAAAAATGATAGCATCGGCAAACCTTTGCACCAGATTTAATTAATTTCATAAACGCGGCCTAGAGCACGACTCACGATACAAGAAAACATCGCTATAAAGCGTTCAACGTAATAAATATATAGCCCATAATTTTTACTACTAACTAACATAAGATATAAGAATTGGAAATTAACAGTGGATGAAATTCTTTTTTCTCTTGAAGGGAAAAAGCAACGTGTAAAGCACCTGAATTTTTCTGAATTAGAACAAAATATTGGTTTAATCATTGGACAAAACCTGAAAAAGTACAGAGAACTACGGGGTTACACGCAACATCAACATGCTGAGCTGCTGGGCGTTTCAATATCTCAATACCGGAAATACGAGGCCGGCATTGATATACCGAAGTACCACACTTTATGCCGCTGGACGCTTTGGACAGGCTGCAGCTTATATAGCCTAATACGCGGTAGCCAGTATTCCGACCTTTTCCCAGACCAGCTTACCTCCTGGCGGTTAACACCGTTTAATTTTTTACTCGGTCGTTTAAAACAGGAACCGTTTAACGCCCTCCTGCAACTTATCTATTCCCTTGGTTTTGTTGAGGATGTTCATGTTTTTAAAACACTCCCTGAACCGAAACAAATGATAAATATCGAAGCCGCATTTGAGCAGATTGAGCAGAACACCTATCTGATCATTGCTGAGAACCTTCGAAAATTTCGCGCAGAACAGGAACTGTCGCAGGAACATATCGCAGATTTACTCGGGGTAAATTTGAATACCTACCGCAGTTACGAAAGCCTCACCTCACCGCCCAAGTTTTCCTACCTTATTGCCATTCGATTTATTTTGGTATTTGGTCGGCATATGTCTTCACTAATGCCAGACACCCATTTCGCCATTTTTCTGCGGCACTATATCCATAGACTCAGCCATATTGCCCCAATTCTTTATGCTGTGTCCGACGCTCAACACAAGCAATTGGAAACCATTTTTAAATCCATCGAAGGGATAGCTAAAGATAACCCGCTATATCTATTCTAAGATTCGGTATTGAATACCAGAGAAGAATCCCTGGCAGACAGAGGCAATCCCTCAAAAATCCCTCTGTCTATCTTGTCCCTTGGTGAATTTACCTCGCCCACATCAATTCATTTTTCCTATAAAAATCAGTAAGTTAAGCTATTCGATACGCCCCTACATGATATCCTCAACCATACCCGCTATCCCGCGACCGGTTCCTGTTTCTAAAATCCGCCACTCATGGATTGGAATTACCACTAGTAAAGGATTCATCAGTCCAGCCATGCTGGACGGACTCAAATCAATAACAATAACAACGAGGAAATTTCATGCGGATAAGAAAATACCCCACACTACTTACATCGCTCGGCATCGGTCTGGCCATTAGCGCAAATAGTATTGCTTACGACTGCACTAACCTGGCAGGCTATTCCGATACAGCAAACTATGTTGTGGGCAACCAAGTCACAAATATAAACAACCAATCGGAACACCATGCTTACGAATGCACCAACGGTTGGTGCAGCATTGGCGGCCCATACGAACCCGGCGTGGGTTGGGCGCAGGAATATACCTGGAAAGATCTTGGCGTTTGCAGTGGAAGCTCGAGCAGCTCAGGCTCTTCTTCCTCAAGCACCTCTTCTTCCAGCTCATCATCGAGCAGCAGTTCAAGTTCATCCAGTAGTAGCTCCAGTTCGTCCAGCAGTAGCTCTTCCGGTGGCGGCAGCTGCGCAACACTCAGTGAGTGGAATGAAACCACAGCCTATTTGGGTGGAAGTGAAGTTAAACATATCAATACTCACTATAAAGCCAACTGGTGGACTCAAAACCAAAACCCGGAAACAAACAGCGGCCCGGTTGGAGCAGGAAAACCCTGGACAGCGATCGGTACTTGCAGCACATCCAGCAGCAGCTCCTCGTCATCTTCGTCGTCTTCGTCCTCCTCCAGCAGCAGTTCCAGTTCCGGTGGACATGTCGGCCCGTATTTATCCGATACCCATATTGGCGGGCGCCTTGTCGATGAAGGCGGCACCATCACCTATGGTTGGCCCGGTGTGTATTTCGAAGGTAACTTCACCGGTACCAGTGTCGGCCTGGGCTTTTTGGCAGACGGCAACAACCATTACGATATTGAGATCGACGGGCAGTTCCATAGCAAGCTGGTTAACCCTGGCACCACCACACACTGGATCACTGGTTTAACTGACGGCCAGCACAGTATACGTGTCGGTAAGCGCACTGAATCGGTTTGGTCTATCAGTCGTTTCTCCGGGTTTATCGCCGGTAATGGCGGAGAAATACTTCCACCCCCCGCCCCAAAAACTCGCCAAATCGAGTTTATTGGTGATTCATACACGGTTGGTTATGGCGTTGAATCTACTGGTAGAACCTGTACTGGAACGGAAATCACCGCGTTCACTAACACGAACATTTCCTTTGGTGCATTAACGGCGAAACACTTTGATGCGGATTACCATATCAACGCATATTCCGGACTAGGGTTGGTGCGAAACTACTCGGGTAACCAACAAAATCATAATTACCAAACCTATGCGCTCAGCGCACTCCCCCACGACGGCACTAATATCTGGCAGCGGCCTGCAAGTTGGCAGCCGGATGTGGTGGTGGTCGGTTTAGGAATCAATGATTTTTCCACCTACGTTGGCAGTGGAGAGCCCTGGACTCAAGACTCGCTACGCGTACAGTTTAAATCTGACTACCATAACCTACTTGACCGTGTTCGAATCGATTACGGCCCGGATGCACTTATTGTGTTAAGTGCCACACCGTTACAAACCGGCAACTTGTTTAAGGATACGGTCAATGAGATCGTCACCGAACGACAACAAGCCGGGGACAACCGTATCGCTTTCTGGTTTTACTCCACGTTGGACAGCATGGGTTGTCAATGGCATCCATCCAAAGCGGATCATGTAACCATGTCACAAGAGCTTATCAATATCATTAACAGCAACAATATGACTTGGTAATTCCAGCTTGGTGCAGAGTGCAATATGACTCTGCACCTTTTTTATCAACAGAATCCAAACAAAAAAGCGCCCGTTGGGACGCTTTAGCGTGAATAATCAGTATGCGGCTACATGACTCCGCCAGGATGTTTTAATCCGTGTAGGAACAGTGGGTAGATGCATTACTCGTAGCAATCCAGGAATACACCTCTCTGCTCGCTGTATCGCTTACTAATACAGCTTCACTGGGCACGGTCACATCATCAACCCAACGATCACCTGGGTCATTGGGCGAACAGGATAAAACAACAATATCGTTCACGTTACAGGTCATAGAACATGTTCTTGGTCCAGCATGATTATCACGATTCCCAATAACCCGACATGCTTTTCCTGAATTAACACACCACACTTCACTTTCTGCTTGCATGGTATTGTTTCCACCGGAACCGATAGAGATTGTTACTTGCTGGGCGAAAGCATTCGCACATGCAGCGGAAGCCAAAACACCAAAAACTACAGATTTTATCAACGAGCTTACTTTCATAACGACTTTCCTTAAGTTGCTTTTCGTACTAACTATTTTTAATTTAATTAAAGAACGAATAAAGCCCAAAACCGTCGGGCGCAACAATAATACTTAACAATCCAATTTCTCATAAATGATACCAGCGCCAAAAAAAATCATTTTAGAAAAGTGTTTGCTAGCGCACAGAGTAATATTTATGAAACAAAAAATATCAAAATAAATTCATCAAATGGTAATAACATCTACATTTAATGCAACACAACCATTAAAAAACACTCAATATTCACCCATCAATCTTACATCTGAGAAACACAGACCTATAAAAACCAGTAATTATATCTTTGCTGAAGAAGATCAATATATGAACGCCCGACAGGCAAAGATCGAGCATCCAAAATCAGTTCAAATCGTTTTAAATTAGCCTTCCGAGCAGAAACAACTCGTTTTGGATTAACCAAATATGAACGATGAATACGAAGCAGCTCATCATCATCAAAATATTGTTTTATCACTCTCAACCGCATAGAGATACACTTAGGTTCTTTCCGATCTGAAAGATAAATAAAGCTGTATCCTTTATCTGCTTGTATATATTCAATCTTGTCTTTATTACTGGCAATTTCGTACAGCTCCGATAATTGCGCAGGTTTTTTCACCAACTCTTTAATTGATTTATGTATCAACTGAATATGACCAAACAGGATAGAAAAAAACTGCTCATCCACATCCGTCAGGTTAGTTTCAGATCGAACTTCAAACTGCAGGAGATCATATTGATAACGACGTAAATCCTGTTGTTGAATGGAAGTCGCGCCATAGACAGAAACAACCTGCTCGCCTTGTGCAACAGTTAAACAAATTGGCTTCGAAGTCTTTACCAAAAAAAACTGACCTATTTGCTCAATAAATTTTGGCAGATCAGATACAACCAAATCCGATTCAAAGAACGATTGCAACGAGCTCATATATTGCTGAGAATCAGTCAACACCGAATCTTTGACGCCTATAGATTCGACCTTATCTACCTCGTTATTTTCATCTTGATTATCCACAATCAACGGCAAACAAATATCTTGTGCGGCAGGCAGAAACAGCCTAAACAAACCACCCGGAGTGGAAAGCTTCGTCACACGAATATTTAACTTCGATGCCAACTTTGAAAGATCCCGATAATCACTGATATGGTTTATTGAAAGTTCCCTTAGGTCTGAATCGAGACAAGAGATATCCAACTGATGAAAAGCTGTTTCCTCTCCAGCAATAGATATGGTTAATGGGCACTGAACATCCTGACAACACAATAAAATCAGTTTCTCCAAAAACTGCTGCAAGTAAACCGCATCAGAATAGATCACAACATTTGATGCCTCATTCATATCTGCATGAACTTCCAAGCCATAACGAGATTTAACTAGATAACAAAGCTGTCGAACACTATCGTTCAGGTTCAACATCTGCCAGAGTACTGATCGTTCTCGCTCTGCTAAACGCGTATGTTCTAATAATATATGGACAGGCCTCATCATTCCCTGAATCATTTGGTCATAAGCAAGATACCCACCTCGAACATAAAGCGCTTTACGCAACTCAGAACCTAACAATAATTGGTAAGATTGATTTAACGCCCAGTCCATTCGACTCAGACCCGATTGAAGCAGCAAGAAGGTTTGCTTTTCTTCTGCAATCCGGGATCGTTTTTTTCGCCGTTTTACATCCATCAAGACAAGAAAAAAAACGAATACAAGAAATACCACAACACTAACAAGGAACGCTGACTGATGTTTAGTGTAAGATGAAATCAATACAAACTTTATGTTCTGCAGCGGATAGAATCGATTAAAAATATAGTGGACAACGGAATAACTATCATCACCATCTGCGTGCAAACGACCAATACCCATTCCACCTAACTGTTGCTGTACAACATAATCGACTTTTTCATTTAAGGACGCACGACTTTCAAAGGAAACGAAGTGCCCACCTAATTTATTCGGATTGTATAAATAGCTCGCTTTACTCACATCATCCCAGTATTCCTGATAATCAGGGTTAGACAATAAACTGATTAAATAGTCGCGACTGTAGACGCCTGTTGCACCAATTTCCTCAGTATCCCAACTCCCCCAACTCAAACCTGAGAAACCCTGCCCCAATCCGTTGGTATTTTTTACTCCCTGCCAAGCAATCGCATGGGGTGCCACGTCAAGAATCACCTTTTCACGGGGAAACCCAACAGAAATCAGTCGGGAAACAAAACCGTCGACGCTGGCACCATCGTCAGAATAAAGAGGGGAAAAATGCCGGGTAGCAGGAACATGCGTATGATTGACAACCTGAGCTGTTGGACTGACAAAATCCAGAACGTTTGCCATAAGTACGGCTTGCTCTGATGTAACGTTCATTGACGGATAGAGTGTTGTGCTTAGCCAGTACTGTTTGCCATCTATATCAGCCAATGAGTTCAGACGTTGGCGAAGTGTCTGCAAACAGGAAATAAATCCTTCTTCATTTTTACGTTGTATTTCAGGGTTATTATCTCGAACAAAAAACCATTGGAAATCAATACCATCAAACTGATACCGCGCCATAAACTGAACAGCAGACTCAGCGAGTTTTCGCCTTCCCTGTTCAGATGAACAAAGCTGAGCAAAGTGGTTCGAATAAACATATCCACCTAATGAAATTAGCGTGTTTAATTTTGGAAAAAGAGGACGAACATCATTTAACTCGTCAAAATTTCCAGCGTAATCTTGCAGACTAAGATCATCATCGGGATAAATATGTTGAATATCTGCATAGATATCGCCAACTAATACCTCACCCTTTTCGGTAACGCGGGCGTTTTGATAGATTAAATGCGTCAAACGACTTAACGGCAAATCCCGGACGTGTACATTCGGGCTATAAATCCCCCAACTCTCATAGTACCCGACGATCATTGGTGAGGCATGAGCAGAAACAAAAAATGGCAATAACAAACAGGTAAAGAGAGAAAAAACGAATCTAATCATTATTATTATTTTTTATAGTCGACAAAGCACTCCATCATAAATCAGACTTTACCAACAGAGAAGAACAATCAGACGGGGAGTAGAGTGACAGAGTCCCCAAGCTGAATTCTTCCTGAGTTAACAATTTTTGCACATAGGCCACCATGCCCCATCATCGCCGCTATCGCGCCGCTTCCCAATACTTCTTCCATTCGAGAACAAGGATGGCACCAGGCTGTTGTTTCAATGATCGCCTCGCCTATTTGCAGACGCTGATGTCGAACAACATTTAAATTCATGCCAGATATCACAATATTTCGTCGTAACAACGCCGGATCAATGCATTCTTTAGCCATAAAGTGGGCTATTTGCGCAATAAACTCGGTGCTGATAATTGTCAGCTGCCGAGCGGAACCAGGTGTTTTACCTATTCGGTGATCTCCTGTTAAGCCTAACCCTTCCAAAGCCTCCACACTCTCCAAAGCACAAACCGCCTCTCGCCGTTTTGGCCGCACCCCAATCCACTCCACACGACCAGGCGCGAGCTGAGTGGTATAACGGCTGAGTAAACGTCCCGTAGCTTTCATATATATTTTTTTATCCAGAGATACCGAAATCGACAAATAATTTAATTAAACATAGGTTCGATAAATGCGCGTTCGCCGACCGTCCACACTATACCCATCCTCCATTCGTTCCCAGCCAAATTTTTCATATAAACCATCGTGATCCGTCACCAAATATAATGCAGACTGGCCAATAGATTTAACAATCTGTTTGGCATGTTGAAAAATTGTTTCAGAAAGCCTTTTCCCCCTATGCTCAGGCTCAATAAACAAACTACATAACCAAGGGTACAAATCATGTCGGCTTATTCCGTCATTGGTAATCAAACCATAACAGCCAACAATTTCATTGCGGTTTAACATCAGATAAAACTGCGGGATAGCATCCGCTGTAGCACTCGAATGAGAAATGGCGTCAAGGTAGAAGGGATAGTTATCAGGCGAACCCCATTTCGAGTAAAAATAATCTACCGCAGTTGGAACGCCACCACTGAAATCATGCACGTTAACTAATTTATACATTTTTTCACCTGACTTTTCTTTGACCGCTCAATAAGCGTAAGGTATTTATTTTCTTCAGAGAGTTCTTTATCTGTGAGAATCGAATCAATCCATTCACACTGAATATCGTTTAGAAACTGGCGATACCCTGCCATGTCAACCAACCCGGCAAGGTCAAACCGACCTTCACCACCTCCTGCCGCCACGCCACTTCCAATAACCTCTCCGGCATAAAAGCAGTACTGACCACACTCTTCCGCCACGTACAAATAATGGGCTTCACGGGGGGAACGATCCGTATAGCAAACCATGGAAATTAAATGTCGTTTCATTATCGGTACGACGCCTCAGCGAAATCCTATTTAAGACTAAACAGTGTAATAAGCTCCAACAGGAGGTGCGCCAAACAGAACCATTGCCGCTTGCATATCCTCCTTAGGGAAGTTCGCCACCGATTTTTTGTGCGCCGCCTCTGAGTCCCATTTCTCAATCACAACAAATTCTTTTTCTGCACCAAGTTTTCTCAATACTTCGCAACCTAAACATCCTTCTGAGCCGGAGATAAAGGGGATGAGGGATTGTAAAAACTCATACAACTCTTCGGATTTTCCATCTGCAGCGGTAAATTCATTGATTCTTGTGATACTCATCCTGATTTCCTTAGGTAATCTGCTTTTTATTTAAGTGATTATTGTAATCGTAGCTGACGCTGTTCGAATAGCATAGCATGAGCACTCTGTATGTCTCTCCTGACAATTTCTGTCAAAAACAGAGCCAGTAATGCTTCTTATCATTTACGTTCAATTTATGGAATATTGATGCGAGTGAGCACGAATAAAGAACAGGAGGGAAAATACGGCATCCCTTATGCACAACACAGGTTAAACAATCTCTGTAACCGTTAAGGAGATTGGAGAATAAAAAAAAGCCCGGTATATCGCTATACCAGGCTTTTTTATGCGTACCCGAAAATTAAGCTTGCTCAGATTGTAGGTTTCGTCGACGCCAAAACATACCCAACATGCCCAATCCAAGTAGTACTGCGCTTGAAGGCTCTGGTACAGAAGCCGTTTCACCACTGAAGGTAAAGCTATCAACGTTCAGATCGCCAAATAGCGAAACATCAGCACCATCATTATAAGCGTAGTTCCAAAATTCAATTTCAACCCGGGTCAATAAAGAACTGGAAATATCTGATAGCAACTCCTGTCCGTTCCAATTGACAATCATGTTGTCACCGCTTCGACTAATATCCACCTGACCGTCACCCGCTAACGCTTGCGAGCCATAGCCTGAATGAATCTTTCTACCTTCAATTTCGGCGAAAGCAGCACCGCTGTATTTTACCCAACCATCAAAGTAACCAGTTCGGGCAACCAGGTTATTATCAGTACCATAAAATGAAACCAATAGTCCTTGCATTGCACTGTTGCTTGCATCTGATCCCCAGCTAAATGCCATGCTGGAATTAAAGTCAGCGACTGCGTCGAATGACTGACCGATTGAAGCTATCCCCCATGTACCGCCGCTAACATTATTTGTAATCGAAGACTGCACATTCGATACGTTTAAAGAACCACCATTTTCTGAGTATTCCCATGCCAGGGCATCAGACAACTCTTGCGTCCAGGCGGAGTCTAAAACACCGTCGTTAAACTGGTCTTCAATAACAACCGCAGCAAATACTTTTATTTGCCAGGAAAACAGCATTGCGCCTAGAACAAGTGAAGATATAAGTGTGGATTTCATCAGGTACTCTCCCTTTTAATATGAGTTTAAAAAAGCCTCCTCGGCTTTAGCGCGGATACTATTCTCCGACGCCCTCTCAAACAATTACTTAAAGATGAATGACGTTCCAAAATTGGCGTTACTTGATATAAATACTTTTATGGAAATATTTGCGCATTTTGTGCATTACGCGCATATTCCAGGCTAAAGCCGTTAGCGGGCTAGGTCTTCTACACAAAACTCGGGGAGGGTATCAATAAGCTGAATTAACACTTCGGTCAAACGTTCAGAGGCATAAGATAAGTTTTTTATGAATTCTTCTTCGGATGCATTATCGTGATCAACCAGATTGGTAATGGATTTCACTGCAATTAAGGGAACAGAAAATAGCTGGCCTATCCAGGCTTCCGCGGCAGCTTCCATTTCTTTTGCCACAGCGCTATGACTATTTATGGTCATGATATCGTCAGCACTTTTTTTCAATGATGACCCAGTAGAAACAATACCTGTTGACACCCCAAGCTTGGTCGCCAAGGCTTTCACATTCGGCGCACGATACAAACCTATAGCAGACTCATGATAACCGGGAATAGGGACATGACGATCATGGTAAACATAATACTCGTCACTTAAATAGACCGTTCCAATATCCGCGCCCTGCTCAGCAAAACCGCCAGCCGTCCCGGCAGAAATCATCACATCCGGGTTCAGTTTTGTTACCGCTTCATAGGCCATAATTGCTGCGGCTTCACTGCCAATATAATCCACGTGGTGTCGCTCATCCTTACCAGAAAGTACAACAGAAAGTGCTAAAGAATTATGGGTTCCCTGAAAACATCTCATGGGTAATTTAGGATGCAGAATAGCAGTGTTTTCCTTCAGCCCCAGAAACTCAATAAGCGGCAGAGCTTCATCCTCAACGGCAACTAAAATAACAACGGATTTTATTTCTGTTTTCATTAGGTAACGCGGTACACATTGAATATAAATCCAGCGCTTCACTAACAGAAGCCCGGGCGAGACTAAATATTAACAAAGTCATCGCATTCGCGCATGAGAGAAAAAAATAAAACGAGACTAAACGGCAATAACGGGGATAAAAAACCAGACACCGGATCAAATCAGGTGTCTGGAAAAAATAGGAAAGTACATAAAAAAACGACAAATCACAGGCTCTACGTGAGTAAAGCCTGCTATTACAACTTAGTTACACGCACCTAGCTGTTCCCAGGCAGAAGACCACGCCCAACCACTACCAGGAGCGTATGGTCCACCAAGAGAACACCAGCCGCCGACTTTACATCGGTATTCGTTGCCCACATTGGACACAACATCACCGGTGTTATAAGACGCGCCATCAACATAAGCCGGTGCACAGCTGCCGCCAGAAGAACTGCTGCTGGAAGACGAGCTACTGGATGATGTTGAGCTGCTCGAAGAACTTGAAGAACTACTTGAAGAACTTGAACTGCTGCTTGACGACGAGCTACTGGAGCTGGACGAACTGGTGCCACAATTGCCGACCACAGTCCAGGCAGACCAAGGACCCGAATTGGTTTCCGGATTAGACGTTGTCCACCAATTTGCTTCGTAAATTACGCCGTTCAGTACCACTTGCTGACCAGAGGTATAAACCTTGCCCGCTTCATAAGCTGGAACGCCACCACAACTACCACCAGAGCTTGAACTGCTGGAAGATGAACTGGAAGAACTGCTGCTTGATGAAGAGGAAGATGAACTGCTGGAACTTGAAGAGCTGCTTGAGCTTGAAGAACTGCTCGAAGAAGAGCTACTTGAAGAACCCGTGCCAACACGCGAGAAACCGGAAGAATCTTTGGTCAACTCGTACACAGTACCAACGCTACCAGCACTCCATAAACTTAAACCACTGGGCAACGCCAATGGGTTGGTGTCACGCTGTGCCTTGCTCAGACTGCTCGTACCACTTTCACCAGAGAATCTCACAGTTCGAATTGCTAAATCGTCACCGGTAATCTGGATAACTTTAAACTGAGCAAAACTGCTTTGATCCGCAATCCAGCTAGAATAACGGTTAGCTGTTCGTGTTGGTGCACCCCAACTACCTTCACCGATGTATACCGTACCGGCATCTGTTTTCAGATAGTCGTTATACTCAGGTACCACTGGCCAAGTGTATTTCACCAAGTGACTGTCTGATTCCACCACAACATTCATATGGTAGGTTTCAAACGGTGCAGCCCACTCAAACATTTTCTCGTAAATAGCAGGCTTACTCGTAGTACGTGGAAACATAGGTTTGTGGTATTGCGCAAAACGCCAGTTAGCACCGACACCAGAACCAGCCAAATCGCTGGTTAACCAGCTTTTTTGTTGTGACCACTGAGTTGAATAACCAGAATTTCTAAACTCGGTATTCAGAGTATAAAAACGTGCCTGGTTGCCACCGATAGAAAATGAGAAATATGTATCGCGTAGGGTACAACTGCCATTGCCATCGGGGTCGGTACCAAAAACTTTACACATAAATAGATGGTCATTGTTTTCATGGTTACCCACTGTTGGCACAAGCGGATAAATACGCTTGTACGCCTGACCATTTATTGAGTCGCTGGAATACGTTTGTGTCCAATCGTCAAGCCATTCGTCCAACTCATAGGGTTGGTTACCGTCGGTAAAGTCGCCACCAAACAATACAAATTCAGGACGAATTTTACTGACTAAACGCATACCTTGCAGACGAGGAGTCCGGTTTGTACGCGAGTCACCCCCGGCAATAAAAGTGACATCCTCTGCGGTTGCAGAAGCGGTCTTAAACCAGAACTTATCACCACAACCAGTATTATCACAAACCTGGAAATAAATATTGGTGTCAGCGCTGAGGTTAGACAAACGCACAAAACTGCTGCTTAAACTTCCGTAAGAGCGGCTGTAATCCGTTGAATGCATTTGCCAGGTAGAAGCGTCTGGCGATGTACCCGCCATTACATGTCCACTACCACCACTTGTGGTTGTAGTAAAACCGATTACCGCTTCGCTAGTAGGATTCTTATCCCATACTACTCGCACTTGAGTAGGTGCAGCTTCGGCAGTAATCCCCACCGCAGCGCACAGGGCAAGAGTAAATGAGCTAAGGGTTTTTGGCAGCCCCTTAAGCCCTTTACTCTTTTTTTGAGTAATTAATTTCATTTAGTTCACCATTATTGAAAAGGACTCAGAAATAAACGTTATAGTTATTATGACTACTCCGTGGTGGCCACTAACCGAAGCGTTGCAACTAGATCACTTGGCAGAGCCTGTACTTCTCCATTGTAAAAATTCAGGGTAAGCACCCTAAACTCCTCTCCTGCTCCATCAGCGTTAATATCAAATTGTGAGGAGCTCTGATCCGGTGAGTTATTATTGTTATCATTCGAACCAGCGTAATTTTTGTGTTGAATAATTTCAGACGTCCAATAAGGCGTTCGGGCCGTTCTGGGAAACAGATATTTATTCACCTTGGCCTGCCCGGGGTGAGCCTTTTCATATAAAAGTGAACTCAACTCCTGCAAAGTCGGTATCCGCCATTTGGCAACACCACATAAGTTGGTTTGACGTACATGCTCAATTAAGTTGGAAGTATCACAGGGGTATATATTCCGGCCGACGTGACACGACCCGGAGTTTTGCTTTCCCATAACCGGGAAATCTTCAACAGTTTTTCCATTAACAATTTGTGGTTTGGCAAACCAGGAGTATGTAGCTTTGTAGTATTGGCGCTGCTCCTGCCAGGATTTAACTTCCCACAACAATCCGGTTTTTTTATCCAACACACACGCCCAAGGCCCCATTTTATGGTGAACTGGCATTCCGTCTTGGCTGATTTTCTGCCAGCGTTCAGCCTCATCCACGCTGTTTATTTCTTCTGGCTTTTCAGCCAATGCGTTAATGGATAAGAGACTCACCAACACCAAACAGCTCGATGTTAAAAAATTTTGTAGCGAATTTTTTCGCCCAGCAATGCGCACTAAACTAATCATTCGACACCTCCGCTTTGCCATTATTTTCGACGCGTATTTTCAATGGTCGGAAGTGATAACTGTGACGGGTTTGTGCATGATCAAACGGAGCAAACCAAATATAAATACCATCTTTGACGGGTAAATCATAAGCAGACGGCGTTTGCAGCGAGCGGGCAATTTCCAAATACCAATAGCCGTCTTTCCACTTTCCTTTGGCTCGCACATCACCGCGGTCGCCGTTGAGAATTTCGCCAATTAAAACCGACGGCATTTTTGTTCCCACGGGGTAATTGTCCTGCTCTGGGCTATAGACAGTAGTACGCCGCCAACGAATTGCATCGTCGGTAAATGTTTTTTGCGTTATTTTTTGAATATCTTCCGGATACTCAGGCAATCGTATTGGTATCACTCCGGCAGGTTTAAACCATTGCCAATTATGTCGCACTGCACCCGTTTCCTGCGGGTCAGGATGGTAACCAGCAGTATAACGAGGGCAGTGAGCACAATCCGGCGACGGCTCACCAAAGTGGTCGTCATCCAAAACCGACATGGTATTCACCCTCAGGGCTTTCCAGTGCCATACATCCCGCACAGAACCATCGGTTGTATAATGAAACCCTCGACCGGAGCGACTGGCCGGTTTATTTTTTAACGGCTTGCGGCCTAAATGTGTACTGCCCGCACCACCCACTTCCGAAGTTTCCGAAAGCATAATTGCCATCTTGTCTTCGAAGTAGCGGCGCTCATCATCGCGCTCGAAACCTTCCTGTAACACTTTCCAGCCCTGCTCGGTTTTTACCATCGGTAAATGTTCATAGTCTTCTGTAGCATCTGGCCAACGTATGGCCATATACACTTCAAAGCCGTTATGTACCGCTTTCACTTCCACTGGAACAGACTGGGTATAATCATTCCCCTGAGCAGTCACAACACTCACCGAATCCACACCCTGCCAAAATGCTTCAGAAAACTCGCCATCGATATCTACATTAATGTCCGGCGAGATGCGTTTTATATTCAGCGACCGTACCGCATCCTTGTCCCAAGCAAAAAAGCCGGCAACAGAAACAGTAATCACAAGGCAGAGACTAGCAACACCGATGATCGACGAGTTACGAGGCAATAGCACTTGCCATAAATAACGGCAGCGTTTTATCAATAATTGCTCGAATGAGTGGTAAACAACCAGAGCAGTTAAAACCAACGCAGACAAATAGTGAAAACCAATAAGCAATGCATTTAACGAAGGGAGAACCGATAGATAGAGCAGCAAACCGCTGACAAGCTGGAGTGGAATCAACCAATACATCACCTGAATAAACAGATTTTTCCTCTTGGGCGGTAATCCAGTACTGTTGCCGTTGCCCGGTTTATTTTTCAGCCGAATACTTCGGATGAAATAATACATTGCAATCAGAGCAAGAATTAACCAGCCATAAGCCGCCCACTGATGGACGACAAACATATCCCCTTGAGGGACAATGCTTAATTCACTCAACCATACCCACTGCATTGGGTTGTCCGTAGCAAGGCGAAGGCCGCTTAGGAAACTCACACATAACAAACCAATCGCCGCGAGATGGCAAAAGACCCGAACAAAAGTAAAAACAGGGAAAAACATAATGTTAAAATCTGACTATTGTTATTTTTAATCTGCGTATAGAGAAATTATCTCCCACAAGGACGAATCACCGGTGCGCTTCCTCAAAGGTTTTGTACAAAAATGTTAAATGCCGCAGAAACTGGCCCACAAGAAGCGATATAAGCACTCAATGGGACGCCAATGCTAATTGCGAAAGATGACAGTTAGGAAAAAATGGGGAGCGAGATATGACTGCGGTAAAGAAGCCCGGTGAGACCGGGCCGGAAGATTAGTGTTTAGTATGTAGCCGGGATTCATCGGCCGCGAAAAGCATCTGCATCCAGGCATCCACCTCGTTCATGGGCGAATACGCCACCTTGTGAAAGATGGCAAGAGCGTATTCCGCGGGCTGGCTGATTGTTCGACCAGCCAGGCTGTGTTTAACCAGAGCCATCAACGCTGCAGCATTCTTATCATCGGCACTTTTACGCAAGCAATACAGGTATTCCATTCCTATACGAAGGTATTGTCGAATCAACCTGGTTGCGCAGTTCTGACAACGGCTCATGTTCATCATGGTTTCAGCAATGCAAAATGCCGGGTAGTAAGAGGCGATGGCCTGTGTCCAGTCCTGCTCATCCAGAGCCCTTCGGGCATCGGTTAACAGCGCATCCCCCTGCTGTTTTAACTTTTGCGCCCCCTGTGGCGTGATCGAATGAGTTTGCGTTATCGGTGAAATGTCATTCATCACTACACTCCCTAGGCAGCATTTGTCTGAGCGTATTCACCAACCAACTGCGCAACCCAAGAGGCAACACGCTGATCAGTCAGATCAAATTGCTGATCTTCATCTATCGCCAAACCACAGAAATGTGTTTTGGTTTCGTTGGCCGCCAGGGAGGCAGCAAAGTCGTAGCCATCGGTAGGCCAGGCACCAATCACCCTCGCACCGGTTTTGAGTATTCGCTGATACAACCAACCTACCGCATCAATAAAGTAGTCGCCGTAACCCAACTGATCGCCCAAACCATAGAGGGCAACCGCTTTACCAGATAAACGCAAACCGGCTATCTGCGATTCAAAATCCTCCCAATCTTCCTGAATTCCACCAAAATCCCATGTGGGAATTCCCATAATCAGCATGTCATAGCATTCAAAATCTTGCGGCTCAACATCCGCAACATTCTTCATTTCCACCGCACATCCGTAATTCGCCAGCGCCTCACAGATCTTATCGCCCACTTCTTCGGTGTTTCCCGTGTCCGTGCCGAAAATCAACCCTATACGCACATTTGCAATATCACTCATACCCAAAAACTCCTGATTAGCTTTTCGCGAATGATAACGCTTATTATTTGCGTTTGTAAATTAAATAGGGAATAATGACCGCATCCATGACGAATTCAACGCGTATTGTGGTTTGCTCGTTGATCCAGCCCCTCGTCATGGATGCTCAGACTTAGCCTAACGGATACATGTCACAGACATAGCCAGGGACTGGCCACCTTATTTTTACCTCACCCTAACGGAAACAGTAGACCCCCAAGGATGGGCTTTTTTAATTACCTTTACTCTCGGTTTCTTAAATCTTACTACGTGACAGACTTCACAACTTTATGACTGAAAACACAGAAAATGGTGTAAATGGCGTTTAATGCAAAGCGCCCTCTCGCAAAATGAAAACGATGTAATATGAAGGTGATACAATTTGGGTCGATGCGTCGACGGCAAACTACAGCAAATTTTTGCGTCCAAAAAATTAAATAAGCGACATTAGTTAAAAGCTATATCCGAATTGACTATGAACGACACCCTGCAAATCCCCGGTTATACAATTCATAACGTGCTCGGTGAAGGCGGCATGGCGACTGTGTATCTGGCAACACAGAAATCACTTCATAGAAAAGTCGCCCTTAAACTTCTGCGTAAAACGGATAATAAAAAATTTAATGAGCGATTCATTCGGGAGGGGCAATTTATTGCATCACTCAACCACCCGAATATCATTACTATTTACAATATTGCCAAATTAAAAAACGGCCACTACTACATCGCCATGGAATATTTGGAAGGTGGAGACCTGACCAAATATCGGGATCAAGCAGTAGACCCTCAACTTGCACTTTCACTAATTAAACAGATCGCCGAAGGTCTGACAATTGTCCATAAAAAAGGCATTATTCACCGCGATATTAAGCCCGCAAATATTTTATACCGGGACGAAAACACCGTGGTGTTATCTGACTTTGGCATAGCCAAAGACCTTACTAAAGACCTCGAGCTTACCCAGGTAGGCATTACCGTCGGCAGCCCCATATACAGCAGTCCCGAACAATCGCAGGGAGAAAACCTCGACCCACGCAGTGATATATACAGCCTGGGCGTTGTCTTTCTTGAATTACTATTAGGTGAAAATCCATTTCGTGGAAAAAGTTTTTCAGACACAGCAATCCGGCATATTAAAATGCCGATTCCCACATTGCCTGAACACCTAAAATTGTTTCAGCCGCTTATTAATAAAATGCTGGCAAAAGAACCGGGAGATCGTTTCGCCAGTTGCGATGAGCTGATCCAAGAAATACGCCAGCATGCGCTGTACTTTACCAATCATGCAAGTACATCCCAAATAGACCGGACAATACAGATTGATTGCGCACCGAATACACCGTCCGACCAACACGATGTGCAACTCAAAACCCTGGCCAGTAAAAAAATCAAACAAACATCCATATTCCTTACCGGTATTGTTGCTGTTGCAATGGGCATTTTCGCGCTCACCTACGAAAGCGAAACTGAAAGAAAAATTAATGAATTTCTCGAACAAGCTGAACAAAAAATTACCGAGAATAAATTAATCTCTCCAGAATCGGACAATGCGCGTTATTTTTATAATCAAGTGCTGTTAATGGATGCGGAAAATAAAGAAGCACTAAAAGGGATCGAAGAGGTGCGTAAACTGCGCATTGAAAGGTACCTCAAACTGGCCGCCACCCGGTTCGAAGAAAAAGCGTTATATCACCCCAAAGAAGACAACGCCCAGTATTACTACCAAGTGGTCTTGCAACTCGACCCCGAAAACGATGCAGCCGCCCAAGGCATGAAACTCTTGATCGAGGAACACACTCGCCTGGCAAAACTCTCGTTTGCCAGTAAAAACTACCGTCAGGGTATGCGCCACGTTAAGAACGGACTTGAACTCGACCCGGAAAATGAAGAACTGCTGGCCTTACGAAAAAAATACGCAAACTCCAGTAACCCGATTAAGCGCTTTATCAATAAACTGATCTAAGCGAACTCCATAATACGCAGCCAAAGGCCTGAACAACGGCCAATTGATGCAAATCAGCGTACAATTTTTTGGCTAATTTATTATGTGACGCTCTTATCGGCAGAGAGTGACACAATGCAATCTATCCATATCCACGAAATATACGAACTCATCGCACAAAACCAATTACCACATACCATTGATTCTGCTCGTGAGGTTGTTCAAAACTTTGATGCTGAGCAGCGCTTTCATAGTTGCTCCGTAACCGACCTGACGAAAGACACCGTGATTGAATTTTTGTCCAACAACGGCAAGCTTTCATCAAATGGCAACGGCGGATGCGCCTGCGGCCATTCCGGGTAAAACACTACCCAATCGATTCGGTAGCCGTCAGAAAAACTGGCGGCTATATCAAACCTGCAAAACCCTTAAGCCCCGCGCTCGTAAACTCTGCAACATCGTAGACTCCACCTTCTGATCTGTGATCAACACATCCAGTTCCTGAGTACCCGTCACCTGATAACTGGCTACGACTCCCAAACGGTCATGCCCACCCATAACAACCGTCTTATCCGCCTGCTCGATGGACAACCGAATAATTTCCGCCTCTTCCAGATATTTTGCCGAAATACCCCGCTCCGGGTGCAACGCACACAAGCCGGTAAAACAGATATCAAACCGCATACGCCGAATCATTTCCGCACATAAAGTGCCCACGCAACGTAAACCCGGCTTGAAAAACGTCCCACCCAACAGCACCACCTCAACGTTATCGTGATGAGACAGTTCACAGGCAATCAACGGGCAAGCACTGACCACAGTAAGTGGTATATCTCTCGGCAACGCCATCGCCAAATACCGGCAGGTTTCGCCGGAATTAAACATAATGGTTTGCCCCGGTTCGATAAAACTGAGCGCTGCATTAGCCAGTTTTTGCTTGTCCGGGTTACGCTTCTCCAGCCGGTCGGCGTAATCGGGCAAATCCAATTGCAAGGGCAAAGCGCCGCCATGCACCCTGCGAAGAAGCTGCATATCCCCCAACTTATTCAAGTCCCGGCGTACCGTATCCTCCGAGACATCCAGTTTTTCAGCCAGCTCGCTGGCATACACCCGCCCTTTGAGATTCAGCTCCTGCAGAATCAACGTCTGCCTTTCCGCCAATAACATGTTTACCACTCCGAATATCTGTTTTTACTGGATTTTGCATGTTTATGCCGAATTTTACTTGAAAAGCGGCATACTTCAAGCGTATATTTTGCACGAAGACGCACGAAACAGCGTAAAAAGACTAAAAATTATAGCTTTCACGTATTTTTCATGCAAAAACATGCAAAACTATTGAGAACACGCACTATGGAACACTCAATTCCCAACCTAAGCCAATACAGCGGCCTTATTTTTGATTTAGATGGCACACTGGTGGACTCCTCTGCCGCAATCGCAGAAGTGTTTAGCCGCTGGTGCGAATCACACCTCCTCGACTTTGAAACCATTATTCAGGCATGTCGCGGCTCCCGCGTCAGCGATATCCTGCCGCAAATTGCCCCTCACCTGGATGCACAAAAAGAGTCGGATTTCATTGAAGCCGAGGAAGCAAAAACCAGCACCGGTTTGGTCGAAATCCCTGGCGCAAGCCAACTACTGCATCACTTACAAAACACCCATGCTAACTGGGCAATCGCAACATCATGCAGCTACCCGGTTGCCGATCTTCGTATGTCCGTTGTTGGACTTCCCAAACCCGAAATATTTGTCACCTCGGAAAAAATACTACACGGTAAACCCGACCCCGAACACTTTGTGACCACAGCCAGCTTTCTAGAGCTACCACCCTGGCGCTGCCTGGTATTTGAGGATTCAAACAACGGTGTCCGCGGCGCACTCGATGCAGGCTGCGATGTTGTGGTTGTCGGCAAACACGCAACCATTGAACATCCACGTATTCGGGCAAGAATCGATAACTACTTACCTGTGTTAAAACAACTGGGCATAGCGAGTTGTTGTTTTGACAAGGAGACAGAGTAATGGAAACAGGTGTAATTCAGTCAAAATATCGTAACGAAAAAGCGTGGGATTTTGCCGGCATTGTTATCGGCCTGCTTGGCTGTCTGGCACAACTAACACAAGTGATCAGTGAATGGCAGCGAGAAGATCCCAGTGGTTTATCCATTGGGTTTGTTTTTGGTTATTTGCTGGTATTTGGGTTTTGGTTGGCATACGGTGTATTTTTCAGAAGACCGGCCATCATCGTTACCAACGCCATCGCCTTAATACTGCAAACGTTTTTATTTGTTGCGGTGTTTTAAACATGCATCGCCATTAAAAACACAAAGTTCACTACGTAATTGACAACCTTTTTGCCACGGCAGAAAAGGTTATCGAACAAAAAACGAGGTCTATAAAAATCCAGATCGCACACAAGCTCATAGCAAACCCGGTACTATGAATGCGACCGTCGACAGCAGGGAAGCTGGCGACGAGCCTACATGGACGTATCCACGGCGTGTCGCGAGAATAGTAACGGGTTGGATACAAAAAGACGTTTTTCAAAAAACGTCAGTAAACCTGATGCCATAAACATCACCAAATTTTCGGTGCGCTCACAACACCAGGTTTATATCGACCAACACTTCTTATGGCGTCAATCCCAAACTCAAAGAATACGGCCCCTGCTGCGCCAAAGAAGAAAATCGAACCACAACCGTGTAAGTACCACTCACAGGCAAAGTAACAAGCTTACTATTATTGCCATATGTCCAATAAGAACCATCCGGCTTATACAAAAAAATCTGCCCATAACTGGAAACCGATTCACTCATAGAAAGTGAGGCAGTGAAACCACCAATACCAGAAAAAGTATAACTATCCATATCATACGTATCTAACGTAGCACTGCGCGTCTGCCCACTACTGATACTGCCTTTTTCAACAGCATCGCCACCACGAACATAATGCAACTCGTAATTACCATATTGCACTAACGAACTAAAGCGAATCGCAACCGTGTAACTTCCAGAGACAGGCAAAGTAACGTGAACGGCATTATTACCATATGTCCAATAAGAACCATCCGGCTTATACAAAAAAATCTGCCCATAACTGGAAACAGATTCATTCATAATTAAAGTAATGGTTTCTCCCGCATTACCACTAAACGTATAGCTATCCAAATCATAGGTAGATAAGCTCCCAGTATGGGTTGCACCACTGGTTAACGAACCCGAATCAACGCTGTCACCACCACGCATATAGCGAAGTGTGTAATCACCATTTTGCGTCAATGCCGAATAGCGAACCACAACCGAATAAATACCAGTCTCGGGTAAGGTCACATGAAGAGCATTATTGCCATACGTCCAATAAGAACCATCGGGTTTGTATAAAAAAATCTGCCCATAACTGGAAACAGTTTCGTCCATTAATAAAGTAATGGTTTCTCCCGCATTACCGGAAAACGTATAACTATCAAAATCATAAATGGCCAACGTAGCAGAATGATTTGTACCACTTATCAAGGAGCCTTTTTCCACTGCCTGTCCGCCACGATAAAAACGCAACAAATAATCACCGTTTTGAGTCAACGCAGAAAACCTGACTACCAAAGTATATGTGCCAGTTTCAGGCAAGGTAACGTGTAGGGCATTATTACCGTAAGTCCAATAGGAGCCATCTGGTTTATATAAATATATCTGCCCATAACTGGAAACATTTTCATCCAGGGTAAGCGTAATTGTTTCGCCGGTCACTCCATCAAAACGATAGCTGTCCATATCGTAACTCGTTAAAGAGTCGGAATAACTATGCGCACTCAATAACTCTCCATTTTCTACCACATCCCCGCCCAACACATAATGCAGGGAGTAGTCACCATTTTGAGCAAGTGCAGAATAACGAACCACAACGGTATAAATACCCGTGACAGGTAACGTAATATGCAACGCATTATTGCCATAAGTCCAATACGAACCATCGGGCCGATAGACATACATCTGCCCATAACTGGATACGGCTTCATCCAGAATTAACGTCGCAGTTTCTCCCGCAGCAGCAGAAAAAGTGTAACTATCCATATCCCATGTATCCAGGTGCCCGGTATGGACCGATCCGCTGGCTAGGCTTCCATTTTCGACACTGTCACCGCCTCTTTGGTAATGCAGTTGATAATTGCCATACTGTGCTGTGCTGGAAAACTTAACCACGACAGAATAGGTACCTGTACCTGGTAAGGTGACATGAAGTGCGTTATTGCCATAAGTCCAATAAGAACCATCCGGTTTATACAGCACTATTTGCCCGTAGCTGGAAACGGTTTCATCCATAATCAATGTGATTGTTTCACCACTGTTACCACTAAAGCTATGTAAATCCGTTGAACCGGCAGTCAGATATCCACTCACCGACCCACCGCTTGGGAGCGTCGCGGCAGTAACGTGACACGCTAATAGAAAAAAAACCGAAAAGAATAATATTTTGACTATTTCTTTTTTCATTGTTGCAAATCCTTTGTTAGTGAAAAACAGAAAACAAACGTTTTATCAAATTGTAAATATTTGTTTAATTTATTTTTAATAAAACGTAGAGATGTGATAGACAAGTGTAGACAGCCTTGGCCAACATGCAGCCAAGGTTAACAAGAAAATGCTTCTAATTAATGAAATGGCACAGTAATAATCCCCTGCCACATATTAACCGGAGATTAAATATGTGATTTCGTTTCGCCTAAATTCACGAAAATGAAATTTAGTCAAAAAAGTAGATTACGATGTCTACGGCAATTAAGATAATAATAATCCACTCAAGAAAGGCAGAATGTTTGTGATACTGCTGCTCAGCCAGCATGTCCAGCAATCGCTGGATTGTTTCCAGCTTTTTATTCATAATTTCTATTCTTGGCATTAAATCCAGATACTTCGCCATTCTGAGATAATCGGCTTCCAGTTCAGGGTAATCCCAAAAGAATTCCGGCGTATCCAACAAATTAAAGTGCAAAGTAATATCACTACTGGTATCAAATAACACCCCCCGCAGTTTTGCTAAGTCACGTCGATTTAGAGAAACCTTACCGGTTTCAGCTAATTGTTTGGAAATATAGGCATTTTCCTGAATTAACTGCAGAGCCTTTTCTTCAAAAAAACCTAATTTAGCAGACTGGGCAAAAGCATGACTCAGTCCCAAGCGGGTTAATGGTTCGTCGTTGGGGATGTCCAGAGAATCATGATGGATATTGAACGGTCGGGTAATGTCGATTGAATAAGCATACTGTTCCAGAACCGGACGAGATTCCGCACCTTCAATTATTGCATTAATTTCGTAACAAAATTGCTGACGGTCGTGCTCTTCCAGGTCCCAACCAACTAACACACCGTATTCAAACAACCAGATTTCACCCACCGGTTTTTTAATATAGTAGGCATCCCGGTAACGAACAGCCCCCATACCTAACACCAAATGTTGCTCGCACATATCAAGATTTAACTGTTTGCCAAGCAAAGCAATGGTAATGCGTTTCAAGTTTTTATTTATTTCAACCATGACAAATCTCGATATAAAAGAGAACGAACAAACATTTACCGGGCTTTGATGGCCACGGCTGTGCGTAATCGACTGCTACCAAAAGTGGACATACGATCAAAATCTTCTCGGGCAATTGGAATATGTTGCGCATCCAAAGCGAGTTGACGCTTTTCATCAAGATCCGGATCATGAACATATAAACACATGGCATCCATCCCGGTAATAACCACCCAGTGAGGCGCTTTTTTTCCGTCCAAACGGAACGTGCTGATTAACATTAATACCGCATATCCCTGGCTCAACCAGGATTCCACTTGATACTGCGTCACATCCTGATACGCAATGGCAATATCATTCAGCGCACATTGCTCAACAAATTGATTATGCACAACCGTCATGACTTTTTTCTTATTCTCGGCACGCACACCATCAATAAATAAAGGCTGATCGGTGTTTAGCCAAACACAGCTATCAAATGATCGTCTAGCGGCAGCCAAGGCCAATCCCAATGGATGACAACCACCGTGACCGGAAGTCATAAAAATCGTTGTCGCTTCCCGCCAGATATCCAGCTCCAACTCCTGTTCACAACGAAGGCTTTCATTCAAACTGGTCATCGCCATCATTAACGCCGCCGGGCCACAGGTAAACTCGGTGGTTTGTTGATACCAGGGAGTAAAACGATTGAAGTAAGAGGGTTCAACTTTGCGAATGGTTTTTTGCATTCGCAACGCATCGCTGTGGTCTTCGTAGTAATCCGAGTACTCACCAAAAATACGATAACCACAAAGCTCATATAGACGAATGGCTGCCCGGTTATTTTTTGCCACCTCAAGGCGCATATATAACCGTCCATTTTGCACAACAGTTTTCTCTAGCGAATTGAGTAAATTTTTTGCTATGCCCGAACCACGAGCATCGGGATGGACCGCCAGGGAATATAAACGCGCCAAACGTGTTCCTTTTTGACGCAGGCTTAAACCATAACCAAGAATTTGCAGACTACCTGCATCGCACTTTTTTTCTGCCACGAGCAGGTCGCTATGTGCAGCAAGAATATGACGTCGAAAACTGCGCTTACTTAAATGATCGCTTTGAAAGCACTCTTGCTCTAACTGAGCGAGTGCGCTTAAATCGTCTAAACCGGCTTCTCGAATAGAAATGTTATCCATCGTTTACCCCTGAGCAATGCTTACAAGGAACAGAAGCAAAGAAGCACATAATGATGAACACCGAAAGCGCCACTCGGAAATATGTTGGCGCACTCTAGCGCCCTCTCGATTCAAGACGTCGTAAAAACTCCGACATAATTTGCATGTACAACTCTTCACCCAAGTATTTATCTTCAACGCCGTGATCAATACTCGGGTTATCGTTGACTTCCAATACGTATGCCTTACCGTCGACCTCTTTAATATCAATACCATACAAGCCATTGCCCACCACCGCTGCCGCTTTTAAGGCAACCGATAGAACCTGTGACGGTACTTCAAAAGTCGGCAGCGCATCAAAGCCACCGGAGAAGTGTCGTTTTGAACCGTGGTTATATATTTGCCAATGGTTTCGCGCCATATAATAACGGCAGGCATACAAAGCTCGACCGTTCAATACACCAATACGCCAGTCGTAATCGGTGAAGACATATTCCTGTGCAAGTACCAACGCCGAATCATTCAGTAATTTTTCCATTACCTCGATCAACTGCTCCCGCGAGTTGACTTTAAATACCCCCTTGGAAAAAGACCCTTCTGGCATTTTCAAAATCAGGGGATAACCAAAGCTGGATTCCAATGCATCCAAAGAGGCAACACTGGCATTGTTCACAAATTGAGTACGTAAACTAGGCACCTTTTGATAATTAAACGCGTCATGTAAAAAAACTTTATTACAGCAGCGCAAAATAGAATCCGGATCGTCAATCACCACCAGTTCCTGCTCTTCTGCTTTACGTGCTAACCGATAAGTGTGATGGTCAATAAAGGTGGTTTCGCGAATAAACAACCCATCATACTGATTTAAATAAGGTAAGTCTGAAGCCGAAACGGTGTGGACACGTAAACCTAACTTTGCACCAGCTTTAACAAAACGCGAAATCGCTCCCTTGTTACTCGGCGGGACTTTTTCGTTCGCATCGGTAAGCAACGCGATATCCCAACGGTATTTTTTTTCGGAGGTGCGTTTACGCCAGCCTTTTCGGGAATGCTCCTGTAATACATTTAGGCAAAACGCTTGCTGCTCTTGGGTTAGCTCCGTCAAATTGCACTGTTGCACATGCACCCGAAAACCCTTTTCTTCTCGGATCAAACTCATGGTGAGTAACGGAGAAGGAAAATCCTGGAAGACCCTGCTCGCCAGTTTTCGGCAACGAGGTTCAATCACTTCCCCTAAACACAAAACATGCTGCTGGTTAAAATCTTCGTCCCGCAGTTCCTTGTCCAGGCAAGCATCATTGAACCACTGGCTCACACCGTCGGTACGTAAGGCGTTAATCACTTTCACGCTTGGCAATACGTCATGACGTCTCGCCTCAGCTAACAGAGAACAATAATAGCCATTACTTAAGTAACGCGTGGTGTTGCACAAATTAATCACACGGGATTTAGGTTCGTTGAGCTTTGGGTAGTCCCGTAGGTAAGCTTCGAAGCTTATTGCGCTTAATGGTTGTAACAACGACGACTCTTCATCGTCAACAACATACAAGGTGGTCAGCATAGATCAGTCCTTAAGGGGTGATGCTTGGGCACATCAGGAACTGACGGTTTGGGCTCCCCAAAAAAAAGGGTAAGTATGGTTTTGCTATTTACACCTTTTCAGAATAGCCAGCAAGTATTTTTTTGCCCAATTTTTTTATTAAACCCCCTTGGGGTAAAAAGAGCGATGGAAGGAAAACAAGGCATTTAAAACAGGACGAACGGCGTCACAAAATCAGGAAGGAACAACACGAACAAATCAGGCAAAGCCACTTACGTAAACTAGACGCAAGCGGCTTTAACCAAAGAGGGGGTTTAACTATCCGAAGAAGTCAGTAGAAAAGTTTGCGAAGGGTCAACCAACACTTTGCCCGCCATTCCCTGACGCCCAAGCAACATCAAGTAGCTCATATCCGAGCGGTCGGTTAACGTAATTTCGATTGGCCAGGATTTATCCCCCAACTGCAATAACGTTTTTATCACATAGCGCTCTTCCGAAACCCCATTGGAGGATTTCACACTACGCACATCAAATAACGCCGACTCACACTTAATCACATCCTCTACGTTATACGCATCGGGATGGATATCAAACCGAATCCAGGGTTTTCCTTTTTTGGAATATTTTTTAACGTGGTCGACATGTAAGGACGATGTTTTCGCCCCGGTATCTACCCGGACTTCCAGGTTGTGAATACCAATATCAGGAAGGCTGCACATTTCCAAACAACCAACAGTCAGTTTTTCCGTCATCGTTCACCATTCTCTATCTGTCATTAATTGTTCATGCATTTAGCAAATGATTGAGCTATGCATCAAAGGCAAAACTCACTTGTTCAACTATCGCGAGCCGTCAAAGGGGTCAAGCTTCTCCGGCAGTAAAATATCTTGCATGGTTTCGATATTGTCGACGATCTCTTGTTCCGCCTCGGTAAAATACGCAATGTGGAACATGGCGTCGCCTTTTTGTACCAGAGGAATATTTTGTTTACCAATAATAATGCCGGTGCGATTGGCACTGACACTGTCAAATACTTCACCGAAAGGATTACCAATCCTGGCTAACAAATCTCCTTGCTGTACCTGATCTCCCAAACCTTTTAAATCATTCACAATACCGCTGGCACTTGCACGAGTCCAACTACTGGTGTTGGCAATAAACGGTTTAACCGGGGATTTTCGGCTTGTCGATCGGGAACGCTTGGTCAGCATTCCCAAGTGAGTCAACACATTTTGGATACCGCGAACTCCGGCGCGAATAGATAACTCATCGAAACGAAGCGCCTGCCCTCCCTCATACATAAGTACCTTGGTTCCCAACTCCACTGCGGCCTCACGCAACGAGCCATCGCGGACACTTGCGTTCAGTAACACAGGCACACCAAATGCTTCTGCCAGTTCCAATGTTTCCTGATCAGATAAGTCCGCCCGAACTTGCGGTAAGTTGGAACGATGGATCGCACCAGTGTGTAAATCAATTCCATATTGGCAGTGCTGCACAATTTCCGACAAGAACTTGTGAGCAACAATTCCGGCCAGGGAACCTTTGGGCGAACCAGGGAAACAACGATTCAAATCACGCCGGTCTGGCATATAGCGGCTCTGACTAAGCACACCATACACATTGACCATAGGCACTAAAATCAGGCTGCCATGCGTAATACGCATTCGCTTCTGACTAATGATCCGTCGAAGAATCTCGATACCATTGAGTTCATCACCATGAACGGCAGCAGAAACAAATACCGTTGGACCTTCCTTTTTGCCGCGAATTACATGCACCGGCATGGAAATATCCGTATCTGTATAAAGCCGAACTACCGGCATTTCTATTTGGACCGTTCTTCCCGGCCCAATCGTCACACCACCGATTTCAAGGTTTGTCATTCAGGTCAGCCTTTACCTCGTGTACGGGTTTGATTGGGCTTGGCAAACTGTTCAATAAAACCGTATATCATGCCCGCAACATCTTTGTGGGTCGCGGTCTCAATTCCCTCAAGCCCTGGGGACGAGTTCACTTCCATCACCACTGGCCCATTACTTGAACGCAAAAGATCCACACCACACACATTGAGCCCCATCACTTTTGCCGCATTAACTGCTGTAGCACGCTCATCTTTCGTCAGTTTGGTTAAAGTAGCACTACCACCGCGGTGTAAATTAGAACGAAACTCCCCTTCTGCGGCCTGACGTTTCATTGCCGCCACCACTTTATTACCAACAACCAGGCAACGGATGTCTGCCCCGCCGGCTTCTTTAATGTATTCCTGCACAAGAATGTTGGCTTTTAAGCCCATGAAGGCCTCAACGATACTTTCAGCGGCTTTATTGGTTTCCGCCAACACCACACCAATACCCTGAGTACCCTCCAGCAGCTTTATCACAACCGGTGCGCCGCCCACATTTTTTATCAAGTCTTTAATATTATCCGGCTTATTCGCAAAGCCCGTTCTCGGCAAACCAATATCTTTACGAGACAACAATTGCAACGACCGGAGCTTATCCCGAGAACGACTAATGGCCACGGATTCATTTACGCAAAACGTGCCCATCATTTCAAACTGCCGAACCACCGCTGTACCATAAAAAGTAATGGATGCACCGATGCGTGGAATAACCGCATCGTAATGCGGGAGCTGCAAGCCTTTGTATCGCACAGACGGACGACTGCGCGTGATATCCATATAGCAATGCAGCGTATCAATGACATCCACCTCGTGTCCCCGCGCCTCCCCCGCTTCTTTTAATCGGCGTGTGGAATACAAGTTCTCGTTTCTCGATAAAATCGCAATCTTCATTTTTACTTCCAAAAATCAGGGAATACATTTAGTGCGTATGCGCTCTCAACAAGGGTCATTCCTATAGTGTAGACACCTAGGTAAGAATGATGGCTCCTGCACCTAAAAACACAACAAACCCGACAATGTCTGTCACAGTAGTCAGTACCACGGATCCAGATAACGCCGGGTCAATTTCAAATTTATCCAATAACGAGGGAATCAAAACCCCCGAAACAACGGCGATGACAATATTGACCAAAATCGCGAGCGCAATAGTAAAGCCAAGCATCATATCCGCAAACCAGAGATTGACACTAATGCCAATTATTAGTGCCCATAACACACCATTTACAATGCCGACACGCAACTCCTTATGCAACACCATTCTTCGGTTACCGTCAGTTATCTTACCCAGCGCCAAAGCACGAACAATCACTGTCAGGGTCTGACTGCCGGAAATGCCTCCCATTGAAGCCACAATGGGCATTAAGATCGCCAGAGCCACCACCTGTTGCAACGTCGCCTCAAACAGGCCGATACACCACGATGCCAGGAACGCGGTCAACAGATTGATCCCCAGCCACAGTGCGCGGTTTTTACTACTGCGCCAAACCGGGGCGAACAAGTCTTCGTCTTCCGCCAGACCACCGGCAACAGAAATCTGTTGCTCGGCCATTTCTTCACGGTGCTCAAACGCCGTGGTTAATAACATACGCCCGAGAATACTTCCGTCACTCTCCACCACCGGCAATACCATTCGATTAGATTGAATCACTTCATCCGCAACCTGATCCATGTCGTCTTCAGCATGAATCACATTTTCAACTTCTGTTGCGATGTCCGCGAGTTTCATATTGGGTTCGGCAGAGAGTAAATCCGCAATTGCCACTTCCCCGATTAAACGATTCTGTCGGTCAGACAAATAAATGCTCTCAACATAGGCATACCTTGAGCGTTTCAGTAACTTAACCGCACTCATGACTTTGAGGTTGTGATAAACAATAGGAAACTCAAAGTTAACCCAATGCCCAGCCATTTCCGCCGAGTACTTTGACGCCCGCTCAAATCGCTCTCGCTCGACAGAGTCCAGTTTCTTGTAGGCTTCGTTTAAAAAATGATCTGGCAACTCCTCTGCCAACTCAAGTAAGGCTTCAGCATCAAAGGTGTTTAATAAGCCTTCGATCTCCGCCATATCCAGTTGCGTAATCAAGGAACGCCTGGACTCTTCCTGCATCGCCAAAAAGATAGGGTTCTGCAACTCCACCGATAACTGCTGGAAAACAAATTTCCGTGGCAGTGAAGGCATGGATTCCAATAACAACGCTAACTGTTCTGGAGCAAGAAGATTAATGGCTTCGTCAATCAAATAAACAAATGCCGGCGGCCCAAAAACCTCGTCAGAGTACTTGTCGAAGTCCTCTACGGTATCAGTAATCTTGGCGACTAATTCACTGAAATCTTCAAAAGACATATATGTGCTCACTAAACCCGGTTAACACGCATGGCGCGATACGCTGTATACGATAAAGTCTAGGCAAATGATATGCATATTTAAGCGTTCCTTATAGTAGGCAAAGTTATTTCAGTGAAATAGATGCCAAAGCAAACGGGATAACTTACCTATTAACGGCTTGATCGTTACGGTTATATTAATTCCAATCAGTTTATTTATGTGTCAAAAATTTACAAATGGCATTTGTTGAACCACACTTTTCTCTAGACGTCACATCCAGACCAGAAAAGCTGTATCCCCTCCCATGCCAAATACCCTAGATCAAACATATTCCCAGGAGCGCTTAAAACTGGTTCTGGATAGTACTCGACTGGGCATGTGGGACTGGAACCCGCAAACTAACGAAGTGTTGTTTGATCAGAACTGGGCCACCATGCTCGGCGTCACCGTGGACGACCTGACCATGACCCTAGACGACTGGTCATCGAGAGTCCATCCAGACGATATGGAAAAATGCTTTCAGGATATTCAGGCACACCTTACGGGAGAAACCGACTTTTACGAAAACCTGCACAGGATGAGACACGCAGACGGACATTGGGTATACATTCTTGACCGGGGAAGAGTGGTCGAGCACGATGAAAACGGCAACCCGGTTCGTTTCACCGGAACTCACGCCGATGTTACACCATTGAAAAATGCAGAATTTCAGGCCTCTCTGGCGGTGAAATCCAAAGAGCGTTTTTTCTCTGCCATGTCCCACGAGTTACGCGCACCACTTCATGCCATGCTGGGCATAGTCGAACAAGTGCAAAAGCAACTCACCGAACCCAACCTGAAACACAAACTGCATACAGTGCAGGATTCAGGTCGACATTTAATGCTGCTAATAAAGGACATATTAGACTCCGCCCAACTTCAGCAAAACGCCATTACGCTTCGTCCGGAAACGTTTAACCTCGGCGAAGTGATAAAGTCCATCCAAAATCTATTTGAATTCCGCGCAACCGAAAAGGACATTCAACTCACAACAGAGATATCGCCAACGGAAACGGCCTTATTTATTGAAACAGACCAATCACGTCTTTCTCAAATACTGATCAACCTGGTATCCAATGCCATTAAATATACCGACGCTGGCCAGGTATGTGTAAGAGTGACGGAAGATGACAGCAATTTAATTGTTTCTGTTAAAGATACCGGTAGAGGTATTGAAAACATCGATGCCATCTTCCAACCGTTTTTTACCAAGGATTTTCAGGATCGACTCGACGACGCCCACTCAACGGGGTTAGGGTTAACCATAACCAAAGAATTAATCGAAATTATGGGGCTGAAGCTCAATGTCAAATCAACATTGGGTGAAGGTTCGGTATTCAGCCTATACATTCCCGCGCGCTTCAGACGCGACGCAGAAAAAACACACAAAAATGCTCACGCCGAAGAAATTGATATTCAGCATTGGCCAAATGCATCCGTTCTGGTGGTCGACGATACACCGGTAAATACCGAGCTGGTTAGCATGATGCTGGAGGAAACACCGCTTAACGTCGAAACCGCGGCTAATGCAAAAGACGCATTGGCAAAACTTGATCAACAAACTTTTGATATCGTGGTCTCCGATTTACACATGCCGGAATGCGGAGGATTGGCACTCAGTAAACAGATTCGCTCAAACGCTCAGTACCAACAACCGGTGATTATTATTGCATCTGCGGATGCCTATAACGATATCTGGGCATACTGCGAAAAAGCCGGAGTAAATGACTACTTGGAAAAACCTTTTGATGAAAACCAACTACTGAATATGATTCACAAACATCTACATAAATAAACTTAGTCCTTCTCCATCATCCCTGGCACATCAAACACATTTCAACAAACAATATTCATTAAATCTAATACGTTCTCATGTATTGTATTTTGCATGCACAAAAACAAATCGTGGAGCTATAAACAACTAATTGCGTAACCGACAAATTATGAATCAGATAGTCATTCAAGTTTACATAACGACACCATAAATATTTATTCAAATAAACACACATAAAACCATTAAACATCGAGCTTTTACAACTTAATCAAGACGATACTTAAGCCATCAACTACTCTCGATTTTTATTCCATCCAAACTACCGATTACACAATCCTGAACTACAATCTCTACATCATTTATTTACTGACAAAAAATAAAAACAAACATTTTTAATGGCATTAAAAACAACAACCAAAAATAGAACGAAAAAACCATATCGTATGGGAGTTGAACATGGACAAAGCAAAAATCAAACTGGCGTTTTTATCTACATTATTTTGTCTCGCATTCTCACCGGCACTATTCGCCAATACCGTCCCCGTAAATCCGGAAAATAAATTTCCAGTTGTTAATGTTCAAAAAATAGTAAACAACCTGCCCCAAGGTGAAAGATGGATAACTCATCTAAAAGATGATTTACTAAAATTTTGGGATCAGGAAGCCGCACTCGGTACGCCGTTAGGAAATTTTCCAACATACCGATGTAATGACGGTTCGCTATATCAACCCAGTGCACCTTGCCCAGAATTAAAGAATGCCGACCCTGGTATTGTAAAACTTGACCGGGATTATGTTCGCGCCAAGAGCCGCCAGGTATTTGCCTACGGAATCGCGTACCACTTAACCGGCGAAGAAAAATACCTGCATTACGCCGTAGCCGGTGGCGAATGGATAATCAACAATGCAGTAGACAACTATGGCGCAGCAAGTTGGTTCACCAGCGGCAAAGCAGAACCGGAAAATTTACAACGCACCAGTCAGGACATGGCTTATGCGGTTTCCGGCATCGCCTTTCTCTATTACCTGACCCGCGACCAACGGTTTTTAGACCATGCAGTGGCCATTAAAAACCATATCTTCTCAACTTATTTTGATGAAGGCTGGAACCTGCTGCGTTGGGTAAGGGAAGCGAATCAGGATGGTGACTCACCAAAACAAAAAGAACTGGTTTCTCAGTTGGATCAAATCTATGGCTACATGTTATGGACAACCATGGCTCTCCCGGAAGGAGAACTAAAACAACAATGGCTGAACGACCTGAACATGATCGCACATCAAATGCGCAACCAGTTCTTCGGCGAAACCTACGGCCTCTATTGGGGTGCCATCACCTCCATGGAGCAACGCAATATTGTTGACTATAAAGGCAAAGAAAACCCCCATACCGATTTTGGCCATTCAATAAAAACCCTTTGGTTGACCTATCGCGTGGGCATACTCACTGGCGATATGGGACTGGTTAATTTTGCCCGTCCTCATATGTATACCATTATCGACCGTGCATATATTAAAAAAACCGGCTCTTGGGCGAGAGGGTTTAAAGCAAAATCGGAAGGCAGTAAAACCTGGGTTCTAGATCAAAACAAGGAATGGTGGAGCCTGGCAGAGCTGGATCAAACATCGGCCACCTTAGCCTTAGTCGACCCCGTATTTGCCCGTCGCTTATCCCGCACCTACGATTACTGGTTTACCTACATGGTTGACCATGAGCATGGCGGCGTTTGGCATATGGTGAATGCCGACGATAACAAACCCGATTTAAGTATGCCCAAACAACATTCCTGGAAAAATGCGTTCCATACATTCGAACACGCACTCATCGGGTACTTAACCGCGCAACAGCTTCACGATCAACCGGTCGCATTGCATTACGCTTTTGCACAGGACATACCCAATACAGAAATTCACCCTTACTTATATCAGGCAAGAGTGCAAAGCAAGAGACAGTTAAAGTCCATGTTCAAATACGACAATATAAAACAATACAGTCGAGTGAACGTAACCTTTACAGACCTTCATTAATTACACGGCTTAATGATGTTTAGCCATCAAGACAAGGGGACAACTATGAACAGTAATCGACCGAATACTCTTCATACTTATCGGTGGCTAAACATCTTTTTCATCTTTGCTAGCTGCTTCTTACTTAGTGCATCACTTTTCACCCAAGCCAAACCGTTCGAGCGTCCTGCGGTTATGTCCGAGCTGTTAATCTCAGACTGGGATGCCTTTAAAGCACAATTAACCCAGGCAAAAAATATCGGTGTCACATCCGTCAGCACAGACGTCTGGTGGGGCAAAGTAGAAGGTGCCGCCGATCAGAACTTTGACTGGGGCTATTACGATAGAGTCAGTACCGAAATTATCAACGCGGGATTAAAGTGGGTTCCGATTCTTTCTTTCCATAAATGTGGCGGTAATGTAGGCGACACATGCGACATCCCTATTCCACCCTGGATTTGGCAAAAACTCTCACCCAACAACCCCGACGGCCTAAAATATAAAAGCGAAAAAAATAATTTCTCGGATGAAGTTATTGCCCTTTGGTCCGACGGCAAAGCCCGATCGCAATATTTAGAATTTATCCAGGCCTTTTCTCAACGTTATGCCGATAAAGCATCACACATTACCGAAATCAATATCAGCGCCGGCCCGGCAGGTGAACTACGCTACCCATCGTATAACGCGCATGACAACTGGGTGTATCCCGGTCGCGGCTATTTACAATCCTACAGCAACAATGCAATTGAGGACTTTCAACAATACGCCCGACAAAAATACACAACGCTGGATAATGTGAATCAAGCTTGGGGAAGTGCGCTAACCGATTGGCAACAAATACGACCACCCACTGACGACGGTGGCGCTGACGGCTTTTTTAATCGACAGGATTATTTAACAAGCCAATATGGCCTGGACTTAATCGCCTGGTACAACCAAGCCTTGATCGACCACGGTCAGTTTATGCTGGAACTGGCAAATAGTGCACTAAGCGACGCGTACCGCAACGTTACTCTCGGGATCAAAATTCCCGGAGTACACTGGCTTATTGGTTCACCATCTTTACCACGCGTGGCAGAAGTGACTGCGGGCCTTATTCCCACCAATATCGATATCAATTCCGACAATAGCGCGCATGGTTACGCCAACATCATGGCCATGATAAATAACGTCATCCAAGTCACCCAAAGAAATATTGTGCTGCATTTTACCTGCCTGGAAATGAGTAACGACAACGTTGCACCACAATATTCACTGGCACAAGACCTGGTGTTTTGGGTCGGTAACGGCGCAGGCGCGCGCAATATCGAAATTATGGGAGAAAATGCATTAAGTGGCGGCGTGACCAATGATAGTGGTTGGAACAATATTGATAACGCAATCCGCTGGAGCGCATACAAAGGCTTAACCGTATTACGTATTACCGATTTATCCAACAACAATAATTTGGGTTTTAATCGCTATCAAAAGTTGATTGCCGACCCAAGCCTGAAATAAACACCTATTAATCAGTACGAGGCACACCTATGAACCAGTCACTCGCAGGAAAAAAAGTCGCCCTATTATTGGAAACCGAATACATCTACGATGAACTGGTGTATTACAAACAACAGGTTGAAGCCTTAGGCGGCGAGTTGCATGTAATGTCTTACTTATGGGGCGAGCCCAGCAAAACCTTTGTTAATGATTGCGATCGGGCGGATTTACCCATTACACAAATGTATGCCACAGAAGTGGATCGTTGTGTAACACAACACAATGCTAATGATTACGATATTGTACTGTGCGCAGCAAATTACGTTGCAGTGCGTTTACGGGAAATTCCACCTATGGGGTCAGTAGCATCTCCCGCTCTGGTGAATACCGCGCCTGCCGTTCAGTTCTTTGCCGACGCCATGGCTAACCCGAATATTGTCAAAGGTGCGCTGTGCCATGCGCTTTGGATCTTGACCCCCAATCCGCAGTTGCTTAAAGATCGTAATGTGATTTGTCATACCGTGGTGATGGCAGACATTATTAATGCCGGGGCGAATTACATCGACACCGGAGAGCATGTTGTGGTGGATAAAGATTTGGTCACCGGTCGGTCGTTTGCGGATGTAGAGCAGTATTGGTCAGCCATTGTCGATGTTGCAGGAAAAATTAATAAGACTTAATTAGCCGTTCAATATGCTTTCAAAAAGCGTCAATTCAGGGAAGAATTGGCGGAACAATACAACCTATGTTAAGCGTTCAGCCAATCTATGGAGATGAATTATTGTCGGAATCAGAATTACGTTGCATGTTAGCCTTCTCTAGTACACTATTCAGTTTATTAGAAATGTATCTAGCCTCTTCTGACAACTTGATTAGCGTTTCTCTTTCCAAATGCAGGTAGCGATTTTCAGCCTCTAGGTCAATTTTAGCTTCCTTCGCCAGGGAGTTTTTTTCTTCTAGAGACTCGAATACTTGTCTAGCGACGAAATACTCTAGCCCTATTTCGTTGAGGTTTATCGCAGCAATCACCTCGAGCCTACCCTCTTCCACCAGTTTTTTTATAAGATTTTGCGCCACAGGATCACCATCGAACGCTTCAACATATCTCTTCGCATCATTTCTGAGCTTACCCTCGACGGTATCAATATCGTAAGAAACCGATTCAACAGAAACTAATAAAATTAGAAAAATAATAATTCTCATAATTTAAATAACTCGCAATGAAAAGCCCTATCATTTAGATGCTAAGAGTATTTTTTGTACGCGCGATATCCAATATATTGCATGGGGATATAAGCAAAGATAAGAAGCCAAACCACCATTGTAGGACCAGACATAAAACCCACCCACGTAACAATAGAGAATGGAACAAGCCCGATTGTAGAAAGTATCTTAAGATTCATGGCTTGTGTATTTTCGGATGTGCGGCTTGCGACCCAACCAGAAGCAACGCTTAATATTACGGCAGCAATTGTGCTCAAAGCCTCATAAACAGATAGGAAACTAAAAAACGGAGATACCGCCCACTTTTGAATGAAGCTAATTATAAATAAGACAAGCGCCCAGATCAGCGTAGGTGCAGCAAATGCCCGGCCTAATGCTGCAGGGCTTTGAGGCACTTTCCCTTTAAATGCAAAAAAGTAATAGCTATAAACGATATATACTGCTCCAAGAGCAAATACTAAATTAACTATAAATTCCATTCTTGGATCTCAATTTAAATTGATGCTTAACAACTCAAACACCGACGTGGTGATTTTCTTTACTAAGGCTTTGCCCTTTTTCTATACCCCTGTTTAAAAATTGCAATCCCGCTGGCAATACCCATAATTGCCATATACAGCTCATCACTCTCCTCTAAAGAAATAAACAATATCAATAGACCCATGGACAGCCAGAATAATCCCACTGCCATCATAGCTATAGAAGATGGCTTAGTTGACTTACCAAAAATTGCTCTAACCAGGGACCATAATCCAAGCAAGAAAAGCACATAAAAAAAGGAAAACTGCCAAAAACCACTTTCACCCTTTATAAACAGAGCAATACCAAAATATGAGATAGCACCAGTTAATGCACATATAATCAGGCCAAGAACTATAGTAGCTATACGCTCCCTTTTCGTCGGAAGCCTATCAATGTTCCAATTGAAGCGTAATCTCATAGCAGCCTTAATATCTCAAACTGTGGAGCAAAGTATTCAGCAGCCTTGATTTGTTATGTTCCATCTTCAACAAACTTTTCTGTCATAACTCTCAAAGACGTCATGCTATACTCTCCGTCTTGCACTACCACACCTGCACGCAACTCCACAATAGCATTGCTGTATTTTACTTTATATCCAAAGTAAAATATTTCATCAATTGTATTATAGCCTTCTACAGTCCCACCTTTAATTAGCTGAGCTCCAACAATTTCTGGTTCGCCGATATATCTTTTTTTGTATTTCTCCAAAACGAGAACCATATCTTCCTGAGTGATTTTTTCAAAGGCCTTTTCGTGAAATAATTCTATCAGGGCACTATTTGGCTTTGCATAAAGGCTGCTGATAAAAGTCAGAGCCACAGCATTTGCTTTGTCTTGGTTATTTAGAGCAGCCCCAGATCTAAAAGCAAGAAAGATTAGAACCCCTAATATAACAAGTACACCACCACCCAAAGTTAACATTAAATACTTAATTGCTTTCTTCATACCTGTTCCCGAACATTCTCTTCTCTATCAATGCATTACTGATCTGTGCTTGACGCTGCCCCTCGAAATGAACCTCTGGAGCAAATTGATAGGCGGACGCGCCCACCTATTCCTGCCAACCAATTCATAATTCAAAATTAATTCCTACTCAATTTATAGCGCTGCGTGGACAACTGTCTGCCACAAACATTGAGTACCAACCCGATACATGGTCGGCCCCCGCAACGAGCGAGGTCGTGTATTGCGACAATAGCAGACGAGCGTAACAGGTCGATACCCAGGGGATACAAAACTAATTATTTGTTGTTCTCGTTATTTTACTAAAGAAAATCTTACAAAATAACATGTACCGCACTCAGCTTTCTCATTTTGAACACATCGTTATAGCTTTACTAGCTAAGCTCGACTTTACGCCCGTCTGGATCAGTTATTACATAGATAGCAGAACCAGCATACACATAAGTACTTGCTACTATTACTTGCTCTAATACAGACTCTAAATTATCTACCTTAAAACCTAGACGAATATTTTCCTGCAGAGCTTCCCCTTTGTTTGGATAAAGCTCTAAAATCATACCATCAATTTCACACGAATAATGTCTAGGCCCATCACCATGCTTTTCTTCAATGAAAGATAAGCCAAGCTTTGAGTAGAAGTCTCTACTTAATTCAATATTCGTGCATCGTAAGACTAGCAATGAAATATTCACTTTTTCTCCATTGAACTATAACGGCCAACGCCCAAGTCACCCCGTGGAGGCGAACTTTTGGTGTAATTTTTTCGCTACAGTCGATTCAATGGTTTATCACTTGAGTCGATCCAAATTCTTTGATGTCAACCCCCACCAATATTCACCAGGCTTTTCGTTGTCTGGAAACTGAAGTGCGCCTGCTGCGATGAGATGCTTCTTTAGCTCTTCATCGGTATAAGCATTGCCAAAATATTGCTTAATAGCTCCGAACGACCTTAATTTCCAATCTTCCTTGTATGACAGCAAGTATCTTAGAGTCGTTTCCACATTCTCCTGCTCCTGACGGTTGCTTTCGTTAACATAGATTGTCGCGCCAGAAGCGATAACCCCGATAAATACAGGAACTAAAACGGATTCAACTAACTTCATTATATCAATACTCCATTTTGTTTTGTCGGACCAACGATCAGCGAACCTGTGGTGAGCTGGCAACACTAAAGTGGTACTAGTTCAACGAGTGTTTGGCATCCGGTTTAATGCGAATTATAAGGCTATTGGCATCGACATACGGTGAGAACTATTTATAAACCCGAGCTTTTCGTAGAAAGCGATAGCAGAGCGATTAAATGAAAACACTTCTAAATTGAGATCACTAGCGCCATATTCTTTTGCTATCTTGTACACACTTTCATACATGGCAGTACCTATACCTCTCCTTTGACACTTTCTGGATACCACAATTGTCGCTATTCGGCACCTTTTCATTGGATTTAAAAAAGGAAGATTTGGCATATCAGACATCTCCGCCGCCACAAAACCCGCTATCTCTTCATTTAAAACAGCAACCAAAACGAAACCACCCTCCTTCTCATGGGAGTTTTTCCAAAACTCCCAATCATCACCTTCTTTTCCAGGATTACAAAAATACTTTGGCTCTTTTTCGAAATGCTGTTTATTAATCTGGTGGGACAATTTACACAGACCGGCTTTATCTGAGTCTTTCAAGTATCTAATTTCCATAAAACTTCCAAATCTCAATGTAGAGCCAACGATTTACCCAAAGGACGACACCAGCCATTTGTTATGAATTTTTACCGAAGTGTTTGCCTTATATGGTTCGACCCGTACCAATATATCGGGCCTTTATAAATTGTTGAGTGCCTAACCACTGGGATTCCATACCCGCAATTAAAGCACACGATGAACTTCTTCGATTTTGGAGAATACATAGAATACCCCCCAGCACCAGCGTTACCTATAATTCCCAATTTTGTATCAATCCCGATATCACCTGTCAATACATAATATCGTCCGGGGTTTTCAACTGACTGATAGATCTTACCACTCAGTTTTTTGTTAGCTTCGACTAGAACAATATCTGTAAGCACGAAATGTAATACGTCGCCCTCATACCCAAGTCGATTTACAAGCTTATTCGACCACTCTATGTCTTTCGGAGACATTACATACTTAGAGTAGTTTATTGACAAATCCAACTCGTATCTAATTTCACTATCAGCTCCATCTCCGGATAGAGCAAAGGATGAAACAACAAGTAAAAATAATGATAAATATCTCATGTATACATAACACCCGTCACAATCGGATTTATGAATAATATTCATTTTAGTTAAAAGCTCCCCAAAAGATAAGCGCCAGAATAAATATCATGTTTCCGATGCAGTAGATTCCGGGCAAACCTCATCCCAAACATGTTCATTTACAGATTTTTTCCCTTCATAGCAAATCTTTGGAAGCGGGACACCTTTGCTAAATATACATTTATGAAACTTCCTAATACTTAACGAAAAACAATAACCCAGTCCGTTCATTTTTTCATCTTTGAAAGGTCCAACGAAAACAAATAAATCAAACTCCTTCAACTTACAAACTATATCCTCGCTTTTAGAATATAGAATTTTACATTTTTCCAAATAGAAGTTTGCATCATTTTCAAGAGTTTTAGGAGAATTTGACGGTTTACTACTAGAGCATCCCAAACAAAGAAATACAACTAAAATCAAATAGATTATTCTCATATCATTCCAGAATATAACGGGCCAACACTCAATGTTATCCCGAAGGGGTGACATCTGGATAAGACTAAAGACATACACGATCGTCCATCTCCCCCAACCACCTCATATCTGAAAAAGGAGAAAGCCCTACCAAGTCCGCACAGGTTGATTTGTTAATCTTTAAAGTATTGCTTAAATTCTTCAGAGGGTTCCCGGTCTGAATAAATGTACACAGAATTACCTATAGGGTCTATAACAGAAAAACCTCGATCTCCCCAAGGATGGTCTTCTAGTGGCATAACCTCAGATAAACCGGCTTCCATCAGACGCCTGTGTTCTGCATCAACATCATCGACGGCAAAGTTTAAGGTTACTCCGGCACCAGAATAAGTAGGCATATCACCTTGAGGCGCCATAAACTGAATACTCACACCTTGTGTTCCAATATCCATGTTGAGATACCAACCGCAATCGAATGTAATCTTTGCACCAAGATACTTTTGATAAAAATCCCTGCAAGCGGAAATATTTTTTGTACAAAAACATGAGGATAATTGATTTATATTCATGATCACTCCCTAGAAATAAACGACTAATTAATAGACTATCGAAGTAACGCGTAGACAGTCCATTTTGAACTGTCTTGCTCTGAGTGACAGTGATTAAGACGCCATCACACTTAGAAGCTCTAACATTTTTTGCTTCCCTTTGTCGGTATTTGTGTAACGGTCTAACGCATCTTTAATATATAGGCATCCACCTTCAGTTACTGCAGAGGCATTAGAAAAATTCTCTATAGCATAAGGCCTAAATTTAGAATCTCTAAGTGCGGATTTAAATTTTGGATACATGTTTTCAAACTTAACTACAGAGCTACTATATTCACTCCTTTTTGATTCAGGACATCGGCTAGGCATCATTTCTAATACTTCATAGAAACGAGAAACTACCTTACGTTGCTTTTTCTCTATAGGAGAAAGCTCACTCGCGACTGAAACAGAAGCAAGAATTAGAGCAGAAATAAAAAAAATGTATGATTTCATTCAAATCCCTCTATACACATAACGAATCAATGCTCAATATCGCAGCGCAGGGGTAAGCATTAAGAGCAAATTAATAGACTAATGTGCTCGCTAATTTTTACAAACCACTTCTTAGTTTAAAGTAAATTCCTGCTCAATTTCTGGCACTACGCGGACAACTATCTGCGACAAAAAATTGAGCACCGACCCGATACATGGCCGAGGTCGCGCAGCGAGCGAGACCGTGTATCGCCGCCAGCAGAGGCGCAGCATCGCTGCGTCCTGCTGACTGGCTTTGTTATAGCATATCAATATCTTCAAGCACCTCACGGGGCAGTCTCATTCCCATGTTATTGCATACATATCTTAAAGGGTCATCCATGCGTCTTAGCAGATCAAACATTTCCTCTGTTAAGCGTGGTTCGTCAGACAGTTTATGGCGGTATTTACTTAAGAATTTAAGGAAGTCACGATACCGAACAATAACCTCCTCCATGGCTCTAGGGTCAATGTCAGATTCAAGTAGCCTCTCTTCTCTCATATGACGGCGGCGCATTTCGAGGTCACGGTTACTTCTAGACATCATGTGTTCAAAGTAATCAGGAGGCAGTATGGTAGTTGGATCTCGAAGTAATTTTTGATTAGTTCTACTGATTTCCAGAACTTCCTCTAACACGCGAGATATGTAATCATTATTTTGTTCGGGAGCCTCGGAATCTTGTTGGTCTTGACCTTCTAGAGTTTCGATTGCTCCAAGCTCTTCATCTAATTTTGGCCACCAAACATCAAATGTTTTTTCGAGTCTAATTTCTTCAATGCCGTGCTCACCGCAGGCTTCATTTACAGCCTTTAACAGTTTAAACACGTCTTCTTTGTCATGAATCGTCGACTGGTACTGAAGAATTGGCCCGGTCACATCCGACCGTTTTATTCGAAACAAAAATGGGCAAACTCTACTTTTATCGACACTCTTTCCTAGAGCGCCAGCCTCAAAATTCAACCAAGGAGCATCAATATTATCGGGGGTAACACATAAAACCCCGAATGAAGATTCGTCTAATTCAGAAGCGATATCAGATGACCACCTTGCTCCTTTATCAATATCTTCTGAAGAAACATAAGGAGTAATGCTCTGAATAACTGAAGGCAACCAGTCACGCAGAGCCTTGGCTACTTTGTGGCTAGTCTCTCCAGACCAACTAATAAATACTTTCACATATTCTCCTTAATATAATCATTAGTATGCAAGCTATAACGGGTCGGTGCTCAATGTCACCCCGCAGGGGTGAACTTTTGGAGCAGATTGATAGGCGGACGCGCTCGCCTATTCTCGCCAACCGCTTCTTAGTTTAAAATTAATTTTTACTCAATTTATAGCACTGCGCGGACAACTATCTGCGACAAAAAATTGAGCACCGACCCGATACATGGCCGAGGTCGCGTAGCGAGCGAGGCCTTGTATCGTCGCTATAAGCTGTAATTTTAAGTATGCTAGAGTGAAACGGGAGCATGCTTAAAATTACAGCCTTAATAGCTTTGTTAGATGATCTGCTATTCATTGACAATAAACTCTTTCCCCAGACAATTAATTTCGGCGTTTTGGTGCATTAAACAGAATTTCACCAGCCGCGCCATTAAATCTGAGTCTATAGTTGAGTATAACTCTAAAAGCCGGCGATATATCCACTCATCGTTTGCTTCAAGTAATGTTGCGGCACATTCTTCGACATGTTGGATAACCAAACGTCTCGGCATTTTCTGAATACAATATCTTCCTATAGTTATATTACCGATATTTTGACAAGTACATGCGAGTTCCAAATAATGCCTAAGAATATTCTTAAACTCTCCTAGCGGAAGCTCTTTAGCTTTATGTATCTCTTCAAGCTCATTGATCCCGAATTTGGATAGGTACTCCAGCTCATTTTTGACATATGGTATACACGTATCAACTGAATTCACTATAAATTCACTCATTTCTACTCAGGCATCTAACGCCCGTAGCTGCCGTATTTTAGTAGGGTAGCCGCAGGCGAAACGGATAAAATATCGGCCAGCCTACGCTTGTTATGCGAGTTCGAAATTAACTGCATTTATATGCAATGCCTCGTTGAACACTCTTCTTCTCTTTATTCGTATTTTCTTGCATTGATATTAAGTAAAGCAAGTTTCCTCCAAGAGACTCGACCTTTTTATCCAGTTGCTTTCTCGCACGAATGGAATCTACCTTGTTCGACTCTACCCAACCCAGATTAGAGCAACTATTCAAATCCGGAGGCACATCAACAATACGAATTGGAATGCACCCAGATAAGAGTAAAACTAGAGTTATTAGTGAAAACGCCTTCATTTCTATTTTACGCATAACGGGTCGGTGCTCAATGTCACCCCGCAGGGTGTCGTTTATGTTTGTTTATAGCATACTGCTAATGGCTTTTGCGTGCCAATACCGGACTATATGTCTAATCGAGTATTGGAATATTACGGCTCAAAAGCGGACATCTTACCTGCACCTCCATTTACACCTTACGTGAGAAGGCGTTATACGCTATTACCATTGTCACTTGTTATCAGCTTCTTGCAGCACTCACTAACTCGTTACTAAATTCAGGAACGAACAAGTACATAAAAAGCATCGTAACTGCCGCGAACACAAATACCAAGAAAAATACACGCCAATACCAAATACGATAGCTTTTACCTTTGTCCGTTAGGTACATACCAGTAAGCAGCTCCAAGCCAAAGAACTTAAACAAAGCTGGTGCACCTTGAGACTGATTCTTTGTTTTAAAAAGCAATACTAAACAGGTAATTATACAAAAACTCATTAGTAGACCCGGAATGAAAACTAACTTTTCCATAGAAAGCTACCCGATACATGGCCTAGACCCAGCTCGTGGGCGAAGCTGGCTAAATTTGTTAAATTTCAACTTTGACCTCGTAGTTAAGCCTGCACTCTGATACCACATTTTCGAAATCAAATACGGCTATTAAATTGATAGCCCTCAACTTCTCCCCTGTCGCGTGAAACGCTGCCACCACTTCACTGACTTCACGATTGGTAGCAATAGGAATGATAAGATCAATGTCACTCCGCACTCCTACGGAAATCATGATTTCATCGAAATGTAAATCGCCTACAGCTTTTGGTAAGTATATTTTTAGAACACCCAGTCCGTCTTTTTCTGGTGTATATACAGTACGAACCTTGTCGGCAAGAAATGTTCTATTTGCTTCAGAATGGCATTCCCTAGGCACAACACCTCCGTCAGGAATCTCGTCTAGTGCCAGCACCATACCCGAAAAAAAGGTTGCCAGAAACCCTAATAGTACTTTCATTGTTTTGAAAATTTCAATACCTTGTAGCTGTGAGCAATTTGTAGCGAAGAACGAGTGAAAATTGGTTTGCCAGACTACTCTTGTTATGTTTTTATTCCTCGCATTATTGGATCTTTTAGTTTTCCATGAGAGGTTTTCTAGAAGCGTATTTTTTATTGATTTACGGGAAAACCAACCCAACTAACATCTTCAGAATTAGGATGTAGATTACAAGTATCTGAGCCACCTATCTTTACTTCCTTGTTAGACATTTGCGCTGCTAGCAGTAAAGAATATTGTTGTTTTCCTAACTCGGTATTTAAATCTATAACCCATCGTTTCGAACCGCTAGACAACTGACTATAGGTATTACACACAGGTGGATTAGTGTGATTTGTTGTATAAAAAAATAACTTTGCAGGAGGATAAACATGTTCGATTTGAACATGTCCACTACCAGAACCAGCCAATAAGGAAGGCGAAATCACAAATATTACAACCATGTATATTAACTTTCTATTCATTGATAATCCTCGATTTAAACATAACGGGGTGGTGCTCAATGCCATCCCGCAGGGGTGAACTTTTGGAGCAGATTGATAGGCGGACGCGCTCGCCTATTCTTGCCAACCACTTCTTAGTTTAAAGTAAACTCTAACTCATCTTATAACACTTTGCAGACAGCTATCTGCTTACAAAATAGAGCTCCAACCCGACACATGCCTGAGGTTGTGCAGTCTGCGAATAGCCGCAACTACCCTTTTATTGCTGGCCTTGCCTTATTATAAGACCCACATTACTCTACGCTCAACTCGCCATCAACCCCAACAGCCCAAGCAAAGAAACTGATGCAAAAAGTGAGGTAGAAGGAAAGTAAAACGGATTAATTCCCCCTTTCAGAGCAACCACAATACTAAGCGATGATAGAGCCATATTCAAAATGGTTAAGAATACTACCAATTCTGGACGATCAGGGTGTAACGCCACATAGCCATAAGCAACACTCATAAAAAGTGTGTAAATTGTTGTTATGTGCCAACAGTAATAGTTCAACCATTTGGACGCTATTGGCAAACTTGAATTGGCTAATAAAGGTGCGGCCACACGAGGGCCACCAATAAACGTATGAACAGAGAAAGTAATCAGGCCCATCAACGCCGCCCCCCAGAATAACGTAACCTGCATACTTTACCTCATATAATGCCGCTGTAAGCTTCGGCTTTGGATTTTAGTGCTTTGTAGTAGCGTAGCGTTAAGCCACAACACGAAGCGGAGAAGTTGCCAATTTGACAACTACGGCATGTATTGCCTTAATTAATGCCATTTCTGTTGAATTTGTTGTTGTTGTTGCTGTTGCTGTTGCATTTGGCCATAAATTAATTGCTGCTGCTGTTGCTGCTGCTGAACTGACGCACTAGTCGCCTTCCTGGACTCTACAGATTTTTCGACCTCTACCAGTTTTTCTGATACTGTTTTGTCAACTTTAACTTTTAATTGAGTGGATAGCTTCTGCACTGTAGCATTTAGCGAAACGATTGTTTCTGCCAATTTTTTTAGATCTTCAGATTGCTGATTTGTAATACTCAGCAGTTCTGCATTCACTTCTTTTTGATTCTTATTAAAATCGATCAACTGTTGGTTTCTTTGGACTTGAGAATTTAGTTGACTCTTTGCAATTCTTAAATCTTCTGTCGAAGACTGAAACGCCTTCCAAACTGTAGCAGTAGAGAAACCAATTGCAGCGATCAGTATTCCCTGAACAACCCCTTCTGCGACCTTGTTAAACATGCTTTCTCTCCTTTGATAGATTTTGTAACGCCAAGCGAAGCGAAGCGACGTGCGATAACACGTCCTCGCTTGCGCTTCTTATTAGTTTACTTTGACTCTGCAGTGGTTGGATCGATGACAGCTTTTACTTGATTTACGGCTGAAACAGGAAACTCGCCCATTTCGGCATGCTTTCGAACTATATCTTCATCAGGAGCAATATACACACAATATATTTTGTTATCTGTGATATAACTTTCAACCCACTGGATTTTCGGTCCTAATTCCTCTAGCACATCACAAGACTTCTTAGAAATACTTTGTAAATCAGCACTTGATAATTTCCCGGCATTCTCAAGCTCTCTTTCAATAACATATTTAGGCATTTTGAATCTCCAATCTACCTACGGGATTAAAAGTATAGTAGAGCTTTGACAAACAAGTAAACTAACAAACTGGCGCTCACGACTCCACCAAAGGATGAACTTCTGGGGTAGATTCATGGGTGGAACCGCTCGTCCATTCTTAATAAATTTTTAATATGCTTTTCAGGCGAGTTCAATCTGGAGAAACCCTACCCAAACCGGGTTTTAATAAAAACCAGCAATAACGACACCATTCACTTTAGAATAAATTTTTCTAAAAAACTTCCTTGAAACATACAGCCCAGCCCATACATTCAGCAGTACAGAGGATAGGTCGATACGACTATGCTCTGTCACTCTTGACTTTATTTTATGTTGCTTCTTATGGAGGATGTATTATGAACTCAATTGATTTAACCCCCCTATACCGTAGCAGTATCGGCTTTGACCGTTTAGCTTCACTGCTTGATTCCGCTTTGTCATCCGACACTGTGGCTTCAGGCTACCCTCCCTACAATATCGAAGTGCTTGCGGATAACAAGTACGCAATCGAACTCGCGGTTGCCGGCTTTGACGAAAAAGAACTCGATATTAAAGTAGAGAAAGGCACCCTTATTGTTCGTGGCGAAAAGCAACGTCAGGATGAACACAAGTATTTATATCATGGCATTGCCAATCGTACATTCGAGCGTAAGTTCAATTTAGCAGACTATGTCGAGGTGATAGACGCCAGCCTTAAAAATGGCCTCTTGACCATTAGCCTGGTAAAAGAAATTCCAGAGGCGATGAAACCAAAATCTATTGCCATAAACAATGGCAATAAAGCTCTGGAAAACAACGTTGAACGGGACAACAACAAAGCCGCTGCATAACGTCCTGGCACGTCACACCCGGTTTATACCCGTGTGGCGTGCCACTAAAATGTGGTCCTATTAAACACAGAACCCATTACTTGGTTGTATTAGTGCCTTTATGAATTGGAGGTGAGCTATGAACCTGGAAAAACTTAACCCCTGGAATTGGTTTAAACACGAAAACGCAGCCAACGAAAACCAGAATCACATTCCGGTATCGCGAGACAAAGCAGAAAGTCTGACTATTACCGAAAAGAATCCGTTGGTTCAATTACACAAAGAAATGGAAAGGCTGTTCGATCAGGCATTCAGTGCGTTCGGCATGCCAGCTAGCCGGTCGATTTTTGACGGTTTTTCTCCGGAGAGTTTTACTGGAAAAAGAAATCTACTCGGAGACTACCGCCCCAATATAGATGTGGCGGGCAACAACAAGCAGTATGAAATATCACTGGATGTACCGGGATTAAAAAACGATGATCTTTCGATAGAAGTGACCGGGGATGTATTAACCATCAAAGGTCGTAAAGAAGAAACCAGGGAGAATAAGGATAAACAGTTTTATCGGATAGAAAGAAGTTATGGCTCGTTTCAGCGCACACTCTCGCTTCCCGAGGATGCCTGTGCTGATGATATTCAAGCCAACCTGAAAGATGGTGTACTCACACTTTCTATTCCTCGATTGGAACGAGAAGAGAAGGATGTAAAACGTATACCCATTTCTTCATAAAGCAAATAAAAGGGGCGATGATTTCCGCCCCTTTTTTGGGATACCAATATATCCAAGGATATTGAGCTTCTACTTGTTAACTGTATTGGAATGGGCTTTATTTTTTCCACTGGGCAGAGTTCTATTCCGTTTTGGTCCCGGAGCTGCTTTTCCATTTCCTGAAGCTGAGTGTCTTTTCTTTTTGACTGCGGCTTTCCCCGGCTCTTTTTCATTTCCTGCTGAACCTTTTCCGGGTTGACCACCTCTTACATGATTGCCGTCTTTATGTTCCACCTTCGGCTTTTTCGGACGTTTTATTTTCCTGGGCTTTACGCCAAGCTTGGATTCTGGAACATCGTGCACAGGCTCAAAATCATCCATAATTTTTCGCGGTAAAATTTTATTGATTAAATTTTCAATCGCGGACAGCTGCTCAAACTCATCTGCCGACACCAAGGATACTGCCTGCCCGCTTGCCCCTGCTCGACCTGTTCGGCCAATACGGTGTACATAGTCTTCGGCAACTTGTGGCAGGTCGACGTTCACCACCTGAGGGAGTTGATCGATATCGATGCCTCTTGCCGCGATATCCGTGGCGACCAGCACATTGACACTCCCGCTTTTAAAATCCGCCAGGGCTTTAGTGCGCGCGTTCTGACTTTTACCACCATGAATGGCGACGGCATTCACACCCGCCGTAGTTAACGTTCGAGCCAACTTGTTGGCACCGTGCTTAGTTCGACTAAAAACCAACACCTGCTGCCAGTTGTTTTCTTTAATCAATGAGATGAGTAACTTGGGTTTTTGCTTTTTATCAACAGGACAAATCCATTGTTTTACTGTTTTGGCCGCGGTGTTACGCGGCGTAACTGATACTTCAACCGGATTGTGCACCAAGCTTTTTGCCAACTTACGAATATCATCAGAAAACGTCGCGGAGAACATCAGGTTCTGTCGTTCCTTGGGCAGGATAGCCAGAATTTTTTTGATATCGTGGATAAAGCCCATATCCAGCATACGATCCGCTTCATCCAATACCAGAATTTCCAACTGTTTGAACTTCACCGCATTCTGTTGGTATAAATCCAATAATCGCCCCGGTGTCGCAACCAGAATATCGACGCCTTTACGCAACGTCATCATTTGTGGATTTATTTTTACCCCGCCAAAAACGACAGCAGAACGAAACGGTAAATAGCGGCCATAGGTTTCCACACTCTCGCCGATCTGCGCAGCCAACTCTCGTGTTGGCGTAAGGATCAGCACACGAGCCTGATTGGCTTTGGCACTTTCGCCTTTTAACAATTGCTGCAATATGGGTAACGTAAAGCCGGCGGTTTTTCCTGTACCGGTTTGCGCTGCTGCCATCAAATCCTTGCCCTGTAAAACGACGGGAATGGCTTGCGCCTGAATGGGGGAAGGCGTGGTATAGCCAGACTCGGCGATGGCCTTTAATATTGGCTCGGATAAGCCAAGTTGGTTAAATGCGGGGCCTGATGGTTTCGAGGTACTGGGCTTGGTGTTCGGCTGTGAGGTCACTATTGTCTGGCTACATAAGAAAATGGCTGCGCAGTGTACAGTATATAAGCAAAATCTACTATCTATTCCCATTCCCCTGCGCAGGGTGCAATGCACCACAATGCAAATTTGAGGTATTGTCCTTCATTTCTTGGTTTTCTATCCTGAGAAAGAAACGTAGACTGAAGCCAATTCAAAACTGCGCCAAAGCGGTATTTTCAACGAAAGCGAACCATCAGGAACACACACAGATGAAGCTGGTAGAACAGATACATAATACCCTCACAGCTACCCCAAGATCCTTATCAAAACTCAACCGCGAAAGTTATATCTGGCTGGCGTTATATCTAGTGCTAGCCCTTGCCGTGTTCGGTTTAGTCTCCGCCATATTAATGGAAAACGAGGAGCATATCCGGCAGGCAATTTTTAGTTATATTTTCCCCAACTCCTGGCATGGACTGGCAGGCTGGATTGAGGGTTTCTTTTTCGAGTCTCAAACAAAAATTGTACTGGTTGGCATGATATTAAGTGGCTCGGTTATTGCCGCCTCCGTCTTGCTTTTCCCATTAAAGGAAAAGTGCTCTGCGGTATACGAAGTGGAGTCCGGACTCAGTTCCGGCTCAACCGAAGAATTCCCGCTTTTATTACAAGCCGTGGAAGAAACCAAGCTTATTCTTCTATACCTGACCGCACAACTTAGCATTTTATGGATTGGCTATTACCCTTATGCCTGGGCCAGTTGGCTTTCGTCTACATTAAGTATACTTTTCCTGTTTTACACATTCGGCCTGGACTTAATTGCCCCCACACTTCAACGCCACAGGATTCGCTATAACACCATACTTAAGCTTTTATCGAAAAACACATTACTTACGCTCGGGTTTGGTTGCCTATTTTCACTTCCCATGATTGGCTTAGGTACCATTGTTGTTTCTATTGAAGACTTAAGTTTGGTGCAAATGTCTTCAATATTGTTTTTGCTCAATATTCTCTGTATTACCCTGGCCATTCCGGTAGGTACCTATATTGCAGTGCAACTGTTTCCCGATGTGAAAAATACGACCCCACCAAGTTTAACTACTCGGCGCTGGGGCTACTCTTGCCTGGCCTTATTATTAGTGGTGAATCTCTTTTTTCATGGCCGGTTACTGCAAAGCTTTCACCACAAAAGCCAGTTTTTGAAATGCGAATACCAGGTAGACTGGGATTCGTTTAATTTGGACACGCCGGGGTTGTCCGCCCTATTTGGCGGAAAATCGGAAATTGATTTTTCATTTGTGCTACAAGTCAAAAACCCAACCGATTTCGATTTGGTTGTCGAGAACAGCACCCTGACGCTGGAACAATACGGAAAGGAATTTGCCAAGGTCGACCTGGATGAGTTTTCGGTTCGATCCGGCGAAGTAAAAAACAACACCATACACCTGAAATCCAAACTGGATACAGAAGCGCTGTCAAACTTTATGAATTTATTAAACGGCTGGGATATCAAGCTAGAGTTTGAATTATTTCCCGGTATTCCGTTTGCGGTGTATGTGAGTGAATAATAACTTCAGGCCGCCAAAGTGCGGCCTTAGCAACAGAATGATTATTAATGTTCACGCTGATTCATCCGATCGGCCAATACAACCTTTAACAACTTTGAGTTTACGGCAACAAATAGACCTATACCAAACACAGCAAAGATCGTCGTAAAAATCTTTGATATATCTGTACTTGGAGTAAAGTCTCCATAACCGATGGTAGACACGGTCATCACAGAAAAATAAAAACTATCTACCCAAGACCAGCCTTCTATGGTTTTATAGAAAAACGTACTACCTGCCAATAACATAGACAGTAATCCAACTAGAACTCTAAATTCTTCATCGGACTTTATCGCCAAAATTATGGCCTTTACAAGCCTAATGAAACTAATATAAAAGTTTATCATGCCAATCCCCACCTTATCATAGGCCGTATATCTATTAATCAACAAATAGAGTGGAGAATACCTAACAAAAAATCAATAGCAAACATCACCAATATGAGAGTATAAGCACATTAGAAATACTAATGTGTTAGCTGGATATAGTTGTATTCAGGTCAATGTTTATCACTGTGTTTTTTTTAAACGAGGAAAGAACTGGAACTTATTTCCACTAAGCTAGGTAATAGGGCAATCCAGTGGGAAAAAGCAAACTGTCGATAAAGGAACGTAAAAAATCACTCAGATCGAGTAGATTCAGTAGAATTTATCGGTAAACCGACAGGCTCTGGTTTTAAGGGAGCAAAACCGGATTGATTCGCCCCCTGCTCCACATTATGCGGGTTATGGCATTCCGTACAGGTAAACCAGCGCTTCTTGCCATCGCTTGCCCACTCTCCTGTTCGTTTACCGTGCAGTCCATCACGCCAGTCTGCTAGCGCTTTACCATGACAACTGCCGCATAAAGTAGGCGAGTCATTTATATGAATTATATTTCCGTAATTGTCAGTTAAACTTTTTCGATCTTTTTGGTGGTGACAATCCAGACACCAAATTGCACCTTTGCCATGTTTCATATTTAATGGGTCTGACACAACATCCCGATGCATCATCAATGATCTTGGCGTATTGTCCGCTTTCGGCGGCGGAAAAATACCATTGTGGCAACTTACTCCGCACACTGGGTATAAAACCATTTGGTCTTCTCTGGTTTTAACCAAAGCCTCTCCGCGGGAGTAATCTCCCTCAACTTTACGGGGAGCCATGGGTACCGTTTTATAGTATGGGTCGGCACTCCAAAGAACCGCTCCCGTATCATCTGAACACTTTACACTCGGCTCACCATCTTCTGTTGTAGATGGTGAGATTTTTGACGCACGCTCACGACTTTCAAAACACAAGGCATTCGCATTTAAAGAAAACGGGACAATAAGGAAAATAAAAAATAAGACGAAAAAAGCGTTCACTGAACCTCCTCTTCGCTGAGAGAAAGCTCTTTCACTTCGCGACCTGATATTTCTCCAAGTAATACACCAATGGCTCCCTTTATCAGCAAAGTCATTATTATTAAACCAATCGCCCAATTACCAAGGGAGTTCATAATTTCGATATAACTTGGTGAGTATTCCAAGTATTCACCAATAGGTGTCGGCACAGAACCTGGAATAACCAAACATAGGCCTTTTTCTATCCAGACTCCCACAAAAACTAGCGCGCATATAAATGGCAGTAATTGGTAATTTTTACGTACAGAGGGAAACATAAGCGCGATACAACTTCCCGTTAATACCACTGCCGAGGTCCAAAACCAGAGAACAAGCCCATTCACACCGTGAGCACCGAACATCAAATAACGTAAACCGGATGCATGTTCTGTCGGGTGATAAAACGCCGTAACGACTTCGGAGAATGCCAGAAATATCGCAAGAGCCAAACTAAAGACAAGAATGGTGGATAGTAAATCGATCGCCTTATCCTCTATCCATAGTTTGGTGTTACTTCGAATAACGAGAAATACGACAACAATAGCAGCCGGGCCGGCGGCGAATGCGGTTGCGATAAACCGGATAGGCATAATCCCGTGATGCCACATTGGCCTCGCCGGCAATGTACTCAATAAAAATGCTGTAACAGTATGAATACTCACCGCCCAGAATATAGAAACGAATATTAAAGGAAGATAAAACGAATAGTTTATCTTTTCACCACGGTAACGCTTATATAAAAAATAACATGCCCCAACAGCATTTAGAATAAAATACCCGGTCAAGACTAAAGTATCCCAAGCGAGAATAGAATAAGGGAAATTATAAATTCCAACGCCCGGTATCATATGCCATAAACGATCTGGCCTTCCCATATGAAAGACAATAAAAAGTAGACACACGATCACGGCAGAAATAGCCAGCATTTCGCCAAGAACGGCAATTTTTTTTAAGGGCGCAAAGTTATAGACATACGCAGGAAAAACAATGGTCACTGCACCCGCAGCCACTCCCACAAGAAAAATAAAATTGGCAACATAAATCCCCCAGCTAACCTGGTCAGTTAAACCTGTTACCACCATCCCCTGAGTAAACTGGGTATAGCTGCCATAGAACCAAGGCAGAATAAACAGCGTTAAGCAACCCAGCCAGATATAATATTGCCGGCTCCCTTTTAGCAAATAGGTAACAAAGTCGACAATAAATTCACGTTGTTGTTTTATTTTCGCCTCCCGTCAATCACTGTAGTAAAAAAATTTCGGGTAGGTATTGGCTTCCGCTTTTAAACGAAAAACACGTTTTTTATCAAGCACACGCCGAACTTCACTTTCTGGATCCAACAGGTTGCCAAATTTTCTCGCCCCCACAGGGCAGGCTTCGACACACGCAGGGTACCGCCCCTTTCTAACACGCTGAATACAGAACGTGCATTTTTCCACCACCCCTTTCATTCGTGGCCGGTTACCCAGGTAGTGGGTTTGGGGGTTCATTTTTTCCGCAGGAAGAACTGGTTTACTCCAATTAAATCGTCGCGCCCAATAAGGACAGGCTTGCATACACATGCGGCAGCCAATGCACCAATTGTAATCAACTACCACCGGGCCATCAGCTTCTCTATAGGTGGCCCGAACAGGACAAACCTTCACACACGGGGGCTTTTCACATTGCATACAAGCAACAGGCATGTAATGTGCCCCCGCTTCCGGCACAGAATCGACATCGTAATAATGATTCCCCTCCAGAAGAACCCCTGCGGCGCTATATGCATGTCCACCAACCTGCATGCCGTAATCGCCGGGATAACCATCTTCGAGCTTTTCGCGGGAAAAATTCCCTTTTTCCATCTGCAGAACCCGAATCCACTCGATATTCTGTTTCGCTTTACGAGACGCATTATTTTCTTCTACACACGCTTTAACGCAACGCCGGCAACCAATGCATTTTTGAATATTCAGGGCATAGCCAAAAAGCACACCAGCTTGCGCTTCGGACGTATCAACGGTTACATTTTTGCCATATTCGGCAGAATAACGTTGCTCAAGACGATTGACGGTAACTCGCTTTTCTTCATCCGTCATCAACCTGTAGTTGCTTTGGAAATGCTCTGCCCAGGAAACCTGAGAGGGGGCATCATCACAGCCCGTGACCAATGCCGCGGCACCTAATATAGAGGCAATAGAAACGCCTGAACCGAGAAGAAATTGACGACGTGAAAGGTCATTCGTCTCTGAATGAGAGGCTGCGCAAGAACCGCTGCTATCAAGATCGATTAAGGGAATTTTTTTTGCCACTCGCTACCTTCAATACTCGGAGGTATATCTGATGCTTGATACTAAATGGAAAATCGTTACTTTAATGTAAACTTTTGGCAAAAAATGTTTGTAGGTGAATAGAACTAAACCGGTTATCGCGCAAAATATGATCTCTATCAAATGAAAATAACACCCTATTGCTTGCCGTGCCTTAGCTAGCAATAATGCAAATAAGAATATTTTACGCAGCACAATCCAATGAATAAAAAAACACCAATCTATTTTGGCCCACCGTTAGTAAAACATACGGAAAATGAACCCAATACACTATTAAAGTCAGGTCGAATTAATCGAACAGCAGAACGTTATATGGCGCTGATTGAAAAACACGGGTTGGAGTTAACGGAAGCAGAGCAAACCTGCTTAAAAGAAGTCTGCCAGATCGGCTTTATGTCGCCAGACGATATTCAGAAAATGGCCGTAGATGTACGTATCGGAAATTTTAGTATTCCCAATTTGGATACCGATAAACTAGCTCAAAAATTAGAAAAAGCTCCCTTTGCAGATTTAGTGGCAACCGTTGAAAAATTGGGTTTCTAAAGCGAATATTATCAATGCCGCTATTCTTGGCATTCTGCATCCCCAAATTAGTCAGGCCGATATAGCATGAAAAATTGAGTATCTTCTATATACAAGTATAGGAGAGACAAGCGATATCACGGGAAACAACACAACAAGCCAATATTCTGAGACCACATCAACACCCCGAAGTAGAAACATTATATTGTCGACATATCCATACTCAGCAAGCTGAGGAACCACTTTTATCAATAACAAAAAGATAGGCATTACCGTACCGCCAATAAGCATCGCCGTTAGATTGCCAACACCGATGCATGCTGCAACAAAAAACAGCTTATTCCTACCCTTTTTTAAAAAAATATACGGGACGGGGAAAATCGACATTAAGACTAAAACTAAAGCAATAAAAAAATCAATCAGCCCCACAGATCAAATCCTTATAGAAGACATAAAGCATTCTCCCTGATAAGCAAGAAACTATAGCACTGCCACCTCCAACGAAAGCGAGCGTAAAAATAAGCTTATATGAAACTTCACCTGCAGGCAGATGAGGAGACTCTAACACCAGTGCCAACAATGCAAAACTAATTACACCATATGCACAAAATCTTAAACAAAGGCCTACTTCGCTACGAACCTTACTTTTTTTCATCTCATCGTTTTCTGCTATTAATTGGCAAATTTTAGAATTGGAGAAACAGTATCTGAAGGTAACATATATTGTCAAAACCGAGCGAACAATATCGGCCTCAATATACCCCTTCAGATCAATCCAACCCAAAGAAAAATCAAACCCATCTGACCGTGAGCTGACAGTTTAATCTTACCCAACTCAGGAAGCACACCAAAGATGATGTAAAAGCAGAACAAAGGATACAAAAATCCTATGCTTTGTGATACACATCCATCTGTGTAACACAATAACGACACCGCCCCCCTAAAGCAAAAAAGCCAAGCACGCATCACAATAGTACCGCCGGTAATAACATTCCCATACTGATGTATCATGAAGCTATATAAAAGCTGCCTACCATCCTTTCATATTGGCTACCCTGTGACATAGTCTACTATGTAAATTAAAACGTATTAACAACAGAGCGTCGTATGCTATTCACAAAGAAAACTCCCCCAACTGCAGTTCATACACATTCCGACTATGTTTACAATGCTATAAAGATGAATGTTCCATGGATTGAGTTTGATCCATCGGGAAGAATAATCGACGCCAGCGACCTTTTTCTATCCACAATGGGCTACACTCGCGAGGAAGTAATCAATCAGCATCATAGAATTTTTTGCGATAACGTTTATTCCAACAGCCCTGATTATCGAAAGTTTTGGAATCAACTTATTCAAGGCCACTCCATGAATGGATCTTACGAGCGCATTAATAAAGCCGGAGAGAAAGTTATCCTCCAAGCCACATATTTTCCAATAAAAAACGAAAACAAAGAGATTATAGCAATCGCCAAGATTGCCTCGGATATAACAGAATTGCATTCTAAAGAAGAAAGCAACAAAGCAATCCTGAATGCTTTGGATACCGCTCTTGCCGTAATTGAATTTAATACCGACGGAACGGTTATCAGTGCAAATAGAAACTTTCTTTCGGTTCTTGGTTACACGCTGCCCGAAATCAAAGGCAAACATCATAAATTATTCTGCTACGACGACTTTTACCAGGACAACCCCTATTTTTGGCAGGAACTGGCATCAGGCCAGTTCAAATCGGGTAAATTCCAACGAAAGAGATCCAATGGCGAAGAAGTTTGGATAGAAGCAACTTACAACCCAATTAGAGACAGCCACGGAAAAGTCTACAAGATCATTAAGTTTTCATCGGATATCACAGAAAGAGCCAAACAAGCTCTAGCTGTAAAGGAGGTATCTGAAATCGCCCACGAAACATCAGTCAACACGGTCAAAGTTGCACAAGATGCAACTCAAATACTTAACGAATCGGTTGCAATATCGAAAAACATAGCGGAAAAAATACATGAGGCGGAGGGAAAAATCACTCAGCTAAATGAACGCTCATCGAATATCACCGAAATAGTTTCGACTATTAAAAGTATTGCAGACCAAACCAACTTACTTGCACTTAATGCAGCGATAGAAGCCGCTCGAGCCGGAGACCAGGGAAGAGGTTTTGCCGTTGTCGCCGACGAAGTAAGACAGCTTGCACTACGCACAACAGAATCCACAGCAGAAATTGAATCTGTGGTGAATGAAAACAGTGCCTTAACAACACATGTAACAAACCAAATGAATGAAGTATCCGAAGCCGCCGAAATGGGCAACACCAAAATACAAGAAGTCGCTCAAGTTGTAGATAAAATAAAAGAGGCAGCAGAAGATGTGTCGAATAAGGTTGCCAGTCTTTCGGAAACTCAGATGACATTGTCTGACATCTCTAAATAAACATCTATCCCCAAAATCACCAGAATGAGAGAGTGGTTTTTATCACCAATCACGAAACCAACTCCTTTAAATTACCACAAAATGCTGCCACAACAATAAAGCCGTACGCAATTGAAAAAATTACTGCCACGAGTCGCTCTGTAATATTCTTACTATTGATTATTCGACTTGATGCAGATACGAGCCCCAAGGTTAAGGCCCCCATCACTACAAGATGCTCGATTGGATCTGGCGGATAGTAATGTGGCGTAACCAGTGCAACTACTGGTACATGTAGGATAAAAATCCAATATAGATATCTACGCATTTTTTTCAACAGGAGAACAAAAAGTAATTACAGACGTCACCCCCTTTACTTGCAGCTATTGAAGTCAACAACATTTACGACAACTTCGGACTCATTGAAGGACATACCATCTTCTTCATAGAAGGCTGTCACTGAAAATGTTTTCACACTATCACCACAAGAAAAGAAATGCGCTTCTGCATAGCCCGATTTAAGCCTATGAGCCAACTCCACTACAATGGCGCTGTTGAATACAACCGAAAACGAATCAAATTTAGCCTTTCCTAATTTCCTTTTACTTCTTATGGTATATTTCCACCCACTATCATGATCACCTGGAGTCACAGAAACCAGGATGGGGGTCTCATTATTCCACTGTTTTACTGTTACCGGCTCGGAAAACACCAAGGGTGCAACCGATATCATAACCAAGCTTAAAAAAAGAGCTTTTATTAAATTTATCGCTTTATACATTGGCGGACTATTCTCCCACTGACATAAATCATGCACTACAGGACAGAAACCTTTAACAAAACTCAGCCTGCACGAGCCGGATGCTATATAAACATGTCGCCGTAATGCATGAACAAAAAGCTCACAAAAAGAAGGGAGCCCATTGAAACAAATATTGTAACGGCAACTCTTACAGGGATTTTGGGCTGAGGATAGATATAGTTTTGCCGCTTTCCAAAAACCGTCGTCCCTGAGACAACGCCGTAAGGTTTAAAGAACAAGAAAAACAAATAGCTACCAGAAGCCAATGAAAATGCCAGCCACCCAAACATATTTGACAATGTTATTTTCTCTATATTCAATAGCAACATGCCGTAAATCACGAAAACAATCAATAAATGAGTGACTATTTTTATCATTTGACATAACCCCACACATTCATTTCATACTTATCACTAATCATTTCATTAAATAATCTTTACTGACCGCTCCAACACCTGAGCATTAGGATAATACTCTTTGGTAAAAGCAATTAGTTTTTCATGTTCATTTTGGTCCATAATATATACATTAACTCTCGGTAGACTAGTAGATGTTTGAATCGCATTTGTGTAGGTGTTAACCATTTGTGCAAAGGCCGTACACAGTTCGATACGCCAGCCACCGACCAGTATAGCCGTAGAAACACTTCTAACATGATGGGCCTGGGCAAGCGATAAAACTTGCCTAAAAGCACTTGATTGAACTTTCAGCTTATTCTGGTCAGACAAAACATCTAGATGGTTCAAAGTAGAAGCGATAAAACAGTATTTATATTTACATCCGGTATCAGGCGGAATTTCATATAACTTTGCTGTACCGAGAGGCATTGGATAGCGAATTTCGTATTCAACCTCTTCCCAAGCATCGGGGTTTAAACGAGCAAACCTCCTAGCCAAGTTACCCTCCATTCCTTTCGATGCCCCATCAATCGTAAGAAGAATACCTTCCTCAGAACTTTCAAACAAATCCCCTTGAACAAGTTCAAAATGCATATAATTACCAAAACAGGAACAATCTGTAAATTGTACTAGTAGAATCTTTACCATCAAAAAAGTAAAGTTTTTATTAAAAAAACACGCCCCCGGACATATTATTGGAGATGATAAAGTAAAGTAATGGACTGCATGCAAACTATATTTATTAAAATTCTTCCTTTCCTTCGACGAGAACGAGTTTACCCTCATAAAATACAAATTTAATATGATCTATAGAGATAATACTATCACCATAATAAATCGAGTTACTTTTATACCTTTCAGCCACCATTCTGGAAAAACCTTCTTGATCGTACACGACTGAGACAATCTCTTTCAGCATTAGTATTATTGAGACCTGCCCTTCGACATTATTTTTTAGTTCGTATTTATGGGATGAACAAACCACGTATGCACCGAGCCACGCAAAATTGCTTACAACCCATAGCAAGAGAATCAAATAGAATGGCAGCCCGAGTTTTTTCATATTTAAGAAACCTTATCCCGAGCCAGAGTTCGATGTAGGTCTGCTTTTCTGAGAAGATTAATAAGTGGACACGCAATCTCATAATCATCCTCAAGAGAAAACCTCACATATCAGAAAACAAATTCAAGTATTCTTGATTATGAACAGGATCATCTCCCTTCGCGATATCAAAACACTTAGCTGAATTTTCCACGACTAAGTTCACAATGTCTTTATCTAGCTTTCCGGATTCAACAAACCCTATCAAAATATTCGTTACTTTCTCAATATCCATACCTTTTCTGTACGGCCTATCTTGAACAAGCGCCTGAAACACATCCGCCACAGCGACGATTCTTGCCTCTATACTTAAATCACGTTCACTTGGATGAAATGGATAGCCAGCACCTTCGATCCCTTCATGATGATATGCCGCCCAAAGGGCAATTTCCCCCAGGCCTTCAATATGACGTAATATTTCATAAGTTTCATAGCTATGCTGATCCATAATGGATCGTTCGGTATTATTTAATGGGCCGGGCTTCTCTAAAACATTATCAGGCGTATGTAACTTACCCAAATCATGTAACAAACCTGCGATTTCTATTTTTTTACACTGAGAATCTGATAAACCGAAAATTGTTGCTATATATTTCGCTAGATCTGCAACCCTGACAGAGTGTTGAGCAGTAAAGGGGCTTTTCTGGTCCACTATGTACGACATAATTAGGGATAGTTGCTTTATTTGTTCGAGTGTTAACGAGTAATTACTAGACAACCTTCCCATATCCCAGGTGTAACGTGTTATATGCCTGTTTTCTAAGGCGATCCAAAATGCTTCTGATCGTTCTATTTTTTCAAAGGCGCTGACCAGTTCCGGAGAAAAATACGCTTCAGAATAGTCTTTAATAGAGCGAACCACCCCTTCTCTGGCTAATAGAATATCGGTTTCATAATGTGACGCCGCGAGAATATCGATACGATCGGAAATAAAGATGAGATTGGCCATCATTGCATCATGAGCACTAATGTCCTCTTTCGATAACTCAGGCCAGGGGGTATGGTGATAAAGAATGGGTTTTGAGAATTTCGCTAAAGGTTCGAACGATTTCAGAAGCCTATACCCGATATTGCAATGTATGTAGGCATCATCCCAATCAAAATGGTTAACTAAGCTGGAATGCATTTGCTCTGTTGAGACGCCACAATCATGGAGCAAACCCAGCTCAAATACATATTGTATATCTGAATCACTAAATCCGATTTCACGACCAATCTGACTCGCAATATACCCTACCCTTTTGCCATGATTGGTATCGTTCATTCCCACCAACGACACAGCCGTTTCTATGGCGATCACCATTTGACGCAGGTCTATATTAAAATCTGTTGATTGGCCCATTTCCAAGCCTTTATCTAAAAAACGATGAGTGTTTATAGATAACTAAAGAATAGACTATTCGCCCCAGCGAAGCTGAAAGCACCGAGCATCACATCATTCGATAAACGCCAGTCATATAAACAACCAATAAAAATTGGCACAATTGAATTATGCGGCTCTTTCAAATATGGGAGTGACGGTATACGGGATAGGACTCCGTCGCAAACTCGCGCGCCCATATTTGTTCCGGACAAATTTGGCGAGCCAATTTAGAACGAACAGCTCAAGGAGGATGGTCGACCCTGGCGAGGGGGGTACGCTCAGGATGAGCTTGTGCCGATAAGCACAGTGATGTGCGAGAACAGCCTCATCCCATCCCCAAAAAACGGGCATAAAAAAACCGCGTAACGGGGTTACACGGTTTTTTATATGGCGGTGAGGGAGGGAGTCGAACCCTCGAAGACTTGCGCCTTACACACTTTCCAGGCGTGCTCCTTCGGCCACTCGGACACCTCACCATTGAAATCGAATTGTTGCCGCCTTCCGGGCGGGCTCTTAGGTAAACCTTCAAGTTGGCCACTCTGTTGTCTACCGTACGCTTCCAATTGGGTTTCTTTTGCAGCCTTTGAGGCTCTGTTTAGCGACCAGATTGGAAGGCGGGCTACTCTACACAAAGCCGCGGTTAAACGCAATATTCTCTCGCTCTGCATGATTATTTATTGATCGATTATTCAAATCTGCGTGTTGAAATTGTTCTTTTATGCGTTTTTGTCGCAAACACCTTTTTTCTCGACCATACTTTTACGAGGTAAAGGCGAAAAGATGCCCACAACATGTTTGATAATTTAGAAGCGCCGGACTTGTTTATAGTCGCTGCGGTGGAAGTGGCCGCAGTGCTTTTTGTTATCTGCGTATTTCTGGTTTACCAAAACCGTAACCTGCGTGAGTTGGTATCACGTCTGAAAACGCGTATGGAAGAGCTGGTATCAGACTTGCGCCATGCTCGCCGACTCGTAAGCTCCAATAAGCCTGCGGAACAGGAATCCACCTCGCCCCCAACTTCTGGCAAGGCTTACCTGGCGCTTATTGCCGAGCAGATTGAGCAAACACGAAACTACCATGAAAGTTTAAACTCCACTCAGGATATTATTCTGGATCTGTCCCCCGAAACGCCTTTGCCCCGCAGGGCAGCGGCCTTGCGATACGCTATGTTGCTGGCCGAGAAGGAGGCCGTGTCCGGCGGGGAGGATGCAAAAACAAATTGGGAGCCAATAAAGAAAAAGTACGAGCAGATTTTCAGCTTTTACGAAGATTATTCAACGGATGCAGAAACCCCATCTGGCCCAAGTGAAGAAGTGGATCTGCTGAATCAGGAACTCACCAACGCCAAGAAACGTATTAATAATCTGGAGAAGTTTAAAGCCCTGTATTTTGACCTGGAAGAAAAATGGCAGGAGGCCAAGGATAACGCTGATGCGCACTACAGCGATCTCACCGAGATGGTATCTCAGGTGGAGAACTCCGGAGAATTTGAACAAAAGCTAAACGATTATCACGCCTCTTACCAAACTGTCAGCAAGCTTATCGAGGGCGGCGTTGAACCGACCCAAACAGAAGTCATTCGACTGGATGAGGCCGCCGCCGGCGAAATACGCCATTTGCGAGCAGTGGCCGCGGATCAGCACAAAATTATTGAAGATCTACAACGCCGCCTTCAGGAAGCCCAATCGGAGGAAGAACGCACCGCCGTTGTGACCGGCCTGCAACAAGAACTACATAAACAAACTCGCTTTATTCAGGAAGCGGAAACCTGTATCCAACTTATGGAAGATGAGTTGCACAACGCCAACCGGGAGATTGAACAACTCAAATCCAAGGCTAATACGCTCCCGCAGTTAAAAGCTGAGCTGAAAGAAACTCGTGACTTAAAAGACGAATACGAGTTGAAGATGTATGCATTAAAAACCGAGAACACCAAGCTCAATAAACGCCTGAAAGAATCCAACAATACATCCATAGATATGGCCCAGCTGAACGAAATGAAAAAGCAGCTGGCGGATATGGAAACCCAATACGCCTCTCTCGAAGAAAAATATCTGGATCTAAAACTTCAACAATAGTGGCCAATTATCTGATTTCTTACGAAAATTTGATTATTTTCGTGATACTGACGCCAAATTCATCCAAACTAAATTCAAATTGTTGACAAGCTGGTGGCGTGTAGGTGAAATTCCCGTCCCGGCATTTTTTTGACATGATTCACAAATAGGTACCTCAATGGGGGATAAACGCAGAACCCAGCCAAAAGCCAAGCAGCCCCATCAAACGGATCTGCTACCACGGCAAAACGATGTACGCGCACTCATGTGCTTTGCCGCTGCGGCGACTTTGCTAACCAATATTAACTGGACCTCTGCCAGTGTCGCAGAGTGGGCGGTTATTGCGGGCGTACTTACGTATACATTGGCAGGTTACTTTTGGCTCAGACGACATTATTTCGCCGATGACCGACAACGCCTATTTGATTACATGTCCACAGCCGATGCGGTAGTAATTGGTGTCGCCCTGAGCTTTGTCAGCGTCGACCTGCTTGCTGTTGGGCTGTTCTTCACCATGATTCAGTTCAACAGCCTGGTTCATGGCGGTATTAAAAAATGGTTGGTGGATAACCTTGCATTCATCGCTTCAGTTGCGGTGACTCAGCTCGCTCAAGCCAGCGAATGGGTACTTACTTCCAGCCTGCAAAACAACATTATTCCGCTTATCGGAGTGTTCACTTACTTCAGCTCCTACGCTCTGTTCCTGAACAATCAGATCACCAAGCTGATGTTGCTCAATAAAAAAATTGCGCACGAGCAAACCGTATATAAGCTGCGCACTTATAAGTTATCCCGCTACCTCACCCCCACGGTGTGGAAGGCGGTGAATGAAGGTAACGATAAAATTCTTTCTGCCGAACGTAAGCGTATTACGGTGTTTTTCTCGGACATCAAAGGTTTCAGCTCGCTGTCGGAAGAATTGGAAGCAGAGACTCTTACAGACCTGCTGAACACCTATTTCACCGAAATGGTAAAAATTGCCAGTAAACATAAAGGCACCATCGATAAGTTTATGGGCGATGGTATTATGATTATTTTCGGTGATAACCACAGCGATGGTTTAAAAGGGGATTGTTTACGCTGCCTGTCAATGGCGATCGAAATGCGCAAGAAGATGAAAGAGCTTCAGGCGCAGTGGTTCAACCAGGGCATTAAAAAACCCTTGAGCATCCGTATGGGTATAAATACCGGCTTTTGTACCGTGGGCTCATTCGGCACCAGTCACTACATGGATTACACCGTTCTCGGCACTCACGTAAACCTGGCCAGCCGTTTGGAATCTGCCGCCCAACCTGGAGAAATTCTGGTTTCCCATGAGACGTGGTCGCTGATTAAAGATGTAATTATCTGCCGGGACAAAGGCGAAATTAACGCAAAAGGCTTTAGCCATCCGATCAAGGTCTATCAGGTGGTGGATTTCCGTAAGGACCTCGGTAAAAACCAAAGCTATTTTGAGGAAGTATCTGAAGGCTTTTCCATGTATATGGATTTAGAAAAAATTCGAAATTACGATAAAGATAAAATTATCGTCAATATGGAAAAAGCCATAGAACGCTTGAAAGATAAAATTATTTAACCTCTCGAACAGAATACGAAATCAAACACAACTTCCTGTAACCACCTTATTGGGGGCTCAAAAAGCAAGGCCCCCTATTTCAATCATTATTGTCTGGCAATGCGACACATCGGCGGCGCTTCGTCGGTGTTGGTTCGATAAGGATTAATATCCAACCCACCTCTACGGGTGTACCGTGCATACACGGCCAAACTGCTAGGCCGACACACCTCCATGATGTCTTTGAACATTTTTTCGACACAGTTTTCGTGAAAATCCTGATGCTGCCGGTAGGAAATCACGTAGCGCAAAAATGACTCCGATTTAATTTTTGCCCCGGAGTATTTTATCCAGACCGTCGCCCAGTCCGGCTGCCCGGTGACCGGACAATTACTCTTCAGCAGATGGCTGTACAAAGCCTGGTCAGTAACCAAGTCCTTTTCTGTTTGCAATAACGCTGCGTCCGGTGAATAGCAGTCCACACCCGTTATCGGCAGCTCATCCACACATTCACCTTCCAGTTCTGTAATGGGGTATTGATGCTGCGAACTCAACAACTCAATAAAGACCGACACTTCACCACCGGCCGCCAGAGAAAGATCCTCAGCCAGTTTTTTGGCAACAATATCGCCCGACTCAAAACGTGTCTGATTAAATGAATTGAGATAATACTTAAACGATTTCGACTCAATAATCGATTCACTGTCATGGGGAAAACGGAATTCTGCAATCGCAGAAAAAGGCTTCCCCTCCGAATCCAACCAAGATAGCTCGTAAGCAGTCCAGACATCTTCCCCCTGAAACGGTAGCGTATCGCTCGAAAACAACTCGCTACGCGATTGACTGCGGGATATGGGCGCCAACAAAGCTGGATCATATTGATCTGGATATAAAGCGTCTTTACCTAACTCAATATTACTCGCCATAGAACGTTTACCCTACGTTAACTTCTTAATCGTGCACTTTTTTCCAACAAATACAGGCAGAAAATAAAAAGCACCACAATAAATATCATAATACCTGCAAACGCTGTGGTCACGTTTACATCGGACACTCCGAGGATACCGTAGCGAAATGCGTTAACCATGTACAAAATCGGGTTCAGTTTGGACACCCCCTGCCAGAACTCCGGCAGTAAACTGATGGAATAAAACACACCACCCAGGTAGGTCATGGGGGTTAGAACAAAGGTAGGGATAATCGAAATATCGTCAAATGAGTTGGCAAAAATTGCGTTCACCATACCTGCCAGGGAAAACAAAAATGCCGTGAGAAAGATAATCGATATGGTAATGGCTAAGTTGTGAATATGCAGCTTGGTGAAGAATAACGACAGTACCGTCACTATGGCTCCCACCATCAAACCACGTAAGCATCCCCCCAACACATAGCCACATAAAATAATGTAGTTCGGCGTCGGGCTTACCTGAATTTCTTCAATGCACTTGGTAAATTTTGCGCTGTAAAAAGAAGACACCACATTGGAGTAGGAGTTACTAATCACCGACATCATAATCAGGCCCGGTACGACAAAGGCCATATAATCGAAGCCGCCCATCGGCCCAATGCGGGAACCAATCAGGTTACCAAAAATAACAAAGTACAAGGCCATGGTAATCGCGGGTGGGATAAGCGTCTGCACCCAAATACGGGTAAAACGAGTGACTTCTTTCCGAACAATGGTTGAAAAAGCGACAAATTGTGCACGAGCATTCATTTGCTTTCCTCCCCATTGATGCGTGAGACAAATAGCTCCTCAAGCCGGTTTACTTTATTGCGCATACTGACAATCTTTACCCCTTGCTGGCTCAGCTGATCAAAAATCTCATTTAAAGACTGACCTTTTTCAACCGTTACCTCCAGGCAGAGTTCATCCATCAGGGTGACGGAGTAACCGTCCAACTGTGGCACTTGCGAGATGGGTGATTGTAAATCTAACACAAACACCTCCCGGTTTAATTGCTTGAGCAAAGCACGAATGCTGGTGTTTTCGACGATTCTGCCGTGATCAATTATCGCAATGTTTTTACACAGGCTTTCCGCTTCCTCCAGATAATGCGTGGTGAGAATGATGGTGGTGCCCTGAGCATTAATTTCCTCAAGAAACGTCCACATTGAACGTCGGAGTTCAATATCCACCCCGGCGGTCGGTTCATCCAGAATCAGCAGTTTGGGTTCGTGTACGAGGGCTCGGGCAATCATCAACCGACGTTTCATCCCGCCAGAAAGGCTTCTAGCCTGCACGTCGCGTTTTTCCCAAAGGCCCAATTTCTTCAAATAGTGTTCCGTTTTCTCTCTGGCCTGGGCCGCTGGAATACCGTAATAGCCAGCCTGATTGATCACGATATTCTTTACTTTCTCAAACGTATTGAAGTTAAACTCCTGCGGTACAACCCCGATACACTGCTTTGCAGCAGAAAAGTCTTTGTCTATATCGTGACCGAAGATACTGACCGCGCCTTCGGTTTTCTTTACCAATGAGCAGATCACGCCAATAGTGGTGGATTTACCTGCGCCATTGGGGCCAAGTAATGCGAAGAAGTCGCCTTTTTCGACGTCCAGATCCACCCCGCTTAAGGCATGGACCTTGTTATCGTAGATTTTTGATAAGTTACGGATTTGCAATGCTGCCGTCATAATTTAAACTCGTGCCCCCAAGCAAGAGAAGCGGTACTCATGAATTACACCCAATTCCATCATCATTTGATTCAAGCCCTGCAGACACACATCGTGCAACAGCCGCCCTTTACCGATGATACGCTGGACGAACTCCATGAGACGTTTCTCGCCAAACTGGAGCAAGTGGCGCAAGACCCGTATGCAGAAGAGGATGGTATGTTACTGGGAGGTTGGGTCATAACGACAATAATCAACCGTTACCCCCATATTACCCCGTCGGTTCCCAGAGACCTGCTATGGTTCTTCGGCAGTGATTGTATGCATTTCCTCGGTGATGAGGAGGTCGAACAATTTCAGAGACTGCAGGACCAGCTATACGAAGCCGGCGACCCTGACACAGCAAACTACGAAACCCTGCGTAATAACGCGCTCAAACTTCACTAGTAGTCCGCTTGGCACATACTCTGTGCCAACCTCTTTTAAGTAATAAGAAGTCTGCGAATTGGAGGAATTCCGTTAACGACGCCAGTTCGACTCCCCTCCCCAGGCACATCCAGCATAGTCAAACACAGCAAATTCTTTTCTTAGTTATGTTCCACTTGGATTTGATACTAAGATGACACTTTTCTTCAGCACACCTTTCAACTAAATATTAAAACCGTACTCGGAAAAATATTCTGCTCTAAAAAAAACTCACAAGAGCGGTGACTTCCCTACTCGAACAATCTATTTAATTTTCTTTTTATAAAGAAGCATGAGCGGAGAACTTAACCGACATCAAAAATAGATTTTTATATTTATCAATTTAATAAACAAACATATTGCATAAGACAAAAAATACTTAAACACCAAAGGCAGCCAAAACACATAGATATTCGCGCCATTTTTCTAAAACGAGATACTTTGAAGAAAAAACAGCCGTCCAAATCACAAACCTTGAACTACTATAAAAAAACACATTTTTTTGACTCACAAAAAACCAAAACAATAACAAGATAAATTCAACACCAGACCATAAAACAAATAACCATTTAATAAATTAAAACCCAGACTTACACGAATCTTCTATCAGGAATAACCGACCTATGAACAATCAAAAGCTCGATAGATACACCCACTCAAAGAAACACCTGAAACACATAGCCTTGCCTTTTGTTTTCTTAATGGCGATTTCAGGTGATGCTTTTTCTGACACCAGTTGCGACGCAGAAACGGACTGGTTTCCCCACAGTAAAACACCAAGGCCCAATGACGCCACATTTGAAAGCAACAGCAACTGCGTATTTCATCAATGGTCATGGCAAATGTTTTTATGGCTAACCCAGGAAGAGAACGGTCAACCAAGGTTTTTAAATTTTAACAGTCCACAATCTCTTATTGGCATGGAACAACGCGGTTTATTACCACGAATGACAAAAAGCAATACCGCCGAATCATTCGATGAATATTTACAAGCCGGGACAGATGGCATCTTAATCGACCACAACAACCGGGCGGTCTACTACTCACAATATGTCAATCCAACGTTTGAAAGCTTTATTAAATCCAATGATTTAACAGATCCGGCAAAAGTACGGGCAATGGACCCGACAACGGAATTCCCCATCATCGGCACCAAAGGCACATTGGAATTAAAAGCCTCGTGGAAAATCGTTGAAGAGGGTGAAGACACCAGCGACATGTTCACCATGAAAACCGAAATTTCCAAACTGGAAAATAAAAATGGTGAGATTGTTATTAACCCGGACAAAACACAACAGGTTACCGTTGCACTTGTGGGGTTTCATATTGGTGGCGTAGTAAACGGCCATCCGGAGATGATTTGGGCAACCTTCGAGCATGAACGTAATGCACCAAACATTCCACCGAATACACCACTGGACAAACCGGTCTCTGATAAAGATTATATTTTTTACTCCGCTGGCACAACGGTAGCTGATTGTAACGTCAACCCGGCCAACAGCAATCAGTTAAAGTTAAATGAACGCAAGCAAACCCTAACACCCATAACACAGGTTTGTCGGCAGTATGAGTTTGGTAATGCCCCAGGTGTAAAACCCGGCAATAGCGACAATATACAAAACCTGAACACTCAAGTGCAGGCAAAATTGGGTGATAGTATCTGGAGCAATTACCGGGAAGTTGGCGCCATCTGGTTTTTAAATGGAGGCGACCTAAAACCAGGGCTTAGCCTGGCTGACGACAAACTGCTAACCGGTTCACTCAAGCTTTCCAACAGCACGATAGAAACCTTTACCCAACGACAATCCACAATGGACAACTGTTTCCGTTGCCATAATACGATGCAGGAGTTTCCGCCAAAAATGTCGCTGGACCCACTGCCTGCAACCAACTTGAACATCAGCCATGCATTTCAAAACATTTATTTCTGGTCACAAAGCGTAAATAAATAAAGGATACCAACATGACCCAGTATTTTAGAGTACACCCAAATATTAATTTCACTCGCGTTGGTTCCAGTGATGAATACTACATCGCACCAGAAACCGCTGCCGGCGAAATCGTTAATGAGGCAACCGGTTTATTCGGTGGCTTACCAATTAAACCCGGCACTGAAGACACACCTATACAGGCGGGAGATTTACGCGATGCAAAAGAAAACCCCAAGCGCCAGGCCGCACGATTTCGAATTTTTGCCTATGATCAGCCACAAGCCCATTACCCTGGCGAAGACCCCGGTAGAGAAATCACCATTGGCTCCAAAGTGGGTAACAAGGTCGTAAAAGATATTCTTTGGACTGTCCATGTGGCCAACAAGAAAAATAATAACTATTCCATTACCGACTCAGAAGGTCAGGAAATTGGTATTCTTGCATACGAGAATGGACAGCTTCCCCCCGTGAGAAATAAAGAATTTGGCACAGATTTAAACAGCACCAATCGATTATCAAAACTCGTTATTGACCCAGGCCCACGAGCTATCGCGTCTTCCACCATGGGTAAAGAAACTCTGGCGTTTGACGACAAACAAACTCCCAGTTATTACACTCCAGACGGAAAACCAAACAACCTAGATTATTATCCCGTGAGTTTTCCCGATCAGCATTTTGATATGTTTAACCCTCTCGGAAAAATTGACAGCCTCGGCGAAGTTACCATTGAAGCCAACACTGGCCGTTTAATTGTGACCGGTGGTTACGGTAAAGCCAGTGCGATTATGCGTAACAATACTCCGCCGCCACTCACCGACGCGATTGATAACGACGACTGGTTCGATGATGTCTCCGACGGCCCGGTGCAAGCCACGATTTTATTTGAAGACGGCTCAACCGAAGAGGCGATTCACGGCTGGGTGGTGTGCACCGACCCGGGCTATGCACCACAAACCCGTAACGTTGTATCAACCTGGGACGATATATATAACACCTGGGTAGAAAATCTGAATCTGGTTCCACAAATGTTTCAAGGTGGGCAGTACCAGCAAAATTATCAGGCATCGTTTAATGGTGATGTGTTACCGGTTTTTCACGCCGCCTTTTTACAACGCTGGAACACCAACCTGCCGAAAAAGGGTGTGCAGGGACATGAGTATATGGCAAGCATCACGCCAAGCGATGACCCCAAGGCCAAGCTTCCCAGCTTTGAACAATTAATACGTGACCCCAATAACACCGACGAAGACGGTGAAGGGGTAAAAATGCCACTGTCATTGGGCGATGCCACCAAGAGTTTTTTATCGGTCAGCCCAACACAATATTTTTTACTTAACCAGTGGTATCAAGGCAAATACGACACTTCGGCACCCGCCATTGGAGCGGGTGAGAAGCTCGATAAAGTGGTATTGGAGAACTGCCTCGGCGGACGATACTCACCGGGAATTGAATTAACTTTTATTGTTCGCGATACCAATTTGTATATCAAAGACTGGCAAGGTGCCACAGGGCCATTCCGCATTAACTTGCAACCTTTGGACTACAACCAGGCCAATAAAAATGCACCATTCCTGCAGCAGGGTTATATTCCTCTGCGAACCGAAAAGGTTGAACCCGGCGATTTATCCAAATTTATGTCACAACCCTGGCATACGGATTACAACAGTTGCGCAACTCATACGCCAGACCCCAACCCGGCAGGTAATAACACGCTGTACTGGTCCTGGCCAGCGCAACGCCCGGTCAATGTTCACCCTGCTTCGGAGTGTACATTCGATAAAGCAAGCGGCACATGGAACTTGGGTGGACAGTTATACAGCGTGCGTGGCGACGAAGGCGAAGGCACGAGTACGCCCTACCCTCAACAACAAGGCCGCTATCAATGCTATTTCGATTTTGTTGAAAACTGGCATAAGGTTGGCTTTATTATTCAGGGGCTACAAATTCCTGCATCGGAAGGTGAGAATTATGGCGCAAATAAATTTCTGGAAACGGCAAGCTTATATAAAGTTGATGGCGATTTAGTCCAGCCCTGGCCAACGGCAACAGAGCCAGGATATAAATCACCAACAAACTGCGGGCCAAAATCCTAAAGCATTCAAAATGACCAAACCGTCAACTCTTTTCCGGGTTGACGGTTTTTTTGTTTTAAACCAGAAATAAAATGCTAGAACCATCTGCTCTTGGAGCGTCGATTATGGGTATAACACAAGTAAACACGCCGGAAAAACATATTGTCATTATTGGCAAAGGTCCAGCCGCCTGCGCAACCGCGTTGTCATTATTACGAGAACAAAAAAATCCCAATGACTACCGTATAAGTCTGGTTTCCTCACCCGAATCGGGCAAGCCTGCCATAGGGGAAACCCTGCCACCAGCGGCAACACCATTAATGCGAGAATTGGGTGTCGATCAATTATTAGAGACCAATAAACACATTCTCTGCCCTGGTAGCATTTCCCGTTGGGGAAGCGATGAAACCGGTCACAATGATTTTTCCTTTACTCCAATCGGCCCAGGTTACCATCTTGACCGGGAAAAGTTCGACCAATCTCTGCTGCGACACTTACGACAACAAAAAGTAAGCCATATACCTGCTTCATTAAAAAAAGTCACACCATGTGAAAATGGTTTTTTACTGGGGCTACAGTCGTATCACGGTGCTATCGAACTACAAGCGGATTTTGTGGTAGACGCAACGGGAATTCGTGCCGCGTTTGCCCGACGTATCGGCGTGCGACACAATGTATTTGATTCGGTAATATCTCTTTGTGCGTTTTTTCAACTTGAACAACCGACAGAGCAACCCGCATACACGCTCGTGTCTACAGTGGCGGAAGGTTGGTGGTACGCAACACAATTACCCGGCCAAAAAGTTTTAGTCAGTCTCTGTTCTGACAGTTCCACTATTCGCACAGAAAAACTGGACTCCCCACAGCACTGGTTTGACGCATTAAACAAAGCCACCTGGTTTTGCCAACAATGTGAACAGCAATTTGGTCAACGCTTAACACCACCGAAGCAAATTCATTCTCGCGTTGCACCTTCGTCCATTTTGTCCAATGTTGTTGGTCAACAATGGCTTGCTGTTGGCGATGCGGCATCCAGCTACGATTCCATGACCTCGGCCGGCATTAGCAAAGCCCTGAGCAACGGGCTCGCTGCAGGCAAGGCAATTGCCGAGTATTATCAATCTCATAGCCAATATCCACTTAAACGATATCAACAACAAATATTTGACGACTTTAATCACTATTTACAACTGCACCAACAGCATTATCAAAGCGAGCAACGCTTTCCCGAAAGCCACTTTTGGCGAACAAGACAATTGCAGGGATTGCAGTCAGAACAAAACACTTATAGCAAGGAAACATACGCTTAACATATAGCACTGGACAGCGGGAAGATGAAAAAGATTCACGCCTACTTAATTTGCATATTTATCGCGCTACTATCACCCAGTAGTTTTTCACAAAGCAATAGTGAACAAACACCACTTACATTTAACTCAATTATTCTTGCCACCCAAAAACGCTCTCACAACGATGCGGTTGAACTTACCAAACAAGAACAACGCTACTTAAATGCGCTCGGTAAAATACGCCTGTGCGTTGACCCTAATTGGCTTCCCCATGAAAAAATTACTGACGACGGTCAACACATTGGCATATTTGCCGATGTGATCGCGCTGATCAGTCAACGTATTCGCACCCCCATTGAGCTTTACCCAACCAATAGCTGGCAACATTCTCTTACCGCCGTTGAAAATGGAGAATGCCATTTAATCTCAGGCTTAAACCGAACCAAGGAACGAGAGAAGTACCTGGACTTTTCTATTATTTTTTTATCCGTCCCCATGATTGTTGCAGGCCTATCCGACAAACCATTTATTGAAAACCTTAGCCGTTTAAACGGAAAGAAAGTTGCGAGTGTAAAGGGCTATAGAATCGCTACGGTACTCGCTCAGGACTATCCAGAAATACACATAGAGTATTACCCCAGTGTTGCCCAGGCAATAGAAGCGGTTGCCCATAATAAAGTGTATGCTGCCATCGGTTCCATGCTGGGCATAAGCTATCAGGTTACGCAACAGGGGTTAAGCAATGTAAAAATACTGGCGCATTCGGATTACGATGGCCAATACAGAATCGGCATAGGCAAATCCTATTCAGAACTCACTCCGATTATTAACCGGGCAATTGCCTCCATATCCACTGCCGAGCGTAACTCCATTATTCAACACTGGGTTCCGTTACTTCCTTCGGCTAAAGCAGATTATTCCGCATATATAAAAGGCATAATCGTGCTAGTCACTCTCTTTGCCATTCTATTTTTTCGATATAAAGAAACCCTTAAAACCAAGCAACGCCTGGAGAAAGCCAACCAACAATTGCATACCGCACATTGCGAACAGGAACAACTCATAAAAATGCTGGCTCATGAATACCGAACCCCACTCTCAATTATTCAAAGCAGCCTGAGGTTACTGAGGCACGAACAGATACAACCTAATATACAAACCCGGCTGAATGTTATGAGTAACGCTGCACAACGCATGCAGTTTATCGTCGATAACAGCTTGAACATACATACCCATCCGCACACATCGGGCCCACACGAAGCATCATCCGATTTATCCAGATGCATACAGCAGACCATCGATTTCTTTCAATCAACTTACCCGGAATATCAACTGGATGTTCGCGGAGTTAAACAGATAAAACTCGCAGCTTCGGATTTCTGTATAAGAAGCTGCCTGGACAATGTAATCACTAACGCGATTAAATACGGTCACCCGCAACAGGAAGCAATAGGTATACATATTCGCAGCAACCAGGAACGCTGCTTTATCCGTATCAGCGATAAAGGTTTTGGTATACACAATCAAGAGAAGGAAAAAATATTCGATCGTTTTTTTCGCGGTAGTAATGCGCAAAAAATTCCAGGAACCGGACTCGGCTTAAACCTGAGCCGGGAGCTAGTACACAAATTCGGTGGCACACTGGCACTTATTCAAACATCACCTAATGGCAGTATTTTTGAACTCACCCTTCCACACCACAGGGGGTAACTATGCGCGCACTTTTAGTTGAAGATGATAATGACTTACGTAAACTCATGGCGGACGAACTCGCGCTTTTTGGTATTCAATGCACAGAAGCAGGCAACGCGATTGAGTTTTATCAGCAACTTGCTTTACAGGACTATTCTTCCGCGATTGTTGATATTGGACTGCCCGATCAAAACGGATTGGAAATCACCGCATACCTGCGGCAACACACATCGTTAGGGATTGTAATTCTCTCCGCCCTTGGCACAGAGGACGACCGCATTCGCGGTTATCAAGCCGGAGCTGACATCTATTTTGTTAAACCTGTTACCGGTGCAGAACTTGCCTGTGCCATCCATAATTTGGCCGCGCGCGTCGCCCTACGAACCGCCCCCCCAAAAGATCACTGGATTCTGGATTGTCGTCGCTGGAGCCTTAACGCCCCAAACGGCAACAGTTACGGATTAAATGTTAAAGAACGTCGCTTTCTAAAAACGCTATTGGAAAACCCCGGCCAACCAACCGAAAAAAGTGAACTACTGAAAAAACTTGGCTATTTAGAAGACCGGCACGGTCAACACGCATTGGAATCCATGGTTATGCGTTTAAGAAAAAAAATACGGTGCCATATGAATGGTGCCCCCATTAAAACCATTCGCGGCTTAGGTTATCAGTTTATACCCCCGTTTAAAGCGGTGGATTCATAACCATCATCCCACACCAAATACGCCACAGGAAAAACTATTGCGCCATAAATAATTCTTTGTGAGATTTGGTGATTTTTCGTGTTGCACTGTGCGTGGTACACGCCAGTGACCTTTCCTAAATTTACTGCACCGACAACGTAATAATGTCGGGAAAACTAAAATTTATACGAGGTCAAGCTCATGTCACTTCAAACCAATTCCGGAAATTCGATTACGCCAAGCTCCGCCGCCATAATGCCGTACACCAGTTCCGACGCGCCGGTTAAAAGCCTAACCCCCTATTTAAAAACCTTTAACATATATAATTTTTCTGTTACCGGGCCCAGACATTTCAGTGATCAAAGTCAGAATTTTGCCACACAACTGAACGTGATTATCAATACTTCCCTCGCCGCTGATGAGCAGAATGTTTTTATCAATCTAGCCACTACCACAAACATTAACCCTGGCCCACTTATTCACAATACAGTCGATGCCAGAGGGTTCGGCGTACAGCAATATATGTTAAGTGCCGCTCTGCGTAATGGCTCGGGCAACAGTTTTTCCAGCAGTCAATTAAGTCAGATGTTTACCTTTGGTATTGCACCACAAAATCTCAACCAAACTATTGGTAAAACGACCACCAGCAGCTATTCAACCGAAAGTGGCATAGTGGTGGGTGAAAGCGGCGGTTCACCGGTTTTCGAAAGCTCCGTGAGTGTGAGCGAAGGCCATAGCGTTTCCAGTACTGTGGACATCACCGAATGGGCGGTGGTAAACCAGTTCAATTTAGAACAACAAAGCGGCCAGTGGACATGGTATCAAAATGCACCATTTAGTCCGTTTGCAAAAGGCGGTGTGAACACGTTTCCCAAATGGTGGGGGGACGCCTACAACAACGGCAATGATGACGTGATTAGTTTCCCTAACCTGACATACCAGGATCAAACATTGGTCGGCACACTCACCTGGCAGGTTCCCGTTAGCTTATTAAGTCAGGACAGCAAATTTCAAGTGCATCTGGATTCTGAAATGATTTTATTTATGTTGCTCGGCACAAAATATGGTGGAGGTCATCATCAAATATATACCGATGACTACAGCGAGCATTACGATACCGATTATATTGATACCAGTAGCCTATTCGATTAATTCGATTCGCTATTATTACCAAAAAATAGAGAAACCACCTATGGTGGTGGTTTCTTTTTTTAATAACATTACACAACCATTTTGTGCTCAGGCTGCCCAAGCCATGCACCCGATGCGGCCGCTTTATAGGCATAGGCAAAAAAATCTGTCGCCGGCCGGCCTAAAACCTGCTGTACACCATCAACAGGTAAACTGTTTCGACCATCAAATACCACCGTAAATAATTCCCGCATTAACCACTGCACGTCGTTATCTGCTCCCAAGGCATCAAGTTCGGAAATAAACGCATCGATGGGGATATCAACATATTGAACTGACTTGCCCGTCACATCGGAAATTATTTGCATACACAGGGCGAAGGTTAATGCTTCCGGCCCACTAACTTCGAACAATTGATTTCGTTTGTCTGAAGTGGTCAGCAAGGCCACAACCACATCCGCAATATCATCCACATCAATAAATGGCTCCGGGGTATTCCCGGCTGGCAACGCCAAAGTACCCGCTGCAATTCCCTGCTGCATAAACCCTTCACTGAAGTTTTGAGCAAACCACCCGGAACGAACAATATTCCAATCCAGACCACTTTGTTTAAGCACACCCTCCGCACGTTGCGCACCATCTTCTCCCCGACCGGAAAGCAGAACCAAATGTTCAACGCCCACTTCCCTCGCGACATCGGCAAGTTGCGCAATTGCCTGATCCGCACCGGGTACAGCCAGGTCTGGCTGAAAAGTGATATAGGCAGACCGGCAACCCTGTAACGCTCTGGTCCAAGTGGCCGTGTTTTGCCAATCAAAAGGCGTTGGGGTAGAACGGGATAGGCCTCGTACCGTTAGGCCTTGACTACGTAACTTACTGCATACGCGTCGGCCGGTTTTTCCATTTGCACCGATTATGGCAATGGGTTTGGTGTTCATCATCGCTCTCCTGTTTATTGAACCAATACGATGTGAACACTATCCTCGTCTTATACCAGATGAACAATTGCCATAACGCCACGCTTTATTGCTGTTCGTCCAAACAGCTGGATTTTCAACGAGGCCAAGGGTAATAATAAACACATGACGCGCGAACACATGGACATCCCTTCATTCTCCGACCCTTTAGGCGAAGCTCTTCATCAACTTCGCTTAACTGGTTGCCTGTACTGTCGATCCGATTTAACGGCGCCTTGGGGCGTTGAGTTCCCCGAATTTGAGCACTGCATGATGTTTCATATTGTCACTGCGGGCTCATGCCTACTGGAGATTCCAGGAGAAAGCACTCACCAACTTCGGTCCGGCTCGATGGCTTTGGTGCCCCACGGCAAAGGCCACAAAATTCTAAGCCCTGACTGCGAAAACGCCACACCACTGTTTGATATTCCTGCCACAAAAATGAGTGACCGCTACGAAATAATGCAGTTCGGTGGCGATGGCGAGTTGACCCAGTTAACCTGTGGCGTAGTGCGTTTTGACCATGTAACCGGGCAGAAACTGGTTTCGTTGTTGCCCAATAGTCTGTTTTTGGATTCCTGGCAGGAAGGCCAGAATGAATGGTTGCACAGTACACTGCGTTTTATCGCTAACGAAGCGAAAGCGCTCCGCCCTGGTGGAGAAACAATTCTGACTCACTTGGCAGACATTCTCGTCATCCAGGCATTGCGAACATGGCTGGATCAAACAAACCATCACCAAAAAGGTTGGTTGGCAGCACTTAAAGACAAACAGCTAGGCAAAGCCATTGCCGCGATTCACCGTGCACCAGAACAAAACTGGAGCGTAGCGCTTCTGGCTCAGCAGGCAGGCATGTCGCGCTCGGGCTTTTCCGCCCGCTTCAGTGATATGGTCGGCCAATCCCCCGCGCAGTACCTCACTCACTGGCGAATGCAGCTGGCCTACAATGAACTGGCTAGCGGGCAAACCCCGTTAGCCAGGTTGGCGGAGAAACATGGTTACCAATCAGAGGCCGCATTTTCCCGTGCTTTTAAACGAATATTTGCAGTTTCACCCGGCAGTGTTAAACCGATTTAACTTTATTTTTTTCACGTTTTGACTGGCGCCAAGCCAATGAATATTCGTAAGAAGCTAATCTGCCCTAATAACCAAATGCTGGCCGCGGAAATCAGCAGAGTCACAATGGTTAAAGAAGGCACGGCCAACAAACCATTAAAACTCATGGAGGTGAACACAAAACCAAAAGCGCCAACGGAAAATGCATATAGAAATACGGGATGAATTAAATACACACCAAAACTTAATTCGCCAAAGTGTGACAACCAACGCTCAATGCGCTCACTGATATCGCCCAGTAATTCTTCAAAAACGTAGCGCATTAAATAGAACGCTGCGACGGTTCCGCCAAAAATGTTAATGGAAGAATCCACCAGAGACATATTGTATTTACCGTCTTCCAAACTCAAATACGCCGTCCCCCAAACCGTATAAATTAACAACCCGATACCCAAAGCCAACATGCCCCATGCAATAGAGGCCTTCAACGGAATGCGGCCGACCAGGCTTCCGGCTAGTACATAGGTTGCGCTGCCAAAAATAATCTGGACAAATAAATTAAAACCCGCCATTTCAGAGTTATAGTAATAACCTGAAAACTGTACCCCCAACACTAATACAACGAGAACATACCAAAGCTTTGTGGGTGAGGATGAGTGATAAACGTTGCGCCATAGAGGAATCAACAAATACTGTGCAGAAAGGGAATACAAAAACCACAGGTGATAATAGAGCGGAAAAACAAACATCAATGCCAATGCACCCCAGCCTTTATCAATAATATCCTGCATGTACTCTGGCGTAACCGACGAGGTGCCCGAAGGGTATTTGACTTCCACCCAATGAATCATAGCCAGATAAATAAGCGACCAGGCGAAAAGCGGAGTCAGGATCCGTTTAAAGCGTCGGTTAAAGAACTTCAACACGGGCTCCTGGCGAGACAACAACAAATAGCCTGACACCATAAAAAACAGCGGCACGCAAACACGCGACATACTGTTCAACACCACCAGCAACCAACCGTCCAAACTATCGATTGGTGCACCGAGAAAGTAAGTTTGTGCGGTTACGTGAATCACAATAACCTGAATAATGGCAATCAGCCGAATCGCTTCAAGCCAAAGCAACTTGGATGAGCGAGAAAAAGAAGCGGACGAAGACTCACTAACGCTTGTATCTGCAGACATATATACCCCACTCCACGCGTTTTTATCTTAAAAATATAGACCCCATAACGACAAATTGACGTCAAAAGCCTGTAAACGCGGCCATGAGCGATAGAAAACGTTCAGTTCTGCGGAATATGTACATCCCGATCATAAGGCCAATGCAATCATCAGCCTTTACCAAGCAACCTCTCTCCTCATACCCAGGCACTATCAACCTGGATCAGATCAATACGCGTACTTAATGCTCTAAGTGCTAGGTTATGAATCATTTCGTCCACCGTGGTGCAGCAATCTGTCAGTAGCTTAACGTTATACTTTTCCGCGGTTTTCGAAATGGCGGTATGGGTAACACAATTCTGCGTCATCATCCCACCAATAATGATTGTTTTAATATCTGACTGTTGCAGTAAAGTATCCAGGTTGGTTTGTTCAAAAGAATCCGCAAATTCCTTAACTACCACTAGCGCATCGGGTGCGTGAGAAAGAATATCTGGCGGGATATTTACACCTTCCGTTCCTTCATTAAAAAATGGCGCTCCTCCACTATCAGAATGAACAACATGTTTAACCAAAATTATCGGCATAGCATTGTTATTAGCCTTCTCAATAGCAGACAAACAGCTTTCCAATGTTTGCTCAACATTCCACAATGGAAACTTACCGGATGAAAAATAATCATTTTGTAAATCAATCAAAACTAACGCTGTATGCTTCATAAGCAGGCCCCATTAAAAATGAGCATCAAGTATTCCCTCTTCTCGCCATGAACGTTAGGGGCTAAAATGACATTTTCCAGGCAAAAGACGACATTCCATGAACTCGCCAAACCCAATTCAAATTGGCATAGTTGAATTTCCGGAAAGCATTAAATCTGCTATCTATGGGCTAAGTGAAATGCTGGAAATTGCCGATAACCTTTGTCTTGAGCTGGATGTGGATTGCCGCTTTTCAACAGCCATTCTGTCATGCCATCAATTACCAGAAAAACGATTCTCGGCCATATTAATTCCGCCGTTTCGAGCGGGGTGCTCTTTTGAACATATCGATAGTCGTATTATTAACTGGCTACAGCAGCAACATAAACAAGGTGCCATTCTCACCTCCGCCTGCGCAGGCGCTTTTATCCTTGCCGCAACAGGAATAATTGGAAACCGCTCTGTAACCACTCACTGGAGACTAAATACTTTTTTTGAAAAACAGTTTCCCAACATTCAACTTGACACTAACGCGTTGTTAATTCATCACGGCGATATTATTACCGCTGGCGGCATGATGTCCTGGGTGGATTTGGGGCTGGAATTAGTCCTGCAATTTTCCAACTCGGAAGTAATGCGGCAATTAGGAAAAGCGCTCGTAGTCGATACCGCACCAAGGGAACAACAATACTATCAACAGTTTCGACCAAGCTACTCACATGGCGACCAAACAATAATTACAGTCCAGCAAAGTATTCAGCAAGATTTTATGAATTCTTTAACGATTACAGCTTTAGCCGAAAACGCAAACTTAACACCCAGAACGATTCAACGCCGCTTTGTTAAAGCAACAGGATTGACACCCAAGGAATATATTCAACGAGTACGAATACAAAAGGTCTGTGACTTACTGGAGACAACTAACGACAGTTTCGAATACATTGCCAACCAGGTTGGTTACGACGACGTCGGAACCTGCCGTCGGGCATTTTGTAAAATAATGGGGCTCCAGCCAAGCCAGTTTCGCGCTCGTTTTTTCCGCGACCCAAAACATCTCCGGTATAAACCAGCAATAACTTAATCAGAAGATATTGACAATCGACTGCCACCATAACGGCAGAACACAACTGGATAAAACCTATAAAGACCAACAGCATCCGCTGTCTATTATTATACCCCCTTAAATACCCGCACAAAGTAGACACATACTGCAAATGCCCCACAAAAAATATCACTATACAACTATCCCCTTTTACCTTTACCACAAAAAAACACAGCAAATGCCACATAACTTTATGCACTAAGTCCATCCCTGATAAATCATGAATGATTTAAAAAACGGAAATCCACACACTCATATATAACGTAGCTAATACATACTATTAACCTGAAAAATTAAATGGAAAATGGTCAAATCTATTACTTCATATTCAACCCATTGACCAAGTTGCTATACAAAAAAAACGTTAAAGCATTGGAAACGGAGTTTTATGGAAAAATAGGTTTTGAATTTTTGAACGATGGCTAAAAAACACATTTAAACACAGAATGTTTTTATTTGACTTGATCAGTTCGCTGCCATATACGCCATGTAAATGCCAATAATTTGCCACTTAACACAGGAAAACCAAAAGAATTTTTATGTGATCTACACTATTACAGATAGGGTTAAACTTTTTTAGACCATCCAGTAATTAAGGATTTTTTTGTGAGGATTTATATTGATTTTCAACCAAAACAGGAACAAATTACTGTAGCGTAGAAAGGTTAAACTCAATGGAAAAGACATTTCTTTCACATTTTTCAAGGATATTCCTTCCTCTAATCCCCCTTATCGCGGTCGTATTTTATGCCCTATATAAAAACGAGATCGCGGCTATAGAGAGAATTATTGAAGCGCAGGATAAAAACAAAACCCAACTGTCGCTAAATATCATAGAAAGTCACCTATATTCGCTGGAAGCGGATGCCCTGTTTCTGTCCGGGTTAAAAAACTTATCAGAATGGCTAAAAACGGATTCGGATAGAGCAAGAGAGGATTTACAGGCGGACATGATGTCGTACATGACTCATTACCCCCATTATGATCAAATCCGATTACTCAACAATAGTGGACACGAAATTGTCAGGATCAATAACAATGCTGGCAAAGCCATACTAGTCCCACAGAATGAATTGCAAGACAAATCCTCTCGTTACTATGTAAAAGAAATCAAGCCACTAAAGAACAGAGAAATATATATCTCTGTTTTTGATTTAAATATTGAACACGGCAAAATCGAACAACCACTAAAGCCAATTCTCCGTGTGGGCACACCGATCTACATCAACGGAGATTTACAGGGTAGCCTGTTCCTAAACTATCTTGGTGCTCAACTACTTGATGAATTACGCAAACACAACAGTCCCGACCGAGACAGGGAAATATGGCTATTGAACGAGGACGGCTATTTCTTCCTCGGGCCGTCAGCAAACCAGGAATGGGGATTTATGTTCGTTGAGGGAACCAACAAACGCTTTTCAACGCTTTACCCAGATTTATGGGCTCATCGGACATCTTCGGGCACAGTGCGCTATAAAAGCAAGGACAACATCCTCCAGATAACCCCTATTCAGGTTAATCGGTTTCTTCACAATGCGAAGAAAAAGCATTGGTACGTTGTTACCAAAACATCAAAAGCATATCTTGACCTACAAGCAAAACAAGTCGCGATACAGCTTTCCAGAGTCGCGGCCTTTATCCTGGCTATCTTGGCGATTAGCTGCTGGATGATTTCCAAAAAGGAAATGGCTAGAAAGCAGAGCGAAATACAACTGAGAGAAAGCGAAAAACAGTTTCGACATCTTCTGCAAGGAGCTCCAGACGCAATTATCGTCGTCAATCAGCATGGAATTATTCAAATTGTTAATGATGCTGCGACGCATGTATTTCATTACTCGCGTGAAGATATGCTAAACCAAAGCGTGGAGCAACTACTGCCAGATCGACACAGGGAAAAACATGTTTATCACCGGGAAAACTATTTAAAAAACCTGGCTATACGGCCAATGGGAGAAGGCAACGAGTTACGGGCACGCAGAAAAGACGGCAGCGAATTTCCAGTAGAGATTAGCCTAAGCCCACTTAAGCACGGTCATGAAATTTGGGTAACAGCAATTATTCGGGATGTTTCCATACGCCACGAACACAGTAAACAAGTTGAAAAACTCAACAACCAATTGCTATCACGCTCAGCTGAACTGGAGACAATCAACAAGGAACTGGAAGCCTTCAGTTATTCTGTATCCCATGATTTAAGAGCACCGCTGCGGGCCATAGACGGATTCAGTAAAACCGTATTACGGGACTATATGGAAAAGCTGGATGATCGAGGCCAAGACAGATTGGAACGTATACGCGCAGCAGCACAGAAAATGGGAAACCTTATTGACGACATGTTAGTTCTTTCTCGAATAAGTCGGGCCGAGCTTCATAAAGAAGAGGTCGATGTTGCACTGCTAAGCGGCAATATTATCGAGGAGTTGAGGCAATCTGCACCTGATCGAAATATCGACTTTTCGGCACAATCTCCCATGACAGCCAAAGCAGACTCAAGGCTCCTTTCTGTTGCGCTAACGAACTTATTGTCAAACGCATGGAAATTTACCTCTCGAACTCAAGACGCATATATTCGGATATATACGGAAACACAAAAAAATAAAACGGTGTACTGTATTCAAGACAACGGGGCCGGCTTCAATATGGACTACGCCGAAAAACTCTTCGGTGCATTTCAGCGACTACACGACACCTCGGAATTTCCTGGCACAGGAATAGGTCTCGCCATCACTCAACGAGTAATACATAAACACGGAGGACGTCTTTGGGCACAAGCGGAAGAAGGCAAAGGCGCTACATTTTATTTTACATTGGGCGAGGATGAGTACTATGAAGCATAAAGTGATTTTATTAGTCGAGGATAACCCCGACGATGAACTTCTGACAATCGACGCCCTGGAACAAAATAATATTGGTAACGATGTTGTTGTTGCCAGGAACGGTATTGAAGCACTCGACTATATGTTTGGCAGAGGGCAGTACGAAGGTAGAGACGTAACAGATATGCCAGCGATTATTTTGTTGGATTTAAAACTGCCAAAAATTGACGGCCTGGAAGTACTGCGACAAATTCGGGAGGACCCACGAACCTGCATGCAACCAATTGCAATATTAACCTCCTCCAACGAGGAAGAGGATCGAATTAAAGGGTACAAACTCGGTGCAAACAGCTACGTGCGCAAACCAGTGGACTTTGATGAGTTCATACGCGCCGCAGGTCAACTGGGGTTGTATTGGCTATTGCTCAATCAACCCCCACCTGTCCCGAAACAAAAGGCGACGGATACAATATGACCCCTTTCAGTCTTAGTGATATACCCAAGCTAAAAGCGCTGGTGGTAGAAGACAGCGAGGATGATTACATATTGCTTGTTGATCACCTCGAAAGCTACGGTGTGAGTGTTTTCTCCCGTAGAGTCGATACAGAATCCGAACTCCTGTCTGCTATAAGGCAGCATTGGGATGTCGTATTTTCTGATTTTTCCATGCCGCAAATGAATGGCCTTCGTGCACTGGAAATAGTACGCTCAATCGACAAAGATATTCCCTTTATTTATGTTTCAGGCACCATTGGCGAAGCTGCCGCAGTCAATGCCATTAAAGCTGGTGCACAAAACTATGTAATGAAAACAGATTTTGCCCGGCTGATTCCAACCCTTGAACGGGAATTGGAAGATGCCCATCGCAGAAGGGAGCAACGAACAAATGAGGAGAGATTACGCAAATTATCGCTTGCAATCACACAGAGTACGGACAGCGTATTTATCACGGATGCAAATGGCCAGATTGAATATGCCAACCCAGCTTTTGAACAACTCTCTGGTTACAAACAGGCTGAGATTTTAGGAAAAACACCCAGTTTTCTTCGTTCCCGACACCACAACCAAGAAACCTATAACTCACTCTGGAAATCGATACTTGAAGGAAACCCATTTTCCGGCACATTGATAAACCGCCGTAAAGACGGTACAGAATTCCATGAAGAGAAAGTCATTACGCCTCTTTATGATGAGGACGGAAATATATCTCATTTCGTATCCACCGGACGGGACATCACTGCGCGTATTGAATCAGAAAAAGCAAGAGAAAGAATGCACAATGTTCTCGACTCCACTTCTGACATTGTCATGATAGTGGAGGAAGACGGCACGATTCTTTATATTAACAAGGCATGTATTGAAGCTCTCGATATAGACGGAAATCAAAACCTCAGTGCCTTGACCTTATGGCAAATTCTCTCTCCAGATATTTGCGAACGATTACGATCGCGCATCTTTCCAATATCAAAAAAACAACGGCACTGGAGTGGTGAGATAAGCCTTCAACCATCGGCGACAACAGCATCGGAAATTCCCGTATCACTGGTGGTAGTTAGTCATATCAACCAACATTCAAGCTCTGATTATTTTTCACTTGTTGCCAGAGATATCACCGAACGTAAAGGTTTTGAGGCAGAGCTGCGCCACCAAGCCACCCATGATGCCCTCACCGGCTTACACAATCGAAATTATCTGATCAGCCGCCTGCAATCTTCAATTGAAAATGCCCGCGCACAAAACAAAGAAATTGCCCTGTTTTTAATAGATATTGACAAATTTAAAAGAATAAACGACAACCTGGGACATATCGCGGGTGACCAACTATTGAAAAAAGTTGCCTCCCGTTTGGAAAACTACATAAAACACACGGAAGTTGTTGCCCGTTTAGGCAGTGATGAGTTTGTTATTCTTATCGACGACATTAAGAAGCAAGAGGATACGATATCAAAACTCAGCACTTTGACGCATATATTCAAGATCCCCATAAAAATTGAAGAACAGGAAGTATTTATCAGCTTTAGTATCGGTGTCTCAGTATTTCCAAAAGACGGCGATAACGCAACCGATCTTCTACGACATGCCAATGTCGCTATGTATCGAGCAAAATCCCTTGGCTCCAGCCAATACCAGTTTTACTCACCGCAAATGAACCTCCGTGGTCAAGAATTATTGAAAATCGATACCGAACTGCGTTATGCAATTGCCAACCACGAGTTTAGTTTGTATTACCAACCACAAATCGACATTGCCACTGGTAAAGTAATAGGGCTGGAAGCCTTACTACGCTGGCATAGCAAGACGAGGGGAACGGTATCTCCCGGTGAATTTATTCCCTTGTTAGAATCATCAAGGCTGATTATCCAGGTCGGGGAGTGGGTAGTCGAGCAAACATGCAGACAGTATAACGCGTGCAAAGAAGCAGGACTCGAAGACCTGCGCATAAGTGCCAATGTTTCCGCTGTTCAACTACAAGACCCGATGTTTCAGGATAAGATAAAACGCCTGATCACACTTTACGAAATTCCAAAATCCAAACTGGAACTGGAAATAACAGAAAATATCGTAATGCAGGACCCTGTTCGGGCTTCGCAGGTTATGGTATCGCTAAACAAATATGGAGTACGCACAGCGATTGATGATTTTGGCACTGGCTATTCGTCATTGGCATATTTAAAACGCTTCTCCGTTACCACCCTTAAAATCGACCAAAGCTTCATATTTGATGTAACAGATAATGCAAGCGACGCAGCAATCGTGGAAGCGAGCATAATATTGGCGCACAAACTTGGACTTGAAGTTATCGCCGAAGGTGTTGAAAATCAACAACAGTATGAATTTCTCAAAAAACTGGGATGCGATGTGGCACAGGGTTTTTTATATGGCCGCCCTGTACCAGGAGAAGAAATATTATCGCTAATACATCAAATAAATACTTATCAAGTAAATACCATCAACACACAATCATAGAGCGACAGGTATTGTATCCTATTTTACTGCCACACAAGAAAATGGCTTATAGACAGAGAATGGAGAATTATCATAACCATAAGGAGGAAGTGATGCCTGCCATTTCTGGGGATGGTTGTCGGGGTCCGAAATAGAAGGAAACTTATCCTTTCGCTTGGTTATTCGCCAGCACCTACCTGCCAATTCAGTATATCGATTCAAAATAGGGTCATACCCTCTAATCAATCTCCAGTGTGTAATTAAGAAGACCGGAACGCTATGTATAGTAGAGGCACTTATATCCTCAGCAGAAAACATTCCCGGAGCAGTGATCCAGTCTGGATGACTGTGTACTATAGCTTTTAGACCATTTGGCGCTTTCATATGCCCCAATTTTACAAAGCCGTTTGAGTCATGGACGGTATCTACTGGATGAGTATGATTCCAAGATGCATCATTTCTGTATATAAAAACACAATACTCCCAGTGTTTTGGATGCAGATTTGTGTACCCTAAACAATGGTTTGCTCCATAGTATATGGCATCACTAAAAGTGGAAAATTTAAAAGCTGATGTCGCCATGTTTCCTCTCCTTGTTCAGAACACTGTTTAACCCATCTTGATCGATACTATCGATAAACCTTATATCTAAATTCAAAAACAATGTATCTATCAGCAATAAAATTCAGAGGCTTTATCCGACATCCAACGGAATCCCCCTTATTTTTATACTACATTATTCAAACACACCTATAAGAAAGAGTGATACCAGCCCGACGAAAGGAACGGAATTTGTCACATCAGACGACATAACCCAGATAATAAAGATTAAAACATCAGCAACGGAGCATTGGGATGAAAAACAATTTCACTTTTCAAAATCACATGCACACTATCGTGATATTAATATTTCAAATATGTCTTTTCGGATGCACTCCAGTAATTACCAATGTGGAACCCAGTATCGGACTGCCTGGAGAGAAAATAAGTATTTCAGGCGACAGATTAACGGAAGGAAGTAATCCCCAAAAAGTCGACTTCAATGGCACGCCTGCCAGCTTTAGTAAAAAGGGAAATACGATCCTGGCAACGGTTCCTGAAGGCGCAACCACTGGCCCAATTCATGTTCAAACATTCTCCACCAGCTTTCTATCTAAAGGAGGAATAGCAACGAGCCCTTTCAACTTCAACATCCCGACCAATGCTTACACAGAACACGAAAACAACAACTCTTTTGAAACCGCAAATGACGCTGGATTATCGAATCTCATAATCGGCACGATTTCTGATGACGAAGACTACTATAAAGTAAAAAGCGGCCTATCAGGCCCATGGGGATATGGAATAGAGTTCCATGTAGTCCCGACAGTTCACCCCACAGAAGGCGTCACTCTATCTGTCGACATATATCGATACGACAAACACAAAAAGGAAAGCAGTTATATTGAAAGTTATACAGATAAAAACAAATTCACGCTATGGGAAACAGTCGCACCAGATACTGATATATATCTAAAAGCCTATTGGAGCGGGTCAACCTCTGAAAATGTATCCATAGATTACAAAATCCGAGTATCCAGAATACAAATCAACGACACGAACGAAGATGATGATTCGTTTAATACTGCGAAAAACATTGTCATTTCAGACGGGGTAGGCACACATGATACATCTTACTTATGCAATATAGATAAGAATGGCAACGCAATTGGCATGGACGACTACTACTCGTTTTACCCTAACGAAGCGGCAACAATAAGCTTGCTTGCTCTTACTCAACTCGATAAAAGTGATGGCGTCACTTTAGTTCTCTTTGACAATACATCACAACAGATTATGCAATCAAATGGCGATTATCTATCTTCAAACCTACACTACCAAATGCCCAACGGAGAAAAAGCATCCGGAAAATGGTCTATACGGGTAACAAATAGTTGGTACAGCTATACAACCCACGGAGCGGGAAATGAAACCATGCCAATAAGCTGTAAAAAACCCTATTCCCTCAAAGTAATAACAAAATAATGCTAAACACTAATGCCAGATGATAAACTTCCATATTTATTATCTGGCATTAGTTCATTTAATTTCCTGGCATTCCCTCTAGCTTGGGAATTAAATCCAACTCCTCATCCCAATTAGCCTTACTAGCCACACAGATATGTGCATCAGGCCGAATTGAGACATCATCATCCAAACTACCTGCAGGCACCACAGTTAGGCGTCCTTCCATTTGCACATTCGGAACAGCAGAACCACAGTGAGAACAGAAGCTTTTTACATGGCGTGAGCCAGGAACCTGGTAAGTATTGACCTCATCCTCACCGGACAACCACGTTAGCATTGCTGAAGTGGAAAACAGGTTGGCCGCATGAGCGGATCCGGTATCTTTACGACAGCGTTGACAGTGACACAGAAAGAAATGCTCAAAATCACCTTCAACAACAAAACGAACTTTACCGCAGAGACAGGAACCGTTAGTTTTCATAGATCCTCATACTTGTTAATGACGGAACACGTTTTCCGACTAACTTTATATATGCGCCGATTATACGCTTTTCGTTTTCAACAACTGAACTCAAAAAACAATAGTATATCAAAAACATACATTAGCACGTTACCCGCCTAAAACCCTTTTTAGGTGGCTTTACATTTTTTAAAGATCACTTAAAAAGATGATAACATCCAACTCAGTTATTGGAGATGAACTATGAATCAAATTGATTTCTACCAAGCAAAACTCAACTACGAAATTGATTCCTGGGATTTATCGGAAACACTCGGATCTGATGGCGATATTCTCGTGATAGACACAAGATCACCTGAAGCCTTTGCCCAAGAACATATTCCCGGCGCCATCAATGTTCCTCACAGAACCATGAACGAAGAAACAACACAGAACTTGGACAAAGCAAAGCTCTATGTTACGTATTGCGACGGAATAGGATGCAACGCATCCACAAAAGGAGCACTCAACATGTCAAAACTTGGCTTTAAGGTGAAAGAACTACTCGGCGGACTGGATTGGTGGAAACGAGACGGCTACTCTACAGAGGGGGAAAATGACACCAAAAAGGGTAACGTGTCGTGCGATTGCTAGAAACTAACTGGTAGAGACACATTCCCCAACGGAGCTTTACTGTATTGTAATCGTCCCTAAATATGACCAGGGGTAAACAAATAAATATACTCACCCCAAGCAAACACGAAACATTTTTGCATAGGTTAAGATTGACCACAGAAAAACCGGAAGCAAAAGGCACATCTAATGTCAGTACAATTAATCCGCGTAGAAGATACTTCCGACATTGATCACGTAGCCAAGCTAGCCAAGGAAATATGGACTGAGCACTTCACTCGAATTATTGGGCTCCCGCAAGTTGAATATATGCTAGCCAAGTTTCAGAACGCTTCAGCTATTCGCAACCAGATATCAAATGGATACGACTATTATCTGGCACAGCTTGAAACAGATTATGTTGGCTACATAGCGTTGGTCAATAACGAAAGCAAAACAATGATCAGCAAGATCTACACAACCAGCGCTTCACGAGGACAAGGCATTGGTAAAGCGATGCTCGATTTTGCAGAATCAAAATGTAACTCTGGGATCATTTGGCTAACGGTGAACAAACAGAATAACGACTCCATCGAATGGTACAAGCGACAGGGCTTCTCCATTAAAGCAAGCATTAAAGAAGATATTGGAGAAGGCTTCTATATGGACGATTACATTATGGAAAAACATTTAATCAAAAAATAACACTGACTCAATTGCTTTTTTAAAGCATTCGAAGCTTTATTCACATATGTTATGCAAAACAGAAGGAGGCCCGACATGAGGGAGATATTAATCGTTCCATACAACAACAGCTGGCCCAAACTATTTGAGCAAGAAAAAGAATTAATTTTCAAATCAATTCCCGTGGAAATATATCGTATTCATCACATTGGAAGCACTTCCGTCAAAGGGTTGCCGTCAAAGCCGATTATTGACATATTACTGGAAATCAAAAAGATTGAAACCCTGGACAAACTGAATAACTATTTCGAAAGAATAGGCTACGAATGCCTAGGTGAGTACGGTATAAAAGGAAGGCGCTACTACCAAAAAGGAGGGGACGATAGAACACATCAGATACACGCCTTCAGTACAAATTCAACACATGTTATTAGCCATTTGGCTTTCCGAGATTATCTTATAGCGAATAAAGATATCGCAGAAGAATATGAAAACGTAAAATCTAAAGCCGCAGAAGCCTGCAATAATGATATTGGCGTCTATTGCGACCTAAAAAATGAATTTATCGTTAAACACGAAAAACTGGCAGTAGATTGGTGGCAGGACACAAAAAGTTTAAACTAAGGCAATCATTATCTATCCATTTCCATATCGACTAACAAAACTATACGTCAAAAACATGAGCCAAAAGGAGCCAACATGATCGAAGGAAGTTGCCTATGCGGCGCAATCAAATACCAGGTAGAACTAATACCGGGAAAAATATTTAACTGCCACTGTCAATTTTGTCGAAAAGCCCACGGAGCAGACTACGTGACAGTAGCGCTCGCCAAAGCTAAGACTCTAGTTATTTCTGACGACAACAACTATTTAAAAGAACACCTGAACAATATAGGCGGCTATAGAGCTTTTTGTGGTAACTGTGGCACTCGGCTAATGAATTACGCACCCAATAAAAGTATCTACCTCAGCGTTACCTTATCCACTATCGACACCCCCATTAACCTGAAACCAGTCGCACACGTGAATACCGAATCAAAAGCTTGCTGGAATGAACCTTACGAAGGCATACCAAGCTTCTCACAGCTCCCTGACGGTATCGTGTAAATTCAAAAACAACCCTTACTCCAAAACAGGAAGTTTAATGAAAGCCAAAATTGCAGTATTCGGAACACTGAGATTTCCACCAGAAAATATTAAAAAACTTTTACCCCATTTACACAAATTGGTTACAGAAACCTACGCCAATGATGGTTGCATAGCCTATGACGTCGCGGAGGATCCTTTTGATAAGGGCCTGATTCGGTTTTCGGAATTATGGCCAAGTAGAGAAAGCTTAGACATGCATCTCAAAGCTCCGCATATCGCCCCATGGAGAGAGCAAGCAATAAAATATGGGCTGTCTGAAAGAAAGTTCATCTCATATGACATATCGTCAGATGCTGTATCGGTATAAGTATGAGCGACACAGCACCCGAGGAAGCCGAGTGAAGACAAGTTAAAGAGACAAGATTTTGCTAAAGCACATACAAAGCAAGGCTTAGCCAGAATTCACTCCGCCAATACGAAAAAAGCCAGTTCATAAGAACTGGCTTTTTGAATTTGGAGCGGAAAAGGAGGCTCGAACTCCCGACCCCAACCTTGGCAAGGTTGTGCTCTACCAACTGAGCTATTTCCGCTTGGCGTCCCCTAGGGGATTCGAACCCCTGTTACCGCCGTGAAAGGGCGGTGTCCTAGGCCTCTAGACGAAGGGGACACTAGGTATCTGAGACAACTGTCATCTCAGAAGAGGGGCGCATTCTATTGAGCCTCTCGGGGTCTGTCAACACTTTTGTAACACTAAAATGTCACGAATTTCGTTCCGCCCTTATGCGGATCAATTATTAAGCAAAAAGAGCACGATGTTTGCATAACCTAGCCTGGGCGACTAGCCTTAAATTAACTCCGGAAGCTTTTTTGTATGTCGTCAGTAACTATTATCACGTCGATCATTGTGCTGCTAGCTGCGCTGGTATGCTACGCCTTTATCTCGCAAACAATCAAAACCAAGCGGGAACAGCGTTACCGTTTGCTACAGGCGCTAAAAGTGCGTAATCGCAACTTTAAGTTCATGCTTAACGGCTTCCCAACCGGCTTTTTACCCAAAGAATTGACCCTTCTGGTTCAACGCAGCCTAATAGATGTATGTGAGCAGCTATCCCGCCTGGAACCCAACGACAAAGGCCATGTGGAGGATTTGCAAACGGCTTCGGCTCAAATGGCAGAAACACAACGGCAAACAACCGTATTGCAGAGAGCCCCACTGGAAAGCCACCAGCAAATCAAGGAAGTCAAAATGTGCCTGGAGGAGTTATACAGGTTTATTTTTGTGCTTGAGCGCAAGTCATCCATTCCCAAAAAATCGGCGGATGTATACCGAAATATGATCAAACAGCTGGTGGTTGACGTGACAGTCAGTAGCTATGAGCTGAATGGTCGCGCAGCGCAACAGGCTGGCAAGCTGAAACTGGCAGCCCATTACTACTCTACAGGCCTGAACCTGCTTCTACGCCAAGGAAAGTCCGGGATTCATGATCAGAAGATTCAACAGTTGAAAGCCTTGCTAGACCAGATCAACAAGGAAATCTCCCTCACCGAATCGGCAGATGGCATTCCTCCCGAAGAAGCCGCAGAACGTGCAGCTCTGGAAGGCCAGTGGGATAAGTTCTCCCAGGGTGAAGAGAGCCTATGGAAGAAAAAACAGGTTTACGATTAACCCCATCCTAACTCACCGAACAAGACACTATGCGGCTGATTTCACATAGCGGCCGGCCACTTTCCTCCCGCCATTGTAAAAACGCTCTTTGAGCCGCGTAGAAGTCCTTTTGAGCACTGGGCTCTTTTTCTATCACGCCTTCCAACTTGAGTACGGCAACAACGTCTTTGGTAAGTAAAAACGTATCCTTACCAACCATTCGCAGAAATGCTGCCCCCGAGTTACCTCCAAGCTGCTTGCCGCGCTTTTTCAGGGTAATCCACAAGCCCGCGATATCTTCCACTGGCCAATCAGCCAGATAACAACCAAAACTCCCATGCTCTTGCTGGATCGCTCGAACAAAGGCCGCGTTGTCACGCACTGCCTTAACCTTCCCCAAGTGTCGGATAATTCGCTTATCCCCCATTAAGCGTTCAATGTCTTCGTCGCTCAGCATGGCACAGGAGTACGGGTCAAACCGGTCAAATACTTCTTCAAAACCGGGCCATTTTTTGTCAACCATTTCATGTTTTAATCCCGCTCGAAAAATTCGCCGGGACATGTCAGACAAATACCTGTCATCGGTGACATTTTTCAGTTGCCGGGATGTTCTTGCTTTGGGTAACAATGCGGTTAAGGCTTCCTCACTACCTTTATGCAGGCATGCCGTGTGATAAATTTCTGCAAACGAACGCATAACACCTACCCTTTTTCAGCATTCAGCTGTATAGAGGCCGAGTTGATACAATAACGAAGCCCAGTTGGCTGAGGACCATCAGGAAACACATGCCCCAAGTGGCAACCACATTTAGAACAAACAACTTCTGTACGAATCATGCCGTGGGTAGTATCACGAATTTCATCAATAACCTCAGTTTGTTTAGGTTGATAGAAGCTTGGCCACCCCGAACCAGAGTCGTATTTGGTATCAGAATCAAATAATGGAGTTTGACAACAACGGCAAACATATTCACCCTGCGTTTTACAATCGTAATACTCTCCCGTAAAAGCTCTCTCCGTTCCTTTCTCTCGACATATGCGATACTGCTCATCGGTCAATTTTTCCCGCCAAATAGCATCGTCTTTTAGGTTTTGATCTGACATAATCACTCCTTAACCTAGGGATATTTTATGGGGCTTATGAAAAGCGTTATTCACTAATTTAAGGCACGAAACAAAAAATGCAACCGATAAACAAATCAGATAAATTACACGGCGTTTGTTATGACATTCGAGGGCCGGTTCTTGAGCACGCCATGCGTCTTGAAGAAGATGGCCACAAGATTATAAAACTGAATATCGGTAACCCGGCCCCGTTTGGTTTCGACGCCCCAGATGAAATTATTGCCGACGTTATTCACAATATACGCAACGCGCAGGGCTACACAGAGTCCAAAGGTTTATTCCCCGCCCGCAAAGCCATTATGCAGGAATGCCAACGCCTGGAAATTCCTGGTGTCGAAATTGAAGATATTTTTCTCGGTAACGGCGTCAGCGAGTTAATTGTCATGGCCAACCAAGCCTTGCTGAATGACGGTGACGAAGTACTGGTTCCCGCACCAGACTATCCACTGTGGACCGCTGCAGTTAGCTTGGCAGGCGGAAAACCTCGGCACTATATGTGTGACGAGCAAGCAAATTGGTTTCCCGATATCGAAGACATTAAAAGCAAAATTACGGATCGCACCCGGGCAATTGTGGTTATTAACCCAAACAATCCAACCGGTGCGGTGTACCCACAGGATGTGCTTGAGCAGTTAATCCAGATTGCCCGTGATCATAAGCTGATAATTTTCGCCGACGAAATCTACAGCAAAATCACATACGATGACGCTAAGTTTATTCCAATGGGCAAACTTGCTCAGGATGTTGTTTGCGTTTCCTTCAATGGCTTATCCAAATCTTATCGTCTAGCAGGTTTCCGCTCAGGCTGGTTGGTATTCAGCGGTGCCAAGCATCTTGCCACTGAATTTATGAAGGGTATTGAGATGCTGGCCTCCATGCGTTTATGTGCAAATGCACCAGCAATGTATGCCGTGCAAACCGCACTGGGAGGATACCAGAGTATTAATGAGTTGATCTTGCCTGGCGGTCGCTTGCTGGAACAACGTAATGCTGCCTGTGAAGAGATTGAAAAAATTGAGGGTTTGAGTTGTGTAAAACCTCAAGGGGCGATTTATCTATTCCCGAAAATCGACACCAAGATGTATAAAATCGAGGATGATCAACAGCTTATTTTGGATTTTTTAATTCGAGAAAAAATCCTGTTGGTGCAAGGCAGTGCATTTAATTACCCAACGCCGGATCATTTCCGCATTGTATTTTTGCCTACCGCGGAAGATATTCGTAAGGCCATTCGCCGGTTTGGTGAGTTCTTACAGCACTATAGAGTGTAATTTCGCAGGAGCGAGCATTGAACCAGGTTTTGAACGAGTTACATATTGAGGATTTTTGCAAAGACGCAGCAAAAATCCTTTTATTTCTCTACAAGCGGTTTCCAGTTAAGAACATCTTGTACGTGGAAGATATATGCGGCCCGGACACACCTGATGAGTTTGGCCTGCACAGTCCAAGGCATATGGCAGGTTTGAGCACAATGTTTTGGTTGGCCGAGAACGACTACATTTCATATTCTCAGGCCATTCGGCAGGAAGCCGTTGAAGATGCGGTGTTAACGGAAAAAGCATTTGCATCGCTTTCGGCCACATCCATTGCGTTATTTGAATCCGCATTACCGGTTGATGAAAGCTTTGCGTCCCGCGCGGCGGCGTTACAGTATGTATTAAATAATCGCAGCTCGGAGAAATTACGGGAAGTGGTTCTGGCCTTGTTAACCTATAGCTGACCTCAAGTGACGAAAGGATAGGAATAAATGTATTTCTACAGGTTGTACATTAGGACAAAGCCTCAAAAAACGCATAAATACATCCTTGTAGCTTGCTCAATTCATCCCTGAATTGAGCATTTTTGAGAGCTCCATCCTAATGCACAACTACCCGCCACAAGCGAATACTGTTAGTTATCTCTAACGTAAACAAACATCTTTAAAGAATGATCGGGGTCGATATCCGGGAAATCCACCGATGGCTCCAACACTTCACGTAAAACAAAACCTTCCAGGCGTGAATCAATAAGCTCTTCAAATTCCACACGCGTAATTTCCGGCGCGTTTAAACAGGCAAGAAAACACCCAGCCTCACTAACCAACTCATCCATTTTTGCAATGACTTTGCCATAATCCTTGGTCGCCACAAAACTGCCCTTTTGAAAGCTTGGAGGATCAATAATCACAACATCGTACGGCCCTTTGCGTTTAATTTTGCCCCACGAACGAAAAATATCGTGGGCGAAAAACTCCACTCCATCCAGAGAGATATCGTTTATTTTATGGTTAGCTCGGCCGACCGAAAGAGACTTTTTACTCAGGTCAATATTCACTACACCTTCTGCTCCAGCCTGCTTTGCCACAACGGAAAACGTACAAGTGTAAGCAAACAAATTAAGCACGCGCTTATTAGAACAGCGCTGCTCCAGCCATTTTCTAGCCGGTTCAATATCCAGAAAGAACCCCAGGTTTTGCTGATTAAATGACAACAAATACTTTAACCCAGTACGCAGTGCATGAGCTTGCTCAGGCATCGCCCCCAACCAGGGTTCAACGGGGGCTTTTTCCAAGTATCGCCGCTGCAATAAAATGGTGTTTACCGCCAACGGCCGCAACGTGTTTAACACCGTTTGTTTTATTGCTTCTTCCAACTCAGGGTCGCAAGCTTTGAAAAACGTAATAAAGACAAACGAATCAAACCAATCGACAACCAACCAATCCAAACCTTCGTAAGTTTTTCCGCGGCCATGAAATAGTCGACGGCTTTCCTGAAATTCATCACCCGAAGCAAAATCAGACAAAGCCTGGGTTAATGGTTGAAGCGTTGTTTCTATATCTGACATAAATAGTCCAGTCGATACAATAGTGTTTCCTGATACCCGGTTATGACAGGAATCAAACCGCTCCATTGCTTATCCAGAGTTTCATCCCCGGAGTCAATGAGTAGCGGGCGAGATTGCAGGTTACGCAATTTGGCTCGGGTAAGCACGGGCCATACATGTTCTTTTCCGATCAACTTCAGGACTTCAGGTGTGAGCTGTTGGTTGCCACGACCGATTAAATGCCCCTGCCCACCAATGGCCGTCAGAATAAGAAACACTTCGCGCGCACGGTTATCTTGCAATACCCCATAAATATCTTTTGCATTGCAGTCTTTCTTTATCAGGGTTTGATTTTCAACCAAGTCGATACCCAGCAACGTGGAATCCAGACCCAATTCTTTTTTAATAAAGTCCGTGGTCGACCCCGGCCCAAAGATAAATAACGCCTCGGGGTGATATTCCATTCGTTCCTGAATTTCATCACGAATGTCGATTAATGAAATTTCGTCTTCTTCACCACCGCCCTGTTTTACCTGCTGCACAAATCGGTCATCTGCCGGTACCAGCATTTCGCCATAGTATCGACTTTTAACAACACCCGAGCGAAATGCTTCCTCATCAATATCACGAACTTCTTGTTCCGTTAAACGAACAGCACGATTATGTAAAACCTGTTCAATTAACTCCGCACAGGCAGAAGGGGAAATACCGAATACACCGGAATGCATTTTTACACCGGAAGGAATGCCAAGAACGGGTAGCGTTTTTTCGATCACAGTACAGACATCACGTGCTGTACCATCGCCACCCACAAACAGTAATAAATCGATCTTTTTTTGCTGTAGCTGTTGAACAGCTTTTTTTGAATCGTCGGCAGTGGAAACCTCTGCAATATCGCAATCCAGTTTTTGATAGGTAAGCCCGACTTCGTCCAGAACGTCACCGCCCATTATTCCGGGTACGGTGAGAATATCCATTTGGCCGGCCAGAGGTTTTAGTTTTTGCCAAAAGGTCACTGCGCGCCTGGCTGCGCGTAATGTGTACTGCCCCTGTGCCGCAGCAGCCTGAATTTCACAGGCATCACTACCTTTGAGACCTTCCGGGCCGCCCACCCCCGCATAAGGGTTAAGAAAGAAACCGATACGCAAGCGGTTACCCTTGGTAGATAAATCAGTCATGAAGCAAAAAACCAATTCCGCTTAAGGTTGCCGCTAACTCGGGGGCAACATCGGTGAGACTGAAGTGAGATAACTCTCGTCGCTTGGGGTAATTTTTCCGTAACTGATCAAACACACCGGGCATCAGTGTTTTACTTTCTCGTAGTTTTTGATCATCTTCTGCAATATCGTAGGTGCTGAGTATGGTGGACTGAATATCCGATGCTTTAAGACTGACGGGCTCACCGAAGGCTTCCGTTTTTATGTCCTGTAAAATCTGTTCGCTTTGCGTAAGATCCCAATTTAAGTATTCGGTCAATGCAGAAAAAATCATAAAGGAGCCGTTAACACGTCCTTCATAACTGTAACCGGCGATATGCGGTGTACCGAACGCCAGATGGTCGAGCAATTCCAGATTAATATCCGGCTCGCCCTGCCACACATCCAGTATGCCTTTAAAGCTCGGCGTGGTTTTTATTCGTTCCAACAATGCGGTGTTATCAATGACATCACCACGCCCCGCATTTAAAAGCACGACATCCTCTTTTAATCGGCCCAGAACTTCCGCGTTAAACAGGTTCTTGGTGGGATGTGGCCCATCGACAGTAAGCGGAGTGTGAACACACACTACGTCAGACGTATAAACCGAATCGAACTCAGCAAGATCAGGAAGCTCATCCTGAGTTTTGAATGGGTCTACGCAATGACAGGTTAATCCGATCGCCTTTAACGCTTTATACAAGCGTCCACCCACATTGCCACAACCCACAATAGAAACTGTTGTTTGCGTATTTAATTTATCCAGCTTGGCGAGCGCACCCAAAACATATTGCACAACGCCATAAGCGTTACAACCGGGTGCACTGGCATAATGAATTCCCAGGCTTTCCATGTAGATTTTATCCAGATGGTCAGTACCAATTGTGCAGGTTCCCACAAATTTGACGTTACTGCCGGATAGTAATTGTTCATTCACGGCAGTCACTGAACGCACCAATAGAATATCGGCATCCTTAACGTCTTCCTGGGTCATCGTTCTGCCCGGTAGCAATCGAACCTCTCCAACATGGGAAAATAATTGCTGTGCATATGGGATGTTTTCATCCGCAACCAAAATCATAAGCTAGATCTCATTAAACATTTTTTTGAAGTTCAAATTCAGCCCCAGGTATTGCCCATAGCTTTCTAAAGCCGGTATATCCGGCTTGCGCATTTTAATATGAAACCGTCGTCCCAGGCTGGCGTCTTTAACAATGGTGGTCAACTTAAGAGCCATATCAATTTGTGCATTAAACTCGGTGAGTTTGTTAGCGATCGAAGCAGCGCCTCGAATATTGAGCTGCGCAACCGCGGGAATATTCCGCCGAATATTTCGCCATCCACCAAAGGCATGAATAAGCATTGAGGCAATCTTGGGACCAATACCCGGTACGCCGGGAATATCATCACTCACGTCGCCAGTTAGCGCGAGAAAATCGGCAATGTATTTTGCCTGCACGCCAAATTTTTCAGCAATATCAAAATGCGTAAGCGGTGCCTTATCCGGGTAATCCCATAATAGCGTGTCTGCGTGAATGGCAAGCTGACCCAGATCCTTATCCCGGGTAAGAATGGTGGCAGGAAGTTGTTTTTTTGCTGCCCGATGAGCCAGGGTGCCAATTAAATCATCCGCTTCAAAGCGTTCGGAAGCATAACTTGCGATTCCCATTAACTCCGTTATTTGCTTGCAGGCCTCCAACTGAAACGCCAATTCATCGTCGGGTAACGCCCGACTTATTTTATAGTCCGGGTAAATTTCATTGCGAAAACAGGTGGCCAAGCTTTCATCAAAACAGGCTGCGGCATATATTGGCTGCTCTTTAGCCAGAAACTTCCCCAGCCAGGTTGTGTACCCTCGTACCGCAAAAGTTGAATAACCTGATTCGCTTTGCCAGACATCCGGCATGGAAAAATAATATTTAAAAATGTAGATCGACGCATCGATCAAGTAGATCCTGTTCACAGTTACAACTTCTCACGGGTTTGGTTTTAGAGAATTTCTTCCAAAGAATAGGCGCTACATGAAAGAGCCTCTGATTGCTGGTAATAGGCAGCTAGTGTCTCGGCAAAATTACGAGCCCGCTCTGGCAAGCCTTGTTGGCAGTAATGCTTAACCTGGCTAAATACCGCCAGTTTAAACTCATGACTTGCGCCAATGTCACTGTTTAGATTATCGGAACTAAGATGAAATCTTTGGCCGCACGCTTTGGTGAAGATCCATTCCATGGCCTGAGGCTTGACCTCAACTTTCTCAAATAGCATCTGCTGCTCTTCCGTCCGACCATCTGGCGCATACCAATAGCCGTAATCTTCCTGCTCCCGTCTTTTTTGTCCGGCAATGCACCAGTGCGCAACTTCGTGTAACGCACTGGCAAAGTAATCATGCGTAAATACGATTTCAGCCAATCTATCTCCCTTTTGGGGGCGATAAACAGGCTCTATCCCACCCCCACATAAACGGGTGGTATAACGTTGCTGAAAACACCGATTGAACAACTCAACCAACTGATTTGCTTCGGCGACTAACGGATTTTGAACTTGCTTTACCATTTAATGTTCTAAACTCAATATAGGCTCAATACGGTAGTATTGAGCGCCAATGCTGTACTATCCCACATAACAGAAGGAGACCAAAAATTTTTTTACACCTAAGTATTGTGTTCTAGTATTAGTGCATATACTGTATGTAGTGATTGTGTAATCAATCTACTTGTTCCCCCTAATTCAAGGGAACCTTACTTGGAGGTGGTATTATGAAGACCTCAACTGATGGTCACAACATGGACAATGTGATCGACCTCTTCTCAGGGAGACCATACACTTCCCTCAGTGATTCTCGCATTATTCGTCTTGCACCCGAACTCGATGGCCTGGAAATGCTTTATTCCAATGAAGCCAGTGGAGAGAAATATTTCAGCTTAAAAGTTCTGTGCTGGGCTCTCAGAGCCAATGGCGAAGTCGTGGGCCTGGTACCCTGGTTAGACGATATTATCGCCTGCCCGGATATCGAAGACCCATTAAACGGCACATGGGAAGGTTATTATGACCCCGGTATAGACGAAGTCTTTTTTGAAGCGCCTATCCACAAGGTGGTTGAAGTAGAAACTGCTGCGGAATATTACGACTACGAGTGTGAACAGCCTAATGACATTGTACAGGAAATCCCCGATATGATCGGTACTCATGCAGTCATGGCGGACAAGGATTTTAAAAGCCTGGCACTCAAGGAAGTGGTGAGTTGGCGACTCCACAATGATGGCACAGTCTGCGGCATGGTTGTTGACGAAAACAAAGTAGAAAGTACTCCTATACTGCCTGGCGATAGTTGTTTATATCCTGCGCAGTCACAGGAAGACTTCCGTTACTTTTTCCAACATCACATCGCCAACAAAATTAAATCTGAGGATCCTGAAGCCCTAGCAGCAATTTCTTTGCTAGTTGAAGAGTCTTAAACACATTTAGCCGGTGGTGTCTTGGCAATCACATCCGGCAATTGCTTTTTAAGCAAAGGCACCAGTGACAAGCTGTAAATATACAGCATTCAATGCGGGGTTGATGTTTGACAGCACTTCTAAACATCAGGCTGGGTGTCCCTCTCCCAAAACTTTTCTCTCACACCTCTGACTTTTTTATGTAATAAAAAAAGTATTCGTCCTGAGTATTCTGCTGCACCAGTTCGTGACCAAGAAACTGACAAAACTTTGGAATATCGCGCTGGGTCGAAGGGTCCGTTGCTTTTACTTCTATAATATCCCCCGGCTTTGCATCACGCACTGCGTTATGCAACATCATTACCGGCTCAGGGCAGATTAATCCTGTTGTATCTAACTGGGTACTAATCTCAAGTGAATTGTTCGCTTTCAACACATAACCTTTATACAATTTGAGAACTTGGCATTATTCCGCTCAATTGCGGGTGCGAAGCTAAATAAGCTGGTTTATATTATTAAGCAAGAACAGGCGAATACCAAGTTCTTACCTCCCATAAAAACGAGCCCCAACAGGCTCTAATAAATTCAGACCAGGACCACCACACTATGATTCATGTTCTTATTGAGCGCAAAGTCGTTGATGGAATGCTTTCCACGTATATTGAAAATGCACGAACGGCGCTTCAATACACCTATGCAGCTCCCGGTTTTATTTCTGGTGAAACCTTTTCTGACGCGGACAACCCAAACCACAGATTTGTATTATGTCGATGGAATACTCTGGATGACTGGAAACACTGGGCTGAAAGCGATCAACGAAAAGAAGCCCAGAACAAAATTCGCCCGACACTTAAAACCCATGAGCGAGTGACGATCTTAAAAAATTCCTACATCAAGAGTTAAGCCCTGTAACGTTTTTTACAGACAGGCTCTTACAAAAAACGCTCAATATATTGACGCGTGTGGCTACCTGCGAGCTCAATAAGCTGTAATTGAGTCAACCCCGAACGCTTAAGTGGTGAAAAGTCATGATCACCACTTTCCAACCACTGTAATTGAACCCTGTCGGTCAACCCATAACCAGCAACCTCTTCCGGTACTCCAAAAGGGTCTCGTGTTCCCTGCAAAACCAGTAACGTTTGTTGCAATTCAGCGAAATGATCAACTCTTAAAGAGTCCGGCTTTTTTGGCGGATGAAATGGATAGCCATAACAGATACATCCTTGAACAGCATCAGGGTTCTCACTAAAAAACATACTGGCAGTGCGACCACCTAACGATTTGCCACCAATAAAAATAGGTATGTTTCCACGCGCTTCAGCCCACTCGACCATGTATTGCCAATGCTCAACTAACTCCGCCACCTTATTCGGCGGACGTTTTTTCCCCAAAGTTCGACGCTCCTGCATGTAAGGGAATTCAAAACGTATAACTTCAATGCTTTGCTCAAACAAGGAATCAGCCAGAAGATTCATAAAGGTTGAATCCATAGCCGCGCCAGCACCGTGCGCCAATAGAATGGTCGCAACCGCAGAAGACGGTGTTTGGATAAGGCATTCGCCCAGAGAATCAGACAAAACTTAGTGACCGCTATAAAATAGGCTGGATATTTAGCCGGCAGCTTTATGGAATTGTGCTTTGGTCAATAAGGTTAAGGACTGACCGTTTTCGTCATAGGAAATTAATACTTCACCAGATAACACCAAGGGTAACAGCTCTGCAACTTTTTCTTCCATAGAAAGCTCTGTGGCACCGTAATCTGTGCCTTCTCGAGTAATGTACGATTCGACAATTCCTCGAATTACCTCTTCTGTCAGCCTTTCGGCAGGAATAATCATCACGATTTCTCCACTTTGTGGTTCCGTAGCTTGTTCAGCCCGCCACATAATTTATTTTGTTAGCTTAACGTTACACATCGGTTAACGCGTCATTTATACTCTGGAACCCAGAACGAATAAAGTAGTGAGTTCCAGTCTATGAACACAAGTCTCATTCTTACCGTCATCAGTGAGGACAAACCAGGCGTTGTGGAGCACATCGCACGCGTAGTGAATAATCATAACGGCAGCTGGCTGGAAAGCCGCTTGAGCCAACTGGCTGGAAAGTTTGCCGGGGTGATTCGAGTCCAGGTAGAACAAGAACAACAGGAACCGCTTGTCACAGCACTGAGAGAACTGCGTTCACAGCAGATCAACATTATTGTCGATTCTTATGAGTCAAGCAACGCTCAAAACAGCCAAGCCCAGAAGGTTCGTTTTCACGCTGCTGGCCCGGACAGAACCGGCATTATTAAAGAGTTCTCTCAGGCATTCGCCAACAAAGGCATTAATGTTGAGGAACTCAATACCCTGTTATCCAGCATGCCATATAGCGGTGCCCCACTGTTTGAAGCCAGCGGTATTCTTGCCCTGCCCGAGAATATTGACCTGGACGACCTCACCGAAAAACTTGACGACATTGCTGACGAACTGGCAATGGACTTTTCTTTAGAACCTCTGGAGTAAACACCAGAGGTTACTCTGCCAGTCAGCTATCCAGCCGTTCTATCTCGATAGTAATGGCATTGGTGGAAATCTGTATCTCGTACACAGAAAACGCCAAAGAAATACTCAGCAACACCAAACTAACACCGAAGAGCACCTTACCGGCAATGATATAGCTTAGGAACAAGGCCAGAGTAGCCACCACACAACAGAAGAAAGAAGACACCCCAAACAACTGCATGGCCCGGATTATCTGCAAACGGGAGCGAAGACTGGCAATTTGCCTGCGAATAATGGCCTGGGTTTTGGCATCTTCCTTACCGCTTAGCTGGCGAATAACGTTGGTCAACACCACGAAACGATTAGTGTAAGCGAGCAACAGAAGTGATATCGCCGGGAACAATAGGCCCGGAGTTGTGATGGTGATCTCCAATTTTTATACCTCTATCGATTGAAGAATGAATTATCCGCCGCAAAGAGTGAGAATTAATTGTGCAAAATCAAGCCTCTCCTTAGGAATTCGGCCATTTCAGGGTATCATAGGGGGCTGAGCTTTAGGTCAAAGCCAGTATGCCCACAGGCAACAATAATATAACGGGCCAAAAACTGTATGTACCAAGAATACTTTGGACTGAAAGAACAAGCATTTTCAATCGCCGTAAACCCCCGCTATCTCTATATGAGTAAACAACATAGAGAGGCGCTCGCCCACCTGCTGTACGGTGCGCAAGGGGGTGGTTTCGTCTTGCTGTCAGGAGAAGTAGGTACAGGTAAGACCACCATCATCCGCTGTTTACTGGAGCAACTACCAGAAAACACAGATATCGCAATAGTGCTTAACCCTATGGCCAGCACCCTCGAAATACTTGGCTCGATGTGCGATGAGTGGGGGGTGAAGTATCACACCGATAAGCCCACAGTTAAGACCATTACCGACGCCCTGCAAGGGTTTTTGATTGAAAACCACACCCGCGGCCACAACTCGGTACTCCTGATTGATGAAGCACAACTTCTGCAACCGGAAACCCTGGAACAGATTCGACTTCTGACCAATCTGGAAACCACCACCAAAAAGCTGTTACAGATTATTTTGGTTGGCCAACCTGAGTTGAATGAGTTATTGGCCCAACCAAGGCTACGCCAGCTTTCACAGCGTATCACTGCCCGCTTCCATTTGAAGCCGCTAACGTTCGAAGAAACCCAGTCATACATTAACCACCGGCTACGCGTCGCGGGAATGCCAGAGGATCGCAACCCCTTTACGCCACGTATAGTAAAGCGCATCCACGATTTTACCGGCGGCATACCCAGATTAATCAATATTCTCTGCGAGCGCACATTGGTTGGTGCCTACGGTAATAATAAGCACCAAATTGACAACTCCATATTTCAGGCCGCCCAAAGGGAGGTGTCTGGTGCAGACGCAAAATCCAGCCCATCCGCTTTTAAACAGTATTGGAATACCACCACAGCTTCCATTACATCTGCAGTCGCAGTGGCATTAGTCTTTGTTTTATTCCTGATTGGCAACAACGGCCAAGAAGCTACGGAAGCCGAAGCGAATACCTCACCAGCAATGCCGGCCACGCAAACCGCTCCAACCAACACCACAGTTACGCCGCCAGCTTCTCACCCACTGCAGACTCAAGCCACGCCACAACCCAAGACTGACGCTCCCGTGGCGATTGGCAGCCATGAAATAAAGGATTACACCAAAGCACAGGAATTACTCATTACCTATTTAAACTTTCCTGTAACCTCCGAAACACACCCGTGCTGGCAGCTTACCCGCCAGGAAATCAAATGCCAGGACGACAAACTCCGTACCTGGAAAGAGCTGTCAGACCTTAACCGCCCAGTTATATTGACCTTGACCACACCGGCCAAATTTGTCGCCTATGCAGTATTGATTGGAATGAATGACGATGAGGCTCTATTGATTACCGACACAGGTCAGCAAAGCACACATGCATTGGCAGAACTCGGGCCAAGCTGGACCGGCGAAGTTTTTTATCTCTGGCATAAACCCCGCGGTTACAATGAGCCAATGGCCGTCGGCAGCCAGGGGCGAACTGTGCGTTGGGTAGCGGAGCAGTTCGCAAAAATAGATAATCAACCCCGGCCATTAACCAAAGGCAAATTTAACGATGCCTTAAAAGAACGCATAAAATTCTTTCAAAGAGAACAGGGATTGGAAGCCGACGGCATACTCGGGACCAATACACTCATGAAGCTCAATGAAATTCTAGGGCTAGACACGGTACTCGAACGTAATTTCAACGATAATCAAGCCAGCAATAATTACTAAAATAAATCGTTATGTCGTTAATACTTGATGCATTAAATAAGGCCGATCGAGAGCGTCAACCGCCGCCCTCAACGCCGGATATTCAATCAATTCACCAGCCTTATGTTGCTCCCGTGGAAATTGCCCCCTGGAAAAAGGGTATCCCCTATGCATTGGGTGGCATGTCCCTCGTTTTGTTTGTATTGGTTATTTATTTACTTAGCAATAAAAACAGCGAGACAACGCCGCCTGCGATAGTAAAAGCCACCCCGCCCAGTGTTACAGCGACACCCCCCCCAGTTCAACCGTATATCGACAATGTTCCTGCGCAGCAACCCGATACAACGCCCCCGGCGGTAAGCCCGGTGACTCAACAGCCTACGCAGGCAGTAAAACCTGTAGTAAAAGCACCGGAGAAAAAAGCACAGTACAAGCCTGCCGTAGATTCTCTTTATTCGCGAGAGCAAGTCACACAAGAGGTTGAGCCGGAACAAACAACCCAGCGTGCCCCGGCAAAACCCAAAGAGGAAAAACGCCCGCAGCTGGACGAGCAAACCATCCAGCAACTTATGGCGGGTGAAAGTATTCAATCAGTCCGGGATTTACCTTGGTCTATTCAGGAAAAAATTCCTACGATCATGTACGCGGAACACAACTATCAAACCAATGGCAATTCATCGGTAACGCTAAATAAAGCGGTGAAGCGTAAAGGTGATCAGGTTTTCCCAGGCATATATATCGAAGAAATCAGACCTGAAAGCTTGGTGTTAAAATATCAAGGGGAAAAATTCAAGTTGGATGCTCTCAGCAGCTGGGTAAATATGTAGCTGACGGCAGGGACGCTGGAATGCGCATTATAGGCACCTAACCACCGATAGGCATCCAACCTCCATAACAAAAAATCATCTACACAATAATGCTGATTTCAAGTAATAGAAAATTAAAGTAAACCCCAAGCTATTTCCACGACACGCCGTAAATACGTCCATGTAGGCTCGTCGCCAGCATCCCTGCTGTCGACGGTCGTGCCTATAGCTTGGGGCTTACTATCCAAATAAATTCTATACGTGGAAGAATAACAAGAAAAAAGTGAGAAGCAATAGTTCAGCGGTTAACTATAGAAAAGCGGTAAAGTGATATCTATGGGCATTTTTGAAAACCGAAGAACAGACAAAAACTTACTTGTGTTGGAAAACATTCTTAGTTCAACACTTCTCGCCAAAAAATAATTCGGTCATGCCCTCGATAACTACCAAAAGTAAACGTTGCCTTTGGCAAATGGTCATCCGAATAATCACCATCCTGATTCCAATCCGAACGTAACCAAGGGTAAAGTGTTAAGTTCACGTCCACATCAATAGAACCCATATTCCCAGCGCCTGGCGCGGTAAAATACTGCCCCGCATCACCGGCAGAAAAATGAATACTCCCCGCGCTGTCATCAGCATACACCACAGTGGAAGTTCCACCACCGACAACAACGGTACGGTTTGCCAATATATCAATCGTACCAACCGGAAAAGCAATCGTAGACTGAGCAACCGCCGTACAATTATCAACATTGTTTTGCACCCACAAGTTACCGTTCCAATACTCGGTCACAAACTCAACCGGCAGATCTGCAGTTTCCGGACCGAAGGCATCCGTCAAACGCAAACGACCAAAATAAAATGGTAAAACATCCAGATCAGAAGCATTAATACGGATCGCATCACAGCTGTTTGTTATAGAACAATCGCCCAAAGTGGCCGCATTCATATTAAACACAGTAGAATCAAAATCTCGGTTATCGTGTTCTGATTGAATATTCACCCCAAACAACATTCCAGTTAACGGCGATTCAATAACTGTATCCCGATTAAAAACAGCAGACATATTCGATGCAATATATTGCCCAGAAACCCAGCCAATAGGACTTAACGGGTTCATTTCAAAACGACTACCAAGATCCACACCTAAATTATTATTCTCGGCAACGTATCCAATAGTCGCAACGCCTTGATAATTTGCGCTGAGGTTAGTTTGATTATTCCGGTAGTTGGTACTAACCATTCCCGAACTGGTCACCGCACTTAGCGCGAAGTTTACGGTTAAATTATCGTGACTAAGGTAACTGAACGTGTCACATGAATTTATAATTGACGAACCTATAGCAAACTCAAAATGATGGGGATAAAAACGACCGATATTACTACTTTGAGTGACGATAGATAAACCACCGCTAGCCAAGTAGTCCCCATCAGCAATATCCGGGGCCACAGTAAAAGCTCCCACCTGCGGCCACGAAATCGTGCTATTTACAAAAGTCACAGGTGAACCGACAACCCGAGTAAATGTGTCAGAGAGATTTAATCCAGTCACGTCACCCCCATCAGGGTAAACAATGACTAAATTGGTAAAATCAATTCCCTCAGGTACAGTTTCATTCCCATAATTGGGCGTAACAGAATTCTCTGAATCCCTAACTTCCACAGTGACTTGAAAAGGCTCCCCCGCAGCAATAAAACCTGGCATACCGGATGTTGTACCGGGATTAATTGTGGAGCCAGAACGAACATCCGTAATCACCATAGTATGCGGGCGCACGATAAAATTATTACTGCTACCAAACATGTACACTCCCGAAGGAGTGCCATCCTGCAATTCTATTTCTTTACGAATATTCATATGCAACTGCCCGACATCTTTGTATTTAAGGTCAAGGGTTGCAGTAGAATCCGGACCAAAACGCAGATTAGGAATTAACGTATAGACAGAAGCCGTTCCTGCAACGCCATCGTCCGCGGTAGTCGCCACGTTCGTAGTGATTGCATTGTTGGTTATTTGTAAGTTAACGCCAGCACAGCTACTTGGATTAACACATTCAGCGTTGAGTTCCACAGCAACATCAGCACCATCAGCAAAAAGCCCAACACACTCTCCAGAGTTTAGGTCTGTTCGTATTGCCTGAATCTGGACACCGGCTTCGGTATCACCGGCAACAAAATTATTTACCAGGCCAGAAAAACTGAATCCGGTATTGGCAAAAATGAAATCCGGATCATCCAAAGCGGATGTTGCAACACCGGTTGTCTCTGTAATACCGCCATCAGAAACATTAATGCTGAATGTTTCGGCCGTATTTGCTGCAACATCAGGGTAATTAAAGAATAATGAAACAGATGTTTCTCCTGGAGCAAAGGTATAGCTGGCTACACCATTATTCGCACCCGGAGCAGAGGTCAAATTGGCTGGCGTTCCAGTTTGGACGCCAGTCCACGCGCCTTTTCCAGTTGATGTAGATAGATTTATTGTCACACCACCATTATTAATTCCACCTAGGTGTGCTGAATCATGAGGGGTAATGGTCACAACTTCCGCCGCACACGTAACTCCCGTACCGTCATGGGCAATATTGTAGTGATCCACAACCGAGCCATCGTTACAAAATTCACCAAGATCGATACTCGATAATGCCGCCGCATCATAGGTAATACTTGAGGCACTAATTAATGTGACATTTCCCCGTGAAGTGATAGCACCATTGACATGACTCGATGCGCTAAGCTGCGTACTTCCACGAGAATAGATATAACTGTTGAGCGTTGAACTGGAACCGATTTGAATATTCGACCGAGAAAAGAAAAATGTGTACCGAGGCGCACCTGCACTATTCACAACGTTTTGCGAACCAAACACAATTTCTCCACGGACAAAAATACGCACAGTCCCCGGAGACGACACAATTATTTCTGTATTAAAGCCTGTGGTAAAAGAACCACGAAAAGCATAGTCTCCAGGTTGAAGCGTTAATGTTGTTTCACTGGAAGTGAGCAAACTATTATAATTCCCGGGAGCAAGCGTTCGGCTCTCCTGATACGCCAGAGTCACATCCGGTTGCCCATTCGGAAACAAATTAAAGTTACCGGCAGAAGCCAGGTTATTTCTGGCCGTGCAATCCACAGTATCACAACTGTTAATCGAATAGCCTGCATTATCATTTAGATTGTTAGTATATAAACTATTTCCCGGAGTACTATAAATAACAGAACCGTAATTAATATTTACCGAGCCATTGTGTTGAGCGTTGGATGCTGCCCCGGGAAAAACATCCGCACAGGCAGCTGCCAGGCTTTTTGAGCTCAGCAAACATAACCAAAGGGATAAAATTCCTACAATTATTCTCACGTATTGTTACCTACTGCATAAACGCTTTAACCTGGATAGTCCTCGCACCAGGAAGTAAATTACTGCCGCATCCACTTGCAGCACTATTAATCAAATAATAACTGGTATGCGTTCCACTTCGGCTGCAGGTCACATTAATGGAGCATCCCGCCAAGCCAATACTGTTAAAGGTTTGCGATATATTCATTGCATCACAGGTTGCGTCAGCATTTAATTTGTTGGTTGCAGCATAAAACAAGTGATGCATGCCAAGCTGTGCTCCCGATTCAGCAGCATAAAATGCCTGAACGGCGATAGATTCTTGCACGGAGCTCAATGCAGCCTGACTGGACAGACGATTAATAGCGACAGCCAAAAAAGCAAGTCCGGCAATAATCACCACTGCCAGCGGAATTAAAAAGCCTTTCTGTTTTGATATAGCACTTTTTCTAGGGAACATTTCGCACTAACACCTGATGCTCTAACCTGACTCGATGGCTACCCTCCATAAAAGTGATATCCAAAAATATGGCGGTATTTCTGTCTTCACTACCAGGAGACAAAACAAATGCGGTTCCATCAGTCGTTACCAAATTTGCCATTAACGAAGAAGTGGCTCCAGCAGGCATGCCATCCCCCATAGCCGAAGTACTTAGACCATAACCGGAATATTCGATAACACTTCCTCCCGCAAGACAAAATCGTACTGGGTCATCCGCAACATAAATACGCTGATTAATTGAATTACTGATAAACCGGTGATTAGCCGTAAACGCAATACTGTTATACGGCGGCCCCGCAGACAACGCGGCAATGGAAACCCTGGCAGCAGAACTGCCTAATACGTAGATTTCCCCCACCTGCAAAGCTCCAACTATTGCATGCCGAGCAGTTCCTAAACCAAGAACAAAAGGTGAAGTGGCAACACTGCTTACTTCAGGCGCACCATTTTGATCATCCGGTAATTCCGTTAAATAATTTGCCCCGCCGACGATCGGTAGAAATTCAATACAATTACCGGATGGGCTAACACGAAGCGAGTTAGGAACGGCACCACGTAACTGGCGAGTCATCTGTTCAAGAACAAGACGCCCCTTGTTAATCATTTTATTTTTTTCCTGAACATCGTTGTAATTATTCATTGTGGTAATCAGAAAACTCGAACCAATTGCACCCACAATGGATAACACAACAATCACAGTGATTAACTCAATCAACGTAAAACCCGAATGTGTTTTGTATAAACAGGTTCGACTCATCAGAAGTTCACCCTGTATGCACTCAAGGACAAACGTCCACGTCCGGCAGATCTCAGAGGATTACTATCGATATAGTCCACGGTGACGGTAACTAAACGGGCATTATTCGCAGCAATCCCCAAGTCACCACCGGCATCGGTTACGCTAACACTTATTCGAAAATTGGGGTCGCTGTTGTTGGTATAACCATTGTAATCGCCAACATCGTTAAAACCTGGACCGACACCAATAGCAGAACAGGGATTACAAGCAGGCACACCACCGGTCGGAGTATTGTCTGCAAATTTTCGCGATAAAATTTCATCCAGAGTTGCCTGAGCAACTTCAAGGGCTTTGGTTTTTACTACGGGGTCAACACTATCGATGGATGCCTGCTGAAATACGCGCAACAACGCCCCTAGCGCGATACTCACCACAACGATAAATACGATTGTTTCAATTAGGGTGACACCTAACTGTCTTTTTAGCATTGTTTCCCGACCTGAATAAAAGTGGAAACTTGACTTATGTTTTAATATGTAAAATCTGGATTACAAAAAGAACAACTATCGATTAATTAACAAACCCCGTTCGACTAATGGAAATAGTCACAGACTCCCCCGCTTGAGAAAGCGTTAACGTTCGCGCACTGGTATATCCCAAGCGATTAAAATCAAATATTGCTGGCGTTAATGCCTGGTTTGGCACCAAGTCGATTGGGTAGGCATCTGCTCCCCAACGAAAACTCGACTCGTCTGCGAAACTGCCATCATTATCTGTATCAATTAATAAATCTATTTGATTACTACTTGTAACCAAACGTACGGGATTCGGCTGCGCCATTGCCCGTTGTTGCGCCATAAAAAAAGCCGCAACAATCGTGTCGCGGCTTGCCTGTAGTTGAAAAAGAGTTGTGGGAGCTAATCGGGAAAACGAAACGGCAGCAATGGCACCAATCAAAACCAAAACGGTAACCAACTCAACCAGCGTAACCCCTCTCTGCCACACACGATAGTCCGATATTACGGTTGTGCACCAATCATGACAAAGTTTTCAGTCAAACCACCCGCATTAGACAATGTACAGGTAACACTGGCTTTGTCTGCTACGGCTAAAGCAGCCACACTGTAACCATCAGGCAAGGCACCACCCTGCATCAACGCAGCAGCAGTATTACAATTTAAGGTGTTCACCGGGGTATCTAAAGTTAACCCTGCTTCATTTGCCACATCCACAGCATGGTTGAGTGCCGACGCACTTTCGATTGACCCTGCAATGCTTTGCAGTGCAGCTGTTTCTGCGGCATCAGAAAGGTCGACAAATCTGGGCACCGCCGTCGCGGCAAGAATCCCCAATATAACCAGTACAGCAATCAGTTCAATTAGAGTAAAACCGGATTGTTGCTTACTCATATACACTCTCCAAAATAACAATACAAATCGCGCTACCAATCCAGGTCAGTTTTTTGCCAACCAGGATTATTAAAACCTGCTTCACCCGAATACTGACAGTTTTTTGACACACCGTAAAAAACACTGACTTTATCATTATCGGCTTACATGGAAGACGAAGGAATTACCTCCCCTGTCTCCAAATAATAGTCAAAGAAATAGACTCCTTCCTGTTTTCTCGTTAATTCATATCGGCAAATTCGACCGTTTATTGATGAAATTCGATAATCTGCCGTATTTTTTTTACTGCTAAACGAAATAGTTGAAGACGGCGGGTACTGAAAAAAAGCATTCCACAGCTGTTGGCACTCTTCCGGTGTTTGATTTCTTGCAAGGGGCGACATATTGGGGTCGGTATTGGCAGGCCAGCCATATTCATTAAGGTATACAGTAACCCCTTTTAAATCCATAGAGCTACGGTGCATTACCTCTGAGGTGCCATTAATGTTCGTCACCATTCTGGAAAATGTCGCCGCTTGAAAACCCACTGCACTTTTTACTGCTTTTTCGATTGGTTTATCGTATTTTGAAATCCCGACGTAAAGTAACAGGGCGATAATAATGACCACCACAATTAACTCAAAAAGACTAAAACCTTTTTGCCAATTTGTTTTTTTTATTTCGCAATATGTATATTTCTTGCTTGCCATAATTAACGAGCCTGCACCTCGTACATACTCCACATAGGAAGAAAAATTCCCAGCGCCAGCACAGCAACAAATACAGCCATAATGACAATCAAAATTGGTTCTATACGGTCAGTCAGGGTTTTTAAGTCATAATCCACTTCCCGCTCATAGAACTCCGCCACTTCAGAGAGAAGCTCTTCTACTTGCCCGCTTTCCTCTCCTACTGCGATCATCTGAATAACCAGTGGAGTGAACATCTCCGATGCAACATGAGTACGTAACAAACTATCGCCGCGTTCAATGCCTTGTCGGATATTAATAATCTTTCTAGCTAGATACGGGTTATCAATTGCCGCTGCACATAATGTCAGCGCCTGATTTAATGGCACACCTGCACGCAGCATCAAACCAAAACTTCTCGAGTACCGCGCCATGGAAGCTCGCTCTATCAAACCACCAACAACAGGCAGTTTCATTTTTTTCTGCCCCCAAAAGAGCTCACCCTGTTCTGTTTTAATGTAATAGATAAAGCCACCAACTAACCCGATGGCCCCCAACAAAAGGAGATACCAATAATTAACAAACAAGTCAGATGTCCCGATCAATATCCGGGTAACAAGTGGTAACTCCGCATTAAATTTGGCAAACATTTTGGCAAATTCAGGAATAACAAAAATATTTACTGTTGCCAAAGCAATAATCAAGGCAATGATCACAAAGGAAGGGTAACGCAAAGCGGATTTTACCCGTTTTTTAGTTTCCTCATCCCGTTCGAGATAAAAAACCAGCTGCCGAAATATTTCTTCCAATTGACCAGTGCTTTCCCCCACGCTAACCATACTGACAAATAGTCGATTAAAAATTTTGGGGTGATGGCTCATTGATTGAGATAAGTTAGCCCCCGTCTCCAAACGATCCGCCAGGTTAATCAATACCGATTGAAATCCCAGATGACGAATACTGGCAGATAATCCACGCAAGCCACGAGTCAGTGGAATTCCCGCTTTGGTAATGGTATACATCTGTCGGCAAAACATAATCAGTTCTACCGTTGTAATTTTGTCTTTACCCAGGGCTTTTTCTATTTTTTGTGTTATCGACGCACCCAATGTTACTTCATCTATTTTTACCGGCGTTATCCCCCGGGCCATCAATTGCGAAGCAACAATATCTTTACTCACAGCCTCCATCTGACCATTTACAGCTTGCCCTTGATTGGATCTACCCTGGTAAGAGAAATTGGCCACCCGTTCTTACTCCTGCGCCAACTCACTAAGGCTTTCATCTTCAACCAGTGCAGAGACACGAATAACTTCTTCCAAAGTCGTTATGCCCTGAATAGCGTAATCCAGAGCGACTGCACTGAGCGGTTTAAAATGCTTATGGGCGTGAGCAGCATCGTTAAAAGCGCGAACATTATTATCACGTAATGCATCGGCCATAGCCGGATTCAATTCCAGCAATTCAAATACACCGATTCGACCACGGTAGCCGGTGTTATAACAGTGCGGGCAACCCATACCCTTTTTAAAATGTGTTTCTGGACATGCTTTACCACCCAAAAGACTATTAAATAAAGCCTGTTCGTTTTCTGTTGGAACATATTCCTCGGCACAGCTTTCACACACTCTCCGCACCAAACGCTGGGCGATAATGGCTTTTAAACTGGAAGCGACCAGATACGGGTCCACCCCCATATCCACCAAGCGCAGAGCCGAAGTTACCGCATCATTTGTATGTAGTGTAGAAAGCACCATATGACCGGTCATCGCGGCTCTGAGGGCAATTTCAGCAGACTCTGAGTCACGTATCTCACCAACCAATAATATGTCCGGGTCTTGTCGTAGAGTTGCACGCAATACATGGCCGAACGTGAGCCCGATTTTTTCGTGAACCTGAACCTGACTGATTCTGGGCAAACGATATTCCACCGGATCCTCTACAGTAATAATTTTTTTCTCCGGGGTATTTAATTCTGCCAGCGCACCATAAAGCGTTGTGGTTTTACCACTACCCGTTGGCCCCGTAACTAGAACCAAGCCGAAAGGTCGAGTAATTAAATAGCGAAACCGCTTGATGTAATCCATCGGCATTCCCACGCCTTCCAGAGGACGAATGCCTTCGGTTTGGTCCAGTATCCGCATCACCACCGACTCACCAAACTGCACTGGCATTGTCGATAAACGAACATCGATATTGTGGCCGCTGACGCGCAAATGAAATCGACCGTCCTGAGGCAAACGTTTTTCGGAGATATCCAGATTGGACATGAGCTTCAAACGTACCACCAGTGCACCGGCAATACGTTTTTCATTCATGACCTGCTCAACCAAAACCCCATCAATACGCTGGCGAATACGCAACACGGTTTCGTCCGGCTCGATATGAATATCTGACGCTTTGGTGTTAATAGCCTCTTCAAAAATTTTCTGGAGTAAGCGAACAACAGGCGCATCAGAGTCCGTCGCGTCGGTTACGATATCCGATAAATCGACCGAGATATCCTCTAGCTCTTCATCCAACTCCTCTGCGAGACTGGCAATCTCTGTTGCCCGACTGTAGGCGATATCCAAAATATCCAGTAGCTCAGATTCTCGAACAACAGCGGGCTTGATATTTTTGGGTAACACCTTTTGCAATTCATCCAAACCAAAAATATCGGTTGGATCAGACATGCCCAGAAGCAGACCATCAGGGTCTTCACGCAAAATCATGACTCGATATCGACGAGCAAGCGTTTCCGGCAGGGTTTGTACTAAATCGCGATCAAAACGGTAGTGTTTAAGCTCAATAAAAGGAATATCCAATTGCTTGGACAAGAGCGACAAGAGCGTATTTTCTTCAACAAACCCCAGGTCCACTAACTGACGACCAAGTTTACGCCCGGTTTGTTTTTGCTCAGCCAAAGCAGCCATTAACTGCTCTTCGGTTATTAATTGCTGAGCAACAAGCAGATCACCAATTCGAATACGCTTTTGGTTATTGGCTACCACGAACCTGCCTCCTGCGATGAGTATTCATTTGAATAATTGGATGATGTTAACGAAACCTGCTGACTTAAAATTTGAACCCGGTTTTTTACATATTGGTTCACCGATGGACTCTGCCCACCTAGGCGAAGTACCGTTTGAAAAGCTCTCAAGCTTGTACTAAATCGCTTAAGTTGGTCGGTGCACACAGCCAAGCCCAACCAGTAGGAAGAGTTTTCCACATTGCGTTGAATTAACAACTGATATAAATCTGCAGCGGGTTGCCACTGCTCTTGTTTTTGTAACAATGCGGCTTTATAGCTATAAAAAATTTCCGCCAACTCGGCATTCGGCGTAGCATTACCTAACACAATGAGTGCTTGCTCTTCCATACCATAAGAAAGCTGTAACTGACTGGCCATCAACGAATAAAGCGCCGTGTCGGGTGCAACTTCATTCAATTGCTGCTTGGCTTGCTGTTGATTCCCCTGATTCAAATACAGGTCAAACAATTTGTAACGAACAAGGTTGCTTTTAGGGTAACGGACCAAATAACGGGACAATAATTTTTCCGCATTAGTCACATTACCGACAACTATACTTGCCTCTACATTCGATAAAAGTTTTTTTCGCTGCTCTGCTTGTGTAAGTGTAATCTGAATACGGTTTTCGTTATCGTTAACAGATACTGAAGGGTTAACTTGCACACGGCTGGCGTCGACCAACTGTTGCTCATAATTTTTATCCAGACTCAAATTAAGTTGTAGTCGCGCAGCACGCGACAACATAGATCTGGCTTTGTCATATTGCTGTCTGTCTATAGCGTCCATCACCAAACGAGTGTAGCGTGCATGTAACTTTTCCAACCCGACTAACGCTGCAACACTGTTTGAGTCTATTTCCAGGGCCATTCGATAATAATGTAACGCGCTGTCCGACTCCGGTCGGGTTAAACGGTCTTGCTGGAAAAGTTTTTCCGCCATGGATAAAAAATGAGATATATCTCTTATCGGTTTTTCCTGATACGAATTAAAAACCCTATCCATCTCGTTTTTTTCCAGGTCAGCTTTCCCGCTTACTTCAACCACATCCAACACAGGTTGTTCTACGTCGGATATAACCGCTTCGTCCAACACCATTGTTTTTGCCACTGGCGCGGGTAGAACCTCTTTCGTAATATTGGTTACGGTTGGTAAGTTATCTTCCTGAATGTAGCCCTGCCAGATGTCATAAATAAAAAATCCGGCAAACATAAGTGCAGTTATGGTGAGTATTGGACGTCTATTTGAAACCGGCTCCTCGCTGCTTTTAAATACAACGGCATCCACTTCGTGCAAGCTGCCCCGCCGATCCAGGTCTTTTAATGCATCATTGATCAGACTCATGTATTAGCCTCAAACTTATTGAGCAACGAACGGGGTACATAAACGATAGTGCAATGCACAGAGCTTACCGATCCTTCTACTTTCATGGGTATCGACAATGGCTTTCGCCACATGCCTGGACGAGACTCGGGCACTCCCATTGCCATAGGCCGCAATGAAGGCTTTATGGCAGATAATATTAATTAACCTGGGGATTCCCCCAGAGCCTTTATAAGCCAGCCAACACGCCGCAGAGCTAATTATGTCACTGGCCACACCGCTGGATGCCAGGCGATGATGGATATAATCCTTAACCCCTTGTTTGCTAAACGGCCTCAGTGTTTCAGAAAAAATAATTCTCTGCTTTAACTGACGCAGATCATCCCTGGCTAACAAAGTGTCCAGTTCAGGCTGACCAAGAATGATTACCTGTAATAGTTTTTTCTTTTCCGTTTCCAAATTGGTTAACAAACGGAGGCATTCGATCGTATCACGAGGCATCGCCTGGGCTTCATCAACGATTAATACCACCTGTTTTTGCTGACGATTTAGTTGAATCAGTTTACGGTAAATGGACGACATTAATACGTGGGCAGGCATATCCGGCGAGTAATCTGCTCCAACTTCCTGAGCGACAAAGGCTTTTAATTCTTCCGGATTAAGAAACGGGTTGGGAATATAAGCGGTTACAAAATCCTGGCTAAGGTGAGACAACAGGATACGACAAAGCAGCGTTTTTCCAGTTCCAACTTCTCCGACAATTTTTATAAAGCCTTCACAATGCTTCAACGCAACCAGCATGGTATTCAAGGCTTCACGATGGCTCTGCTGATTTAGAAAAAACTGGGTATCCGGTGTAATCGAAAAGGGAGGCTCACTAAATCGGAAAAAATCTTGATATACCGTTTTAACCATCATAAAACTTCCCGCTATTATCGCGAACGATATATTTCAGATATTGAATTGATCCTTTGTTTCCCATCCTCTACTTGCTGGTCCCATCCACCACTTTCGATAACGATAGGACGCATTAAAATAACCAGTTCAGTTTTTATTTTGGCTTTATTTTTTGTTTTAAAAAAAGCATTGACGATAGGTACATCACCCAAACCAGGACGCTTACCAGAAACATCACTGGAAACTTCCTGCATTAATCCACCAAGCACAACAACCTCACCGTGCTTGGCCCGAACAATACTGTCGGATTCACGAATATCTCGCAGAGCTAAAGGCAAAGAAAATTTTTCATCGGCAATGCTAATTTCCTTAATTTGGTCCTGTACATCACTCACTACTGGATGTACATGCAAAATCACATCACCATCTTCCGCAATTTGCGGGGTCACATCCAATGCAATACCACTAAAGAAGGAATCCAGAACAATTTCAGGAATATTGGTAGTCGTGGCGGCATTAGAAGTAGAGTTATTGCGAATACCAGTAACAAAAAACTCATCCGAACCAACTTTAATCACCGCTTTCTGGTTATTAACTGTGGAAATTCTTGGACTGGACAGGACTTGAACATTCCCCTGGGTTTCCAATAATTGGAGAAGCTTGGTAATGTCTGGAGCTCCTAATACAGAGGAAAAAGCGGATGAAGCATTACTGGCTTTACCCAGTGCGCTACCAATAAAACCGGTTCCACTCACCGATTGCGATAACGCCAATTGCCCTTCAATGGCAGCCCAGTTAATGCCAGTTTCAAACCGATCATTCAAGCGTACTTCCAGAATTTTGGTTTCCAGAACCACTTGGCGTCGCACGCTCAATTCTGACTGTTCCAGAAAATCTCTTACCGCAGTTAGTTCAATGGGCTTGGCTTTCACAATTACTAAGCCTGCCTGAGGATTAGTCATAACCATTCGCCCACCGACTTCACCACCAATGATAGCGCTTAGAGTGGCATTCAACATCGACCAGAAGTCAGTGTAATTGGTTGTAATAACCCGAGAGCCCGATGCAGATTCTTTCGCACGATTTGAACTGTCACTTTGGTTATTATTATCACCACTGTTGTTATTGTTGTCGTCATCAGAACCCGATTCAATCTGTCCAACAGACACACTGGTATCCGTCACTCCGGTACGCTGGATATCAGGGTAATTAATTGGAAAAACTTCCGTTCGAATTTTCCTTGGATAAATAGAATAAATACCATTTTTAAGGCGATATTCATAACCGTAAACTTCACGGGTCACATTCAAAACATCTTTCACTGTAACATTCTTTAACTCAAGCGTAATACGGCCATCGATATCGGGGTGAGCGACGACATTTACGCCTGCATCGCCAACCAAACTCATAAAAAATGTACGCGCAGGAACCTGATTAACGGAAACGTCAAAACGCATCTCTGTCATTTCACGCTGATGAGATTGAGAATTAAAGAGTGCCTGTGAAACAGCATCCGGGACTTCGACAGGTTCCTCAACGGGTATTTTAGTGAATGACTCCATTTCCTTCTGCGCAGATATTTCCCCGGTTTGCTTTGTTCCTGCACACCCAAACATCAAAACACTAATACCCAAAAGGCAAATCAGGTGCGCTATCTGCTTACTTGTTTTTTTCTCAATTATATTTTTCATCGCCACGCTACTTCGACTCAGAGAGCTTGATTGAATCTCTCAAGGTTAATCTACCTTGCCTGCCGTTCCATTCATAAATCACGTACTTATCATGTATTTCGACAACTCTCGCACCATGTACAAGGTCGCCATTCTTTAGAAGCCGGCCATTAATAATGGCTTTTTTGCCTTCCGGTTTATTAAATATTGCCTGCAGTGTTAATTTGACTTTCTTCTGTTCTGCATCCCGATATTCAAGGGGACGAGTCGGGTCTTCAAAACGAATACTGTCACACCATGCGGGAGAGACGATAAGCATACACAGCACTGCGCAGAAAACCTTACACACGCAACAGTCCCTCCTCTGTGGATAGGGTATAGACCTGAATACTGACTCGTGCTGAGGGGTAGTCTGTCACTTGATAGTCGATAAGCTCCCAGTAAAATAGCCAGGGAAGATCCTCCAGCTTGGATAGGTAGCCGACAATATCAAAGTAGCTGCCTTCAACTTCAACGGTAACGGAATGCTTGAACACGCTGACATCCGCACCCTCAACCACCCGCTCAGGCCCATCTCCCTTTTTATTTTTGTAGGCTTCTTCTTCAACGAATTGATTAATCTCATCAGGGAAAGGAAGTGGCGCAGCTTTGTGAGTTTGTATTCCCACCAGTCTCACGCCCGAAGAAACCATCAGTACATCTTGTAAGACATCAGGTAGTTTGTCTGCTTCAATTAACCCAACCGATATTCGGTGAATCTCTTCTTCCAATCGTTCTAATTTTTTCTCCAACCGAACAATTTCGCGCCGTTTTTCTGCACTCGGGTCGTTGGTCAACGCTTTCGCAAGGATTTTTTCTTCAGCGGTGAGTCGCGTAAGTTCATGACTCACCGTTTCCATTCGCGCGTTATACTTCTTTTCTTCAGCAGTAATTGCCCGGAAAAATAATACGTCCCACAGCACATAAATCACCGCAAACACACACAAGCCAATTAGCACCCGCTCACGCGATGCCATGGAATTTATTTTTTCTTCCGTTTTCTGCCAATAGAGAACGAGCTTATCTTTCATATTGTTTACGCTCCCGATCCAGATACACGGAATCAAAACCGAGGGAAAACTGGTGAAAGCCCTTTTCCTCTTGCAATAGGCTGAACTGACCGAACTGGGTTTTGGTAAAGGGCTTTTCCTGGTGAAGCATAGAAATATAGTTGGCAACGCTATAAGGCTGGGATGTTTCACCCTGCATTTCCAATAAAGCTCCGCCATCACTCAGGCGAATACGTTGCAACGCAATATTTTTACTGGAGTATGCCGCCAAAGTATTTAGAGAACGGGAGAAACCGTCCGTGTTACCAAAATTTTGTTTACCTACAATCAGTTCCAGCTTTTGACGTCGAATGATCTCTGTTTTCAACTCTTCCAGCTTTTCGTCCAGATGCGAACTGGGTTTGGGGCGGGCAGCTTGCCGGATAATATCCAGCCGTTGACGAGCAACCACTTGTTGGTTTTCGAGCGCTTCCACTTTTGTTCTTAGATCCTGAACATGAAAGTGAAACAGAACCTGATAAATAACCAGCATGCAAAGCAAAGCGCCGCAGGCGATAACAATAGAACTCACGGCAAAAAATGGTTTTTGAGGTCTGAGTTCGGGCAGGTAGAGGTTAATCTGTTGCATTAAAAGCCCACCTCCACGCGATTGAGAGCGCCTATCGCCCCCACGCAAAGCTGCACCATACTTTCATCCACAGATTCCGGTAGATTTAACTCTTCGTGTAATTCAAGTAGTTTAATCGGGATGGGTAACGACAGTTTGAACTCTTGGGTAATTTTGTCTTCACTGACACTCTCACCACAAATCAAAATAGTAGAAGGCAGCGCCTGTCCCATTTGTCGCTCGTAATAATCAAGGGAGCGTTGTATTTCCAAAACCAGATTATCCACTGGAATATCATCCAACAAACCACCGCCATAATTAATCTGAAATTGTCTGGAGAGGTATAAATTGCCTTGCTTATAAATTGAGACGCAACCGCTTCCCTGATTGATTCTGGCAATGGCCATACCGCGATCCATTTCATCGTCAGCATGTTTGAGCAATGACACATTTCGCAACGCAAGTTCTTTAATATCGATAGAGTGAAGTTCCAACCCGGACTCTTTAATCATCTCGATCAGGTTGGTTATTTTATCGATAGCCGCAGCAACCACGTAGACCATTTTTTTCCCGGCTCTTGAGCCATCCGCAGGCAACATAAAAACATCAATAGCAGCGTTATCTAGTGGTAGATTAATGAGCTCTTTTACTCGCCAGCGTATTGCCTCGCGCATTTCTTCTTCTGGCACATCCGGCGCTTCAACCAACAAAAGCTGGTAATCACTTTGTTCAAGAACCAGATTACACTTCCGCTTACTGAGTATTTTGTCTTCGACAAATTCCGCCAGGACTTTTTCTCGACTGTAGCTCGAAGCGTCATCCGCTAAAAAAGTAATGCCATCGACCTCACCAGTGACGAGATCTTGGGTTGCGATGGCCATGCCATCGGACATCATTTCAATACCAACTCTGCCTTTTACCGGAGGCTCACCAAAAACTGGTCGATGAAGTATGCCCAGGCTAAACGCCATTGATCCCCCTTGCTTTAAATGGACACTTAATAACCATAACGATCAACTTGCAATCAAGAAATATCCGTCACAAATAACTCTTGCTTATAATCAACTTTTATTCCATAACGTTGAGTATAGACATTCCGGGGAAATTCGCAGGAAACTCACCATTTAAAAGTAGGCAGGAGAAAGCACAAAATATGTTTAACATTGTTCTGTTTGAGCCAGAAATACCGCCAAACACTGGAAACATCATTCGTCTGTGTGCCAACACGGGTTGTCACTTGCATTTAATTGAGCCATTAGGTTTTGTTCTGGACGACAAGCGACTGCGCCGCGCAGGTTTGGATTATGGTGAGTGGAAGGACGCAAAAACCCATGCGAGTTGGGAAGCGTTTATTTCGGCTGAACAACCTGAACAGCTTTGGGCTATTTCCACCAAGGGAACCCGATGGCATTCGGAGATAAATGTTAAACCCGGTGATTATTTTGTTTTTGGACCCGAAACCCGCGGCTTACCCGTGGAGATCAGGGAGAGTTTGCCCGCAGAAGATGTGATCCGTATTCCCATGTGTGTAGACAGCCGCAGTATGAACCTTTCCAATGCGGCATCCGTTATTGTGTATGAAGCTTGGCGTAAACTGAATTTTGAGGGAGCCCTCTAGCTCCCTCAATCAACTTAAAAGTTAAGACGCGGCGCTTTGTGCTGCCGCCAAAAGTACCTTTGGATCAATACGAACAGTGTAATCCGGGCTATAGAAGATAAACTCCACTTTCCCCTTTTTGTTCACCACAACCGCGGCCGGAACAGGAAGTAAATGATGCTCGTTACCGGAAGAGGTCTCTAACAGTGTTAAAAATGACTTTTTGTCCGATTGCTGTTCAAAAGCAAGCCCCATAGCCACGATGGCTTCACCGCTCGCATCAGAATACAGGTCATAAGTCAGGTCATTTTTATCAATACTGCTTTTCAGGTTTTTGGGCAGATCAGGGCTGACAGCGATCATTTTGTATCCAAGCTTCTGCAAATCCGCTTCGATGGTTTTCAGCTCCCCCAAGTGACGGTTGCAGTATGGGCACCAGCTCCCGCGGTAAAAAATCAATACACTGCCTTTTTTACCCAGAGTGTCATGCAGTGCCACCGGCTTACCATCAAGGTTATTCACCTTAACATCAGGCAGCTTTTGCCCCACTTTAATTGGACAGACCTGATCGGGTGATTTGGGAATTTTTGGGCCAGCAGCCAGGGCCAGCGTCGAGATACTGACGAATAAAACCGCAAGTGCGGCCGAGTAAAGTGTTCGAATGGACATGGTTATCCCCTGATATTGTTGTTTTGATGAGTCGTTTTCCCCAGAAAGCAGGGAAATTGAGCAGAAAATTCATTAAAGCCAATCATAGACCATACGACTGCGAATCGAGTTCTGTTAGAATTCGGGCGTTTTTTTTCGCCGGACTCAGAAACACATGCTTAACCAAGACGCACTTTCCCAACTTTCCAAGCTAAAAGATGATATTCAAGCCTCCAAAGATTACGGTCAGGGCACCGTTGCAGGCAGTAGTGGCCGCTTCGGCTTTGTCAGGCTAGAAGATGGGAGAGACGCCTTTTTGTCGCCAGACAAAATGGCCAGACTGATTCCTGGCGACATTGTTAAGGTGAGCGTGACCAAGAATGATAAGGACCAACTTGAGGCACACCTGGAAGAGCTGGTCGAGTCTCCCCTGATTCGCTTTGTTGGTCAGTACCGAGTCAAAGGTGCCGGACACTTTGTTGTACCAGTTGGCGCGCAGGCGGCGAAATGGATATTTATCCCCCCCAAGATGCGTAAAGGCTGCAAGGAAGGCGATTTCGTCTATGCGATGCTAACCCAGCACCCTTATAAAGACGGCAAAGCACAAGCCAAGGTACTGGAAAGAATCGGTCAGGAAACCGACCCGTATATTGAACGTAAATACGTCGCGGCCATGCATGACCTAGGTTATCGGCCTCACCCCAAAGATGGCGATGAAGTTAAAAAGATTGTGAATGCTGTTGAAAGCGACAAAGCCAAATCTTTTCCGGACAGAGAAAACCTGTGTCACATGCCATTCGTCACCATCGACGCAGAAACCACACGTGACATGGACGATGCCTTATTCGTTGAAGCGCAAGAGATAGATGGCAAGCCAGGTTTCCGTCTCTATGTGGCTATCGCGGACCCTGGAAGCTTTATCACCCCAGGCTCCCCTATGGCCAAGAGAGCGCAAATTTGCGTAAACAGTGTTTACCTCTTGGGTGGCGCAATCCCAATGCTACCCGAAGAATTATCCAACCAGTGTTTTTCGTTGTTGGAAGGCGAGCAGAAGCCAGCTCTGGTGTGCACTATAGACCTCGCCGAAGACGGCAGCGTTGTGAATGCCCAATTTATGAAAGCGGTCATTCAATCCAAACACAAGCTTAGCTACAACCAGGTCGCTGACATTCTCGACTCTGGCGCATCAACAGAACTCAGCGATGAAATAGTGAGCATGCTGCAACAGCTGCACACAGTGGCGCAGGCCAGAACCCAATTACGTAAGGAAAAAGCCTGGGTAGGCGACGACCAACTGGATTATGACTACACCGTTGATGCTAAGGGGAAAATCAGCCAGATCACTCCTCGGCCAAGAACTTCCGCGCACCAGATTGTGGAAGAGTCCATGCTTCTCACCAACATGTGTGCTGGAGAATTTTTGCAACAAAAAGGCTTGGGCCTAGCGACAGCCCATGATGGTTTCCGAACAGAAAGGCTAGGTGAAGTTAAAGCCCTGTTAAAAGAGGAAGACATTTCTCAGGAAGAAGACATCAATGAGCTGCAAGGACACTTAAAGCTCTTAAAAACGATTGAGAACACCCCTGAAAAATCTCACCTACTGGCCCCATTAAAAAGACTGATGCAAGCCAGTGTGCTGACGCACAACCACGCGCCACACATGGGCATGGGGTTTGAAGCATATGCAACGGTAACGTCACCTATTCGACGTTACGCAGATATGTATAACCACTGGGCAATTAGTCAGGCTCTTGGCGGCAAGAAAGTGAATCGCATTCCTGACGGGATCGTTGAACGCATTAATGAGCGCGTTCAGGAAGGTAGGCAAGCAGATAGGGAGTTAACCCAGTGGTTGCTGTGCCAGTACGCAGAATCGCTGATTGGCGAAGAACACCAAGGAAAGATCCGTATCGTCACACAACAGGGTTTTGGAGTTCGCCTGGATGAAACCGGTCTTGATGGTTTTGTTTTGTTCCCGAAAAAACTGGATAAAACCTACGACGCAAAACGTATGACGTTGCAAATCGGCGATGTGGTGTATTCTCTTGATCAGCCCGTCACAATAAAAGTGACCAGTGTTGATCACGACAAGCGCAGAATTGCTTTTGAAATTATTGACCCGAAAGCGGAAATAACTGAAAGCGAATAAGCTCAGCAAGAACCGATAAAAGCCCTGGAATTAGGCCGTTAATTCCAGGGCTTTTTTGTTTCAGCGCTTTGTACAGTCGTACAGCCATAACCGTTCACATTAAACATTCCCTCTACACACCTATCCCAAAAACTGAAACAACGTCAGCAAAGAAATCAGGTGTGATGAATACGACCGTCGGCAGCAGGGAAGCTGACGACGAGCCTACATGGAAGTATTAACGGCGTGTCGAATACATAGCACCGGATTGGTTTTGAAAAAGTTTTGGGGCATCCGTCGTTTCAGCAACCCAACATACTATTTCTGCTGCAGCATATGAACCGTACGTTCCATATCGGCTTCTTTATCGTCAATAAACTTAAACTTATTCCAGGCGATTCGCACAATATCATTATGGTGCAAACGACACGAATCACTTACCGGTAACTCATTGACATAAGTGCCATTCGTGCTCCCCAAATCAGAAATATAGGTTTCTTTATATTCAGGAAAATGAACGTTGGATTTTTGTATGACTTTGGCGTGTTTTGCACTCACCGCTGAATCGTCAATTACCACAGAATTATCCGGGTGACGTCCTATGGTCAAAGCTTCTGGGGACAAGTCAAATTTATGTACCACAACATCATCAATTAGTTGCGCCAGCATGGCCATATAAAACTACCTTATGTTTTTATCGTTTTTACTATAAATACCCTATCCGCTTGGCATCGTGCGCGAAATCGCGCTTTATGGCCTTGCGAATAGTTTGTGCCAATTCTCCCGCTGAAGCATAGCGATCGGTTGGGTCTTTTTGCAAACACTGATTAATGATTCGCGCTGCGCTGGCAGGTAATTCTCTCCGCACTCGGCGAACGTTTTTATGTTTTCCGTGAATAATTTCGTAAGTCAGGCTCGCCAAATTGTCACCGGAAAATGGGAGAACGCCTGTTAAGAGTTGATAAAAAGTCACCCCCAGACTAAACACATCGGCAGCAAAATTTACTTTCTTACCCTTAAGTTGCTCAGGCGCCATATAGAGCGGGCTACCTAAAATTTCACCAGTGCTGGTTTTCGAATCATCCACTAAACGAGCAATACCGAAATCTGTGACTTTCACCTGATAAGGTGCCGGGTTATACATAATATTGCCGGGTTTGATATCCCGGTGAATAATTTGATTGCTGTGCGCATACTCCAGGGCTTCTGCCACATCACACACCACCCGATACACTTCAAAAACAGGCAGCAGACGATCAGGCGAAACAAATTCGTTCAAGGCCTTACCATCAACAAAATCCATCGCAATATAAGCAAGGTTACCTTCTTCACCGACATCGTATACCGACACAATTCTGGGGTGACTCAAACGACCAGCCGCCTCAGCTTCCCGGAAAAAACGGGATTTTATGTCACCGATCTGCTGAGACGAAAACTGACTGGTATTCAACGTTTTAACCGCGACCTTACGGGCAATTCTCGGGTCATACCCCAGGTAGACAGTCCCCATAGCACCTCGGCCGATTTCCTCCCGCACTTCATAACGTCCGAGTTTTTGCATGGGCAAAGGCTGTCGTTCAAGCGCAACAGTTGCATCCAACTCAACCGAACCATTTCCTCCACTACTCTGCGAGGAATAAATCATGGTTTTTAAGGCATCAATTTTTTGTGAGGTATCGCGGTAATCCACGCTTTTAGCGGAAATCGATTTAAAAACATCGACTGCGTGCTGGTACTGTTTCTCCCCGGCGTAAGCACTGGCTATATCGTACAGTGTACCCAGCACTTTACTGGAGCTACCGCACTGTGACATGGCCTGCGCCGCCATATCATAGTCTTGCCGCTCCATATACGCCTCAGCCAAAACCACACAGGCTGAATCTGCCCGGTCTTGTAAATTAATCCAGGATTGCTCTCTGCGCCGCCAGGCGATAATCAAAATATGCCCAACCATAAGAAACAGCAGCGACAAGCCCAACGGATACCAAAGTTTGTTATTCACCACGGCAAAGATTTGCAACACAACCAGTGCAAACAGCAGGAACAGCGAGATAACGTAGCCTACCCGAGGGGATAGCTTGGGTAACAACCAAACCAGATATAAAGTAAAAAACAATAATAGTGCTTTTTCCATACCGACGAACCACCATGGCTCGGCAACCGAAAAGCCGTGGAGCATGCTATAGGTACTGCGAGCAAGTGACATAGCGGTTTGGTCACCGGCTGCTGCCACAATGACGATGGCCGGGAAAGCACTTCTCGCCATTGCCTCTTCAAGAGAAATCTTGCCAATCAACGGGTGCATACGTTCCGTCGTAACGGAATTCAACGCAACAACACTACCAGAAGGCGAAGTGCGAAAAGTCTGATCATCAAACAACACCCCCCAGTCTCGCAACCAACTCACACGCTCAATTTTGGTTCCACTTCGCTCAAGGGCAGCTTTAAGTAAATACAACGAAAAACTGCCTTGTGTATGGGTGTTGTCATCGTCATAAATAACCAGGGTTCGGGCGTTGGCTGCTTCTGGGACAACAGTGTGGTGGTCAATAGAAGGCCGTTCAACCAGTCGCCCAGGGTCTACATACCGCCACTCTGCAGGCCACAACCAGTCGTTGACAATATCAGGCAACACTTGAGTTCGGCCCGGATTGCTTTCGATGCCAACATGGCCACCCAGACGGGTATTCACAACCCCCAGAATAACGCGATCATTATTCAGCGTGTCCAGAAGTAAATGTTTTCGCTGAACCAGGGAACGAACCTGTACTAATGTTTCGTTTTCGGTGTTGCTTTGAGCAGCCAGGTCTTCAAGAAGCTGGTCGGCAGAACTGGAAAGACTATCGAGGGGTTTATTCAGTACCACGCCAACCGTAGCATCTGAACCATGAAGAATGTTGGAAATGAGCGCACCGAGCTTACCAGCGGAATACACGTCCTGCTGCCAGCTCTCAAACTCTCGTGGCGGCACTTCAATAACCGCTATTTCGGAAGCACCTTTTGGAGAGGGCAAGAAGTATGTAGATGCCTGGAGGATATAATTATCCAGAAAAGCAAATGCGGCAGGTTTCCAGGGGCACATAAGTAAAGCAACGCCAATAATCAGCACCAAGCCTCGCAAGCTTAGGTGGCTGACAAAAATGACCGGAAAACGGACAGCTGACGCCGCAATGTGTTTAATACCTGGCACTCATATAACCTTTACGCTAAAACCCACAGATTACCATCTTTTTTCAGGTTATTCCGTGTAATACACACCCGGGATCCAGCTTTTCTTGATCTTCAACGTTCTACCGAGGTCATTTGGCAGTTCGTCGAAAAACTCAAACTCATGAGTACCTATCTCGAATAGGCAGCCCGGCTCCATTAGCAAGCGGTCTACCTTTTTACTTTTCACCAGAACGCCGTTGGTACTGCCCACATCCTGCAGAAACCACCCTTCGTCTTCGGGGCTTAGAGAAGCGTGATGACCACTGACCGTGGGATCATCAACCCGAATCTGACAGTTGGGATGCCTGCCAATGGTAATGGCATCCCGAAGTTCGTAAATAGTGACTGTTGTGCCGTTAAATAAGTGCCTTAAATATGCCATTTGAACTTGTTCTGGTTGTTATTATCGTTTCAGTTGCCCGGCCAAGTTTACCCTTTATTCGCCAACCATTTGGCAACAATGCGGTTTTTGACCATGGATTCCCCAGCACGCAATGCGTTCTGGAATTCTAACTCGGTGGATTTTTCTTCTTCAACGTCCATTGCGCGAAACTCTTCACGCATTGCAACTAATTCCTTGGCCGCTTTGACCTGATCGACCTGAAGTGACATATCCGCCTTTTTTAATTGCATTCTACCGCCAAAGTAGAAGCCCACAATCACACTTAACAACGCCCAGTATCCCGGCGGCACCATTTCGTATGAAGCTGCAATCAGCATAAAACGCTCTGGCGCGACAGGCGCCAAGACAAAAAAGCCAAGCACCGCAAACGTCATTAACGGGCGCGGTAAGCGATTAAGACCATCGACGAAGGAATCCCATTTACTGCGATTTTGTCGGGCATGGAACTCTGCAGCAAACTGGTCCAGAACGGACTTGCTCAGTTCCATGTCCGTTATCCGCTCAACGTGGCCTCGCTGCCCTTTGTTTTCCTTGTTTTCAACAAAAACTTCACTTAAATCTTTCGCACCACGGAAAATTCCGGGGATAAAATTCCACCAGCTCATACCAACTGCTCCTCATAGCCGAAATCGGCTAGTCGGTTCATCCAGCCTTTTAAAAAGACTTTCTGCGATGGGTTATTTGCCACAATCAAATAGTAAAAATTACGCCGCTCCTCGCATAAGGCTTGAAGAAACAGCTCCTCCATTTGTTGTTGGCACCATTCTGCACCACGGCGTGTATTTGGCCCCATAGCACCATCGACCACTAACGTTGGCGTGTAGCCAGCCTGGTTACAAACGCTTTGCACAAATTTCAACGCACGCCTTGAGCCATGGTTAACAGCGCTATCAAATACAAATGGTTGAATTTCGTTGGGAAGCTTATGGATAGAGGGGCCGAGATAGTAATTTTGTTCGTAGATTTCGGCGGCGACTTCCACCGTCAGGTTTTTTACCTCTCGGGTCAGTACCGAGTAGCCTTTGTAGCGGGAAAGTGTCTTTTGCGTGATCCCGTATTTTGTCGGGCCACCGCGGTCATCCGGGTGGTCGATGTATCCACCTTCCCGGCGAATCACGTCCGTAATCATTTCATCGATAGTCTGCATAAGAGACCCCCTTTGAGTTATAGCGTTTTTACTACTATTCCTTCATCTGGTGTGGGGTGCTCGCGCTTGAGCGCAGTGTTAACCCTTCCGTATCGGGTTAGACTAACTTGATTTAGATGACACTATGACTGTTGTTCAAGCGTGTCGACCAGCTCCTTAAATGTATTCCTGTTCTCTTCGTTCATATTCATCAGCACTTTATGGGCTTCCAGAATCCGGGCTTGCACCGCTTTTTCATCATCTGTCCGCTCTTTCAGCTCAACCAGTTTTTTGGCCGGTGCAAGCATATCGCCATGCTCGTCCAGAATCTGGAAGATATCTGCAAACCCCATAGAACGCAGAATGCGCTTGATATTCGGATTTCGGGTAATCACCACCGGGTCATCGAAACCTTTATCTCGCCCGGTTATCGCAATTTTAGCCATCAGTCCAAGTGTCGTGCTATCGATGGCTTCGGCTTCAGTGAGATCAAACAGCACTGAACAAAAATCATCTTTAGATAGCATATCTTCAATAAAATCATCAAACGACAAACACAGGGTCAAACGGACGTCGCCTTCCATCTTAATGACGGTGACCCCTTGATGTTCTGCTACTTTGATTGTGCCAGAGCTCATGTAATTTACTTTACCATTTCAAGTTTAAGAACCGCGATGTCATCCGGTGCGGTGTCCATTTCGTTTATGCCCAACGCCTCAAATATAGAACCGATATCGCCGCTGCATTCAGACATAACTTGCTGCAGGTAGGCCTCTTTTTCGATCAATCCCATATTGGGCAGCACTTCCAACACACCATCAGAAAACACAACGATAGAAAAGTCTTTCGATAGCTGAACAGACTGCACCTGCCAGCTCGCATCCTTGAATATCCCTATGGGTTTCCCCTCGCCCTGTAAGTAGCTCACCTTCTTCCCAGCCCTGAGTATAGGCAGAGGTAAGTGCCCTCCAATAACGTAGCGCATTTCCAGTGATTCGGTATCAATAATTCCTGCAAAACAGGTCAGATGGCAACCGATACCAGACTGAATAACTTCCTGATTAATAAGTTTAGTTAATACCTCGGGCGCTGAAGCGAAAGACTCCTCACTATCAATAATTTTATTGTCCGAAAAGTACCTGCGGACTAGTTGACGCAGCCAGACTGTCACAAACGCTGACGCAGCGCCATGACCTGAGACATCAACCAAATAAAAAGCCAAGTAGCGGTCACGAAGTAAACCGTGGTCAACAAAATCACCGCTTAAATAAAGCGACGGGATAATCTGATATGAAACCTCCACCTGGTTATACACATGAGGCGTTTCCGGCAACATCTGGCTCTGCACCCGCCGCCCGGCTTTCTGGTCTCGCTCCAGCACCCGTACATACTCGCTCAGTTCGCGATTGGCTCTTTCCAGCTTATTACGGTAAAGCAGATTCTGCTCAAGTAATTCTGTTCTCTCAAGAGCTCGACGAATGGAGTGGACTAAAACTTCCATATCCACCAAAGGTTTCACTAAATAATCGGTAGCACCATGACGCAACGCTTCGACAACATCACGTACAACCCCCATGCCTGAAATCACTATCACCGGGATCTGACCGTTCAACTTGCGTATCTCTTTTAAAATCTTCAGGCCGTCAATATCGGGCATGCGCAGATCAGTGATAACAAGTTGAGGATTAAGCTGATTAAATATTTCCAGGCCGGAGCGGCCATTGGCGGCTTGATGGACAATGAACCCTGAGTCTTCCAGATACGCGACGATGCTTTCTCGCACGATATTATCATCGTCGATAACCAATAATTCCCTACTCTCATCCGTCACGTTCAAAGGATACGCTCTGTCTTAGACTACAGTTGTAATCTGCCTATTCTTGGTGGGTTTGATCGAAGCGTACAGTAACGCCATATTTTCTTATACGCAAGCTACCAATCTCTGCATTTTTGGGTTAACTTTGTACATAGTGTGCATGCATTGATCGCACACCACTAGATATGGCAAAGCATGACCTTTTCGTCACTAAAAACGCTACTCCTATAGCAGCAAGATATAAAAAGGTTGTATAGCCAAAAAACAATCCCTCACACTCCAAGCTTCGTTAAGGGGAGATATATGAGCCTAGCTAACCGAGACTATCAGGAAAAGCGCAACTTCATCCGCATGAAAGTTGATACGCCTGTACAAATTGACATTAAAAACGGCGATCAGCACATGACCGGGAAGTGTTGCGATTTAAGTGGTGGAGGCTTAATGGTGGAGTTGGATAGCGTTATACCCGTAGGTACGGAAACTGAAGTTGTAATTTCGTCTTCACACGGCCATAGCCCTATGCTTCATGCTATTGCGGTGGTTACCCGAGTGGTTTCTCAACCGGAATCAGAATCGCAGCCTTGCAGAATAGGCCTTGAAATAAAAGAAGTGATTAAGTAAGAATTCGACGGTGCGATAAACTCGCACCGATAAGATTTACCCCGGTTAGCGAATGTGTTTCGCTGCAGGTTTCGTCCCCTCTAAAAATCCTCGTCCTCAAAGTCCTCGTCACCGAAATCATCTTCTACGACACCGTCATTATTGAGGAAATCCCGACGCTGAAGAAAAACGCTGCGTATCATGATGTATTTATCCCCTTGAATAAGGTCTTCAACATCTAACAACTGGGCTCTGGTTTGAACTAAGTCTGTAGCAGTTAAACCCACTGCGGTGTTGGAAGGTTCTACGTAAGTCACCGGGTTAGTAAAGATATCAATTGGCTTACCGAACCCATCCCGGATTGTCGTTGGCCCCAAGAAGGGTAAGACTAAATACGAACCTTCTCCTACCCCCCACTTTGCCAACGTCTGACCAAAGTCTTCGCCGTCATTTTCTTCCAAGCCCATATGTTGAGCAACATCGAAGAAACCCAAAATGCCGACTGTGGAATTAATTAGAAAACGTCCAGTATCGACACCTGCGGCTTTCCATTTCCATTGCAACACATCGTTAAAAACGTTGGTAATTTCACCGAGATTACTAAAGAAGTTTTTCACCCCGATTTCCACAGGTTCCGGCGCAATATACACGTATCCCTTGGCAACCGGTTTAAGGACCCAGCGATCCATCGTATCGTTAAATGCGAACATCGCTCTGTTGAACCCTTCAAACTTATCCCGCTCGTGTCGTGTCAGGTTCTGATCACCATCATTTTTGGGGTTGGAAGCACATCCAACCAAAGTCCCAATCAAAAGGAAGCAAATCACCTTTTTGACCCAATTACCTGAACCGGTAAATTTATACTTTTCTAACCCAGATTTAGTCACTCTTTTGTCCTTTTTAATAACTCAAGCCAATTTCTTACCATGCGGGATTATTGGTGAGAACACATTTTTTTTCCAGAACCTGGCAGTTATATTTTGTTGCCAAATGTTAGCCCGCTTAATGGCACGACTGCGTCCATTGCTTATTCAGACGTTTATCTGAAACCGGCATTATTGTGCGTAAAGTTTGTGCAAAAACAGAAACGCGTAATTCTTCGATCATCCAACGATATTCCTGCCACTCTTCGTTGTGAGCATAAGCCGATTCACCTTCTTTAGCCAAACGGTCTGCGTGACGCTGCCAATGATCCGTAATGGACGAAAGCGCCACTCGGTCTTTCTGTAAATTCATCGGCGCTTTCTCAATTCGTACACTAATAGCTTTTAAATACCGAGGGTATTGCTGAAACCATTTAGCCGGAATGTGATACATAAACCCTTTAGAAAACAGCCGATCAATTTGCAATGAAACATCACCGGCAGTTAGCGCAATCGCTAAGGCATTTTTTGTACTTTTCAGGGCTTTTTTTATTTCCACAACGGATTTTAACGCATCGACCAATACTTTTTCTTTATCAGATGCGGTTTCATACAGTGAGGCTTTCGCTGATTGAACACGCTGTGAAAATTCTGCCTCGTTTCGAACCTCTTGCTGAATAGCCTCAGGAAAACACAGCTCTCGAATACTCGCCATGATCATGTCGTCAACAACGTCCGCCCTTTTTCCCAGGTCAACAACTGTCAGTCCCATATCCTTGCCGCGCAACAATTCTTTTTCGCAATACTTAACAGTTTGCCCAAGCTGTAAATATGCCAACCGAGTCAAACCTCGAAGATTTTCATATCGCGCCTCAAATGGGTTGTCCATTACACGTAAAGAAACATGAGTTTTATGATCAACCAAAGCAGGATAACCGGTGACTTTTACCGCCCCCCGATCAAGCTGAATGGACTCATGTAACTCACCAAAATCCCAAGTGGTCACCGATTCCTTTTCAATGGAATGGCCAGCCTTTTTTAAGGTCTGCTGAACCTGTTTTCGATATTTTGATTTTAAACGTTCAAGATTCCTGTCTCGATCAATCACCATGCCACGCTCATCCAAAACCTGAACGTTCATCAAATATAAATTATCCAGACAGGATTCATCCCAGTCTTCCGGTTTTATATTGGCATCCGAAACCCGGTTCAGTTCATAGGCCAAGACTTCTGTCAGCTTTTGATTACAAGGAGACATTCTCGGCATAATTTTGTCGACATAATCCGGTACGGGCACCAATTTACGTCTAACCGGTTTTGGTAGTCCTTTCACCAATGCGATGCATTTATCCCTCAATAGGCCCGGAACCAACCATTCCAGATAATGTTCGGGGATTTCGTGTAACAAGGCCACTGGAATATACGCGTTTACACCATCATCCTGATGCCCAGGATTAAACTGGTAGCCGACAGGGAATGTCATGCCCTCATAATTCAGTTGAGCTGGAAACAACGTCGTAGTCACACCGTCTGCATTATGTAGCATGAGTGTTTCTTTGGTGAAAAACAAAAGCTTTGGGTTCTTTTGTTCTACCGTTTTACGCCAATGCTCAAAACCTATCAGGTTGACAATGCCTTCCGGAATTCTCTGCTCATAAAATTGGTAAAGAACTTCTTCATCAACCAATATGTCTTTACGTCGAGTCTTGGCTTCAAGCTCCTGAATTTCGTCAATCAGGCGTTGATTGTGCAGGAAGAACTCACCGGAAACTTTTCTCCGACTCTTACCATAGCCACCTTCAACCAGAGCGGAACGAATAAATACTTCACGGGAAACTTTTTCATCGATTTTCCCGTATTGAACACGTTTTTTCTCAATCAAGACCAAGCCGAATAAACTGAGCTTAACGAAAGCTTTGACTTGGCCTTCTTTTGCGTCGTAGTGGGGTTCAAAATAATGATGTTTTATCAGGTGATTCGCGCCATCTAGCACCCATTCAGGTTCAATTTTTCCAACACAATGGCTAAATAGCTGGCTGGTTTCAAGAAAGTTTGCCGCTAACATCCATTTGGGTCGTTTTTTATATTGAGATGACCCGGGGAAAATCTGAAAATTCCTGTTTCGAGTTCCCTCATAAGTATTATTTTTTCTTAGCTTGCCGGTGTGATCTTTTTTATCTTCCTGTTTACAACCAACATTAGTGATAAAGCCGGAAATAATTGCCCGGTGAAGCTCTTCGTAACTGGCAGGCTGTTCGTTTTCCTTAAAGCACAGCTGTTTGGTCGACAGTTTTAGCTGGTAATGAAGATCTCGCCATTCTTTCAAACGCAAATAATTGAGGAACTCTTTTTTGCACAACTTACGTAATTGATTTTGAGAAAGCTCTTGGCGCTGCTCCTCAATGTAGTTCCATAAATTAATATACGCAAAAAAATCCGAGTTTTCGTCATAAAAGCGGCGATGTTTTTCATCAGATGCCTGCTGTTTATCTGCCGGTCGCTCTCTCGGATCCTGAATACTTAACGCCGAAACAATGATTAACGCTTCTTTTAAGCAGTGCCGCTTGTTGGCTTCAATCACCACACGCGCTAATCGAGGGTCAACAGATATATTTTGCAACTGCCGCCCAACCTGAGTGATATTGCCATTCCGATCAACAGCTTGCAGCTCTTCCAGTAACTTAAAACCGTCGTTAATAAGACGATTATCAGGTCGGTCTACGAACGGGAATCGACGAACATCCCCAATTCGCATCTGCAGCATTTGCAACACAACTGCGGCCAAGTTGGTTCGCAGGATTTCCGCGTCCGTGAATTCAGGCCGAGATTCAAAATCTTCTTTATCGTAAAGACGGATACACACGCCGTCGCTCACCCGTCCACAACGACCTTTACGCTGATTTGCGCTCGCCTGAGAAATCGCTTCAATAGGCAAACGCTGTACTTTGGTTCGTAAGCTGTATCGGCTAATACGAGCAGTTCCCGGGTCAATAACATAACGAATTCCGGGAACGGTTAAAGAGGTTTCGGCAACGTTAGTTGCAAGTACAACCCTTCGGCCTTTATGTGGGTGAAAGATCCGCGTCTGTTCAGCTAAACTCAACCGCGCATACAGAGGTAAAACCTCTATCTGATGAAGTCCGGCCTTTTTTATCGCATGTGATGTTTCGCGAATTTCTCTCTCGCCAGAAAGAAACACCAAGATGTCTCCGCCTAAACCTTTTGACATTTTTAAAAGTTCATCGATGGCGGCAACAATGGCTTCTGTCTGATCTTCAAATTGCTCTTGCCATGGACGGTACAACACGTCAACCGGGTAGGTCCGTCCAGATACTTCAATCACGGGTGCATCATCAAAGTGTTTGGAGAATTTATCCAAATCAATTGTTGCAGAGGTGACGATAAGTTTCAGGTCGGTGCGTTTTTTAAGAAGTGTTTTTAAATAGCCAAGAAGAAAATCGATATTCAGACTTCTTTCATGGGCTTCATCAATAATGAGTGTGTCGTATTTCCATAACATCGGATCCTGTTGAATTTCGGCCAACAAAATACCGTCCGTCATTAATTTTACGTAACTGTTTTCTGTAGAGTGATCAGTAAACCGAACTTGATAACCAACAGCGGTTCCCAATTCGGTCTGCAATTCTTCGGCAATGCGAGCGGCAACTGTTCGAGCGGCAATACGTCTTGGCTGAGTATGACCAATTTGTCCTCGTACACCACGCCCCAAAGACAAGCAAATTTTCGGAATCTGAGTTGTTTTCCCCGACCCGGTTTCACCGGCAAGAATAACAACCTGATTTTTCTCGATTAACTCGGCAATTTCTTCTTGTTTCTGGCTAATTGGCAGGTTTTCGGGAAAAACAATATCGGGAATTGAATCATGTTTCTGTTTTACCAAATCAATAGAATGGTTAAAACTAACTTCCAGCTTCTGAAGAATTTTATCGATAGGTTGCTTGGATCTAATACGCTTTTCCAGCTTAAGCTTTTCCCGCTTAAGTCGAGCAGAAGTAGAAAGTGTCATGTGCTCACAACGACTTTCCTGTTCTTTATACCAAGCGGAAAATTCGTTGAAATTCATGATAGATATTCGTTCTTAATTATTGACGCCCACAATGTGATTGAGGGATTGGATTTTATGCTTCAGTCTTTTGGGGAAGGTTCAATATACCAAAAACATTGAGAAAATAAGGGCAAACTAAAAACACGATCAACACAAGTGAACGTAAAAAGTCAGAGTTACCAAACGCTCCGGCAAAAACAATGATAGCGAGTAGTACCAATGCCGCTCCGACATTGTACTTAATTGCATCAATTTTTCCGCCGCAATTCCCTTTACCCTAAACTCCTAGGAACAAATGCTGGGGATACACCGCCAAACTCCCCAAAGCAATAGTCCCAATAATTGCCCCTACGTTATACGCCACGTATGATGAGTTAACCAGCGCTTTAAAAGCACCAACAATCAGGATGAAACTGAAAAAACCTGAAATAGGGGCGGGATAAACCGGCTCGCTTAAAGCGGGCCGTTACCGTAACTCATAAGACGCTGATAACGTTTTTCCAGGAGTTCATCAATGTTATACCCTTGCAGCTCATTCAACTGAGCCACTAAACGCTCTTTTAATTTAGCGGCCATAGCGTCGATATCCCTGTGCGCGCCACCTAGAGGCTCAGGAATAGTTTCATCAACAATACCCAAGGATTCTAAAATGCTTGAGGTAACCCCCATCGCTTCTGCCGCTAGGGGTGCTTTTTCCACCGTTTTCCAAATAATATTGGCGCAGCCCTCTGGAGAAATTACAAAGTACGTGGAGTATTGCAGCATATTCAGCTGATCGCCCACGCCAATGGCCAAAGCACCACCAGAGGAACCTTCTCCAATCACGGTACAAATAATTGGGGTTTTCAAACGTGACATTACAGCAAGATTTTGGGCGATGGACTCACTGATACCGCGCTCTTCACTGTCGATACCAGGGTATGCCCCCGGAGTGTCGATCAATGTCAGGACAGGAATCTTAAAACGCTCGGCCATTTCCATTAAACGCAATGCCTTACGGTAGCCTTCAGGTCTAGGCATACCAAAATTGCGAGCCACTTTCTCTTTTACACTGCGGCCTTTTTCCTCACCGATCACCATGACGGGCTTACCGGCCAAACGGCCAATACCACCAATAATGGCTTTATCATCACCGAAGTGACGATCACCATGCAGTTCATGCCAATCATCGAAGATACGAGAAATGTAATCCGCGGCATAAGGTCTTTGCGGATGGCGGGCAACCTGAACAACCTGCCAAGGCGTCAAGTTGGAATATATGCTTTCCGTTCTCTTTATCAATTTAGCCCTGAGGCTTTCGATTTCTTCGGTCAGGTCAACATCGTCGCCGTCAATTGTACCTAACTGCAACGCTTCAATTTTGGCTTCAAATTCAGCGATTGGTTGCTCGAAATCGAGATAGTTCAGATTCATATGCGTGAAAGTACCTTTTTATTTTTTAACCGCAAAGACTTCATGCGGAGCCAAAAGAGGCGCAAGTTTACCACCCCAACGGCCCAGGCTAAAGTGTAAGGATCAATCCTTGTAAACGTATTCCACTTGCTCTGTGCCATACATTGTACGCAAAGCAACCAGAAGCTCATCGGAGGGATGAACTTTCCAGTCATCCCCAAGAATCACATCCCCTTGCACACCCGATTTTTGATAGGTAATGACAATTGGACAGCGACCGTCCCGATAGGGAGCAAGCACATCCCTTAACTGCGCGCTGTAATCTGTAGGTAAAGACTCACTTTCCCAAATCAGTTTGACGTTTCTAACTTTGTCCTGGCGCGCGGTAGCCAGGTTATTAATCGCATCGGCACGCATCTTCAAGCCGCCGCTGTAGTCATCATGGCTAATCTGCCCTTGCACTACCAACAGCGCGTCTTTTTCCAATAGATCCCGATATTCATTATACGTATCAGAAAAAACAGCAACTTCCATCCTACCAGTACGGTCATCAAGGGAGATAAAGGCCATATTATCCCCCCGCTTAGTCTTCATTACCCGGAATGCGACCACCATACCAGCAATAGATTGCTGATTTTTATCAGGCTTTACGTTTGCGATGCGGGCCGATACTAGCTGGTTTAATTCAGCGTCATACTCGTCTATCGGGTGACCAGTCAAATACAAACCAAGGGTTTCTTTTTCCCCCTCCAAACGGTCCTTCATACTCCAACGACGTACTTTACGAAAATCCGAGTACACATCTTCGGCACCGTTTCCGCTTGGCACAACTTCGCCGAACATATCCGTCATCCCGGCATTGGCATTTGCTGCACTTTGCTCCGCAGCTTTTACGGCATCCGGAATGGCCAAATACATCACTGCGCGGTCGTAATCCAGGTCAATTTGTGGGCCGATAGTGTCAAAAGCGCCACTGCGTACTAAGGCTTCCAGAGCCCGTTTATTGACTTTTCGAGAGTCAACTCGTGCACAAAAATCAAAAATATCAGTGAACGGACCGGCTTCCCTCGCTTGAAGAATATTTTCAATTGGTCCTTCCCCAAGCCCTTTAATGGCACCTAAACCATAAATAATATTGTTGTCGTTATCTACGGTAAATTGGAAACGACCAAGGTTCACATCAGGTGGTAATAGGGTTAGGCCTGATACCCGGCAGTCTTCAATAAAAGTAACCACCTTATCAGTTTTATCCATATCCGAAGACATGGTTGCGGCCATAAAGTGAGCCGGATAATGCGCTTTCAGCCAAGCAGTTTGATAGGAAACCAAAGCATATGCAGCTGAGTGGGATTTGTTAAAGCCATAGCCTGCAAACTTTTCCACGAGGTCGAAGATTTTCATCGCCAACTCAGGGTCAACACCTTTACCCGCTGCCCCTTCTTCAAAAACAGCACGTTGCTTTGCCATCTCTTCCGGCTTTTTCTTACCCATCGCACGACGAAGTAAGTCAGCTCCGCCAAGAGAATAGCCAGCTAACTCCTGAGCAATCTGCATTACCTGTTCCTGGTAAACAATGACGCCGTAAGTGGGTTCAAGTATGGGTTTTAACCACTCATGCTGATACTTCGCATCGGGGTATGCAACTTGAGCGCGGCCGTGCTTACGAGCAATAAAGTCATCCACCATACCTGACTGCAGCGGCCCCGGACGGAATAACGCCACAAGCGCGATCATATCTTCCAAGTTATCTGGCTGAAGACGTTTAATGAGGTCTTTCATCCCTCGGGATTCCAGCTGGAATACAGCGGTAGTATCAGCAGCCTTCAGGAGTTTGAAGGTATCAGGATCATCCAAAGGAATGGCCGAGATATCCACCGAAGCTTCACCCTGCGCCGACCGCTGGGTGTTAATCATTTTCACTGCCCAGTCGATGATCGTGAGCGTCCGCAAACCAAGGAAGTCAAATTTCACCAAGCCCGCAGATTCAACATCATTCTTATCGAACTGAGTGACTAGGCCGCCGCCCTGTTCATCACAATAAAGCGGAGCAAAATCCGTCAGTTTGGTGGGTGCAATGACAACCCCCCCCGCATGTTTACCAACGTTTCGAGCGATTCCTTCCAACTGAAGCGCCATATCCCAGATTTCTTGGGCATCGGAATCGTTCTGCAGAAACTCCCTAAGAATCTCCTCCTGATCAAACGCTTTTTGAAGCGTCATACCAATATCAGGAGGTATCATTTTGGAAAGCTTATCGGCTAAGCCATATGATTTGCCCTGTGCCCTAGCGACATCACGTACCACAGCTTTCGCGGCCATGGTACCGAAAGTAATAATTTGCGAAACGGCATCACGACCATAATTGTCTGCAACATAACCGATAACTTTATCTCGTGTTTCCATGCAGAAGTCGACATCAAAGTCAGGCATCGATACCCGTTCCGGGTTCAAAAACCGTTCGAATAGCAGGTCGTATTGCAGTGGATCTAGGTCAGTAATTTTTTGCGAGTAGGCTACTAGGGAACCGGCACCGGAACCCCTTCCAGGTCCGACAGGAATATCGTGATCCTTCGCCCACTGGATAAAGTCCATTACGATCAGGAAGTATCCGGGGAAACCCATCTGAATAATAATATCCAGCTCGAACTGAAGGCGGTCATAATAGACCTGTTTTCGCTCTTCATAATCTGGCGCGCTTTTGTCCAGAATCCGTTCCAGTCGCTCATCAAGGCCGTCATAAGAAATCTTGGTAAAGAATTCGTCCTGTGTCATTCCCTCAGGAATAGGATACTCAGGAAGAAAATACTTACCCAGCTGAATATCGACATTACAGCGCTTGGCAATTTCTACCGTATTCTCGACCGCTTCAGGAATATCACTAAACAATTCCACCATTTCTTCAGCGGTTTTGAAGTACTGCTGATCGCTGTATCTGCGCTCGCGACGAGGGTCATCCAGGGCTCTCCCCTCTCCAATACAGACCCTGGCTTCATGTGGCCCATATTGTTTTCTGTCCATAAAGCGGACATCGTTAGTAGCAACAACGGGAATACCCCACTGCATCGCCATTTCTACGGCTTTATGAAGATAGCGTTCATCTCCTTCTCTCCCGGTTCTTTGCAACTCCATGTAAAACCTATCTGGGAAAGCCTCACTCCAAAATTTGAGCGCAGTTTGAGCGTCTTCAATTCGATTGCCTAAAATGGCCTGGCCTACTTCCCCGTATTTTGCCCCCGATAACACAATCGTTCCCGGGGCATGCTCCAAGATCCACTCTCGTTTTACAAAAGGCTCTCCATGTTTTTGTCCATGTTGATAACTTTTAGAAATGATCTCAGTGATATTCCTGTAGCCCTCGACATTCGTCGCTAACATGGTGAACAAATAAGGTTTTGCCTCAACATCATCCGCTTCGAGGTATAAATCCGCTCCAAAAATCGGTTTAACCCCCACCCCCTGACAGGCAGAGTAATACTTGATCAAGCCATAAAAATTATGCTGATCAGTAACTGCACAAGCAGGCATACCCAGCGCCGCCACTTTAGCAACCAGAGGCTTAATACGAATGATACTGTCAACAAGAGAGAATTCGGTATGTACCCGGAGATGGATAAACTGGCTAGTCATGAGTCACTGAGATTTTAAAATTGGGGGGAAAGCTTAAGTGATTTGCCTTCATTAGTCACTGAGAAGAAAGCTTGTTAATTATTATCTAGCGACAGAAATTCTTTCAGGGTTTGCGTACAAAAAAAAGCGGTTTTGCTTAATAAGCATGATTTTCAAACCATTCAAAACCCAAAGACAACAAAAAACCCCAGGCTCGTTAGAACCTGGGGTTTCTTTATTTAGAAGCCTGACGATGACCTACTCTCACATGGGATCTCCCACACTACCATCGGCGATGCATCGTTTCACTTCTGAGTTCGGGATGGGATCAGGTGGTTCCAATGCTCTAATGTCGTCAGGCAAAGCTGTATAGGCGGTGTATGTCTTATGTTCTATTGAACTGCACTTACCTACCTAAATAGGGTGGCGGATTGAATAAGTTTTTTGCAACTTTGCTCATAGTGTTGGATTACTCTTACCTTTCGGTTTGCTTATCCAGACAATATCTTTGCTCTTGCGTGTGTCACACTTAGCTTCGATTATTTAATAATTTTGTTGCTTAACTTCAACATAACTTAATCAGTTCTGTTATATGGTCAAGCCTCACGGGCAATTAGTACTGGTTAGCTCAACGCCTCACAGCGCTTCCACACCCAGCCTATCAACGTCGTAGTCTTCAACGGCCCTTCAGGGGGTCAAGCCCCAGGGAAAGCTAATCTTGAAGGAGGCTTCCCGCTTAGATGCTTTCAGCGGTTATCCCGTCCGAACGTAGCTACCCGGCAATGCTTCTGGCGAAACAACCGGAACACCAGAGGTTCGTTCACTCCGGTCCTCTCGTACTAGGAGCAACTCTTCTCAACTTTCCAACGCCCACGGCAGATAGGGACCGAACTGTCTCACGACGTTCTAAACCCAGCTCGCGTACCACTTTAAATGGCGAACAGCCATACCCTTGGGACCGGCTTCAGCCCCAGGATGTGATGAGCCGACATCGAGGTGCCAAACACCGCCGTCGATGTGAACTCTTGGGCGGTATCAGCCTGTTATCCCCGGAGTACCTTTTATCCGTTGAGCGATGGCCCTTCCATACAGAACCACCGGATCACTAAGACCTACTTTCGTACCTGCTCGACGTGTCTGTCTCGCAGTCAAGCGCGCTTGTGCCTTTACACTAACCTCATGATTTCCGACCATGATTAGCGCACCTTCGTGCTCCTCCGTTACTCTTTGGGAGGAGACCGCCCCAGTCAAACTACCCACCATACACTGTCTCCGATCCCGATAAGGGACCTGGGTTAGAACCTCAAACATATCAGGCTGGTATTTCAAGATTGGCTCCACGTAAACTAGCGTCTACGCTTCAAAGCCTCCCAGCTATCCTACACAAATAGGCTCAAAGTTCAGTGCAAAGCTGTAGTAAAGGTTCACGGGGTCTTTCCGTCTAGCCGCGGGAACACAGCATCTTAACTGCGATTTCAATTTCACTGAGTCTCGGGTGGAGACAGCGTGGCCATCGTTACGCCATTCGTGCAGGTCGGAACTTACCCGACAAGGAATTTCGCTACCTTAGGACCGTTATAGTTACGGCCGCCGTTTACCGGGGCTTCGATCAAGAGCTTCGCATAAGCTAACCCCATCAATTAACCTTCCGGCACCGGGCAGGCGTCACACCCTATACGTCCACTTACGTGTTTGCAGAGTGCTATGTTTTTAATAAACAGTCGCAGCCACCTGGTTACTTCGACCGCCAACAGCTTACGGAGCAAGTCCGATCACCGTCAGCGGCGTACCTTCTCCCGAAGTTACGGTACTATTTTGCCTAGTTCCTTCACCCGAGTTCTCTCAAGCGCCTTGGTATTCTCTACCTGATCACCTGTGTCGGTTTGGAGTACGGTCAACTGTTACCTGAAGCTTAGAAGATTTTCTTGGAAGCAGGGCATCAACAGCTTCGCTCAAAAAAGAGCTCGTCATCACCTCTCAGCCTTAGGATCCCGGATTTGCCTAAGATCCCAGCCTACAAGCTTTCACGTGGACAACCAACGCCACGCCTGCCTAGCCTTCTCCGTCCCTCCATCGCAGTAACAGTCGGTGCAGGAATATTAACCTGCTTCCCATCGACTACGCATTTCTGCCTCGCCTTAGGGGCCGACTAACCCTGTCCCGATTAGCGTTGGACAGGAAACCTTGATCTTCCGGCGAGGGAGTTTTTCACTCCCTTTATCGTTACTCATGTCAGCATTCGCACTTCTGATACCTCCAGCAGACTTCTCAATCCACCTTCACAGGCTTACAGAACGCTCCCCTACCATACTCGAAAGTATCCGCAGCTTCGGTTACCAATTTTAGCCCCGTTACATCTTCCGCGCAGGCCGACTCGACTAGTGAGCTATTACGCTTTCTTTAAAGGGTGGCTGCTTCTAAGCCAACCTCCTAGCTGTCTAAGCCTTCCCACATCGTTTCCCACTTAATTGGTATTTGGGACCTTAGCTGGCGGTCTGGGTTGTTGCCCTCTTGACGACGGACGTTAGCACCCGCCGTCTGTCTGCCATGATTGCACTCCTCGGTATTCGGAGTTTGCATGGGGTTGGTAAGTCGGGATGACCCCCTAGCCCAAACAGTGCTCTACCCCCGAGGGTGAGACATGACGCACTACCTAAATAGTTTTCGGGGAGAACCAGCTATCTCCGGGCTTGATTAGCCTTTCACTCCGACCCACAGGTCATCCCCTAACTTTTCAACGTTAGTGGGTTCGGTCCTCCAGTCAGTGTTACCTAACCTTCAACCTGCCCATGGGTAGATCGCCCGGTTTCGGGTCTATTGCATGCGACTCACGCCCTATTAAGACTCGATTTCTCTACGGCTCCCCTACACGGTTAACCTTGCCACATACAATAAGTCGCTGACCCATTATACAAAAGGTACGCGGTCACTCCGAAGAGCTCCCACTGCTTGTATGCACACGGTTTCAGGTTCTATTTCACTCCCCTCACAGGGGTTCTTTTCGCCTTTCCCTCACGGTACTGGTTCACTATCGGTCAGCTGGGAGTATTTAGCCTTGGAGGATGGTCCCCCCATCTTCAGTCAGAATATCACGTGTTCCGACCTACTTAATATGTCCAATATGAAGCTTCGCATACGGGGCTATCACCCTCTATTGCCAAACTTTCCAGAATGTTCTGCTACTTCATATTGAATCGGCTGGTCCCCGTTCGCTCGCCGCTACTAAGGGAATCTCGGTTGATTTCTTTTCCTCCGGGTACTTAGATGTTTCAGTTCCCCGGGTTCGCCTCACTAACCTATGTATTCAGTTAGTGATACCCGCAAGCGGGTGGGTTCCCCCATTCAGAAATGCTAGGATCAAAGCTTGTGTGCCAGCTCCCCTAGCCTTATCGCAGGCTCCTACGTCTTTCATCGCCTCCAGCTGCCAAGGCATCCACCGTGTGCACTTATTCACTTGACCATATAACACAAGTGACTAAGTTAATGTTCGCAACTTATTAAATTCTGCTTTGCTTCAGCTTCTTCATGACCTCATCTAATCAGTGGCTAAACCAATTAAATACTGCAAAATCACTCCAATTCGCCAAAGACCCACAGTCGATAACTAAGTGTCTCTACACATATGTTTGAATGCAATCGCAACGATATTACACCGGATAAGCGTACTTGAGTTAATCTCAATCACTACTTAAGTGCAATGTTACAACTTATTCTTTCCACCTTGTTAAAGAACTTCTGATGCAAAATCAGAAAATTACTTTCTACTGAAGACAGTAA